>JBLXBZ010000002.1:0-641104 GCA_048265185.1 Stappiaceae bacterium | reverse complement strand
AAGCGTTCAAGCGTTCAAGCGTTCAAGCGTTCAAGCGTTCAAGCGTTCAAGCGTTCAAGCGTTCAAGCGTTCAAGCGCTCCAAACCAGATCCCGCCAAAAATTCGGCCACGATATCCTCCCCCTGAAAAGCCGCCCCTATAATAGGACCCAAAGAACCACCCCAAGACGCAATTCTTCGACCATATAAAAACCCTACCACTCCAGCGTCACGCTGTCAAGAATATATTCCTATTTTTATCTAAAAAAATTTAACAGCCAGTCGGCGCGACGCTTCACGCCTTCAAACCGCTTTCAACCTATTTCACGCCTCTTCGCCCCTGGTCTGCGTTTCTTCAGGCCAGACGATGATGTAATTTTCATATTCTTCCACGCCCACGTCTTCTTCGCTGACGGTTCCCCCGCGAACGGAAACGCCCGCCTCATGCACGGACTGCGCGTCACCGGAGACCAGCGGATGCCACCAGTAAAGATCTCGCCCTTCGGCCAATAATTGATAAGCGCAAGTGGGCGGTAGCCATGTCATTCTCCGGACCTGCTCAGGCGTGAGTTGAACGCAGTCTGGAATGGTTGAGAAGCGATTATCATAGTCTTTACAACGACATGAATTCTCATCGAGAAGAGAGCAAGCGACCCGCGTCCACACAATCTCACCCGTATCCCAGTCCTCAAGCTTGTTGAGGCAGCAACGCCCGCAACCATCGCAAAGCGACTCCCATTCTCCCTCGCTCATATCCTCAAGCGACTTGCGCTTCCAAAAAGGGGTACTTTCAATTCCTGCAGAGTTGGCGTTGAATTTAGGCATGTGTTTTTGTTCCATAAGATTGCCTTGGCGGCTATAGTCGTGGACGGAGGCGCTTTTAAATCGAATTAGCTGAGCGCCAGACAACAAAAACAACCAAGCTGAAAAAGCCTCAACGAAGGTGTAGTTAGAAACGAGCAGAGTACGGAATATAACGGTGTCCACTCCTTCGCAACAACCCGATGGCGGGTCGCATGAAAAAAACGCGCACCTTCGTCAGCGCGTTAAGCGACTATTGCTTGCGACGGACGCAACTTTCGACACCACGACCTGGCGCGCTGGAAATGCGATAGGCCAGACATTCGAAACCTACTCGTCGTTCATTCACCGTTTTCGCGTCCAGGGCTTGGCTCGCCTTTTCTCAGAACTTGCTTCAGACGCTCTCACCTTCGGCTTGATCGGCTTGGTGCTAATGCTTGCTCTGGCGCAACCCGCCTTCAAGGCGACGGCGCGAGCCGACTGGCGCACCACAGAAGATTTTTCCGTCACATTTCTCGATCGCTTTGGAAATGACATGGGACGGCGAGGTATCTTCCTCAATGACACCGTGCCATTGGAGGATTTACCCGACCAATTAGTCCAAGCGGCGCTGGCGACCGAAGATCGGCGGTTCTTCGAGCATTTTGGCATTGACATCGTCGGTACGTTCCGCGCGATGGGTGAAAACTTACGCGCCCGCTCCGTGGTGCAGGGCGGCTCTTCAATCACCCAGCAATTAGCGAAAAACCTATTTCTGAGCAATGAGCGTACGTTACAACGAAAAATCAAAGAAGCCTTTCTCGCTCTTTGGCTGGAAGCGAATTTGACCAAGCACGAGATTTTGAAACTGTACCTAGATCGCGCTTATATGGGAGGCGGCACTTTCGGCGTCGCCGCGGCGGCTGAGTTTTATTTTGGAAAAAATGTTCGAGATTTATCCCTCGCCGAATCCGCCATGCTTGGCGGATTGTTCAAGGCGCCGAGCAAATACGCGCCGCACATAAACCTCCCCGCCGCCCGCGCTCGCGCGAATGTAGTTCTGTCCAACATGGTCAAAGCCGGTTACATGACAGAAGGGCAAGTAATAATAGCGCGACAAAACCCCGCGACCGCCGTTGATCGCTCCAAGGATATCTTGCCCGATTATTTTCTCGATTACGCTTTCGAGCAAGTCAAAAATTTAGCGAAAACACACCCGAAACTCGCCAATAATCGCATTGTCACTGTACATACAACGCTAGATCCCGAATTACAGCGTCAATCAGAGCAGGCCGTTCTGTCAACTCTGCGCCAATATGGAGATCGCTACAATGTAGAGGAAGCGGCAACCGCGCTCGTCGCCACATCAACCGGCGCGGTTCGGGCCATGGTAGGCGGCAAGAACTACGGATCGTCCCAGTTTAACCGAGCTGTCCATGCGCTCCGTCAACCTGGCTCTTCGTTCAAGCCCTTCGTCTATATCACCGCCTTCATGAATGGATACACTCCCACATCCGTCATGCCCGACGCGCCAATCACAATCGACGGATGGACGCCTCGTAATTATGGCCGCAGCTACCGCGGAGCCGTGACTTTGAAAGACGCGCTAACCAGATCAATAAACACTGTACCCGTACGTTTGGCGCAAGCTATTGGTCAGGAAAAAATTATCGAAACCGCTCATAACATGGGGATTGCGTCAGAATTACAAATCAGTCGCGCTCTGCCTTTGGGCGTGGAGGAAGTCAACGTTCTGGAGATGGCGCACGCATATGGCGCGTTCGCCACTGGAGGTTTGAAAGTCACGCCTCACGCCATTATTCAAATTACCGACTCGAGCGGCGAGATAATTTACGACTGGTCGACCGAACGCCAATCGCCAAAACGCATAATTCCAGCCCAAGCCGCAGCCCAAATGAACAAAATTCTCGTTAATGCTATCGAAAACGGTACAGGGCGTAAAGCAAAGATCCCCGGCCTACGCGCCGCAGGTAAAACCGGGACGACACAATCCTACCGCGACGCTTGGTTTGTCGGCTACACGGGAAGCTATTCACTAGCCGTTTGGTTCGGCAATGACGATTTCTCCACCACACGCAATATGACCGGAGGCTCTCTCCCCGCTATTACATGGCGTATAATCATGGCGAACGTTCACCAAGAAACCAAACCGTCTCCCCTGCCCGGCGTTGATGGACCGCCAACTTCTAACACAGACAACGTAGCCACCGCGCAGATCACCGACGTCGACCCCGCCCAAACAAAACTACTACGCGAAGCGTCAATTTCTTTATTAACCGCAATTGGACGAGACTTTGAAAAAGGAAAACGTGATCTTCATAAAACAAGCCAAATAAAATCAAAGCCGCCTGTAACTCAAACAGTTAACCGCCAGCATGCAGGCCATGATATTCAGGAAACCACTACCCAGTGAGCTTTCACATCCCCCCCCCGCCATACGCCAGCGCTCATAACGACGCACCTACATTCATGGCGTTTCCGGATAATAACGAAACCAACGGGTTATCGCCGGATCATCAGCCATTGATCCTACGCCCGCTAACGGGGGGGCTTCTCGCCCCTTTGCTCGTGATGCTTGTGATCGCCACTGTCGTTGGCGTTGGCGCCACATTTCTAGCCGTCAACGGCAGCCTCCCATTCGGGACTCAGTCCATCGACGTTTGGACCACAAATCTTCGAGCAGGAACTCCACATGCAGACCCCTATTCCGCTGCAATTTACGCCCGCACAGGGCACATTCCATTGACCAGCGGGGAAGGTTTGGGGCTGATTGCCAAAGAAGATTCTTCTGGTGAAAAACTAGACCCAAATTGCAACTATTCAATTCAAGGAACGACGCCCCCCTCCCGTCTATGGACTTTGACCGCCACAGACAAAGAGTACAGATTAATTCCAACGAACGCTCACAGAAGCTGGCTTGCGAGCAACAGGTTGCTACGCCGTCCCCACGGCGACTTTGAAATAACAGCTTCTTCAAGCGCCCAATCTGGAAACTGGTTGCCTTTTTCAAAACAAAGCGATGGTTTAATTTTTATTCTCCGGCTTTATGACACACCGCTGGCGACAGGAAGCGACTTAGCGAAAGTAGACATGCCCTCAATCATTCGAGGGAGCTGTTCATGACAATCGGAGAACATTTTCTTTTGCGTTGGCTACCGGTCGTTTTTGCTGGAGTTTTCCTAGGCGGCGTCATCCATATTTTACTAATCATGTCGATTCCCAGCAACGCCCCCGACAATGTCTTTGATCGTATTTCCCGCTTGGGAGAAGATGCTAAGTTCAATCTAATCAGCAATCAGGGAGCATTAAATGAACAGCTTCCAATGCTAGACCCCGCTATGGCGCATGCAACCTGCCAATATGAGTTATCAAATGGACCGTTAGAAGTTGAAACTTCGCTTAACGTCGCCTTCTGGTCTCTCGCTCTCTTCAACGCGAAAGGTGAAGCTTTTTACAGTCTTAATGACCGTACGGCGGGCCATGGACAACTCAAAATGCTTATTCTCACCAGCGCCCAGTTGTCGTTGTTACGCGAGCGCCCCCCCAAAGATCTGGACAGCATGATCATCATTGAAACCGACGCGGAAAAAGGCTTCCTTTTACTGCGTGCGTTCGTGCCGGATAATTTTCACCGCCCGATGATCGAAGAAGCAATGATCACTTCCACCTGCCATTATTTATAAGTCGCATCTGAGCCGCAGCGCTCAAAATAGAGCCTCTAGAAGGAGGGAATTTTGAGTGCCCACGCCTTGGTTTTTATTTTTTAACCGGCGGACGTTCAGTACCCCACCCCGTGTAAATTCTGGAACGTTTCGGTTGTTTTGACTGACCATAACGATCAATGATAGGGCACCCTTTTTCCAGATTGACTATAGCGGCGGAAAGTCGTTTTAACCCGCTATTGGCATCCCATAACGCATGTTCAGACGGCGTCTCCACTTCCAATTTATCTAAGGCCTCCCGATAGGCCTTCAACCTATAACGGAGCGCCAGCATCACCCATTCCGTATACTTTCGATTTTCCCAAACGCGAGCCTGCGCACCGAAATACTCCTGATCTTCAGGAATGTCATTACGACCCAGCGCACGTAATCTCTCATCATCCGCCTTTGAAACACGCACCGCAACTTCACAAAATGGAGGAACCAACTCAGCGTCTCCGGTCGCATCAGCGGCGACGCGAGCATATCTGGCGTCGCTGGAGCGGTAATTAGCGGAGCGTAGAAAGTAATAATATAAGTTGAGCTTAAGCGCATCGTTCTCTTCAGGTAAAATTCGCGTCCGCATCAATTCGACCCGGGTGCCCTGGATCCAATCTTCAGACGACGGTGGTCGAATTAAACCCCATCCAAGATTACGAAGTAGTTTTTCGTCATTGGTCAAATTGAATTTAGAAACCGATTCGCCGCGCGCTCTGGCGATTTGTCCCCCGACAGCCGGCATCACCTTATCGTGTATCACGCTAGGCTCGGCTCTTCCAAAATCTCCTGTTGGTCGGGCGCATCCCCCAACCGTTACAAGTAAAACCAGCGCCAAAGGGGCCCTCAGTCGATAGAACGCCAAATGAGTTTGCCCATATTTCGAGCAAGCATGACGAGCGTTTCGCGCAATCCCCCCTCCGCCAGCCTCATGTTGTCCTAACTTGCGGCTGCTCCACACTCAGAAAGCTCCTTCGCTTCGACTTTTGCTGACGTCCCGCCCACGTTGGCGCGCGCAAATGCCATTCAGGCGAATTGTTGCTTCTGCGAGCCTCAACGTTCAGGTTCGTAGCCCGATTCGTCAGAGGTTATATTGTCATGAATTCCAACATTATTCTCATCAAGATCCCCCATGTCGCGTTCTATCCTAACGCCTGGAAAAATAATTATCTTCGGATGAGAATCTTCATTGGACAAGAACACACGCTCCGCACGGTCCTTGCGCTTTTCTTCATATATAAAATTAAGAACGGCGCCCATTTGTTTCTCCTTTTCACGCAGAACAAGACTAGATTCCAATTCCGCGTATTACTGACGACCACAATCAGGAGACGAGTTACAAAAACCTGGCTAATTTCAATGGAAGCGTCTCACAGTTAACAAGATGCTAATGTTTTTGCCCCACATTCAAACCAAATCAGACGCCATATTTACTACGGAGGTCAAATACCCCCGTTATCAGGCTGTTAGTCATGCGTAAACGCCAGAGTTAATGAGTTGAAAAGCAACGACCTAACCCCGGACAGTCTCATAGAGCTTAGCCATGGTGGGCAGGCTGGGAAGCCTGATCTGATTTTGCGCGCAGCAGCCGAATTATTCACCGAACGAGTTCATCACAGTCATGAAGATTGCCTTCTGTTCGCAGAACTAGCGCGGCAATATCTCCCCCAAGCTTCAACTGAAAATCGTCGTTTAATCGCCCGGAGACTGGCGAGCTTTCAACATACGCCTCTTGAAACGTTACGCGCTCTTGCGCGCGATGAAGCTCCGGAAGTCGCGCAAGAAATCCTGACCCAACGCCTTGATTTGCCAGAAAGTGACATTGTAGCCATCGTCGGCGCTGGCCCCGAAAGCCTTCGGCGCGTTCTTGCGCAAACACCCTCTATCTCTACGCAGGTAGCCATCGAGTTATGTCGCCACGCCGACCACGAAACTTTAACCTCGCTCATCGAACGGTTAGGCGCAAGCATGAGCGAGCCCATGCTACGCATTCTCCGCCAACGTCCGGAAGTGATGTCGCGCCTATGCTCCTTGCTGGCTCATCACGATCTTTTGCCCTCAAAACTTCTGCTCTTTTACTTTCTTGATCTTGATCGTCCCGGTCGCCTCAAAGCGATTTCCGGCGCGCAAACACGCGTTCTGACAGAAATCGCACAGTCTCTGGAACCTGGCGTGGCTCCTCGTATTCGCCCCGCCTCGCCCCGCGCGCATGTCAAACCCGATATTTTGCAACGCTTGGCCGGCGCCGCTTTGAACGGCGGCGCCGCCGCCTTCGCGGCGCACCTCTCCTACACACTCAATTTATCCGCCGAGACCGCCGCACGCATAGTCAATGACATGAGCGGCGAAGCAACCGCGATTTGTCTTAAGGCAGCAGGCATGAACGCAGACTTCGCCGCACGCATCCTGGTCAGGCTGTATGGCCTCTCGTTGTCGCTCGAGCCCATTCGCAATCTGATCGCCTTATTCAACCAAATCCCCCTTCAGGCAGCGGGAAAATTCGTCGAAACTTGGCGTGGCGGCGACGATGAGAAAACCTACTCACATCAAACGGCGGCGAAACACCAATCAATATACGCGGGGGAAAAACATGAACTCTCGAATAAGAGAGGCAAAACCAAAAGCTACGCAACGACAACAAGTCAGCGTCTCTCAAGAATTCGCCGCGACGCTTCCTGACCTCAACAAATTTTGTCGTTTACAAGCGCGCCCGCCAAAATCAAGCGTCCACCTCTAAAGGTCAACAAGGAGTCAACCTTGGCATTCGCTAGGCGTCATCGTCATGCTCATAAACTTCAAAAAAACGCCGCTTAGATCGATCATCAATATCCACCACCCAAAAATCATCATCCATTCGAGCTTCGCGTTGAAGCCGCTCATTAATGCTCAACGCGTCTCCACAATCAATCAGACGCTCAAAAAGGCGCTCGCCCGCCTGTTTTTCAGTCACAAACATTTGCGGCAAAGGTCCGTATAAGTCCGCCGTTCCATCCAGCCCATCCATCACGATGAAAATAGCGCCGGCCTCCTGCGAACCCTTTTTACGAATAGCGGCGTATGCGCCTTCGTCAAAGACCCGCCGTACAAGAGCCGACACCCAAAATGAACTAGTCAACCGCATTGGCAATCTCTTCCACTTGGTTCATCGGGAGATTGACTTGCCAGAAACTTTCTCAAGCTCCGCCATCAACCTTTCCGAGACATCCCCTGTGACCGACAACCCGCGGTCCAATTCGAACCGTCGAATAGCGCCGCTTGTTTGCCCTCCCAACAATCCGTCGACTCCTAATGGACCATACCCCAGTTCAGAGAGCAAATTCTGAACCTGCCGCACCCGGTTCATTTCCGGCGTGACGTCCTGCGAGGAAAGTGTTTGCGGTGAAGCGTTCGTTCGAGGAGCCTGAGGCGGCACAGGAACCATCGCCGTCACATTCTCAGTAGATGGGCCCGTAAGCGGCGCATGCTGACTAGCGCTTTCGATCGGCGCGTCTAATATCAAACGCGCAAGCAGCGTATCATCAATCAAACCAGTCTCGCGCATCGACTGCGAGCGCTGATAGCCGCGTACAGCCCTCTCTGTAGCCGGACCGTTTACGCCATCTAAAGGCCCCACATAAACTCCAAGGCGGCGTAATTCCTTTTGGACATCCTGCACCAGAACAGAAGCCATAATTCGTTCCGCTGTCACCGCCAGTTCGCTCGCGTTTTCAACCGGAGCCAATTTCGGGCGCGTAGCAAAAAGCGGCGCAGGGTGTGGACCAGACTGAAAGGACAAAGCGTTAGCGACAATCAAAGAGCCCGTCAGCAACATCACCATCGCGCCGCCCGTAGCCGCCGGATTATCCATCAGCACCGCGCCAAGACGAGACGACCCACTTACGCCGCGACTGTCCATCTGCTCCTCCTGGTGATTTGAAGCGCGTGAAGTCGGTTGGTCGCGTCTTCGTCTCACACGCGTTTGTTGTTCACGACTCATATCTCGCACCACCAAACATTATAACTCAAACTCTGCAACACGCTCGGTTGACGGGCCTTTGTCTGTTGACCAGCCGCCTTCTCACGAAGGCTTGCAACCTTCAAACGATTTAAAACAGACAATCTTCTCTTTTCCGGCACTTGCACGTGATTTTACGCCGCCCCCCTTGCACGTCCGAAAGTGGCGCGCGCCCGTTTTCCATCAGACTTAAACACAGAAGCCCCGCGCCCCGCTTCCCCTTCTGCAGGAGCTATATGGGCGGGTGTCTCAATATTGCTCCTAACAGGCACGACCGTACGACCAGCTCGCAATTTTTCCGGGGTGGGCAACCTAACCGCGGCACATGTGCCTCTATCTATTTCGCTTTCAAACTTAACCGACCCGCCATGCAACTCGCATAAGCCCTTCACCATAGAAAGCCCCAAGCCTGTACCTTGATGAGACCGGTCAAAATCCGAATTCACTTGAAAGAACGGAACTCCGAGGCGTTTAACGTCCTGCGCAGCGATTCCAATGCCATTATCGCGAACGAACAAAAGCAAATCCTCTCCGTCCCTGTACGCCTCAAGATCGACGCGCCCCCCCTTCCCGGTAAATTTTATGGCGTTCGACAAGAGGTTCAAAATAATCTGCTTGCAAGCGCGTTGATCCGCAGGAAACTCACCAACGTCAGCAGACACCTTCAAATTCAGCTCCACATCAGCGTTTTGAGCTTGACCAGCCATCATTCTAACGCAACTTTCCAAGCATTTCCCAACGTCAAACGCGCTGACCGTCAATTCGAAATTCCCGGTCTCGATCTTTGACATATCAAGAACGTCATCCACCACCTGTAGCAAATGCTTGCCCGATTCATTAATCAATTCAACATATTCACGTCCACGCACTGGATCGCTCATGATGTGCGGCGCGTTACTTAAGAAATCTGAAAAGCCAATGATCGCATTCAGGGGCGTGCGCAATTCATGACTTACATTCGCGAGAAACCGTGTTTTGGAAGCGCTGGCCGCCTCAACCACTTCACGCGTTTCCTGCAACTCCTCGTCTTTGGATTTACGGAGAGAAATATCCCGGATGACAGCCACAACGCCCTCCGCGTTCTGCCCCCCCACACCACTTTCAGACCCCATCAGCTTGCGGCATGTCATTTCCAGCCATACATATTGCACGCCGCCTAAATTCCCAGGCCGAGTTTCGCCTTGGCGCGCGCGAAATTCTATTTGCAGCTCTCTCTTTTCAACCGCAGCATCAGAGATGGCCTTCAAAAAAACTGGACGATCAGCAACATGTACGCGTTCGAATAATCCATTTCTCTGCGCCTGCGCCGGAGAGATCCCCAACACGCTTTGAATGGCCGGGCTCGCGAACGTCAACTCGCCAGAAGCGTTTATCACAGTGATAAGGTCACAGGCGTTTTCCGCCACTAAACGGAACTTTCTTTCTTGTTCGCTTATCAAACTTTGTTTTTGACGCGCGTCCCAATCGATCCTCAACGCAATCATTCCCGCATAGCAAAGCGCCGCGACAGTCGAAAATGCGGTTAAATAAGGTCCCCCAACGCCTCCGGCGACAGACAAAATTCCACTTCCCTGAGAAAAACCTGACTCGCCCAGCGTTAACGCAGCCACAACCAAGGCGCAGAAAGCTAATACGCCGGCGATTACTCGACGCGACCCTGAAAGGGCCGCTTCGAGCGGCGCGATTGCAAGCCAGACAATAGCGAAAGAATGCACGCCGCCGCTAAGGGCCGCCATTGCGCCGACGAAAGTTGTGAACATCGCCGCCGAAATCATATGCGCCATTTCCAAGGCCCCCGTCCTCGACAGGAACATCGCCAAAGGTAACTGACCAAGAAGCCAGGCCAACACGATAGTAACCGCTAATGAAGTAGGTCCTGCAATCGCCAGACTAAGCGGCAGAAAAACCATCGCCGCCAAGCCGCCAAGCAAGTTGGTGGCAATGAAATTTCGATGGCGCAGGCTATCCAATTCACTCTCAACCACAGAAGAATGAACCAGCCCGTCCACAAACCGATTTATAGCGACAAAACCATTTTTAATACGCACGACCACCGAATCGGACCCTCAAGGACATCCGCCTTTCCTTCACTGCGGTCAGTATCGCGGAAAAGCACTTAAAGAACGCTAAAGCGAAGGACGATGTTTCCATGATCGCGTTTACGATACGGTAAGGATGACCGAAATTTTGAACAATTTCCCACCTCTGAACATTGGAAATAAGCCATTTCGGTGAAATAAATAAAATTTGAATCAAATTTACCTCTCAGTTGAAACGAGGAGTTGGCGACTAGCTTGCTAGTGTTGACGCAGACGCCTCCACACCGGGTCGCCTCCACAGCAACGAGGACGAAGGGTGGGAGCCAACACACTTGGGGCACGAACAAAGTTTCGACAAATACGCTGACTATCCAAAACTGACGCGACAGCGAATACACGAGTAAGGGCAAACCATGTTTTTTCTGATCAGAACTGCATTTTGGCTTGGACTTGTGATTTTGGTTCTTCCAATCGGCACGGGGAGTGAAAATAGCTCCAAGGAGGTTGGCGTTTCCACATTTGAAGCTTTGGCCGCCGCGCAATCGACAATGAATGACTTGTCTGGTTTCTGTCAGCGAAACCCTCAGACATGCGTCACGGGCGGCGTCGCCTTGCAAGCTTTCGGCGAGAAAGCCAAAGAGAGCGCGCGGTTGGTCTATGAATATATCGATGACGCCGTTGCGCCGACATCGAGCCAAAACCACAGCAATACGCTGTCAGAACAAGATCGCAACATTCCCTGGCAAGGACCAACTGGCGACGAAGCAGAACTAAACACGTCTTTACAACAACCAACCGTCGCCCTCCCGAAATCCGAAAAATTTGACGTTCTTTTGCCGCAGCCCAAACCCGCGAACCGCGTTTAAGAACGGATGCAACCTTTTCCCGTGAGTAATCATTATCAGGCCGCCGTTGAACCCCGCCCTTTTCAACAGCGGCCTTTCTTTTTTCTATCCATCAAACTATCTAGCTAAGCATCGAGAGTTTACTCACGATCTAAAACCCAACACGAATTCTCAACGCAAGATGGTGACATGCTGCCCTCACTCACAGAAATTGTCGAAAATTTCGAATTCCTAGAAGATTGGGAAGATCGTTATAAATATGTGATCGAACTCGGCCGCATGCTGCCTGAATTCCCTGATGACATGCGCAGCGAGGACAATCTCGTGCGCGGCTGCGTCTCTCAGGTGTGGCTTGTAAAAACGCTCCAGAAAAGCAATGCGGGAGATACCATTCTTGTCTACCAAGGCGATAGTGACGCCTTGATCGTCAAAGGCCTTGTAGCTCTTGTCCTCAGCGCCTTCTCAGGCAAAAGCATAAAAGAAATTCCCCATATCGACATTGAAAAAATTTTCAACACAATCGGTCTTCGCGATCATCTGAGCCCACAACGGTCCAATGGCCTCAATTCCATGCTTGAGCGTATTCGCAGTGACGCCGCCAAAGCTCTGAATCATTAACCAAGATCAAAAAACACATCAGGGCTCACATAAATCCCTGCGAACCTTGCCGCCGCCGTCATGCTCTTTTTCTACGAAACCATAATGACGCGCCAATCTCGACAAAGCTAATAATAGAACGACTTTCGCTGATCGCGCCGGCCATCGTCGCTCGCTTTCAATGACTTCCACCCCCTTCAGATGGCAACACACATCCACCAGCACTCCTGAGAGCTCCTGTCCAACAGCCTGCAACGCACCCTCAAAGCGTTTGCGCGCCGCCATTTTTGCATCCGTCAGTTCCTGCAGCCCGCTTCCCGCCCGGCCACTCGTTCCCGATGCCGCCTCAGCACCCCAACGCATTGAGGCGAAACCATTCGTAATCTGTCCAAACGTAAAATCTTCACGCAATCTCTCGCCCGCATCAAATTGAGCATCCGAAATCCATGTCGCAGATTTTCTATTTCGGCGTGCGTAGAGCCAAGCGAGAGGGCTTTCTCGCAGGTTAACCAGCGCCTCCTGCGCGCGCGCGCGCCTGATGTACGGAGAAGCGCCGCTATCAGTCACCGCCGAAGCAATAGCCTCGCCATTTGCTTTTAAGAAATCGCCGCTTGGCGCAAGAGTAATCTCGTCGTCAACAAACTTGATAAGCCCCAAATCAGCCAAGCGCCGTAACGTTCCTGATGGAAACAAGAATTTACGAATGCTATCCTCGCTAGTCATGATCACAACATCCATAGATGATGGATCATCGCACGCCTTGGCGCTATGGCTTTGCAGTTTTTTTAAGAAAGCAAAAACCTTCTGAGAAGAATCAAGACCGCCCCTAGGTTTAGATATATTTTCCTTTCTCAACTGAGAGCGCATTAATTGCCCCCCGAGAACCGTCGCGCCTGACGTGCAGACATCAGTTTTCGGGTATAATCCATGGCTTCCTCAAACACCGATAAAACGGTGTCTAATTCAGGGTCATCGCGATTATCTTCAATTTTCTTACAAGCATATGCGACAGTCGTCCTGTCCCGATCAAACCATTTTCCCACGTCTGTCAGCGAACGGCGCAACGCCACATGCCCCAGATACATGGCGATTTGTCGAATAAACGCAATGTCGGAACAACCTCTGGTAGGCAACATTAAATCACGAAAAGTAACGTCAAAAATTGAATATATATATTGGTTAAGTAGGTTCCAATCTTCATTCGAACCAAATAACTCACGATCCAAGCAAGCGCCAGCATCCCCTTTGATAGATATATCATGTTCGGTTGCACCGCTATACATCTCGCCCCCCACCTCATCAGAACGCACTAGGAATTTTTACCTATTATACTTCTGCGCCGACGCCCGGGGATAAGTAGCGCTACAATTAATTGCACCGTAAAATTGCATAAAAAACAACTATAGATAGATTTCAAAATCTACAACAACGGGAAAAACTTACTTCTATCAGCAAGCAGAGCTTTATCATTTAAACGCGTCACAGCAACGCGCAAACCAACCATCAACGAAGAGAGAATTGAGATATACGCAAGAGAACCAACTCAGAAAGAACTGCGGCAAACGAAAATAACCCGGTAGCCATAACTGAAATGTCGCCGCCAAAACAGCGACATTGAAAACACCTCACCAGTTATCAGAAAGTGGCGGATCTTTTAACGCGCTAACAAGGGTGAAAAATCAGTCGGCGCGGCATGGAAATCTTTAAGAGCTAAGCTGTATCGGCATATATAAGAGCAGAGCGAAGAAAGTCTTGTTCCGACCGCTATACCGAAACGATCTACGTTTAACGAAACACCCAAAAGGTCGCTCTTCAAAAATTGCTTAATAATAAAAACAGATGGGTCCAAAGAAAATGCCGCCCGATTTCATAATCAGGCGACATGGCTCAATAACCATTTTTGAATGCAAATTACCGTGAACGTTTACGTTGCTGTCCCAAACCCATTTTTTTCGCCAACTCAGAGCGAGCGGCGGCGTAGTTAGGCGCAACCATAGGATAATCGGCAGGCAAGCCCCACTTCTCCCGGTATTCTTCCGGCGTCAAATCATAATGTGTCCGCAAATGACGTTTCAAAGATTTGAATTTCTTGCCGTCCTCAAGACAAATTATGTAATCATTTGTCACTGACTTCTTAATCGTTACAGCAGGCTTTAACGGCTCAGGTTCCGGCTCATTGACCACATGGTTTGTCCGCTGCAAAGCGCCAAATACATCATTGATCAAACCAGCCAATTCACTTGCTGCAACCGTATTATTGCTTACATAAGCTGAGACGATATCAGCCGTTAAATCTATAAGGTTATCGTCGACAACGGAATCAGTCATGTTTCACCCGTATTAATTTTCGAACTGGTTCATATGAAACTTCGAGCACTGCACAATACTGTCCCTACGGAAAACATTAAAATGTTTAATCCTGTATAAGATGCGCATGATTCACTCGAACAGAATTCTTAAAAGTTTTATAGACCTGAATTATTCGCATAACAAGAAAAAATATCAAACACCATAATTCAAAACTTGATCATACTTCGGCCACAAACAACAAAAAATATCACGCCTGCAGATTGAAATTTAAAATCTCGACATTTACTAGATTTCTAGAATTTTTTGAATAAATATAATTTTTAAGAAACAACCAGTTTCGAAGGATAACGTTTTAAATAAAATGTCATTCAATGATTTTCCTTGGAGGACAAAAATATAACGCAACGTATAGAAAAATTTACGCTGCTCCCCCGTCTCCCTTCTATAAGGTACAATAAATCGGCAAATTAAAAAGAAAAAACGCAACTAACATAAAACAAAAACAAAAAAACAACATAAATAAAAAAACACATGCTGTAATTAATATAAAAAATACTAATTACAGCATAAATAATAAGAATAAACACATATTATATGTAAATTCTAAGTTAATACAAAGAACTACACACGATAAAATTATTTTTCAAGCACCATTCTCAAGATTTTTATTCTTCTTTTCAGTCAAAGCAATACGTAACTCATCTTTTTTCGTTTCATTACACGTGGGGTATCCCGCCTCATATGAAGCTTTGGCTAAAAGATGCGCCGCCACAGGGGCCGTCAGCAGAAAAAAGACGACGCCAGCTCCAGCGCGGGTGAATACGTCCAGTTCCCATGCATGAAACGCGAGAGCTATCAACATGACGCCAGAACCTAATGTTCCCGCCTTCGAGGCGGCATGCATTCGCATATAGACGTCGTTCAATCGGATCAGTCCAACGGCGGCGATCAGAGAAAACGCGGCGCCAACAACCAAAAGAATTCCCACGGCCACTTCAATGAAATCATTCATGGCTTATCACCTTGTTGGGCTTTTATGTCGCGAATTTCATTTAGAATAGCTTCGTCGCCTGCATTCCCTCTGTTGAGGATAAAGCGAGCGAAGGCGACAGTCGCCAGAAAGCCCACAAGGCCAAGAGCGATCGCTATATCGATATACAAATAATAATTGGTCATAACGCCAATTGCCGCAATGAAGCCAATGCCAACGGCCACCAGCATATCGAGCCCCACAACCCGATCAGGCAAGGTTGGTCCGCGAATAATCCGCACAACCGTCAGCAAGAGAGCAATAGCAAGCAAACCAAGAGAAATTCGCACGCATATATCCAAAAAATTCGCTGAAAAATCTACGGCTTCACTCATCGGAAGGCCTCCAGAATTTTTTGCTCAAAGCCGTTCTTTATATCGCTCACCACAGCTTCTGGATCAGGAACGTCAAGACAATGAACATACAGCGTCTTACGGTCGCTCGATACGTCAACAGACAGGGTTCCTGGCGTTAACGTAATCAAATTAGCAAGCATCGTGATTTCGAAATCCCGATCCACAGTAAGTGGATAAGCGATAACGCCCGGCTGTAGATTCATCTGCGGCCGAACGACGATGCAAGCCACGCGCCATGCGGAGAGAACCAGTTCATAGAGAAATAGAAGCGCGAGGCTGACGACCTTGCCGCCCTTGGAAAAATAGCTGGCCGTTCCCACCTGCTCGCGGATGATATAGAGCGCGCCCGTCCCCAGCAAGAACCCGAAAATCAAATTCACCGGATTGAACCAGCCAGTGATAAAACCCCAAGCGAGAGCTAGGAGGATATTGATCAGAAACAATCCGGTCATTGAGCACCTCCAAACACTGAGCGCACATAGCCAAGGGGATCAACGAGCCCAGCCGCGCTCCGCCCGGCGACTTGCAACATGGCTTCAGGTAAAACTCCAATCACGATCACAAGCCCCACCAAAAAGCCGAGCGGCGCCCATGTGGAGAGCCCAAGCATGGCCGGATTAGCCGGGGTGATCGTAACAGAACCACCGTCCGCGGTTCCCTCCGGACCGCCACGCCAAAAGGCGAAGAGCCACACGCGTCCTATAGCGATAGAAGTCATGACACTTGTGATAAGAATTGTCGCAGCGATCCAACCTCGTCCGGTAGCCAACGCCGCGTCCACAAGAATGACTTTGGGCCAAAATCCCGAAAACGGCGGCAAACCCGCCACAGCGAAGGCGAGCATAAGAAATAATCCACCAAGCACCGGGCTGGCGCCATAAAGCCCTCCAAGCTTGCGCATGGAATAAGATCCGCCTATGGCGTTCATAATACCAGCCGCCATATAGAGCGCGGTCATGACAAGGATGGAATGAACTGCGTAAAACACAGCGCCGGCGATGGCGGGCGTTGTTCCAATCGCAATCCCCGCCAACATGGAGCCAATGCCAGAAATCACGAGGTAACCAAGAAGGCGCCGAACGTCAGTTTGCGCCAAAGCGCCCCATACGCCGAAGAACATGGTCGCAATAGCCACCAGAGCGATCAGGTCCGCCAGCCACAGGCGCGCGTCCGGCATCAACAACACAAGTACGCGCAACAACGCATATACGCCGACCTTGGTGAGAAGACCCGCGAAAACCGCAGACACCGCGATTTGCGGCGTGTGATAGGAAGCAGGCAGCCAGAAATTCACCGGGAAAGCCGCCGCCTTCATCGAAAACGCCAAGAAGTAAAGCACGGCGATCACTGACAACAGGCTTGTGTCGTCCAGCTCACGAACCTTCACTGCGATATCCGCCATATTCAGCGTGCCAAGATGCGCGTATAACAGCGCCGTAGCGATCAGGAACACTGTCGTCGCCACCAAATTCAGCAGCGCGTATTTCACCGCGCCGTCAAGCTGTATCTTTTCATTGCCAAGGATAAGCATGCCGAAAGAAGAAATCAGCAGAACCTCGAACCAAACATACAGGTTGAAGATATCGCCCGTGAGGAACGAACCAGAGACCCCCGTCATCAACAACAACAGGAAAGGATAGGCCCCATATCTCCGCTCCGAACTGTCAAAGTCGGAAATCCCGTAAATCCCAACGGCGAGAGCGACCACAGAGGCGATAAGAGACAGCGTGGCGCCAGTCATGTCCGCGGTGAAAGCGATGCCGAAAGGCGGCAGCCAGCGCCCCATGACAAGCGTGACTACGCCCTTGTCAATTACGTGGAAAAGCAAGCTCACGTTAACGGCGACCAGAAGCGCTAAAAACACAAGCGCGATGCGTGGCTGAATATACGTATTTTTACGCATCATCAACGCAAGCGCGCCGCCGATAAGCGTGACGATAATTGGCGCGATCACCAGCCAGTCCGCCAAAGCCGTCGGCTCAAGAACCATCGCTCTGGACAAATCAACGTGATAGGAAGTTTCGCCGGCCATGCTCAGTACCCCATCGGCGGGCCGGGCTCACCTGCCGGTTCGGCCACACGCATTTCGTTCGTGTCGTCAGTGCCCAGCTCTTGGTAGGCGCGAAACGCCAACACAAGCAAAAAGGCGAAAAAGGAAAAGGAAATCACGATCGCCGTCAGCACCAACGCTTGCGGCAAAGGGTTGGCGGTCGCCTCCAGCGGAACCATGGCGTCCGCGGGAATGACCGGTGGAACGCCGCGCGTCAGCCGCCCTCCCGTAAAGATCAAAAGATTGACCGAGTTGCCAAGAATCGCCACGCCCAAAAGAATGCGCACAATTTGCTGCGACATCATCAGGTAGAGGCTAACGGTGAAAAACGCGCCGATCAGAATTGCGAGAAGGCTTTCCATTAATCGCTTTCCCTTTCTTCAAGCGCAAGAGCGATAGAAGTAATTGCTCCAACAACGACAAAATAAACGCCAATATCAAAGATCATCGGCGTAGAAAGCGCTACATCGACGTCAAAAACCTTCAGCTCCAACCACTGGCTGGTCATAAAGGGCTGACGTAAAAACAGCGAGGGCAACCCAGACAACGCTGCGATAAATACGCCGAAACCAGACAGCGCCATGGGATGGACGCGGATCGCGCGGCGCACGGAGGCCACCCCGCAGGCGATGCCGTAAATAGCGAAAGCGGAAACGGCGATAAGCCCCCCGATAAAGCCTCCCCCCGGCTCATTGTGGCCCCGCAAAAGCACGAAGACCGAAAACAGGATTATCAACGCAGAGAGATAGGGCGCGATGGTTCTGAAAATTATTGTTCTCATGACAACGCCTCCCTTGAGGAGACAGGGTTGGCCGAGCCGCCCTCTGATTGAGAGCTCGCCTGCTTGGCGCCCCCTTTTGGTCGCACGCGTATCAAGGCCAGCACTGCAAGCCCCGTGACCATCACCACGCTAATTTCGCCGAGCGTATCAACCCCACGGAAGTCAACAAGGATAACGTTCACGATGTTTCGCCCATGAGCGATCGTTCGGCTATATTCGGTAAAAAACTCTGACAGTCTGGAGTCGAACGCCTTTTGAGTGATCGACATCAGCAGCAGCGCGAAACCGGAACCGCACGCCAGCGCCACGCCTCCGTCAACAATGGTTGAGCGTAAAGACCTATGATCGCGCGGCGCAAGATTGAGGCGCGTCATCACCAACGCCAAAATAACAACGGACAGCGTCTCCACCATGAATTGAGTGAACGAAAGGTCTGGAGCGCCAAACACCATAAAAATCATGGCGACGGCGAACCCCTGTATCCCCAGCGAGACAATCGCGGTCAGACGATTCTTCGCAACGAGAACCGCCCCAAGCCCGACGATCGCCATCGCGAAAATCGCCCATTCATAAAAATGAAAGCTCGGAATTCGCGGCCATGACGGCCACGCGTCAGTCAGAGCCATGGGAATGTAAATAGCCGCGGCCAAGATCGCGAAAGTAAGGGTCAGATAGACCTCCAGCTTCCCGCCCTGAACAAAATTCGTGATAATTTTAGACCCACGCACCAAAGCGGATATCGCCTGATCGAACCCCCGATCTGGCCCCCAACCAATCCCTTCCAGAATGGAGCGCATAACGGCGCGCAACCGATCAAGGCTTAAAAACAATCCAATTCCCAGCGCTATCGTCACCACCGAGAGGATCAAGGGCGCACCAATGTGACCTGGAATCAAATGAAGGTTGACCAGCGTACGCGCGCCAAGAATGGACGACACGGTCGGACCGATCAGGCTTACGCCGGTGGCGTGCGCCAAAAGAGCGCTCAAAAGCCCCGCGACTGACAGGACGACAGGCCCGGCGATCAACAGAACCGGCCCTTCATGCGCCGCTTTGGGCGTCTCCACTTTTGCGCCGATGAAAGGTTTCAACGCAACGGCTGCGGCGATCACCAGCATCAAAGCGTTGCCGATGAGCGCAGTTGCGGTCAAAGCCAATTGCGCGCCGCTCAGGCCCCATATCCCCTCATAAAGATATTCCTTGGCGATAAACCCTATAAACGGCGGCATTCCCGCCATGGAAAGCCCCGCAAGACATGCCGCTGCAAATGTGATGGGCATGGCTTTACGCAAACCGCCAAGGCGGGTGACGTCGCGCGTGCCGGCTTCATGATCGATGACGCCGGCGATCATGAAAAAGCCCCCTTTGAACAAAGAATGAGCCAGAAGATAAAGCACCGCGCCTTCGATGGCCTTTTCCCAACTAGTGCCAACCAACATCACCAGCAAACCAAGCGAAGCGACGGTGGTATAGGCCAACATAAGCTTCAGATCGGTTTGACGCACGGCGAGCAACGTTCCCACCAAAAGCGTCGCGCCGCCAAAAATCGGCAAGATCGTCGTCCACATCGCCGTATCCCCGAGAACCGGGTGCATACGCATCAAAAGATAGACGCCAGCTTTGACCATCGTGGCGGAATGCAGAAACGCGGAAACGGGCGTCGGCGCCTCCATGGCGTTTGGCAGCCAGAAATGAAAGGGAAACTGTGCGGATTTGGTGAATGCTCCGCCCAGAACCAACACCAGAATAACGGCGTAAAGCCCACTATCGCGCAACGTCTCGCCGCTCGCCAGAACGGCGGACATATTCGCCTCTCCTGTCACGGACATGACAAACAAAAAACCCGCAAGCAAGGACATGCCGCCGCCGCCCGTCACCACAAGCGCCTGTAAGGCGGCTCTGCGCGAAGCTGCGCGCAAATGATCAAAACCGATCAACAAGAAGGACGTGATTGACGTCAACTCCCAGAAAATAAACAGGGTGATAAGATTATCCGCCAGCACCAACCCGAGCATGGCGCCCATGAACAGGAACAAGAACGAAAAGAACCGCCCCTGCTGCGGATGCCCCTTGAGGTAACCGCCGGCGTAGAGAATTACGAAAGCGCCAATTCCGGAAATCAACAATGCGAATAGGGTAGACAAGCCGTCGATGTAGAACGACATCGTCACGCCGAAACTGGGCGCCCACTCCAGAGCAGGCCGGAAGCTTTTCCCTTCGCTCACCAGTGGCGTCAGCGCCAGAAAATAAGCGAAAACGGCGGCAGGAACGAGCGCCAAGGGCCACGCTGCGTTATGCTTCAGCGAACGCGCCAGTAACGGCGCAAAAATTGCGGCGATGAAAGGCGCCAGAACAGCTAGAAAACTCGCGTCCAGACTTACAGGCGGCATAGATCTCCCCTGAGAGTATAATCCGGCCTTAAAAGGTCCGGCTCCCGATACATCGGTCGGTCGGTAATGATTCGTTCAAACATATTCTTTCAGCTTCAAGCTTTGGTTCACATAAAGGCGCATGTGCAAGAGAGCAAGTAATTTTGCTGCGAGTTTATCGAGATTACCGTTATGAAACATCATCGAACGAAGTCATTCTTCCCAACGACAAAGCCTTGCAGAATACGAATTTCCATCTATCTACGAACAATGCGCTTAATATGTCTATAAACCGAAAAACAGGACCGACCATGACCGATGACACACTGAAAACGACCGTCACTCCGGTCGTGAAATCTGATGCGGAATGGCGCGATCAATTAACGCAGGAACAATATCGCGTCACCCGCCAATCAGGGACAGAACGCCCGTTCACCGGCCCGTATTGGGATACATTCGACGGCGGAATCTACTCCTGCGTGTGCTGTGACGCCCCTCTTTTTCGCTCGAACACGAAATTTGACGCCGGTTGTGGCTGGCCCAGTTTTTTTCAAACGATCACCCCAAATGCATTACGAGAAATTCAAGACACCTCACACGGGATGATACGCACAGAAATCCGGTGCAGCGCTTGTGACGCGCATCTGGGGCATGTTTTTCCAGACGGCCCCAAACCGACAGGATTGCGCTATTGCATGAATGGCGCGGCGATGAACTTCACGCCTGAGGCTACATGAGAAAAGTAAGATAATCAGTGGGAGCGAAAGTCTCCCCCTTGCGATCACAACGCCAAACCCCTACCTCAAGGCCATGTTGAAAACAGCCCTCCCTCCCCGCGCGGAAAAGCGCCCATCCACCGCCGTTCATCACGGCGTCGAGAAAACTGACGACTACGCATGGCTGCGTGCTGAAAACTGGCGGGAGGTCATGCGTGACCCGTCCGTTCTGGCTTCTAACATCCGAACGTATCTCGAAGCTGAAAACGCCTATCTAGACGCTGAAATGAGCGACACCTCCCCTTTGCAAGAAAAGCTATTTGCGGAAATGCGCGGGCGGATCAAGGAAGACGACAGCTCGGTTCCTGCGCCCGATGGAGGCTTCGCCTATGGCGTGCGTTACGTTGAAGGCGGGCAACACCCGAAACTGATCCGTACGCCCCGTGAAGGCGGTGTAGAAACCGTTCTTGTAGACGGCGATCAGGAAGCCGAAGGCAAAGCCTATTTCAAACTCGGTGGAGCAATGCACTCTCCCGCGCATGACAAACTCGCATGGGCTTTCGATGACAAGGGATCGGAATATTACACCTTAAAAATTCGCGACCTCGTCAACGGCGCGGATCTGAAGGATGTAATAGAGGATACGGGCGGCGGCGGCGTTTGGTCTGCTTGCGGAAATTATTTGTTTTACGTGCGTCTTGACGCCAACCACAGGCCCTCAAAACTATTCCGCCACAAGCTTGGAACTCCCGTATCCGACGACGCCCTGGTTTATGAAGAAATAGACCCTGGCTTCTTCATGGGAGTGGGCAAAACCCAATCCGGGCGTTTCATCGTGATTGAAAGTCACGACCATGAAACCTCGGAAACGCAGTTGATCCCCGCTGACGACCCCACGGCGGCTCCCAGATTGGTGGCGCCGAGACAAACCTCGGTCGAATATTCAGTGGAGCACAACGGCGACCAGCTCTTCATTTTGACCAACGCGGGCGGCGCCGAAGATTTCAAGATCGTCACCACGCCCCTCGCCGAACCCAGACGTGAAAACTGGCGTGACCTGATCCCTCATACCCCCGGCAGGTTGATCCTGTCCCTAACGCTTTATCGTGATCACATGGTGCGGCTGGAGCGGGAAAACGGTTTGCCACGCATTGTCGTGCGTCGCTTGACGGATGGGTTCGAGCATTCAGTCGCCTTCGAAGAAGAAGCTTACTCTCTCGGCGCATTCGATGGGTATGAGTTCGACACTACGAATATTCGCTTCACCTATTCGTCCATGACGACGCCCTCGCGGGTTTTCGCTTACGAGATGGAAACGCGCGAACGCGTCCTGTTGAAAGAGCAAGAAATACCCTCCGGTCATAACAGCGCCGATTATGTCACACGCCGCCTCTTCGCTCCTGCACCAGATGGAGAAACCGTCCCCGTAACCTTGCTTTATCGCAAGGACACCCCCCTTGACGGCTTCGCCCCATGCCTGCTTTACGGCTATGGCTCTTATGGAATTTCCATTCCCGCCAGCTTCAACGCCAATTGCTTGTCGCTCGTCGATCGCGGTTTCATTTACGCCATCGCACATATTCGCGGCGGGAAAGATAAGGGATATCGCTGGTACCGAGACGGACGGCGCGCGGCCAAGAAAAACACATTCACCGACTTTATCGCCGCCGCCCGGCGCCTCGTGGAGCTGAATTACACGACGCCTCAAGGCGTCATCGCCCAAGGCGGCTCCGCCGGCGGAATGTTGATGGGCGCCGTCGCCAATATGGCGCCGGAGAGTTTTGGCGGCATTATCGCTGAAGTGCCCTTTGTGGACGTTCTCGCCACCATGCTCGACGACACCCTGCCTTTGACGCCGCCTGAATGGCCAGAATGGGGCAATCCGCTTGAAAGCGCCGCCGATTATAAAACAATCGAGTCCTATTCGCCCTATGACAATGTCACCGCCAAAGCCTATCCGCCAATTTTGGCGGTGGGCGGCCTGACCGACCCGCGCGTCACATATTGGGAGCCGGCGAAATGGGTGGCGAAACTGCGCGAGTTAAAAACAAATAACGCGCCGCTGTATCTGAAAACCAATATGGACGCAGGCCATGGCGGCGCTTCCGGGCGTTTTGATCGGCTGAAAGAAATTGCGTTGGTTTACGCATTTGCGTTGAAAATGGCGGACCGGCGCGATACCGCTGATTGACTGGATCAAAGTTGCGTTCATTGACGCTTCTATTTTGGAGTATTTGTAATGTTACGCCGAACACGCCTAATCGCCGCGACTTGTCTTGCGCTGGGAACGGCTGGAGCAGGAACGGCTCAGGCGTCCTCCCTTGACAGTTTCCTTTTCGCTCCAACGTATTCGGATCGCTATGTGCCGGAAACGCGCAACACGAAATATGATTGCCGCATCGTCAGCAAAAAATATGGCGCGGCCAATGTCTGGAAAGGTTTCGCCGGCGGGCGAAAGTTTCTAGGAGATGGGCGCATGATCCCGGTTTCACGAGTCGGCTGCTTTCAGACAGAAAAAGAATGCAAAGGCTTTCTCACGCTCATGTCCGGTTACATCGACATTATGTCGTCGCGCAGCTGCCAAAAAGGCGACTAACTTTTGCTCTGCCCTCTCCAGAGCATGAACGACAAACGATACATTCAAATAATAACCCCGCCGAAATACGGCGGGGTTTTTTGATGCGATTGAGCCGAGCGTCAAAGCCAGCTCCCAAACTTGATCAGGATGCAGCCTGAAACAGCTCTTCAACGTAATCCCAGTTGATGAGACTGTCGAACCAAGCCTCCAGATACTTGGGACGGGCGTTGCGGTAGTCGATGTAATAGGAATGCTCCCAAACGTCGCAGCCAAGCAAGGGAGCCGCGCCATGCACCAACGGATTTTCTCCATTTGGCGTTTTCATTACGACCAGCTTGCCGTCTTTCATCGCCAGCCATGCCCAGCCTGAACCAAACTGGCCCGCGCCTGCGGCGAGAAAATCTGAACGGAACTTGTCAAAGCCGCCAAGGTCGGAGTCGATCTTCGCTCCCAAAGCAGCGGACACTGACTTGCCGCCGCCGTTCGGCTTCATCCACTTCCAGAAGTGATTATGATTGAAGTGCTGCGCGGCGTTGTTGAAAAGGCCCGCATTCTTGCCAAAGCTTTCTTTGACGATCTCTTCCAGCGTTTTACCTTCAAGGCCGCTGTCTTTCAGCAGGTTATTACCATTGGTGACATAAGCTTGGTGATGCTTGTCATGATGGTATTCCAGCGTTTCCGCTGACATGAAAGGCGCAAGCGCATCGTAAGCATAGGGAAGTTTTGGGAGTTCGAAAGTCATGAAGACATCCTCCGCGAAGGAAAAGTGATTTCAAAGGATGATCGCCATCAGGAAATTCCCTGCGATCACAGAAGGCAACATAGGCATGTCACCGCTCGACGGCAACGGTGTTGAAGGAAATTCAGACACAGTTTCAAAGAGTTTTGCGTCAAACACCCCTCCATGCACATGTTTAACGCAAAAAAGCCGGTGCAGTTCCATAAAAATCTCAATAGTCTTGCTCAATGATCGCCGCCAACGCCTCTCCTTTTCGCATCGCGCTCGCAGGCTTGCTCGCTCTTGCCGCGGCGATGGGCGTCGGCCGCTTCATGCTCACCCCCGCCTTGCCTTTCATGAGCGCCGCCATTCCCCTCTCGCCCGCGCAATCAGGTTTCATAGCCTCAGCTAATTTCGCCGGCTATCTCATAGGCGCCCTCGCCGCCTCGTCAGGAAAGTTACGCGGCAGCCCCCAGATCTGGCTCCTGAGCGCGTTAGCCTTTAGCGCCATCACGACTGCGGCGATGGCCGTCAGCAACGCCTTACCACTACTGGCCCTGTTTCGACTCATCGCCGGACTGGCCAGCGCCTTCGTACTCGTCTTCGCCTCTGGAATCATATTGGAGCGCCTGTCGAGCGTCGGCGACCGTAGCACAGCTTTAACAACATTGTATTTCTCGGGCGTTGGCGGTGGCGTAACCGCCAGCGCCGTTTTGTCCGGCGCCCTCACCTATACGCTCCCCAACTTCCCACACTTATGGCGCGCGATTTGGCTCTGCGGCGGCGTTTTATCCCTCGCCTCTCTCATAGCCGTCGCTTGGCTATCTCCGCCCGCAAGTAAAAACTCATCCATAAGCGAAACTCCTGCGGCGCAAACGCCCATCGCAGTTGACGCACATGCTTACTCACCGCTTTACAGGCTAGCGATCGCTTACGGCTTATTCGGCTTCGGCTACGTTATCACGGCGACATTCATAACGTCCATCATGCGCTCTTCTGCGGATTTACGCCCCTATGAAGCCCTCATCTGGGGCTGTGTCGGTCTTTGCGCCACCGTCTCGATCTGGTTCTGGACGCAAATCGCTAAATTAATTGGCAATTCGAAAGCGTTTGCGCTGGCTTGCGTCATAGAAGCCGTCAGCGTTGGCGCAAGCGTCACCGCCTCCAGTCCCGCCGCCATGCTCCTCGTCAGCGCGCTATTCGGCGGCACCTTCATGGGCGTCACCGCTCTGGGCTTGATCGAAGCGCGCGCCCGCGCG
Organism: Stappiaceae bacterium; assembly: GCA_048265185.1. Lineage (GTDB taxonomy): Bacteria > Pseudomonadota > Alphaproteobacteria > Rhizobiales > Stappiaceae > JBLXBZ01. Next base: position 614,985 of record JBLXBZ010000002.1, on the reverse strand, counting down.
CCGGAATATCCCAGACGCGCATTGGCGATGATGACCGCCTGTTTCGGTTTTGGCCAAATGACCGGGCCAACTTTCGCGGGCCTTATCGCCCATTGGAACGGCGGTTTCCAAGCGCCGTCTCTCATCGCCGCCGGCGCGTTAATCTGCGCGGCCCTCACCGCGCTGCCCAAACAAAGCAACGGCGCAGATGAGCCCCCCCCTGCGCCGCCGAGATAAAAACCGTTTCAAATCATAAATTCACAGTCAGGCTTTTTTGGCGAACTCCCAATAAAGCGCGCGCGCGCGCTTGGCCACCGGCCCCGGCTTTAATTCCCGCTCGTCAATTCGACTCACCGGAACGACCTTGCTGTAATTGCCAGTGGAGAATACTTCATCGGCCGCGACAAAATCATCATAACTCAATGTACTTTCCCGCACATCAAGACCATCGGCGCGCAACAGCTGAATGACTCTCTGACGCGTGATTCCATTGAGGAAGGTGCCGTTAGGATAAGGCGTATGAACGACATCGTCCTTGACAAGGAAGACATTCGCGGTGGTCAGCTCCGCAATATTGCCCAGCATGTCGCACACAAATGCGTTATCAAACCCCCGAGATTTCGCCTCGACAATGGCGCGCGCATTATTGGGGTAGAGACACCCCGCCTTGGCGTTCACCGGCATTGTCTCCATGCTGGGACGCCGGAAAGGCGACAAGGTCAGGCTGATGGACGCGTTCGCAGGCGCAAGCGCCGCCTCAAACAAGCACAGGCAAAACCGCGTGCTGTCCGGGTCGGGCGCGATCGTGCCTATCCCCTCGCCTTCAGCCCAATACATCGGTTTAATATAAACTGCGGCTTCGGGAGAAAATTTCGTCAATCCCTCCGCCGTCAACTCCATCATCTGCGCAACTGTCATGGTCGGCTTCATCCCAAGAGCAAGGCATGAAGCGTTCACCCGCTCACAATGGAGATCAAGGTCAGGCGTAACGCCCTCAAAAGCCCGAGCGCCGTCAAAAACCGACGATCCCAACCAGGACGCATGACTGCGCGGCCCAATCATGCCAGGATTGCCCTCATGCCATTCACCATCAATCCATGTCCACGTCAAAGACGTTTCGCCCATCTGACTCTCCATATATCTTATTAATCTCGCGCGGATCGAACGACGAACAGACCTCGACGTCAAGCTCTGGAGAAAAAATCCATAAGAGAAGAAAAAACGTATCTTGATAATTAAATGTTCACATTATGTTCTTGAACTCAAGAGGACTTTGTGGAATAACTCTTCACTAAGGAGACAATGAATGGAACAGCGTATCAGCCTGATCACCCTTGGCGTTGACGATTTGACGGACGCGCGTCGATTCTTTGAGAGCGGCCTTGGTTGGAGACCGTCAGATATTGAGGCGGAAAAAATTGTTTTCTATCAAGTAGGGTCGCTTGCTTTCGCTTTGTTTGACCGCGAAGAATTAGCGAAAGACGCAGGCGTTTCCGCACATGGCGAAGGCTTTTCCCGCGTCGCCATCGCATGGAACGGGCGAAGCGAAGCGGAAGTTGACGCCGCTTTCAAAAAAGCGGTCGCCGCTGGAGCCGAAGCTGTAAAAGCCCCGGAAAAAGTCTTCTGGGGCGGTTATTCGGGCTATATTCGCATTCCAGGCGGGCACCTTATGGAGCTGGCGCATAACCCAATGGTGGAGCTGAGTGATGAAGGACATTTCATTTTACCGCCTCCCTCGCAATAGAATCCGTTTTAAAAGTCTCCCCAGATAACGCGAATGCGTCGCGCGCCAACCCAGCCTCAGTCTCGCTTTTCCCCAATTCGTCCGCACGAGCCTCCTCTCTCCTGTTTGGCTCCTGCATATCTGTATTGACGTATCCCTCACGAAGCAGTTTGTATGCTCCATGTGAAGCTTCCAACTCAAGTCAGGTCATCGCCCCATGCCCGTCAATTTGTCCTCCAGCCCAGCTATCACGACATATGTTTTTGACGCCTATGGAACCCTATTCGACGTTCATTCCGCAGTACGCAAACACGCGGCGGCTCTGGGACCAAAAGCCCAAGAGCTTTCCAGTCTATGGCGCGCCAAACAACTCGAGTATTCATGGGTGCGCGCGTTAATGGGGCGCTATGAAGACTTCTGGACGTTGACGGAGCAATCGCTCGACACGGCGCTAGCCACTCTCGGCATCGACGGCGGAGAACATCGCCAAACGCTTCTGGACGCCTATTGGCGCCTCGATTGCTACGAAGAAGTTCCCTCAGTTTTAAAAGCGCTCAAGGACAACGGCGCCCGTGTGGCGATATTATCCAATGGTTCTCCGCAAATGCTCGACGCGGCGGTGCGCGCCGCAGGATTAGACAGAGTGTTTGACGAGGTCTTCTCCACCGACATTCTCAAGACCTACAAAACGCATGAGAGCGTTTATGAGCTGGTCACCAATCATTTCAGAATTTACCCGGAAACCGTGTCATTCCAATCGTCAAACCGTTGGGATGTCGCCGGGGCGACAGCTTTTGGCTTCAAGACGGTGTGGTTGAACCGCATCGCGGCGCCGGATGAATATCCGGACCTACCGCCCGCCGCCGTTTTAACGGACCTCAATGGTTTGACGCGCCTGGGGTAATCGACAAGATGGCCAGTCCAAGGCTCTCATGTTTCTTCTTTGGTGATCCATTTCGGCGTAGCGGTGGGCCTCCACTTATCAAAAGCGTTCAACAAATCTTCAGCCCGTTCCTCGCTAAGCAAAATGTCACGCATTCCTTGTTTGACGAATTTCTCCGCCACCTGAAAATCCAGAAAACGCAACAGCGCGTCATAATAGCCCGCGACATTGAGGAGACCGCATGGCTTTTGATGATACCCGAGCTGTCCCCAAGTCCAAATTTCGAAAATTTCCTCCAACGTGCCCGCCCCTCCGGGCAAGGCGATAAAACCATCTGACAACTCGGCCATCATCGCCTTACGCTCATGCATGGAGCCGACGCGATGCAACTGGGTCAATCCCTCATGCGCCAATTCTTTCTCGGCCAGCGCTTCCGGCAACACCCCGATCACTTGGCCACCCGCGCTCAAGGCGCCGTCGGCAACTACGCCCATCAGCCCCACATGAGCGCCTCCATAGACGAGCGTGCGCCCGTTTCCGGCCAAAGATTCGCCCAATTCGAACGCCGCTGTTTCATATTCAGGCCGCCCGCCCATGCTTGAGCCGCAAAAGACGCAAATAGACTTCATGGAATTCCCCGCATTCGCCAGCACGTCAAAAGGCCGGCGCGTGGCCGGCCCGTTTCTTTCGCTTACTGCTTGGCCAGTTCGTCAAGAACCCGCGCCCATGAGCGCGCGCCTTTATGAAAACTGGACAATTCATATTTTTCATTCGGCGAATGAACCTGATCGTCATCCAGTCCGAAGCCAATAAGCATTGAATCCATATTCAACATAGACTTGAAGTCCCCCACAATGGGGATGGAGCCGCCGCAACAAATCAAAGCAGCCTCCCGGTTCCACTCCGCCGTCAGGGCCTTGCGTCCTTTCTCAAGGCTTGGACTGTCAAAAGGTAAACGCAGTGCTGGGCTATTGCCATGCGCGACGAACTCCGCCGTGCAATCCGCTGGAAGACATGAGCGCACATAAGAACGGAACGCCAAACGAACGCGGTCAGGATCTTGATCGCCAACCAAGCGGAACGAAACTTTCGCGTGCGCCTTGGAAGGAATGACAGTTTTAAACCCCGCTCCCGTATAGCCTCCCCACACGCCATTCACCTCACAAGTGGGGCGGATCCAGATTTGCTCCAGTGCGGAACGATCGACTTCCCCAGCGGCTATTTTCAAATCAACTCCGCCAAGAAACTCCTCGACATCAAAACCAAGTTGGTCCCACAAGGCCTTCACATCGTCAGGCGCCTCGATGACCCCTTCATAAAAACCGGGAAGAGTAATTCTGCCGTCCTTGTCGCGCAAACCGGCTAATATATCGCTCAGAACATGGATCGGATTACGCGCCGCCCCGCCGAACATACCCGAATGCAGATCTTTATCCGCCGCCGTGATGGTCACTTCCTCCCCCACAAGTCCGCGCAGCATGGTGGTGATCGCAGGGGTTTCCCGATTCCACATGCCCGTGTCGCAAACCAACGCCAGGTCACAAGACAGCTCCTCCTTGTTCGCCTCCAGAAACGGGTGGAGCGACGGGGAGCCGGATTCTTCCTCCCCTTCCAGAAGAATGGAGACAGACACCGGCAAATCTCCAGTCTCGGCAATCCACGCCCGCGCGGCCTCGACGAAGGTCATCAACTGCCCCTTGTCGTCTGCGGCGCCGCGCGCGACAATCATCCGGCTTCCATCTTCCCGGGTCACGAGACGCGGTGCGAAAGGATCTTCATCCCACAACTCTAGCGGATCAACGGGCTGAACATCGTAATGACCGTAAAAAAGCACATGCGGTCCCGGCTTCCCCTCGCCAATCCGGTGCCCGACGACCATGGGATGGCCAGAAGTGTCACGCACCTGCGCCGGGATTCCAATCTCGGTCAATTCCGCGGCGAGCCACTGCGCAGCCGAACGACAGTCTTCCTTATAGGCGGGATCCGTGGAAATACTGCGAATACGGATCAGATCAAACAATCGTTCAAGGCTTTGCTCCAGCCCATTGTCGATACGGTCCAACACGCGTTCTAACTGGCTCATTCACAGCTCCCTAGAAGGTTTAATACAATCGAAAACATCAAACAAATCGGAACGGCTCACCAAAGGCGAAACGGCTAAGGCGGGGTTTCAGTTGTTCATAAAGTCGGCCTTGGCGCAATACGCCTGATCAGAAGCCTCGTTTAATCGACCCCAGAATTCCACGCGCCAGCGCCCGCCCCAGCGAGTTCCCCAACGATCGCACCACTGATTTCATTGCCGTGTCCACCGTCGTGTCGCGGCTGTTTCGGCGCGCGCGCCGGCGGGAACGACTTGCGCTGGCGGGCCGGTCATCCCGGCCAAAGTCAGGAACTTGAAAACCCGATCGCGTACGCCGCGCGCCGCCTTTGCCGCGCTCTTCACGCGCTTGCTCCTTTTCCTCCAGCTCCAATTGCCTCTCGGCTCGCTGATTGAGCACCTCATAGGCGGACACCCGGTCCTTGACCCTGTCATACATTCCAAACATTGGGCTGGACTGGATCAACGCTCGGCGCTCCGCCTCGCTCAAAGGTCCGATCCGCGAAGATGGAGGTCGAACCAACGTACGTTGCACGATCGATGGAACGCCCTTTCCTTCAAGGGTTGAAACCAGCGCTTCGCCCACGCCCAGCTCGCCAATGACCTTCTCCGTGTCCAGCTCAGGATTTGGACGGAAGGTCTCGGCGGCGGCCCGCACCGCTTTTTGATCACGCGGCGTGAACGCCCGTAACGCATGCTGAATGCGATTTCCAAGCTGCGATAACACGGTGTCAGGAACATCCAATGGGTTTTGCGTGACAAAATAGACGCCAACGCCCTTAGAGCGGATCAAGCGCACCACCTGCTCCACTTTTTCCAACAAAGCCTTGGGGGCTTCATCAAATAAAAGATGCGCTTCATCAAAGAAGAATACCAGCTTGGGTTTATCCAGATCCCCCACTTCCGGTAAATCTTCAAATAGCTCGGACATCAGCCACAGCAAAAAAGTGGCGTAGAGCCGAGGAGACGACATCAAACGATCGGCCGCGAGCACATTAATAATGCCGCGCCCATCATGCGCTTTGCGCATAATGTCGCAAATCTCCAACGCCGGCTCTCCGAAAAACGCCTCTCCGCCTTGACGTTCCAGCACAAGAAGTTGCCGCTGAATGGCGCCAACCGAAGACTTGGAGACGTTTCCATAGTGCTTTGACAGCTCTGCGGCTCTCTCGCTCACATGCGATAACAGCGCGCGAAGATCTTTCAGATCGAGTAACAGCAATCCTTCGTCGTCGGCCAACTCAAACGCGACGTTCAACACGCCTTCCTGTGTGTTGTTGAGGTCCAGCAGCCTTGCCAGAAGCAACGGCCCCATCTCGGAAATGGTGGTGCGGACCGGATGCCCCTTCTCGCCAAAAATATCCCAGAAAACTGTCGGAAAATCACCGTAAACATATTCATCGGCGAAACCGATTTCAGCGGCGCGCTTTTCAAGAAAATCTTTAGGATCGCCAGTGGCGGCCACGCCTGACAAGTCCCCCTTGACGTCAGCGCAAAAAACCGGAACGCCAGCGTTCGAGAACCCTTCAGCCAATATTTGCAGTGAAACCGTTTTTCCCGTCCCCGTCGCGCCCGTGATTAAGCCGTGACGATTCGCCAGTTTCAAGGCGAGGTATTCCGGTTTCCCTGAACCGCCAATAAAGATCCGATCTTCAGCCTGCACCCGCACCTCCTTTTTTCCATTACACGACCGTCAAGCAATCCACCCGACGCAAACAGCTAGAGCCCTTGCTTTACAATGAAACGTCAACCTGCCGAAAACAAACTCAACCTGATAAAATTTACTTTGCAATCACACGTAGCGTGAAACTCTATGACCACGCGTCGTGTGAATACGATTCGTTAATATATACTAAGTTCCAGTAAGAATGATTGGAATTTGGGCTCCTTAATGCTGAGCCCCTAACGTCACCCATAAAGGACACGCAAATGGAAGATTTAATCAAGCACATAGCAAACGCCGCAGGCTTAAGCGAAGAAACTGCGCGGCAAGCCTTAGGAATCGTCATGAAATTTCTCGCCAAGGACGGCCCTAAAGAACAGGTTGGAAAGTTGCTCGACGCCATGCCGGGAGCGAAAGACCTGGTTAACGAGCAGAATGCGGGCGGCTCAACTATCGGCGGGATTCTCGGTATGTTCAGTGGCGGAATGGGTGCAATGTCCGCGCTAAACGAATTAACCAGCGCCGGCCTCGAAATGGATCAAATCCAAACGGTAACAAAGAGTCTGATCTCCTTCGCCAAGGAAAAAGCAGGCGATGATGTGGTCGACGATGTGATCAACGCTATTCCCGGATTAAAACAATTCATCTAAAGTCGGAGCACCCATACAGTTTACCTAACTGGAGAAGAACATTATGTCTTATCCTATAGCTGACATCGAAGGTATTGGCCCGGTTTATAAAGAAAAACTTGGCGCCGCGGGCCTTAAAACGACGGACGCATACCTCGACCGCGCGAAAGACAAGGCCGGCAGAAAGGCCTTGGCGACGGAAACGGGAATCGAAGAGTCGCGAATTCTGAAGTGGGCGAATATGGCCGATTTGATGCGCATCAAAGGCGTCGCCGAAGAATATTCGGAATTGCTTGAAGCGGCGGGCGTCGACACAGTGAAAGAACTGAAGCATCGCAACGCGGCGAACCTCGCCCAAAAAATGAAAGAAGTGAACGAAGAGAAAAAACTTGTCCGTCTCACACCAAGCGAAAGCTCTGTTGAAAAGTGGGTCGAGCAAGCCAAATCTCTTCCGCCAGTTCTGACATATTAATACCGGTGAGGTTTTCGGCGAGAGGAGCGCCGAGCCTTAAAATCCGAGCCTTAAAAGATGGACTGAAGCTCACAGGCGCCGCTCATTTGCGGCGCCCTTCTGGATTTCACTCATATAGGTTTTAATGCGTGGAACGACCTGATGAGGGGTATTCTATCTAGCTAAAGCTTATTCTTTCGAATAACTTTAACTCTTTGAACGAAATCGAAATAGATTAACGAGAACAATAAACACACCAGACGAACAGACGAACTGATCAAAATGGCGAGGAGATTTCATGAGCGGCGAAATTGGCTGGAAAGATTCGGCGAACAAAGCGCTTAAAGGCGCGGCGCTGGAAAGTCTCACGTCGTGGACAATTGAAAACCTGCCCATCGAGCCTATTTACCCTCGCGCGGCTGGCGGAGCGTCACAACCATTTCGCGCAGCCGGCGAAAGCTGGCGCGTGCATCAGCGCATCGACATTCCAGACCCCAAAGAAGCCAATGCCGCGATACTCTCCGACTTGGAGGGAGGAGCGAATGGTCTTGATCTTGTATTCAGCTCTTCAAGCCGCGCCATGGGGTATGGCGTCGATGTCGTTGACCTTGCGTCTCTGGACGTCCTGCTGAAAAATGTCCATTTGGATATGGTGAACTTCCACTTGGACGGCGGATATGAAACCAGTAGCTACTTGGCGCTCTTCCTTCTTCTTGCTGAAAAACGTGGGGTCCCCTTCTCTCAGTTAAAACTGCACAGCGGATCTGATTACATCGGCAAGCTCGCCTCCACTGGACGTCTGCTGACGGACATGAGCCTCCTGACCCGGCGGATCGGCGATTTAGCGGACTTCACTTGCTCTAAAGGCTGGACCGGACCGATACTGAACTGTGACGGACGGCGATGGCATGACGGAGGCGGCGGCGACGCACAGGAACTGGCCTATACGATGGCCACGGCTTTGCGCTATTTACGCGACTTGGAAAGGAGCTCCCTTCCTCCGGAAAAATATCCGCTTTTGCTCAGCTTCACTCTTTCCGCTGATGCGGATCAATTCGGCGTCATAGCCAAAGCGCGCGCCGCCCGCCGACTTTGGGCGTCTATTCTGGACACATGTCAGATGCCGCAAACGCCAATGCAGCTCCACATGGAGACCTCTTGGCGCATGATGACCAAACGCGATCCATACGTGAATATCCTGCGCAGCTGCGTCGGCGCGTTTGCGGCCGGCGTTGGCGGCGCGGACAGCGTTACGGTCTTGCCATTCACCAGTGCGCTTGGCCTTCCAGACGCCTTTGCGCGACGTGTCGCACGCAACACCCAGTCAATTCTGATAGAAGAATCCAACCTCCACCGGGTCACAGATCCCGGCCGAGGATCCGGCGCGATTGAAGCGCGCACCCAATCTCTCGTAGATGAAGCGTGGCGCTTGATGCAAGCAGTGGAAGCTCGTGGGGGTATTGTCGAAGCGCTGCGCAGCGGCGATATCCAGTCCGCGCTCTCCCACACGCGCGCCAAACGCCAAGAAAAAATCTCAACGCTGACCCAGCCGATCACCGGCACCAGCGCCTTTCCCAACATAAATGAGCGCCAACCTAAGGTTTTGGCCAGCGAGGCGGTGGACATCCTCGCCTCAGTCAGGGAAATTGAACTGCCCAAACCTGAAAACGGCAATACGATGAGCGTAGTTTATCAGGCTCTTAAGGAAGGCGTCAGCTTGCCAGAGATCATCTCCGCGCGCCCCAAAACACCTCCGTTCACTGTCGAAAAAATCCCCACATCCCGACTTTCAGCACCTTTCGAGGCTCTTTTCGACGCGGCTAGGAGTTGCTCCCCGCTTCCGACAGTCTTTCTCGCCACCCTTGGAGCTCCCGCGCAACATGGCGCAAAAGCCGCGTGGGTGAAAAACGTTCTGGCGTCGGGAGGAGTGGACACCGTTGGCGGCGCAAGTTACGCGTCGTCTGAAGAACTTGTCAGCGCTTTTTCACGAAGCGGCGCGAATTGCGCCTGCGTCTGTTCAAACGACTCTCTCGACCTAAGTCTCGCTGAAAAAATCGCTCGAGCACTCAAGGCGGCCGGCGCCGAGCACTTACTTCTCGCACAAGACCCTGAACAGCCTGAAGAGCAACTTCGGGCCGCTGGATACAAATTGTTTCTCTTTTCTGGATGCGACGTGCTGGCCCAGCTCCAAAAGTTTCATGAGTTGTTAAACGTCAACGAAAGAGCCGCGTTTCAAGCGGACATCGAGGAGATCAAACTGTGAGCCGTATTCCGGACTTTTCAAACATCCCCTTTCATGACGTCTCAATTAATTCGCTCACCGATCCCAACTCCCCCAAAGACACATGGATGACGCCAGAGGGCATCGAGACGCCAAGCATTTATCCTGAAAACGCTTTAAGGGGTTTGGACCACGTCGACACGTGGCCCGGCGCGCAACCTTTTCTGCGCGGCCCTTATCCCACGATGTATGTGCAGCAACCATGGACCATTCGCCAATACGCAGGCTTCTCCACGGCTGAAGACTCAAACGCCTTTTACCGTCGTAACCTCGCCGCGGGCCAAAAGGGCCTGTCCATCGCTTTCGATCTAGCCACCCATCGTGGCTATGACAGTGATCATCCGCGCGTCGCCGGCGACGTGGGCATGGCGGGCGTGGCTATTGACAGCATCTATGACATGCGAACGCTTTTTGACGGTATCCCGCTAGATAAAATGAGCGTTTCAATGACCATGAACGGGGCGGTTCTGCCCGTTCTTGCGCTCTATATCGCAGCTGCGGAAGAGCAAGGCGTTTCTCAAGAAGCGCTCTCAGGAACCATTCAGAACGACATTCTGAAAGAGTTCATGGTTCGTAACACCTATATTTATCCGCCCGCCCCGTCCATGCGCATCATTTCCGATATTTTCAGCTACACCTCCCAGCACATGCCGAAGTTCAACTCGATTTCCATCTCCGGCTATCATATGCAAGAAGCGGGCGCGACGGCGGATCTGGAGCTTGCCTACACGATCGCAGACGGTATTGAATACGCGCGAGCGGGCGTCGCCGCAGGCATGGACATTGACCGCTTCGCGCCGCGCCTTTCATTTTTCTGGGCCATTGGCATGAATTTCTTCATGGAAGTGGCCAAACTGCGCGCAGGACGTTTGATCTGGTCCCAGCTCATGGAGGAAAATTTCCAACCGAAGAACCCGAAATCTCTGTCACTTCGAGCGCATTCCCAAACATCTGGCTGGTCGCTAACGGCGCAAGACGTTTACAACAACGTCACCCGCACATGCGTTGAAGCCATGGCCGCGACGCAAGGGCACACCCAGTCACTTCACACCAACGCTCTCGACGAAGCTCTGGCTTTGCCCACCGACTTTTCCGCCCGCATCGCCCGCAACACCCAGATTTTTCTTCAACAGGAAAGCGGAACGACGCAAACCATCGACCCATGGGGAGGCTCTCTTTACGTGGAGCGGCTAACAGCCGAACTCGCGCAAAAAGCTCTCGCCCATATCGCGGAGATCGAATCCCTTGGAGGGATGGCCAAAGCCATAGAAAAAGGTATTCCCAAGCTTCGCATTGAAGAGGCGGCGGCGAAAACCCAAGCCAGAATCGACAGCGGCGCGCAAACTGTCGTTGGCGTCAATAAATACAAACCCGAAACCGAAGATGTGATCGACGTCCTAAAGGTCGACAACGTCGACGTGCGGGCGCGACAAATTGAAAAGCTGAAACGCCTGCGGGAGGAACGCAATGACGGCGAAACCCAAGAAGCACTCGAAGCCTTGACGTCTAGCGCAACATCAGGCGAGGGAAATCTTCTCGATCTTTGCGTGAAGGCCGCCCGAGCCAAAGCTACCGTTGGCGAAATTTCATTAGCCATGGAAAAGGCGTTCGGCCGTCACAAGGCGGAAATAAAGTCCATTTCAGGCGTCTACAAACGTGAGGCGGGAGCAATGTCCGATAAGGTCGACCACGTGTTGAAACTTGTCGAATCTTTTGCGGAAAACGATGGCCGGCGGCCACGCATCCTCATCGCAAAAATGGGACAAGACGGCCATGATCGCGGTCAGAAAGTCATAGCCTCCGCCTTCGCCGACCTTGGATTTGACGTCGATATCGGCCCGCTTTTCGCCACGCCGAACGAAGCCGCGCGTCAGGCGATTGAAAATGACGTTCACATCGTCGGGGTCTCCTCCCTCGCCGCAGGCCACCTCACCCTCGTTCCAGCGCTGCGCAAAGCGCTGGCGGACGAGGGACGGGCGGACATTATGATCGTCGTCGGCGGCGTCATCCCTCCACAGGATTATGACGCGCTGTATGCAGCCGGAGCCGCAGCCATTTTCCCGCCTGGGACGGTGATTTCCGAAGCGGCAGGACAATTGGTCGCCGAATTAAACGCGTCTTTGGGGCACCCTCCCTTGTAAGTGAAAATTCATAGCTCGCAATTAAACCTCGCAACCAAACGCCGCGCCGGCGTATTGGATAATCCCTGACGATTTCGCAAAATCAGCCTCGCCAGCCTTTGCACTGCTAGCCATCGGTGATACTTGATGTTTCTATTCACAAATCAGTAAATCGCCCCTCCCGCCGGAGCCTACCCTTGAAGCGTTCAGTCCAATTCGCCTGCAGTTTAATTCTCGTTATGGGAGCCGTCGCATGCGCTCCCACTGAGCAATACTCCGGCCCGATCCTTGTGGATCGGACCTCAAATGTCACCCTTGTGCAGATTACCAGTAAAAGCGTCGGCGGATTGACAAGCGAGACCCCCTACTCTCAAAAAGCCATCGAGGCCGCCTTGCCCGGCTTCAAGACAGAAGGCTTGCAATCCGCCGTGGAAAACAAGACGCAATGGGCCATTGGCGCATTCAATTCCGACGGGTTTCAGGTCTTGCAAGTATTTAAGGGAGCCGGCGGAAAAATCGGAGAAGTTCATGGCGTCACGCATCATCTTCAAGGTCCCAATGGCGAGCGAATTGGCATGACGTTTGGCGAAATCGGCACATCACGTTCAGATTGTCGCGTAGGCAAGAACCTGTGGCGCGGCATGGCGATTTGCAGCGCGCGCGGCGCCGACAACATAAAGCTGGTGTACGCCATCTCTCAATATGACGGGCCATTCGATCGGCTTGCGCCGCCGAGCCAACTCAGGAACGCCGCGCTGCAACGGATCATATGGACGCCGGAATAATCACGCCGCCATAGCCTGCTTTCGTGACCTGCAACATGTTTTCGGCTAGAGATTATAAATGGCCACTTCATCGCGACCCGCAAAGCATATAATTGATATTGACGAATACCGTGAGCGGATTGTGAACGGAGAGCGCGCCGCCCTCGCTCGCGCCATCACTCTTGTGGAATCACGGCGCGCAGAGCACCGCGAGCAAGCGCAACAATTATTACAAGCTCTCTTGCCGTGGACAGGAAAAGCCTTGCGCCTTGGCGTCACTGGCGTGCCGGGCGTGGGGAAATCGACCACTATAGACACGCTTGGCTCCAACCTGACAAACGCCGGCCATAGACTTGCTGTGCTCGCGGTTGATCCTTCCTCATCACGAACCGGCGGCTCCATTCTCGGCGACAAAACACGCATGGCGTCGCTAGCCTCCGATCCCAACGCGTTCATCCGCCCCTCCCCTTCGTCCGGCACGCTCGGCGGCGTGGCGGCGAAAACCCGTGAGACGATGCTTTTGTGCGAAGCTGCCGGTTTCGACGTTATTTTCGTCGAAACAGTGGGCATAGGTCAGTCTGAAACCAAAGTCGCGGATATGGTCGACTTCTTTCTGGTGCTCATGCTTCCAGGCGCTGGAGATGAATTGCAGGGCATCAAAAAAGGCGTATTAGAGATCGCGGACATGATTGCGGTGAATAAAGCCGACGGAGAAGACGGCAAGCACCGCGCCCGCGCGGCCGCCGCGAACTATCGCTCCGCATTGCATATTCTAACCCCGCGCACTCAAACCTGGACGCCGCCAGTTATCACCATTTCGGGTCTTGCCAATGAGGGACTTAGTGATATGTGGCGGCAAATAGAATTGTTCCGCGACAAAATGAACGCGACTGGCGAATGGAGCGAGAAACGGTCCAGGCAGCAAGTCGCCTGGCTTTGGTCCATGCTTGAAGATCGCTTGATGCATAGTTTTAAAAATGCGCCGAGCGTAAAAACGCAACTACCGCAGATCGAAGACGATGTTAAAAATGGAACTTTATCTCCATCCCTCGCCGTGGAAAATTTAGCTCGTCTCTTTGATCTATAGATCACGCGCCTGAAAAGCCTTTCCCCTGCAGCTCAAACGGCGTGCAACCTGTGGTGTTCCAGCGATGTTCCATTCAAAGGCTCTTCCTCTTTTGCAACCAACAAGTGTTTCGCGCAAGACAGATCAACCCAAGGAAAAGCTTCCTGGCGGCGCTCTAACCCGGCGCGCTGCGATCGCGGGCGTTATTTTTTCCGGCCTCTCAGCATCCACGCGCGCGGCCGCGCAACTCACCAACCTACGCGGCTCGCTCAACGGTCTTGACGTGGGATTGATCCGAAATGGCGCCTCCGACCAAACCAGTCTGATGCAACACGCCATCAATGAAGCGACAGCCAATGGAAAAGCGTTGTTTCTCCCCGGCGGAGAGTATCTTGTCTCCAACCTTTTTTTGCCCTCACGCTGCCAGATCATTGGTCATTCCAACCAAACCAGACTCATTTTCCACGGCGCGGGCGGTCACCTTCTCACCAGTCGAAACACGGCCGACATAGACCTTGAAGGGCTGCATTTTGACGGCGCGGGCCAATTCCTCGGAGAAGCGCCTTTTGGCCTTTTACACTTCACCAATGTAGACAATTTACGTCTTGAGGATTGTAAAGTCAGCGGTTCAAGCCGGAACGGAATTTCTCTTGATCACGTATCCGGACGCATCAGCGATTGTCATATTTCAAACTGCCTTGAGGCCGGCGTGCGCTCAATGGAGGCGCGCGGGCTATCCTTCACACAAAACACCGTCCAGGATTGCGCCAACGCTGGAATCTTAGTCTATCGCTGGAAAAAGGGAGAAGATGGAACTCTTATCAGCGGTAACCGGATTGAACGCATCGCCGCCCGCAGCGGAGGAACTGGACAATTTGGCAATGGCATAAACGTTTTTCGCGCTGACGGCGTTGTGATTTCGGGCAACCGCGTCACCGATTGCGCTTTTTCCGCCATTCGCTCGAACGCAGGCTCCAACGTCACAATCAACGGAAACTCCTGTCTTCGCTCCGGCGAAACCGCTATTTACTCTGAATTTGGGTTTCAAGGCGCGATCATCTCCTCTAACCTTATTGACGGCGGGACAATGGGGATTTCCATCGCCAATTTCCTTGACGGCGGCAGACTGGCGGTTTGCTCCGGAAATCTCATTCGCAATCTCAGCGCCATCGGTCCCTACCCGCCAGAAGTGCAAGGATTCGGGATCGGCATTGCGGCGGAAGCTGACACTACCATTACCGGCAATGTTGTCGAGGGAGCGCCACGCTTCGGGCTTCATCTTGGCTGGGGACCATATTTGCGCGACGTAATCGCCGCGCAAAATATACTGCGTAAATGCGGCACTGGCATCGGCGTCACTGTAGTGGAAGGGGCGGACTCTGCCATTATCGCCAATAATATCATTCGTGGGACGCAAAACGGCGCGATCATCGGCTATCGATGGAGCGAACCGTCGACCGGCGAACTAACCCAGAAAGGCGGCGCTCAATGGCCTCATTTGGACATAAGCGGCAATAGCGTCGCCAGATAATTGCTTCGTTTTTTTCGATCACGACACTTCTTTTCAAGAAGCATTATCACTGTGGGGTCTTGGCGGCGTCTCTCTCTGGAGAAAAAGAGCCGTCCAGATTACTCACCCCATAACGCCCCACCAAACGATTGATTGTTTTCTGGATTTGAGTTGCACTTGTAATGTGATGCGGTGAACGGAAATTCAAGTTGAAGGGCGGTGGACGCTCCGGTGAGTTCGCTTCGCCAGAATGACCAGAATTGAGCGCATTCTCACGGTATGTTTTATAGGCGCCGGCATGTTGCATTTCCAAACTCCGGCGCACAGCAGGACGCAAAAGTGTCCAATCACGCTCAAGAGTATCCAGTGACGGCGTTGGCGCCGTCACGTTCTGCGACGACGACTCGGCGCTCTTTTGAATATCCATATCTCAATCCTTTAAAAACAAACTAAAGAGAAAGAGACAGAAGTTTCACGCGCGCGACAAGCCCGTAAAACCACAACAATCAATGCAAAGGAGTTATATTTCTCCCGCAAAAAAACGTAATGAAAGACACGACACCCCCCCGTCAAGTTTGCGCGCCTCATGCGTTGGAACGCCAATCACGTCATAGCCAGCGCGTTCAATCGCCGCCCGAGTTTGAGGATATCCTTCCGGCGCAAGAACGACGTCGTTGACGCGAATGCAATTGGCCGCGTAGCTCTCCTCCTCCGGAACCTCAACCAGACGATAGCGTGAAAAAATTCCGCTTTCCATCATCACACGCGTCGCCAAAACGGTTTCCCCGTCCAACGCCGCGCAAGCCGTTTTGAAATGCAGCACGCCCTGAGGCGTATGCGCGATTTCAACCTCATATCCCCATTTGGACAAAATGCGTCCAAACACCTCGGCGCCCCGTCTGTCGGTGCGCTCCGACAAGCCTACGATAACCCGGTCGTCCATCATCAAGACGTCGCCGCCATCCACATACCCTTCGCCATTTGCAGGGGCGGGTAACGCCTCCACTTCTTCAAACCGGCGGTTCAGAACGCGGGAAAGACATTCAACCTCCCCGGATCGGCTCCCGGCTCTGGGGCGCAGCAGCACCGCCCTTCCCGGCAGACAAAACGCAGGATCTTCAACAAAACAACTGTCTGGAAACCCCTCCAGAGGCTCCAGCACCTCAACGGTCAATCCCGCCGCCTTCAATTCGGAAACATAGCTTTCATGCTCGAAACAAAATTTCTCTACGTCAGGCGTTCCAATGTCTTGCGCGCGAATGCCGCTCACCGCGCTTTTCGCCGGCGTGCGAACAATGGCATGCGTAAACCGATATGCAAGTCCGCCTCCCATCAACGCTCTCCCTGTTCCAACAGCGTGGAAAAATCTTCTACGGGACGAATTTCCCCCATCCGCCGCTTGTTCCAATTGCTCAACTGAGGACGTAACCAGGGTTCCAAAGCTTGCGCTTCGTGCTCAGTCAAATCCAGCAGACTATCCAGCACAGCCGCCATCATGGTCTCCGCCCCGCGCGTTCCCCCGTCATCGCATTTAAGCGCGACGCCAAACCCAAGCTCCGGCAAAGCAGCGCAAAACACGCCTTCCGCGCCGGTTTTGACGAAAACCCTCCCTTCGAAGGCTTCCATTATTTGCGTACAGAAACGCTTTGTGCCCGCAACCATCAAGGGTTCGGCCATGCAAGCCTCCATAAGCTTGGTCGCCGCCTGCGCA
Organism: Stappiaceae bacterium; assembly: GCA_048265185.1. Lineage (GTDB taxonomy): Bacteria > Pseudomonadota > Alphaproteobacteria > Rhizobiales > Stappiaceae > JBLXBZ01. The sequence continues at coordinate 598,107 of JBLXBZ010000002.1, read as the reverse complement.
CGTAAAGGCTCAAGATCGCGTCCCGTCACCAATTTAGAGAAGGCGTTGGAAAAACTCGCCAGCGGCGCCGCATAAGTGGGGATCGAACAGCCATCGACGCCGCACACATCCGCGCCGTACAGATCGCCGGTCAGGGCTTCAAGCGTGGCCTTGATCTCACGCTGCACCGGATGCTCCGCCTCGATATAGCCTTGCACCGGAACGCCCATTGTTTTGGCCAGCCCCAGAAAGCCGGCATGTTTTCCCGAGCAATTATTATGCAGCGCGCAAGGGCTCTCTCCGCTGCGATTCAACGCGGCGATATCATCCATTCTCTTCGGCCAATGCGAACCGCACTCAAGCGCATCCTCATCCAAACCGGCTTTTCTCAACATGGCGCGCGCACCGTTCACATGCACCGCCTCGCCATTATGGGACGCGCAAGCAAGCGCCAGCTCCGCCGCGTCAAAATCCAACGCCTCAGCCGCTCCAGACTCCACCAAAGGCAAAGCCTGCAACACCTTGATAGCGGAACGCGGAAACACAGGGCGCTCCACGTCCCCTATGGAATAAACCAACTTGCCAGTTTCATCCGTAATGGCGATCGCACCGCGATGCCGACTCTCCACCAGCGGCCCACGCGTCACTTCAACAAGAACGGGATTACTCATAAACATCTTCCTTTGTGCAATAACGCATTGGAACTTCGATCTCGTCTAGCGCCCAAGCCATTTCGACAATCTTTGAATTGCTTCATCAAGCACTTCATCCCGCTTGCAAAAACAAAAACGGATTAAATCATCAGGCGGATTAGAAGCGTAAAACGCGGAGACCGGCACCGCCGCCACCCCCGCCTCGCGAACCATACGCTGACAAATTTCCACATCGCTTTCTCCAACGCCAAATGCTTTTGTATTGCAGCTGACGAAATAGGCTCCTTCACAGGGCAAAACCTCCACCCCCAAGCCCTCAAGCCCCCTAGTCAACCGATCACGCTTGGCCTGCAACGCGCTCGCCAGATCCGCGTAATAACCATCCTCCTTGCACAGTCCATAAGCCACCGCCTGCTGCAAGGGCCCCGGCGTCGTGAAGGTGATAACCTGATGCGCTTTGGCGATTGGCTCCAAAAGCGCCGGCGCCGCGCTGACATAGCCGACCTTCCAGCCGGTCATGGAGAATGTTTTTCCCGCAGAGCCAATGCGCGCAGTGCGCGCGCGCATCCCCGGATAACTCATCAACGGACGATGCCGCGCGCCGTTAAACACCAGATGCTCATAGACTTCGTCGCAAATGGCGTAAACGTCATGCGCCACACATAAACGCGCTATTTCCGTAAGCTCCTCGTGGCTGAACACCTTAGCCGCCGGATTCATCGGGTTATTCAACAATATCGCCTTGGTTTTTGGAGAAAACGCCGCCGCCAGCGCGCTCACGTCAAGACTCCAGTTCGGCGGCTCCACCCGAACAGTGACCGGCGTTCCCCCAGCCCGTTTCACAAGCGGCAGATAACAATCATAAAGCGGTTCAATAAGGATGACTTCATCGCCCGGCTCCACGATAGCAAGAAGACTGTCCGCCAGCGCTTCCGTCGCGCCGGAAGTAACCAAAACTTCGCTTTTCCAGTCCAGATCCAGCCCGTAAAATCGCTTGCTCGATTCCGCCACCGCGCGGCGAAGCTCCGGAACGCCAAACATGGGCGTATATTGATTGGGTCCCTCAGCCAGCGCCTTCGCCGCCAAGTCAAGCATATCCTGCGGGCCATCAGTATCAGGGCACCCTTGTCCTAGATTAACCGCGTCATGAGCCATCGCCAATCGAGACATGACTTCAAAGATCGTAGTTTCCAAGCCTGTGAAAACTGGATTGGTCGACTTCATACCGGACGCTCCCATAAGGTGAAAATATGCGGCGAGCTCATTTCGTAATTTCGCGTTTGTACTTGAGGAAAACGATTGCGTCGAGCCAAAGGACATAAAAGCGACTTTCGCCGACCCTCAAATTCAGCCAAAGAGCTCAAAAATCGCGCTCATACGGCTATTTTAGCTCCCTCGCACTTGCTGCAACGCAATAAAACCGCTAACAACTTGAGCAATATTTTCCGATAACAAAATATGACCCGGCTCCCCGCAAAAAAGCGGGCGGCTTTTGTATCGTTTCATGTAGATATGGAGTTGCATGTGCAAATACGTGCCGAAGCATCCCAGAATGCTTCCATTCAATGGACGCCGTCGCGCATTAAAATTGAAGTGCTCGCCGGATTAACCGTTGCTCTCGCCCTCGTTCCTGAAGCTGTCGCATTTGCTTTCGTCGCACATGTTCACCCTCTCGTCGGTCTGTACGCAGCCTTTATCGTCTGTTTGATCACCGCTGTTTTTGGCGGTCGCCCCGGCATGATTTCCGGCGCCACAGGCGCCCTCGCCGTGGTGATGGTTTCCCTCGTGACCCAGCACGGCATTGAATATCTCTTCGCCGCGGTTGTTCTCATGGGAATTCTCCAAATTGTTTTTGGCCTGCTGCGCTGGGGCAAATTCATCCGCATGGTCCCCCATCCGGTGATGCTGGGCTTCGTCAACGGCTTGGCCATCGTGATCTTTCTCGCCCAGATGGGGCAATTCAAAGTGCCGGACGGTTCGGGCGGCGTGGAATGGATGAGCGGAACGCCACTTTACATCATGTTGGCTTTGGTCGCGCTGACCATGGTCATCATCTGGCTTGTCCCCAAAGTCACAACCCTTTTCCCCGCTCCCCTTGCCGGCATTCTGGCGGTCTCCGTTTTGGTGATTGGTTCAGGGATCGACGTTCGCACAGTGGGAGATCTCGCCTCCATCGCCGGCGAACTGCCAGCGTTCCATATTCCCATGGTGCCGCTCACGCTTGACACACTGTATATCATTTTACCGTACTCGCTCATACTGGCTGCGATCGGTCTGATCGAATCCCTCTTGACCCTGAACCTCGTGGCGGACCTGACAGGCTCCAAGGGCGGCGCCTCCAAAGAATGCGTCGCGCAAGGAACGGCGAACGTTGTCACCGGCTTTTTCGGCGGCATGGGCGGCTGCGCGATGATTGGCCAGTCGATGATCAACGTCAAATCAGGGGCTCGCACGCGCTTGTCTGGCATCGCCGCCGCGCTGTTCCTGATTTCCTTCATCTTGTTCGCCTCGCCCTTGATTGAGCAAATTCCTCTCGCGGCGTTGGTCGGCGTAATGTTCATGGTGGTCATCGGAACTTTCGCCTGGACCAGTTTGAAAATCATGCATCGCATTCCCAAAAACGACGCCATCATGATCGTGTTGGTGACGGTGGTCACCGTCTATTCCGATCTGGCGATCGCGGTGATTGTCGGCGTAATCTTATCGGCGCTTTCATACGCTTGGAACGCGGCAAGTCGGATAAACGCCAGAATTGGCGTCAGCAAGGAAGGCTGGAAGGTTTACCGACTCAGCGGTCCGCTGTTCTTTGGCTCCGCATCTGGCTTTCAGGAATTGTTTTCGCCGCTTGACGACCCGAACGACGTTGTCATTGATTTCATGGACAGCCGCGTGGTGGACCATTCTGGTCTTGAGGCCATCGACGCATTGGCCGCGCGTTATCTTAGCGCTGGCAAGAAATTACATCTGCGTCACTTGTCGCAAGACTGCCAAACGCTTTTGAAAAAGGCCGGCCCAATGGTTGAAGTTTCAATCCTTGAAGACCCCGACTATGAGGTCGCCGTGGACTATGACGACAAATTCGAAAAGAGCGGCGGGACCACCCCCAACCCGTCCGCCACATAAAATAACAGCATGAAACGATGACTGGGCGCCTGCGAAAAACATCGCCGGCGCCCAAACTCTACAATCATTTGTATAAATCGCGCGCGCCAGCCCTGTCCTAAATATTTCATTTGTAAAACTCCACCGCCCAAGCTACCGGACATGTCCATAATTCATGTCCCGAGATATCTGGGTAAACGCCATGACGGAATTTCAATTAGGCTGGGAAGAATGGGCGTCATTGCCCGATCTGGGTTTACCTGCGCTCAAAGTTAAAGTGGATACCGGCGCCAAGACCTCGGCGCTTCACGCATTCAAAATCGAGCCTTTTGGAACGGTGTCCCGACCACGCGTGCGTTTTGGCCTGCATCCAATGCCAGACCGTCCGGATGTGGAGCTTTACTGCTCCGCAGACGTAGTGGATCGACGGGAGGTGACAAGCTCCAATGGCGAGACGGAACTGCGCTATGTCATTGAGACGTCGCTGCGGATCGGGGAGCGAACTTGGCCCATTGAAGTCACCCTCACCAACCGCGACGCCATGGCCTATCGTATGTTGATCGGCCGGCAGGCGCTAGGCGAAGAAGCTACGGTGACCCCAGGCTTGTCGTTCGTTCAAAACAAACTCTCTTATAGCGCCTATGATCACTTTCCATCTACCGGCCTGACAAAGCGCGCGCTCCGCATAGCTATCCTGACCCGAGAGCCAGACAATTACTCAACGCGGCGGCTAATCGAAGCGGGCGAAGCGCGTGATCACGTAGTTGAAACCATCGACACAAGACGCTGTTACATGCACATCAACGCCTATGCGCCTGAAGTGCATTATGACGGCGCGCCTCTGCCACGCTACGACGCTGTGATCCCGCGTATAGGAGCCTCGATCACAGCTTACGGCCTCGCCGTCGTACGCCAGTTTGAAACCATCGGCGCCCACTGCGTCAACGGCTCCCATGGTATTGGCGCATCTCGCGACAAGCTTTTCGCTCATCAACTTCTGGCGCGCCACCAAATCAATATGCCCGCCACCGCCTTCGCCAGTTCGCCAAAGGATTCTGATAATTTGATCAGTCTTGTCGGCGCGCCGCCAATCATTATTAAATTACTGGAAAGCACCCAAGGAAAAGGCGTCGTTCTGGCGGAAACCCGCAAAGCCGCACAATCCGTCGTTAGCGCCTTCCGTGGCTTGAAGGCCGATTTTCTTGTACAGCACTTTGTCAAGGAGGCTGCGGGCGAAGATATCCGTTGTCTTGTGGTTGGCGGAAAAGTGGTCGCCTCCATGCGCCGCCGCGCCCAAGATGGCGAATTCCGCTCAAACCTGCATCAAGGCGGCTCGGCTGAAAGCGTCAAGATCAGCAAATTGGAACGTGAAACCGCATTGCGCGCCGCCAAAGCCATGAAGCTTGATTTCGCCGGCGTTGACATGTTGCGCAGCGAAGACGGGCCGAAGGTTCTGGAAGTCAACTCCTCCCCGGGTCTTGAAGGGGTGGAGAAAGCGTCAGGCAAGAATGTCGCGTCGCTGGTGATCGACCACATCGAAAAATGCGCTCGCCCGCTGGTGCGCCGCAAACGATCTACGCCCGCCGGAGCCAAATCAAGAAACAAGGATTAGGCGGGAATAAAAGCGTAAATCATTGTCGCCGCCCCAAAAATGACGGCGGCGACAATTAAATGACGCTCAGCGCGTCAACGCACCAATATATTCTTGAATTGCCACGGATCCTTCATGTCCAGATCCTCCTTGAAGAAACCCGGACGGTCATCAAGCGGCGTCCAATCCGTATAATAGCCTTTCACCGGCCCAAGATAGGGCTTTTGCACCTCCAGACACCGCTTGTAATCCATGTCGTCGGTTTCCACGATGCCGGCTTCCGGATTCTCAAGCGCCCACACCATTCCGGCCAGAACGGCGGAGGTCACTTGCAATCCGGTGGCGTTTTGTTGCGGCGCCAGTTCACGCGCCTCCTCAATTGAGAGCTGAGAGCCATACCAATATGCGTTCTTCGCGTGGCCATAGAGCAGAACGCCAAGCTCGTCGACGCCGTCCAGAATTTCATCCTCATTCAGCAAATGCAGCTCGGGCTGTATCTTTCCCGCAGAGCCAAACAGCTCATGCAAAGACAATACGGCGTCATCCGCCGGATGATAGGCGTAATGGCAAGTCGGTCTGTAGACGACTTTCCCGCCATCTTTCACCGTGAAATAATCGGCGATAGAAATGGCTTCATTGTGGGTGACCAAAAAGCCATATTGCGCGCCGGGCGTCGGGCACCAAGAGCGAACGCGCGTATTGGCGCCAGGTTGCTCCAGATATATGGCGGCCTTGCAGCCGGATTTATGTTTTTTGGAATTTTTTGGGCGCCATTTCTCATGACTGCCCCACCCAAGTTCAGACGGCTGAAAGCCTTCCGACAAGAACCCTTCCACCGACCATGTATTGCGAAACACGCCCATGGGTTTCGGCGTTTTCGCGCGCTGGGTGTCGCGCTCCGCAATGTGAACGCCCTTTACGCCGAGCTTCTTCATGAGCTTGGCCCACGCTTTTCGGCTTTCAGGCTCTTTAAACGAGACCCCCGTGTCACGCGCGATGTCAATAACCGCTTGCTTGACGAACCAGGAAACCATGCCCGGATTAGCGCCGCAACAAGATACGGCCGTCGTTCCGCCGGGGCTTTTCTTCCTCTCGCGTCTGACGCTTTCCCGTAGAGCGTAATTGGTTCTGTCCGCAGGAGCGGCGTCTTCATCGAAATAAAAGCCCAGCCACGGCTCCACCACAGTGTCGATATAAAGAACGCCAAGCTCGCGGCACAATTTCATCAGGTCAAGCGAAGACGTGTCAACGGAGAGATTAACGCAAAAGCCCCGCCCCTCTCCTTTTGTCAGCAAGGGTGTTAGAACGTCGCGGTAATTCTCAACCGTTATCGCCTTATTTTCAAAAGCGTATCCCCGCGTCTCCACCATCGTCCGATCCTTGTCGACTGGATCAATCACAGTCACCCGCCCGGGGTCGAACTGGAAATGTCGTTCGATCAACGGCAGGGTTCCTTTGCCAATTGAGCCAAAACCAATCATGACAATTGGTCCTGATATAGCGCCGTAGATAGGCCAGCCGGACATGAGTTTTCCTTTTGAATTTAAGGCGGGGATCTGCTGAGTGGCTCTAATCCACCGTACAATTTCACCGCCAATCAATGCAAAAACGCGGAGAACAAAGCTTTTGCTTCGCCAGATAAACAAACCGCGCGGCGAAAATGACAAAAAGGCGAACGCTGGTTCGCCTTTCTCGATTACTTCAATGACGTCTTTACAAGCGTCACCGCCCCCTGAATTAGCGAACGGGAGGCCACGGCGCTGCGTTCAAGTTCCCATTATAAAGATTCGACGTGACCGGCGCCTGAGGCAACCCGCTCGCAGTCAAACATCCATGAGCTCCAGAAAGCGCTCTTGCGATAAGCTCCAGCCCCAGAAAACGGTCTCGTTCCACCGGTCCCGGCATATCCAGTTCGCCTGTCAACCGCGTCGTGAAGCCAAACCTCTCATAGTAAGCCCCGTCGCCAACCAGAAACACGGCTTTATGTCCGGCGACCGCCGCCTGATTGAGCGCGCGCCGCATCAATTTGGCGCCCACGCCCTGGCCTTGCAGCTCTGGGGTTACTGCCAGCGGCCCAAGCAATAAAGCCGGACGCGCGTCGCCAGTGACGACATTCCATAGCCGGACAGTCGCCACCAGATGTCCACTTTCCTCATCGATCCCCGCAAGGGCGATTTCAGGCAAGCGCCCTTCGCGCAAGCGTTCGCTGGATTTTTCAAAACGCGCCGGGCCAAACACACAATCCAACAGAGCTTCGCGGGCGCCGGCCATCCACGGCGCCTCCTGCACGAGTTCAATCATGCCGCCACCTCAAATCACGTAGGATTGCAACGCCGCAAAGCCATTAAAGCCAACGCTCGAATAGGTTGTGGTATAGGCGCCGCAAGCCTTGATAAGAATCTTATCGCCAATGGCCAGAGACACCGGCAACTCATAGGGCGTTTTCTCATAAAGAACATCAACGCTATCGCATGTAGGGCCCGCTAGAACGCAAGGGGTTTTCACGTCGCCGTCCCGTTCCGTCAAAATCGGATAACGGATCGCCTCATCCATTGTTTCCGCCAAGCCGTTGAACTTACCAATATCAAGATATACCCAGCGCATAGGATCATCATCGGATTTACGGGAAATCAACACGACTTCCGCTTCGATCAAACCAGCGTTGCCCACCATGCCCCTGCCCGGCTCGATGATAGTGTGCGGCAAACGATTGCCAAAATGCGTTTTAAGAGCGCGGAATATCGCTTCCCCATATGCCGGAACGCCCGGCATTTCTTTCAGATAGCGTGTGGGGAACCCTCCGCCCATATTGACCATAGACAAATGAACGCCGCGCGCCGCCATTTCAGAGAACACGCTCGCCGCCATGGCCAAAGCGCTGTCCCACGCCTCCAGATTGGATTGCTGCGAACCAACGTGAAAGGACACCCCATAGGCTTCAAGGCCAGAACGATGGGCCAGCTCCAGCACCCGCGGAGCCATTTCTGGCGCGCAGCCAAATTTCTTCGAAAGAGGCCAATCAGCTCCCGCCCCGTCACACAAGATACGGCAAAAAACCTTGGATCCTGACGCGACACGGGCGATTTTCTCGACTTCCGCTTCGCAGTCAACGGCGAATAAACGCACCCCAAGCGCAAAAGCCCGAGCAATATCGCGCTCTTTCTTGATGGTGTTGCCGTAGGAAATACGATCTGCGCTCGCTCCTGTCGCAAGAACCATTTCGATCTCGCCAATCGAAGCGCAGTCAAAACACGACCCAAGCTCAGCAAGAAGGTTCAAAATTTCAGGCGCCGGATTAGCTTTCACCGCATAATAAACGCGAGCGTCCGGCAAAGCATGGGCGAATACGTCATAGTTATCGCGCACAATATCAAGGTCAACGACAACGCAAGGGCCGTCGTCGCGGCGGCTACGGAGAAATTCGCGAATTCGTTCGCTCATGAGGGCGCTCCCGTCCCGGTATCACGTCACAAGGGTGCGCAAATGAACCCTGCCGCGTCCGCGGTGGAAACGGAAGCGTAGCAGCTCATAAGGCGCAAAGGACAGCAAAGCGACATAGTCGCCTCTCATCCCATATGGATAAATGCCTTGGATTGGATCGAGAAACCGAACCGCACGGCTGGCAAGGATGTAATAAGTGCCTCTTCAGTAACATCGGAGGTTGGAAACCCCGACAGAGACCAAAAAAGCCCTCTTTACGTCGTTGCTTTAAGCCGTCCTGTTTTGTCGGATAAACTTCGTCGTTCGAAGATTATGAATATCCAGACTGCCACTTAACTCTTGGACGACCACGGGCACGTGCGAATTTGGGCAAGCAGACCATTACCCAAATCCCTCGTCATATTCAAGAGTAAATTTACGGTGGTCTCTTTTTTTTGCTCCACGCAGCTCTGAGCGCACGAAAAGCGTTGCCGGTTTTCTCCTCGCCGGTGAAAAAGGTTCCGCCGCGACAAACGCCCATGAGAACGTTGCAAGTCGCGGCGGAAATCAGAAACGATAACCTGTAACGTTATGTTTTAGTCATCCTTGGTTCTTTTTATGACGTGGCTTTTCACCGCGATGGGGCTTGTCTTTTTTATTAAGTACGCCGTCGCCGTTGCTGTCCATTTTTCTGACCATCTTTTTAACGGGCGCATGAGCTTCTTCTTTTGTAATCACCAGGTCGCCGTCGCGATCAAACCACTGGAAGGCTCTGACCATGCGCTTGTCGGCGCGGGCCGCCCAGATTGGCGTGAACTCAGCGAGCGTCAAAACCTTATCGCCATTTTTATCGGCTTCAGTGAACACCTGAAGGCGTGCGGCGGCGCGCTCTTCCCGCGAGATTTTTCCATCCTTATTTGTATCGAATTTTTCAAGACGAGCTTGGTTTCCTTCCCCACGCTTGCCTGGCTTTCCCTTATGCGCATGCGGCGCTCCATCTTTTCCAGCGCCTTTATGAGAGCGTTTTCCGTGATGTTTGCCGCCGCCTTTACCCGGGCGCGCATTTTCAAATTCGGCAATAGTGATTTCTCCATCGCCATTTTTATCCATTCGCTGGAAAGCGCGCACCTTACGTTCGGAAAACTCGTCGATATAAAAGACTTTGAACTCTTCAAGAGTAACTTTGCCGTCGCCATTGGCGTCCGCTTTGACGTAAAGCGTGTCAATGACGCCTTCAATCTCGTCCTTCGTCAGCTCGCCGTCGCCATTGACGTCAAAACGCTGCATCATCTGCATCGCCATACGGCCTTTACCGCGTTTGCCATGATGGCGTTTGCCGCCATGCTTTTCGCCGGAACGCTCGGCGTGTGCGCCATTACCGCCGTCTTTATCCGCGAAAGCGGGCATCGCCGTCGCTGAAAGCATCGCGGCGGCGGCTGCGCCAAGAATTAAAGTCTTGAATGTATGACGGTTCTGCATCGAACTAATCCTTTTGTTCAACCTTCGATGAGCTAGAGATAATCAAAGGATGTCGCAAAAGTACCCCTGTTTCGAAGGGATCTGTCGTCAAGTGTCACAGTTCGGCTTCCTGATACATTTGATTACATTTTTGCCGATGCAAAGGTGAAAAACGTCCGTAAGATTATGGAAATACATCGCCCTATTCGAACCTGCGATAAAGCGGGCAAATAAGAGGCTCCCTCATGAGCGAGATTTCACCGCACATTCTGATTGTTGACGACCACAGAGACATACGTGAGACTCTGGCCAGATATTTGCGGAAGAATGGGATGCGCGCCAGCGCCTCCGACAGCGCCGCGCACGCACGCAAGACCCTTAAAGTCGCCGCCGTCGATTTGGTCGTCCTCGACATAATGATGCCCGGAGAAGACGGACTGTCTCTCTGCCGCCACTTGGTGGAACGAGGAAACACGCCAGTCATTTTGTTGACGGCTATGGCCGAAGACACCGACAGGGTTATTGGACTGGAAATCGGCGCCGATGATTACGTCACCAAGCCCTTTAATCCTCGAGAGCTTCTGGCGCGCATAAGAGCTGTCTTGCGCCGCACATCTCTCGCCGCTCGTGAACGCGACCCGCTTGAATCTGAAATCTTGACCTTTTCCGGCTGGACGCTGGACGTGGGAAAACGCCATCTCATTGGCGCCGACGGCGTCGTCGCCCCCCTCTCTTCAGGCGAATTCCAGCTGTTATGCGCTTTTCTCAAACGCCCAAAGATGGTTCTTTCCCGCGAACAACTGCTGGACCTTACTTCCGGAAGGTCGCCAACCGTTTTCGACAGATCCATCGATAATCAGGTCAGCCGCTTGCGCCGCAAGATCGAAGTTGACCCCAAATCTCCTGAGCTTATCAAAACTGTCTGGGGCGGCGGCTACAGCTTCACCAGCGACGTGAAGACAAATCAATGAAAATTCCCCATATGGTTAAATCCCGTTTCAGAATATGGCCCGCCAGTCTGGCCGGGCAGTTGTTAATTCTACTTTTAATCGCCCTAATCGCGGCTCAGGCGATTACATTAATCATGTTCGCCGACGAACGGCGCGGCGCTTTGGCTCAGCTCGCCCGCGACAGCGTCGTATCGCGCACCGCCGCCCTGGTCCGTTTGATTGAAAACACCCCCACTGATATTCACGACGAAATATTGACCGCGACATCCAGTAGAGCGTTAAAATACTGGGTGGCGAATGAAGCCGCGCTTGAGGCGACGGGAAAAGGAAAAGGCGATCGGCGGCTAGCGGCCTTTCTAGTCGAGCAAACCGGGGACGCTCATGACGTTCGCGTCGACGTTACCCGTGCGGCTGATAAACCTGCGCGCCGCCCACCTGACTTCAAGGGTCACAAGCACAAGCGCAGCGCAGATAATCACCCTCACAAGCCCTGGACCCTCAACAATTTTTCTCCGTTCCAAAAACCGGAAGAATTCATAACGCTAACGGTAAGCGTATCACTCCAGAACGGCCAATGGCTGAACATGGCCACCAGTTACCCACTGCCCCGCTATCCGCTGCAACCCTTGTTCGTTTCCATAGGCCTGACTGCTCTGGGCATCATCGCAATTATCGGCTTCATGGTGCGTCGGCTGACGCGCCCCTTGCGAGAGCTTGCAATCGCCGCCGAACGTTTCGGCCGCGGCGAAGACGTGGAGCAACTAAAGGAGCTTGGGCCGATTGAAATTCGCAGCACCTTGCGCGCCTTCAACGTCATGCAAGAACGACTAACCCGCTTCGTTAAAGATCGCACGCGCTTGCTGGCGGCCATCAGCCACGATCTGCGCACGCCCATCACCTCGCTTCGCATCAGGGCCGAGTTCATCGACGACGATGAGAACCGCGAAAAAATCATTCAAACTCTTGATGAAATGCAGAAATTAACCGAGACGACCCTAGCCTTCGCCCGCGACGCCACAATGCATGAAGATATGGTTCGGCTCGATATCGGGCAACACATCGACGCAATCGTGGAAGATTATTGCGACATGGGCAAAAGCGTTTCCTTTGACATGCCCAAAAGCCGCATTCTGGCGCCTTGCCGGCCTTTGGCGCTGAAACGCGCTTTGCGCAATCTGCTCGACAATGCAATCCGATATGCTCAAGACGCAGAAGTCAGGCTCAACGATGGCAAGGCGCATCTGCAAATCCAAATTATGGACACAGGCCCCGGCATCCCCGAAGAACGCCTCAAAGACGTGTTCGAACCTTTCGTTCGGCTGGAGGAGTCGCGTTCGGACGAAACCGGCGGCATTGGGCTTGGCCTCTCCATAGCCCGTTCGATCATCCAAAGTCACGGCGGCTCTCTCACATTGGAAAACCGCAAAGGCGGCGGCCTGAAAGCGACCATCACGTTGCCGAAAAGCTCGTTTTGAGTTTGGCGCCTCCATACCCGCTCCAACCGGCGCCGCGCGCCGGTTGGAGCATTTATCAACGTTCAAATCATTGAGCGAAAACTTACGTCGTCCGTGACGCCTTTTTTTCAATTCGGCGCGCGTGCAAGATAGGCTCCGTGTAGCCGTTCGGTTGATCTCTACCTTTGAAAACCAGATCGCAGGCCGCCTGAAACGCAATGGAGCCGTCAAAATCAGCAGCCATGGGTTCATAAAGCGGATCGTGAGCATTTTGTTGATCCACGACGGCGGCCATCCGTTTCAATGTCTCCATGACCTGCGTCTCATCGCACACACCATGACGCAACCAATTAGCCATATGCTGCGCAGAGATCCGCAGCGTCGCCCGATCCTCCATGAGCCCGACATTATTGATGTCCGGAACTTTCGAGCAGCCAACGCCTTGATCCACCCAGCGCACCACGTAACCAAGAATGCCTTGCGCGTTATTATCAAGCTCGGCTTGAATATCCGCCGCAGACCAATTCGGATTTTCCGCCAGAGGAATCGAGAGAATAGCGTCCAGATCGGCACGCTCGCGCTTAGCCAGCTCAATCTGGCGCGCCATCACGTCCACCGTGTGGTAATGCAGCGCATGCAACGTCGCAGCCGTTGGCGAGGGCACCCAGGCGGTTGTGGCGCCTGACATGGGGTGAGCGATTTTCTGCTCCAGCATCGCTTGCATCAGGTCCGGCATGGCCCACATGCCCTTGCCGATTTGCGCATGTTCCGGAAGGCCGCATTCCAGCCCGATATCCACGTTCCAGTCTTCATAGGCTTTGATCCAAGCGGCGCTCTTCATGTCGCCTTTGCGCAACATCGGCCCTGCTTCCATGGACGTGTGCATTTCATCGCCCGTGCGATCCAAAAAGCCAGTGTTGATAAAGCAAACACGGCTCTTTGCTGCTCTAATACATTCTTTCAGGTTCACCGTGGTGCGGCGTTCTTCGTCCATAATCCCCATTTTGAGCGTATTGGCCTCAAGTCCCAATACGGTTTCAATGCGTGAAAACAAATTTTCGGCGAAAGCTACTTCCTCCGGACCGTGCATCTTTGGTTTCACGATATAAACGGACCCTGCGCGACTATTGCAGCGCCGCCCGCCCCCATCCGGCCCGCCAACGCCAATGTCATGCATGGCGATCAGCCCCGTCACCAGACCATCGAGAATACCTTCCGGAATTTCATGGCCTTCAGCGTCGAGCACCGCAGGATTGGTCATCAAGTGACCAACATTGCGGACCAGCATCAAAGACCGTCCCGGCAACGTTAGTCGCTCGCCTTCCGCGCTGACGTAGTCACGATCGCCATGCAGCTTCCGAACGATTGTTTCACCGTTTTTCTGAAAACTTTCCGACAAATCGCCTTTCATAAGCCCAAGCAGGTTTCGATAAGCGACAACTTTGTCAGAAGCGTCAACGGCGGCGACTGAATCTTCACAATCCATAATGGTCGTCAAAGCTGATTCCAACAAAAGGTCCGCCACGCCCGCCGGATCGGCCTTCCCGATTGGATGCGAGCTGTCGAACGCCAGCTCTAAATGCAGGCCATTTTTCTCAAGGAGTATTTTTTCAGGCCGCTCAGGTTTTCCAGCAAACCCCGCAAATTGAAGCGGCTGGGCCAAACCCGTCATCGTCCCATCCTGCAACGTGACCGCCAAAGAGCCGCCAATCACCGAAAGCTCCGCAAGATCCGCCCAACTGCCTTCGTCAAGCGGCGCGCTCCCATCCAAAACCTTGCGGGCGTAAGCGATCACTTGCGCGCCGCGCGCCGCGTCGTAACCGCCAGCCGTTGGCTTTGAGCCCATAGCGTCAGTGCCGTAAAGCGCGTCATAAAGCGAGCCCCAGCGAGCATTCGCCGCATTCAAGGCATAACGCGCATTCATCACAGGCACCACAAGCTGCGGCCCTGAAAGCTCCCCGAGCTCATCATCTACGTTCTCCGTATCGACGGAAAACTTCTCTCCCTCTTCAACCATATACCCAATTTCCATCAGGAACGCCTTATAGGCGGGCAGGTCAATCGGACCGCGATGGGCCTTGTGCCAATCATCGAGTTTCGCTTGCAAATCATCGCGCTTCTTCAGCAGCGTTTTGTTTTCAGGCGCAAAATCCTTGAACAGTTCCGCCAGTCCCCGCCAGAAGCGCTCGCTGGACACGCCCGTTCCTGGCAGGGCTTCAGTTTCGATAAACCGCTGAAATTCGGGGGCGACTTTCAATCCCGCCAATTCAATCCGTTCCATGACCAAATTCTCCTTGCCTGAAGGTCCACGCCCCAAAGCGTCCAATACCAGACGCGTATGCGTCATTGCGCCAAACATCGGGAAGTTCGCTTGTGGGGTCAACGAGGAAAAACAAGAAGTAGTTTTTCCTCTCAGGATAAAATCTCAGCGTCATGGCGCCTGCGAACTCCGTATCGAAGATTTCCCTTTCGAAATAATATTTCACGCGTTAGTCTTTCGGCCGATAATACAATCTGATTTTTTGGGCGCCTCCCTCCAGCTTAAGCTTCCCCTTACCACCGCTCGACATTTGCGCAGCCGCCCTCTCGCCAAAATGCATCTGGCGATAACAATAGAAAACGATGACAATAAAAATTGACGATAAGCGCTGGAAGCCGCGCCTTTCGCGATTTTCAAGGACCTGACATGCTGATTGGTTTACGCTCGCTGGCGAGCAGTTTTTACTCTCGTCCGATTTTATTGCTCACGCTCACAACCCTTTTCTGGAGCGGCAACGCCGTCGCCGGGCGGCTTGTCATCGGTGAAGTATCCCCTTTCGCCGTCGTCACCTTGCGTTGGCTTATCGTCAGCTCAGTGTTGATTATGATGTGCAGACGTCAAGTGATCGCGGAATGGCCAATCATCAAAAAGCACCTGCTCATCTTAACAGTCATGGCCTTTTTCGGCTTCACGGCTTTTAACTCGCTATTCTATTACGCCGCTCATACGACCACCGCCCTGAACATTGGCATTATTCAAGGCTCCATGCCCGTCTTCGTGCTGGTTGGAGCTCTGGCTTTTCTTGGCGCGCGGACAAGCATGCTGCAATTGCTCGGCGTCATTATCACGCTTGCAGGCGTGGTTCTCATCGCTATGCAAGGTGACTTTAATCGCCTCTTGACCTTGCAGGTTAATCCAGGCGACGGACTACTCGTAATAGCCTGTCTATTTTATTCGGCCTACACTCTGGCCTTGCGTGACCGTCCGCCATTGCCGGGCATTGTTTTCTTCACCGTGCTCGCAATCGTCGCCGCCGTCACGTCATTGCCCCTGTTTATAATGGAAGTGGCCACAGGCGCCATCCAGACGCCAACGCCGCATGGTTGGTTGATCGTCGCCTATATCGCGTTTTTTCCCTCCTTCATCGCACAATTATTTTTTATGCGGGGCGTTGAATTGATAGGTCCAGGACGAGCTGGCGTTTTTCTCAATCTCGTGCCGATTTTTTCCTCGATTCTAGCCGTTTTAATCCTGTCAGAGCCTTTTCACCTTTATCATGCGCTGGCGCTGGTTCTGGTGTTGGGCGGCATATGGCTTTCAGAACGCTACAAATCTGTTCGTTAAATCTGGATAAAACTCGCCGCCGAAGGAAAAATTAAAGGGTTTAATGATATCGTCATTCTGAAGGAATAGTGAGTTGTGACGAATTATTTATTGTAGCCAATGGCGTTACATTGCGTTGCATTTAGTGATCAGCAATTTGTCAGTAATTTGCAAGACCGCCTTGTCTTCGCCGAAATAGAGATAAAAAACGAGATCGCGCTGAAAATTATTTCTGGTTTTCGCGTTCACTATGCTCAGACAAAGGAATACGGCGCGACAGCGAAATACAACACCCTCAAGCGCTGTGACAAGAAATGAACACACCAATCATCGTGGCTGCAATCGCCGGACTTCTTGTTATAATCAGTCTGATCCAGCCGCTGTCGCGTAAATTGGGACTGGCTCCTTCCGTTCTGGTCGCCCTTGTGGGCATCGCGATCAGCGCTCTGGCAAGTGAGTTGCTGTATACGGCCCATACTGATGTTTTCAACACAATCGCCCGGGTGTTCGTTGACCCACCCATAGACGCGCAGGTGATTCTTTATGTGTTCCTTCCACTTCTGTTGTTTCAGACTGCTCTGACGCTCGACGTGCGCCGAATGGCGGAAGACACCGCCGCCATTCTACTTCTGGCGATCGTCGCGGTGATCGTCGCCACCGCCTTCATCGGCTTCGCCCTTTATCCAATCGCCGGAACCTCCCTCGTCGCCTGCCTCTTGCTTGGCGCGATTGTCGCCACCACGGACCCAGTTGCAGTGGTGGCGATCTTTCGAGATATCGGAGCGCCCTCCCGACTTGTCCGCCTTGTCGAGGGTGAGAGCCTGTTTAACGACGCCGCCGCCATTGCGCTTTTCGTATTGCTTCTGGGTATTTTAACCGGGATGGAACAGCCAAACCCCACCGCCGCCACCTTGGATTTCTTCAGCAGTTTCCTTGGCGGTTTGGCGATCGGCTATTTGGGCGGCAAAGCGCTTTCCTACTTGTTCATCACCGTGCGTGACTTCCCTCTAGCTCAAGTCACACTCAGCGTCGCGCTGCCCTATTTGGTTTACGTTGTGGCGGAACAGACCATGGGCGTGAGCGGTGTGGTCGCCGTCGTCGTCTCAGGCATAGTGCTCAATCTTCAAGGCCCGCTGCGCATTACCCCGGATAATTGGTCATACCTGCAGGACGTATGGGAACAAATCGCATTTTGGGCCGCCTCCCTAATCTTTATTCTCGCATCCATTCTCGTTTACAAATTGATGGCCAACATCAATTGGCTCGACGTGGCGATGATCGCCATTGTCGTTGTAGCCTCCCTTGCAGCGCGCGCGATTGTTCTGTTTGGTCTGCTTCCGGGACTCTCCGCGTTAAAGCTGGGACAATCGGTCAGCACTCCCTTCAAAACAGTCATTTTATGGGGGGGAATGCGCGGAGCCGTCACCTTGACCCTAGCCCTTGGCGTGACCGAGCATTACGCGGTTCCAGAAGATGTGCAGCGTTTTGTCGCCGTCACCGCAACCGGCTTCGTGCTATTCACTTTGCTGGTTTACGGCACCACCTTGAAACCGTTAATCCGCATTTTAAAACTGGACCGTCTGTCCGCCATTGACGCCGCTTTACGCAATCAAGTCATAGCGCTGGCTCTTGAAGACGTTCGTTCCGGCGTCACAGACGCCGCCAAGGCCTACGCAATAGCTCCAGAGCTCGCCGAACAAGTCGCCGCTCCCTACCGCATTCGCGCCGAAACCGCCGCCCTTGAGAATGATATCGCCAGCGACATTCTCGACCGGGATCGCATCACCCTCGGACTTATCGCGATTTCCAACCAAGAGCGCGAATTGATCCTTTCGCATTTCCGCTACAGCACGGCGTCTGCGCGAACAATCGAGACCTTATTAACCGGCGCTGGCCGCATCGCAGACCGCGCGCGCACCGGCGGCAGGTTTGAGTACAACAGAACCGCGCGGCGGTTTCTCGCCTTCCCGCGCCGGTTCCGCATCGCGCAATTCTGCCAACGTTGGTTCAAGACAAACCGCTGGCTAGCGCTATTGATCGCTGATCGTTACGAGCTTCTTCTCGTCAACAGAATAATACTTGATGAGTTGATCAAGTTCGTACCACAAAAGATTGCCCCGCTTCTGGGATCACGCGTCGCGGAAATTCTTTCTGAAATCCTCCATCTTCGCCGTGAAAGCACAGTGCGGGCGCTCAAAGCGCTTCGCTTGCAATACCCTGACTACGCAGACCAATTGGAACGCAGATTCCTGCAAAAAACGGCCTTACGTCTTGAAGAGCATGGCTACGCCACACTTCATGAGCACAACCTGATCGGCCAAGAACTTTATGATGATTTGCAGAACGCCGTCAGCAATTCAAAGCAGGACGCAGATCGCCGTCCCCACCTTGACTTAGGCCTGAAGACAGAACAATTGGTGGCCAATATGCCAATTTTCTCAGACCTGACCCCAGACCGGATCAAAGCAATTGCAAAATTGACCCGCCCCCGCTTCGCGGTGCCGGGTGAGCACTTAATTCGCAAAGGCGACAAAGGCGACGCCGCTTACTTTATTTCTTCAGGCGCCGTTGAAGTCAAAACCGGAGCGAACCGAATGGTTCTAGGACGCGGCGATGTTTTTGGTGAAATTTCACTTATCACCGGTCAGCCGCGAACCGCGGACGTGATTGCGGTTGGCTACTGCCGCCTCCTCATCTTGTCCACCAATGACTTCAAATCTCTGACCCATAAGGATCCGGAGCTTCGCACCCATATAGACCGCATCGCGCGTGAACGCATACAGGTCAATAGCGCCCCCAACGATGACGCGGAAAAGAAGGACGATGAGGGCCATATAACCACGCGGCAACCAGCGCATATCGCAAAAAAAGAAGAAGTTACGCCTTTCAAAACGCCGCCGTCAGCCGTGGACGAGACGAAAAATTCGACTTGAAGCAAGTCGCACACAGCGTGCGCGCTCTTCTCGAAGCGAAATAAATCCTCCTCAATTGACGAGACTATCCTCAAAGCTCAAACTAGCGCTCCGAGGTCGCAGCCGCTCACCATGAGTTGACGGGTTCTCAGGCAACCATTTCTTTATCTGAAAATACGTTCCGAACGCACTTCTCTCAATCGCCTCTTCTAACGAAATGACGTTGAAGAAAGGCCATTTCCAGGCCCCGCTTTCTTGCGCGCCTAAAAGCGTCTTTTGAAAAATCATCCGGCATGTTTCATCCGTCGGCGTTTCTTGTGCGCCTCCCGCAAGTAACGGCTCCAGAAGATCAACTTCCACGAAATCTCTCCACGCAGAGAAATAACCAACTGCTAGCAAGGCTCCCACGTCAGCAGTGGTAAGATCCAGCCCCTGTTTCCCAACCATGGAACACGCGCTCTTCAAGGCTAACTCCCGCTCGCCGCACAGCGCCAAGCCGAACGCTGACGACAGGCCGGCGCCAATGTCACAATCATTCAGGCGCGTCGCCTGAGTAAAACTCCTAACCGCAGCAATTAAAGACCCTGTTTGCAACTCAGCCCACCCAAGACTGAGAGCGGCCCACCCATCGGAAGGGTCAAGTTTATAAGCGCGCTCCGCAAGCAAGCGTAACCGCGACCAATCCTCCACCTCCTCGCCCTGTTCCAATCGTCTACACGACCAATTGGCCCGCGCCACCACCAAGCGAGCGATTGCGGGCGTAAAATTCGGATTCTGGTCAACAACCTCTCGAAGTAACTTTTCCGCTTCGCGCCCCTCCTGCGGGGAATGCCGCGAAAGTAAAACATGTGCGAGCGCATATTTGGCGTAGGTTGTCTGACCGTATGAAGATTCGGCCAATGACGCGCGAGTGCAAGCCGAAATAACATAAGCATGGAAAGTGCGAACAAGACGGTCACATAGATCGTCACTCACGACACATCCGCCAAATTCACACGCTGAATACTCTTCTCCCCAAAGATAGGTCTGAGAACTATCTTGTTTCAGCACTGCAAGAACATGCGCGCCATCGCTTTGGGAGAAAATTTCCAACTCAAGTCGGTAGTCCTCGGCCCGAGCGGCTCGTTCAGACGCCGTCGCCACATCCCGAAAACGCACAAATCTGGAAATCACTTTCCGTTTGAGGCGCCCAAGACTTTCGTCCTCTCCTCTTTTACCGCCTTGCAGCTCATCACGGGAAATTATAACGATCCGTGGGCGCAGATCGTCGGCGCTTTCCTCGAAAGCTATTTTCCGTGCCCCCCCCCCCACGCAGTTCTGGTTGGAACTGATGGATGGATCATTGAATTCACCCAATTTGATCGCAACAGCCAAAGCTTGAGTTTCTGCGCCAGGAAGCGTGTCATAGTCTTCATCCAGAACCCGCCAGAACGCGTCATAGGCTTTTATGGCGCCGGCGAAATCACCGCATGCGGCACGCGCGCGCATGTATGCTTGACATGCAGGTTCATGCGCAGGGTCCATCATTAGCAAAACTTCCGCCGCTTTATGCGCCGCCTCCCAGTTGCCGTCTACGGGTCGTAACCGCGGCTCAAGTCTAGAGCGCAATTCATTCTGGAAATTATTGCGTAATTCGCGCAGCCATTGAGTGAATACTTCATCGACGCCATCAAACCCAACAAAAATCTCGCCTAAAAAAGAACTATCGCCCCAACTTGTTTGAACGTCGCCCCGTTCAATTGCACCCAACAATTGATGCGTATCCAGATTAATACTATCAGTTGGCAAATAAATCATAGTTTTATCCGCCGTAAGTTGATTATACCCCACCTGAGACAGCGCGCGTTTCAAAATCAATAAGGTCTGCCGCAAAGATGAACGCGCATGATATTCAGAGCTTTCACTCCAAAACATACCAGCCGCCTTCTCTCGCAGCAAACGCCCTCCAGAAAGACAAAGATAACCTAGTAAAGCTTCGGCTTTTCGGGACTTTATGGTGACAGTTCTACCCGTAAATGAAAAATTCACGTACCCAAGAAAATTACATTGCAAAGTTTCCATCATAGAATCGTCATTGGCGCGATTAAAATTTAATAAATCAAACATTTACCCAACCTCTGAAACGATAAAAGTGAAATAGTATTCGCTACTTAAATATTTCAAAAAATAGAACTTATCTCAGCATATCTATCACGATCTTATAACGACATATATATTAAACATATATCATTGGTTGCAATAAATTAAATTACACTAAAATAGTTAAAACCCCATGCCAACGCGTCGCAAATCAGCTCCCTGAATGACGACTAATTAGGCGTTTGCCATAACGACAAAACGTCGTTTTCGTACTGAAGAACCGCGTGGCCCCATCACGCAAACCGCTTGCCCCAGCCTTTAAACGCGTCCAGCTGGCTCGCCAGCTCATTCAGACATGGCCGCGTCAATTGACTTAGAGTATCGCAGCGCTGGAATGAAAACATTTGAACTTCCGAAGCATATCCCTAATGATGGAGCGCTTTCAGTTGACCCATTCCAAATTTGGAGAAACCATGACGGTTCTCGTGACAGGCGGCGCTGGCTACATCGGCAGCCATACCGTACTCGCTCTTCGCGCCGCAGGACTTGATGTTGTCGTCATTGACGACCTGCGCACCGGGTTCGACTGGCTACTGCCGGAAGACGTCCCCCTCATAAAAGGAGATATAGGCGACCAGAAGCTTGTCGACGAAACCGTCAAGTCTAATGAGGTAAACTCCGTCATTCATTTCGCCGGGTCGGTTATCGTTCCAGAATCCGTCGTTGACCCGTTAAAGTATTACGCAAACAACACCGGCGCATCTCGAAACCTGCTGGAAGTTTGCGTGAAAAATGAAATCCGCTCGTTCATTTTCTCCTCGACGGCGGCGATCTACGGCAATCCTCAAACTATCCCGGTCATCGAAAGCGCGCCTCTCAATCCATTGTCTCCCTACGGCGTCTCCAAACTCATGACCGAACTAATGCTACGCGACACAGCAGCCGCGTTTCCATTTTTTCGTTTCGTCGCCTTGAGATATTTCAATGTGGCCGGCGCAGATCCGGAAGGCCGCAGCGGACAATCCACGAAGGACGCGACCCATTTGATCAAGGTCGCCTGCGAGGCCGCTTTGAGTAAAAGAGATCACATGGCGATTTTCGGAACCGACTACGACACGCCGGATGGAACCGGCGTTCGCGATTACATACATGTCTCCGATCTCGCCAGCGCCCATGTGCTCGCGCTTCAATATCTGAACGACGGCGGCGTCAGTCAAATCATGAATTGCGGCTACGGCCGCGGCTACTCTGTGCGTGAAGTCATCGAAACAGTGAAAAAAGCTTCAGGCGTCGACTTTCCAGTAATGGAAGAGTCCCGACGCGCCGGCGATAGCGCGCAGGTTGTGGCGTCAAACGACAGAATACGCGCGACATTGAACTGGACGCCCAAACACGACGATCTGGAAGAAATTGTGCGGGACGCCTTGAGCTGGGAAAAAATACTGGAAACACGCAACCGCATATGAGCGTACTTGTATTCATGCGTTCCAACGCCGCCAATCACAGCGCGCTTTCAGCCGAGCATCTCTAGAAAGGCTCTATGAGACACTGCGAAAAACCCGCCGTTGACCATATCGCTCTTCCCGGCGCCGCAAGGCAAGACGTACGCTTTATCAGCTAGGTCGCTCGCCTCCACAACTGCGCCGCCCGCGCCCCGCAGCACCGCATCGCCCGCAGCCGTGTCCCACTGCATGGTGGGGGATAAACGCGGGTAGACATCCGCGCTGCCGTCCGCGATCCGGCAAAACTTCAATGAAGAGCCAACAGAGACGACCTCGCCACATTGAAAGCGATCAATCAACGCCTGGGTTTCTTCGTTCAAATGCGAACGGCTCGCGAGTAAAACACCGCCCCCCGCCGGTGCTGGCCGCACCTTTATAGAACGAATTTGCGCCACGGCTTCACCTTCGATTTCCCCGGTGAAAGCGCCGTAATCGGCGCCCCCCCAATAAATTTGACCGAGCGCCGGCGCGCTAACCACGCCAAAGACCGGCTCGCCATTTTCTATCAGCGCAATATTCACGGTGAACTCTCCGTTACGTTTCAAAAACTCACGCGTGCCGTCAAGCGGATCGACAAGAAAATAACGCGCCCCCGCCTCCGGAATATTTCCCGCCTCCACGGCCTCTTCCGCAATCACAGGGATCTGCGGCGCCAGGCGAGCCAACCCCGCCAGAATGACCTCTTCCGCCTGTTGGTCGGCAAGCGTTACCGGCGACCCATCCAGTTTTTCCTGACGCCCCAAAGCGTCAGCGGCGGAATCATCATAAATCGCCATGATCCGCCGCCCCGCGTCAAGCGCCAGTTGAACAAGTTCCGCTTCAAACTCTGATCGATATGCCGACATGACGCTTCGCTCACATGATGCTCTAAAATGACGGGGTTTACGCAGTGGCTTGCCGTCAAACGCTCCGTAAAGCAAGTCTCAAATAGGCCAATTCACTTTCAACCGCAGTTAATATCGTCCAAGCGCTTGACCTTGGAAGCGAAAGCAGGACACAAAAGATTTGTTTCTTTCAATACGCCCATGAGTTTCGCCAGTGCCCACGATCATCCCAACAATCCTTTCCGGCGGTTTTGGCTCTCGCCTCTGGCCTTTGTCGCGCCGGGGCCGTCCCAAGCAGTTCTTGCCGATATTTGACGGCGAAAGCCTTTTCCAGAAAACCGTCAAACGCGTGCAAGGGCAAGGCTATGGGCCGCCTCTTGTTATTTCCAACGAAGGGCATCGATTTTTGATTGGCGAGCAGCTAAACGAGCTCGACGTCAGCCCCACGGCGATCGTTCTGGAGCCAATGGGACGCAACACGGCCGCGCCCGCCGCCTTAGCCGCGCTGATGGCCGTAGAAAGCGATCCGGACGCGCTTGTTCTTCTGCTGCCCTCAGATCACCTGATTCAGAATGAAGACTTATTCAGGCAAGCCGTTGAAGAAGGGGCGTCAGCGGCTCGCTCCGGACAAATTATCACCTTTGGAGTTGCGCCAAGCGAACCCAACACCGGCTATGGTTACATCCGCCTTGATGAAGGCGCCGGCGCGGTGCGCCGGGTAGACGCATTTGTCGAGAAACCCGACCTTGAACGGGCAAAAGCCTTTCTCAAGGCAGGCAATTACGTCTGGAACGCGGGAATTTTTCTCTATTCAGCGAAAGCAATGATCGAAGCATTTCGTCAACACGCTCCCGACACTCTCGAGCGCGTGTCTCAATCCCTTCAATTGGCGCGTAAGGATTTGGACTTTTTACGCCTGGAGGACAAATCCTTTGGCGCGATTGAAGATCTGTCGTTCGACTATGCGATCATGGAAAAAGTCACTGACGTCGCTTGCGTTCCCGTAGATCCAGGATGGAGCGATCTGGGCTCGTGGTCCGCGATCTGGGATACGTTAGACAAAAATGAAGACGGCAACAGCGCCATAGGCGAGGCCATGTTCATCGACGCCAATAATTGTCTAGCCTATTCTGACGAACCACTGGTCTCCATTGTGGGTCTTGACGGCGTCATGGTTGTTTGCACCAAGGACGCCGTTCTCGTGGCTAGTAAAGACAAGGCTCAGGACGTCAAGAAAATTGTCCAAACGCTGGAAAAAGACGGGCGTCCGGAAACGCGCGAACATCGCCGGGTCTACCGCCCATGGGGCTGGCGCGAGCAAATCAGTCGCGGCGACCGGTTTTTCGTTCAATCGATCGAAATCAAACCCGGCGCGAGCCAAAGCCGGCAAAGCCATCTTCATCGTGCGGAGCATTGGGTTGTGGTGTCCGGAACGATTGAAATCGAAATTGACGGAAAAATCCGGTTGTTGTCGGAAAACGAATCCGTTTTCGTTCCCCTTGGCGCCCGTCACCGGGTGTCAAACCCGGGCCACATTCCAGCCCGCCTCATCGAAGTGCAATCCGGCGCCTATATTGGCGAAGAAGACATTCGCCGGCACGAAGAAAACGCGGGCTCCGAATGACGTCGCTATCTAATTTTCAAGATCTGCAATCCGCAGCCCACGCATTAACAGGCTGGTTGACAAATGACGCCTTGCCGCTGTGGCGCGCCAATGGCTTCAATGAAAGCGGCGGCGATTTTTTCGAACGCCTCAGTCTGGAAAACGCCCACCCGCTCACGGAGCCTCTGCGCGCCCGCGTCCCGCCCCGGCAAATCTATTCATTCGCCGTCGGCGCGCGACTTGGCTGGAAGGGTGACTGGCGAACGCCTACGCTCAAGGGGCTGGATCGCTTTCTGAAATGCTATGGCCTCACGGACGGAACGATCGCCGCCCTCGTCGACGAAACCGGCGCTATCCTTGACGACGGTTTCGATCTTTACAATCAGGCTTTCGCATTGTTTGGCATGGCGCAAGTGGCCGCTCATTCGCCAGATCATCGCCCCGATATGGAAAAACAGGCCAAGAAATTACTTATCCTGCTGCAATCGCGTCTCAGCCGCCCTGACGGTGGCTTCGAAGAGGCCCGGCCACAGCGACTTCCCTTGTGCTCCAATCCTCATATGCACATGTTCGAAGCCGCAATGGCGTGGGAAGAAATCACTTCAGATCCAATCTGGCGCGACTTGGCTGACGAAATTGCTCAATTATGCCTGACCCGCTTTATTGACCCGGTGAGCGGCGGATTGCGCGAATTCTATGACGCCCACTGGCGCCCCTTCCCTGACGAGCGCGGAGAAACCATGGAGCCTGGACATCAGTTCGAGTGGTCATGGTTGTTATCGCGTTGGGGGGGGCGGCGCGACAACGCCAATGCGCTAGCCGCCGCAAGACGATTGTTCTGGATCGGCGAGACTTATGGAATATGTCCCCGGCGCGGCGCGGCGATCATGGCGCTACGCGACGATTTCACAGTGAAGAGCGATTTGATTCGCTTGTGGCCCCAGACTGAATGGCTCAAAGCGGCTCTTGCCCTGGCGCAAATTTCCAGCGGACCGGAAAAAACCGCCTATAGGCGCTCAGCGACCAAGGCCTGCAACGCGCTCGCGCTGTTTCTTCAAACGCCGACAAAAGGGCTTTGGCGCGATAAAATTCAGTCAGACGGCGCGTTTGTAATTGAACCCGCGCCCGCAAGCACCTTCTACCATATCGTCTGCGCGGTTGCTGAATTGAACGAATTTAGGGACAGCTAAAATCTGAAATTCATCATTACAAGTTCACCCCATGACGACTAGTCGCACGATCCGGACTTTGCATCGAGCCGAGGTTAAGTTAGGAGACGTGTCAATGATGTTCGCACGCTAAAGGCTTCGCTATGAAAATCGCAATGATCGGTTCGGGGTATGTCGGCCTGGTTTCAGGCGCTTGTATGGCTGACTTCGGCCATAGGGTGACATGCGTTGATAAAGACGAGGAAAAGATCGAACGCCTGCGACAGGGCGTCATGCCGATCTATGAACCCGGCCTGGACACTTTGGTCGATAGCAACGTCAAGGCCGGAAGATTGTCGTTTTCCACATCTTTAGCCGCAGCGGTCGCTGAAGCCGACGCAGTTTTCATCGCGGTTGGAACGCCCTCGCGGCGCGGCGACGGTCATGCCGACCTTAGCTATGTATATGACGCTGCAAAAGAAATAGCGGAGGCCATTAGCGGTTTCACCGTCGTCGTCACCAAATCCACCGTTCCCGTCGGCACTGGTGACGAGGTTGAACGCATATTGCGATCGGTCAATCCCACGGCCGACGTCGCCGTTGTCTCCAACCCGGAGTTCCTGCGTGAAGGGGCGGCGATAAATGACTTCAAACGCCCGGATAGAATTGTCGTCGGCCTTGAGGATGAACGGGCGCGGGAAGTCATGACCGAAGTCTACCGCCCGCTTTACCTCAACCACTCGCCGTTGCAGTTCACCTCCCGGCGCACCTCCGAGCTGATCAAATACGCCGCCAACGCCTTTCTGGCGATGAAAATCACCTTCATTAACGAAATGGCGGATCTTTGCGAGAAAGTAGACGCAGACGTTCAGGACGTGGCCCGCGGCATTGGTCTGGACAATCGCATCGGCTCGAAGTTCCTCCACGCCGGCCCTGGATATGGCGGCTCCTGCTTCCCCAAAGACACATTAGCGCTCGTGAAAACAGCGCAAGACTACGGCGCTCCCACCCGCCTAATCGAGACCACCGTGGCGATCAACGACACACGCAAACGCGCCATGGCCCGCAAAGTCGTTGAAGCGGCGGGCGGAGATATTCGCGGCAAGTCCATCGCCCTGCTTGGCCTGACTTTCAAACCTAACACGGACGATATGCGCGAAGCGCCAAGCCTGGCCATCATTCAGGCGTTACAGGACGCGGGCGCCTCCGTCTCCGCCTATGATCCGGAGGGAATGGAGCATGCGAAAACCATGCTCAAAGACGTTCGCTTTTGCGATACGCCATATACATGCGCGGAAGCGGCGGATGTTCTTGTTATTGTCACAGAATGGAACGAGTTTCGGGCCTTGGACTTACCGTTCCTGAAGTCGATTATGTCCGCGCCGATTTTGGTGGATTTGCGAAACATCTACAAACGCGAAGAGGTCGAACGTCACGGCTTCGCCTACACCAGCGTCGGAAGACCTTAAATGCAGCTCTAAACGAACACGTCCGCGCTCGGCTGGACGCTTGAAGGGAAGACAGTCATGCGATTTCTGATCACGGGCACCGCCGGTTTCATTGGTTTTCATCTCGCCAGACGCCTTCTGGACATGGGGCATTTCGTCACCGGCTTTGACGGGATGACCACCTATTACGACATCGCTTTGAAACAGAAACGCCACGCCATTTTGCGAGAGTCTAACCGTTTCGATCCCGTAGAGGCCATGCTGGAGGATACGGGCGCGCTGGAAAAAGCCGCAGAAATTTCCAAGCCAGACATGATCATCCACCTAGCCGCACAAGCGGGCGTACGCTACAGCTTGGAAAACCCCCGCGCCTACGCCAGCTCAAACCTGACAGGCTCCTTCAATGTTCTGGAGTTGGCGCGTCAGGTTCAGCCACAGCATTTACTGCTGGCCTCCACCAGCTCCGTCTACGGCGTTAACGACAAAATACCCTTCGCGGAGACTGATAAGGCGGATCACCAGATCACTCTTTACGCCGCCACCAAGAAAGCCATGGAGAACATGTCGCATTCGCACGCGCATTTGTTCGATATTCCAACGACCTGCTTTCGTTTTTTCACGGTGTATGGGCCATGGGGCCGCCCGGATATGGCGTTGTTCAAATTCGTTGACGCAATATTGAACGATCGCCCTATAGATATTTACGGTCATGGAAAAATGATGCGTGACTTCACCTATGTCGATGATCTGGTGACCGCAATCGTCAAGCTCACCGATTGCGCGCCGGTCGCCGGTCAGCCCGTAGACGCGCAAAAAGCCACGGACACCCTCTCTCCCGTCGCGCCTTGGCGTGTGGTGAATATCGCCGGCGGTCAACCCGTTGGACTAATGGACTTCATCGAAACGATTGAAAAAGCCCTTGGCAAGACTGCAATCCGCAACATGCTGCCCATGCAGGCGGGTGACGTGCCACGCACCTTTGCAGATCACGACCTCCTTACCGCTCTCACAAGTTTCACCCCAAGCATTCCCGTTGAAGAGGGCGTGAAACATTTCGTTGACTGGTATAAAGCATACAACAATATTTGATTTGATCTCGCAGATTGCAGGCTACACGCACAAAATATATTTATATTGGAGTAAATCTGATTTAAATACTACAGAAACAAAGAATAGAACAGCGCATTTCATAAAAAACAACAACAAATTGACGCATGTGAACGACAATGGCGCAGACGTGAAAGAAACTCACAGCCCGCGCCCACAAACTCGGCGCCGCCGCGCATGGCGGCGTTTTTCTGCGTCAAGCTCACCTCTGCCGCAAATTTGTTCCGCATCTCTGACGGCGCATTTTACTTTTTTGGATAGCTCATCCAATTTGGAGTCCTTAAGGTCATCAATCAAACGCGGATCATTTTTCCAAAAAACATTTGAATAATGCGGATCCGAGTTCAAATCCTCATCGAAACTCTCAATCTTTTCTGAATTATTGCTCTCAATAAAATAGGTGTCGCGCAGCACCCCGACGCTATTCCAAAGTTCCTGTCGGACTTTGTTGATGTCATCCATAGCTGAAATCAACTGTTTATCACCAATCGCTTTCAATCTGAGCCTCTTAGCCCGAAACTGCCGCCAGAAATCTGATTGTCGCTCACACCGCAAAAGCGAAACGATTAAAGTTGCGTTACAAGCATTTCTCTTGTGCGCCCCCCCAACACCAAGCTCCTTGATATATTGAACAGCTTCACTGATTTCGTGATAAGATTGCCTCGGGTTCCGCGTGTCCGCGATTTTTTCCTCCGCCTCGTAAAACATGACCAACATGTCTTCATAAAGCGCTATTTTGCGGGTTCCAACGGCTTGGGCCTTCCAAGCGTGCAATCCCATAAATGCGGCGCACGCTAAACATATAGTCGCGATCGTCGTGATGGCGTTTAGAAATAAACTGAACCATTCCATAAGGCTGCCCCTGAATATAATAGCGACACCCGGTAAAATAGCAGGATATCTTACTGTTGCAGGCGAATATATTCCATAGGGTACAGATCAAGGAGCTGAATAAACGGCGAGGCCAATCAAGAACCCTGCGCCATGCACAAGAGCACGTGTAAAAAAATCTCAAACAGGTTCAAACGACAAACAAAGCGACGTTGCACGCGGCAAAAAACCGACGCCCCACAAATCACGTATAGCGCAATCGCCAACAAAGTTATGTAAAAATTAGGAAAATGGCTGGGGCGGAAGGATTCGAACCTTCGCATGGCGATACCAAAAACCGCTGCCTTACCGCTTGGCTACGCCCCAACAAACTATCTTCGTTCAGCTAAACTGCAACGCCGATGGATGGAGTATATAACGATGCTCGCCCGCGGATGCAAGCATGAAGGCGACGATCTGGAAGGGCTTTTTCAAACATATCTACAGTCTTCCACAGTTTGATTTCCCACGCCTGTTTAAATCATACTTTTTGCCATGATCAGGCGTTTTCCCACTGGACTTTAGAAAGACGGGTAATCAAACCGCCGCGAATAAGAGTATGTTTCCGCTACTCTGACATTCTCCACAGCCCGCAATTATGGAGATCAAATGAGACTTGCGAAGCATAAAACCCAGTGCTAATACCCACGCATGGAGCCGAGGCTATTCAGCGCCTCCATCCGGACGTCTCGATTGACGCATTTCAGCGCCATGGAGATAGTAACCGGCTTAAAAATTGATGGCATTGTCGGAGTGTAGCGCAGCCTGGTAGCGCACCTCGTTCGGGACGAGGGGGTCGGAGGTTCGAATCCTCTCACTCCGACCATTTTTCAACTAAAGAAAAAGACCTCAGCGTAAGCTCATGTCGCGCAATTGCGCAATGTCCTACAGACATGATCAGAACGTCTATTGTCTCAAGGGCGACCTCTCTTCACAATGAGCGCATCAGACGAGGCAAGACAACGTGGTTTCCAGTGTCCTTTGATTTGAAAACCCTTGAACTTTTCGTGCGTGTCGCCGCTCTTGGCGCCATTGGCCGCGCCGGCGCGGAATTCAATCTGTCCGCGACCAACGCCTCTCAACGTATCAAAGCTTTAGAACTTGAGCTTGACGTAAAACTGTTAAACCGCACGACAAGATCCGTGTCTTTGACGCCTGACGGGGAAATTCTTCTGGAATACGCCAAGCGCGTGCTCGACAACGTTGAGGACGCACGGTTGCTTCTCTCCCACAAGGCGAAAACAGTTTCCGGGCTATTACGCGTCACCGCATCCGCCTCCTTCGGGCGCTGGCATATTGTTCCCTTCATTCCGGAATTCCTCGCCCAATACCCCGCCGTGACGCTCGATCTTAATTTAACCGACTCCATCGTGGACATCGTTGATCAGGGCTATGACTTGGCTTTCAGGGTGGGTGAATTGGCGCCCTCCAGCCTTCTCGCTCATAAAATTGACGATAATCCACAATGGTTGGTCGCCGCCCCCTCTTACCTTGAGCGCGCCGGAACGCCTCGCACCCCTGAAGACCTGACGAAGCACGCTTGCCTAACCTTGGGAAAAGTGAAGACATGGCAATTAATCGCTGAAGATGGAACCCGATGCGATATCCCGATTTCAGGACCGATAACCACCAATCTGGGCGAAGCCTTCGGAGAGTGGGCGTTGGCGGGCGTCGGTATCGGCAAAGCCGCCCTGTGGCATTCCGGACCGCACCTTCAGGAGGGACGCCTGGTGCGTGTTCTGCCAGATTATCGCGGATGGCCAGACACCAAAATATGGGCGGTTCGCCCGCCGGGACGGCTGATGTCCGCAAGATTGAAAGCTTTTCTCGACTTCATGCAGAAGCGTATTTTGGAGACAAACCGGACCCGTTATGGCGCCTTGCTGTAACTTTTATTATGCGCTGTGACGGCATAATCATTTCATAATTTCCAAGATAGTATTGAAAAAATACACAATTACATTCCGGGTCATCAAAGGACGAGACCCGTGAAATGCTGCATACCCCTCAGAAAACGCTCCAGCGCAAGCCCGCTTTCATGCCTCTTGCCGCTGGCGCACAGCCTTCCCTAAACGATCCGCCCGCAAAGCGCCCGAAGGAAACGCGGCGCAGGGCGCAGGATTTTACGCCTCCTCCCCCCATCGTGAAAGTAGCGCCAACGCGCCGCTAAAACTCACTTCAAGGACCTCATCATGAACTACGACATCACCCATTACGCAAAAACCCGCCACACGACAAAAGCCTATGATCCATCGAAGAAAATCTCTCCTGAGAACATTGAAAAAATCAAGGAACTGCTGCGTTTCAGCCCCTCCAGCACAAACATGCAGCCTTGGCATTTCATCCTCGCGGGGACAAATGAAGGCAAGGCGCGCATAGCCAAATCAACGGAGAGGCTCTATCCGTTCAATAAAGCCTCCATCATCAACGCGTCTCATGTGGTGGTGTTCGCCAGCCGGCTAGAGCTGCCCGAAACGTTCTTGCTTCACGTTCTGGAACAAGAAGAAAAAGACGGACGCTTCGCCGGCGACCCGAATACATTCAAGCCACAGATGCACGCAGGCCGCAGCATGTTCGCCAATATCCACAAACAGGACATGAAAGACGTTCAACACTGGATGGACAAACAAGTCTATCTGAATATCGGCCAATTCCTGCTTGGCGTGGCGGCCCTCGGCATCGACGCAACTCCCATGGAAGGGATTGAAACCGCAGTGATCGACGCCGAATTCGGGCTTAGAGAAAAAGGATATTCCAGCCTTGTGGTCGTCCCGCTCGGCTATAGGGACGAGGAAAAAGACTTCAACGCGAAATTGCCAAAATCACGCCTCCCCTACGCCGATATCCTGACGGAGGTCTGAGAACAAGGAGAGCGGAAGTCGGGGAGCCTCCGACCTCCGCTCTCCTAGCAAAGCAAGCGAACATATCGCGCCAACTTAACGAAAGCGCCCCCCACGCACGCTTGCCATCAGCGCCCCGCTCGGGCGCTTTCGTCACGCCTCAAGAATAAAGCGAGCGCACCGGTCGCCAAGCATCATGGCGACGGCGTTTGTGTTGCCGGCGTTAATATCGGGCGCCGCTGACATGTCACACACCCGCAAGCCCTCGACGCCGCGCACCCTGAGCCGCGCGTCCAAAACCGCCATGGGATCGTTATCCGCGCCCATCCGAGCCGTTCCTGCAGGGTGATAATTGGTTTTGACAAAGCGCTTGCAATGAGACCTCAAGGCTTCGTCCGAAAGATCGTCCGGTGGCGGAATCGCGACCCGCTCCAATTTCGAGGCCATAGGCTCAGTTTGAAGAGCTTTCAAGAAGAAGCGTTGCCCTGCGATCATCTGCGTCATGTCGTCCGGATGCTTCAACAAATTGGGCGAGACAAGCGGCATATCCGCCGGGTTGCCGGAAGCCAGACGCACATACCCCCGTGATTTAGGTTTGACGACCACCGTGGTGATCGTCACCCCATGACCATCCTTCAGCTCGTCGCGCGCATCCCTGTCCAGATAAACAATCGGCACGCAAAACGCCTGAATGGTCGGCGGCGCGTCCGGCTCATCCGGATTAACGAATGCGCCCGCCTCTACGCCTGCGGAAGTCACCCGACCCGAGCCAAACAGCTTGAACTGCAAACCATTCAGCAACATGCGCCAACCTTCCCCTTGACCATAATAGCCCCAAGGACCATTTGCATAAGCGGTGACTGGCACTTCCGGATGGTCGATCAAATTTCGCCCCACGCCAGAAGATGCGCAATGAACGTCAAGACCGTGCGCTTTAAGCTCTTCCGGGTCGCCAATTCCAGAAAGCATGAGAATTTTCGGCGTCACCAGCGCCCCCGCCGCCAGAACAACCTCCCCGCCCGCATAGGCGGTGTGATCGCCGCTCTCATCTTTGTAAACAACGCCCACCGCTCGTCCGGCCTCGATCACCACCCGCGCCGCCTCCGCTTGCAGTTTAATCGTGAGGCGAGGATCGTTTTTCAATGGCTCCAGAAAAGCATAGGCGGTGGAGCTTCGCCTGCCATTGCGGTTAGTGAATTGATAAAATCCAACGCCGCGCTGACGTGCGCCGTTAAAATCCGAATTATAAGGCTCCCCCAGCCGCTGCACCGATTGTACGAACCAGCGAGACATTTTATCGATATGCCCCGGATCAGAAACCTGAACCGGCCCATCTGTCCCATGCAACTCTCCGGCAAGGCGGTCGTTATCCTCCATTCCTGTGAAATGAGGCAGAACATCGCTCCACCTCCACCCCGGATTGTCATTCGTCCCGCGCAAGAGGTCGTTCCAGGAGTTATAATCGTCAGGGCGTCCGCGCATATAAACCTGAGCGTTTACTGAAGAGCCCCCGCCCAGCACATGCCCTTGAGGAATATCGTGAACCCGCCCATCCAAATGAGCCTGCGGCTCAGTCCTATGGTAGCGCATGTATTTAGAGCCATTGATCATCTTGAAAATACCCGGCGGCATATCCAGCAACGGGTGATGATGAGAATGGCCCGCTTCTAATAATAAAACCCGCCCATGGCCTTCCTGAACCAGACGCGCGGCGGCGACGGCGCCGGCGGACCCGCCACCGACAACGATAAAGTCATAAGTTTCGCTCATCCATCCCCCAGTCAAAAGTCACGCGCACGAACTCCCAAGCCGCCCTCAAGTGGCTAAGAAGAGCCTCCTCCGCCGCGTCCGGATCACGGTCCAGAATTCCGTCAAAAATCGCTTTATGCGCCAGATAATTCGCTTCATTGCGTTCGGGGGAGCGAAGCATCCGCTCCCACTGCGGCGCGAGCCACGAGGTGTATCCTTCATGAATCGCGGGAAAGATCGGGTTTTTCGGAATGCGATACAGAACCCCGTGAAAGGCGGTGTCCGTCTTATAGAACTCCAGAGAATCAGGGATCGCGGCGCGATTTTTCTCTAACGCGCCCCTCAGTTCCGCAATATCTTCCTTGCCAGCCGACAGCGCTGCCCCGCGCACAAGCCCCCGCTCCATGAACACCCGACTGTCATAGAGGTTTTTGATGCCCGAGCGATCGGCGAGCAAATGTCGAACCACATTTCCACAAGCGTCGAGAACGGTGACGTAATCCGGCTTTCTGACAATAGGCCTGAACCGTGGCTTCGTCTCAATCAAGCCAAGACTTGAAAGTTTGGATATCGCCTCTCTGACAACCGTGCGGCTGGTTCCGAACTGCTCCATCAACTCGCGCTCCGCCGGAAGCGGCGTCCGGTCCGGCAACGCGCCGGAAGCGATCAAACGCTCAAGTTCAGCCACAACGGCGTCCGCCGCCCGCGCGCCTCCTCCTTGATTATCATTCACTACAGCCACGCTACGGCCTCCAGTTATCCATATTTGGTACGACATAAATTCAAGAATTGCAAAGCTAATCAAATTACAAAAATAAGATTATCACAATTTCATTATACATTTCAAATAATTAAACACTTTGTTGAAAAACCCTTCCGAAAATCATTTGACACCAATATCATTTTGGTCGTTAATTCACAAAACTTTGGTATGACCAAATTAAAGGTGATATGTGTTTCCACTCAGCCTCTCCAACGCTCACCCCCATGCAGCTGGCATGTATATCGCCGGACGATGGGTTTTCGCAGATCGAACGGACGTTATAGAGGTTGAAAATCCTGCGGACGAGACCCTTATCGCCACGATCCCGAATGGAACAAGCGAAGACGCTAAATACGCGCTGGAGGCCGCGCAGAAAGCGCAGAAAAACTGGCGCCGGCTTCCTCCTATTCAGCGGGCGCGCTACGTCTGTGCGCTGGCGGACAAGATCGCCGACAATCGCGAAGCCCTCGCCCGCTTGGTGACATTGGAGCAAGGCAAGCCATTTTCTCACGCTCTGGAGGAAATCGGTGGAACGGAAGCCTTTTTAAGATTCGCCGCGGAAAACGCCCGACGAATTGAAGGCGACATCATAGCCTCCGACAATGAAAATGAAGAAATTCATATCCGGCGGCATCCTTACGGCGTGGTGGTTGGCCTCACCGCATGGAACTATCCTTCTGCGCTCGCCGCCCGTAAACTTGGTCCTGCGCTGGTCGCCGGCAATAGTTTCGTTTTGCTCGCCCATGAGATCACTCCGCTTTCCGGGCTCGCGCTCGCTCAACTCGCCGATGAGATAGACCTCCCGGCGGGCGTCTTCAACGTAGTCACCGGCCGCGGCCCGGTCATCGGCGAAGCCATGGTCAAAAGCCCCCTGTCCAATTTGATCACCATGACCGGCAGTACCCGAGCCGGTCAGGAAATTTTCCGCTCCGCCGCTGACGGGGTGAAGGTCATCCGGCTTGAGCTTGGCGGAAAAGCACCATTTCTGGTGATGGAGGACGCCGACATTGACGCCGCCGTCCGCGCCGCCGTCATCGCGCGCTACACCAATTGCGGCCAAATATGCACCTGCAATGAACGTATGTATCTGCACCGCTCGATCGCCGACGCGTTTTTGGAAAAATTCGTCAAAGCGTCACAAGAGCTGACCATTGGCGACCCATTCCAAGCCGTGGACCTTGGCCCCAAGGTAAGCCGCCTTGAGCGGGACAAAGTCGCCGACATGGTCCAGCGCGGCGTCGACGACGGCGCGCAGGTTCTTCTGGCGGGCGGCGTTTTGGAGGATGGGCCGTATCAAAAAGGGCATTGGCTGGCGCCCACTGTTCTGGAAGTTGATAAAAACAGCAACCCCGCTATTCAACATGAAATCTTCGGTCCGGTGGCCGTGGCCATGCGAGTGGATGACTTCGACCACGCGCTCAACATGGCCAACGACACCCATTACGGCCTCTCCGCCTATCTCTTCACCCAAAACCATCAACGTCTCTCGCGCGCGCCTTCGCTTCTTAACTTCGGAGAGCTTTATCTCAACCGCGCCAATGGCGAGGCCTTGCAAGGATTCCATAACGGCTGGGGCATGTCCGGCCTTGGAGGAGAGGACGGAAAATACGGCTTTGACGGCTACATGCGAAAGCAGACGGCCTATCTGAATTGGGGGTAATCCCTCAAATGCGGCGAGGAGGAAACGCCGCTTAATGTGGAGGAATAAATGCATAAATCACTTCTTTTAGCGACCGCCGTCGCAATTGGCGCCATGACGTCATTCGCATCCGCTTCGGACTTGCCGCCGCTTGAGCAAAAAGACCGCTACAAGGTCGGTTTCTCTCAAATGGAATCGAACAACCCATGGCGCATAGCGGAAACCAAGTCATTTCACGATACGGCGGAAAGCTGCGGCTGGGATCTTATCGCCACTGACGCCGCCGGTTCGGCCGCCAAGCAAGTGGCCGATGTGGATAGCATGATCGCACAAGGAATTGACGTTCTCTTTCTGCCTCCACGCGAAGAAAAACCGCTGATACCGGCCGTAAAAAAAGCCAAAGCGGCCGGCATTCCAACCTTCCTCGTTGACCGCTCCGTAGATGAAAGCGCCGCCAAGCCCGGCGTTGATTATGTGGCCTTCCTTGGTTCCGACTTTATCGATCAAGGCAAGCGGGTCGCCGAATGGACGATCGAGAACTTCAAGGGCGATAAGGGCGTCATCGTCGAGCTGGAAGGCACGACCGGCTCCTCGCCCGCAAACGACCGCAAAAAAGGGTTTGACGACCGGATCGCCAAAGACGACCGCTTTGAAATTGTAGCCTCTCAATCGGGAGATTTCGCCCGCGATCTAGGCCGTCAGGTCATGGAGACGCTTCTACAGTCGCATCCGGATGTGAACATCGTCTACGCTCATAATGATGAGATGGCCATCGGCGCCATCCAAGCCCTTGAGCTGGCTGGACGCAAGCCCGGCGAAGACGTTCTTGTCGTCTCCATCGACGGCACGCGCGACGCGCTTCAGGCGATTATCGATGGGAAAATGGGCGTCACCGTCGAAAGCTCCCCATTTTTCGGCCCACTCGCCTGTGACGTCATGAAACGTTACGCAGCTGGCGAGACCATCGAACCCTGGGTTCAGGTGAAAGACCGCATCTTCACACCTGAAAACGCCGCCGATCATATCGACGAAGCCTATTAAGGCGCGACAAACCTCCCCTCGCCTCGGGGGTTTCCCCCGAGGTTTTTCTTGAGATCAAGCCAGATTTAGGAGCTCCTATGGCGCCGCTGCTTGCGATGTCGGGGATAGAGAAAAATTTCGCCGGGATTCCGGCGCTGCAAGGCGCTTCCCTCGAAATCGCCCCGGGTGAGGTCCACGCGCTGATCGGCCAAAATGGCGCGGGAAAATCCACCTTAATCAAAATTTTGACCGGGCTGTACCGGCGCGACGCCGGGGACATTCAATTCGCTGGCGCGCCGAGCCATCTCAGCTCGCCGCGCGAAGCTCAACTTGCCGGCGTCGCCACCATATATCAAGAGCTCAACCTCGTTCCTCTGCGCTCCGTGGCGGAGAATGTCGTCATGGGGCAAGAGCCGAAGAAGTTCGGCCTTATCAACTGGAAAGCAGCTCATAAGCGCACCCGCGAAATCCTCGCTAAATTCGGCGTCGATATCGACGTCACCGCTCCTTTGGGCAGCTATTCCACCGCCGTTCAGCAATTGGTGGCCATCGCCCGCGCCGTCTCCATGGACGCCAAGCTCGTTATCATGGATGAACCAACCTCCTCACTGGACGCCTCTGAGGTGGAAATTCTATTCGGCGTGGTTCGGGAGTTGAAGTCGGCGGGCGTTTCCGTGCTTTACGTCTCTCATTTTCTTGACGAACTGTTCCAGATTTGCGACCGCGTGACGATCATGCGCGATGGTCAAACCGTCGGCGTAGAGGAAATCGGGAGCACTTCGAAGCTTAATCTGATTGCGGCTATGCTGGGACGGGACTCGTCAGAAATCGCAGCTGAAGGTCTGACCGAACTCGGCGGAGGCGGCGCAGCTCAAGGCGAAGTTCTTCTGGACGTCCAGAACGCTGCGACGGGCCCGCGCCTGAGCGACTTCTCCATGACCCTTCACCGGGGAGAAATCGTCGGCCTAGGCGGGCTTTTGGGATCGGGGCGCACCGAAGCAGCCCGCGCCATATTCGGCGTTGACGCGCTATCCCGCGGCTCAGTGCGCCTGAACGGAGAAACCTTCACCCCTGCCGATCCGTCCGACGCCATCAACGCCGGCATCGGCTTTCTCACCGAGGACCGCAAGGCGGAAGGCATCATTCCCCATATGTCCGTACGCGAGAATCTCACCCTCGCCCTTTTGCCAAACCTGCGCAAGAACGGACAGATCGACCGCGAACGCGAAAAGACTCTGGTGGCGGATTTCATCAAGAAGCTTGGCGTGAAAACCGCGCATATGGATCAACCCATCAGGGAGCTATCCGGGGGCAACCAGCAAAAGGTTCTTCTGGCCCGGTGGCTGGCGACCAAGCCAGACCTTCTTATTCTTGACGAACCGACCCGAGGCGTCGATGTCGGCGCGAAACGGGAGATTCAATCAATCATCCGGAACTTTGTCGACGAAGGCCACGCCGTTCTCTTGATCAGTTCCGAATTTGAAGAGCTTGTTGAGGGCGCCAACCGCATCGTGGTGATGCATGAAGGCAAATCCGTGTCTGAACTCGCCAATCCGGGAATTACGGAAAATGCGTTGGTCAAGGCCCTCGCCCATCACGACGAGGTGTCCCCATGAGCTTAGCTCTTTCCGACGAGCCCCTACGCGCCACTCTTGGCGCCAAAGCCAGACGACATGGAGGTTTGCTGGCTCTTGGCTTCATCTTGCTTTTCAATGTTCTCGTGACGCCCAATTTCCTTCACGCGCAAACTCTCTCGGTGAATGTGTCGCAAGTGGCCACCATCGCCATCGTCGCCATGGGCATGACCCTTGTCATCGCAACTGGCGGCATTGATTTATCCGTCGGCGCGGTCATGGCCCTGTCCGGCGCGCTCGCGCCTCTGATCTTCCTCTCCGACTTTGGCGTTTCCTATCCCGTTCTCGGCGTCATCACGGCCTTGGTCGTCCCTGTGATCGTCGCTATGATTTGCGGATTGTTCAACGGCTGCATCGTCGCGCTTTTGAAGGTGCAGCCGATCATCGCCACCTTGATCCTCTTCATCTCGGGGCGCGGGATCGCTCAGGTTTTGACCAATGGAAACCTGCAAACTTTCTCCAACCCGCATTTCAGCTATCTAGGCACCGGAAAAATCCTCGGACTGCCGTTGCAAGGCTGGCTGGCGCTGGCCATAGCCTGCGTGCTCTTCTGGGTCGTCAACCGCACTCTGTTTGGCCGCTACCTTCTTGCCATTGGCGGCAATGAGCGCGCGGCGAGCCTGTCCGGCGGCCCCGTCAAGCGGGTGAAAATAGGCGCTTATGTCATCTGCTCGGCCCTTTCCGGTCTCGCCGGTCTGATCGTGGTCGCCATCAATTCGGCCTCGGACGCCGCGCGTAACGGCAATCTCATGGAGCTGGACGCCATCGCCGCCGCAGTGGTGGGCGGGGCCGTTCTGCAAGGAGGCCGCGCGCCGATTTTTGGCGCCATCCTTGGCGCCGTCATCATTCAACTTGTCAAATACACCCTACTGGCCAATGGCGTGGAGGATGAAGTCGCGCTTGTCGCAAAAGCCGGCATCATCCTCGCCGCCGTTTACATCCAGCAAGCGCGAAAGGAATAAGCCGTGCTTGACTCTGACGCTTTCGATCTTCGCAAATACATTTCCCGCAATCCACAGTCCGTGGCGGTTTGGGTCGCCCTCGCCGCTCTGATCATCTTCGGTCTGTTGCGCTACGACAACTTTGGCGGCGCTTATAACATCACTTCATTCCTCAACTATAATGCAATGTTCATCGCCATTTCGGTGGGAATGTGCTTCGTTATTTTGACGGGAGGGATTGATCTGTCGGTGGGCTTCGTCGCCGCCTTCACATCGGTGATCGCCGCCTATTTGAGCCCCTATGGCGTTCAAGTGGCCATGCCTGCGGCGATTCTAGCCGGCGTGTGTTTTGGGCTATTCAACGCCTTTTGCATCGTTCAGCTGAATATCCCCCCCTTCATCACCACTCTGGCGACGATGCTCGCCGCAAAGGGCGGCGCTCTGGTGATTTCAGGCGCTGAAACAATCGCCGTCGACTGGGGGTCGAATTTCACCCAACTGGGCATGGAGAAAGCCTTTGGCCTCTTTCCATGGACCATTGTCATCGTCTCCTTTCAGGTTGTCATTCTCTGGGTCGTTCTCGAAAAAACCAGCCTCGGCAGGACGGTGCTCGCCGTTGGCGGCGGCGAAGACGCCTCAGTGATGATGGGGTTAAAAGTCAACCGCGCCAAAATTTTCGCCTATGCGCTTTCAGGCGGCTGCGCCGGTCTAGCCGGGGTCTTCCTCGCCTCCGCTTTCGGCGCCGGCCAACCCTTGGAAGGCGTCGGCTGGGAACTCTCCGCCATCGCCTCCGTCGTTGTCGGCGGCACATTGCTCACCGGCGGTCTGGGCTCCATTCCCGCAACCGTCGCCGGCGCTCTTTTGCTTGGTCTTGTTTTCAATATTCTCAATTTTGAAAATGGAAAAGGCTGGATTAGCTTCTCAGCTTACTGGCAAATGGTCATCCGCGGCGGTTTCCTTTTCGCCGTTATCCTGTTTCAAACGCGCATCATGACCAAAAAACGCGCGACGGGGCAAAGCTAATGACCAAAATCAAGACTATCACCACAAATCTGTTTCAAGTTCCTCTGGCTGAAGTTCTGGTGGACGCCAAGCATGGCGATCACACGTTCTTCGAATTGATCACCGTCGCCATTGAGCTGGAGGACGGCGCTTGCGGCGTAGGCTACACTTATACGGGGGGAAAAGGCGGACACTCCATCGCCGCCATGATCCATCATGACCTTGCGCCCATGCTCAAGGGCCGCGACGCCAAAGACGTCGAGGCTCTCTATGAGGCCATGCAATGGCATGTGCATTATGTCGCCCGCGGCGGCGTCGCCTCTTTCGCCATTTCCGCCGTCGACATCGCCCTGTGGGATCTGCGCGGCAAAAAAAATGACGTCCCCCTATGGCGAATGGCCGGCGGCGCCGATAAAACGTGTAAAGCCTATTGCGGCGGCATTGATCTCAATTTCCCCCTGCCCAAATTGCTAGACAGCGTTCAAAGCTATCTGGATCGCGGCTTCAACGCCGTAAAGATCAAGATCGGGCAGCCTGACCTCGCTCAGGACCTTGAGCGAATCTCGGCGGTGCGCGAACTCATAGGCCCTGATCGTCAATTTATGGTGGACGCCAATTACTCCATGACGGAGGCGCAGGCCATCCGCGCCGCCAACGCCTTCAAGTCCTTCGATCTCCTGTGGTTCGAAGAACCGATAATTCCCGATGACTATAAGGGCTATGGACGCATCGCGGAAGAAACCGGCATGCCTTTGGCCATGGGCGAAAACCTCCACACAATTCACGAATTCGAATATGCATTCGAACAATCAAAGCTCAGCTTCATTCAACCCGACGCCTCTAATTGCGGCGGAATAACCGGTTTCCTACAAGTCGCTGAGCTTTCCAGAAAGCACGGGATTCCCATTTGCAGTCATGGAATGCAGGAGCTGCATGTCAGTCTCGTCAGCGCTCAAAGCAACGCCGGCTGGATCGAAGTTCACTCATTCCCAATTGACCAATACACCACGCGTCCGCTCAAGGTGGAAAACCACCGAGCGGTGGCTCCGGATGCGCCCGGAACCGGGGTCACCTTTGACTGGCAGCTCCTAAAAGACCACAATGTATTGAAGTTACAGGAAAAACCATGACAACAGCAGCAGTTTATCGAGGCGAGCGAACATTTAGTCTGGAGACCAAGACGACGCCCGCCCCCGCGCCAAATGAAGTTCAAATCCGGGTCGCTTATTGCGGCATCTGCGGCACGGATCTCCATATTTTCCTTGGGCACATGGACAAGCGCGTTGGCTTTGAGCGCACCATCGGCCACGAAATGTCCGGCGTCATAGAAAGCGTTGGCTCAGGCGTCACGGACTTGAAACCCGGACAGAAAATCGTCGTTCGTCCGCTGGACGCCTGTGGCGACTGCCCAGCTTGCAACGCAGGCCATGGTCACATCTGCCACACCCTGAAATTCATCGGCATTGACACCGAAGGGGCGTTTCAGGAACTGTGGAACGTTCCCGCGCACACCATTCACGTGCTGCCGGACGACATGAACCTCGCCCATGCGGCCCTCATCGAGCCGCTGGCGGTCGCCTGCCATGACGTGAAACGCGCCGACGTTCAAAAAGGACAAGACGCGCTTGTGATCGGCGGCGGGCCAATCGGTCTCTTGGTGGCCATCGTCGCGCGTCATGCCGGCGCAAACGTCACCATCAGTGAAATCAACGAACACCGTATCGCCTATGCGCAGAAACTTGGTTTCAAGACCCTCAACCCTAAATCCGTCGACGTGGCCGAACAGATCAAAGCGGACACCGGCGGCAAAGGCGCGGATGTCGTGTTTGAAGTCTCCGGCACCCAGCCGGGCGTAGATCTCATGACCAGCGCCGCCGCCACCCGGGGGAAAATCGTCATGGTGGCCATTCACGCGACCAAACCGACTATCGACATGTTCCAGTTCTTCTGGCGCGAGCTGGAGCTGCTCGGCGCGCGGGTCTATCATCCGCAAGATTATGAATCCGCCATGCAGCTTCTGGCCGACAAGGCGCTGGACTGCGACGCCTTTATCACCGACATTCAGCCCCTCGACCAAATTCAAAATGCGTTTGAAACGCTTACGCAAAATCCAAACGCCATCAAATCAATGATCCAGATTTCAAAGGTTTCTCAATGACGATCTTGTCCAGCTTCGACCTCACGGGAAAAACCGCCCTTGTCACCGGCGCCAAACGCGGCATCGGCAAGGCCATGGCTATTGGCCTGGCGGAAGCGGGCGCGGACATCATCGCCGTCAGCGCCAGTCTTGAACCAAGCGGCAGCGCCGTCGAACAGGCCGTCACCAAACTTGGCCGGAAATTCGCAGCCTACCAATGCGACTTCGCCAATCGCGCGGCGCTGAAAGCCTTCGCCGCCAAGGTTCAAAAAGACCATCCGGT
Organism: Stappiaceae bacterium; assembly: GCA_048265185.1. Lineage (GTDB taxonomy): Bacteria > Pseudomonadota > Alphaproteobacteria > Rhizobiales > Stappiaceae > JBLXBZ01. The sequence goes on along the minus strand of JBLXBZ010000002.1, from coordinate 554,416 downwards.
TATTGACATATTGGTCAATAACGCCGGCACCATCAAACGCGCACCCGCCGTTAGCCACAGCGACGAGCTATGGGACGAAGTCATTGAGGTGAATCTCAACTCGCAATTCATCCTGACCCGGGAAATTGGCGCGGGCATGGTGGAGCGCGGCTCCGGGAAGGTGATTTTCACAGCCTCCCTTCTAACCTTCCAGGGCGGAATCACCGTTCCCGGTTATGCGGCCTCTAAAGGCGGCGTGGGACAACTCACCAAAGCCTTCGCCAATGAATGGGCCGCCAAAGGCGTAAACGTCAACGCCATCGCCCCTGGCTATATTGATACGGACAACACCGAAGCCCTGCGCAATGACGCTGCGCGCTCAAAATCGATTATGGAACGTATTCCCGCTGGCCGTTGGGGAAAAGCTTCTGATTTCGCCGGCCCCGTAGTGTTTCTCTCGTCATCCGCATCGGACTACATGCACGGATCAGTCGTGACGGTGGACGGCGGCTGGATGGGACGGTAACCCTTCCGAGACTAAACTTGAGTTGCGGCCCATCTACCAGAGCCGCAACTCCTCCCAAGACGTCTTCCACTCTTTTTCATTTGAAACCTTACATAATTTCATCAAACAGATTGACCAGAAATGTCTTTAATAATAAAAAACAATAATACAAAGCGAGGCAAATATGGCGACGACACCTATCGTGCAATTCGGAACGAGCCGTTTTCTTCAGGCCCATGCGGATTTGTTCATTTCCCAAGCTCTTGAGAACGGCGACGCCTTGGGCGCGATAACCATCGTGCAAAGCAGCGGCGACGCCAAACGAGCGGAAAGGCTGCGCGCCCTCGCAAGCTCCACCGGTTATCCGGTGAAAATCAGAGGCCTGCAAAACGGTCAGATCGTCGACGCCGAACTTCGCGTCAACAGCGTGCGCCGCGCCCTCTCCACCGCCGCCGACCTTAAAGAAGTCACGCGGATCATCGTGGAGGAGGCGGAAATCATACTCTCCAACACCGCAGACGCCGGCTACCGGCCTCACCCGTCGGACGCCTCAGACGCCTTCGACCAAAGCATGTCATATCCGGCGAAACTGACCATGCTTTTGCTGGAGCGCTTCAAAGCCAACGCCCGGCCAATTCAGGTAATGCCAACCGAACTCATTTCGGCCAACGGCGAAACCCTCGCGGCTCTGGTTCAAACCATTGGCCGGCGTCACTCGGACGAATTCCACGCATGGCTGCAAAAAAAGGTTTTATGGGTGAATTCGCTCGTTGACCGGATCGTCTCCGAACCATTGGAGCCGGCCGGCGCGGTGGCCGAGCCCTATGCGCTTTGGGCGGTGGAGAAACAACCGGGCCTCGTTCTTCCCTGCGCTCACCCGGCTATAAAGCTTGTCGACGATCTTCAAGATATCGAGACCCTGAAACTTTTTATCCTCAATCTCAGCCACACTTATCTGGTCTGTCGCTGGCGCGAAAAGCCCGATTGCGGCCATCAATACGTTCGCGAGTTGATGAACGACGAGACGTTCCGCGCCGATCTGGAATCTCTTTACGCGCAGGAAATCATCCCAGCGTTTCAATCCTACGGGCGCGGTGAAGAAGCCAAAGCCTATTGCGCGACGACGCTTGAGCGTTTCGCAAACCCATTTCTGGATCACAAGCTTTCAGACATTGCGCAAAATCACGAAGAAAAAATCAATCGTAGAATCGGCGGTTTTCTTGAATGGTCGCAGAAAGCCGCGCATCCCACGCGAACGCCCCGCCTTCGCGCAATCGTCTGAAGGAGCGTTCTCCAGCCTTTACCGAGAGCGCTACACTAATTTATGACCACGCAGCGACGACAGCAATGTCTCCTTGGACGTGCGTAAGTGGCTCAAAGCAGCGCTCTCCGCAAGATCCGTATCCCGGGTTTGCAGCGCCCGAATCAAATCCAGATGTTCCTGAATGGCCGCGCCGTTACGCTCCATTTCATGGGTTTTATCCCACATGTAATGATAGTGAAAAATAAGCGAAATGATCTTCTGAGCTTCAACCACGAAGCGATTGCGCACCACGCTATTGATCGCATTGTGAAACTTTTCATCAAGCTTGGAGAAATCATGGTAACGCTCTTCCAGCTCTTCACTCAACTGAAGGTGCTCCAGCCGCAGCGCCTCCAGTCTGGCCCATAATCCATGATCCTCGGGCAGTTTCACCAGTTGGCGAATGGCGTTCAGTTCCAAAACGGTGCGAAACTCTGATAGCTCAATGGCGAAATCGGCGGTGAACCCCAATAACGTCCACCCCCCCCTTTCTCGGCGCTCCACCAAACCAAAACGGTTAAGCCCCGCTAGGAATTCTTGTAGAATATGCGGGGTCACATTGAATTGGCGCGAAAGCTGCGCCACGTTCAAATTTGTGCCTACTGGCACGTCAAACCGCAAAACCCAATCAAGGAAATTTCGCTCCAGCGTTTCGCTGGACACGGTTTGGTCCAAAATTTCTAACCTGTCTTCCAAAGAAGGTTTGCGGATAAGACGCTTTTCACGCCCCCGCCAACTGATGATTTTATCATCATCCAGTTTTTGCAAACCGGCTCGGACAACGGTTCGACTCACCCCGACCTCAGTCGCCAGCGCCAATTCGGAAGGAAGCTGCGCGTCGAGGTCCAATTCGGCGCATATATCCAACAATCGATTAAACGCATGTCTGAAACGGTCATCTGTACGGGCCATGCGCTCCACCTCGATCAATGCAAAACTAGCATCACATTCTGTTTTCAGCATTTATTAATAAAAAACAATTGACGCAAGGATTGAACTCAACAAATATGTTTTTAATAATTAAAATCAATCGCCGTTGAGGGAGAAAACATGGCGGATGAGAACCAGGGGCCGGCGCGCGTCGGTCCGCGCCTGAAGTTGTCGGCGAGCGCGTTTCACAAGCTTTCAGCCTTATTGACTCTTGCAGTTTTGATTTTCGTATTTTCCTTTGGCAGCCCCGCGTTTTTCTCGATAAACAACGGCCTGACTGTTCTTCTGCAAACCTCCGTGATTGGACTGCTTGGCATTGGGATGACCATGGTCATCATCACCGGCGGCATTGACCTGAGCGTCGGTTCGGTTCTCGCATTATCTGGAACAGTCGCCGGTCTATGCGTCAAAGCGGGCGTCCCCGTCCCGCCGGCCATGGCTATTGGCGTATTGATCGGCGCAGCCTGCGGTCTTTTCAATGGTTTCGTCATTACGAAAATGCGAATCACGCCCTTTGTCGCGACCTTGGGCATGATGCTTATCGCCCGCGGCGTCGCGCTCCAGCTCACAGGCGCCGCCCCAGTTTCACGCCTTGGAGAAACCTTTGGCGTTCTGGGAAACGGCTCCCTTTTCCGCATCGTCGAGGAAGGCGCCAACGGCTTTCCCAAAGTAATTTTCCCGGGGATTCCTTATCCGGTGATTTTACTGGCAATCATAGCCATCGCCGCCGCATATCTCCTGCGAAAGCGCAAAATCGGACGCCACATTTACGCCACCGGCTCAAATGAGGACGCCGCACGGCTTTCTGGCGTAGCCATAGATCGCACCAAAATGATCGCCTATACGCTTTCTGGCGCGCTGGCTGGCGTTGCGGGCAATGTTCTCATGTCCCGTTTGATCACCGCTCAACCCAACGAAGGCGTCATGTATGAGCTTGACGCCATCGCCGCTGCGGTGATCGGCGGCGCGTCTCTCATGGGAGGGGTGGGAAATATCTCTGGCACCATGATCGGGGCCTTTATTATCGGCGTTCTCAGGAACGGGCTGAACATGGCGGGCATTTCAGCTTTCATCCAGCAAATCGTGATCGGTTTCATCGTCATTCTGGCGGTTTATATCGATCAGATGAGAAACCGGCGTTAATAGCCGGAAATCACTAAACATCATTTTCATTTGGAGGAGGAAACCATGAAAAAACTAATCGGCACGGCAATGATGGTCAGCGCATTGGCTTTATCTGCGGCGAGCGCACAAGCGGGGGAAATCGCGGTTATCGTCAAAACCACGAATTCAAATTTCTGGCAGAACGTCAACAAGGGGGCTACCGCGGCGATCAAAGGTCAGAGCGATCACACCATGACCTTTAACGGTCCGGCTTCAGAATCCGCCATCGCGGATCAGGTGAATCTCGTTGAGAACGCCATCAATCGCGGCGTCGCGGCCATTGTTCTTGCGCCTTCAGACCCAGAAGCTCTGGCTCCAGCTGTCAAACGCGCATATGAAGCCGGCATTCCTGTCGCCATCGTAGACTCCGGCCTCGCCGACGCCGCTAAAGGCACCTATCAGGCCTTCCTTTCCACAGACAACTGCGCCGCGGGCGAGCTTGTCGCCAAAACGATGATCGACGAAGTGGGCGGCGAAGGTAAAGTGGCCGTCATGTCCTATGTGGCCGGCGTCGGCTCAGAGATTGGCCGCGTGGGCTGTTTCGTCAAATATATCGAAAACAACTCCAAGATCGAATTGGTGGGCCCGTTCTACTCGCAATCGCAAATGGCGACAGCCTTGAACCAGACCACTGATATTCTGGCCGCCAATGACGATCTGGTTGGTATTTTTGGAGCCAATGAGCCAACGGCGGTTGGTATGGGGCGCGCGCTGGTTCAATCCGGCAAAGCTGGCAAAGTGACCGCCATCGGCTTTGACGGCAATGGCGATTTGCAAGACTTCGTCCGTGACGGAACGTTGAAGGCCACCGCCGTTCAAGGCTCCTTCCAGATGGGCGAGTTGGGCGTAAAGGCCGTTATCGACGTTCTCAACGGCGAAAAGGTCGAACCTTTCATCGACACCGGCGTTGTTTTGGTCACCAAGGAAAACATTGACGAGCCGGTCGCTCAAAACGTTCTCTACTAATTACTCCCGCAACTTGACCGGAGGCTTTCGACAAATGATGTCGATGGGTCTCCGGTCCATTTCAGCCAGCGTAATATGAGATTTCCAAGATGACCTTTGAAACACGCGCTGAACCGCCGCTGGTTCAGATGATCGATATCGAGAAGCATTTCGGTGGCATTCATGCGGTGGATGGCGTCTCCCTTGATCTTTATCCGGGAGAAGTTGTTGGCGTTCTGGGCCATAACGGGGCGGGAAAATCCTGTCTCATGCGCATTCTTTCCGGCGCGATGATCCCCAGCAAAGGCTCGATCAAGATCAAAGGCGAAGGCGTGGAAATCAACACGCCCCAGGACGCCCGTCATTTTGGCGTTGAAACGATATACCAAACGCTGGCGCTAGCAGACCATCTCGACGCTCCCGCCAATCTTTTTCTTGGACGTGAGCTGACCACCCCTTTTGGCAATCTCGACGACGCGCGCATGATGCGCGAAGCCAAGAAGGTGCTCAAGCGCCTCAATCCGAACTTCAAGAACTTGAGCGACCCAGTCGCCAGCCTTTCAGGCGGTCAACGTCAGGTGATCGCCATCGCTCGCGCGATTTATTTCGACGTAAAGATCCTGATCATGGACGAACCAACCGCAGCCCTAGGACCATCTGAGACCGCGATGGTCGCTGACTTGATCAAAAAACTGCGCGCGGAAGGCATCGGGATCCTGCTTGTCAGCCATGACATGCATGACGTCTTTGAGCTTTGCGATCGAGTGATCGTGATGAATAAAGGGCAAAATGTCGGCTCGCACCAGATTGAAGACGTCACGAAAGACGATGTCCTCAGCCTCATTATCAAGGGGCAGCTCCCCGACGATTGGACCCCAAGAAGTAAGGAAAAGAGCCAATGACGGCGAATGTCGCACCAAACTCCAACGCCTCTCAGACCATGACCTGCGGCGTCGTGGTCGAACCGGGAAAATTTGCGCTGGAAGAGCGCCCGATTCCTCAATCGGCGCCGGACGGCTGGATATTGCTCGACATTCAGGCCATGGGCGTGTGTGGAACCGACTATCATATCCTTGAGGGCAAACACCCCTATCTAAACTACCCCCGCGTCATTGGCCACGAGCTCAGCGCGCGCGTTCACAACGACGCCCACGGATGGTCAGCAGGCGATCTGGTCGTGATCAACCCCTATCTGTCCTGCGGCGCGTGTCGCGCATGCGAACGCGGCAAACCCAACTGCTGCACGAACATCGAAGTTCTGGGCGTGCATCGTGACGGGGGCCTCGCCTCGCGCATAGCCGTTCCCGCCGCCAATATCTACTCCGCCGAAGGCCTCACGCCGCTTCAGGCCGCCATGGTCGAGTTTCTCGCCATTGGCGCCCACGCCGTTAGAAGATCAGACGTAGCCGAGAATGACCGTACCCTTGTCGTCGGCGCAGGACCGATCGGTTTAGGAGCCGCCCTCTTCGCGCGACTGAGGGGCGCGGACGTGCATCTGCTCGATTTGAGCGAAGCGCGGTTGGCGCAAGCGCGGGACAAATTCGGCTTTAGCAAAACCCATGTGGTTGGCGACGACATTTTGCACGGCGAGCTCGCCGACGGCTTCGACCTCATTTTCGACGCCACCGGCAGCGCCAAAGCCATTGAAGCCGGCTTTCCGTTGCTTGCTCATGGCAGCAGTTACGTTTTGGTCAGCGTCGTCAAGGATGACATCCGCTTCAACGACGCGGAGTTCCACAAGCGCGAGACGCGGATCATCGGCAGCCGCAACGCCACCGCCGAAGACTTTCAAACCGTCATAGCCGCCATCAAGGCCGGGCACATCGACACGGACGCTCTGTGCTCCACCACAATGCCCTTGTCGGAGTTTTCAACCCGCTTCGCCGAATTGGCTCAGGACCGAGAAACGCTTATCAAGGCGATCGTGACGCTTTAACGCCTCCGCCGTCGCCGCGTCTCTTATCCCAACGCGGCGACGGCGCGCATTTTCATCAAATCGCCCAGCCGTCCATTACATTGCGCCGCCGATCACCTCATCAACTCCGGCGTCAAGTAATTGGGCAACCATAATGTGATCGACGGAAATACGATAATCGCGCCCAGCAACAGGCAAAACGCGATGAAAAACGTCATAGCCCAACCAAGACTTCGCGACAGCGGAATTTCCGCTATGACGCAGGCCAACAATAAACTGATGCCGTAAGGCGGCGTAATCTTACCAATAGCCAACGCCATAATGATCAATATGCCAAGCTGCAAAGGGTCCGCCCCGACTTGCGCCGCCGTTGCGGCGAGAACGGGCACGAAAATCAACATCGCCGGCGCTGGGTCCATGAATGTTCCAAGCACCAGAAAAAGCAACGTTGCGAACGTCAGGAACGCGATAGGTCCGCTGGCGTAAGACTGAATGAATTCACCAGCGACCTGCAAAATTCCATAATAGGATAGCAACCATCCAAATAGCGTCGCAGCGCCCACGCACAACATCACCACAGAGGTGAGAACCGCCGTCTCCATAGCCACGTCCAAGATCATGCGAACGGAGAGACGGCGATAAACAACCAATCCAAGAAAAATCACATAAACGCTCGCCACGGCCGAACTCTCGGTCGCAGTCATAACGCCGGTCAAAATGCCGCCAATGATAACGCCGATCACTGAGACGGGTATCAAGCCACGGAGCAGAATGATCGCTTTTTCTCTGCCGCTAATCTTCGCTCCCCCCCCCAGATCAATCCCATATTTACGGGCGTAATACCAAGAGATGGCCAATTGCTGCAAACCAACTAAAACGCCGGGCGCATATCCTGCGATAAACAAAGCTCCAATGGAGACATTGGCGGACGCGCCATAAATAATCATTAAAATAGACGGAGGAATAATCGAGCCGATGGACGATGACGCGGCGGTCAGAGCCGTTGAAAACCCTTTATCATATCCCTTCTTGTTCATCGCCGGGATCAGGATTGCGCCAATGCCGGCCACATCCGCGGTTGAAGAGCCGGAAACGCCGCCCATCATCATGGAGGAGACAACGTTGATATGCGCTAGACCGCCGCGAACCCGCCCGACCAGCAGATCCGAGAAGCGGACAATGTCCTCGGTAATACCCACTTTGTTCATCATTAGCGCCGCGAACATGAAACCGGGAATAGCGAGCAGTAGAAAACTGTCTAGCCCCGCATAGATGCGCAGCGGCGTAATCGCCAAATCCAACCCCGGATCCAACGCTATTATTCCCACCGACGCGAAAAAAAGCGCAAACGCCAATGGCGCGCCCAGCAGAAACAGCAATGTAAAAAGCGAAAAAAGAAGAAGAATGGCGATATCAGCGCTCACAAGCTCTCCTCCATAACGTCTCCGCGCACAGGCGGGGAAACCAAACGACTGAACGCCATCAACGCCATAAGCGCGCCTCCCACCGGAAAAGAGGCGTAGATGTAAATCATTTGAAACCCTGTCGCGGGATTACGCTTGATCAAGCCCATCTGCGCGAAGCGGATCGAAGTCCACGCCAGAACAAGCCCGGCGGCGATGATCGCCACTGCAAGCGCCCACCGATGCAGCGTTGCGGGAATGCCCGTCAGTTTCTTGCGCAGGAAATCAACTTCGAAATGTTGCGATCGACGCACAGCCAAAGCCGAACCAAGCATAACAAGCCACATGATGCAGAAAGGAATGACATATTGCAACGCGCGCCAAGCGGTGAAAAACACATATCGGTTCAACACCTCGATGAATAACGCGCCGATCAAGCCCAGACATAAAAGCCCGATGACAGTCTCCACCCCCTTTTCAAGACAGTGGATGAAATGACGGAACATTCTTAGAGCATCCTTGTTTCATAGGTGGAAGCCTTCGCTCGAAAAAGCGAAGGCCAAACTTGAAGTTTACCCTTAGACGCCTTTATTTACCCGCGGCCGCGATGGACGCTGCAAGATCCTCAATGCCCTTTTCAGCAGCGAAAGCCTTGATCACCCCGGCCGAAGCTTCGATCATCGGACCTTTTTCCGGTTCAGTGTAAACAACGGAAAATTCGGTTTTGAGTTTTTCCATGTTTTCCGCGTCAAGCTTTCCTTCCAACTCCACGTCAAAATCGGCCACTTCAAGCGCCGCTTGGCGGATCGCCTCTTGTTGCTTCTCGCTTAAGCGTTTAATTTTTTTGGCATTTCCCACCAACGGCCGCACGGTGATCGCATGCTGGGTCAAGGAGATATTCTTCGCCACTTCAGCCCAGCGAGCTGTGGTGAAGGTTGTAAATTCATTCTCCGCGCCGTCGACAACCCCGGTTTGCAAGGCCGTGTAAACTTCCGGAAAAGCGACAACCGATCCAAGCGCGCCCAGCGCCGACCACCAGTCGAGCATTTCCTTGACTTCCGGCGAGCGCATTTTCAAACCCTTCAAATCTTCCATGGACGCAATCGTCGCCTTGGAAGTAATCATATTACGCTGCGCTCCGCCCAGATATCCAAGTACCGCGACGCCGGTTGCGTCCTCATAGGATTCAGCCAATTTTTCACCTGGCTCACCACGCGTGACGGCCATCATGTGGTCCTTGGAGCGAAAAATATATGGCAGCTCCAATATGCCGAAAGACGGTTCGTATTGCGCCATCACGCCAGGCGTCGAAATAGTGAAATCCAGAATGCCGCCTTGCACGGAATCCAACAGTTCCGGATTGGACCCAAGCGCGCCATTATCAGACACAGTGACCTCCACTTCACCGTTGGTCTTTTCAGACACCAGCCGCGCGAACTCGCGCGCCGAAATTGAATGCGGATGCTCGCTTGGCGTAACAACGCCAAGCTTGAGCGTCACCTCCGCCGCATGTGAAACTGCGCTCGATCCCAAAATCAACGCCAAAACGCCAGCGAGCTTCAAACCTGATATTTTCATTTCTTTCCTCCACTTCTGATTAATTTGCGTTTTTCAGACGCGTTTACGCTGCGAGAGAACAGGACTGCCCAAAATGATGGCGGCCATGATCATTCCTCCAACGATGAAAGTGTGATAATTCGCGTCAACTCCCAGTAAGTTGATCGCATTGGACACAAGCCCCAACAACAGCGCGCCAAGCATTGTTCCCGCCACGCTTCCTTTGCCGCCGGAAAGCAACGTCCCGCCCATGACGACAACCGCGATCGCCTCCAACTCGTACCAGTTTCCAGCAAAAGGCTCTGCTGCGGCCATGGTTGAAGTGAGGGTGAGACCAGCAACCCCGGCCAACATTCCCATGAGGACATAGGACCAGATCTTCAAACGTCGCACCCTTATCCCTGCTGCGAAAAGACACCGCTCATTGCCGCCAAGGCCTGTCAGAAGCCGCCCCACGGTGGTGCGGTTTAAAACGAACGCAGCCAGACCCGCGGTGATCAAAGCAATGACCACCGGCTTTGGCGTCCCGAAAACAAAGCCTGAAAAAACGTTCAAGAACCTGTCGTCCAATCCCATGATGGCCCGACCGCCGGAGACCACGAACACAAGCCCCCGTACGGCGATCATCGTGCCCAGCGTCGCGATAAACGCCGGAACGCCCACGATCGCGACCAAAACGCCATTAACCAGGCCCACCAGACCTCCCACGCCGACGCCAACGACAATCGCGCCATATGGCCCCAAATACGCGCCATACCCCTCTTGAAAATAGACAGCGGAAGCGACCGCGCTCAGTCCGACGATCGACCCGACGGAAAGGTCAATGCCGCCGGAGGTGATCAGCAATGTCATTCCTGACGCGATAATGAGATTAATCGCGATTTGGTTCGACACATTGATCAAATTCTGAGTGGTCAAGAAATACGGAGATGCGAATGTCATCGCAGCCGCCAGGATGAGGATCGGCGCCACAAGCTGTAAGTTATGATCTTTAAGCCGAAACCCGCCAAATCTATCGCTATTCATCAAGCGCTCTCCTTCGTGCTGACGTCCGTGCCGAATTGAAGCGCCATCAACCGAGCGTAATCGATCTCCTTCACTGGAAATGGCCCTAGAAACGCATCGGAACGCAGCACGTAAATTTCATCACACAGACCAAGGATTTCCCGCGGTTCGGAAGAAAACAAAATCGCCGCTTTGGCGTCCGCCACTAGGGCTCCAATCAATCGGGAGACCTCCGCCTTGGCGCTAATGTCGATCCCCTTGGACGGTTCATCTAACAGCAAGAGTTCCGCCTCGCCGCATATCTGCCGAATGATGACAACTTTCTGCTGATTGCCGCCTGACAAGAAATTCGCGTCCCGCTCAAGATATTCCGGACGCATACGCAAGCGGGAAAGCATGGATCGCCCCAGCTGTTTTTCCGCCCGCCGATTAATGCGAGATAACCGCGAAAGACGGGAAAGACTGGTGAATGTCATATTGGCCAGCGCGCTCATTTGCAGCACAAGCCCTTCGCGGCGGCGATCTTCGGAAACAAGGCCGATACGCCGAGCCAATGCGTGGGCAGGCGAGCGCAGCGCCGTCGGCGCCCCATCCACCAGCAGCTCTCCCTCCAACACCGGTCGCAAACCGTTCAACGCCTGAGCGAGTTCCGTTTTCCCAACGCCCGCCAAGCCAGTCACGCCGACAACCCGCCCCCGGTGCGCTTTCAGACTAATCGGTGGGGTCCGCCTTCCCTGAAACGTCTTGACGACGATGTTTTTCGCCTCAAGTTTTAGCGCTCCCGCCTTGCTAGCGACGCGCGCGAATTCATTCTCCACATCCGCGCCAACCATCGCCTCCACCAGAACGGCCTTGGTCAAATTGCGGTCATTAAGGAAATTCCCCACATTCTCACCATCACGCAGCACCACGATGCGATCACAAATTTCCAGCATTTCCTCAAGACGGTGAGAAATGAAAACACTAGGCTTACCAGCTTCTTTCAAAGTCTTGATCACTTCGAAGAATTTCTGTGTCTCAGCTTCCGTCAGGGACGCGGTCGGCTCGTCCAGCACAAATATCTCACCGCCCTGCAACAAACGCCGCGCAATCGCCAAAAGCTGTTGCGCCCCTTTGGGCAACCGCCAAGCGGGAACGTCCAGCCCCACATGCTCGCATCCAAGACGATCCAGAACATCTCTGGTGCGCGCGCGCATCTTCGTTTTGTCCAATAGGCCGAAAGAGCTAGTCGCTTCGTGACCGAGATAGACGTTCTCGATCACGCTCAATGCGTCCACGAGCAGAACTTCTTGCGGGATCATGGCCACGCCAGCCGATTGCGCTTCATGCGGAGTGGAGAAAGTCGTCACTTTTCCCTGAAAAGTGATCTTCCCTTCGTCCTTTTGTTCAATTCCGCACAAAATTTTCATCAGGGTAGATTTACCAGCTCCGTTTTCGCCGATAAGTCCCACGACCTCGCCAGCGTCAATGCTGAAATCCACGTTCTTGAGAGCCTGGGTGCCGGCGTAACGTTTACTAATCCCGGCGGCGTGCAACATTGGCTCGCTCATGCTTGCCCCCGTTGTTTTTGCGTAAACACATCCAGCGCGACAGCGCCAATGATGATGGCTCCAATTGCTATTTGCTGCCACGCCACCGGCACGCCGGATATATTCAGTCCGCTACGCATGGTGGAAAGTATGAAACACCCGAGCAGTGTTCCGAACAACCGCGCCCGCCCGCCATTAAGTGCGTTGCCGCCAATGATGGGAGCGGCGATGGCCTCCAGCCATTCTGTCGACAACCCAGCCGTAGGCTCCGCTGCGTCGAAGGAGGCCATGAACGTAAACCCGGCGAGAACCGCCAGAACCGATTGCGCCGCATAAACTCCGATCCGCAAACGATCAACGGCGACGCCGCAAATAAAGGACGTCTGTTCGCTGCCGCCTATGGCGCGAATATGGGCGCCCAACCGCGTGCGATGCATGACGAACATGGCGAGCAACAATGCTCCGAAACCAAAATAAATCACATTATCGGGGTGCCCGGAGCCGGAGAAAAAATCGCCAAAACCTTCCGGAAGATTGCTCACCGGCGCGCCGCCCGACAAGATGAGAGTCATGCCCCGCGCCAAGCTCAACATGGCGAGGGTGACAATGAAAGGCTGGAGTTTCAGGCGAGAAATGACAACCCCATTAAGCGTGCCTATGAAGAGGCCGACTCCCAGGCCGAACACGATGGAAACAGGAATGGGAACGCCGGAAGTCAAGGCGATGGCCGTCACCATGGAGCTCAGAGCAAGCGTGGCTCCCACAGAAACGTCGATGCCGCCGGTGGCGATCACCAAAGTCATGCCGGTGGCCATGATCAACGTGAAACTGGCGTGCTCTAAGATGCCGCTAAAAGTATATAGCGAAAAGAAGTAAGGAGAAGCGAAGCTGAAGACGGCGACCGTCAACGCCAGCGCCAAGCAAAGCCCCCAACTCTCCTTTATGGCTCTCAAGCTTAGCCGCGCCATAGACAAAGGAATGACGCGCCATCCTTCGCCCTCGACGCCGGGCATGCGTAAAGAAAAAACAGTACTCATCCGATCCCCCGGAAAAGAGGGCCGGAAAAAATCCGGCCCGATTAAAACGAGCTCACTTATTGGTGAGTTTCGCCATTCCAGAGTAATAAGTTCCGTAGTTCTTTATTTTATCTTCGATGTTTTCAGCGCTCCAAACTTCCTGACTCGCGAATATTTTCTCAGGAATTTTGTCACCCTGCCCTTCTAGGTAAAGGATCGCCGCTTCAATTGAGTTATAGCCGTTTTCATATTGCATAAAGGCGACTGAGGCATCCAATTCGCCCTTGCGGATCGCCGTAACGGCGTCCGGAATGCCGTCGCATCCCATTATGATAATCTCGCCAAGCTTATCGGCGTTTTTAACCGCCTGAATAGCGCCCAGCGCCATATTGTCATTAGAGGCGGAAATACACTTCAGGTCTGGATTGGCCTGGATCAGGTCCGCGGCCACATCCATGGCTTTCTTACGATCCCAATCAGCAGGCAGAACAGCCACGCTTTTCAGTTCAGGATGTTTCTCCAGTTCGTCTTTATACCCCGACAACCGATCCGTCGCCGCCGTCGATCCGGGAAAGCCCATGATATGGGCAATCTCTCCGCCGCTTTCGCCCAGCTGATCCGCGCAATAACGCACATGGTGACGCATTTGCTCCGCCCAATCAGTCGAAATGAACGAAATAATATCGATATTATGCTTCTTCTGATCTTCCGGAGAAATATAGGCGTCGTTCACGTTAATGAGCGGAACTCCCATCTGGGTGGCCCGCGCCGCAGGGTCCAGCAAATTGGACGTGCTCATGGGATTGATGGCGATCAAGTCGAATTGCTTGACCAGCATATCCTCCATAAGCTGTTTCTGAATCAGTAGATCCCCCTCTCCTGGGGCAGCGAAGAACTCAACTTCGACTCCGTATTTATCAGCGGCGTCCTGGAACCCATTGCGTAGATCAATGAAGTAATCATTATTGAAAGTCTTCAAGATCACTCCAATGCGATAGGGTTTGGATGGAACCGGAATTTCTCCAAACGGTTTATAAAGGGCCATACGGTCCTGTTCCGCGAAAGCGCCTCCCGTCATGATGGATAACCCGATGGCCCCGGCCATCATTCCCCCAATTACTTTCTTCATATTCATGGCGTATCTCCTCCTCTGGTCGGCCATGCAAACCCCGTGTGACGCGGCTCACCCAGTCACTTCAAATCGTTTGATAAAGTTGCGGTCAGGCTCAACGCCCAGACCGGGCTTTTCTGGAACGTCGACAAAGCCGTTCGAGGCTTTCACTTGTTGTTGGATGTTCAGCGGTTCTGACAACAACTCATCGCGGAAACGGTTTTCCGTCGTGTCGAACTCCAAAAGCGGCTCACGTGGAAACAATCCGCCTGGCAGCGGCGGCATAGCCGCGAGCAGCTGCAAATTAACGGCGACCGCAACGGCCGACCCCCAAACATGATTGATCACTGGCGTGAAATGCGCATGGCAAAGCGCAAGGACCCGCAGATATTCCGTTACCCCGCCCAGCGCGCAAACTTCCGGCTGGGCGATATCAAGCCCACGGTTTTCCAGAATTTGCCGCCAGCCCCACCGGTTAAACTCCGCTTCTCCGCCGGAAATATTGACTTTCAGTCCAGCGCGTAACTCGCGGTACCCGTCGAGATCTTCCGGCGCCACCGGCTCCTCGAACCAAAATGCGCCAAGCTCTTCAAGCGCGCGTCCAACGTAAAAAGCGTCATTTGTCGTGTAGGCGTGGTTCGCGTCCGCCATGAAGTCGAAATCATCGCCGACGCCCCTTCGCACGGCGGCGGCCAATTTCACGTCGTCTTTCGGCCCAAGACCGATTTTCATCTTCGTGGCGGCAAAACCCATATCTTTGATCTGAGCGGCTTCATCAGCGAAACGCGCCACATGGTCGGCGACGCTCTCGCGTTTAAGCATCATGCCGTAGCCATAGGCCTTCACCTTGGTGCGATGAGCCCCGCCAATGAGCTTGTGCAACGGTAATCCCGCCACTTTTCCCGCAATATCCCAAAGCGCGATATCAACGCCGGACAAGGATTGCAGCGGCATTCCTTTCTGCCCATGGTCACGCAAAAGATTATAAACCTTGTGCCAGATGACGTCCCTGTCCAATGGATCCATCCCCAACACCAAGGGCTGTATCACCTTTTCAACGATCCCTTTGTTCGCCAGCGCGACATTTCCCGGGCCGAAACATTCTCCCCAACCGGTGACGCCTTCATCGGTCTCCACTTCAACCAAGTGAGCTGTGCGGCGTGCGTAATATTGCTGCGAATAGCCCAGTTCCTCTGGCATATCGCATTGTAAAACGTGGCTGGTGACACGCGTGATCTTCATTATGCTTCTCCTTAGACCACGGCTTGCGTGACGCGTTTGACGACCAGGTAATCGTTCAACGCCAAACGGGAGCAATCGTGCCCAACGCCCGATTGACCAACGCCGCCATGGGGTAAATCGATGTCGTATTTGACGCCGTTTATCTGGACTTCGCCGTAATTTAGTCCTGCGGCCATGCGCTCGGCCAACGCGAGGTCCGCGGTGAAAACGTAAGAGGCAAGCCCTCCATCTTCGCCATCGTTCGCCCGTTCCAAAAGCGTGTCGCGATTATCGAAGGGGATGAGACTCACCACCGGGCCAAATATCTCTTTTTGATAGATTTCCATTTCCGGGGTCACGCCAGACAAAACAGTTGGCGCCAAAAAATGCCCATTGCTCAACGCTTCATCCAACCCTTGCGGCCGATCGCCGCCGGCGAGCAACTGAGCGCCCTTCGCCTGCGCGTCATCAATCAGCCCTTTAACCCGCCGCCAAGCCCGGCCGTCAATCATCGGACCTGTGACAATATCGGCGCCGCGATCAAAACCAACCTTGACCGCCTTCGTTCGGGAAAGGACTTTTTCTTGAAAAGCCTCATAAACCTGCCTTTCCACAAACACGCGGTTCGGAGCCACGCAAATCTGACCTGCGTTGTTGAATTTCACGGTGGTGACGATATCGGCCGCAAGCTCCAAGTCAGCGTCCTTGAACACCAGAACCGGGGCATTGCCGCCAAGCTCCATTGAATAACGCTTGATTGAGGTCGCTCCGACACGCATGAGGTGTTTACCGGTGTTCGTAGAGCCGATTAAAGTGATCAAGGCTGGAATGGTGGACGAGGCCAATGCGTCGGACGCCTCATATCCGTCAGTTGTCAAAATATTGACCACCCCGGCAGGCAAGCCGATCTGTTCACACAACTCCCCCACGGCGTAAGCGGAAATTGGCGTAGCGCTGGATGCGCGAATAATGACCGGACACCCCGCCGCCATTGCGGGCGCGATTTTATAAGCGAGATTCAGCAACGGAAAATTCCAAGCCAAATAGGCGACCGCGACGCCCACCGGTTGACGCGCCAAACGATGAACATGCGTTCCCTCACGATCCGGCAATATTTCATCGCCGACGCGCGCGATTTCCTCAGCATAAAAATGCAGCGACCGCTCCAACAGGTCGAAATCTTCCTGCGTGCCGCCCCACGGCTTACCCATTTCCTGATGAACGCATGCGCGCAGATGCTCCTCATTCTCAAGCACCGCCGCACGTAATTTGCGCATCCAGCTTTGACGTTCGCGAATGGATGTGGCCGACCACCCTGGAAACGCCGCCTTGGCGCTGGTCAACGCTCTCTCCACGTCCAACATTCCCGCAGCGGCCACAGTCGCCACTTTTTTAGCGGTCGCCGGGTTAATAACGTCCAGTTTGGCCTCCCCCTCCGTCAGGGCGCCGTCGATATACATTTTCTTTGAATAAGCCATCACGCTCTCGATCCAATAAAGTTCATAAATTGCGACCGCCCGGAGCGCCGACATTTAGCGGCGCCCCGCGTTTCGTCATTACCGCCGAAAGGCGGCTATCTCTGCTGACCGGAGCCGGAACGCGATATGGCGTCGATCGCCACGGCGATAAGCAGGATCGCTCCAGAGAACATCAATTTGTCCGCTGCGGAGGCGCCAGAAAGATCCAGACCATTCCCCATTGAGCCGATGACCAACGCGCCCAAAATGGCGTTCCAAACAGACCCTCGACCGCCAAACAGCGATGTCCCGCCGATAACCGCAGCGCCAATCGCCTCCAGCAGCAACGGCCCCCCGGCGAAAGCGTTGAAGGAGACGGAAGCGTAGCGGGAGGCGCCAATGATGCCGCCCACCGCCGCCATCATCCCAACAACTCCAAAGGCGGCGACCCTGACCTTTTTCACGTCCATGCCGACCCGCCGCGCGCTTTCGGCGTTGCCGCCCACGGCGAATAAGGCCCGGCCAAACGGCGTTGACGTGGTAACCCACCCCAAAACGCCTGTTAAAAGCGCCAGAAAAACAACCAGCACCGGCACGCCGCGATAGCTGTTCAACATGGCGACCACGCCAAACACCAGAATTGCAAAGAACGAAATTTGGCCAATGACCGCGAAGGCGCTGTCCATCTCAAGACCTCGCGCCTTACGTTGCGCGCGCCGGCGAACGGAAACGACGGCGAGCAAGGCGACGCACGCCGCGCCCAATCCCCACCCCACGACTTCAGGCATTGCAATTGTGGTCAGGCCGCGCACAAATTCATCACGCATGTTAATGGCGCCCTGCACGCCCAGGATTTTCAGCATCAACCCCTGAAATCCAAGAAGCCCCGCCAAAGTCACCACAAAAGACGGAATCCCCACGTAAGCGATCAACATTCCCTGAAGACAACCTAACGTCACGCCAATCAGTATAGCCGCTAAACACGCAAGCGGTCCGGGCCAGCCCGCAACGATCAGAACCGCCATCAGCGCCGCCGACACCCCCGCGCTAGCTGCGGCGGAAAGATCAATATCCCCCAGCAAAAGCACCACCGTGACGCCCACCGCGATGGTCCCGACGACTGCGGATTGCATAAAGAGGTAATAAAAGTTCCTAGCGCTCAAAAACGCCGGCTCGCTCACGCCGAAATAAGTCCAGATAGCGACCAACGCCAGCATGACAGGTAGAAACGAGCCGAAACGAGTTTCGCGAAGTTGTTTGAAACGAACGACAAGTGAAGGTGTTTCAGCGTCCATCGCCGCCTCCCGCATCTAGGCCACGCGTCATGGCCACGACAATTTCATCAGGCGTCGTATCGTCAGTGCGCCACGTCGCCACATTCGTACCGTGGCGCAAAACCGTGATCCGGTCAGCGACCGCGAATATGTCTCGCAGGTTGTGTGAAATATAGACGACCGCATGACCGGTTTCGCGCAACCGTTTGACCACGTCCAACACCTGTCGTGTTTGCGCCACCCCCAAAGCTGCGGTCGGTTCGTCGAGTAAAACCACGGAGCTGTCCGCGCCCACGGCGCGGGCGATCGCAATCGCTTGACGTTGCCCGCCTGATAAATTCCCCACTTTCGCTCTCACGGACTTGAGCGTGCGCACCTGAAGCATATCAATCGCTTTTTGCGCCTTTTCCTCCATGGCCATATCGTCGATAGGGCGTAAAAAACGGGGCAAGAACCCCCATCCAGCTTTCAAAGGTTCAGCGCCAAGCGAAAGATTGGCGGCCACGTCAAGGTTTTCACAAAGAGCAAGATCTTGATAAACAATCTGAATTCCCAGCGCCGCTGCGTCATGAGGGCTGGAAATTGTCACAATGTCGTCACCAACTTGAAACTGCCCTTCATCCGCGACATAGGCCCCGGCCAACACTTTCATCAATGTTGATTTTCCAGCGCCATTGTCGCCAACCAGGGCCATGACCTCGCCGCGCGCCACTTCAAACGCCACCCCGCGCAAGGCCTCCAAACCACCGAACCTCTTGCGGATCCCACAGACGCGCAAGTAAGGCGTCGGCGGGGCGTTCAAGCCCGCCGACATGTTTGTTTCACCACTCATTGCACTTACGACTTACAGAAGTCGGTTGCGGCGGCGGCGCCTTGGCACACAGCCTCTTTCGTCACAGAGGCGTCATGCTCAATCACGTAAGCAACGCCCTCTTCGCCAATCGCTTCATAAAAATCGACGGGAACAAAAGGTATATCCGCCCCCGCCGTGTTCTTCACCGTGCCATTTGTCAAAGCGGAAGTATCTTCGTCATTGAGCAACGCAACGGTGACTTTCGCCGTCACATCCGCCATTTGTTCAAATGGACGCCACACGGACTGGGTCTGCTTACCAAGCAAAATCAACTGCAACGCCTGCACAGTGCAATCAAGTCCTGTAATGGGCACGTCGCCAGCCATATCTTGCTCCTCAAGAGAAGCGATCGCGGCGCCGGCGTTACCATCATTGGATGACACAACCCCTTGAACATTATTGTTGAGCTGAGTAAGCGCCTGATCCATTGAGCGCCGAGCAATGGCCGGATCCCACCCTTGAGTCCAGTTTTCATACCCGAGCTTTCGCTCGCCAGAGTCAAAAAGTGGCTGAAGGACAGACATTTGTCCTGCGGCGATAACGCCCGCGTTCGGGTCGGTGGGCGAGCCTTTAAGCATCACCAGCGTATCGCCTTTTTGAGTGTTATCGACCACGTGCCGCGCCTGCGCCGCGCCGGTCGCAAACATATCCGCCTGAACCCAAAAGTCCGTATTTTTCGACTGCATCATGCGGTCATACGCGATGGCCGGAACCCCAGCGTCTTCAGCCTCATCCGCGATAATCGCCGCCGCTTCACCGTCGATAGGAACGACGATCAAGACTTTCGCCCCTTGCGTAAGCGCTTGCTCGGCTTGGCGCTGTTGAGTGGCGGTGTCATTATTCGCGTTAAAAACCTCAACTTTAACGTCTGGCGCATATTCCTTCATCTTCTGAACAAAGAAATGCGCGTCCTGAGCCTCCCAACGAGCATTTACGTTTTCCGGCAACAGCATAGCCACCATGTCTTCCGCCGCCGCGCTCCCTGTCATGACCGCTGAGATCGCAAGAGTGGCGGCGCTTGCCGCAAGAAATGATTTGAAGTTCGTCATACGCATAAGTTTCCTCCCAAAATGCGTTATTCAATGATCTGCGCTTAGGCAAAGCTTTGCCTTGCCGGACGCCGCAGGCGTCCAGTCTCCAGCCGTTTTGGCCAGACGGTCCCGATGTCAGAAACGCGTCAAGCGCCTTCCAACCCGTTCAGAACGATATATTTTTGAAAGCAAGCAGATTGCGGACCGCAAAAAGCCACCCCGGCGCAAGACCAGGTCGCAAACCACCAATCCGTTAAAACGGAACTATATCCTAGCGATTTTCTTAGTGTTCATGCATCGCGCCTCCCAAACGCAGCCGCGCATCGGCCAACAGCCTCGTCATCCCCGCTTCAGCGCGTTCGGGATCACGAGCGAGAATTCCGTCGGTCACCTCACGGTGAAACGGAATAGAACCCTCATTTTCTCGCGGATCATGATTGGTGATCCGGATTGAACTTAAAAGAGCGGAGAATATCACGCCCTCCATGGCCCGCATAAAGTCGTTATTCACCGCGAGCAGGATTGATCTATGAAAATGCGCGTCCGCTGCGATAAACTCTTCAATGGAGCCTAATTCAGCCTCCATACGCTCCTGAGCGGCGAGAATTTTCGCAAGCCCCTCCTCCGTACCGCGTTCCGCCGCCCATCGAGCCGCCTTGGGCTCAATAACCAATCGGAAGTCCATCAACTGACGCAGAAAGTCAGCGCTAGGCGGCGCAGATTGATGCCACGCAAGCACGTCATTATCCAGCACGCCCCAGCCGGATCGCTCCCGCACACGAGAACCAATACCCCGGCGCACATCCAGCAATCCTTTACCTACAAGGATTTTCACCGCATCGCGCACCACAGACCGGCTCACCTGGTAACGCTCAGCCAGCGCCCCTTCGTCTTCGATCAAATCACCCGGAGCATAAGCGCCGGCAACGATACGGCGCCCTAGCTCCCGCGCGATCTGCGTGGAGAGACTCAATGTGAGGCCAGACGTTTCTTTCAAGTCGTAAAAAAGTAATTCGCTCATAGGACAATATCAAACATATGATGTTTGGTGTGTCAAGTCGTGCAGTTGCGTTTCAGAACCGCGTTGCTGTGATTTGACACGCAAGGCTTCCTCACCACTTACGACAAGAGCGCGCGTTGAGAGCCGTCGTGGCGTCAGTCAGAAGCAAAAGCTGAATTAAAGAGCTGCGCTCACAGCGGCGGACGCTTAAGCTTAACGCAGAATCCATCTTATGCGCTGCCCTGCAGACGCATAAGATGATCAATATTTTGGAAAATAAAAGCCTTGTCTTCAGATGAAGAGAGGCTGAAAAATGGAGGCCTCGCCCGGAATCGAACCGGGGTACACGGATTTGCAATCCGCTGCGTAACCACTCCGCCACGAGGCCATTGAGCAGCCTTATATATACTTATTCTTCACGGTCAAGCAGTTAAGGCGACTTATCCCATGCATATATAATTACCTTGCAATTTCCGCAAACTGTCCAGCACCTGCATACCAAGACCCGATCCGCGAAGCCTGCCAACGCTCAACTCATCCTTATATCACCCTACCTTTGTCGCCTGAAGCAGGAAGGTTTTCATCTCCTCGCGAATACGATGCAACTCGCCTTCCTGCTCTGAGAGCTTGGAGGAGGCGTCGAGAACCTTCGCCGCGACGGTTTGCGTGCTCTGCGTCGCCTCGCTTACCTGCGAAATGCCATATGTGACATTGGCGGTTCCCGACGCCGCTTCTTCGACGTTGCGCGCGATCTCGCCTGTGGCCGCGCTTTGCTCCTCCACGGCGCTAGCGATGGCGGTCGATATCTCGCTCACCTTGACGATCGCCTCGCTAATTTCGCGGTTGGCGAAAACGGCGTCTGAAGTCGCCTGTTGCAAGCCCGCGATTTGCGCGCCGATCTCTTCCGTCGCCCCAGCCGTTTGCGAGGCGAGA
Source organism: Stappiaceae bacterium (assembly GCA_048265185.1). Classification (GTDB taxonomy): domain Bacteria; phylum Pseudomonadota; class Alphaproteobacteria; order Rhizobiales; family Stappiaceae; genus JBLXBZ01. The sequence goes on along the minus strand of JBLXBZ010000002.1, from coordinate 532,285 downwards.
ATCTTCACTTCCTGAGCGACAATGGCGAAACCGCGTCCCGCTTCTCCGGCTCTGGCGGCTTCGATCGTCGCATTGAGCGCCAGAAGATTGGTTTGAGCGGCGATGTCATTGATCATTTTCACCACATCGCCAATTCTTGACGACACATCGGCGAGACTATTGATCTGCTGACTCATTGTCTCGGACTTGGCCACCGCGCTGGAGGCCACGTCAGCGGCGCTCATGACCTGACGATTGATTTCGCCGATAGAGCCGGTGAGCTCCTCGGTCGCGGCGGACACATTCTGCATATTGCCAGAAGCTTCTTCAGCGCCCGCGGCCACGGCCAATGACTGCTCACTCGCTTGAGAAGAAGCTTTCGACACATCCTCCGCAACCCCCTCAAGGGTCGCTGTGGAAGAAGACACTGCGTCAACGATTTCCTGCAACCGCGCTTCAAAATTCTCCGCCAGTTCCCGAAAATTATCATGTCTGTCGCGGATAGCCTCCGTAGCGGAGTTGATGCTGGCGGACGCCTGAGCGAAACTTCCCAACATACCCTTCTCTTCAATCCGCCGGAAATGCTGATTGCGGCTAACATAGTCCAGACAGGCTTTAGACTCACGCAAATAAGCGTCTGTCCTGTCAATCATCAGATTGATCGCATGCATCAACTCCGCAGCTTCTCCCACCTCTGTGATGTTAGAGATTCGCGCCTCAAAGTCGCCCGCGGCAACTGCCTTGCAAACAGAAATCGCCTTACGAAGCGAACCTTTAGACAGAGCTGAAAACATGATAAATTCCCTTATTCACATACGCTCCACTTTGACAGGCGCATGGCAATCTGAGTTAATCCAAGATATGACGTCTTCTCCGGCGCTTTCAGGCGGCCGCAGGATGGTCATGGCGGCGATGGCCAAGCGTTGCGATAAATTCATCGTAAGCGAGACCAGAAGCCTCAAGCGTTTGTTTCAAAATCGCTTCCGAAGCCGCCAACCCTTCCTTCGCGTTTCGGTGGCGCGCTTCCTCAGCGAGCAACTTTTGGTAAAGAGGGATAATATCGTTCTCAAGAACGTCTCGGTCAGGCTGCCGACGATTAGAATGGTATCCGATAATTGATCCATCTGCGCCAAAACTTGGAGTCACATGGGCGAAAACCCAGTAATTCCGACCATCTTTGGCGCGATTGTTAACGTAAACGAAGACTTCTTTACCAGACTGGATAGTATCCCAAAGAATTTTAAACGCACATCTTGGCATATCAGGATGCCGTATTAAGCTGTGCGGTTGACCAACACACTCTTTTTCAGAGTATCCAGAAACTTCCAAAAACGTTTTATTTACATAGGTCAACCGACCTTTGAGATCCGTTTTGCTTACAAGTATATCATTTTCGTCGAAAAATTTTTCAACGCCCGACACATATACTTTTTTTACCATTTCACTACCCTGACGCACGCGACATAATGCAGACACCGTCTGAATTTCTTGAAATCATTGACATATCAGGTGTAAAATTTCAGTTACGACCAGCCTACGTATAATAACTAAAGCCATCAGCCCCAAAATAAAGTCCCAGCCTCCATGCTACGGAATTTCTTTCGTCATGTGAGGCCACTCCTTTCACGCCCTCCGATCTCCCGTACATCAAAAGTAGGCCTTGCATTTCTGTCTTTAGGAGAACTCATGCCCCCCTCGCTCAACACCAAAGACGGATCAACGCCGCCTCCCGCCACCAACATGTTCCGCGGATATGGGTTGACGATACTGGGCGTAACTATTCTCTCCCCGGACGCCGCCTTGATCCGCCTCATTTCTATCGACCCTTTATCGATTTCTCTTTGGCGCGGCATGGGAATTTTTATCGTTCTTTTCGCGCTAGCCCTATCGCGGCATAAAAGAGAACTGCCGCAGTATCTGCGCCGCTGTGGATGGATGGGCGCGCTCATATGCATTTGCATGGCTCTTGGCCAGGTGGCCTTCGTCAGCGCCATATCCATGACGAACCCGGCCCATGTTCTGGTTATTATCGCTATGGCGCCCCTTTGCGCCGCGCTCTCCAGTAGATTGATCTTTCATGAAGAAATCCCCCCTTCCACGGTCTACGCCATTGTCGCCGCGCTTTTGGGGGTCGGCGTCATTTTTTACGGCAATCTGTCAGGCGACGGCAATCTTTCCGGTGATCTTCTGGCGTTGACGATTCCCTTTCTTCTTGGTTTTTCTTTCACGCTTATTCGCCGCCTGAACGTGCCCGACGTCTGGTTTCTCTTCGCGTTATCCGGACTGATCGTGGCGTTAACATTGACCGCCTTCGGAAAATATCAAACTCCCCCTCCCCAAGATATCATCTGGCTCTTCATGTTGGTCATTATCGTGGCCCCCATTTCCTTCGCTCTCATCACTCAGGGGCCTCGATATATTTCCTCCGCCGAAGTCAGTCTGATCATGTTGCTTGAAACGCTTATGGGGCCGATTTGGGTATGGGTGGCCATCGGCGAAAAACCAACGACGCATGCGATGATCGGCGGCGCGATCCTGCTTACAGCTCTGGCTGGAAAATTTCTCTGGAGCCTTCGTCCAAACTTCAGAGCACGCCCCTCTCTCTAGAGACCGGGCTTCTAAGCGGCGATCCCATGACCCGCGCTAAGTCCCAACCGGTTTTGACATCCATCATCAGCACACGCTGTCTTCCAGCCCCGGATTCTCACCAAGGCCCTGCAACCGAACCAATTACTCTCGAAGAACGCTCTCGCCTGCCCGCAAATAAAGTAACAACCGCCGGCCCTGACCAAGCGTTAGTTAAGAAATCTCTGTGGAAAACCAGCTTTCAAAACTCAAACGCCATAATGAATTGAGCGCAAAATATCTAAAAACGCTCAAATTTCAGGCGGTAAATTTCTTCATCAAACAATAATAGAACAACATTGTTAATATCAAAAAAAATGATAGAATCAATTTTAATTATTATTTAGCGGGGGCGAACCATATGACAGGAAATGACGCGAACAATGATGGCACTGTAAATGGCGTTATTTCGTTATCAACAAGAAGAAAGCGAACTACATCTACGCCAACAGAAAATAAAAAACTGTCAAACTCTGAAAAATTGCTGTTGGGGTACATGATCGAAGAGCCAGCGTTTAGCCAAGCGGTCAGGATGTTAATGGCGCTACCTCCCGATTGCTGGATCAATGTCATTAAAAATATTAAAAACCCTCACGATGACAGTTTTCACGCAGAATAAGAGTAAATTTATTTGTACAAGCGGCGCGTGTATTTAACATATACTTACGATTTCATGCGCCGCAAGAACTAGCCTATAGTTGTAGTGCTAGCGCTCAATCCGTTTGGCGCGCCCTCTTCATCCTTGCCTTGCCAAATTTTTTGCCGATTACGAATTTCACGTGGCGCCGGACCGAAATAGCTCGGAGTCTTTACAAAGTCTCGAGGATGCATAACAACGCTGGAAACGCGCTGAAACAAGGCCTTCGCCGATATTGGCTTTGATAAAAGCTCATGAACTCCAAGTCTGCGCGCCTCAACTATACGGCTACGCTCCGTATGCCCCGTCACCATGATGATTGGAATATACGCGAAAGGGTTTTGCGGAGTCCTGATCATACGCACCATATCGGCGCCGTCGAGAATCGGCATCACCCAATCCAAAATCAAAATATCTGGATTCGCCCGTTCCATCGCCTCCAGCCCAGATGCTCCGTCCTCCGCTTCGACAATGCGTCGAGCGCCAAAACCCTGCAGCATAGTACGCAAGATAGTACGCATATATGCACTGTCCTCAACCAGCAAGAACGTTAGGGATGACAGATCGAGGCTCACAGGGCGCACTCTCTTTTCAAGGTCTGTTGACGCGTCGCCAAAGGCGATCGACGCCAATTTAAGATAAGCTGAAATGACGCGTTAGCCAATCACTACCCCTCAAATCTGAAAACTCGGTTAGCAAGCCAAGAAAATTTCTCGCTAAAAATCACACAAATCACGATAAAAATCGAAAACCCCTCTTCGCCCACTCTGAATATATTGACCTCGTCCCTTTGACGAGACATACCTGTCCCGTCTACGTTTAGTAACAATATGGCCACCATGTGCTTTACGCTCTAGACAGTTCAAGCGCCTACGTCTTAAAGATTTAACGGTTTGTGAAGCCCCCATCCGACGCGACAAAATGGGTGCGTCAATCTGGTGTTGGACGCGGCGCTTCTTCTTGATTACTTTGAACTCACGATTTACTTGATTAATGCGACCAACATTCGAACTGGAACGGCAAGGATAATCTGATGAATTATCAGGACATCTTCAAACAAGCGATTTCCGCGCTCAAAGAAGAAAAGCGCTATCGCGTGTTTGCGGATATTGAACGTGTTTCGGGCCGTTTTCCACACGCTGTCTGGCGCGATGGCGCCGAGCCGCGCGACATCATTGTCTGGTGCTCGAATGATTACCTTGGCATGGGGCAACATCCCAAGGTGACGACAGCGTTGAAAACCGCTGTTGATAAAATGGGAGCTGGCGCGGGCGGCACGCGCAATATCTCTGGAACCAATCACCCCCTCGTGCAACTGGAGGCGGAGCTGGCGGACCTTCACGCCAAAGAATCCTCACTCGTGTTCACGTCAGGCTATGTCTCCAACGAAGCCGCTATTTCCACAATCGCCAAACTTCTTCCCAACTGCGTGATTCTTTCCGATCAACTGAACCATGCGTCCATGATCGCCGGCGTCCGCAACTCCGGAGCCGCCAAACAAGTGTGGCGCCACAATGATCTGGAACACCTTGAGGATCAGTTGAAACAGGCAGGACGTGAGCGTCCCAAGCTGATCGTATTCGAAAGCGTCTATTCCATGGACGGCGATATAGCGCCCATTGAGCGCATCGCGGATTTGGCCGATAAATATGGCGCTATGACCTATATCGACGAAGTTCACGCCGTTGGCATGTACGGCCCGCGGGGCGCGGGGATTTGCGAACGTGACGGCGTTCTGGATCGGATTGACGTCATTGAAGGCACCATGGCCAAGGCATACGGTGTTCTTGGCGGATATATCGCGTCGAGCAAAGCTATTATTGACGCCGTTCGTTCATATGCGCCCGGTTTCATTTTCACGACGGCTCTACCGCCCGGTCTGGCCGCCGCCGCCTGCGCCTCCATTCAGCACCTGAAGCAGTCGCAAGTAGAACGCGACGCCCAGCAGCGTCAGGCCCAACGCGCCAAGGATGTTCTCTCGGCCGCCGGACTGCCCGTCATGCCATCCGAAACGCATATCGTTCCAATTCTCGTCGGCGATCCTGACCTTTGCAAAAAAGCGACGGATTTGCTGCTTGAACAACACGGAATTTACATTCAACCTATCAATTACCCTACGGTTCCAAGGGGAACCGAACGTCTTCGAATTACGCCAACGCCTTTTCATGACGATGGTTTGATCGATCACTTATGCGGCGCTCTCTCCGACGTGTGGGGGCAACTTGGCTTGCCCCTCGTCGGCGAAACAGATATTGCCGCCATCCCCGCAGAGCCAACATACGCCATCTATCCCGCTGCAGGTGGATAATCCCCAATAGGTCTGGCGCGCTTAAAAGCGTAACTATTTCTGTTGAGGAGACAAAAACAGCTCCTCAACGCCAAACACTCTGTTTTCAGCAAAGTCAGCATCGCTTGCAATGCGCCGCGGCGGCGTGGATCGCGTGACGTTTTAACGATCAACTCCTACGTGAGGACAAAGTAGGAGGTATAGAGAGAAATAGAAACTCCAAGCACGTCCGCTAACATAACGACCTGCTACGCTGAGCCTTTCAACATTACTGATGAAAGCCTTTAAATAAATAATAATTCAAAAATATCAATCCTTCTCCGGATGATCATCTTCACCAAAAACACGCCACTTTGCGCCCTCAAGGTCATCATACTGACCGTTGTTCAGCGACCATAAAAAAGCCGCCAGCCCCACAACGCCAAGCGCAAGGGCCGCGGGTATCAAATATATCAAAACGCTCACGGGATTATTCTCCGTTTATTCGGGCCAAGTGATACGACGGCTCCCATTCCGCCTCTTCTTTTTTCTTCCCCTCCCATCGCAGCCGCAATGCGTTTGCAGTCACCGCGATTGAAGATCCCGACATAGCCAAAGCCGCCACCAAAGGCGTTACATATCCGGCTACTGCGAATGGAACCGCAATAAGATTATAGAGCGCGGACAGCCAAAGATTTTGCACCATAGCCCTATGCGAACGTTTGGACTGCACCAAAGCCGCCCGAACCGGAAGCAGCTCTTCACCAAGAAAAGCGGCGTCCGCCGCGGCTTGCGCAAGATGCACGGCGGTAACCGGCGACAGCGAAGCATACGCCATCGCCAGAGCAGGCGCGTCATTTAGTCCATCGCCCACCATCAACACCTTTCGCCCGGATTGTTTCAACGCGCCAAGTCGAGACATTTTATCGCCCGGGGTTAACGCACCTTCCCAATTTTCAACGCCAAGCGCTTGCGCGATGTGGGCGACCGCGCTTTTTCTGTCGCCGGAAAGAATGATAATGTCATATCCGTCACGGCGCAGGCTTTCGATCACCGGCTTTGCGTCAGCTCGCAGAGTTTGTTGCAATAGAAGGACATGAAATTCGCCGCTTGGTTCGCGCAACACCATTCGCGACGCTTCCGGATGGCTCGCCATGGCCGCCTCTAGCCTTACCTCCTCCACGCCGCAAAACGCTGGACTACCAAGCCGCCATTCCCCTTTTTCGCAACTTGCCCGCACGCCTCCGCCCGTCTCTTCAACGGCATCTTCCATGACCTGCTCGGCCGCGCAGGCGCGCGCCACCGCGCCAGCCAATGGATGGCGGCTCGCAAGCGCCAAACGACCCGCCGTCTGCAATGTTTCTTCACTTAGCCCGCTGCGATTGATCAGTTCCGGCCGCGCAAGCGTCAACGTTCCCGTTTTATCGAATACGATGGTGTCCACGGCGGACAGCCGTTCCAATGCGTCGCCTGAATGCAGCAAAATTCCCGAGCGAAACAAAACCCCCGAAGTGACGACCTGCACCGCAGGAATGGCCAACCCTAGCGCGCAAGGGCACGTGATGATCAAAACGGATATGGCGATCACAAGCGCCTGCTGCCATTCCATCCCGGCGGCGAACCAACCCAAAAACGTCATGGCGGCTGCGGCGTGAACAAGCGGAGAATAAAAAGAGGCCGCCCGATCAGCCAGGCGAACATAGCCAGACTTTTCTTGCGCCGCAGTTTCAAGCAGCTTGTTAACTTCGTCCAAAAACGTTTTCCCCGAAGACGCTTGAACCCGCACCTCCAGATTCCCGCCGATATTTTGCATTCCAGCGAAAACCACGTCGCCAGGGCGAACCGCCTTCAACCGGGTTTCGCCATTCACAAGGCTTTGGTCAAGTTCCGAGTTTCCCTTTTCAATAACGCCGTCAAGCGCAATCCTTTCCCCAGCGCGCACCAAAGTCAAAGCGCCAACAGGCACCTTGGAAAGGGGTGCTTCTCGCAACGCTCCAGTTTCGTCAATCAACGTCGCCGCTTCCGCTTTGAGCGCGGCGATATTTTCCGCAAATGATCGTGTCTTACGGCGCATGTTGTGGTCCAGAACACGTCCCACCAACAAAAAGAACAACAGCATCAACGCAGATTCAAAATATACATGCGGCGAATGATGCACGGTCTGCACGACAGAGAGAAACAACGCCAAGCTTACGCCGATGACGATTGGCACGTCCATATTCAACCGGCGCGCCTTCAAGGCGGAAAAAGCGGAACGAAAAAAAATTCGCCCGGAATAAGCGGCGGCCGGCAAAGCGATGCACGCCGAAATCCAATGAAACAAGTCACGCGTCGCAGGCGAAATATCCGTGGCATTTCCGGACCAGACGGAAACAGACAGCAACATGATGTTCATGGAAGCGAAGCCGGCCACCGCAAGCGCTCGCAGCAAAGCCCCCCCTTCGCGATCGGCGCGCTCACGCACCCCGGCGGGGTCGAACGGATGAGCCTTGTACCCCATTCGTTCAAGCGCCAGCAAAACCGTTTCCGCCTTGGCCTCATCGTTCTTCCAAACCACGGAGAGCCGATGGCTGGTCAAATTCAGCCGCGCGCGCCTAACCCCGTCCAGCGACGACAAACCACGCTCGATCTCCACCATACAGGCGGCGCAAGTGATCCCTTCGACGGCGAGATCCATATGAGCGGCGCCATCCTCGTCAATGCGAACAAAAGCCTCCCAATCACTCGATACGGTTGTCATTTCACGCTTCTTTGGCGGTTAAATCCAAACACGGACACGGTCGAAATCCTATCAATAGCTCGCGCATGCTCATGTTAGACAACCAGGCGGTTACGCCGTCAACCACTCAAGATGCGTCAAATCAGCCAATGAAACCGGAACTCAAATAATGTAGATACACATCGATATATTGAATCAATCAATCCATGATGCGGCGTGCGACCAATGAGGTTATAAAGTTGGCGCCCTCCGATTCTGGATCAATATCGTGACCGTCAACTCCGCTTATTTCGCCATCATCATGTCCGTCGCCCGGGCGCTTTTCCTTGGCTCCATAGGCGCCGCCATTTTTTACTGGCTGGGCCTTCCCGCTCCCTGGCTTTCAGGAGCCATGATAGCCGTAGCCATTGGAATGTTCTCAAACATACGCTGCTCCATTCCCGACCCCATGCGAAACGGTCTTTTTGTGATCCTCGGATTATCCATGGGTTCAGGCGTTCAACCAGAAGCAATCGCTCGCATAGGGGAATGGCCCGTTTCAATGCTGCTCCTGTTGCTGGCGGTGGTTGCTATCCTCGTCTGCTCCACATGGTTCCTGCGCCACATTGCGAAATGGTCGGCGGTGACTTCCTATTTCGCCTCCATACCCGGCGCATTATCCTATGTGATCGCCATTGCGGAGAGCTACCCCAAAGCCGATATGCCGCGTATCGCGATTTCACAATCCATTCGTCTATTTATCCTGGTCGCCATCCTCCCTCCCGTCATCGTTTCGCTGAATGGAGAGGCGCAGGATGGGGAAATTCTGGTGGAGCTCGCGCCCGTGGTCCCGCTCGCCGCATTGGCGCTTATGATTCCCGTGGGCGCTTTCATTGGCTGGGTAGCCGTGCGATTGAGAGTTCCCGGGGGGTGGCTGACCGCGCCCTTTTTCCTAAGCGCGATTTTAAACGGCAGCGGCGCCTATAATTTCGTATTGCCGGAAGAGCTGACCATTCCATGCATGGTCGCCTTCGGCGCTATGATCGGCACGCGCTTTGGTAAAATAAACCCGGCAATTTTGGGTCGATTGTTTCTAGCGTGCCTTGGAGCTTTTTGCGTCAGCATGGGCATTTCCATGGCCATCTCTCTGCTCGTCTCCTGGCTGCTCCATGTCCCCTTCGGGCAAGTTCTTCTCGCATTCGCGCCCGGGGGCCTTGAGGTCATGACTTTGCTGGCGTTCGTGTTGCATCTTGACCCCACCTTCGTGGCCGCGCACCAGCTGGCGCGCTATATCGCCATGGTCCTGCTATTGCCGCTGGCGACACGCCTGCTAATCGGTCGTCCCGACGAGTGAAGATGCCTGAAAAACGTTTTAAATCTGAATACGCTCAGCGGGAGGCGTTCAATCGCCTCCCCCGCACCTACGAGCACAACAATCAAACGGCGTTTGATTTTCCCGAAATGGCGATCCGCACGAGATCCGCAGCGTTTTTCGCTCCTAGTTTCTCCATGATTTTCGCTCGGTGAACTTCCACCGTTCGAGGGCTAATCCCCAAAATGCGGCCCGCCTCCTTATTGGACGCGCCAGCGACAATATGTTCCAATACATCTCTCTCCCGCGACGTCAAACAGTCTACGCTCAGCATCATGCCTGTTTCGGGAGGAAATCCATCGTTTAATTGACCCGCATTTTTTATGACGTCATTGATCCGGGAGATCACCGTATTAGCGTCAAAAGGTTTCTCTAAAAAATCATGCGCCCCCAATTTAATCGCCTCGACGGCCATTGGAATATCGCCCTGACCTGAAATTACAAACACAGGAGCGCGAAAACCTCTCTTTTGTAAACTGCGCAAAACCTCCAGGCCGGATTGTCCAGGCATATGAACATCCAACAGAACGCATGCGGGAGAGCTTGTTTTCGCAAGCGCGTTAAGAAACATATCGCCAGTTTCAAACGCTGTAACAGCAAAACCTTCCATAGAAAGAATTACAGAAAGAGCATCCCGAACAGATGGATCATCATCCACGATCATTATAGCGTTTTGCGCTTTGGTCACTGCGCTCCTTCCTCTCATTTCAAATTAACAAGCTGCGTCGACGGCAGCCGCAAACTAAAGGTCGCCCCTTTTCCTTGACCTCCAGGGTCAACAGTAAGATCTCCACCATGATTTTGAGCGATGGAGCGCGATATCGCCAACCCCAACCCAAGCCCGCGTCGCTTCGCGCCAGCGAAAGCCCGAAACAGGTCTGGAGCCACTTCAGGCGGCACCCCTTGCCCGGAATCGCGAACGCAAATTACAATATCGCGCTCTTGGCTGTAAGCAAAAACCCAAACTTTCCGGTCTTCCCGGTCACGCACCACCTCGGCGGCGTTACGAATGAGATTAACTAGAACCTGTTGAATTTGCACAGGATCGACGTTCAGCTCAGGAATGTCGTCGGGAACGTCGACATGGAATTGCAAGTCTTCGTTCCCCCCTCCCATCCGCACCAGATCAACGCTTTCCATCAATAGCGCGGCGACATCGCTTGCGCGCCGTTCGGGTTCACGCTTTTCCACCAAATTCCGCATGCGCTGGATGATATGGCCCGCGCGCACCGACTCTTTCAACGCCTTGTCGATCATTTCCCGCACGCCATTCTCAAGTGCGCCCGCGTCCGCTGTTTTGCGTTGTATCGCTTGCAAATAGAGCATTATCGCGGTCAAGGGTTGATTGACCTCATGAGCAATAGCCGCTCCCATCTCGTCCATAGCGTTAATCCGGGTCATATTAAGCAGCTGCGCTTGCGTTTGCGCCAATCGATGCTCCACCTGTTTACGTGACGTCAAATCTCGAATAATTCCAATAAATTGACGCCCATCAGGAGTTTTCGCTTCGCCAACGGAAAGCTCAATAGGGAAAATCGATCCATCTCTATGCATCGCCCTGACTTCACGGCCAACGCCAATGATGCGCCGTTCACCCGTTTCAAGGTAATTGCGCACATAACCGTCATGGGAGCGCGAAAACTCATCAGGCATCAACATCGAAACATTGCGCCCAAAGACTTCTTCCGCCGTCCTTCCAAAAAGAGATTCACAAGCTTTATTGAACATCAGAATGCGCGCGCGATCATCAATAACGACGATCCCGTCAACGGCGGTGTCAAGAACGCTATACAAGCGCGCTTCCGACACGCTGGGTAAACTGGGGGAAGGCGCAGACGCTTTCTCAGCCGACATTGGTTATATTAACTCTTAACCGTTTCACCTAAAAACGCGCCCCAATATAATACGTTCAAACTTATGCCAAGCCCATAACCGCTGATCAACTCACCCTCACGCCTGAAGCCACTGGATTATTCGCTTCGCTGCCTCGGAAAGTTGCTCGCTGTTTCGCGCGAAACAAAGACGCACGAAGCCATCGCCTCCTCGCCCGAAAGCACGTCCCGGGGCAAGTCCAACGCCCGTTTTTTCAACAAGCTTCATGGCCAGTTCCCGGCTGTCATTATATCCATCGACTGCGAAGAAGAGGTAGAACGCCCCCTTCGGCGCCGCGAACCGAACACGCTCAACACCGGCCAATGCCGAAGTCACCACCTCTCGTCCCTCGCGCGCCCGCGATATTTGCTCCTGCAGAAAACCGCTCTCATCCTCTAACGCGGCCACGGCCGCCCGCTGCATGAACGCCGCAACGCCAGAAGTTGAATATTGGATCAGATTCTCAATCACCTGCGTCAAATCCGGATGGGCTTCGATCCAGCCGACCCGCCATCCCGTCATCGCCCAGTTTTTCGAAAACGTATTGACGTAGATCACCCGATCTTCCGCCTCCGCCACATCATGAAAAGAGGGCGCTCGCACCGCGCCGCCATAGACGAAACGACCATAAACTTCGTCAGAAATGATCCACAGCCCGCGCCTGCGCGCCAGTTCTAGAACTTCTTTGAGCTGATCGCCGCTAGCCGTCCAACCTGTCGGATTTGAAGGGGAGTTTATAAAAATCGCCCGGGTTTTGTCCGTAATGGCGGCTTCAATTTTTGTCAGGTCAAGCCACCATTCATTACTTTCGAAATCCATGGGAACTTCAACAGGGCGCGTCCCTTGCGCCCCAAGGGCCGCCGCCATATTAGGCCAGGCGGGCGTTGGAACGATCACTTCATCGCCGAACCCGGCCACGGCGCGTATCGCAATCTGAATCGCCTGCATTCCCGACCCTGTGACGAAAAACCGTTCGGCGGCGAAAGCCTGCCCAAACACCTCCTCGTGATAAGACGCCAGCGCCTGACGCAATTCAGGCAAGCCAGATTGATACGTGTAAAACGTCTCTCCTCCCGCCAGTGATCGTGACGCCGCCTCGCAAATGAAAGCCGGCGTGGGCAAATCGCCCTCCCCCACCCAAAGCGGGATTAGATCCTTACGCGAACGTGCGAAATCAACAATTTCGATAATGCCGCTTTGCGGCGCGTTACGCGCCTCCTCTCGCAAAGCTTCCACATGATCTGACATAATAAAACGCCCTTCAAAACTCGACGAAACTTCTATAACGCAATTCGCCGCTCACGCGGATTTTTTTCCCTCTTAAACCAATTGCGAATTGGACAGAAACGGCGCGCTATGGTCCGATCATATTCTGAGCATTTCGCGCATATGCAAATAACGCCCAAAATATAGATTGTGGATAGGGAACGACGTATACATGTTGCAAGGATGGTTCGTCGTTTTCTCCGCAGTTGGTTATATTTTGCTACTGTTCGCGATAGCCAGTTATGGCGACAGAGCCTCCCGACGCATCACTCCCGGTCGCGGACGTCCATTCATCTACGCTCTGTCCCTTTCGGTTTACTGCACCTCATGGACGTTTTTTGGCTCTGTTGGAGGAGCGACGCAAAACGGCTTTGAGTTTTTGACGATCTATATTGGCCCAATTCTCGTTTTCACCTTGGGCGCCTCCATCGTGCGCCGGGTCGTGCAACTCTCCAAAAGCGAGAGGATCACCTCCATCGCCGACTTTATCGGAGCAAGATACGGGAAACGCCAATCCGTCGCCGCCGTCGTAACCATCGTGGCGGTGATCGGCGTCATCCCATATATCGCGCTGCAATTAAAAGCCGTGGCGCTTTCCGTCACCACGATGATAGACGAGCTTCATCTCACGGCCGGAAGCCTCGACCCTCTTTTTTTCAATGACGTGACGCTGCTCATCGCCCTCGGGATGGCCGTGTTCGCATGGTTGTTCGGCACCCGGCACATAGACGCGACCGAACATCAGGAAGGCTTGATGCTGGCCATCGCCAGCGAAGCCGTCGTCAAGCTGGTGGCTTTTATCGCCGTCGGCGTATGGGTCACTTACTCGCTTTACGATGGTCCAGGAGCCCTTTTGCAAGCGATGAGAGAGAGCAAGAAAATCACTCAGGTTTTCATGCAAGAACTGAACGTCGGCAACTGGATTTCAATGACCGTCCTTTCCTGCTTCGCCGTCCTGATGCTTCCGCGCCAATTTCATGTGACAGTGACCGAAAACAATTCCAGAAAAGAGCTCAACCGCGCGATTTGGCTGTTTCCCCTTTATCTGGTGGCCATAAATCTATTCGTCATCCCCATCGCCGCCGCCGGCATGTTGCAATTTGGCGCAGATACGAACCCTGACACTTACGTCCTCGCATTGCCGATAGCTCACGGACAAGAATGGCTGGCTCTTTTCGCTTTTATAGGCGGACTCTCAGCCGCCACAGCCATGGTGATTGTAGCGACGGTGGCCCTCGCCATCATGATTTCAAACGATCTGGTGATGCCGCTCATCCTGCGCCGAAGAAGCGAGGACCAGATAATTTCCGCCTCCGGGGGCGATACAGTGCGCAACTATGACATGAGCCGACTTCTTTTACGGGTGAGGCGCATATCCATCGTCGCCATTTTACTGCTCGCTTACGCCTATTACAGGGTCGCTGGCGACAGCGCCGCTCTCACGTCGATCGGCCTCCTTTCTTTCGCCGCCATTGGGCAGTTCGCGCCAGCCTTTTTTGGCGCCTTGGTTTGGCGCAGAGCCACCGCCCGCGGCGCCATCGCCGGAATTTGCGCCGGTTTCGCTCTGTGGTTCTACACGCTCATGGCGCCAACCTTCGCCGAAACCGACTTGATCTCAAACTCATTCCTAAAGGTTGGCCCTTTCGCGATCTCATGGCTGCACCCCCAAGCATTATTCGGCTTGCAGTTGGATCCTTTCGTTCACGGCGTTTTCTGGTCGCTCGCCGTAAATTTATTGGTGTTTTATCTCGTATCCCTGACGCGCGCGCCTGAACCCATAGAAAAACTCCAAGCCAATATCTTCGCGCTCAACGGACTTTCCCCCACTCCATCGCTACGTTTATGGCGCACCTCGGTAACCATAGGCGATCTTCACGCGACAGTTTCACGCTACCTTGGCGGCGAAAGGACCGACCGCTCCTTCGCGCGCTATGAGGCCGAGCAACATCGAGAGATGAACCCGTTAGCCGTAGCCGACGCGCAAATTTTACGCTTCTCAGAACAGCTCCTCGCCAGCGCCATTGGCGCGGCGTCTTCACGACTCGTTCTCTCCTTGCTGGTCAAAAAAAACGACCCCACCGATAAAGGCGCCATGAAACTACTGGATGACGCCACCGCCGCCATTCAATATAACCGCGACCTTTTACAAACGGCTCTGGATCAGGTGCGTCAAGGCATCAGCGTCTTCGATCGCGACCTGAAACTCATCTGCTGGAACAGGCAGTTCAGGGAACTGCTCGACCTTCCCCCGGACTACGGACAGGTTGGCACGCCGCTCTATTCGGTTCTTCGGCTTAACGCCGGGCGAGGCGCCTTCGGTCCCGGCCCCTTGAACCAATTGATTGCCGAGCGCATTGACAAAATGGTGGTTCATCACGCCACCTATCAGGAACGCCTCGCCACCAGCGGCGCCGTTCTGGAGGTGCGCACAAGCCCCATGCCAGGCGGCGGCGTCGTCACCACCTACACCGACATCACCGAGCGCGTCGCGGCGGAAAACGCTCTAGCGCGCGCTAATGAAACTCTTGAACGGCGCGTGCAAGAACGCACCCAAGAGCTGACGCGCGTAAATAAAGAGCTAATCACAGCGAAAAAGATCGCCGAAGAGGCCAACATCGGCAAAACCCGCTTTCTCGCCGCCGCAGGCCACGACATTCTCCAACCCCTCAACGCCGCGCGACTTTATTCTTCGTCGCTGGTTGATCGTTTTTCAGAAGGAGAAAACCGCGATCTCGTGCGCAACGTGGAGGCGTCATTGGAATCAGTGGAGGAAATCATCGGCGCAGTTCTAGATATTTCCCGTCTGGACACCGGCGCGCTGAAGCCCGAAATCAACGTGTTTCACCTTGATGAAATTTTACGCCCGCTGCGAATGGAGTTCGAACCCGTCGCACGAGAAAAGGGGTTGGATTTCAAAATCCTGCACACAAGCATATCGGTCAGGTCAGATCGGCGCCTTCTTCGGCGCTTATTGCAAAACCTTATTTCAAACGCATTGAAATACACCGCCAGCGGCAGGGTTCTGGTTGGCGTTAGATTGCGCCGCGGACAGGCCGTTGTTGAAGTTTACGATACGGGAATCGGCATACCTTCATCAAAACAGAAGGCAATTTTCCTCGAATTCCATCGTCTGGACGACGGAGCGCGCGTCGCCCGCGGGCTTGGATTGGGGCTGTCGATTGTCGAACGAATAAGCCGGGTTCTAAACCATCCAGTGACGCTGGATTCGGCTGAAGGTCGCGGCGCCTGCTTCAAGGTGAATCTGCCCATTGCAACCTCCCTGCCCATCGAAGCGGTCAATAACCCGCCGGCCCCTGCGCCGGTGGCGCTGGACGGTTTATTCGTTCTGGTCATCGATAACGAGCCTCAAATACTCAGCGGCATGCAGGCTCTTCTGAACGGTTGGAACTGCAAGATTATTACCTCTCCGGACGCTGCTCAAGCCGCCCAAGCTCTTTTGAACTGCGGTGAGACGCCTGACATACTGCTTGTAGATTACCATCTAGATGAGGGAACGGGCATTGACGCCGTCGTACAATTACGCTGGCGCTTTGGCGCGGAGATTCCCGCCATATTGATAACCGCGGATCGTTCTCGCGCCGTTCGCTCCGAGGCTCAGTCCAAGGGGATTGAGATGATGAACAAGCCTGTGAAACCCGCAGCGCTGCGTGCTCACCTAATGCAGCGACGAAATATGAAACGGACGAAAAAGGGGTAAATGGCGCGGCGGCGAAGCGCTTTTCAGCCCCTCTTTGTTTCTTTTCACAACGTCATTTACACCGCATTACACTTGCGCGTCGGCGTTCCATTGTCCTTGCGCTATTTTAGATGCGGCGATAACGGCCTGTGTCCGACTATCCACGCTGAGTTTTTGTAAAATTGCAGAAACATGCGCCTTAACAGTGGCCTCCGACACCTTCAACTCATAAGCAATTTGCTTATTCAGCAACCCTTCGGACAACATCATCAAAACCCGTACCTGTTGCGGCGTAAGCGTCGCGAGTTTTTGAGCCATCTGACAACTTTGCGTATCCGCGCTGAGGTCTACGTCAGGCGGGATCCACTCCCCGCCTTGCATGACAACCGCAACGGCGTCGCGAATAAAATCGATTCCAAGTGACTTTGGAATGAAGCCGGCCGCGCCAAAATCCATGCATCGACGGATAGCGCCAGGATCTTCATTAGCGGAGACGATAACAATCGGGACCGAGGGATATTGAGCACGCAGGTACATCAAGCCCGAAATACCGCGCATTCCCGGCATAGACAAATCAAGCAACACTAAATCGACTTCATCACGGCTATCCAGCTCCGCCGCCGCATCCTCCAACGTTCCGACTTCACATATTCCCGCTTCAGGGTAAGCTGTCTCAATTGTTTGCCGCAGCGCACCGCGAAACAGCGGATGATCATCCGCCACAATAAAGTGATACGCAGAATTATCTGGCACCCGTAATCTCCTCCTCCAGAAGTCAGGGATCATATCTCAGGCGAGTTTCCTCAGCTCGCCCCGTTACTTTCATTTTATTTTCGTGCGCCTTTTCCCTGCGCACTCAGCATGTTCAGTGCAAATGCCTGCATAACAAAACTTCAGCACGCCTTCGCTCCCTATGAGGCGCTCCTTCGTTCAAGCTCTAATGACTAGCGCGAGGCCTCCTCCGCCGGCGCTCCCTATTATTGAACATCACACAACCCAAGCGCAAGAAAATCCCAAAAGACCTATCCGCAATTGTTTCAACGTCTTCGATCCTTCTCGCTTTTCACGCAATCGCCGCGCGTTCACAAGCACGATCCGAGCACATATACTTCTGATAACCTCTACAACACGATGGATCTCATGCCCCTACCCGATCACCGTCTATTCGCCGAAAACGAAATCAGCAAAGAAACTCTTGAATTTAATGCTGAAATCACCGCCAAACTCAATGCCCTTCCAGACCAATGGAGTTTTACGCCCGCCGAATCGAGAGAGCGACGCGCCCAAGGCCTCGGCGCATTTCCCCCACCACCATTAAATCCCAATGCCGAGAGCTGGGTCATCGACGGTCCTCACGGCCCAATTCCCTTGCGAGTGATAAAGCCGGAGAACAAGAAAACACATGGCGTTTATATGCATATTCACGGCGGAGGCTGGACGTTCGGCTCCGCGCATTTTCAAGACCCGCGCCTTCAAAATCTTGCGAATCATACGGGACTGACCGCAATATCGGTCGATTATAAACTTGCCCCAGAACACCCCTATCCCCAAGCGCCGGACGAATGCGAAGCTGCGGCTCTCTGGATCTTGCAAGAGGGAGCGGAAAAGCTTGGCGGCGTGGCGAATTTCGCCATTGGCGGAGAATCCGCCGGCGCCCACCTCACTGCGACGACATTACTGCGCTTACGGGAAAAACCTGGCTTGCGCTCATTTAACGCCGCCGTATTCACATCCGGAGCCTTTGACCTGCGCCTAACGCCAAGCGCGCGCAATTGGGGCGAAGAAAAACTGATCCTCAACACACGCGATCTCACGATATTCATCAACAACTATCTTGGTGAGAACCAGGATCCGTCAAACCCGGATATTTCTCCCCTGCTCGCAGATTTGACCGGACTGCCTCCAGCTCATTTCGTGGTGGGCACGAGAGATCCATTACTTGACGACACATTGTTCATGTCCGCGCGCTGGCGTGCGGCGGGAAACGTCACCGAAGCTGAAATTTACCCCGGCGGTTGCCATGTATTTCAGAGCTTCCCTCTGAAAATCACCGAATTGAGCGACGCCTCGGTCTATCGTTTTCTTGGAGATAATTGTCCACATTGAAGCTGACGCCCCAGAAGAGAAAGACTATTTCTCAGGTTCTGAAAAATAGTCTTTCTGGACGGAGCGCATCATTTCAAAAAATCGCCGCATCACTTTTTCCGAGAGGTCAAGCGCCTGACCAATATTCTCTTCGTCTTGCGGCGACAAAGAAGGGCGCATATCTTCGCCCTTTAATTTCGCCACCAAAACCTCCAACTCACGATTTCGCGTCGATAGCTCAAGGTTTTTGGTCACCAGATCGTCAATTTCCCGCGCCATGGCCATTTCCGCGTCCGGCGCCGGTCTGCACAACCATTCCCCCCGAGACTGGGAGCAGATGGAAACACGTCCCGTTTCACGATCAAGGCGTATAAATCCCTGATCGGTTTTCGTCACAGCATAGCGCCCGTCAGCTTCCTGCTCCGCGAGCAATTTTTCATCTGAAGGCGACTGGGCTTTAAGCCCCCCTCCTGCGAACAACAACAGCGCAGTCAGCATCAAGACTAGAGACAACTTAAACTTGCTAAATCCGCAGCAACCCCGACAGCTCATCATGCGCCTCTCGCAACCTTTCAAAGCCCATAACAACGTGGGCGTATCATTCAAGCTGCACTTCACATGTGCCCCCAAAACGCCTTCGCCGCCTTGACGCCTGAAAGGCGCCGCGCCTAGCTCACATAAGGGTCACGACCGCTTTGGAGCATGTCCGCCAGAGCTTCGAGACGATCCTGCCCCCAAAAAACTTCTCCATTCACCACGTAGCTTGGAGAGCCGAAAACGTCAGCCGCAATCGCGTCCGTCTGATGCGAGGCGTATTTCTCCTGAATATCCTTGTCTTCGGCCGCCAACATGACACGGTCCGCCTCCAGCCCAAGCTTCTCCAGAACCGCGCGCAACACCGCGGGGTCGGCTATGTTGAAGTCTTCCGCCCAAAGCGCGCGGAACACCGCCAAACTATATTCGGCGGCGGGACCGCCTTCCACCGCTAAGGCGACGGCGATGCGATCCGCCAGCGACGGATCGCATGGAAAAAATTTTGGCTGCAGCAGCAACTGCAATCCGCGCTTTTCGCGCCATCTTTGCATTTCTACAAGCCGATAGTTACGACGAACCACATGGCGTTTCTGCAATGGCAAACCACCTGTTTCGGCAAACACCGGCCCCAGATTAACGGGTTTGAATCGGATCCCATACCCTGCATCGTTGGCGAGCTTCAAAAAGCTTTCATGCCCCAAATAAGCCCACGGCGACACATGTGTATAATAATAATCGATTACCCGCTGCATAATCCCGCCTTTGCGAAGTGATTTCCGATGCGCACCCTGCAATGGTCCATCGCAATGTTCAAGACTTTCTCACGCGTCATATATCTTTGTCGCCTTGAGGTTCCGCGCAATATCAATTTTCATTTACAACTGAAACGATCAGCCATTTTCCATCTATATGGTGCATTTGATAATGACAAATAAATTCAAACACGACCTCGTCAGCGTCGTTCAATTGCGACCACGCGAGTGAAATCATCGCCGCTTCGCCTGAAACATGCTCACTCAAAACCTCAAACTCAGAGCGCACAACGCCTTCTTGATCCAGAGCGTCTAATAATTTGACGATATTCTCCGTCAAATCTTCCGCGTCGACAAAAACATTCCCTTTGCCAAACTGCCAAATAATATTTGGATAAGCAAAGCATTGCGATATCACGTCTTTATCATAGTCTTCAAATCCGGCGCGGTACTCTTCAAAAAGAGCTAATATCCCAACCAGATTTTCATTTTCCAGATCATTCACATCGGAATTCATAACGCCATCGCTCTCTTCATAGCTCATGACCTGCTCCAAAACTGAAGATTCGCACTTTCGCATTGACTTAACGCCTTTAACGGACGCTACCGATTACATGCATGTTTTAAGAATTGACGCTGCGAGCGCAGCTTACCCTTAGCTCCCCACATGCAAAAGAAATAATTAATTCAAATCATGATAATTAACTCTTTTTTTATCATAAAAATTATGAATTAAAACTCGAATCATTTAGCTAGACCAAGGATTACGAATGTCGTAGAGCAGACAAATTAGAAAACATAAGATTAAGTTAATTTCTTTGCCAAGTTTTGATACGAATCATACATACTCACCTACATCAGGAGTTGCATTCAGCTTCACCTGCTTCATGTGATTACGGATATAACTTGCGCACGGCAGGGGGAACCATGTCATCTTCGATAAGAACGTCGCCCCCCTTACGGGGCGTAAATTTCAAAATCACGCAATTAAAATTTGTAAACATTTCTTTATGGAGGTCTTAAAGTGAGAGCGCATTTCGCTCCCAAGCCCGCACGCTCCCTTGCGCCCGTTTGCCATGACTTGTCCATCGCGGGCGAGTTGCTCGGTCTCCATGATAGCGGCGCCTTATGGTGGCCGGATGAGAACACCCTCATCGTCGCCGACCTGCATTTAGAAAAAACGAAAATCGCCGCGGACAAAACACAAGGTCGCCTTCCTCATGACACGGGCATAATCCTTGAGCGTCTAGCGGCGGTTATCGACGCTTTTGAACCACAACGCGTCATTGCGCTTGGCGACAGTTTTGTCGATCATCGCGGTGCGGACCGGCTTCTTCCCTGCTACCGGGCAATGTTGACGACGCTTCAATTGGGACGTGAATGGATTTGGGTGACAGGCCATGACAACCCGGTCGCGCCCATTGGCCTTTGTGGTGAAACGGTGGACCTTCTCAGAATTTCGGGCTTGTGCTTCCGTGACCGACCAGGCCCAGATGAAGAGCGTTTGGGAGAAATTTCCGCCTCTATGTACCCGGCCGCGAAAATACGGCGATACGCCCGCAGCGTTCGCCGCGCATGCTTCGCGACGGATGGCGAACGCCTAGTGCTTCCCGCTTTCGGCTTTCCTTATGGCGGCGTCAACGTTATGGACGAAGCTTGGAGCGATATTTTCCCGTTCCGCGGTTTTTCCGTCTTCCTGCTCGGCGAGGGGCGGCTATATCCCTTTACGGCGACCAAGCTAATCGCAGATTGATTTTTTGATCTGCAAAACACAAAGGAGCGCACTAAAGTAGAACGCGCTGAAAGCTTCTATTTCACAGATCAGTCTTTACGAAAAATCACCCCTGCAAGCCAGCCAGTCAAAACCGCCAGCAGCACTGCGATAAGCCCGTAAAGAAAAGAGTTCTGATGCGCCATCCGGTAGGTCGCTTGCTCAAAGTCAATTTTCGCAACTGATAATGGCTCCGTCTGACTAGCCAGCAATGCGCCGCCGCGAAGAAGATAGGTCGTTACTTCATAGTCTCCCACGGGTACGTTCGAAGGTATTCTGACATTGGTCCTGAACAGGCTTTTTGACAACATTACAATCGCGTCCGACCGCTCGCTATAAAGGCCGTTCAAGAGACGCAATCGCAAAAACGCTTGCCGAAAGTCATCACGTTCCGAAAGGGGCGCATTGCTTTGCTCGTCGATTTTCAAGCTCAAGTTATGCAGGCCCAATTGATATTTATCCAAAACCGCGCGGTTGGCGATTTCTCCAATGGGGCGCGTTGAGTTTAACGCGTAAAAACTGGGCACTTCCGCGAATGTTTCCGACTGCCGATTGATCCAGACGCCAAAGAACTGATCCTTGCGACGCGTCGTGACTTTTTGGGAAGGGCCGGACACAATGACCACAATGTCATATGCCTCCGCGCGGGAAACCGTTGCCCCGTCGCGCTGGATCTCGCCAAAGACAACAATTTCAGTTCCAGTGAAATTCGATTGAATATTGATGCGCTCGGAAGAAACGGACGCGATAATCCCCTCCGCCAAGGCCGGGCGAAGCGCCATCCCGCAAACCCAAAGCGCAATCAAAACGACTAGCGCGGCAGGTCTCATTTCACCGCCTCCGCCACCACTGCGACCGAATAAAGCTCGTTCGGCTGCACGATCAAGTTAAACGCGAAGCGAACCCCCACGCTCAAAACCAATATCGCCAGCAACATGCGTAATTGGTCCCCGCGCAATTTCTGCCCCAAACGCGCCCCAAACTGGGCGCCAATCACGCCTCCAATCATCAAAATAAGAGCAAGGACAATATCAACCGTATGCGTCGACATTGAATGCATCACCGTCGCAGCCGCCATCGTAACTAGGATCTGTAGTAATGACGTGCCGATCACAATATTGGTTGGAACGCGCAATATATATATGAGCGCCGGAACCATCATAAACCCGCCGCCGATTCCAAGAACGGAGCCCAAAAACCCAATGCTCGAGCCCAGAACGACGATGGGAATCACGCTCACATACAGGCGGGATTGTCGAAATCTGACTTTGAACGGCAGTCCATGAACCCAATTATGACGACTAGGCGCCCGTGCGGCTCCCTTCCCTCCCGCCTTGCGGCGAGTGATCGCTCTGGCGGATTCCACGAACATCAATCCGCCTATAGTCCCCAAAAAAGTCACATAGGAAATTGAAATCACCAGATCAAGCTGACCAAGCGAGCGCAGAATGTCGAACAACCACACTCCCACGGCCGAGCCGACGATCCCAGCCAAAAGGAGAATAAACGCCAGCTTGAAATCAATGGCTTTTCGCCGCCAATACGCGATCACGCCAGAGGAGGACGACGCGACGATCTGGGTAGTGACGGTGGCCACCGCCACCGCTGGCGGAATGCCCGAAAAAATCAAGAGAGGCGTTAGCAGGAAACCGCCGCCGATTCCAAACATTCCGGATAAAAAACCAACTGCCCCGCCCATGCCAAGCACCATGAACATATTCACTGGTATTTCGGCTATCGGAAGATAAATTTGCACATCGCACCGAAGGGTTAGAGCCGGGCGCCAAAAGATTGAAACTGCGCGCCGAAGAGTTAAAACCGGTTACTCACGAAAGCCGCGCCCGCGATACCAAGCTGCACACGCCATGCCCTGTCAGATAGACGCGATAAAGCCCCTGCCTGACTCGCCTGTCAACGATCATGACGCCCAAAATGCAACGGGTAAATCACAGTTTGCAACAAAACATGTCATTTACGATCAGATTAGGCTGTAAATGAGAATTTCGCGCCCAATTGCGCACAACCCTCTCCCACGATCCCGCCGCGCACAACCTATATCGCCTTCGCAGACAAGGCCTGAATAAGCGCTGGCGTCACCTTTCCAGTTGGCTCCAGCCCAGCGTTCTTTTGAAAGTCCTGAATTGCCTGCCGTGTTTGAGGCCCCGCTTTACCATCGGGCGCGCCAGCCTTGTAGCCAAGACGATCAAGCAACTTCTGAGCTTGCAAAATCATTGAGGCCTCATCCCCCGTGAAACTCGTCTGGGATGCGTTGGTCACCGGAACGCGCCATTCAGGATCAGCAACAACTTCATTCACCAGGAATAAAAGCGGCTCGGGCTTCCAGGTTTCAACCGCCAACCGAGCTTGCGCCAATTGAGTTTTATCCAGCATATTCGCGACTTCATCACGTTTTGCCGCCGCATCCTGATCACCTTGCTTGGCCGCCAACGCGAACCACTTATAACTCTCAAGCAAGTCCTTCTCTATGCCCAGTCCGCGAGCGTATAAAATTCCCAGATTATATTGACTGTCTCTGACATCGTAACCCGCCGCTTCTTTAAACCACCTTGCAGCTTTTTCGAAATTGGGTTTTCCGTTCGCGCCTTCCGCGTAAAGAACAGCGAGGTTATGAGCCGCTTTAGCATTGCCTTTTTCCGCCGCCCTCACATACCAAAGACGCGCGGTTTCCAGATTTTTGGCGACGCCGCGCCCTTTTTCATAAAGGGAGCCCAAACGATATTGCGCTGGCGCAAGACCCTTCGCCGCCGCTTTTTCATACCAACGCACGGCCTCTTTCAGGTCCGGCCGCACGCCAGTCCCGTCCATATAACGCGCCGCTACCTCGAATTGCGCAGCCGCATCCCCCCGGGCGGCGGCTTGGCGCAATGACATTGAACCAATCTCCTCGTCAGGCAGATCATCAATATTCACGCCGGAGCTCAATGGCTGAGGCGTCCCGTTTTTTTCTGATCGATCAAATTGACCGCTCGGCGTCGGCTTCGCCTCGTTAAATCGTGTATTAGCCCTTGACGGAGGCGCGAAGGCCAGCGCTTGTGTTTTTTCCTCCACATCCAAACCGGAGCCAACCGAAGCGGAAACCCCTTGAACTCTTGCTCCTGAGCTTCCAGCATCGCTTTGCAGCGCGCTTATCGAACTATCAGGCAACGCCTTCGACACATTGGCGGTTGTCTCCGGCTCCCCTTCGATTGAAGAGAGAGTCACGCTTGGGACATTGGATTGCGCGATATCTATCTCTGAATTATCCACCATGCGAAACACCTGAACAGCGCCTATCGCCAGAAGAATAGCCGCCGCCGCAAGCAGGATCGCGCGCCGACGTCCGCTGAACAGTCGTCCTCCACCTGCTTTTTTCCCCTTTGGCTCGCCGCCCTCATCAGCGTCAGCTCGCAGGTTCGCCATTGACGCGGCGATTTCAGCTCTCAATTCTTTGCGCGAAGCTTCCTTATCCGCTCCTTTCGTCCTTTTCGCTTGGGCATCGACATTAGACGCCCCAACATCCGGAACGCCGCCAGAGTGCGCCAGAGCGGAACGCGTTTTACGTCCAGCCAAACGGGACTTGAGCCAGCCTCCGGCGCCCGTCGTCGCCCGCTCCAGCTTCTCGCCAAACACGCTCTTGTCAGTAGCTTGAACATTTTCGTCGGCGGCGCTCACTTCAGCGGACGCAGCTTGCGCCGCCCGCCGAGCGGCGGCGATAAAATCAGCTTTCCGATCCCGGCCAACAGAGACGCCCGTCACGGCATCTTTCGCCTGCGCCGGATTGCGCCCCCGATCGCCTCGCCCCATCGCGCCTTTACCTAAAGCCGCGTGAGGAGCACCAGAACCCGGCTCCAAAGGACGGTTGTCCTCGACACCCCCCTTGTCCACACGCGCAAAGACCGAACCGGAGGATCTCTTGGCCGCTCCCCCGTTCTCCAGAGACGTCAAGCGCGAATTCACGGATGTCAAGATCGTTTGAACATCGTCAATATTCTGGCGTTGTTGAAGATTGTTCTCATCGGACACATTCATCAAGCGTTTCAAATCAGCCTGAAGCCCGGATATAACCTCGCTTGAGGCGCCGCTTTTCGCACGCCCCAACTCGCCAAGTCGCTTGTCGAGTTTCTCAAGCCGCTGCTCAACGCCGCGCCCTACTCCCAGTTTATTATCCGCAGCCTCAAGCTGCTTCGCCAAGCGTCCGATTTTCGCTTCCAAATCGCTGAACGCCCGATCATCGCTTCCCCGGCCAGATTTATTCAGCGCATCCGCAAGATCCTGAATCTGCTTCTCCAGCGCTTTGCTGCCCGCCCCCGCCTGCGCCAAAGGCGCGCGCACCGTCTCCTTCAAAGACGCGATTTCGGATCGCAATTCTCCTAACGCTTCGCCAGGCAACAGCGATTTTCCGCTTTCCATTTGGGAGGATAGTTTCGAGAGGCTACCTTCCAACCGCACCAGAAGATCGGCGTCAAATGATACCTCACGCCCTTCGGCTTGCACATTCAAAGATTTGGGGCGGTCAAGGCCATCGATTTTTGTATCAATAGCATTCAACCGCTTTTCCAGAAGCGAAAACGCTGCGTCATAACTTGGCGGCATTTGCCGGCTGCGCTCGATCCGCTCCAAGCGGCCAACGATATCGTCAAAGCGGCCCTCGACGCGGGCCTGATTTTCATCTTCCCGGCGACTGCGCGCACACCTGTCGTCGTTCAACATTCCCGTAATTTCTTCGAGACGCGCCTGCAAACGATCAACGGCGCCCGTATCCGGCAGCCGATCCTCCATGGCCAGAATTCGATCGTGCAGCTCGCCTTGACCCGCCATATAACGTTCAACGTCGCTCAACCGCGCGTCCATCTGATGCATGTGATCGTCGATGCCGCGCAGCACGTCGCTAACGTCCAGCCGGTCAACAACAACGCGTAAATCATGCAGCTCGCCGCGCAAGGTCTCCATTCCGCGACCGCCGCCGAACGATAACAACTCCTCCACGCGCCGCGCCATTGTCGTGACGCGTTCTTCCAAGGCTTCGAATTGATCCGCACGCGGCAAAACGCGAAACGCCTGATCAATGCCGTGCAACCGCTGTTCAAGGTCAATCATGATCTGCGGATCGACCGCGCCGCGCGCCATTTCGTCCAGCCGCTGCACCAAATGCGCATAACCGCTTTCGAGAGATTGCAATTGCCCCTCGACGTTCGAACGACTTAGCGCCGAACGCAGCGCGTTCAGCTCATGGCGCAATTCACGTTCAAACTTGGGATCAAAACGCTGCGCCTCCATTCTTCCCACAGCCGCCGACAGCCGTCGCAACTCACTACTGTCGGAGCGGATATTCTGGCTGGCTCCACTATTGGCCAGCATCGACCGCAGTAAAGAAATTTCGCGGCGCATCTCCCCAAGAGCCTTTTCCCCTGGCGCGGAGGCGCGCTCTATTTCACGCGAAATCTCCCGCAAAAAAGCTGGCTCTCCATAATCGCTCTCACCTGCAAGTGAGCGCTTGCCATAGGCGCTGCGCCCATGGCGCCCGCCATAATCATATTCGTCCTCATTGGCCGCGCCCTGAGTTGCAAAGTCACGCTCTCCAAAAGAGTGAAATGGCGCTGCTCTTCTCTCGCTCGGCGCATGACGTTCACCCTCCCAGTCGCCATCATCCATTTGCTGACTTGCTTCTTCCGAGAGAGTCTCCACCCGCTGATCAAGCCGATCCAATGCCCGCAACACAGCTTCGATACGACCAGCGCGCGCATCCTCGCCCGCATCGTCGCGAGACCGCTTTTGACCGCCAGAGCGCCCCTGAGCCGGACGAGCTACGTACTCGCCCCGTTCCTGACGCCCAGCCGCCGCCCGCGAACGCGCCGCCATAGCTCTGCGCTCATGCCGGTTTCCCTGAGGCGAGCCATCCATTAGCCGATTTAACGCATCCGCCACGTCATCAAGCTGAAACCGCGAAACCTCTCGTTCACGACGCGTAAAACGATCTTCCCTCGCATGCGGCGAACGACGTCCCGTCGGGCCGTCTACGTCAAATGCATCTCGCTCGTCATACCCGTCATTCAAATGACGCTGCGGCGCCGGACGGGAAGCAAGGCCAAATGCCTCCTGTTCTGGATCAGAATAGTAATGTTCCTCATCAACCCCGTGCTCTCGAACGGTCCAGGACATTATCCGGCCTCACTTTTCATCTTCTGTCGAATGCAGCTGTTTAATTGTTTCAGTGATCCCAATTTGAATGCAGGATCTGAACTTACAGATCCAACTTTCACTTGTTAGGGTAAATAGGCGGTTAATAGATCGCCAAGTGCGAACGACTTTTAAATATTTGGAGACCTTAAAGAGACGAAAGTCACGGCCGAGACCTAATTTATCGTGCGATGAAACGCTTCATTTCCTGTCAAGTGCGTCAATGGCCGCATTGACGCTTACGTTTACGTAAGGTAGAGTTCTGTAATAGACGGCGTGCTAAGCGCAAAAGACGGAAACAGCGTCACAAGGATTTTTGCAGTGAGTGAAGCGCTCTCGATGAACGACGACATTGTCGAAGCCGTGGTCTCTAAAGACGACACCTCGAACAAAAATAAATTCACCATAGGCGATCTGGCTAAAGAATTTGGCGTCACATTGCGCACACTTCGATTTTACGAAGATAAAGGCCTGATCAATCCCAAGCGCGATGGCGTGAACCGGGTCTACACCCGCCGCGACAGAGCGAGGCTGAAGCTCGTTCTCATGGGAAAGCGGGTTGGTTTTTCCCTCACCGCCATTCGTGACATGCTTGATCTATATGACTTACGCGACGGGCAAGTCACTCAGCTACGCGTGGCTTTGTCTCGGTTCAACGAGCAAATCGACTTGCTGGAGCAGCAGCGGCGCGACATTGATCAGGCCATAGAGGAGCTTGGCCGAACTGTCGAGATTGTCGGAGGAATGTTGAAGGCCAAGGAAGAAGCGGAAGAGCTGGAACATAACGACTAATCAGTCATTCTCCCGGGAGGAGAAACCGCGTCCAACAGGACCGAAATTATAGTCAGGGAGAGCACGATGCCAAATTACAACGCGCCCGTGGATGAAGTTCTATTTCTTCTGAATGACGTTTTGGGATTTCACAATCACAGCGAACTGCCGGGCTTCGCCGAAACGGCGCCCGACATGCTGGAGGCGATCCTCAAGGAAGCGGCGAAATTTTCTCAAGACATCGCCGCGCCGCTCAACCAATCCGCCGACGCAGAAGGCTGCGCGCGGGCCCAGGACGGCTCCGTCACCACGCCAAAAGGCTTCAAAGCCGCCTATGACGCCTATTGCGCCGCCGGCTGGGGGACGGTTTCCGCTGACGCGGACCATGGCGGCCAAGGTCTGCCGCATACTCTGGCGACGGTTCTGGCCGAGTTTCTCTCCTCCGCCAACATGGCTTTCGCCATGTATCCCGGCCTGACCGCCGGCGCGGTGGCGGCGCTAAGTCATCATGGCGACGCCGGCCAAAAGGCGCTTTATCTGCCAAAACTCATTTCCGGCGCATGGACCGGAACCATGAATTTGACCGAACCTCACTGCGGAACGGACCTTGGACTTATTCGCGCCAAGGCCGTCCCCGCCGATGACGGGTCGTATAAGATCAGCGGTTCGAAAATTTTTATTTCCGCCGGAGAACATGATCTTTCGGAGAATATCGTCCACCTTGTTCTGGCGCGTATTGAAGGCGCGCCAGCGGGCACCAAGGGCATTTCCCTTTTCATTGCGCCCAAGTATCTGCCAAATGAAGACGGCTCTCTAGGCGAGCGCAACGCCGTGGTTTGCGGCGCTCTTGAGCACAAGATGGGAATTCACGGCAATTCCACCTGCGTCATGAATTACGATGGCGCCACAGGCTGGCTGCTCGGCGAAGAGAACAAGGGACTGCGCGCCATGTTCACCATGATGAACGAAGCGCGTCTGGGGGTCGCCGTGCAAGGGCTGGCGCAATCTGAAGTCGCCTATCAGAACGCCGCCGCCTACGCCAAGGAACGTTTGCAAGGGCGGGCGTTGTCCGGAGCGAAAAATCCCGATCAGGCCGCCGATCCCCTCCTCGTCCACCCGGACGTGCGGCGGATGCTGATGGAAATTCGCGCCTTCAACGAAGCGGCGCGCGCGCTGGTTCTATGGACAGCGCTTCATGGCGATCTCTCCCACCGCAGCTCCGATGAGAAAACACGCCAAACCGGCGAAGATTTCATGGGCCTGATGACCCCGGTCCTCAAGGGCGTTCTTACAGACACGGGCTTTCATAACACCGTTCAGGCGCAGCAGGTTTTGGGCGGCCATGGCTACATCACCGAATGGGGCATGGAGCAATTTGTTCGCGACGCCCGCATCGCCATGATTTATGAGGGCGCCAACGGCGTTCAGGCTCTCGATCTTGTGGGGCGCAAACTCCCCGCCAACGGCGGCCGCGCCGTCATGGCTTTCTTCGCGGAGATCACAGCCTTCCTCACGGAAAATCAAGGCGCTGAAGACTTACAACCGCACCTCGCCCCCTTGAAGTCCGGCCTAGACGATCTGCAGAAAGCCACCATGTGGTTCATGGAAAACGCCATGACCAAGCCCGATAACGCCGGCGCTGGATCTACGGACTACATGCATCTCTTCGGCCTTGTGGCCATGGGCTACATGTGGGCGCGAATGGCGAAGGTCGCCCTAGAGAAAACTGGATCAGACGCAAGCGGCGACGCAGCGCTGTCCAAGGATCAATTGCAAGCCAAACTCAAATTCGCCGCCTATTTCATGGAGCGGATCATGCCGGAAACGGCGGCCCATCTTGCGCGCATCTCCAGCGGCTGCGACACAATGATGTCTCTTCCTGCGGACGCATTTTGACCGTGCTTGCCCCGCGCCTTCAGTCTCTCAGCCTGAAAAGCGCCTTTTGATTTAACGCGTGGACGCAACTTTCTTGAAAAGAGCGTCCAACTCAAGTTTCCGGAGGATTTTATGGCTGACGCATTCATATATGATCACGTTCGCACCCCTCGCGGTCGCGGCAAGAAGGACGGCGCGCTGCACGAAGTGCCAACGCCGCGCTTGGCCGCCACGACGCTTGAAGCCCTGCGCGAGCGCAACGCATTGGACACCGCACTTCTCGACGACGTGGTGCTCGGCTGCGTCGACCCCATTGGCGAGGCGGGCGGCGACATTGGCCGCGCGGCTGTGTTCGCCGCAGGCTATGATAATTCCGTTCCCGGCGTTCAGCTCAATCGTTTTTGCGCCTCCGGTCTGGACGCGGTGAATTTCGCCGCAGCGCAAGTCATGGCCGGTCAACAGCAACTCGCCGTCGCTGGCGGCGTTGAAAGCATGAGTCGCATCGGCATCGGCGCTTCCGGCGGGGCGTGGCCCATCGACCCGCAAGTGGCCATACCCTCCTATTTCATGCCCCAAGGCGTGTCCGCCGATCTAATCGCCACAAAATACGGCTTCACTCGCGATGACGTGGACGCTTACGCGGTGGAAAGCCAGAAACGCGCTGCAAACTCTTGGGACAAGGGATATTTCAGCAAATCGGTCATCCCAGTGAAAGACGTGAACGGCGTCACCATTCTGGACCGCGACGAGCATATGCGTCCAGACACCGACATGCAGTCCCTCGCCGGGCTGAACGCCTCCTTTGAACTCATGGGCAGTATGGGCGGCTTTGACGCGGTGGCCATTCAGGCGCACCCTGAAGTCGAACGATTGAACCATGTTCACCATGCGGGCAATTCGTCCGGAATCGTCGACGGCGCCGCCGCCGTTCTTATCGGCTCCCGCGAGGTTGGTCGCAGCGCAGGCCTGCGTCCCCGCGCCCGCATAAAAGCCTTCGCCAACATCGGCTCCGATCCCGCCTTGATGCTGACAGGACCGGTGGACGTAACCCAAAAACTCTTGAGATCAGCCAATATGTCCTTGGGCGACATTGATCTGTACGAGATCAATGAAGCGTTCGCGGCCGTTGTTCTGCGTTACCAGCAAGCATTTGGGCTGGATGGTGATCGCGTCAACGTCAACGGCGGCGCAATCGCCATGGGCCATCCGCTTGGCGCAACGGGCGCGATGCTTCTGGGAACCGTTCTGGACGAACTGGAGCGGCGCGATCTGAACACCGCATTGGTCACGCTTTGCATTGGCGCCGGCATGGGCACCGCAACAATCATTGAACGCGTGTGAGACCGGTCAAACGGAGACGAAACCGATGACTTATAAAAATTTCACCGTCGAAACTGACGCCAACGGCCTCGCTCTCATCACTTGGGATATGGCTGAAAAATCCATGAACGTCATTGACCTCGCCGTCATGGACGAATTGGAGAACATCATTAACGCCATAGCCGGAGACGACGCCGTCAAAGGCGCGGTGATCGCATCCGGAAAGACCACCTTTTCCGGCGGCGCCGATCTCACCATGCTCGAAGGGCTGCTTCGCGACTATCACCAGAAAAAGCAAGGCGACGCCGAAGCCGCCTCGCTGAAGTTGTTTGAAGGCTCCCGTCGCTTGAGCCTTATTTTCCGCAAGCTTGAAACATGCGGCAAGCCATTTGTCGCCGCCATCAATGGCGTTTGCATGGGTGGGGCCACTGAATTGGCGCTGGCGTGCCACGCGCGTGTCGCGGCGAACGCGGATGATTTCAAAATGGCCTTGCCGGAAGTCAAGGTCGGCCTGTTTCCCGGCGCTGGCGGCACTCAGCGGGTAATGCGCATGTGTGACGGCCAGCAAGGAATGCAATTTTTGCTGCAAGGGAAAACCCTACGCGCCGCGCAAGCGAAATCCATGAAACTTATTGATGAGCTGGCGGAGCCGGGCGCGCTTATTGAAACAGCGAAAAAACTTCTGGCGGATGGCGCCGTGGACCCGGTGAAGCCATGGGACAAGAAAGGCTTCAAACTGCCAAATGGTCCGGTGTATTCCCCCGCCGGCTTCCAGTTCTGGCCTGCGGCCAACGCCATTTATCGCCGCGAAACCTATGACAATTACCCCGGACCACGCGGCGTCATGCACGCTGTCGTCGAGGGACTGCAATTGCCCATGGATCTGGCGTTGAAGGTGGAGAGTCGCTATTTCGCCCATGTGCTGCAATCGCCCGAGGCGGCGAATATGATCCGCACCCTATTCGTCTCCCTGCAAGAGCTGAACAAGGGCGCGCGCCGGCCAAAAGCCGAGCCCACCAATAAAATCAAGCGAGTTGGCGTTCTTGGCGCGGGCTTCATGGGCGCGGGCGTCGCCTATGTCACCGCCAAGGCGGGGATTGAGGTCGTTCTGATCGATCAGGATCAAGCGGCCGCGGACAAGGGAAAGGCCCATTCTGACGAGCTCATGTCAAAAGCCATCTCGCGCAAACGAGCCACGCAAGAACAAAAAGATCGGCTCCTATCCCTGATCACGCCAACGGCGGATTACGCGCTGCTGGAGAATTGCGATTTGGTGATCGAGGCCGTCTTCGAAGATCGCGACGTCAAACGCGCGGTGACCGAAAAGGCTGAAGCGGCGCTGAAATCTGGCGGAATCTTCGCCTCGAACACGTCGACCTTGCCGATCACTTCCCTCGCCAAAGCCTCAAGCCGCCCGCAAAATTTTATCGGCATTCATTTCTTCTCCCCCGTGGACAGGATGATGCTGGTGGAAATCATCATGGGCGAGCAAACCGGCGACGCCGCGCTGGCCATGGCGCTGGACTACGTCAAAGCCATCAAGAAGACGCCGATCGTGGTCAACGACAGCCGGGGGTTCTACACCTCCCGCGTGGTGATGACCTATGTGCGCGAAGGTTTGATGATGCTGGGGGACGGCGTTCCCGCCGCTATGATCGAGAATATCGCCAAGCAGGCGGGAATGCCCGTTGGTCCTTTGTCGCTGGCCGATGAGGTCGCCCTTGATCTTGCGTGGAAAATCGCTGAAGCCACGCGCAAGGATATGGGCGATAAATACGTTAAATCCGCTCTTGATGATATTTTGGAGGAAATGGTCGTCAACCAAGGGCGCCTTGGCCGTAAGAATGGCAAAGGGTTTTATGACTATGAAGGACGCGACAAGAAGCTCTGGCAGCAGCTCTCACAAGTGAGCGGCGCGCCCAAGCCCGCCGACCACTTTGATGTGGAGGAGCTGAAGCAACGATTGCTGGTCATGCAGGCGCTGGAGAGCGCACGTATATTTGAAGAAAACTGCCTGACGGACGTGCGCGAAGCCGATGTCGGCTCAATTCTCGGCTTTGGCTTTGCCCCTTACTCGGGCGGAACCTTGTCTTATATTGATGGAATGGGCGCAAAAGTCTTCACGCAGTTATGTGAAAATCTCTCTCAAAAATGGGGACCACGTTTCACACCAAATAATTTGTTGCGAGAAATGGCCAATAATACCGAAACATTCTACAATCGGTTCGCGCCTTCAAAAAACGGCGCTGCATGACAGGGTATAAGCATGGGCGGCGAATGAAACTCAAACGCCGCCTCCCCATATGTCGCAAGATCTTCAAACAACACGAATAAACACAGAAAAGCTTTATAAAAAAGGATTATAAAATGTCGCAAGACGATCTGTCGCGCTTCATAGGTGGGTCTCCAGGGCGAGTCATTCTGCGCTTGGTCGTCCTTTCATTCATTGCGGGCATCGTCATGTCTTCGATGGATTTGAGCCCTTATGATATCTTCACCATGATCACGAATTTCTTCTCACGCATCTGGAACATGGGTTTTGACGCCATAGAAAAAATCATCGGTTACTTCATTATGGGCGCGGTTATCGTCGTGCCCCTGTGGTTCTTGTCTCGGCTCGCCGGTTCAAAGCGCGGAGAATGATCGCCCCTCCGCGCCGCCGCCTGTGCTCCACACTTTAAAGGCGGCGCGGTGTAACCCTGCATGACGGTAGGCGAGACGGTCGATATCGCGCATATATCCACCTCCCAAAACGCCCACAAGCGGAATTTTGGCGGCGCGTACGGTTGAAATCACAAATAAATCACGCGCCTCCAGCCCTTGGTCGCTCAAAGACAGCCCCCCTAATTGATCCTCCATATGAGGATCGACGCCAGCGTTGTAAAATACGATGTCAGGCTGAAACCGCGACAAAAGATCAGGCAGAACGCTACGCAGCTCCTCCAGATAAGTTCCATCCGTCGCGCCATCCGCCAAGCCGATATCAAGATCTGAAGGGATTTTCTCCTCTGGGTAATCGTTCTCGCAATGCATTGAAAACGTAAAAACGCTGCTGTCTTCAGAAAATATATCCGCTGTTCCGTCCCCTTGGTGAGCATCAAGATCGATCACCATCGCCCGATGAATCACGCCATCAGCTTGCAACACACGGATCGCAACCGCCACATCATTGAAAACGCAAAAGCCAGCGCCACGGGATCGGCGCGCATGGTGACTGCCTCCGGCTGTGTTACAGGCCAATCCATGCTCCAACGCCAGATATGCGCTCAACACCGTTCCCCCAACAGCGCAACGCGAACGTATGACGACGCTCTCGTTCAAAGGTAAGCCAATCAAACGAACGATATCAGGCGGGACGTCCGCAGCGAAAACCTGCTCCACGTACGCCGCCTCATGCACCAATCGCATCCACTCCGCCGGAGCCGCCCTCGGCTGCGCGAAGCCTTCCTCTCCCACCAGCCCCTCTCGCCGCAGAACTTGCGTCACCTGCGCGAATTTATCCATAGGAAACATGTGTCCTACAGGTAACTGCGCGCAATAAGCTCTGTGATGAACGATTGGAAAGGGCACAGCATAACCTCATTGACGGAATATGTGGATCAATCAGCCTCAATATATCTGATTTCTGCGAAATCGGCTCCTCTATGAACTCACGAAAACTCCAGAAAACATCCGCGCATATTGAAGCTTACCGATTGACGAACGCCATTCCCCTTCATAAACAATGGATTACTCTCGGAGTTTTCCATGACAGATCTCGCCTCCCCCTCTCGTCCCTTCGCGGTCACGAACCGTAGCGTTCTGGCCATCGCCATCCCCATGACGCTCGCTTATCTATCCACCCCTCTTTTGGGCCTCGTCGATACGGCGGTTATCGGACAATTGGGAGACGCGGCGCTTCTGGGCGGGCTCGCCGTCGGCTCCATTTTGATCGACGTGGTCTTCTCCTCTTTGAATTTTCTCAGATCGGGCACCACCGGACTGACCGCTCAAGCCTATGGCCGTGACGCGACCAGAGAAATTCAGGCGATCCTCCTTCGCGCTCTCATTCTCGCCCTTGCTTGTGGACTCGCGATCATCCTGCTGCAATGGCCCTTACGCGTTATGGGTCTTTCTCTGATCGGCGGCAGCTCTCACGTACAGGAAGCTGCGGACACCTATCTCAGAATTCGCATTTACTCCGCACCGATAATGCTGGCGAATTATGTCGTTCTCGGCTGGTTTCTAGGTCTTGGCATGGCCAAAACCGGCCTCGCGATTCAGACGTTTCTAAACAGCGTCAACATTGCGCTCAGCGTATTATTCGTTCTAACGCTAGATTGGGGCATCGCAGGCGTCGCTTCAGCGACGATTTTGAGCGAAGTCGCCACACTAGCGCTTGGGTTTTGGCTGGTTTTCAGGCGCAATGCGCAAGCGCCATGGCCCAGCAGCGCGGAAATATTCAACAAACACCAATTCGCAGCTCTGGTGGCGCTCAATCGCGACATCATGATTAGGTCGTTCACCTTGCTCTTCGCTTTTGCGTTTTTCACCTCCCGCAGCGCAGGACAAGGCGACGTCATTCTCGCCGCCAACACGATTTTACAAAAATTTCTCACTATCGCGGGTTATTTTCTCGACGGGATCGCCACCGCCGCAGAGCAATTGGCGGGCAGAGCCCTTGGCGCCCGCTACCGTCCCGCCTTCGACAAGGCGGTTCGCCTCACGCTAATTTGGGGGTTCGCCCTCGCCGGCGGCGCCTCGCTCATATTTTGGTTTGGCGGCGACTATCTGATCGCCGTCATGACCACCAGCGAAAACGTGCGCTTCGTCGCCAGTGATTATCTAATATGGGCGGCGTTAACGCCTATTTGCGGCACGTTAGCCTATCAAATGGATGGCGTTTTCATCGGTGCGACGTGGTCGCGGGACATGCGCAACATGATGTTGCTGTCGTTACTGGGCTATCTCGGGGTCTTTTACGCCGCTTTTCCGTTTCTTGGCAACCACGGCCTCTGGCTGGCCATTCTGTCTTTCCTGAGTCTGCGTGGAATCACCTTATCATGGATGTGCGTCGCCCGGCGGCGGCAAGCATTTTCATAAAAGCAGTTACGGAAAACGGAAGCCCGCTCCTCTTTTCACGTTTTTCCTCATTCACTCCACTTCGGCGGCGGCCCAAGCGTCAGTGTTGCGCCCCACCGCAGCGGACAGGCTATCAAGACCGTTCACATGAAGCTGCGCCGCAAGGTGATCCAACGTCCGGGCGACCAATCCCTGCCCTTCAAACACCATCCCCGTGTAGATCTGAAGGAGATTAGCCCCGGCGGCGATTTTCGTCCAGGCAGCCTCCGGGCTGTCAATTCCGCCAACGCCGATGATCGGCAAATCCGGCCCAACTCGCTGGCGCATTTTGGCCAACGCCACCGTTGATTTACGAAAAAGCGGACGCCCCGAAAGACCGCCAGCTTCCTGCGCATGGTCTTTATTTGAAAGACTTTTGCGACCAAGGGTCGTATTGGAGACGATCAAGCCATCCACGGCGTGACGTTCGACTTCAAAGGCGACGTCGTCCAGTTCAGCGTCACTCATATCTGGGGAAATTTTCAAGAAAACCGGAACCGCCCTTCCATGGACTTCTCTCGCTTGATCCCGAGCCTTCATAACTCTGGCGAGCAAGGCGGCGAGCGCCTCGCGCGCTTGCAGCTCGCGTAGCCCCGGCGTATTGGGCGATGAGATATTTACGGTAAAATAAGCGGCAAGATCAGCAAACATGGAGACGCCGGCGACATAGTCGGCAATCCGATCCAAAGAATCTTTATTAGCGCCGATATTTACGCCAACAACGCCCGGTCTG
This sequence comes from Stappiaceae bacterium, assembly GCA_048265185.1. GTDB lineage: Bacteria > Pseudomonadota > Alphaproteobacteria > Rhizobiales > Stappiaceae > JBLXBZ01. The sequence goes on along the minus strand of JBLXBZ010000002.1, from coordinate 494,755 downwards.
CCCCGCCGCGCCTCCAACCGCCGCCGCAAAGCCTCATGGCCATCATTGTTGAACCCATAACGGTTGATTACCGCCCGGTCGTCGCTCAAGCGAAACGCCCGCGGGCGATCATTTCCCGACTGGGGAAGCGGCGTGACAGTCCCAACTTCCGTAAAGCCGAACCCGAGCTTCAAAACCGCGTCCGCCACCTCGCCGTTCTTGTCAAACCCAGCCGCCATGCCAAGAGGGTTTGGAAACTCCAGATCAAAAACCTTTGTTTTCAAGCTATCATGGCGACGCGCCGGACAAGATGGCCGCGCCAAGCCGCGCTTCAAGCTGGAAATCGTCAAGTTATGCGCCGTTTCGGCGTCTAGAGAATGCAACGCTTTGAGCGCAATTCTATCAGCTAATCTGGCGAACATTAAAAGCCCTCCGGAAACTGATGCTCACCACTCGCGCCCAGAGGCAGATCCTTCACCCAGCGCACGTGCTTCAGATCAAGCTGCGCATAAAGATGGGGGAAAAGAGCGCCGCCGCGTGAAGGCTCCCACGTCAAGGCGTCGCCCAAGGCTTCACCGTCAACCGCGATTAACAACAACTCATTTTGGCCAGCAAAATGTTTCGCCGCCGTCACCCGCGCCTGCTCGGCGGTTGAAAAATGAATATAACCATCTGTGATATCAATCGGGGCGCCGGTAAAAACACCTGACTTTTGTGCTTCCAGCCACATGTCGCGTGGCGCGATTTTATAGATCAAACCCATTAAATGGTGACATCCATTCTACTTGAGGCGCGGCCCGAAACACAAACGCCTCCACAAAAAGCGGATAATTACGAACACTCGACTTTCAGGAAGGCATTTTCCAGCGCCACGTCACACGCGTTCTAATCACCAAACTTGAAATTGGGCGCATGTTACAGCTTCAGTTCCATCATCTCAAGAAATTGTTGTCGCGCATCTGCAATAGCCATTTACATAGCGGGGAATATAAACCCTATTTTACCCAAAAAGAATTTATTCCTGACTTTCACATTCATAACATTAAGAGAAACCGATGTTATCTCATAAAGATATTTGGGCCGCCATTGACGCTTTGGCCAAACAAAGTGGCTTATCCCCATCAGGACTTGCACGCCGGGCCGGGTTAGATCCAACAACATTTAATCTGTCCAAACGCTTGTCGCCCAACGGGCGTCCACGCTGGCCATCAACGGAATCCTTGGCGAAAATTCTAGACGCAACCGGAACGTCAATACAAACGATGGCGTATTTACTTGAAAAGCAGCCTGAACTTGAAGGATCGCACGCCATCACACTTGGAGAAAGCTCCCCTCCCCTTTCTCCAACCATACCGCGTCTGCGTATGGATGCTTCAGATTTATCAGCCCATTTCGACAAACTGGGCAAGCCAATCGGCAAAGACTGGGAAGAAATCCCGTTTCCCTTGAAGGACGCCCCCCATTCATACGCCCTTGAAGTTATTGGCGACGCCCTATCGCCTTTTTATCGTGACCGAGACACGTTGATAGTTTCTCTAAACGCCCCCATACGCAAGGGAGATAAAATCATCATGGGAACCCCTACCGGCGACTTAAAAATTCAGGTAATGCACCGAAGAAATACTCAAACGATTGAAATTTCACATCTCGACATGACAAATAAGAAAACTATAAATATTATGTCAGAAGTTGAGTGGATAGCAAGAATTACATGGGCGACACAGTAAAACTCAAATCAAAACAAGAGAGTTAAATGTAAATGAAAAAAATTGCACCAATATTATTATGTATAATTGGCGTATTTTTTCTATTTATAATATACATCTCCCCTCCATCAAAAACAATACGCCCATTTGAAGACATAAATACAACTTCAAGAACGCCTCAAAGAGAGCAATCTACGCCGTTAAAAAATAACAAAAACACAAGAGGCACTTTACCTTTCTCTTCCGAGTCTGAAGACGTGGCGGCAACGAGAGAGACTTTCACAGCCCGCAACGTCACGCCCGCCGGCATATTGCCAGCGCCGCCGATTACCGGACCATTGAAACGCGCAGAAGTTATTCCCGCCAAACCAGTCGAGAAAAAGCATCCAAAATCCATTTCCGCCAAACGGCCAACGGTGACGGACGCAACCACGCTGAAAGTCAACCCGCACACGCTTCGTCTCGCCTATATCAACGCGCCCGGAGCAAAAGAAACCTGCCCGTCGCGACTTGGCGGCGATTGGCCCTGCGGCGCGCGAGCAAGAACGGCGCTACGCGCCTTCGTATTGCGCAACACGATTGAATGCGACATCCTCAAGCCTTTGGAGACGCGCGCTTATTTGGTCAGGTGCAGACGCGGCGCTCAAGATCTATCTCAATGGATGATCAAAAACGGATGGGCGACGCCGACAACCGACGCCCCGAAAGAGCTTCAGGATCTGGGAGAGGCGGCGCGCCTAGCCAAAAAAGGCCTTTGGCAACTTGACGGCCCAACCCGGATTGAGGAAAGCAGCGCGCCAAGCATCGCTAAAATCCCGATGGATAACGTCGTCATCATAGAGCCGCCCCTGCATTAATATTCCAACGATTAACGGAATAACGTCATCTCAAATTTTAAAAATTTCGATAGACAGCTTCAAACGGCGAACAAAATATTAAGCGTCTATATGCGAAAATCTTATGAAATCATGTTCGACGCGCAGACCTTGAAACCGCAACTTACCAGCCCAAACATAGCGTAGCCCTATTATTTATGGAGACCGGTTGAATGCCCCCTCTTCTGCATACATTGAAAGCAGAACTTCCGTTTCTGGCAGGCCTTATTACGACGCTTATTTTTTACAGTTTCGGTAGCGTCATGCAGCAAACCGGCCAAACCGCCATGGTCGCCGTGGATTTCATCTGGCTGTTCGGCGTGATGCTCTGGAGTTCATTCGCCGTTGTGCGGCATGCGGACGCGCTGGCCATAAAACTGGGCGAGCCTTATGGAACGCTGATCCTGACCCTTTCCGTGATCGGCATCGAAGTCTCTCTGATCGCCGCCATGATGCTGCATGGCGACAATAACCCGACCTTGGCTCGTGACACCATGCTGGCGGTGCTCAATATCGTGCTCAATGGAATGGTCGGGCTCTCTCTGCTGCTTGGCGGCCTGAAATTTGGCGAGCAATATTTCAACACTCAGGGCGCACGAACGTTTCTTTGCGTGATATTGCCCCTTGCGACCATTTCGCTCATTCTTCCAAGCTTCACCACCACCACGCAAGACGCGAGCCTATCCTTTCCTCAAGAGCTGTCCTTCGCGCTCATCATTATCGCCCTCTACGGCTTGTTTCTCTTGATTCAAACCAATAGGCACCGCCATTTTTTCCTCGCGCCGCAAAATACGGGCGACGGCTCCCCTTCCCATGAAAAACCTCACGTCGCCAAGCCCCAGGAAGTTGACCACGCCCATGATCACCATGACATAGAGATCCACTCTCTTACCTATCATGGCGTGTTTCTGCTTCTAACCATGTTGCCGATCGTTCTTTTGTCAAAGAAACTCGCCGTGCCCATTGACCTTGGCATCGCGACCTTAAACGCGCCGGCGGCGCTCGGCGGGGTCCTGGTCGCCATTCTCGTTTTGACGCCGGAAGGTTTGGGAAGTTTCAAGGCGGCGCTGCACAATCAGCTACAACGCTCAATCAACATCTGCCTCGGCTCAGCCTTGGCCACCATTGGTTTGACCGTTCCTTGCGTCTTGCTGATCGACGGCTTTCTCGGCCGCCACATCATTTTGGGTCTTGATCCGCGCGACATCGTCATGCTGACGCTGACAATGGTTCTCAGCCTACTGACATTTTCAGGAACGCGAACGAATATGCTCCACGGCGCCATTCACCTAGTGTTGTTCGCAGTCTATTTCATCCTGCTTTTCAATCCCTGACGGCCACCCAACCTTCAAAAATCATCCGGCAACCTCCAAAAGTCACCCGGCCCGGGCGAAATCGCGCCCGGGCCGAAAAACTTCTTAATTGGTCAATTCGCCGCCCAAGGCTTTGGCGATCAACGCGCGGGTTTCGCAAATTCCATAAAGCGCGACGAATGAACCGAAACGCGGCCCCTTTTCTTGCCCTAAAAGCAACTGATACAGCGCCGAGAACCACGCCACCGAAACGCCAGGGCCACCATTTGGGCTTTTCTTCTTATGGTCCTGATAACGCTCGATTCCCCGAGCCACATCCAGCGCCGCATCCTGAATAGCCCCGCCATCCGCATCGGCCGGCAAAGCCGCCAATGACGCGTCAAGCGCCTGCAAAGCTTCGCGCTCCACATCGTCCGGCGCCCTGAAGGTTTTGAACGGCTTGACGAAGTCTTCAAAATAGCGGATCGCGTAACCCACCAACTCATTCAGCTTGGGATGCGTTTCAGGCGTCACCCCCGGCGCATAACGCGAGATGAACGCCCAAAGAACCTCTTTGGTGGAGGCGTTTGAGGCCGACACCAAATTCAGCAACATTGAAAACGGAACCGGCATCTGCAGCGACGGCGGGTTGCCCGAATGAATATGCCAAATCGGATTGTTCAGTTTTTGCTCAATCGGCATTGCCGCGTATTTTTCAAGAAAGATGAAATACTCATCCACCGCCTTGGGAATCACGTCGAAATACAGCCGTTTCGCCGTCTTGGGCTTTGAATACATGTAAAGCGACAGGCTCTCCGGCGACGCATAAGTCAGCCAGTCGTCAATCGTCAGGCCATTGCCCTTGGATTTGGAAATTTTCTGTCCGTCCTCGGCCAGAAACAGCTCGTAATTGAACCCTTCCGGCGCCGGCTTTCCAAGCGCCTTACAGATCTTGGAGGACAGAGTGACGGAATCGATCAGGTCTTTCCCCGCCATCTCGTAATCCACACCCAGCGCAAACCAGCGCATCGCCCAGTCCGCCTTCCATTGACATTTGACCGCGCCGCCTGTGACGGTGGTCTCCACCTTCTCGCCGGTTTCAGGATCCAGATAGACAATCGTGCCCGCCGCCGGGTTACGCTCCACCATCGGCACTTGCAACACGACGCCAGTGCGCGGACAGATGGGCAGAAAAGGCGAATAAGTGGCGCGCCGCTCCTCTCCAAGAGTCGGAAGAATAATTTCCATTACCTTATCGTAAACCTGAAGCATACGCAGCAACGCTTCATCCAAACGGCCCGACGTGTAGTAATCAGTGGCGGAAACAAACTCATAATCGAAACCAAACCGGTCGAGAAACGCGCGTAATCGCGCATTATTCGCCGCCGCGAAACTTGGATATTCATTGGAAAATGGATCAGGAACCCGCGATAACGGCTTGCCGATATATTGCGCCATCATTTCCTGATTGGGCACATTGGTGGGCACCTTGCGCAGCCCATCCATGTCATCGGAAAAACAAATAAGCCGGGTTGGAACCTCGTCTTTCGTCAAAAGACGAAAGGCTGTGCGCACCATTGTCGTGCGCGCCACCTCACCAAAGGTGCCTATATGCGGTAAACCGGATGGGCCATAACCAGTTTCAAAAAGAACCGGATGGCTCTTCCCCCGTTTCTCCACCCGTTTGACCAATTTTCGAGCTTCCTCAAAAGGCCAAGCTTTCGAAGAGGCCGCCGCTTCCACAGTGGCGGGGGACAGGTCAAATTCAGATAGAAACGTCTCGGTCATTGTTGGACCATCCGATATTGCGTCATTCGCAGACATGTTTGTGAAAATATAAGACGCCAGTGCTAACACGCGTCTTCCGTAACGAGCCGGACACTAGAAAAGCTGATAGGCCCCGTCAATCAAAACGGCGCGGTTCTGAGCTGGAAACGACGAAATCAAAGAGATTTATGTAAGAGAAGCAGCTCAAATTAACGAGGGCGAACTTGCGAAGCCGCCTTCGCGCCTATAACTGTCAGACAAGATCAAATTTCGCATCACAAAAAGGCGCAAGAATCCAATGAACGATCAAATATCCCTGCAAGAAGCCTTGATCTACATTATGGTCATCACCTCCGCCGCAGACAACTCCATGACCGACAAGGAGTTATTTTCAATCGGAGAAGTGGTCAAATCGCTGCCGATTTTCGCCGATTTCGATGCTGACCAGATCATACGCGTCGCACAAGATTGCGGAGAGCGCCTGCAAGCGGAAAATGGCATGGTTGACGTTCTGGACCTCATCGCCGCAACGGTTCCCGCCAAGTTCCGAGACACAGCCTATGCGATCGCCGTTGAAATCGCCGCCGCCGATCTAAAAGTCAACCAAGAAGAACTGCGCATGCTTCAACTTTTGCGTGACAAGCTAAATCTCGACAAGCTGACGGTAGCGGCTCTTGAACGTTCCGCTCTGGCCCGTTTTCGAGCCTACTAACGAGAGCATCAGGTTTTATCGCAAGTATGTTAAGCCACTCTTATTGGCCAAAATCCATGCAGGGCGGTTACTGAGTTTGCGCCCTCTTCCCTCAGTTCAAAACACGCACGGCTGAGGGAAGGTCAAGGGAAAAAGCCGGAACGACGACGGAAAACGTCTCGCCTGATTGCGATTGCATCTGATAACGACCGCTCATAATGCCTGACGACGTTCCAAGAGGGCAACCAGACGTATAATGAAAGCTCTCGCCTGGACGAAGGACCGGCTCTTCTCCAACCACGCCGTCGCCCTGAACTTCTTCCACATTTCCATTCGCGTCTATGATCTTCCAATATCGCCTGCGTAGCTGAACCGTCTCTTCGCTCAAATTGACGATCTCAATTGAATAAGCCCAAAAATAATGTGCGGCCTCAGGCATCGAATCCTCAGGCACATATTCAGGCTCCACCGTGATCTGAATATTACGGGTGACGGCTTTATACATGTTTCACCAACAAAAACTGCATTGAAACGTCTAGGTTGCACGCAGCTATTCGCCTCCAACCCATGCGCCCTCTAGCATAAAATGACTGTACTTCGGCAAAAACGCCGTAAGAGCGTGTGACGAAAACGTGACCCGCAGTTCAACATAAAACGACTTATTCAGCCTTATATATTACAATATACTGAGGTCAAGCGCCCACATATGAACTGAAAGCCAGCATGTTCGACACACTAATACGACCATTGATAGACCCTCCATTGAATGCGGCTGGCCGCTGCGCCTTCAAGCTGGGCGTTTCTGCGAACGCAATGACACTGATCGGTTTTGGCTTTGCCCTCGCCGCCGCCGGAGCAATTATTGCCGGAGAAATGACCGCCGCGCTTCTGCTTATCGTATCCAACCGATTAGCGGACGGCCTCGACGGAGCCATAGCCCGCGCCAGCGAAAAAAGCGACCTCGGCGGATACTATGACATCGTCTTCGATTTCATTTTCTACGGAGCCATACCATTCGCCTTCGCCCTTCACGACCCAAGCGGCAACGCCCTCGCCGCCGCCGCCCTGCTATTGTCATTTTACGCTAACGGAGCGACGTTCCTGACCTTCGCCATTATCGCGGAAAAACGCGGCCTCAGCACCCAAGCGCAAGGAAAAAAGTCGCTCTATTATCTCGGAGGCCTTGCGGAGGGCGCCGAGACGATCGCCGTTTTCCTCGCCATGTGCCTCATTCCAGGCGCCTTTCCAATAATTGCATGGGGGTTCGCTGGCGTATGTGTGGTTTCAGCTGGCTCGCGAATTATTCTCGTTAGTCGCCTGTTGCGCGCCGAACCGCCAGCATGACTGGCGGCCTCCACACGACTTATGGCGTGATCAGCGTTCAAAGAGCCTGATCAAGGGCGCGGCCAAGGTCTTCCACAAGATCAAGCGGGTCCTCCAGCCCGATGGACAGGCGCATCAAACCATCGTTAATGCCAAGTTCGGCTCGCGCCTCTTCATTCATGCTTTGATGGGTCGTTGTAGCGGGATGGGTTATCAGGCTTTTGGTGTCGCCAAGATTATTTGACATTTTTACAATTTCAAGAGCGTTGGCCATCTTGAACGCAGCCTCCTTCCCACCTTTCACTTCAAAGGCAAGAAGGGTCGACCCCCCGCTCATCTGCCGTTTGATCACGTCAGCTTGCGGATGGTCATCGCGGCCAGGATAAATCAGCTTCGCCACCGCCCCATGCTCGGCCAAGAGGTCCGCCACGCGCGTCGCGGTTTGCGTTTGCCGCTCCACGCGCACCGACAAAGTCTCAAGCCCCTTTAGCAAAACCCAAGCGTTGAACGGGCTAAGCGAAGGACCAGTATGTCTGACCAGCGGCATGACCGCTTCATCCAGCCATTCTTGATCTGAAAGAACAACGCCGCCAAGACAACGGCCCTGACCATCGATATGCTTGGTGGCGGAATAAACCACCACATCCGCGCCCAGCGTCAAAGGCGACTGCCAAATTGGCGTGGCGAACACATTGTCCACCACAAGGCGCGCTCCAACAGAATGCGCTATGTCGGCGACGGCTGCGATATCAATCACTTCCAGCGTCGGATTGGTGGGACTTTCAAGAAAAAGCGCTTTCGTATTTGGCCGAACCGCGGATTTCCACTGCTCCAGATCCGTGCCGTCGACCAGCGTCGCCTCAACGCCAAAGCGCGGCAGAAACGTTTCAACGATATAACGGCAAGAACCAAACAGCGCCTTGGCCGCCACCACATGGTCCCCCGCCTTGACGCAGGCCATCATCGCCAGATTGACCGCCGCCATGCCGCTTCCCGCGCCAATGGCGCCTTCCGCCCCCTCAAGCAGCGCAATCCGCTCTTCAAACATCGCAACCGTGGGATTGGCGTAACGCGAATATATAAAGCCCGGATCTTCGCCGTTGAAGCGGGCTTCAGCCGCCTCAGCGCTCGGGTAGACAAAGCCCTGCGTTAAAAATAAAGCCTCAGACGTTTCCGCGAAAGGGGACCGGGTAACCCCACCATGCACAAGTTTCGTCGCCGCACGCCATGCTTGATTGTGTTTATCGCTCATTACTCGTCTCCAAAACGCAAAAACCCCAGCCGAAGGCTAGGGAATTTCCGCCTCCGGCCTTTTTAGCAATTTGTTTAACGTGGCTGCAAGCCGGCCGGCTCAAATCACCACAAATTCGCATATGCAGATACTCCAAAGCCGAGCGGGCGTCAATTCTCTCCATGGCGCGAAGTAAAAAACCTAACAGCCTCAAAAGGCCGTAAATGCTAGCAAAATTGCCGCGAAGATGCTAATCGAAGCAACCTCAAAATATTTTAATGTGGAATTTCAGTAATGAATGACAAGCCGGACGGCATTTTGCCGGCACATGCGATCAGCGAATTACACGCAGACGGAGCGATTATCGCCCCCCCCTTTCATGACGATCAGATTCAGCCCGCCAGCCTGGATCTACGGTTAGGAGCGGTCGCATGGCGCGTCAGGGCGAGCTTTCTCCCCGGCGACGGCTTTCGCCTTGAAGACAAGCTGCAACGCCTGAAGCTCCACACCATAGATCTAAAGCCCGGCGCCGTTTTGGAGACAGGTTGCGTTTATATAGTCCCGTTACTGGAGGCCCTCAAACTTCCTCAGGACTTGTCCGCGACCACAAATCCCAAAAGCTCAACCGGACGCCTTGACGTTTTCACCCGCGTCATCACCGATGAAGGGCAAGCTTTCGACACGGTTCCCGCCGGGTATAGCGGCCCTCTCTACGCGGAAATCAGCCCGCGCACATTTCCCGTTCTGGTGCGCGAAGGCTCGCGGTTGTCGCAAATACGCTTTCGCCGCGGCGAAGCCTTAGTGGGCGACGATCAGCTCGCCGCAATCCATGCCGAACATAATCTTGTAAGCGACGCCGAAGCGCGCATCAACGCCGGCGTACAGCTCTCGATTGACTTGAAAGGCGGGGGCGCCGGCAGTCTGATCGGCTACCGCGCCAAACGCCATACGGGCGTCATAGACGTGGACAAGAAAAACATTCATGACCCTCTCGATTTCTGGGAACCTATCCTTAATCGCGACGACGCGGCGCTCATCCTCGACCCCAATGAATTCTACATTCTAGTCAGCCGCGAAGCCGTGCACGTTCCCCCGCTATTCGCTGCGGAAATGGTTCCTTTCGATCCGTTGGTGGGGGAGTTTCGGGTTCATTACGCCGGCTTTTTCGACCCGGGCTTTGGCCACAGCGGCGTTGGCGGCGCCGGCTCGCGCGCAGTTCTGGAAGTGCGCTCCCACGAAGTGCCTTTCATTGTCGAACACGGCCAGACGGTCGGCCGCCTCGTCTATGAACGCATGATAGAGCGCCCGAGCGTTCTTTACGGCGAAGGCGCCGGCTCCAATTATCAAGGACAGGCGCTAAAGCTTTCCAAGCATTTCAAAACTTACGTTTAATCCGCTATGGCTCTCATGACGCTCAACCAGGCCGCATATGGCGAGCTGGAAGATCGAAAATCCAGATTTACGGCGTTTCTCGTGCCGATCGAAAGCTTTGAGACGCGCTTGGAGGAACTCAAGGTCGAACATCGGAAAGCGACACACCATGTGACAGCTTTTCGCAAGATGCTCAATGACGGGCGTATAGAAGAGGGCGCGAAAGACGATGGGGAGCCTGCAGGCACATCGGGCACGCCTTGCTTGAAAACGCTTCAGGGCGCGGAGTTGGTGGACGTCGGCGTTATTGTCGTGCGTTATTTCGGTGGAACCAAACTAGGCGGCGGAGGCCTTGCCCGCGCCTATTCCGGAGCGACGTCGAGAGCCATTGACGACGCACGCGCCCGCGGCTTCATCTTGCAATGGCGGCGGATCGTCCAGCGGCGGGTCAATGCGAGCTTTTCACAAAGCGCCGCCTTGGAGCAACGAATTCTGGCCGCCGAGGTAAACGTGATTGAACGCCGCTTCACCGAAGACGGCGTCTCCATCTTGCTGGAAGGACCGGACGAGGTCGTCGCCGCTATTTGAGCGCGTCCCCGCTTTCCCGGCGCAGAGCCGCAATTTCTTTGCGCAACGCCCGCACCTCCTCCAGAACCACGCCCGTTTCATCATGGATGGCCTGCCTATCCGCCTCAGCCAATTGGTCATGCTCCTGCTGCATAGCCGAGACGATCACCCCGATAAACAAGTTCAAAACCGTAAAGGCCGTGCACAGAATAAACGGCACGAAAAAGAGCCACGACAGAGGGTAAATCTCCATGACCGGGCGCACGATCCCCATGGACCAACTCTCCAGCGTCATGATCTGGAACAGCGTATAAACAGATTTTCCAAGAGAGCCAAACCACTCTGGGAAAGACGCCCCATAGAGCTGCGTCGCCATGACGCCAAAGACATAAAACACCAGCGCCAGAAGCAAGACGATTGACCCCAACCCAGGCAGCGCCGCGATCAGCCCGCCGATCACTCGCTTCAGGGAAGGTACGGCGGAAATCAATCGCAGAGCGCGCAAAATTCGCAAAGACCTCAACACCGAAAGCGCCCCGCTCGCCGGCAACAGCGCCACGCCCACCACGACAAAATCAAACAGGCTCCAGGGATCACGAAAGAAGCGCAGCCTATTCGCATAAATCCGCAGGGCGATTTCAATGGTGAAAATGGCGAGAACAATTTTATCGATCGCTTGCAGAACCGAACCGCCCCAGCTCATGGCGGCAGGACTTGTCTCCAAACCTAACGTAACGGCGTTGAGAACAATCAAACCGACAATGGTCGCCTCCCATCTCCGGGAATCGATCATTCTCTTGACATTTTCGCGCATGCTCACCGTCCAGTTTATTCTGATTTCATAAATTCAATTGGTAGAACATGGTGATAAGCTCCCAATAATCAACCGCCAGACGCCCGCCGCACACAATGAACGACTTAATCCCCAACCGATATGTGACTTGACAGAGAACCCATCTCGACAGATAAGCTTGCAACCGCGCGGGTGTAGCTCAATGGTAGAGCAGCAGCTTCCCAAGCTGACGACGAGGGTTCGATTCCCTTCACCCGCTCCAGCCCTTTTTATGCGCGCCGCCTTAATTCAACGATTTATACATATAAGTGGTCGCGTCGAAACGATCTTCAAATGGGTCGCGGCAAAATCCGGGCAAGCTCCCAGCGATCTCATATCCTAATGATGAGTATAGGCTTTGCGCGCCGTCGCCGCTGCGGGTGTCGAGGGTTATAAGCCCTTTACCAATATCTCGCGCCCGCGCCTCAAGGGTTTGCATGAGGAGGCGAGCCGCGCCTTTGCCGCGAAACTGCGGCGCCACCAGCAATTTCGCCACCTCACAGCGATGCGCCTGATTGGGAGGCGTGTCGAGAACCAATTGAACCGTCCCAATCAAGCGCTCGCCTGCAAAAGCGCCCCAGAGAACTCGTCCCCCGTTTCGCACTTGAGGAATAACTGTGCACGTCCAAAACTCTTGCGCCTCAGATAATGGAAACGGCGAGATAAAACCCACGCTCGCCCCATCATGCACGCAGTCATGAAGCACGCCCGCCAAAGCGTTCAAATGCATTGACGCAACATCGTCGCCGAGTTCATGAACCACGATCATGACATCGCCTCTAAACGACCAACAATAGAAACACCAATATATCGGTGCGTTCTTGTCAAAGGATATCGACGCGATGGTTCCCCGCACCAACGCAAAGAAAAATCAATCCGCCGCCGCGACAACGATAATCTCCACCTTATATTCAGGCGTGGCTAATTTAGACTCGCCGCACGCCCGGGCCGGCGGATTGGCTTGATCCACCCAAGCGTCCCAAACAGCGTTCATTTGCGCAAAATCAGTCATATCGGCCAGCCAAATCGTCGCCTGCAACAATTTTGACTTATCGCTACCAGCCTGCGCTAGCAAACGATCGATTTTTGTCAGGATTTCCCTCGTTTGCTGCGCGACGTCCTCGCCGGCTGTCCCCACCTGACCAGCCAGATAAACTGTATTCCCATGAACGACGGCTTGGCTCATACGCGAGCCGGATTCAATACGGCGAACACTCATGTAAAATCCTTTAAGATACTGGATGGGACGTGACCAGCGCACAGTCTAATCTGAGCACAGTCCAACCTAAATAATGAACAATCTACGCAAAAACCGCAAGCGCTCTCAAAATCCCCTGAGCGCAGGTCGCGTCCAAGCAAATTTTTTTAACAGAACCGCCGTCAAAAATTGAAACTATTCAGCCACTCCAGTTCGTCCGTGACGCCAGGGCGCGAAAACACTTCCAGTTTCATGGGTATTGGCCATCTTAGGACGCTTCGCCGCCCCATGCGCCGTCTTTCGCCAATGGAACGGACGCCAAACAAGGTCATATATCGCCGTGAAAAACGCCAGACTTTGCATAAACCAATAAGCTGGAACAAATAACAGGTCCCAAAAATCGATGGCGATTCCCTGTTTTTTTGTGGCCACCGACGAACTGATAACCGAACTGGCGAGCCCAACGCCTCCTGTAATGCAGGCAGTGACAAAAACGCAGTCTCCGACCAACGTTGCGTCAAGCGGCGGCGGAATCAATCCAAAACCATATGAAACAGCAAGCAGCATAAAGACTGGGTGAGCAAACAACGTTATAAAAATCCCGGCGAAATACAATTGAAGAACCGCAAAGCTGCGAACGCCAAGGTCGCGCCCTGTTTGAACAGGATCACGCATCGCCACAAGCATTGTCTGCATCCACCCTTTTAGCCAACGCGCTCTTTGACCGTGCCAGACTTTCCAGGTTGTCGGAGCTTCTTCCCATGTCGTGCTGTCAATCATTGAAATAACGAAACCGCAACGAGCAAGACGAACTCCAAGATCCGCGTCCTCGGTGACGTTATAAGCATCCCACGCCATGATCTGCTCAAGAACAACGCGGCGAAAATGATTAGACGTTCCCCCGAGCGGTAAAATAACGTTTTGAGCGCTCAACCAAGGTAACAAACTATTGAATAACGCCGCATATTCGATTGCAAATTGCCTAACGATGAACTGATCATTCACATGGTCCACCGCCAGACGGGCTTGAAGGCACGCAACCTTCTCCGGAAGCTCCGCAAAACGCGAGGCGGCCTTGCGCAATTGATCGCTTTCAGGCCTGTCCTCGGCGTCGAACACCGTCACCAGCTCCCCTGACGCAACTTTCAATCCATGGCAAAGCGCGCGGGGCTTGGTTTTCGGTCCGCCTTCAGGAACAACAAAAAGGTGCATCCAACTCGGCATATGTTCACGCAAGGCCTCCTGCGTCTCTTTATCCTCCTCTTCGACAAGAAACAGCAATTGCAGCTTTTCACGCGGGTAATCCAGAGCCTCCATGGAAGCCACCAATTGCGGCGCAATTTCAGCTTCCTTATAAACCGCGATCATTACCGTATAGCTCGGAAGCTCATAATCTCGCAGCATCCGCGACGGCCTTGGGCAAGGCGCCGCCTCCAACGCCGCCGCCAACCGCAACAAACTGAGACCAAGGCTGCCCACCGCCACGACCACGACGGAGAACAACAACACCCCCTTGAGCGTAGCAAACAACCCGACAAGAACCCCTACAAGCAAAAAAAACAGCGACCACTTCTGCGCCCGCGTCACTCTCTCCGACGCACACGCCCCAGGCCTCCTGTTCGCCAAGCGTCTCGCCGGCTCCTCCTCATCCTTAGCCATAGCCAACCCCGCCGGACTAGCGACCCTAACCCTAGCGCGCAACTCGGGAAAACGCTCAAACAACGCGGTGATTTCAGGTATCGTTTCCGGCGCAGGCGCAATCACGACCACAGAACCAATCGAAGAAATACAAGGCGCAGGCGCATTTTCCCCCGTGCCCGGACAATCGTTCAAAGCCTTTCCTTGGCCAATCACAAGCTCTTGAGTTCCTTTAGGCGCAAGCAAAGAGAAACTTCCGACAGGCAAAAAAGGTACATTCAGAACCTCTGCCACAATGCTGTAATAGGCCTCTTCGCTAATAAGTTTCTTATCAAGAAGATAACGACCGGAAGCCCGAGCCTCCCGCCAGGATTCTTTTGAAACAATTTGCGCAAGCTTTGGAGAAAACCCCCGCCTGACCAATGCGTCCAGCTCCGCCGTTAATCCCGGCCCATCTCGTGACGACCTCTTCCCGCTCTCATCAATATCGGTCGGGTCAGACGTCGCAAGACCAGTCGCCTCAAATGTCTCAAACTCCGTAATAACATTCTCACTAAAATGCCCCGGCGCTCCGTAATCGCATAAATCTATAGAAACAGGTTTTTTTTGTGATAATTTAACCTGTGACGGATCTGCGGCAACAGTATCCGACGCCTCTATGTCATCCTCGTTTTCACGCCGCATTCGGAGCTCCCTTCCAATGCACGATCCACAAGCAAGTGGAAAAAGATTCATGTTTTTCTTTAGTTTTTTAAACTCAATCCCACGTTTAAAAGTCGCGCTCTCCAGATTATTCCTTACAATTTTATACACTTTTTTAACTACATTCTCATATAATGCAACCTCAGACAGCAATTTGCAACCAAAAGACTCACCGCATAACAATATCGCGCATATAGAGCAATTCAACATTCCCAATTTCTGGGACCCCAGACAAACCAGCGGCAAGCTAACGTCCCCTGCGAAAATGGAATTTTTATCTTCCGAAAACTTTCCCCCCTTCACTTTTCGCGATGTTTCGGGACGCATTACAGGGTTCAACGTCGATTTAGCTCGTGCGATATGCGAAGAATTGGACATCGCTTGCAGTTTTCGGATCTTACCCTTCGACACCTTGGTTCAAGCGCTCATTGATAAGGAAGGCGATGCAATAATCGCCGGACTGGCGCCCACATCAGAAAATTCAAAAAAGATAATTTATTCAGATAATTACTTACAACTTCCCGCTCGTTTCATAGCCCGTTCCAACAGCACCTCACATCCATCGCCCAAAGGGTTGGCCGGCAAGCGAATTTCAGTTGTTTCGAAAACCAAACATGCAGCTTTTTTAGAAACGTTTTTTTCAAAATCAGACATCATCCAATTCGATACAACTCGGCAAGCCCGCAAGGCATTGGTATACGGCGCCGTCGAAGCGCATTTTGGCGACGGTCTATCTCTCAGCCTCTGGCTGAACAGCGATATCTCACAAAATTGCTGCAAATTCACGGGTGGCCCTTGGTTAGAGCCTGGCTTTTTCGACTCCGCCCTCAACCTCGCATTCCGCAGTGAGGATCAGGAACGCCGCAACGCGGTCAATTACGCGCTGCGTCAAATTCACAGAAAAGGTATCTATGACGAACTGTATCTTCGTTATTTTCCCATAAGTTTTTTTTAATATCGCCTCATTCCCCTCGTCGGAATGGAAACAAGATGGACCAAATCAAACCAAGCGGCGCGCGAGATTGATGACCCGGCAGTCCTATACGCATCTGCTGATGCCCATCCTGCGGCCTGTCCTTATAAGTGCGAAAAATCCTGTCCCACACCGATAAATTGAAGCCAAAATTCGTATCCGCCTCATGGCGATAAACAGAATGATGAACTCTGTGCATATCCGGCGTCACCACCATAAGCCGCAAAGCCCGATCCAATCCACGTGGCAGGTTCGCATTGGCGTGGTTGAACATCGCCGCGCCGTTCAACACGATTTCAAAGAAAAGCACCGCGACCACCGGAACCCCCAGCGCCACCACAATCGCGGACTTCCACACCATGGAAAGAAGAATTTCCAAAGGATGGAAACGCAAGGCCGTCGTCACGTCAAGATCAGGGTCCGCATGGTGGACTTTGTGAATACGCCATAGAAGCGGCCACTTGTGCGAAACATAATGTTCCAACCACACGGCGAAGTCCAAGATGAGAAAGCCAACCACCGCCGCAAGCCAATATGGCGCGTTCAGCATCGTCAACAGCCCCCACCCCTCTTTCTCGGCCACTAAAGCGACGCCCACCGCGGCCATGGGGAACGCCAACCGCACCACCAACGAACCACATAGTAAAACGCCCCAATTGGTGATCCAGCGCCAACCACGCCCATAACGCAGCTCACGACGCGGCGCGAACGACTCCCACAACGCCATGGTCAAGAAAATGCCGCCAAAAGCCGCCAGGCGTATTGCCCCTTCGCTGAAATAAGCATTATCCACGTCTGCCGACTCCCATGTCTGCGCCTTGCTAAGCTGGGTAAAACAATATAGCCCTCGTCCACCATTCACGATAAACTTGTTTCACATCATCGCGAGGCGTTTGTTTCATGTCACCATTTATCTGGACATCGCCCGACGGCGCGGCCTCCGCCACTCTTCTGCTAGCCCATGGCGCCGGCGCGCCCATGGATTCCGCTTTCATGAACCGTTTCGCTCAATTCGCGGCCGCCGAAGGCGTGGCGGTGGCCAGATTTGAATTTCCTTATATGGCTCAGCGCCGGGAAGGTGGTAAAAAACGTCCGCCGCCACGGGCGGAACTCCTGATGAGCGCTTATGAAAACGCCGCGCTGGCGGTGCTGAAGGAAGCCGACGGCCCAGTTCTGATTGGCGGAAAATCCATGGGCGGACGCGTCGCCGCCATGTACTGCGGCGCGCCCTCTCTTCCTAGCCGCGTCATCGGGTTATTTTGCCTTGGCTATCCATTTCACCCCCCCGCCAAACCCGACGTATGGCGCATGGAGCCTTTGGAAAAGGCGAAACGCCCCACGTTGATCTTGCAAGGAGAGCGCGACCAATTTGGCTCCCGCAGCGAAATCGAGGCGATCAAACTACCGCAATTGAGCCGGATAAACTGGTTGGAGGACGGCAATCACGACCTCGCCCCGCGCGGACGCTCTCCAGCGACGCTGAACGGAAACATCCGCGCGGCCGCGGCGCGAGTGGCGAGCTTCGCCGCGGAGCTATCTTGAGCGGATACGGGCGAAGCGGCGCAAATCAACTCGCCTCTTCGCCACTATAGTCTGAAGGGTCGAAATCATAACTTTCGCCGCAAAACTGACAAGACGCGATAATTTTACCATCCACAGTCATGTCCTCACGCTCTTCACGCGAAAAACTGCTCAGCACGGTTTCGATGCGCTCTCTTGAACATTGGCACTTATCGACAACGCCCTGAGATTGAAAAATACGCACGCCCCGCTCGTGAAACAAACGGAACAAAAGCTGCTCCGCCGGTAACGACGGATCGGTCAATTCCGCATCTTTAACCGTCTCCGCAAGAGCGCGCGCTTCAACCCACGCGTCGTCAACCTCGATTTCAGGCTTAACGGCATCGGCTGGAGCGTCCCCCGGATCAATGTCCGGCTGGCGCATACGCTCCGGCGCTTCAGGCAGAAACTGTACTAGAACCCCACCAGCGCGCCATGAATGGGCGGGCGAGCGCCCTTCGCGCCGGTCAAACACCTCGCCTACCGCCAGTCGAACAATCGTGGGAATTTGCTCCGACTGTGCAAAATAACGGTGAGCGACTTCTTCAAGCCCGATCCCATCCAGCGCCACCAATCCCTGATAACGGTTCATGTGAGCGCCCTGGTCTATCGTCATGGCCAAATGTCCGTGGCCCAACAATGAAGGCGCGTCCAACGTCCCCGCCGCCTGCGCCGCAGCAACTTTCTCCGCGTCAAATTGCGCATAAGCGCGCAGACTATCGGGACTGGCGAAGTCAACGACCAGCATAGACACAGGCCCGTCGGTTTGCGTTTGCAGAATAAACCGTCCCTGGAACTTGAGAGAGGAACCAAGCAAAGCCACCAGAGCGATCGTTTCCGCTAAAAGACGCGACACGGGCGCGGGATATGCATGGCGATCCAAAATCGAGTTGAGCGCAGGGCCGAGCTGAACCGCGCGGCCGCGCACATCAAGCGCCTCTACCGCAAAAGGGACGACGGCGTCGTCACCGGCGGGCGTCAAGCCCGCCGATTCAAAGTCAAACGCATTCATCACGCACCTGGAAGCTCATTGAAACACCAAGCGAGAACGCCTTTTTGCGCATGCAGACGGTTTTCCGCCTCATCAAACACCACGGATTGCGGACCATCCATGACCTCGCTCGTGACTTCCTCGTCCCTATGCGCCGGCAAGCAGTGCATGAAGATGGCGTCTTTGTCCGCCGCGCCCATAAGCCGGCTATTCACCTGATAAGGCTTCAAAAGGTTGTGACGTCGTCCTTCATCTTCATCACCCATGGAAACCCAGCAATCCGTAATGACGCAATCCACGTCTTTAACCGCCTCGAACGGATCGTCGGTCACCACGATTTGAGCGCCCTGGCTCCGTCCCGCCTTAATCAGCTCCTCAGGCGGAGCCAACTCCGCCGGCGTTGCGATGCGAATTTCAAAATCAAACTTCGCGGCGGCGTGCACCCAAGAGGCGAGCACATTATTGGAATCGCCCACCCAAGCCACGGACCGACCGGCGATATTCCCCTTCTTTTCTTCAAAGGTCATCACGTCCGCCATGATTTGGCAGGGATGCGACAGCTTTGTCAGCCCGTTGATAACCGGAACCGTTGCATTTTCAGCAAGCTCGAGCAAAGCGTCATGATCAAGAATTCGAATCATGATCGCGTCGACAAAGCGCGATAAAACACGCGCCGTATCAGCAATCGTCTCTCCTCGTCCAAGCTGCATTTCCGCGCCAGTGAGCATCAGGGTTTCCCCTCCCAGCTCCCGCATGCCCACGTCAAACGAAATTCGTGTGCGCGTTGACGGCTGCTCAAACACCATGGCCAGCACCTTGCCATCGAGCAAACCGCTCCCGTCTCGGCGGACGCGCGCGCCAGTTCGATTTTCCTTGATGATCCGGCTGCCGTCGATAATGCTTCTCAGCTCGCCAGCGTCAACATCGGGCAAATCAAGAAAGTGACGTCTATTCGTCATTTTCATACGCTTTCTCCTTCGTTCAACGTCTTCTCCAGGTCAAGCGCAACCAACTCGATCCTCGCAACCGCCTCGTCAATTTCTTCTTCGCTGATCACCAAAGGCGGAATAATGCGCAGAACATTATCACCCGCTCCGACAGCAAGCAGCCCATGATCGCGCGCGCGCGCCAAGACTTCGCCAACAGGCGGCTTGCACTTCAACCCAAGCAACAGCCCGTCGCCGCGCAGCTCCTCAAACACCTTGGGGTGCGTATCAACGACGCCCGCAAGCTTTTGCGTCAACACAAGACTTTTGCGCCGAACGCTTTCAAGAAAACCGTCCGTCAGCACAACATCAAGCACAGCGTTCCCCACCGCCATCGCCAGAGGGTTACCGCCAAAGGTCGTGCCATGGGTTCCAGCCGTCATTCCCGCGCTGGCCTCTTCACTCGCCAAGCAAGCGCCAAGAGGGAACCCGCCGCCAATACCCTTGGCGATCGCCATAATATCCGGCTCAACCCCCGCCCACTCATGAGCGAACAGCTTTCCAGAGCGCCCAACCCCTGTTTGCACTTCATCCAGAATCAGTAGAATGCCTTCATCATCGCATATCTTACGCAAGGCTCTCAGCGTTTCGTAAGGCAAAGACCTTATCCCGCCTTCACCTTGCACCGGCTCCACCAAAACGCCTGCGGTTTCTTCTGTGATCGCGGCCTTCACCGCCTCCAGGTCACCAAAGGGAACCTGGTCGAAGCCCGGCGTTTTAGGGCCAAAGCCTTCAAGATATTTTTCCTGCCCCCCAGCGGCGATAGTCGCAAGCGTTCTCCCGTGAAACGCTCCTTGAAAAGTAATCAAACGGTACCGATCCGGTCTGCCGTTGACATGATGATACCGACGCGCCGTCTTGATCGCGGCCTCAAGCGCCTCGGCGCCGGAGTTTGTGAAAAAGGCCCGATCTGCGAAGGTCGCGTCGATCAACCGCCGCCCCAAGCGCTCCTGATCAGAAATGGTGTAGACGTTGGAGACATGCCACAGCTTCTCGGCCTGAGACTTCAGCGTCTCGACAAGATGAGGGTGGCAATGCCCTAAAGAGTTAACCGCAATGCCCGCGGCGCAATCGAGAAATCGTCGTCCATCCGCCGTCGACAACCAGACCCCTTCACCGCGCTCGAACGCCAAGTCGGAACGCGCATAGGTTTTATAAAGCGGCGACGCAGACATCAGTCTCTTCTCCAAAACTGCAAAATTAGCGGTCGCGCCGTATCAATCCAGCTTTTTCGCTCGATCCATACAACGCATTGCGAAACGCATCGTGCCGCCCCATCTCGAGGCGGCACGATGCGCAAAATAATAATCGAGCAGGGTGTAATTCCCAAGCCAACGATCTATATAAAACCTGTTGTCAGTATTGTGTCAATCAAACAACACTTAACTTCATGGCGGCGAAAATTTCCGAAATCAGGATAAAAATACGCGGCAGAGGTTAAAATCTGGGGAAAATACCGGTCATCCCCAAAACTCTGCTCTCATAGCCTTGCCGTTAAAATGCGGTATATTGTATGGTTCATGACATCAGCTACGACATATCGTAGAAGGAAATTTTTACCCAGTACGTTCACTGGCGCTTCACGAGTAAGCCTCGTGTACAGGAAAAACCATGGCGTGCTTTTAAATCTAAACGCGACTGTGTCAATTCAACATCGGTTTTGAGCAGTCTATCGCATCGTTTGTGGCGAGCCGGGAATGTCTTACGCGTTAACGCCGCGGGAGACCGTCGCTAATTACGATTTAACGGACGCTGAACGGAAGACGGAGTATTTTATGTCCTGGACCACGGAACGCGTCGACCTGCTCAAGAAACTCTGGATGGATGGCCTGAGCGCCAGCCAGATCGCTGGAGAACTTGGTGAGGTCACCCGCAATGCAGTAATTGGCAAAGTCCACCGACTTGGCCTTTCGGGCCGGACGAAAACAACGTCGCCAACGCCTAAACAACGCCGGGCCACGCCCAAAGCGCAAGAACCCAACGTAGTGGAATCCGCTTCTTCAGCGACGCCCGAAACACCCCGCCCAGCCGCGGCGCCTCAAACCCATGGCGCCACCGCCTTAAAAATGGAAGATGAGCCTATAGCGGCTCCCGTTTTACAGGAAAAACCCAAGCCGCAAATCGTTCCGATTTCACAGCGCGCGACGATTTTAACGCTCAACGAGCGCACCTGCAAATGGCCTATTGGCGATCCAAGCAAGGATGATTTTTATTTTTGCGGGCAAACGTCGGAGCCCAACGTTCCTTATTGCCCCTACCATTGCCGGATGGCTTATCAGCCAATGACCGATAGGCGGAGCAAAAAAACCGCAAACGCTTAACGGCAGTTTTTTTAACGCCTAAAAAAAGCGCCCGCCAAATTTGGCGAGCGCTTTTTTTTGCGTTTTAATAATGAGAGCGCGAGCAGCATTTCATTGCAAACCGGTTTTCAAGACCCGCCGGAACCGGATGAATCGCAACGTCCCGAGCCTCGTCCCCCAGCCCCGCTCGTTACTTTCCTATCTCACGCCGCGCTGGAGAACTGATCGTTGAACGCGTAGCCAGCGCCGCGAACCGTGCGAATTGGATCTTTCAATTTCCCACGGTTTATCGCTTTACGTAATCGGCCTACATGAACGTCCACTGTCCGCTCATCCACATAAACGTCATGTCCCCAAACACCGTCTAACAATTGCTCACGCGAGAAAACGCGCCCCGGAGACGTCATCAGGAACTCAAGAAGCCGGAACTCGGTCGGCCCAAGATGTATCTCCCGGCCTGCACGTCTGACCCGATGCGTTTCACGATCCAACTCGACGTCGCCAGATCGTAACATGGTGGAGACCACCTCAGGTTTCGCTCTACGCAAAATCGCACGCACACGCGCCATAAGTTCAGGTATCGAGAACGGCTTGACCACATAGTCATCCGCTCCTGTGGCCAAGCCACGAATACGCTCAGATTCTTCACCGCGCGCGGTGAGCATGATCACCGGCAAACGCTCCGTTTCCTCACGTCCCCGCAGCCGGCGACAAAGTTCAATCCCAGACAGACCAGGAAGCATCCAGTCAAGAAGCAAAAGGTCAGGCTGGCTTTCACGCAATCTGATCTCAGCTTCATCCCCTCGTGCGCATGTTTCGACGGCATAACCCTCCGCCTCCAGATTGTAGCGCAGGAGAAGACTGAGCGGCTCTTCGTCTTCGACAATAAGAACCTGAGGCATTCCAATGCATCCTTTTCAATTTCAATTCTGCGGGGCGCTCACGCCAGTCTCATCGACTTTTGGACGATCATCGCCTGGATGCTGTCCGCTCGCCATGAAAATCACATTTTCTGCGATATTCGTCGCGTGATCACCAATTCTTTCGAT
Organism: Stappiaceae bacterium; assembly: GCA_048265185.1. Lineage (GTDB taxonomy): Bacteria > Pseudomonadota > Alphaproteobacteria > Rhizobiales > Stappiaceae > JBLXBZ01. The sequence continues at coordinate 471,724 of JBLXBZ010000002.1, read as the reverse complement.
ATTTTTTGCGCAGAATAAAAGATGCGCGCAAATAGTGATCTGACGCGGATCTTCCATCATGTAAGTTAGCAGCTCACGGAAAATCGACGTATAGATCGCATCAACTTCGTCATCATGAATACGAACGCTTTCCGCTGCGTTTTCATCACGCGCGGCATATGCGTCGAGAACGCTTTTCAGCTGTCCTTGAGCCATTTCAGCCATATGTTCGACGCCAAACGCAAGCTTTTTGGAGTTGAACTGGCCTTCAATCGCAACGGCTCTTTTAGCGATATTCTTGGCCAGATCTCCAACACGCTCCAGATCGTTGGAAATGCGCATCGCCCCGACGATGTCGCGCAGATCCTGCGCCACAGGCTGGCGACGAGCGATAATATGAATCGAGTTTTCCTCAATTTCCGCTTGCAGAACGTCAACCCGGCGATCCGTCTGAACAACTCTTTGCGCCAAATCCGGATCCAAACGGACAAGCGCCGTCACAGCGTCATTGGTCATGGTTTCGACCAAACCACCCATTTCGGCGACGCGGCTAGCAAGCCCCTTTAATTCATTATCATAAGCGCTGACTGTATGCTCAACCATGAAACTGCCCTTCATCGCAATTCGCAAGCTCCCCCGCCGCCAATCGAGCGGCGATAGGGAGCGATTACATCTGACGACTAACCAAACCTGCCGGTAATATAGTCCTGAGTGCGTTTGTCCGTTGGATTAGTGAAGATTTCCTGCGTCGGGCCTTCTTCGACAAGATTGCCCAAATGAAAGAAAGCCGTGCGCTGGGAAACACGCGCCGCCTGCTGCATGGAGTGCGTGACGATCACGATCGTGTAATTTTCACGCAATTCATCGATCAATTCCTCAACCTTCGCCGTGGCGATTGGATCGAGCGCAGAACAAGGTTCATCCATCAAAATCACTTCAGGGCTGACAGCGATGGCGCGCGCGATGCACAAGCGCTGTTGCTGTCCGCCAGAAAGACCCGTTCCAGGGGCGTCCAGACGGTCTTTCACTTCTTCAAACAGTCCAGCTTTTTGCAAGCTTTGAGCGACGATATCGTCGAGAACCGATTTTGAATTGGCCAACCCATGAATGCGAGGACCATACGCCACGTTTTCATAGATGGATTTGGGAAACGGATTCGGCTTTTGGAAGACCATCCCAACCCGCGCCCGCAGCTCCACCACGTCGATTGACGGGTCATAGATGTCGCCGCTATCGAGGGTGATTTTTCCTTCCACCCGGCAAATATCGATAGTGTCATTCATCCGGTTCAGGCACCGTAGGAAGGTGGACTTCCCGCAGCCCGAAGGCCCGATCAACGCAGTCACCTTGCGGTCGCGCACGTCAAGATCAACGTCAAACAAGGCTTGTTTTTCGCCGTAGAAGACTTTGACCTTATCGCCGCGCATTTTCACGACATCGCCGTCGGCGGTAACCATCGCATGCGCCGGCTCAGCGTTTTCCGTATTCGTCGTTGCTTGCATAGACATCACAAGTACCTTTCAAATCTTATCACCAACGCCGCTCGAAACGCTTGCGCAGAACAATTGCAATCGCGTTCATGGCGATCAAGAAACCAAGGAGGACCATGATCGCTGCGGATGTTTTTTGTTGAAACGCCGGCTCAGGGAAATCGGCCCACATATAGATCTGCACGGGCAGAACCGTCGCAGCGTCCAGCGGACCTCCTGGAATATCAACGATAAAGGCGACCATGCCGATCATCAGCAAGGGAGCTGTTTCACCAAGCGCCTGCGCCATCCCGATAATGGTTCCGGTAAAAATACCGGGCATGCCGAGGGGAAGAACGTGATGGAACACCATCTGGATCTTCGAAGCGCCAATGCCCAGAGCCGCTTCGCGGATGGACGGGGGCACCGCTTTCAACGCCGCGCGCGCCGCGATGATGATCGTTGGCAACGTCATCAGCGCCAGCACCATGCCGCCAACAAGCGGGGCGGAGCGAGGCATGCCAAAGACATTCAAGAACATCGCCAGACCAAGCAAGCCGAACACGATCGACGGCACCGCCGCCAGATTGTTGATGTTGACTTCAATCAACTGGGTGAGACGGTTTTTCGGAGCGAATTCCTCAAGATAGATCGCTGCGGCGACGCCGATTGGGAACGACAGCAGCAATGTCACGAGCATCGTGTAGAAAGAACCAACGACAGCGCCCCAGATCCCCGCCATTTCCGGTTCACGACTTGCTCCGGAAGTGAAAAAGATCGAGTTCAGCTCCGTCGATACAAGTCCTTTGGATACAAGGTAATCTGTGTAGGCGATTTCTTGGTCAGAGAACTTGCGAGATGATTCTGGAACTTCGATACGCTCGATGTCCCAGGTCCCCGAAGGCGCTTCATCCGCGTTGTTCAGCGGAACATAGGCGACCCCGGTTATTGCGGCGCTGTCCAGCGAAGTGATTTTAACCACCCCGCCATTGATGTGCAAAAGATAGGACGGCAGGTTAGAGGTCAGCTTTTCCGGCGTATCGGCCGCAGCTGACCGGCTTTCGAGATCTTCAGCTTCGCGCTGTAAAGCGTCAACTTGCGAACGCACCGAGATAAGAGCGCTTTTCTGATTTTCCAGCTCTCGCTGAAGACGCTCAAGGTTTTCAGGCGTAGCGCTCGCCACCCTTTTTTCAAGCGCGGGAATTGAAGCGTTTAAACTGCTGACGCTACGGTTCTTTGCTTCAATTTCCTTACGTACTCCAGCTGCTTGTTCAGCCAGATCCTCTTTAACTTCGGTAAGAATATTACGAAAATCATTTGACGTGGATAGAATTCGAATTTCGCCTTCCGTCCCTACCGGGCTTGCGATGCCCTGTCCCGCCGTTACGCTCTTAGCGCTGATGAGCCCTTTTACGTATAGGTCGGCGAAATCAGAAAGTGGGATGGAGACGTCTTTATCGCCACCGAGCATGCTTGTGTCGTCAAGCACTTCATTGCGCAAAATGATGTTCGATCCCGACGATACGAGCGAATAAAGAACCCGGCGTTCGCTGCGGCCGCTGGCGAATGGCAGCTCTCGTTTCAAGCCATCACGCACGATGCCGTTATAGTCAGCGGCCCCGGGCTTTTGCGGATCAACCGTTTTCGCGCTCAGATCAACCGGCATCTTTAGATAATTATAGGTAAAAGCGGGATAGCCCTGCGAGACGATTGTGCTCAGAAGGATCACCAGAAATGTCGCGGCGAGCAACACGGCTGACAGGCCGTAAAGCTTGAAGCGCAATTCCGCTGAATATCTCTTTGACAACCGCTTACGCGCGGCTTCGGATGTATGGAGGCTATCTGACTGTTCCGTCGAAGCCATTTGAGCGATATCAGTCATACTGTTCCCTGTATTTCTGAACGACGCGCAGCGCGATGATGTTGAGAACAAGCGTCACGCAGAAAAGCATGAGCCCGAGCGCGAAAGCCGCAAGCGTTTTTGCGCTGTCGAATTCCTGATCGCCAACCAGCAAGGTCACGATCTGAACCGTCACCGTCGTGACGGCTTCGAGCGGATTGATTGTAAGATTGGCGGCGAGCCCGGCCGCCATCACCACGATCATCGTCTCACCGATAGCCCGTGAAATGGCGAGAATGAGCGCCGACACGATGCCCGGCAAAGCGGCGGGCAAAATTACTCTTCGAATAGTTTCGGACTTCGTCGCTCCAAGACCGGCGGACCCGTCGCGCAGCGACTGTGGAACCGCGTTGATCACATCGTCCGACAAGGATGAAACGAAAGGAATGATCATGATGCCCATGACCACGCCGGCGGCCAGAGCCGATTCTGACGAAACCGAAAGACCAAGGCTTTCACCAAACCCGCGAAAGGCGGGCGCCACAGTCAACGCCGCGAAGAAACCGTAGACGACGGTTGGAATACCGGCCAAAATTTCCAGAATGGGCTTTGCAATGGCCCGCACCGCGTTCGAAGCGTAGTCAGAAAGGTAAATCGCCGCCAAAAGCCCGATGGGAGCCGCCACCAGAATAGCGATCAAGGTAATCAGCATGGTGCCGGCCAACAAAGGAATGGCGCCAAACACCTCCGCATTCGCGCCGGAACTTTCCGCGCCTGCGCCCTCAAACGCGCTCTGAGGACTCCAGTGCGTCCCAAAAACGAAGTCCAGAAACGGCACTTGCCGAAAGAACATCAAGGATTCAAAAATCAACGACAGGACAATGCCCACCGTCGTCAGGATCGCCACCGCCGAACAAGTGATCAGCGCGACCATCACGCCACGTTCGACGAAATGACGGGCGCGCATCGGCGCCTGTATCTGACGGTAACCGAAAAACAGGCCAGCGATGATCAGCGCCGCGGAAATAAGCGACAACAGCACCGTTGAAGTGACTGAAAGTGATCGGTAGATTTCAGCCGCCTGCTCTTTCGCAGCGTCTGTAAACCCGACAATCCCGCCAAAAGCGATCGCGCGCGCGTCGCGCACAAAAGCCTGCAACTCAGGCTTGCCCATGGACGCCACAGCGCCCTGGCTTTGCGAAACCACCATCCAGTCCATGACTCTCGGCGCAATGAACGACCACGCCACCAAAAGGAAAAACGCTGGAATAACGGCCATCATGGCGAGATAGGCGCCGTGAAACGACGGCAAAGAGTGCAACCGCGAAGCGTCGCCCCGCACAACCTGCACGGCTCGCATGCGCCCAACAAAAAAGGCGATCACACAAATCGCCGCTAAAATTAGTAAAAATGTCCAGAACATGGTCTCGCGCCAAATGATCGAATACGGGTCGGGTCAAGGCGATCCGGAGAGTGTCTCCGGCTAATATGAAACGACCGACCTTTCGGTCGGTCGTTCATGAAGCATGATTACATGCTCAAAGGCGTCATAGCCTTCGCGCTATCAGCGACAGACTTACGCTTGTCTTCTGGAAGCGGGATCAAGCCCTTGTCAGCCAAGTAGCCTTCGCCGCCCCACGCGCCTTCATTGGTGAACTCGGCGACGTATTCTTCGATGCCTGGGATCACGCCAACATGTTCTTTCTTCACGTAGAAGAACAACGAACGCGAGACCGGATAAGCGCCATCGGCGATATTGTCGAAGGTCGGATCAACGTCGGCGATTTTCGCGCCTTTGATCTTGTCAGCGTTCTGATCAAGGAAGGAGAAACCGAAGATGCCGAAAGCAGCTGGGTTAGCTTCGAGCTTCTGAACGATCAGGTTGTCGTTCTCACCAGCTTCGATGTAAGCGCCGTCTTCACGGATCGTGGTGCATTTTTCTTCAGGAACGCCGCCAGCGGCTTCACAACCAACTTCCATAGCCAGCTCTTCGAACGCATCGCGCGTGCCGGAGGTTGGTGGCGGGCCGAGAACTTCGATCTTCTCAGCAGGAAGCGACGGGTCAATATCGGACCATGTTTTGTAAGGGTTGGCGACAAGCTTGCCGTCAACGGAAACTTCTTTAGCAAGCGCCTTGAAGACTTGTTCAAGAGTCACGTTCAGATCAGGACCGGACTTGGAGCTGCCGATGACGATGCCGTCAAAACCAACCACAACTTCAACAGGAGTAACGCCGTTGGCGTTGCATGTTTCCAGCTCTTTTTTCTTCATGCGACGCGAAGCATTCGTCACGTCAGGAGTCTTCTCGCCTACGCCTTCGCAGAACAACTTGATGCCGCCGCCGGAACCGGTTGATTCAACGACAGGCGTCTTGAAATCGGTTTTCTGACCGAACTGCTCAGCGACAGCGGTCGAGAAAGGAAACACCGTCGAAGAACCGACGATCTGAATTTGGTCACGCGCCTGTGCGCCGGTTGCTACGATAGTGCTAGCGGCTGCAAGAGCTGCGGCGCTCACGAGTGTTTTGATCATCACCTGGCCTCTTCCCTTTGGGTGCAAGGATTCATTAAAACTGATCTCATCGGATTGTCCCAATGAGACAGGCGGAACCTAGCCCCTGCCCACGACCCTTCTATGAAGTTTAGATGTCACTTTTATGAAAGTTTAAATCATTGTTATCTTTAAATAAAATTTTAAAATGAACATTTTTTCTATTCGACGGCGGTAAATCTGACACGAAAGCGGGCTCCCTCGCCAGGCGCGCTTTCGATTTCCAATTTCGCTCGATGTCGCGTCAAAATGTGCTTCACAATCGCCAATCCCAGACCCGTTCCCTTCATTTCCCGGCTTGGCGTTTCATTCACCCGATAAAATCGCTCCGTCAGCCGCGGCAAATGCTCCAGCGCGATTCCAGGACCGTAGTCGCGAATTTGCACGACCCAGCAGCCGGGAGACTTGGCGGCGTCATTGAGCTGGCAACAAATTTCGACTTTTTCACCGCTTGCGCCATACTTCAGCGCGTTCTCCAACAGATTTTCGAACACCTCGATCAGTTCGTCTCGCTCTCCCCGGATACGAGCGTCCTTCTCTGGAAGGTCGCTTGAAATCTCCACATTCAGCTCATCCGCCATAGGCTGCAAAGAATCGGTGACGTGGCGCAAGATCGCGTTCAAGTCGACCACCTCTTCCGGATGCACGTGAGCGCGTAGTTCAATGCGAGACAAAGACAAAAGATCATCGATCAGACGCCCCATGCGCTCCGCCTGCTCCAGCATGATCTCCAGAAAGCGTCCCCTCGCCGCCTCATCCTCCCTGGCCGGCCCTTGCAACGTTTCAATAAACCCTGTCAATGACGCTAGAGGCGTCCGCAGTTCATGGCTGGCGTTGGCGACGAAATCCGCCCGCATTCTTTCAAGGCGGCGCTGTTCTGTCAGATCATGAACAGAAACAAGAACAAATTTCGGCTTCGACCGTATACTTGTTTTTCTACCGTGAACCAGCGGCCGAACCGGCGCAATAAACGTTTGCAGCCACAATTCCGTAGGAACTTTCTCGCTCCACTCAATCCGCTCCGCTCCGCCGCCTCGCATTACCCTGTCCAACGCTTCAAGCAACGTCGGCGCACGCAAGCCAAACGATAAAGGATCTCCCGGCTTCACCATTGGAAAGCGTTCTTGCGAAACGGCGTTCGCATAGCGGGTGACGCCTCGTAAATCGACGATGAAGCAAGGATCCGGCATGGCGTCCACCACAGACTTCATGCCTGTGTCTGGCCATAAAACGCCCGCGTCCTCCGAAAGGCTGGGCTTCAGCTTCACCTGACGGCGCGGTCCAAGCGCAACCACCACAATGACAAGGCCAACTCCGACAAAAGCCGCCAGCAACGGCACCGCGTAGAAAATATGCGCGATAACGGCGAGACCAATCGCAACGCCCAAAATCCACCGCCCATCGCTAAGCCGCCGCAAGGGAGTCGCGCGCGCCGCGTCGCCGTCCAAGTGCAACTCGTTCATTGTATTTCGCCCATGTAATTTCCTCGCCCAAGCCACCTTGCGCCGAACCACGACGCCCCGTCTGGCCCCCTCCACACACCGTAAAAATACTTGACATACGCCAAGGTCATTCAAAAATCATGGATTTGCAAATAGTCATGACATTCAAGTTAACCGCCTTCATATCATGCCTCCCATGACAAGCGCACGACGAAACGAGGGACAAAAAATTCGTACAATCAGGCGAATATTTTCAAGCGCCTCCAAACTCACATAAAGGTGTGGTAAACAATCGACATGAGGCAAATGAAGCTACGTCCCGACACCGCCGCGCATATCTTTCAAACTTCAATCGCCGCCTGCGACTGGAAGCAAGCTCAGGCGGCTTTATCGCTTTTACTTGAACGAACGCCAGAACAACCATCGTTGCTTTATAATTTAGCGCTTGTGCTGCGCCGGCAAAACAAAAACGCAGAAGCGCTGGACGCGCTCGACAAGGCGTTGAAGCTCGCCCCTCATCAAGGCGCCGCCTATGAACGCGCCGCCACGCTCATGGATATGGGGAACCTCGCGCAATCGCTCAAATCTTTTAAGAAATATCAACGACAATTCGCAGAAGACCCAGACGCGCTTTTGAACATGGGGCGCATATGCCTTGCGCTCGACGCTCCTGTTGAAGCGAAAGCCTACTTTGAAAATCGGCTGCGTCTCATGCCAGACGATACGGAGGCGAAGGTCGGCCTGGGCGAGGCGTTGACGCGTATGGGAGAAGCTTCGGGCGTAACCGCATTGCAGGAAATCTACCGCAGTTCTCCGCAGCGGCGTCCGCATTTGTTGAAAATTATGACCCAAACGCCGACGGGGCGGCTTCCCTTGCGCCTTTCAAAACTATTGCAAAAAGAGCTTTAGTCCGTCATTGAGCGCGGCGCTCTAAAGCGTTTGCGATACACTCCCGGCTCACCTTGCAAACTGTCCTGCACCACTTTGTTTTCCTCCTGCCGCTCTTGGTCCATAGGTTCAATTTGCAGATCAAGAGCCTCGCGGCGAATGGGAAAGCCTTGCGCGATGGGCGTTCCCGCCGGCAGAACTCCTTCAAATTCAGAATCAAGCCACAGAGCGGGAAAATGCACAATCCCGGCGCTAAAACGGTCACAATCCACGAGGCCGGCGAGTGTGCGAAACGGCAAGTCTTCCCGGTTCAAAGGGTGGGTGAACAATAACGACACGCCCTCCGGCGCCTCCACCGTCCAGAAATTATTGAACTTGACGACGAATTGATCTTTCGTCGCGCCCAATGGAGCGCCGCCCATCTGTTCTGGAACATGCACTCCGATGGGCGAACGGGTATGATCTGCCCCCTCTCCTCGTCGCGCCATTTGCGGCCAGTTCCACGACAATTCTCCATCTTCAACGTGAAGATCGGCGGCCAGATGAAACATCACGCCAAGCGAAAGCGCGTCGATCAAAGGGGGGCAATGTTTCAAGGTGCGCACTTGCGCTCCCCCAAGCGCCTCGCTCACCATCATCGAAGGCGCAGCCTTCAGCCACTCCGGCAGCCTCGCCCTGGCGGCGACAGGTTCAGGGATATGTCCAAACAATTCAGGTCGACAGCGAAAGACCAGTTTCATGAGCGGGACGCGTCCACAAAGCGCGCCAGATAATCGGGCCATCCCTGAGGCGAGGCCATCGCTTTGAGGTAGTCCAGCCCGCCCTCGCCATGGCGCAGAAAGTCGTTATGAACCAACTCAACGTTTGTCCCGTGGCGCGCCTCGCGAAAAGTGACCATGACACGACTCGCCGCGCCTGGATCACCCGTCACCGAACGGTCCGGCCCGATTTGCCAGGCCAATCGAACATAAAGCGGCGCCTCGATTGAAAGCACCGTCCCCCAAACCACCTGATTTCCTGTTTTACTGATTTCATAACACAGCCCGCCAAGACGAGGCTCAACGCCAACCTCCAGCATATCCTCGCCAAAAAAACTATAGCCCCTCGGCCACCAGTCGGTCAGACGGCCCACGAACAGTTCAAACGCATCCTCACGCGATAGCGGGACCTCACACGTGAAAAAGCACTCTTCTTCGTTGCGTAAACTCATGATCCTTTGGCTCATCACCGAACTTCGCTATTTTTCCTCGCGCCGCGCGCGCGCAAAATCACCCAAAGGCTGGCGGCGACAACGGTGATCACGACGAAAAAGACGCCAATCACATTGATCACCGGCGACAGACCAAAGCGCATCCGAGCGCCGATCTCCGTCACAAGCGTCCAGCTTCCGCCAATGGCGAAAAACGTCGTATTATAGTTTTCGATCGATTGCAGAAAGGCGATGACCGCGGCGCTCAAGACCGTAGGCATAAGGAACGGCAAGGTAATTCGGCGAAAGACAAAGACGGAGGAGGCTCCCAAATCCAAAGCCGCCTCCTCCAGCGAACGATCCAGCCGTTGCAGCCGCGCCATGAACATCAACATACAATAGGAGGCGATAAAGGCCGCTTGCGAGATTGTCGCCGTCAACAGTCCCGCCTCAAGGCCAAAGGTGTCACGCCAGAAAATCATGGTGGTGGCGCCGATGACGATTCCCGGCGTGAGAATGGGCGAAACAAGAACCGTGTAAAGCGCCGTCGTTCCGCGTGATTGCAGCCGGGTTAAAACAAGCGCCCCGGAAAGACCGAGAGGAATCGCGATCACGATCACGCCAAAAGCGATCAACAGCGAATGCCCTAGGCCTTGAATAAATCTCTCCTCGCCAGGAAGCTCCATAAACCACTTTAGCGTGAAGCCCTGCCAGTCAGTGATCGAAGGGGTTGGGGAGGCGTTGAAAGCCGCCGCCACCATGAAAATCAACGGCAGAAACATATAGGCGAAAAAGATCGCCATATAGGCGTTCAGAACCACGTCGGCCCACTCGGTTCGCTGACGCTTGCCAGAAGATACGTTCACTGCGGGTGAGAGTGACTGCGCCGCATTGTTGGATTTCATTTCGCGATATCCTTCACGCCAACGCGGAAAACGGCCATATTGATCAAGATGAACACAATGCAGGCCGCGAGCAGCGCCACAGAATAAGCCGCTCCCTGATTCCAGCTATCCGCTTCAAAGAATCGGCGATAAATGACCTGACTGAACCAGTCAGGATGCAAGCCCCGTCCCACAATCTCCGGAACGGCGATAGACCCCGCCGACAACATAAAGGTCATGATCGCGCCAACGGCGATGCCCGGCTTGGCGTGCGGCAGCACGACCCGCCAATGAACGCGCCAAATGGAGGCGCCAAGATCCTTCGCCGCCTCGATCTGATTTTTATCAAGCGTTTCAATGGTGTTGTAGATCGGAAAAACCATGAAAAGCACATAGGCGTAAACCATCACGGCGAAAACCGCGCCGTTGGACGCCGCAAAGCGAACGCCCTCGCCCGCGCCCATGTCAATCACTCCCAGAAGGTCAAGCAACCCATTCAACACCCCCTGTTTTTCCAAAATCATGACCCATGCGAAGATTCGCAAAAGCTCATTGATCGCATAGGGAATCACGAGAGCGAGCATCAAGATTGCGACCCGATTGGCCGAACGGGTGGTCGCCACCGCATAGGCCACCGGATAACAAACGACGAAAGCCAATATGGTGACGCATAAAGCGTATAAGATCGTCGACGCGAAAATCGTCAGATGAATAACGCTCATATCCGTGAAATTACGCAACGAGTAGCTTTCATTAGAGCCTGCCGACGATTTGCTTTCAGCCTCCTCTTTCTCCCATTGTTCAATTTGGCTTTTCAGAGAAGCTTTTTCCGAAGAAAGCTCGTCCATCTCCTTCTGAATGTCCTGCGCGGATCCGAAATCCTGCGCCCCCCCGATGGAGGCTGAAGGCGCGAATGGCGACGCCATTGAAGGAACGGAAGGGGCGACGGGCGTCGGTGTCGTCATCCCTGGTGGGCCGAACGACGGCGCGGAAGGTGAAGTCGAAGTCGTCTGGTTTTCAGCTCCGCTCTGCAATGCGGCGTTCAGATCGCCGATACGCTGATCAATGGTGAAAAGCCGCGTATACGCCCTGTTGATCTCTAACGCCAGCGTCGCCGCATCGCCGCCCCGGTCTTCATAAGTGAACGCCCGGTCCAGCATCCGTATTTGCGGCAAGACAATGAGCAACAAGATCCATCCGATCGTCAGCCCGACGAAGACTGCGGTCAGTCCCTTGCCGTAGCTTTTGATCAGACTATTCATGGGCCAACTCTTCCATTTTCATCACCCGCGCGTCGCTATTGGCGAAGGAAAGCTCCACCGCCGCGTCCAGCCCTCGCCCCGTATCGTCGAAATTCGGCAATTGCGCCGTCAACGCATGCTCGCCCGCCCGAAAATGCAAATTCACGAAGGGCCCCTCCAGATCGCGCCGCTCCATAGCGACGCTCACCCTGTTGTCGGCGTCCTCCCCCGGCTTCAAAAGCCGCATGCGCTCTGGACGCACGAAGAGAATCGCTTCATCCCCCGCGCCCAGCGCCTGTTCGTTACGCCCGGTAAAGCGCCCTAGAGGCGTCTCCACCTGAGCCATTCCATTCTGGACGGCGACAACCTTTCCCTTGAAAATATTCTGCTCGCCAACGAAGGTCGCGACGAAAGGCGTTTGCGGGTTGCTGTAAATATCATCCGCCGTCGCAACTTGCTCAATCCGCCCCTTGTTCATCACGGCCACCCGATCCGACATCGTCAAGGCCTCGCCCTGATCATGGGTGATGTAAATAAATGTGACGCCGGTTTTCCGCTGCAAGTCTTTCAGTTCAGCGCGCATATGCTGACGCAATTTCAAATCCAGCGCCGAAAGAGGCTCATCCAGCAACAGCACCGCCGGCTCAACCGCCAGCGCGCGAGCGATGGCGACCCTTTGTCGCTGCCCGCCTGAAAGCTCGGTTGGCAACTTCTCCCCTTGCCCATCCAAAGCCACAAGCTCCAAAAGCTCATTGGCGCGCGCGCGCCGACTGGTCTTTGAAACCCCTCGCGCCTCAAGGCCAAAAGCCACATTTTCCCAAACGCTCATCAGGGGAAACAACGCGAGATTTTGAAAGATAAGCGCTGTGGGGCGCGCATTGGCGCGTATCCCGCCCATGGGCGATCCGCCGATGCGAATTTCGCCGCCGCTCGGGTCGAGAAAGCCGGAAATCATCCGTAGAATTGTCGTTTTGCCGCATCCCGAAGGGCCGAGGATGGAAAAAAATTCGCCCTCGCGCACGGTTAAGTCGGTTGGTTGAACGGCGGTGAAATCGCCAAAGCGCATGGAGACGCCCTCAAGAACTACATCCTTGCCATGCATATCCGTGCGTCTCTCCTTTTAAAAAATAACTTTAAAATCATCGCCCCACAGGAGCTAAAACGACAACCGGATCACGTTTTTCACATGACCCGGTCGTTATTTTCAATGGTTTTAAGCGTTTGTGACCTGATCCACAAACTCGCCGATCAATGGCGACGTCCACGGCTGGTCAGCTTGCCACCACCACAGATTTGCAAGATTCTCAGCGTTATAAACCTCATTGAATTGCTTCTTGTATTCCTCGCCAGCAAATTCCGCCGCGCCCTGAACGCCGGAGTTATACCCGGTGTTTTTAGACATCATGCCGCCCATTTCCGGCGTCATCATCGCGTTCAGGAAAGCGTAAGCCTGCTCGACATTAGCCGCGCCGGAGGGAATCCCCATGGAGTCCATCCATGTGATGCCGCCCTCTTTCGGCATGCGGTATTTCCACTTGGCGTCTTCACGGCTTAGAAGAAGCCCCGTCGTATCCCAAGTTTGACCAATTTTAGCGCCCGCCTGTTTGAAAGCGTTGGTTGCTTCCGTAGCGTTATTCCAGAAAGCGGCGATATTGGCTTTATGCGCTATGATGAACTTCGCGGCGGCGCCATAAACGCGGCGCGCTTCGTCTTCGGACTTGTAAACGTCAAGCATTCTGTTTGACTTCACTTCGCCGATCGCGTCGAGATAAATTCCAACGCCGGTGATCGCCGATTTTTGGCGGAAGGCCGCCTTGCCGACGGCGTTTTCGCCCCACATGTCGCCGAAGGAAACGTCGCTGTCGCTCAGATCAAAAACAGAGCTGTCGAAAGTAATCGCCTCCGTTCCCCAGTTAAAAGGAAACAGCATGCGTTTTCCGCGATAAGTTCCACCAAGCTGACCGCTGTCACGCACCATAGACGCAATCAGATTGCCAACGTTCAATTTGCTTTCGTCCAAAGGCTGGAGCAAGTCGTCCGGATAGTATTGAGGCCCATTGGTGACCGAAGGGAAAATAACGTCAAAGCCTTTTCCTCCAGCCGCTTTCAGCTTTTGAACCGCTTCGTCGTTCGAGCCATAGGTCGACAGATTGATTTTTATGCCCGTGTCTTTCTCGAACTTCTCACTCATGTTCGCCTGAATGTAGTCGCCCCAGGCGAAAACATTCACCTGACCAGAAGAGGCCAGCGCGTCTGAAGCCCGCAGAACGGCAGGAGCAGCAACAGCGGCGGATGTGGCGGCGACGGATTTCAAAATACTACGACGAGATATTCCCATGACAGGCCTTCCCCAGTTATTCTGTCTGATTATAATGATGAATCCATAGATCAAGAACCGGCGGCCATATAAATTACGGCCACGTTTTCGCGATCATGAAATTTAGACTACAGCCCTTCTCAAACAAACAAATGACAGTTACGCAGCGATCGAGAAAACAACGTCTCATTTCACACAGCAATGATCAATAGCCAGCTAAATTAATCGACATTTCTTCACGCCGACCGCCGCCTCCATCAGTTTTAGCTTTCGTGTAAAAGTGAGAGCTCAAGCTCCGCGCGCCGGCGCAGCCACGGGCTGGGGCGATAACGCGGATCACCGCTAAGGCTATGAATATTTTGTAATATCTCCAGAACCAGTTTCGAGCCGATCTGATCACCCCACTCCAGCGGGCCGCGTGGGTATCCCAACCCTAGTCGCACAGCCGCATCAATATCCTGCACGCTGGCGACCCTTTGTTGCGCCATGTCGCAAGCAATATTAATGATCATAGCCAGAACGCGCTGGGTGATAAACCCGGTAGAATCATTGATCAATGAAACCCGGTGACCTCCGGCGGCGAATGCGGCGCCCGCCCGCCCCAACACTGTCGGCGCAGTCGCCGGCGTCGCCATCAACGTACGCCGCTCGCCAAGACCATTCAGCATATCCACGGCGACAACCTGCGCCGGGTCCAAACTTTCCTCCACGCACGTTCGCGACGCATCCATCCCCAACGGCGTGACAACCGCCACCGCATGCGGCGATGGCCGGGCTCCGCGCTCGACCTCAACGCCGGCGGCCTCCAGCGCCGTGCGCACATGCGCTCCAAACTCCGGCCGGGCGTCGCTCACCCAAATCACGCCAGATGCATCCTCAAAACGAGCGGGGTCATCAAGAAGAGGCGTTTCAGAGCAAACCCTTTCCCCTCCGCCACCATAGCGATAAAATCCCTCCCCCGTTTTACGTCCCAATAGCCCCGCCGCGAGATTCTGTGCAATGAGCGGCGTGGGCCGAAATCGCGGTTCATGATAATATTGAGCGTAAACTTGGTTCATCACCGGTCCGGAAACGTCCAGTCCCGTCAGGTCCATCAGCTCAAACGGCCCCATGCGGAAACCAGCCGCATCCTTTAAAACCTGATCAATCACCTCGACGCCGGCGACATTTTCATGAAGAATTCGCAGCGCTTCAGTCGTCAACCCTCGCCCCGCGTGATTGACGATAAATCCCGGCGTGTCCGTCGCCACCACTGGGCGGTGGCCCGCTTTTTCGGCGAGCGCACAAAGCTGGTCGACGATTTCCGCCGCCGTGCGCGCTCCCGGGATCACTTCCACCACTTTCATCAGCGGCGCCGGATTAAAAAAATGATATCCAGCGACCCGGTCCGGACGCGCGCACCCCGCTGCAATGGCCGTTACGGACAATGAACTCGTGTTCGTCGCCAAAATGGCGTCGCCGCGAACTATCTCCTCCAATTGGCGAAAAAGCTCCCGCTTCGCTTCCAGATCTTCAATGATCGCCTCAATCACCAGATCACAGTCAGATAACGCCTTCAAATCGGCGGCGACTTCCAGCGCGCAGGCGGCGGCCCGCGCCTCATCCGCGCTCATGCGCCCCTTTTGCGCCGCCCGCTCATACATGCCCGTAACGAACGCATGCGCC
Organism: Stappiaceae bacterium; assembly: GCA_048265185.1. Taxonomy (GTDB): domain Bacteria; phylum Pseudomonadota; class Alphaproteobacteria; order Rhizobiales; family Stappiaceae; genus JBLXBZ01. The sequence goes on along the minus strand of JBLXBZ010000002.1, from coordinate 456,260 downwards.
TCCTGCGCGGCTCCTTCGCGCACGTCGCACATCAAGACCCGGTTTCCAGCTCCTGCAAAAATCTGGGCGACGCCGCGCCCCATGGCCCCGGCCCCCACAACGCCGATGGTAAAAGTCATCCTCTGGAAATCTCCCTGCGCATCATCGCCCCAAATGGGGCGCCTTTATATTAATGGGACGCATTTCCACGCTATCGCCCTTGAAAGTCAGGCTTCCGCTTCTCGAGAAACGCTTGCATGCCTTCTTTCTGATCCAGTGTGTCAAACAGCATATGGTAAGATTTTCGCTCCAACGCGATGGCGGACTGCAGGGGAAGATCCGCCCCCAGCAAAACGCTTTCCTTGATATGCTCAAGCGCCGCACCGGGAAGCCGCGCGATTTTCGCAGCCATTTTCAAAGCCGTCTCCCGCACCTCGTCATCAGCCACCACTTCGCTCGCCAATCCCCAATCCGCCGCTTTTTGCGCGTCGATAAAATCTCCCGTCATCAAAAGACGCAGCGCCCGATATTTTCCCACGGCGCGAACCAGCCTTTGAGTTCCGCCGGCGCCTGGCATGATGCCCAATTTCACTTCGGGAAGGCCAAACGTCGCCCCCCTGCCGGCGATAATAATATCGGCGTGCAACGCCAGCTCGCATCCCCCGCCCAGCGCGTAACCATTCACCGCAGCGATCAACGGCTTTGGAAACTCTGCAATTTCCCGCCAAAGTTTGTGAAATCCGAGCCGGTGCATCCCCATAGGCGTTTCACTGGCCGCAACGCGCACGTCCGCGCCGGCGGCGAAAGCCGTCTCGTCACCCGTTAAAACAACCGCCTTCACTTCAGCCTGCGCATTCGCCTCGTTCAAGGCTTCGGCCAAAGCCACGCGCAGCTCAGTGTTGAGCGCATTACGCGCCTCAGGCCGGTTCAACTGCAAAAGGAGAACCCCGCCCCCCAATTTCTCGACAATCAAACAATCCGGCATATAAGCCTCCAAATACTTTAAGCTTAAAGGAAAGGCGCCGCTTCGCTCCTGTCAAGAGGCGCCGAAGGATTTCTTATGACAGCCCCGAAAAGCGCCACGCCAGAACGCTCTTCCAATCACGGCGCATGACCCACTATAGTCGACCAGCAGCAGAGAGCTCCTAAAGAGCGCAATTTTGAAAAAGACGCGCTTTGGCTGGATAATTCGGTTCATTATGATCATGGCCTTCCCCGCGCTAATCAGGACTACGCGATAGAATGGCGGAACTTATTCACGACAGAGATTTTTCTCCCTCTTACGGCGAAGCGGTTGAGATTTTTCCAGACGTGCGCCGCATAACGGCGCCCAACGCAGGACCCTTCACTTGGCATGGAACCAATACCTATCTTCTGGGCGCGGACCGCGTAGCGGTGATGGACCCCGGTCCGGACGCCCCGGAGCATCTGGCGCTGATCATGAAAGCGGCGGGCGGCAGGAAAATCGACTCAATTCTCGTCACTCATACCCATAACGACCATTCCCCCGGCGCCCGCGCCCTTCAACAGGCTTGCGGAGCGCCCATCTTAGGATGCGGACCGCACGTCAGCGCGCGGCGACTCTCCCTTGGCGAAATCAATCCCCTGGACGCCAGCGCCGATTATCAGCACAAGCCAGACGTTCAGCTTGCGGATGCAGAGTTTTTCAAAGCCGGCGGCTTCCACCTTCAAGCCATCGCCACCCCTGGCCATACGGAAAACCATCTGGCTTTCGCCTTACCGGAAGCGAATATACTGTTTTCCGCCGACCACGTGATGGCTTGGTCCACGACGATCGTCGCCCCGCCTGACGGCTCAATGCGCGCGTATATGGCCTCTCTTGAAAAGTTGCGGGCGCGCGGCGAAACACGCTATTTTCCCGGGCATGGCGGCGCTATTGATAACGCGCACGCCTATCTTGACGGCCTCAAAACGCACCGTCTAACGCGAGAAAAAACGATATTGGACAGGGTGGCGGCCGGCGAATCGACTATCATGGAAATGGTAAGATCCATTTACACTGGCATCGATCAGCGCCTGTACGGCGCGGCGGCGCTCTCAGTTTTCGCCCATCTGGAAGATCTGGTCGCCCGCGGACAGGTAATCTGCGGCGAAACGCCTAGGCTGAACTCCACCTTTCTCCCCCCGCATCCCTAAAAACCTTGCGATAAGCAGCCTCAGGCAAAGTTACTGAGGGATCTCCTCAACAGATTCAAACTAATTATAAAGGCTTCAATCTCGGCATTGGAGGAACAGAGCGTGTTTTCGCACCGCTTTCTCCGGACGTAACCGTTTCATCTTTAGAGGATGAAACAGCCAACGTCTCATTTTCCGACACCGGCTCCAAAGCCCCATAAGCTTCCAACAACACCATATCCAATTCGCTTAAGAACAACCGAATTCGGCGCGCATTGGCGCCAAGGTCATGCTCCCCAACCCGAGAGGCTGAACGCACGTCCAGCAACGCTCCTAAAGGGTCTGGGCGTATCCGAATGACTATGTCGTCGGTAAAGCCGAATAAGAATGAACGCGCTTGCGCCCCGACGCGCAAAGCTCCATCGGCGCCTATTTCAGCGTCCTCTCTGAATTCAGCGCCTTCATTGATAATTTTCCACCCGGCCCCCTCCACCACTTCCAAAACCGCCGCCAATAGCTCCATCGGCGTGATCCGGAAACGGCGCGAAACAATATCCGGATAGGAAGCTTGCTGCATCGCCCACTTTTTGTGAAGGAGAACGTCGCTATCTATATTTCCACGCTCTAAACGCGGCGGATCTACACGGTCAGTGGAAATATCCGAAAGATAAGGCAGCGTAGCCGCAAGAACGACGGAAATAACGCCCGGCGCCAAAGCAATGGAGCCAAAGACAAGGGCTAAACTTACGCTCCCCCATCCACTTCCCCCTTCGCGCCATAACGACCACATGGCCAAGGCGCCGCCAACCAGAGAGATCAAAGCGAATAGAAAGGCAACGCCAAGCACAGAAAATAAAGAGATTACTTTAATTAATTCAAATCGATGCGCCAACGCCGCAATCACCAGCACAAGGAGCGCCAAGATTGCTAACCTTGCGCTAAATTGGGCCAGCTTTGACCGCCGCATGGGAATGCGCGTCACCATTTCGCCCGCCCGCCATCACGCGATCCACTTACATGCTGTAAATCGTCGACTCGAACCATGCCCAAAATAGCCTCCGCGTTCCACCGCATCCAAGCGCCGCACTAATTTAGTGACGCTAAATGCGGTCAAAAACTCTAAAGCGCTTTATGGTCGTAAGTCCAGAACCGACAAAATGTCGGAAAATGCAGATAGCATTATATCAGCATGGTCTGATAGTTCATTCGCCCCAACAGCGCCAGTGGGCACGGCGACCTTGATGAATCCCGCCGCAGCAGCAGCGTGAAGATCGTGAAAACTGTCGCCAACCATCGCAATTTCTTCCGGCGCCAAGCCAACATGATTAGCGAAAGCCCGCAACTGCCCCGGCTCTGGCTTACGCCCAAAGCCGCTATCGTACCCGGCCCAGAAGGTGAAAAGGTGATCAACTTTCAATACCTCCATCTGCCGCCGCGCCGAAGCTTCCGTGCCGTTGGTGGCTATGCCGATAGGCAATCCCGAAGCATGAATATGGTGCAGCGTCTCTACGACCCCTGGAAACGCCGTCACCGCAACATCGCATTTTTCCTGCAACAGCAGGTTGACGCGCTGTAAAAACGCATCCGAACACACGGACCCAACGGCTTTAGCCCACATGGGCGCGTAGTCCGCCGGCGCCTGTGTTTTCAAAACCGATGGCCCCATAAACCGCTCTCCGGCAAGATCGAACATGGAAACCTCGGCAATTCGCGCCGCCTTCACCGGATCATGGTCCGCCAACGCCCACATCGTGTGCGCCAGCGCAGGTCCCCACGTCCGGTCAAAGTCCGTCAACGTACCGTCCCGGTCAAACAATAAGGCCTTGATCGTCATTAACTCTTCCTGAAAATTTTCTGATTTCAATCATGAACGCATAACCCGGTACCATCATGGCGCGCGATGGTCACTTTGATTCAAGTCTTTCCCAATCCAATCAAACCCGATCACACATCTGTTCATAGGCGTAATTATTTGTGATGACAAAACTTTAGACGAACCGTACCGCCCCTTACAGCATCGAAAACCGCTGACCAAAGAGCATTCCGTTAACGCTTTGCTCCTCGAGCGGAATATAAAGTCCAAATACACATCGAAACGGTTCACACAACAAACCGCGCAAATTTAAAGAATTTGGCCATTTCAGAGACCTTTCTTCCTTTTGCAGGGCGTCTAACGCACTTTCATCCAAACCTTGAACAAATTAACATCGCAACGCTCTTCTCTCGATTTTGCGAAAGTCAGCGCGGACGCCTTCGTAAAATCTCTCGAAAAGTAACATTCAGAAATGGAATGTGACTGGCGTTATAACGGGTTTTCGCCTCATGCTCTTAGCTGTCTCAAAAACGAGCATACGGTTCGTCAGCATAAAGAGACAGAAGCGGAGATGACTTATATAGGTCGTCTGCCCTCGCAGCGTACGCGCAACGTAAACGCCACGTTCTCACAAGAAGACATAACGATGCCCAAGACCCCCCTGAACGCTCCTAAATTCTCAAACCGCAGTACGAATGAACCGGTACAGCCTGAGAAAAAACCGAACCTAGGCGAACTCTATAAGCCGGTTGGCATTCAAGCTGTCGCAGCGGCGACGTCCTGTCGAAAAACTCCGCAAATGCATAAAAGCGTAATCACGCCCGTTAAAAACAAAAAAAATTGGCATTAAAATTTCAAATAAAAGAAGCGCTTAACTGACAAAGACGCCTGCCGCTCCCTCGCGAGCGGGCGTCTGACTTTTCCAGCGGCGACGCTTTCCGCAATGCCGTGCTCATACATTTTCTTTCTCTCAATAAAATCGGAGCGTCATTGCTCCAAAATACAAACACTCGCAAATACCCCATGCGCCAGCGTTATAAAAATTCCGTCTAAACCGTCGCATAAATTTCATTACGACAGCTTATGGATTTAACGCAAAGTCAGGCGATCAGGCCGTTTCGCCGAAAATCGCCTGTTCGCCGGAGCGAGTGGAACCGTAAAAAGCATGATTATAGCCTACCTACCTACCGACAGAGGCATGGAACGCGTCATCGTTGAAAACCTGTCTCGCATCCCGACCACCTCAATATGGGTTGACCTATTTAATCCAACAGTCGAAGAGCGAGACGCTGTTGAAAAATTCATGTGCGCTCAAATTCCCACTCGCGAGGAAATGACCTCCATTGAGACCTCTGAGCGGCTGTACGAAGAACCTGGCGCTCTAGTCATGACCGCCATATTGCCCATGGCCGCACGCGAAGCCGATATTTCGCAATGCGCCGTCACATTCGTTTTGAATAATCGCCACCTCGTGACTGTCCGATATGGCGAGCCTTTATCCATAAGCACCGGAGAAAAAAGAGCGCAAGCGGACCCCTCCGTCCCTCATACGGGTCCGGGCGTAATGTTCATGCTTCTTGACGCCATAACCGCGAGGGCGGCCGACGTCACCGAAGCGTGCTCTTATGACTTTGATAACATTTCCATGCGCGTCTTCGAAAAAGGCCTCAGCTCACGCAAGAGCGAAGACTACAAAACCGTTATTCAGACGATTGGACGTTTGGGCCTGAAAGTAGCGCGCATGCACGAGTGTTGCACCTCAATATCGCGCATGCTTCTGTTTCTCTCGCTCAACTGCAAACAAGCCGCGTTGACGGAACAGCAAATACTGGCCAGCAAGTCGCTGACCCGTGACATTCATTCGGTCAAAGAGCACGCAGACGCTATCGACGCAAAACTCAACTTTCTCCTCGACGCGACAGTAGGCCTTGTCAATCTTGAACAAAATCAGATCATTAAAATCTTTTCAGTTTTGGCCGTTATCTTCTTGCCGCCGACGTTGATCGCCTCCATTTACGGGATGAACTTCATCAACATGCCCGAGTTGCAATGGACTTACGGTTATCCTTTTTCCATAGTCGTCATGTTCGCCTCGGTCTTAGCGACATTCCTCTATTTTCGCTGGCAAAAACTGCTCTAGCCTGCCCCAGGAGCCGCTCCCGTTCTAGGGGTATAGTCTTTCGCGGCTCCATTGATCGGCGTTGCTTGCGCGTGAAAAGACTATACGGTCATGCAGCCGGAAAGGTCGATCATGCCAAAACTCGACCGAGACTGGCGTAATTCTAAAGCCCGACCAGTAGTCAGGACGCGGAATATCGCCAATCGCATATTTGGACGTGAATTTCGCCACCTGTTTTTCAAGAGCGAAACGACTTTCGAGTGGCCGCGACTGCTGGGAGGCCCAGGCGCCTATCCGACTGCCTCGAGGTCTTGACCGAAAATACTCATCCGCTTCGGCGCCGCTGACCGGCGTGACTTCGCCGCGCACCCTGACTTGACGGCGCAAGGATTTCCAGTGAAAGCACATGGCGGCCTTCTTTTGCCCCAGAAGCTCGCGTCCTTTCGAGCTTTCATAGTTCGTGTAAAAAACAAAGCCGTCCGCGTCGACCCCTTTCAACAACACCATTCTAACATTTGGCATTCCTTCAGCGTCCACCGTCGCCAGAGCCACCGCGTTAGGGTCATTGACTTCCGCAGCTTTTGCGTCCGCAAGCCATTCGGAAAAAAGACGGAATGGCTCAAACGCCTCCGCAAAGTCACCATTTGTTAAAGTTTCTGCCGGACTTTGATTATCTTCGGTCATAATGTCTCCGGTGGCTCGACGCATTCCCCACCACCTGGCCGACCCCAGAATGGGATGCCCAGATAAGCGGGAGCATGAAGATGAGTATCGGCTTGTTATATATCGCTCCATCGCACAAACGCCAATATCTCAACGCCGCATTCGTGTTGCTTACTGTCTGTTTAGGCGCATGCAGCCAGTTTTCTGGCCCGATCTCCACCAATGACCTCACGAGCGATGTAGACGTCACCGGCTCCATAAAAGACCGCGACAATGGCGCGTTCACGAACTTTGCTCCCGGAGATCTGGCCGTTATGGCTGAGGCGATCGGTGACGTTCTCAATAAAAACGATTCCAATGACGGTCAGTCAACGTGGCAAAACACCATCAGCGGAAATAACGGCTCAATTACTTCGGCGACCAAAACTCTCACGCAAAACGGCGGCGCCTGCATCGATTTCGCCACAACGGCCAACACCATATCCGGCGTGGCCGCCTATATTGGTCTTGCCTGTCAGGATGTTGCTGCAAACTGGCGTATTATTCAGCTGGCGCAGAAAACGGAAGCGCCATCTTAAACTGACAAACAATTTAACTCGTCGTCCCGTTATGCATGACGGCACTGGTTTTTTTTGTCAATTTAGCCCATATGAGAAGTGAACAATTAGACGGGCTTTCCGTCAGTAGCCTTATTCGAAACGGTCAAAAATTATGCGAGATCCCTACAGCGTCCTCGGTATCGCCAAAACCGCGACGGCCAGCGACATAAAGCGGGCCTTCCGCAAGCTTGCTAAACAGTATCACCCGGATCAAAACACAAGTGATCCAAGCGCGCGCGAACGTTTTTCCGAAGCAAGTCAAGCTTATGAGATATTGGGTGACGAACAAAAGCGCGCTCAATTTGATCGCGGTGAAATTGACGCTAGCGGCAAGCCTGTTTTTCAATCGCAGGGCTTTGACCCCCATTCCGACTTTGATCAATTTCGCCACTCCGCCTCTTCAGCGGGCGGGGGGCGAGGCGGCGGCGCTTTTGATGACATCCTGAATGATATTTTGGGCGGGCTCGGCGGCGGCCGTCGACGCGCGAGCGCAGGCGCAGGTTTTGCCGGACAACAGCACCAAAGTCGAACCACCGGCCGCCCCAAGCCCGGACAAGACGCTCAAGTCGTCGCGCGCGTAACGCTTGAAAATCTAGCTCATGAAGGCAAGGCGCGCGTCACTCTACCGACCGGAAAAGTCGTTGACGTCAATTTACCGGCCGGAACGGTGGAAGGCGAAAAAATACGATTGCGCGCCCAAGGTTTCCCCGGGGAACACGGCGGCCCCGCAGGCGATGCGATCGTCGAAATTCGTTTCGTCCCTCACCCCGTGTTCACACCTGACGACGACGATCTACGGCTTGACCTTCCATTAACGCTTTATGAAGCCGTTTTGGGAGACAAGATCAAAGTTCCCACGCTTGACGGCCCTGTGAACTTGAGCATACCCGCCAAATCCAGCGGCGGGCGCGTCATGCGCCTGAAAGGCAAAGGGTTGCCGAATAAGTCCGGCGGCCATGGCGACCTTCTTGTGACATTGCGCATAATGCTCCCGGAGAACCATGACCAAGATCTTGAAAACTTGATGAAAGAGTGGAAGAAAACAAAACCGTATCGTCCCAGAGGCATCGAGTATAATTAACTAGCCCTGCACGCCAAAAACAGTGGCCTTCCAACAAGAACTGAAGATTGGGACATGCGTTCGCGTTTAATTGTTGATTTATTGTTCTTCACTTTATGTAGCGCAGCTTTAGCATGGGCATTGTATCAGTATGACTTAATCGCCAGCATCACCCGTAAAGAGCCTGAACAACTTCAGATTGATTTATTCGAGACATTCATTCTAGCTTTATTCTTGCTAAGCAGCCTCGTTTGGATTGGGTTACGGGAAAGCTGGCGCGCTCACAATGCCGTTTTAAAAAATGACGCAGTACATGAAGAGCTCCTCGAAGCTCGCCAGTTAGCTCTTACAGACCCGCTTACCGGCATCGGCAATCGTCGAGGCTTTGACGAAGCGCTGGAGGAGCTCTTCACGCAAGCGCCTGAAGCCGGACATTTTCATGTTCTCGCCCTCATAGATTTAAACGACTTCAAAAAAATCAACGATCATCTAGGACATGGGGCCGGCGATCAGGTCTTGAAAGCAGTCGCCTCACGGTTGGCCAGTTTTCCCTCATGTAAATTCGCAGGGCGTTTGGGTGGAGATGAATTCGCGCTTTTGATTGAAAACGCGTCGAAAGACACTCCCCCTGATGTTTTGCGACAACGCTTTGAAGCATATCTCAACATTGCAGAAAATTACCATGGCGACGTTGTGAAGATTGAGAGCGCCGTCGGCGTCGTCACCTTCCCCGCGCCTGAGTTCCCCACCCCAGGCGCTTTACTGCGGCAGGTGGACGCTCGAATGTACGACGACAAGGAACGCGCTTAAATTCCCTCCTTGAGTCAAAAGGGAAATGGCGCATGCCTGTCTGAGCGTGGCGACCGTCCTTACTTGGTTTCCATTACTCCACCGCCCCAAGATCAGTTGGCGGCTCGCTGTCGTCAGGAACGAAAAAGTCATCCATGAGAGCTTTTGTCGGGTTGACCCGATAATGATCGAAATCGATTACGCCGCGCTCGCTCAAGAACGTATCGTCAATCAAGAAATTACCGGTAAATGCCCCCGAAGGCGAAGTAAAAATCTCCCAAGCGGCGTCAGCCAGAATTTCCGGCGTACGACTTGCTTGCGCCATTTCTTCCCCGCCAAGAAGATTTTTGACCGCCGCCGTTGCGATCGTCGTGCGCGGCCATAAAGCGTTCACGGCGATATTATACGCGCGCAACTCTCCCGCCAATCCCAGCGCCGCAAGGCTCATCCCGAACTTGGCGATGGCGTAAGGCGTGAAGGGCGCGAACCATTTCTCTTGCATGTCTAATGGCGGCGACAACATCAAGATATGAGGGTTCGCCGCTTTTTTCAGGTGAGGAATCGCGTGTTTTGAGCACACCAATGCGCCGCGGGTGTTGATTTGATGCATCAAATCATAGCGCTTCATATCCGTATGCTCCAACGACGTCAGTGAAATTGCGCTTGCGTTATTCACCAGAACGTCGATTCCGCCAAAAGTGCTCACCGCCAGTTCCATCGCGTCAACCACAAGATTTTCATCGCGAACGTCAACCACCACCGGCAACGCCTTTCCACCAGCCGCCTCGATTTCCTCCGCCGCCGTGTAAATCGTCCCTTCCAATTTTGGATGAGGCTGACTGGACTTGGCGGCGATAACAATGTTCGCGCCATCCCGCGCCGCCCGCAGAGCAATGGCTTTGCCAATCCCCCGTGACGCTCCCGTGATGAATAACGTCTTGTTCTTTAATGACATCGCCCAACTCCCCCACTTGCGTCCACTTTTCCGTGGACCAATTTTTAAGCTCAGCGCGCCAAAAAAGATGAAAATGCGTTTTTCGCTTCTTCCGACCTCAATCGCTCGCTAAACACTTCGATCTCATGCTCCATTCGCGCATAAAGCTCTGTGCGATCACCGCGCAACAATTGGCGTGAAATCAACATCGCCTCTACCGGTTTGGTGGCGATTCCTTCCGCCATCTCCCACCCGCGCGACTCCAACGCGTCATCATCCACGACTTCATTCACCAAGCCGCAATTCAGGGCTTTCGCCGCGTCGAAACTCTTCCCCAAACACAAAAATTCAAACGCCCGAACGTGGCCCATCAACTTGGGCGCTAAAAAGCTTGATCCCGCCTCCGGCGTCAGCCCTAGATCCAGAAACGGCGCCTTGAACATCGAACGCGCGCTAGCCACCACCATGTCGCAATGGAGCAGCATGGTCGCTCCAACGCCAATGGCAAGCCCATCAACCATGACGATGATAGGCTTTTCAGCGCGCGCGAGAGTTCGCAAGAAACGACAAACGGGCGCATCCGTCATTTCGCCGCCATTGGCGAATTCTAAAAAGTCCGCGATATCATTTCCCGCCGTGAAAACTCCCTCGCCGCCGGCGATCAAATGAACCTTCACCGCCTGACTGGCGTCGCCAGCCTGCAACCCATCCGCCAGCGCGTCATACATGGCGCCTGTAAGAGCGTTTTTCTTTTCCATCCGCTCCATTCGCATGAGTTGGATTCCCGAAGCGCTTGTCTCCAACCGAATCATAAAAATTCTCCCGGCTTGACAAACGACCTCACAAGGCCATTTCCTGCGGATCAAACGCCAGCACGGTTCTGGCGCCAGATATGATCTGCTCTCGCAAACCGGAGGTTTCTCCCAGAACCACCCCGGTAAAATATTGGGCTATGAGATGCCGGCGAAGCTCTTGCGGAGACGGTTCGGCCTGCGCGCCCTCTTTCTTTTGGGCAAGCGCGCCCTTGACCAACAGCGCGCCGCCAAGAACATGCCCCGCCAGCCGCAAATAAGGCGTCGCTCCGGCCAAGGCCTCCGCTTTGCGTCCATCCTCAAGCGCGCTCAACAACCATTCGCTCGCCACCTCCAGATCCTCCAGAGCCGCGTCAAGACGCGCTCCCATGCGCGAGAAGTCGGCGGTCTCCCTATTTACCGCTTCTTGAGAGATTTCACGCAATTGCTTGATGAATCCACGCATGCGCTCCCCCTCGGCGAGGGTTAATTTACGCATCACCAGATCGATGGCCTGAACCCCATTGGTTCCTTCATAGATCGGCGCGATACGCGCGTCCCGTAAGTGCTGCGCGGCGCCCGTCTCTTCAATATACCCCATGCCGCCATGAACCTGCACGCCGATGGAGGCGACCTCGACGCCTATATCGGTGGAATAGGCCTTGGCGATGGGCGTCAAAAGACCGGCGCGCGCGCTCCAAAACGCTTGCGCTTCCGGCTCGCTCGCCAGCTGCGCCATATCAATCGCCTGCGCGTTCAAATAACATATGGAACGCGCCGCCTGGGTCAACGCGTACATTTGCAACAAGGAGCGTTTGATATCCGGATGACAGGCGATGGGCGACATCGCGTCATCTCCCTTTTCCCGATTGTCTTCGCCCACGGCGCGCCCCTGACGACGCTCAAGGGCGTAGGCCTGCGCCTGTTGCGTCGCCCGCTCCGCCACGCCCAGTCCCTGAATTCCCACAGCCAATCGCGCATTGTTCATCATCGTGAACATGCATGCCAAACCGCGATTCTCCTCGCCGATCAGCCAGCCGAGCGCGCCCCCTTCGTCGCCATAAACCATGGTGCAGGTGGGCGAGCCGTGAATCCCCATCTTATGCTCCACCCCAGCGCAGCGCACGTCATTCAGCTCCCCCGGACTCCCATCCGGTTTCACAAGAAACTTGGGAACTAGAAACAAGGAGATGCCGCGGGTTCCCGCTGGCGCGTCCGGCAAACGAGCGAGCACCAGATGCACAATATTTTCCGTGATGTCATGCTCGCCATAGGTGATGAAGATCTTCTGGCCATAGATTCTATATGACCCATCCTCGTTTCTCTCCGCCCGCGCCCGAATCGCATTGAGATCCGACCCCGCTTGCGGCTCGGTCAGATTCATCGTCCCCATCCATTCCCCGGAAACCAGCTTTTCCAGATAAATGGTCTTCAGAGCCTCGCTTGCATGCTTTTCAATCGCTTCGACGGCGCCAATGGTCAGCGTCGGACCAATGGCGAAAGCCATGGAGCCTGAGTTCCAAATTTCAAACGCCGCCGCATGCAGCATAACGGGCAGTCCTTGCCCCCCGAATTCCGCAGGCCCTGTAAGCGCGTTCCACCCTCCCTCGCGCCATTTCTGGTAAGCGTTCGCCCATCCGTCGGCGAGCGCGACGCGCCCATCTCGCAGCGCCGCTGGCTGCTTATCGGCCACCCCGTTCAACGGCGCGATTTCTTCCGCGCAAAACCGCCCCGCCTCCGTGACGATGGCCTCAACAAGGTCGCCCGAAACTTCGCAATGTTCGTCAAACGCCAAAACGTCGTCCAAGCCGCCGATCGCTTTCAAGGTGAACATGATCTCAGAAATTGGCGCGCGATACATAAATAAGCCCCCTCCATAGATGAGCTGCGGCTTGACGGCGCCCAATAAGAACAGCACAAACGCCGCATGAACGTTTCCTCATCTGGAGATTAGCGGTGTTGGCGTGAAGGTCAATCGGCGCCGCTACGGCGCCCTGCACGGTAATTTCGCAGGAGCGATCATTTGAGCGCGTCAAATGTGTGAAAGGCTCGAATTTCGTGAAGCACTATAAAATTGCGGCGGACAATCCAAACCTGATCGCGAGCGAAGGCTTCAAAGAGGCCTTGAGGCTGTTACTGCAAGGGGAGCTGGTGGGCGTTCCCACCGAGACTGTATATGGATTGGCGGCGGACGCCACCAACGCCCACGCCTGCGCCAAAATTTTCGCCGCCAAGGGTCGCCCCCAGTTCAATCCCCTGATTTCGCATTTCGCTTCAACGGAGCATGCCCGGAACCACGCTCTTTTCTCCTCTCACGCCCACCGTCTAGCGGACGCTTTCTGGCCCGGAGCGCTTACGTTGGTTTTGCCTCGGCGTGATGAAAGCGCCGTTTGCGATCTGGCCACCGCTGGTTTGAAAACAATGGCTCTTCGCGTTCCCTCTGGTCGAATCATGCGTGAATTGGCGCGCGAAGCCGGAGTTCCAATCGCCGCCCCAAGCGCCAATAGATCAGGAAAAATCAGCGCCACCACCGCCGAAGCCGTCATCGAGGAACTGAGCGGGCGACTGTCTTGCGTTCTCGACGCTGGAGAAGCTCCTGTAGGCGTTGAATCGACAATCGTCTCCCTGACTGGCGATACGCCGGTTTTGCTCCGCCCCGGCGGCCTCGCCAGAGAGGAAATCGAATCAGTTCTCGGTGCCCGGCTGCAACATCCCCAACACGTGAAGAAGAATGCGCCCATGGCGCCCGGCATGCTATCCTCCCACTATGCGCCCAATGCGCGTGTGCGTCTCAACGCCTCCCACGTAGAGCGCGGGGAGGCGCTTCTCGCCTTCGGACGGCGTCTTCCAGAGGGAGCGGAACGGGCCAGCGTCATTGAGAACCTCAGTCCGTCAGGCGAATTGACCGAAGCGGCCGCGCGCCTGTTCCAATTGTTGCGGAAACTGGACAAGGCCAACGCAGATACGATTGCGGTCGCCCCCATCCCCTTTGAAGGCCTTGGCGAGGCGATCAATGATCGCCTGCGCCGCGCAGCCGCCCCGCGCCGGAAATCGTGAAGCCAAATACGCAAACAATTGGAGCAAAGCTCTGGATGATCCAGCGCGCCATGTTATGTTTGAAAGTCTTATAGTTTCTGTTTCGCCGTAAAAAACTAATTCATATCTTGAACCATTCGTAAGCGATAACGCGCTCTTACGCGTCTCTCTCAGGCAATACGCAGGTTTCACATTGACGACGCTCCTTATTCATCACACCGCCTATCTTGATCATCTGACCCCTTTGGGGCATCCGGAGCGGCCGGACCGTCTGAGAGCGATAGACCGAATATTGGAGAGCGAAAAATTTCAAACGCTTGAGAGGGATATTGCGCCGCTAGGCGACGTCGAAGACATAATCAGGGTTCACGCTCACAGCCACGTCGACATGATCCGCAGCGCGATTCCCAAGGATGGTTTGTTTCGACTGGACGACGACACCACCCTGTCTCCAGGTAGCTGGGAGGCGGCGTTACGAGGCGTAGGCGGCGCTTGTCAGGCGGTGAATGAAGTTTTGGACGGCAAGGTTCAAAATGCTTTTTCCGCTTCGCGTCCTCCGGGCCATCATGCGGAAAAAAACCGCGCCATGGGGTTTTGCCTTTTTAACAACGTCGCTATCGCCGCGCGCCACGCCCAAGAAAAATACGGCGTGGAACGCGTGGCTATCATGGATTTTGACGTTCATCACGGCAACGGCACGCAGGATATTTTCTGGGATGACCCGAGCGTCATGTATTGCTCGACTCACCAAGCCCCCCTTTATCCAGGCACAGGAGCCCCCAATGAAACCGGCGCGTCAGGCGCCATCGTTAATGCGCCGTTAGCGTTTGGAGACGGAAGCGAAGCGTTTCGCGAGGCGATGGACATCGCTATCCTGCCGCGTCTGCTTCAGTTCTCTCCAGACCTGTTGATCATTTCCGCTGGATTTGACGCGCATCACCGGGACCCAATCGGGGGACTCAACCTGACGGAGACGGATTTTGCCTGGGCGACTCTGAAACTGATGGAAATCGCGGACAAATGCTCCGCCGGTCGCCTTATCTCCGTTCTGGAAGGCGGTTATGATTTAGAGGGTCTGGCCCGCTCTACGGCCGCCCACCTCATGGCTCTCATGCGCGCGATCGACGGCGCATAGATTAAAGCCGGCGCCTCGCGCGTCTTACGATCCACACCCCAAAAACCGATACTAAAACTGGAGTTCATACAGCCGTGACGATTGAAGAAACCGGCGACACGCCATCCGAGAACGACGTATCCCAACTATCTTTTGAAGATGCGCTCAAACAACTGGAGCAACTGGTCGCCCAATTGGAGCAAGGAGCCGTTCCATTAGAGGAAAGCATCCGTCTTTACGCGCGCGGAAATGAATTGCGCGAGCATTGTGACAATTTGTTGCGGGCGGCGGAATCAAAAGTCGAAAAAATCAAATTGGCGCAAAACGCCCCTGCGGGCGTCGAGCCGCTCGACGTTGAATAGCTGAAAACCCGACACGAGAGATACGGATTTTTCTGCTTTTGTGATCCAGGCAAGAACCACTCACGTATAACGAGTAAATTGGAAAAACAAAAAAGAAGCCGCGCAAAAGCGCGGCTCAAGTTAATCACTGTGCACGTGGCCCCATCGACCACAGCTTTTTGTAACTTCTTTTTGAGAGTATTGCATTCTTTTTCTGTTTTAAATTTGAACCACTTCCCAATCTTTGGGTGCGAAACGGGCAAATTGCGCGTATAAATTAAGCTCCATGCCGCCTAGAAAAAGGACGAAAATAACGCTGCTCCCAGTTTTAATGCGCGACAATCATGGCGGCTGCTCAGAGTTGTTTGCGCGCGTTCACTCATTAGTGTAAGCCATGCAAACGCCGTGACATTAGGATCTGAACCGGGATCAGACGTGACCAATTCAATTTCCACACCCATGCTCGACCGTATTTCCTCACCTGCGGATTTACGCGCCTTGTCAGAATCAGAGCTGCATCAAATCGCCGACGAGTTGCGTGCGGAAACCATCAGCGCCGTTTCTGAAACCGGCGGGCACCTGGGAGCGGGCTTGGGCGTCGTGGAGCTTACGGTCGCGTTGCATTACGTGTTCAACACCCCCGACGATCGTTTGATCTGGGACGTGGGGCATCAATGCTATCCTCATAAAATCCTCACCGGACGCAGGGATCGAATCAGAACGCTGCGCCAGAGCGGCGGCTTATCCGGTTTCACCAAACGAGCGGAAAGCGAATACGACCCCTTTGGCGCGGCCCATTCGTCCACCTCCATTTCGTCTGGTCTTGGCATGGCCGTCGCCCGCGACCTAAACGAGCGCGACAATAACGTTATCGCGGTGATTGGCGACGGCGCCATGTCAGCAGGCATGGCCTATGAAGCTTTGAACAACGCCGGGGCCCTGCATTCGCGAATGATCATCATTCTCAACGACAATGATATGTCGATCGCTCCGCCTGTAGGCGCCATGTCGGCCTATCTTGCGCGTCTAGTCTCCGGACGCACCTATCGCTCCCTTAGAGACGTGGCCAAGCAACTGACCAAGGTTATGCCCGCCTCCTTGCAGGAAAAAGCGGCCCGCGCAGAAGAATACGCCCGCGGGTTCTGGACAGGCGGCACATTATTCGAAGAGCTAGGCTGTTATTATGTCGGACCTGTCGACGGTCACAACCTCGATCACCTGCTCCCGGTGCTGAAAAATGTGCGCGACAACCATCGCGGACCTGTCGTCATTCACGCCGTGACGCAAAAAGGCAAAGGCTATCCACCGGCGGAAACGTCCTCGGACAAATATCACGGAGTTGCGAAATTCGACGTCATCACCGGCAAACAGAACAAGCCTAAGGCCAATGCTCCCAGCTACACACGCGTCTTCGCCGACACGTTGAGATCTGAAGCCGAACGAGACGAAAAAATCGTCGCCGTCACCGCCGCCATGCCAGATGGCACAGGCCTTGATCTCTTTGGGCAAGCATTCCCCAAACGCACTTTTGACGTGGGAATAGCCGAGCAACACGCAGTCACTTTCGCCGCCGGTTTGGCCTCGGAGGGAGTAAA
This sequence comes from Stappiaceae bacterium, assembly GCA_048265185.1. GTDB lineage: Bacteria > Pseudomonadota > Alphaproteobacteria > Rhizobiales > Stappiaceae > JBLXBZ01. The sequence continues at coordinate 439,291 of JBLXBZ010000002.1, read as the reverse complement.
ACCCTTTTGCGCGATTTATTCGACGTTTCTGCAACGCGGCTACGACCAGATCGTGCATGACGTCGCCATTCAAGGATTACCGGTTCGTTTTCCCATTGACCGCGCCGGGCTGGTCGGCGCGGACGGACCAACCCACGCAGGCGCTTTTGACACCACCTTTCTCTCATGCCTGCCCGGCTTCACGGTGATGGCGGCGGGAGACGAAGCGGAGCTTCGGCACATGGTGGCCACGGCGGCGGCTTTCGATGAAGGCCCTATTTCCTTGCGCTATCCACGCGGCGAAGGCCTGGGCGTCGAATTACCCGAACGCGGTGAAATTCTCACAATCGGCAAAGGTCGTATTTTGCGCGAAGGCGCCAAAATCGCGCTGCTGTCTTTTGGCGGGCGATTAGGACAATGCCTTCTCGCCGCCGACGATCTGGACGCCGCCGGCCTGTCCACCACGGTCGTCGACGCGCGCTTCGCCAAACCCCTCGACACCGAGCTGATCTCACGCCTCGCCCGCGAGCATGAAGTCCTCATCACCATAGAAGAAGGCTCCATTGGCGGTTTCGGCTCCCACGTCCTTCAATTTCTCTGCGATAACGATCTTCTTGGCGCTCGCCTTAAAATCCGCACATTGAACCTGCCAGATATTTTCATGGATCAGGACAGCCCCGAGAAAATGTACGCAAGCGCTGGATTAGACGCAAAATCGATTGTCAAAACTGCTTTTGGCGCATTGGGACGCAGCGTCGTCCCCGCCGCAAGAATTTAACGCGAAAGATCAGCCGGCTCAGAAATTGGCCGCAAGCCAACTCTGATGTTGACACAGGCTCGGCGAGCTTTCACACAGATGACAGCCAAACAGGCTCTGGTGCTCGCGAATGCGCGCCTGCGCATCTCGGTCTGGGAGTGGAAATATGGCGCAAACTCTTGCTCCGATCACGGCGCTTTTGCTGTCGGTCGCTTTGGTGCTGTTCGGACATGGTCTGCAATCCACGTTAATCCCGCTGGCCGCCGAGCTGGCGCATTTCACCGACACGGCCATCGGCGCCATGTCGTCCGCCTATTTCATCGGTTTTGTCGCGGGCTGCGTCTTATCGCCTTTCATGATCATGCGCGCCGGGCATATCAGGACGTTCGCCGCTCTTGTGTCATTGATGTCGGGCGCCGCCATTCTCCACCCCATTTTGGTGGAAGCCAGCGCCTGGTCCGTCATTCGTATTGTTTCCGGCTTCTGCCTGGCGGGGTTTTATTTGATCGTTGAAAGTTGGCTCAACGAACAAGCCACCAATGAAAACCGCGGCACGATCATGTCGATCTACGTGGTGATCCTGTTCACCTCGATGACCGCCGGGCAAGTAATGCTTCCAGGTCTCGACATCAGCTCCTTCATTCCCTTCGCAATCGCCTCTTTCGTGGTTAGCGTCGCCGTGGTTCCTGTAGCCATGACCCGGTCGAACCAGCCAGCGCCTATTACCTTGGTGCGCTTTCGCCCCGCCGCTCTTTATAAGAATTCTCCCGCCGCCTTGATCGGTTGCCTGATGATTGGCATGGCCAACGCCGCCCTCTGGACCCTCGCCCCGCTTTACGCCACCAAAATGGGGTTCGACATCGGCACGGCCGCCTATTACGCCGCCGCCATTTTATTGGGGGGCGCGCTCTCACAATGGCCGATCGGGCGTCTGTCGGACAAAATCGACCGACGTATCGTTCTCGTAGGCCTGGGATTTTCGGCGGCCGCCTGTGGCTCCGCCGTTTTGATTTTCGCCCCGGACACCCCCTATCTCGCAATTGGCTTCGCTTGCCTGATGGGCGTCGTCACCCAGCCAAGCTATTCCATCGCCGCCGCCCACGCCTTCGATCACGCCGACGCGGATTCCTTTGTTGAAACCTCATCCGGCCTACTGCTCGCCAATGGCATTGGCTCGGTCATTGGGCCGTTCGCAGCGTCGATTTTAATTCAAAGCGCCGGCCCATCCGGGCTCTATATTTGGGTCATCGCCGTTGAAGCTCTCATGGCGGGCTTTATCTTCAGCCGACTTCTGGTGCGCGCTGCGCCTATTGGCGAAGAAAAGACCGATTTCGAATACGCCACGACCGCGCAAATGGGGGCGGTTATCACCCCCGAACCGCTGGATACGGAAGATCGCGACGTTATTCCGCCGGAAGAGTTTCCCGCTTATGAATTTGACGCCAATATTACCGATTTGGATGCGGAGCCGGCTCAAGACGACGACGACAAGCAAGCCGAAAACAACGCAAAAGACGCTCCTCAGGAGAGCGATGGGGAAGAAACAAAACCGGCGACGAAGAGCGAAGATCAGCCTCTATCGTCAGACAGCGCCCCTGCGTCAAATAAACCCACAAGCTAATGGTTCCAGAAAACCACGATTACGGCGAATATGCCCGCACTCGACAAAATAATTTTTAGGAGAGGTTTATGTCCGCATTGAAGGTTATCCGCTACGGCGCATGGTTCGTCGTCGCGCTTTTAGTTTTCGCCGTCGCAAGCCTTTCAATAGGCTATTTCAAAGACATGAGCAGCAACGACGTGACCAAACAAGTCGCTGCGATTGGCGGACCGTTCGAACTCATCGACGGACGCACGGGAAAAACCGTCACGGAAGCGGACTTCACTGGAAAACCGACCTTAATCTTTTTCGGATTCACCTTTTGCCCTGACGTTTGCCCAACGACTCTGTCTGAAATGCAAGGCTGGATCGACGACCTGGGACCAGAAGCGGATCAACTCAACTACGCTTTCGTCACCGTCGACCCGGAACGGGACACTCCAGAAAAAATCGCCAATTACGTTTCGGCTTTCGATGACAAAATCGCTCCTTTGAGTGGATCTCGCGAACAAGTGGACGAAATCCTCAAGGCTTACCGCGTCTACGCTAAGAAAGTTCCTCTTGAGGGCGATGACTACACCATGGACCATTCAGCTTCCGTCTATATCATGGACGCTGACAACAAGTTTTTCGGCACCATCGCCTATGGAGAATCCCATGAAAACGCCATGGCTAAGCTCCGCAGGCTTATTGAAAACGCCAAAGGTTAATCTCGCTTTGAACAAAACGCGGATCGCGTCCGCCGCGCTACGGCTCACCACGACGCAGCGGCTCATTGCGCCTCTCACGCCCATCGATCAGGCCAACGATTCATGACTGATCGCATCCGCCTTGATCAGCTTTTGGTCCATCGAGGTCTATGCGACAGCAGGGCCCGGGCGCGCGACGCAATCAAACGCGAAACCGTGCGCCTCGGCGGCGTGCTCGTCACCAAGCCTGGTCAGTCGGTCACCATTGACGCGAATGTGTCCATTGACGATCCAGCCGCCTCCTATGTCTCGCGCGCGGCCTTGAAACTAATTTCCGGGCTGGAAGCCTTCCCCATGGACGTCGCCGGCGCTGTCTGCCTCGACATTGGCGCTTCAACCGGCGGCTTCACGCAGGTTCTTCTTGAGCGCGGCGCCGCCAAGGTCCACGCGATCGACGTTGGACATAACCAACTGAATGAAAAACTGGCTCATGATCCACGCGTCGCCCGACGCGATGGTTTAAACGCCCGTAATCTCACGCGCGATGATTTGACCGGCGACGCCCCGCATATCCTAGTCTCGGATGTCAGCTTCATATCTTTACGCCTCGCCCTGCCGCGAGCCCTTGATCTGGCGGCGCCCGGCGCCCAGGCGATCTTTCTGGTCAAGCCGCAATTCGAAGCCGGCCGCGCCGCGATTGGCAAGGGCGGGTTGGTGGCGCCGGACATCGCCGAAACCTGCGCTGAAGACATCCGGCTTTGGCTGGACACTCACCCCCTATGGAGCGTGCGGGGACTGGCGCCCTCTCCCATTTGCGGCGGCGATGGAAATCACGAATGGCTTCTAGCCGCCTCCAAAGCTGTATAAGATCTTCCCGCGTAATTTCTCTCTATAGCGCGTAAATCCGCCGCCAGATTGGACAGCGGCTCCTGTTCAGGCTAACAGGGTCGCAAGCGCGCGCGTCCGCACGCAAAGTTCAAGGATATAATATGACACAGACCCTGCAGCTTCAGATCGACACTCTGGCGCATAAAGGTGACGGCGTCGCAAACACTGCCTCCGCTCCAATCTATATCCCCTTCGTCCTGCCGGGCGAAACCGTCGAAGCGCGACAAAAAGGGGCGCGCGCTGATCTGGTTCGGGTGATAACCCCAAGCGCGGAGCGCATTGCCCCTGTCTGTCGTCATTTCATGACCTGCGGTGGATGCGCCCTGCAACATATGGCTCATGGCCCTTACCTTGAATGGAAACGCGACCAGCTACGCCTAGCGCTCAACAGCCGAGGTCTTGACGCGCCCATCGAGCCCATGCGCTCCGCAACGGCGTCGGGGCGTCGCAGAGCGGTGCTCACAGCGACAAAAGCAGGGCATAAAACGCTTTTGGGCTATCATCAACGTCAGAACAACATGCTGGTTGATCTGGAGGAGTGCCCGGTTCTTGTGGCGGAAATCACCACGGCTTTGCCTAAATTGAAAAAACTGGCGGAACTGGCGGTTCCTCGCCGAGGCGAGTTAAAGATGACGATCATTTCTAGCCAAACGGGTCTGGACGTAGCGCTGGAGCGAAAAGAGGCGTTCACCGAACGTATGACGAGAGATCTCACCATGCGAATGGCGTCGGATGACTTCGCAAGGCTAAGCGCGAACGGCGAAGTTTTGATCGAAATACGCCCCCCTCTAACGGACATGGACGGCGCGGCGGTCACGCTTCCCCCTGCAGGCTTTCTTCAGGCGACGAACGACGCTCAGAAGCTTCTGTCCGAGCTCGTCATCCAAGGGATGGGTAAATCCCGCAAGATAGCGGACTTGTTCTCAGGAGCTGGAACCTTCACCTTCCCCTTGGCGAAAATAGCAAATGTTCACGCTGTGGAAGGGGACGCCGCCGCAGTCAAAGCGCTCGATCAGGGTATGCGCCGCGCCGCGTCGCGCAAAACCATAACCATAGAACGCCGCGATCTATTCCGCCGTCCTCTTATGGCCGCGGAGCTGGATGACTTTGGCGATGGCTATGACGCCGTCGTCTTTGACCCGCCTCGGGCGGGCGCGGAAGCCCAAGCGCAAGAACTCGCCCGCTCTAAGGTAAAAACCGTGGTCGCCGTCTCCTGCAATCCCGCGACCCTCGCCCGTGACCTGCGCCTTCTTGTGGATGGCGGGTTTCAGATTGAACGCGTCACCCCCGTCGACCAGTTTCAATATACGCCCCACACCGAGGTTGTCGCAGTTCTCAAGCGCCCCTAGTTTTTAAAACCGCGCCTGAACCCGCTCCATTTCATGGTTCAGGCGCTGATCCCGGTTAAAGCCATCGCTATTTCATCTGGCCGTCACACTACGGCGCGTATCATCAAGCACCGGTGACAAAAGGTTGTCCTTGATGAAATTCCTGATTTGGCTGGCTGCGGGCGGCTGTATATTTCTCGGCCTCGCCACAGTCTGGACGCCGCTGCCAACCGGCGTGCCGCTGCTCGGCGTGGGCCTTTTCCTCATTATCGCCAACAGCCGCAGAGCCGCCAGCTATCTTCGGCTCCTGAGAGGACGCTCGCCGCGGCTGGATCACTATGTCACTTGGCTGGAGGACCGCGCGTTCAGCAGCGCCTCAAAAGTTCTGCGCCGGACAAAGCCACGGCGACCAAAACAAAAGCCGAAGCGCTTTACGCGCCCCGGCTCCTTGCCCCATTAAATTCACCAACGCTTGAAACGCTCAGCTCTCAATCAGCTCCGTCGTTTCAATCGCAATTCCAAACCCTTCAAGACCAACGTAATGGCGTTGTTTTGACGCCAACAAGGTGATGGAGTTCACCCCCAGATCCTTGAGGATCTGCGCGCCAATGCCAACTTCGCGCCATTGTTCGCCGCGATTGGCCGCAGAGGTATGCTCCTCCGTTTCCGCCGCTTCAAGCTCGGAGCGGGCTCTGCGGGCCTGCCGCGCGACGCCCACCGACCCTTCCCGCAAATAAACAATGACCCCGCGACCTTTCTCAGACAGCATCTCCATGACCTGATCCAAAGGCTGCGTCGCGCCGAACACGTCGTCCAACACAGACTCCAGCTGCAAACGCACCGGCACATTGCGCCCGTCCAGAATGTCGCCAAAGACAAGCGCTACATGATGCATAGGGTCATAAGGCGTTGAATAGGTGATGGCGTAAGCCGGGCCGGCCGCGGTCTCCACAGGCTGCTCGCTAACACGCTCCACGAGGCGCTCATTACGCTGACGCCAGGCGATGAGGTCGGCGACCGAAACCATTTTCAAATCATTCTCCGCCGCAAAGGCGGCCACCTGATCGCCACGCTTCACCGAGCCGTCGTCATTCACAAGCTCGCTGATCACGCCAACTTCCGGCAATCCCGCAAGCCGGCACAAATCAACCGCCGCTTCAGTGTGGCCTGAGCGGATCAACACGCCCCCCTCCTTGGCCACCAATGGAAACACATGTCCGGGTCTGACGAAGTCAACGGCGCCCGCGTTGCCATTAGCCAAAGCGCGCACCGTCGCGCAGCGCTCATCAGCGGAAATGCCAGTGGTCAATCCATGGCGATAATCCACCGAGATTGTGAAAGCCGTTGACAAGGGAGCGTCATTATTCGCGACCATAGGATCAAGATGCAGACGCCGGGCGGTCTCGCGCGTCATCGGCGCGCACACAATGCCAGACGTATGACGAATCATGAAAGCCATTTGCGGGGGCGTCATTTTTGAAGCGGCGACGATAAGGTCCCCTTCATTTTCACGATCGTCGTCATCGGTGACGACGACCATTTCACCGCGCTCAAAGGCGCGAATAGCTTCTGCGACACGAGTTTGCGACACTGGCAACTCCTTCGTGGTGAGCCCGAGGATGTCATTCGGCGTAACCTCGCCGGAAGTGGCCTCGGCGATACGGGCGGCGGTTTCGCGTGAGACCCAGACCGATGGATCATTACACAGCGCCGTAATGGCGGCGGGAGACAAGCCAGCCATTCTCGCGAATGCAGAACGCGCAACTCTGTGTTTGATCAACCAATCATTCAGACGCATGATCGTTTTTTAGTCTCACTAAAAAAATAATTCAAGCGTCTTTTCAGTAGGACTAAAATCACGAACCAACTTGCCCTCTGTGTCGCAACAGATGATCGGCCAGAACACAAGCGACCATCGCCTCGCCCACCGGCACGGCGCGGATGCCAACACAAGGATCATGCCGCCCCTTGGTCATAACGTCGACGTCTTCTCCCGAACGCGTGACCGACTGGCGCGGCGTCAAAATCGAGGACGTCGGCTTGACGGCGAAGCGGGAGATCACCGGCGCGCCGCTGGAAATGCCGCCAAGAACGCCGCCAGCGTTATTGCTCAGGAACACTGGCTTTCCGTCCGCACCGCTACGCATTTCGTCAGCATTTTCCTCACCGCTCAGACAGGCGGCTTCAAAACCATTGCCAATTTCAACACCCTTCACCGCATTGATCGACATCAGCATTGACGCAATATCTTGGTCAAGCTTACCGTAAATCGGCGCCCCCAATCCGGCGGGAACCCCCTCAGCCACAATTTCTATGACCGCGCCGATGGACGAGCCGTCTTTACGCACGCCGTCCAGATACTCCGCCCAAAGCGCCGCCGCCTCAACGTCGGGGCAGAAAAACGGGTTGTTGCCAACCTCGCTCCAGTCCCAGTTTTCACGGCGAATTTTATGAGGACCCATTTGCACAAGCGCGCCGCGCACGCTCATGCCCTCGATCACTTTGCGCGCCACAGCTCCCGCCGCGACCCGCGCCGCCGTCTCACGCGCGGATGAACGCCCCCCGCCGCGATAGTCGCGTATGCCGTATTTTTCATCGTAAGTGAAATCCGCATGACCAGGGCGGTAACGCTCCTTGATGGCGGAATAATCTTTTGAGCGCTGGTCCGTATTCTCGATAATCAGGGAAATCGGCGTGCCGGTGGTCCTTTGAACGCCCTCCTCGTCCACCATGACGCCGGACAATATTTTCACAAGGTCCGCTTCCCGCCGCTGGGTCGTATATTTAGACTGACCGGGCTTTCGCAAATCCAGGAACCCCTGAATATCGGCTTCGCAAAGCGCAATCAACGGCGGACACCCGTCAATGACGCACCCCAGAGCCGGCCCATGGCTCTCCCCCCAGGTGGTGACACGAAACATATGGCCAAAAGTGTTATGCGACATAAGGGCTTCCAATATGGTGGTCATGTGACTGCTGCTTTTTATGTCGCTTCGCAGCCGCGGTCAAATAGCGCCTATCGCCGCCCAATCCCCACGTCGCCCGCATCCCGTCTCGCCCTCGCCCTTTGACGGCGTTTGAACTCGCTCGCCGCGACAGCAAAGCCCCCGTCAGCGCCATCGACGAAATGCACATGACGTCCGTGTTCAATATTAAAAACCAAACATGTCATCAACGCCGAACGCGCGACATGCGCGCCGTAAATCAGCTCCCCCCGATCATAAGCGCGCTCAAGATAGTCCTCCAGCGCTAACGCCTGCTCCGGCGAGACGTCGAGAACCAGACGCAACGTGTCGTCAAACTTACGAAAATCCGTATTTTTCTGTAATTCGCCCATATATTTTTCGGGTTCAAAATAGCCGATACGCCGCCCCGTCACATAAGAAAACGCAAAAGCCGTCGACGACGCCAGCGACAGAAAGAATGTTCTGATCCTTCCCTGATCGCCGCCTAACATCCTGACCTCGCTCATCAGCCCTCGCGGGGGAAAGCGAAAGCGCAAAGAGGCGCGCTTTACAGGCGCGTTCGCCGGATTGGGACCGCTAATATTTCCCTCCAGAACCGCGCTTATGTCCTGCAAAATTCTCGCCAAACCCTGCACGTCGTCCGGGCCGCGGCTCCCTCTCGCCATAAGGCTTACGATCCTTCCACATTGAGGCTTCAACGGCTCCCAGCGACACGACAAGCCTTCAAGATTGGCGACTGTTTTGTGGGGCTTATCCGCAATCCGAAACGGCTCTCCTGCGTTAACGTTTTTAAGCAACTTGTCCGCCAGCTCCAACGCGCCGCCAGCGAACATAGCCAGATTGTTCCCCGGGCTGAGTTGGAGCTTACGCACCTTGGCCTCTGCTGCGCGCGCGCGCAAAGCGGAGACGGGAAATGCGGCGAGGCGCAGCTCCAGCTTCATCACCTCACGCGCCAAACGTCTCACGCCAGTCAAAGCGTCTTCACATCGTTCCTGATAAGTTTCAGGAACGACCAACATTGCGCCGTCTCCGCCAAACACATATGGCGCCTCCACCTCGCCTAGGGCGTTGAGAACAGCTGAAATAACAGCCGCCCCCACCATATTGACGTCCTTATAGCGCCCTTGGGCGATCGCCTCTGATGATTTAACGATATCCGCCGCGAGCAACACCCAATCATCCGGCATCTCTGCATAACCGCCCATTTCACCCACCAGAGCAAAATCAGTAAAAGCCGGCAAATCAGCGTAGAACCTCAGATCTGGTGTAGAGGCGTCGATCATGCTCATCTCCCTTGGCGCTTTGAGACTTTACGACGACGCGGCCGGAGCGGATGCCTGCGCAAATTAATAATTTCACGCCTGCCATCAAAAGACCTTAGAAACGCCTTTAGCATTCTAAAATTCATAGCGAATATGCATGTGTGAAATTCTGGCGCCAAGTCCAATAAACACTACTGTAATAGAGCAAAAGTGTTTACAATAAAGTCTCTTGCCGACTTGACGCTCTGGCGGGAGACAAATTGCAACCCTACATCTCCCGGCTCAGACCGAGGTATGGGAATTTATTTGCGGTTGGAGTATGAAATGAAAACGATAATACGTGTCATTGCGGCTTTTATCATATCGATCAGCGCCTCTTTTTCAGCTATCGCTGGAGAAAAGACCGCCAAAGTGATCGAAATCGATCCCGACAACGCCATCCTCAAATTATCCGACGGCGACATCTATGAGATCCCCGTCGATTTCTTCGTTGACGATCTGGAGCCGGGAATGGTGGTTTTCATCATGTATGATGAGGACGGCGACAAGAAAATTCTCACCGACTTGCAAATTCAGCAATAACATAAATGTTGGGGTTAGAGCCCCAATCGGGGCGCCAGCCATTATCGCGGCGGCGCCCATTGACCAGCCCCTTCTTTCGGCAGGCGTCCAAAAGCCTTTAAATCCAAAACACTTCCTGATCGCGCCAAATCATCACTTTATCCTGCGGCACGTCCAGCGAGGGTATCTCGTCAACTGACAAGCCGAGTAAGCGCCCGCGCAAAACCCGACTTACGCCACCGTGAGAGACGACAACCATCGGCCGGAACAAGGTTGCTGTCCACGCTTCGATCCGCGACGATAGCATTCGATAGCTCTCGCCCTCCGGGGGCACAAACCCCCATTTGTCGGCCTTGCGATTGGCGACCCTTTGCGGTTCTTTCCCGGAAAGCTCTTCAAGCGTAAAACCTTCCCATGCCCCGAATGTTATTTCCTTCAACCGATCATCAAGGCGGTAGTCGTCTTTTTCCAAACCAAGTTCTTCACGCACCAAATCCATTGTCTCGCGCGTACGCGCAAGCGGAGAAGACACAAAATCCAGAGATGAAACGTCTATATTCTTTTGAGCAAAAAATTCCGCCAGCGCGCGCCCGTTGCGCCGCGCTTGTCCGCGACCCGTGTCATTCAATGGAATATCTTTTTGCCCTTGCATCCGTCCTTCGGCGTTCCAATCGGTTTGACCATGGCGAATAAAAATAAGGAAGGGAGGCTTACGTTTAATAATAGTATTGGAAGGAGTCGTCATCGTAATCCTGAAAACTTGAGACGAAGAACATGGCTATTGGAGCAAATGGCGCGCCAGAATGAGATGCCTATTCGCAACCCACTTTTCAATCAATCTGATGACAATTTCGTGGCCAGAGCGGAAAATTCATAACCAACGCGAAAAAAAGCCGCGCGATGGAAACCTCCTTTTGGGTTGAACGCCAACCACCGGAAGTCTCATCACGCAGCAAACCAAAGCGTTAATTCGCGATTTTTAATCCTTGGCGACGGAAATGTCCGGCGCGTCAACCGACTTCATTCCGACCACATGATAACCGCAATCCACGTGCTGGATCTCGCCGGTGACCCCGCGTCCCATATCCGACAGCAAGAACAAGGCGCCATCGCCCACCTCTTCGATCGAAACCGTGCGGCGCAACGGCGCGTTATATTCGTTCCATTTCAGGATATAACGGAAATCACCAATTCCAGAGGCCGCCAAAGTTTTGATCGGACCAGCGGAAATCGCATTCACCCGGATAGCCTTCTTGCCCAGATCAACGGCGAGGTAGCGCACGCTCGCCTCAAGAGCCGCCTTGGCGACGCCCATGACATTATAATGCGGCATGACTTTTTCCGCACCGTAATAAGTAAGCGTGAGCATGGATCCGCCGTCGCTCATCAGCTTTTCGGCGCGCTGCGCCACAGCCGTGAACGAATAACAAGAGATTTGCATGGTTTTGGCGAAATTTTCGGCGCTCGTGTCCACATAGCGCCCTGTTAATTCATCCTTGTCGGAGAAGGCGACGGCGTGAACGAGGAAATCAATCTTTCCCCATTTTTCTTCAATCGCCGTAAAAACGGCGTCGATCGAGGCTTCATCCGTCACATCGCAATGGCCCGCGACAAAAGCGTCCAACTCAGCCGCCAGAGGCTCCACCCGCTTTCTCAGCGCATCCCCTTGATAGGTCAACGCGAGTTCCGCGCCAGCGTCTCGCAACGCCTTGGCTATCCCCCAAGCGATCGAACGATTATTCGCCACACCCAGGATAAGTCCACGCTTACCGTTCATCAATTCAGGCGCATGCACCATACTTATCTCCAGAAGAAGTCTAATTTTTCAAACTGCGATCAAAAACGATTCACCCGCACGGCAAGCGTCCATGTGGTAAACTGTGAGCCGAATTGCTATGGCACACCCCCCCGCTTCTATCAAGCTTCCCAATCTCAATCTTACCAGCCTAATGTAGAAACAAAGAGCCTTTACGCCTATGACTCGCCAAACGCTCACGACAAACACGGACTGGCCATGTCTCATAATATAGCCTTGGAACGCTTCTCTAACCTCATCGGCGCCAACCATGTATTGACGAATGCGCATGATACAAAACCTTATACGCGGGAATGGCGTGATCTGTATTTCGGTCAGGCGGCTGCAGTGCTGCGTCCAGCAAACGTCGAACAGGTGGCGGGCGTCATGGCGCTAGCCAATGAACAAGGCCTTAAAATCATTCCGCAAGGCGGCAATACCGGTCTGGTGGGGGCTCAAGTTCCCGATGAAGGTGGAGAAGAAATTATTCTTTCTTTATCTAGACTTAACAAAATAAGATCCCTTGACCCAGCCGACTTTACAATCACCGCGGAAGCTGGCGTGGTGCTGGCCAACGTACAAGAGAAAGCGGCCGAAGAGAACCGCCTGTTCCCCCTCGCCCTAGGCTCTCAGGGATCATGCCAAATCGGAGGGCTTATCTCCACCAACGCCGGCGGGACCGGCGTTCTCGCATATGGCAACATGCGCGATCTTGTTCTTGGGCTGGAGGTCGTCCTGCCCAATGGCGAAATCTGGAACGGCTTGCGCGCTTTACGCAAGGACAACACCGGTTATGATTTGAAACAATTATTTATCGGCGGAGAGGGAACAATTGGCGTCGTCACGGCCGCCATTTTGAAACTTTTCCCCAAACCGTCCAGTCAAAGCGTTGCATTTATCGGGGTAGAGAATCCCTTTCAAGCTCTCGCTCTTTTATCGCGCGCCCGCGAATTCGCCGGATCCATGCTGACAGGCTTTGAGCTAATGCCGCGCCTCGGGCTGGAGTTTTCGCTCCGTCACTTGGAAAACGCCCGCGACCCGCTACAGCAGCCAGCGCCTTGGTACGTGCTGATGGAAGTTTCCTGCGGCTCGCCCGTTTGCACCGCCCGCGACGTGCTTGAGAACATGCTTGCTTCGGCGTTTGAGGACGAGTTGCTGCTCGACGCGACTCTGGCCGAAAATCTATCGCAATCAAATGACTTCTGGCGTCTGCGCCACGGCATGTCGGAGGTGCAGAAGTTTGAAGGCGGCTCCATCAAACATGACGTCTCCGTTCCTGTCGCTCGCATTCCCGCCTTTCTCGACGAGGCTATCTGCGCAGTGAAGCAATTAGTTCCCGGTTGCCGCCCCATTCCCTTTGGTCACATGGGAGACGGTAATATTCACTTCAACGTCAGCCAGCCGATAAGCGCGGATAAGGCCGCCTACCTAGAGCGCTGGGACGAAATGAACGAAGTGGTTCACGCAATCGTCACCCGCCTTGGCGGCTCCATTTCCGCAGAGCACGGAATAGGACGCCTGAAACGAGACCTCTTGCCTCAGGTCAAAAGCAAGACCGAGCTCGCGATGATGCGCCAAGTGAAATCCGCTTTCGATCCCGGTGGGATTCTGAACCCGGGACGAATGCTTTAGTTTGAAGAGGCGCCGCGCTCAGAACAAATCCAGCTGAGCGACGCCGGCCTTACCCTCGCTCCGCTTTGATCCAGCGCCGCTCTTTGGCTGTGAGACGCCTTCAACTGGCCGTCGCTTGCCCGCAGGCATTTGCGTCTGCATGCCAACATCCACCTCCTCTCCCAACGCAGTAACCGGAACAACCTCTAGAATATCCTCATCCACCGGTCGCAACAGTTTAACTGCTTCTTTAACGCGAATGTTCTGCACATCCAGCCATGCGTCCATGTCCCGCGCCTCAACAAGCGCCGGCATTCGTCCATGAACGTCTTTTATTTTGGCGTTGGCCTCGCGAGTTAAAATCGCACCTGTGTCAATTTCTCCTCCCTCAGGGTCGCTCCACGTCTCCCACAGACCGGCGAACGCCATAGGCGTTCCATCGCGGCGGCGGATTAAATACCGCTGCTTTCCTTGCGCTCCCAAAGGCTTCCATTCGTAATATCCATCGGCTGGGATAACGCAGCGACGATGACGCATGGCGGCGCGGAAAGCCGGCTTTTCAGCTGCAGTCTCCATACGCGCGTTAATGAGCAAGGGAAAATCAGACGGATCTTTCACCCACGCAGGCGCCAGGCCCCATCGAACCAACCAAAACTGTTTGCGCCCGTGAGCGCTCCGCACGATCGCGATTGGCTGGGTCGGCGCGACGTCATCGCGTGGCGGGAAATTGGGTTGCTCCAGATAACCTAGTTGCGCCCGTAACTTATCTGGCGAACTAATCAAACTGTAGCGACCACACATACGTTCACAGAACCTCGAATTAAATGCCGGAGAACCACTTGCGTTAATCAGCTCACCCGATACAAAGACGTCACGGGCTGCAACCAAAGCATGTAATATTGATTAGGTAAATAGCAATACACATTCAATAGAATCATGGTTGGGAAGAAATCAGGGGCGGAATTAATGACTAAGGTCGAGCCAGTGCTGGGGAAAGATGATTTGTCAGCCGATCGTCTGGAAGGCGCGAACATCAACCCGTTGACTGGACTGGCGACGGATTATCTCAACCATTTCAACGAAGTTGTTATGTTGCTAGACCTTCTGCCCGACATGCCGGAATGCGCAGCCGACGTCATGGAGTGGACGCCAATGTCCTACGAGCAACACTTTCAAAGCTCCAGCTTTTCGGAAAAACAGCTTGCAATCCGCGCCTATCAAGCCGTTCCCTCCCACCTGCGCTCCGCTCTGGAAACCGTCGTGGAAAAAATAAATTCAGCCGTTCGCAACGCGCAAGACGTTCTGCGCGGAGAAACAGAAATATCGGCCGAAACCGCCGCAGTGGTTTCAGACAGCTCTAACCAATTGATCAAACCTCTTATTTCCAGAGCTGGCGGAATAATCCACGGCAGATGGCTGGAGACGCCTCTTTCCGAAGCTGAAGGCCAGGCGGCTATCGACGCGCTTTTTGACTAAAGCGGATGCTGCCTTTGCGACATAACCGCTTGCCGTTCATCTGAAACACAAATGGTGAAAGCCTTTGCCCCCTCACAAAGCGCCTGTTCTTGGAGTCAGCGTTCTTTGCGTTCATGATGAAAAAATATTGCTCGTGAAACGCGGGCGCCCTCCTTATCAAGCTTACTGGAGCCTTCCCGGCGGAAAAGTGAAATTTGGAGAAACCATGCGCGAAGCGGCTATTCGCGAACTTCATGAAGAGACCAGCATTTGCGCCGACTTCATGGCTTATCCAAGCGACGTCATAGATATCATTGGCCATGGGCAAAAAACGAAAGCCGGCGCACGCCCGAGTGAAGATAACGCCCCCACCGCCCCCGAACATCACTTTGTCCTAGCAGTATTCTTCGCCAATTATAGCAAAGGCGCAGTAAAAGCTGGAGACGACGCGCAAGATGCCGCCTGGCTGGAGCACGCGCAGCTGCGTCAACTGCGGCTAACCCCTCAATCAGAGCAACTCATAGACAAACTCGTGCAAGCGCGAGCGCACGAAGGGCTCAATCCCTTCTCACCTTTGTTTTGACTTCTCATTCACCGCATTGACGCTTGCGTCGATTTAGTCGCTAAAGCATGCTGAATATATGAGAAACAGAACGATTGTCATTTTGGCCTGCCTGACGATGCTCGCATCGCAGCTGTTTTCCTCATCGATTGCGGTGGCCACGCCCACTCGCCTCGCCGCCCCAATGAAAGGGACGTCGCCGCACATATGGCGAACTCAACTCACTCAACTGCAATCGACGACGCCCTCAAACCTGACTGAGCCGGCATATGAGAGCGACCTGAGACGCCTAGCTGAAATTCTCGGAGCCCTCCAGTACCTACGCCCATTATGCGGTTATGACGACGGCGACCTCTGGCGGACCAGAATGCAAGCTCTCATGGAAACAGAAAACGTCGAAGACAACCGCCGGCGTCTATACGTTGAGCGGTTCAATCAAGGCTACCGTGGATATGCGGCCGTTCATAACAATTGCACCAACGCATCCACGATTGCCCTTCAACGCTATCTAAACGAAGGCGCGGAGATAACCCGAAACCTGACGGCGCGCTTTAACCGGTAAGTAAAAGATCTCCCGCCAAATTGAAAGCCAACACCCTTTCCCCACGTGTTATACAACTGATAAAACTGGGAAAAATATAATTGCGCGCCGCGCCGGCTATTGCGCCTCATTTCTTATCCATAGTTTTTCCACATGTTACCCAAAAATAACTTTATGGTTATTAACCATAAACGACAAAAACCATGGATAGCTTTAAACATTCATTTACCAAACGGATGGGTCGCAAGCGTCGGCGTGTTAGTGTGATCGTCGAATCAATACGATGGCGGCCGTTTGAAAATGCGAGCCGCACTTCACGAAAAGCCGTAGAAACGGCTCAACATGCGAGCTAAAGGATTACCCATGCAGGATCAAGACCACGTAGACGCCGACATGGAGAGCACGCCCCACACGGACGAAGATATTCGCCGGGCCGCTCTGTCCTATATCAGCGAAGCATGGGCGGACGCCATGGCCGATGGCGTTGACCCTGACGCCGTTTCGCATGCGGCCATGTTCACCGCATTCGTCGACCTTGTGTCCACCTACGGCGAAGAAGCTGTGGCGGAACTCGCGGAAGGCTTACCGGAACGCGTGAGACGCGGTGATTACACCATCGAACGAACCATGCAATAATCATTAAATTTCACATCGAAACTACGTCAGTCGGAGCGCCCAAAACCCTGCGCTCCGATGACTTACAGCCCCTCTTCAGTGCTTTTTAAGAGACGACGCGAGGCATACTGCCGAGAATTTAGCAAGACAGCCGCTCCTGCCCGCTTATGGCCCACTTATGGCTCGCCATAAAAGATGGATGAAAATTCCAACGCCAAAACAGATCAGCAAACCGCCTGCGACCCGATTGATCCATTCAAGCCATACGTCGTTCATTCTCTCACGCGCTTTGGAGACGACCGCCGAGACGAAAATCCACCAAAGCATGGCGCCGCAAGCGACGCCCGCCACCATAGCCCCGGCGGCGACGTAATCCCCCTTATCGGGAGCCCATGCGCCTAAACTGCCAAAAATAGCCAAAAATCCGAGAACGACGCCCGGGTTCGTCACCGTGACGAAAAAACTTGCAAAAAGGCCGCTCCAGATTTTCGGCGCCTCGCCATCGCCCCCCGTCTCCAGATGAGGATGCGAGCGGATTACGCGCAAGCCAAACACAATCACCACCAACCCGCCGATGATTTGAATAATGTTGGTGTAATCTTCGATGAAATCTGCGACAGCGGTTATGCCAAGCGCGGCGAAGGCGGCGTAGATCGTGTCAGCCAGCACCGCGCCGACGCCTGCGAGAGACCCTGAAAAAAAACCGTAACGAAAGGCGCGTTGAATCGCGAGAATATTAACGGGACCAACAGGAGCGCTGGTGGCGAAGCCAATTCCAAGGCCCATGGCGAAAAAAGATATATCTAACACCCGGCACTCTCTCACTACGTCGCCTCGCCCGGCGCACGTTCGCCCCAAAAGCTTTGCAGGCATACGAAATCAGAGCCGTGGGATCAACCGCCGAAGCTCTCAATTTCCCATATTATGAATCATCGCACACGTAATCCGGCTATTTTTCAGCTTCACTGATTTACAATGCGTTTCATTCTCCAGCCACATGTGATCAATATAAAAACAGTGTGACCGTGAACCAATTGGCGCAAGAGCTGAAGATGACATTGAATTCGAACCCACTGACGTTGACAGTTTTGGCTCTGACCATTATCGCCTCCCCGAGTCAGGCGGCCTCCGTCAAGACTGAAAGAATTCTCGCGCCCACCGCAACTTCCAATACGGCTACCGGCGCAGGCTCCATCCCCACCGAAGATCTGGAGCTAGACCTTCCCGGCCAGACGCTTGAAGGACCTTCCAGCGCAGATAACGTCGCCCCCACAATTCACTATGGCGATGCGGACTTGCCCCGCCCGGTCGCCCGCATGCGCGACGCATTGCTTGAAGCCGCCTACACAGGCGAGATTGAGCGCCTACGTCCGGTGCTTGAAATGAACGAAATGCCGCCAACCCTTTCCTTCACCCCGATTGGCGATCCAATCGAGTTTTTGAAAAGCGCGTCAGGCGACCCCTACGGCGTGGAGATACTAGCGATTCTCACCGAGACCCTTGAGGCGGGCTGGGTCCATGTGGACAAGGGCGAGCCGCAAGAAATGTATATCTGGCCTTATTTCGCCCGTTATCCGCTGCATCATTTATCACCTTCCCAAAAGGTGGAAATGTATCGCATCATTACCGCAAATGATTTTGCTGAAATGGAGCTGAACGGCGCCTGGACCTTCTATCGCATAGGAATAGCCCCCGACGGCACGCTGCATTACTTCGTCGCCGGAGACTGACTTCAAGCGTTCCGCCACACGGCGAACTCTTTCCTAGCGACTGACTTCCGCGTACCACGTGTAACCGCGGTACATTGGCTCGAAAGCCAGCCTGCTTTGGCTGTCCGTGGCCAAGGCGCGCAAATCTCGCTCCAGGTCTTGGCGTGGCGTCACATGGAACATTTTCAGCCAAGAACGCAAGATCGAGCGAAACCACCGCGGCAAACGCTCCTGCTGTCCAAAATCCACCACCAGCATCCGCCCGCCGTCAGCGGTGCAGGCAAGCCCTTGACGCAGAGCCTCTTCCCAAGGCGGAATCATCGAAACCGTGTAGGACAAGAACACCCGGTCAAAAACCTTTTCCCCAAACAGGCGATGGGCGTCGAAATTCGCCGCGTCCCCATGCGCCAAGGTGATCTGGTTCTCAAGCCCCGCCCGCGCGATATTCGCTTCGGCCGTTTCCAGCATTTCCCGTGAAATATCCAGCCCAAACAACCGGGTATCGGGGTAACGCCGGGCGGCGGCGATCAAATTACGCCCGGTTCCGCACCCCAGCTCAAGAACGCATGCGCCGCGATCCGCCTGCAACCGATCGATCAGATGATCTCGCCCCAGAAGATAATACTTACGGGTCAGATCATAAATATGGCGCTGTCGCCGATAAACCTGATCCATCAATTGTCCGGATTGCGCGCCGCTCATGATAGAACTCAACTATTCAGTGTATAAAGATGAAAACCGCCATAGATTGACGAGCGGTCATTGCGCCCGAACTCAAGGCTTTCTTCCTCCGCATAGTCCCAACGGTTCAAAATGTCGTCCTCAACCCGCCCCGGCAGCAACGTTGGCTCTGCGGCCGTGCGGAAAATCACCCGCGCCCCCGGACGGGCCGTACGCGTGATCTCGCTCCACAATTCGTTCAATTGCGCGTCAGTCATCCAGTCTTGGGCGTCAAGAAGCACATAAGCGTCCATTGAGCCGTCTTCCTCTTCCTGAAGACGTTCCACGAAGTTTCGGTTTTGCACCGACACCCGCCCAGCGCGCTCGCGTATAGTCTGAAAATGCTCAGGGCGTAAATAAGGCGGCAATGGTCCCGCAGGGCCAGAACTTCCATCAGTCTCTGGCGCATACCCACGAGAGAAAGCCTGCCAGGCGAAGTAATTATCCTTCAAGTCAAAGCCGCAAGCCAAACGCTCCAGTCTTTGCTTCAACACTTTCGCCATGTCCCCATCGCCGCTGGAGGCCAGAGCCTCATATTGCGCCGGCGGTATGCCCAGACCATAAAGCGACATTTTTTTCGACGTCACCCAGCGGATCATGCGTTTGTCGAATAATGGCGCCAGCACAGTGTCGAAATAGCTGCGTTGCTCCTCCATGGAGCGCGTGCGCACGAAATGTTTTGGATCAACGCCATAAAGCCGCGCGATGAAATGGCCAAGGCCGATGAAATATCCAAGCAAGCCATGACGATAGAGATCACGCGAGAACAGCGTTATGCGTTCACGTCCCCAATTGGCGACATCCCGCCCCTCCCAATAGGAGCGCGTTTCCGCGTCCAGCTCGTCGCGCAAGAACCTTTCATACGCGCCAACATTAGCCTTTTCGTCCGCATCGCCAAAGAACCGATAGAACGTGTCATAATTTGGCAGCTTTTGCACCGCGGCCAGCTTCAAGCGTCCAAGAGCCACATGGGCGCGGTTGAGATCAACGGCGATAATTTGCGCTGGGTCGGCCGTGAGATAAGACATGACGTTGCAACCGCCAGACGCGATGGCGATCATCCGGGAATCCGGCTGCAACCGAAGCGCTTTCATATCCACTTCCGGGTCTTCCCAGATTTGCGGATAAACAAGACCCTTGAACACAAACGTGAACATGCGCTCCAGCATGCCGTCTTTGGACGACGCCTGAGAACGGTGGACGGCCGAGCTCAGCCGTTTTTTGGATTGCTGTAACGTCGAACCGGTCATGCGGCATCTCCCGAATCTCGTCTAAAGACATTCAAGGAGACCTACAATTATCGCGCGACACTTTGGTGACGAAGCTTATACGTCTTAACCGCGCGGATCAGCGCGTCATCACGACAAAGTCAGTTCCAAGCCCTGAGTGCAATTGAAAAGGGCGATCCGTCACGATGATGGAAGAACCCGGCGTCAACCGCTCTTCAATATAGCCGCGCACGCTCTCAGGAATAACGATCCTGTCAAGAACCGACTGCGGCGTTGCTTCAGGCGTGGGAACGCTCTCCACCACCATCCATTCGGCTTTATCGTCGTTCTTATCAAATCCCAGAGACGTAAAGAGAAAAGTTCCCAGCGGCGCGTCAGGGTCCTTCAGCTCCACGCCGGCCTCATATAAGGGCTTAAAATTCTGGCGAATATAGATCCTGCCATTTAAGCTAGGATCTTCTCCGGCGGCGGCATAGAGTTTCGCGAGAATAAAATCCGACAAATCCCCCGACTTGGGCAACTCTTCCCCTTCTTGGAATAATAGAATGGCCTTCCGGGTTCGCCTCCCAAACGCTCCGTCTATCGGTCCGGGTCCATAGCCCAGATCCGTCAAAAGACGCTGCGCTTCTCGCACGCGGTTTTGAGGCTTTGCGCGGGTGATCAATATACGCAGCGGTTTTTGAGAAAAGGTCTCCGCCGCCGTCCTCGACAAGCCGCCAGGACTGGGAGCGTCGCTTTCAATCACCCCGCGAAGCCCAGCGCCTTCTTCCAATACCGACGAATCCAGCAACGCCACCGCCGCGCGCTCCACATGCGGGTTTGGAAGAACTTCGTGAGAAATTGGCGACGGGCGCGTATTCTCATTCACCACGACCACATGGCCGCCAAAGCTGGTGAGATCGAATAATTTTTTTGAAAACCCTTTAGGCAATCGCACGCACCCATGAGACGCTGGATAATTGGGAACGCGACCTTCATGTAAAGCGATCCCGGACCAAGTCAAACGCTGCATATAAGGCATTGGCGCATTATCGTAGATATTCGAGAAATGCCGTTTTCGCTTCTCAAGAATGCTGAAGACGCCAGTTGGCGTCCCATATCCAGCTTTGCCTGAAGAAATCGGGGAGGAATCAATGCGCTTAAGTCCTCGATATACGTCAAGCGACTGAGATGAAAGGGAAACCACGATTTGAAGCGGATCGTTTTCGCGGTGAGCCATCTGGTTTGACGCCAAACCGCTGTTCTCTGCATGCGCGGCGGAAGCCATCTTTGTGGAGACGAGAGGCCTGAGTTTTGATGGAGAAGCCGCTTGCGCCGTGAACGTCCAAACCGTCAACGCGAACGCGGTCAGCGCCCCGACGACAACCGCTTTCAATGACACTTGCGCTCTTTTGATGTCAGCACACATGATCCCACCTGCCCTACTCAATACAATGCCAGCCATAACGTTTTAGCAAACGCAAATGAACAACCGGTTATGATGACGCAGCTTTAGCCTGTCCTTCCTTCATGCCCCTTGTTGTGACGGGCAAAGCAGCCTATCTCGATGGATAGGACAACACCAACAAGGGCGACGCCGGATATGACCGCGAAATATGCCGCAAAACTTGTGAACAGGGCCTGCATAAAGATCGAAGGCGAGCAAGCCGTCGCCTTCTTGCAAAACCTCGTCACTTGCGACATCTCAGAGCTTGAAGCTGATCAGGCTCGCTTTGGCGCGCTTTTGACGGCGCAAGGAAAAATTCTTTTCGATTTCATCATCTACCGCACGCACAATGGTCTTTTGCTCGAAACCGCGCGTGAGCGCGTTTCTGAGCTGATTAAACGGCTGACATTCTACAAGCTTCGCGCGAAAATCGTCCTCACCGACCATAGCGACGACATTGAGGTTTGGGCGCTATGGGGCCAGAGTCACGACGCCGCCATTCATTTGGAGCTGGAGCAAGCCGCCAGCGCGCCTGACCCTCGCCTGTCGAACCTTGGCCGGCGCCTCATCGCCAATAAAGAACAAGACATGGAAGCGGCCTTCGCCGCCGCAGGCTTTTCCATCGTCAGCGCAAAAGAATATCACACCCACCGCATCCACCTCGGCGTTCCCGAAGCGGGCGTTGACTACGCTTATGACGACGTTTTTCCACATGACGTGGACATGGACGGGCTTAACGGCGTCGCTTTTGACAAAGGCTGCTTCATTGGACAAGAGGTCGTCAGCCGGATGCAGCATCGCGGCACGGCGCGCAAACGCGTCATTCAGGTAAGCGCCGAACAGGATCTGCCGCCCATGGACACACCTATTCTGGCGGGGGGGAAGCCGGTTGGAGCTGTAAAATCATCCCATGGTTCCACTGGCCTTGCGCTGGTGCGCCTCGACCGCATCTGCGACGCCCGCGCCAACGCAGTTGAAACCATTGCTAACGAGCGACCTCTCACGTTTTCCTTACCCTCTTGGGCGAATTTCACCTGGCCGGATGTTTCCTGACTAGATTCACGCGTTATTTTGAAAAACCAACACAGGCAAATCCAGCATGTCCGCAGACAAAGCCGGCTCTCCCTCTCGTGCATGGCAGCGAATGCTGTCGGGCCGCCGTCTTGACTTATTGGACCCCTCTCCGCTTGATATCGAGATTTCAGATATCGCCCACGGACTCGCCCGCGTCGCGAGGTGGAACGGTCAGACGACCGGCGAGCACGCTTTCTCGGTGGCGGAGCATTGCGTCTGGGTGGAGCATTTAACGCGACTGATAAAACCGGACCTTAGCGCTCATTGGCGCCTTGCCGCCTTGCTGCATGACGCGCCTGAATATGTCATCGGTGACATGATTTCGCCTTTCAAGACAGTTTTGGGCGGCGCCTATAAAGATATCGAACAGCGCCTGCAACAAGCCATCCACTTACGGTTTTCATTGCAGACGACCCTGCCTGAAGACATAAAGAAACTCATTAAAAAAGCGGACATGATCTGCGCCTATTTCGAAGCGGTTGAACTAGCGGGATTTTCACGCGACGAAGCAAATCGAATTTTTGGAAGGCCTCGCGTCATCAAAGCGCTGAACCATAGTGACAGCTCTTTAGGTCTACGCCCTTTACCTGCGAGCCAAGCGCAAACGCAGTTCATGGAGCGTTTCATCGAGATCCAGAAACTTCGCGATGAAACGCCCCTTTAACAACGCGCGCCTGAGCGTATCGTCTTCAATTTGGATAACCCTTCACGCGGCAGGTGACCTGTGAAGGATAATCCGCTAAGGTTGCGTCCTTCCGTTCATCCCTTCAGAAAGATGTCATGCTCACTGTCTGCCCCTTGTCCCAACTTGAAAAAACGGTGAGTAGGGTCGGCGCGAGGCATTTGATTTCTCTGATGAGCGCTGGAGCCGCTGTCGACCTTCCCACACAGATTTCGCCGCAAAACTATCTGTCGCTTTCGTTTAACGACATTGCCGCGCCAAGGGCTGGTCTAATCGCTCCGCAGGCCGAACATATGCGCGCTCTGCTCGCCTATGTCCGCAGGTGGGGAGGATCGGCGCCACTCGTCATTCATTGTTGGGCGGGAATAAGCCGCTCCACGGCCGCCGCCTATATCGCCGCTTGCGCTCTGTCGGAACGCGGAAGAGAGGCGGAGCTCGCCCATCTCCTGCGCGCCTCCTCGCCAAGCGCCACGCCCAACGGCCGAATGATCGCTCTGGCGGACGAATTATTGGAGCGAGACGGAGAAATGATCGACGCGATCAAAACAATTGGACGCGGCGCCGACGCCTTTGAAGGCGCGCCCTTCACGCTAGCCTATGGAGAGCCTTCGTGCAGTCTCCAGAAAAGCTAACCCTGCTTGAAATTGGCCTCAACGCCGTCATCGTTGCAGTCGAAAGCCCCACTCCATGGGTTCTGACCGTCGTCAGCGACACCGCAGATGAGCCGGAGGCCTTGCCCTTCGGCCCGTTTGATCCTTTGAACCACAGAACCTTTGAAATTGGCCTGAAAGCTTGGGTGGAAGATCAAACCGCGCTTAGGCTGGGCCACATTGAGCAACTTTATACCTTTGGCGACCGTGGCAGACATATGCTTGACGGGGACAAAGGGCCGCATGTGGTTTCCGTCGGCTATCTGGCGCTCACGCGCAAGAGCATCGAGTCGGAGGAAACCCTCGCCTTGCAAGGCTCGCGCTGGCAGTCGTGGTACGACTACTTTCCATGGGAAGATTGGCGCGACGGCCGCCCTGAAATGCTGGACGAACAAATATTGCCCACCTTGCAAGAATGGGCCGCGACGCCCCCCCCGCCCGGACGCCCTTCCCGCGCGCTCTCACGCAGCGAGCAAATTCGTCTGGCCTTTGGCCAGCAGGACAACGATCCATGGGATGAAGAAAAAGTGTTGGACCGCTATGAACTCCTCTATGAGGCGGGGCTGGTGCTAGAGGCTGCGCGCGACGGACGCGAAGAAGCGCTTAAGCGTGCTGCGATCCCCGCTTTCGGGCAGCCCATGCGCTTTGACCACAGACGCATCCTCGCCACGGCGATTTCCCGTTTACGCGCCAAGTTGAAATACCGCCCCGTGGTGTTCGAGCTGATGACCAGAAGTTTCACCCTCACCGAATTGCAGCAAACGGTTCAAGCAATTTCCGGGCGCCATCTCCATAAGCAAAATTTCCGTCGGCTCGTTGAAGCCGGCGAGCTTGTCGAACCCACCGGAGAAATTTCCACCGCCACAGGCGGACGCCCCGCCGCCTTGTTCCGTTTCCGCCGCAACGTATTGAAGGAACGGCCAACTCTGGGCTTGAAAGTCGGAGGGAGGTGAGCCGGGAACCGTCATCAGATGAACGTACGGCCCCCATCTCCCCGCCCCCGCTTCTATTTCAGCAAAATATACTCAACCGGATCATCAGGGCAGATGCTAAAGCCACACTCAAGCACCGTGCTGGCCAAGTTCAGCCCCGCAAATGCGATAACGCCCGCGACGGCGACACAGCCGATCGCCCCCACCCCCAAAGCGCCCGCCTGATGGCGCGAAGCCGCGACGTCTTCATTTGAGCGGACCAGCAACATCACCGCACAAGCAACCACCGCGCCAATGAACACCACAAACGCCCAGCTGTAAAAATGCATCCCCATCAAGGCGGAGCCATATCCTGGATCGCCCGGCATGATGTGCAGTAAAATCTGGCGCGAGGAGAAGCCCGCGCCCAAAAGCCCGGCGAGGATTGTGATCCCGTAATGAGCGGAACGCGGCCCTTTGCAGATATTAAGCACTGGGCCGACGGCCAGCAGCAAAAAGCCTGCCCGCTGCAAAAGGCACAATGGACACGGGATTTCATTGTTGAGAAGTTGAAATAAAAACGCCACGAGGAGCGTTACCGAAATTCCCAACAAACCGAAGGCGTTCAGAAGAATTTCATTGCGGTTCGAAATCACGGCGCACCTCAAAACGACAAAGGAAGCGCGTCAGTAGCGTGACGCGTATAGACGAAAATAGCGGCGGCGAACGACAACGCCGTCAAAATTCCGGCGCTGCGAACCGAGCCATAGGCTGCGCATATCAGCGTCGCCAGCAGCAGCAAAAACAGAAAAC
Source organism: Stappiaceae bacterium (assembly GCA_048265185.1). Taxonomy (GTDB): domain Bacteria; phylum Pseudomonadota; class Alphaproteobacteria; order Rhizobiales; family Stappiaceae; genus JBLXBZ01. The sequence goes on along the minus strand of JBLXBZ010000002.1, from coordinate 413,468 downwards.
TTAGATACATATTGTCCCCCACACCAAATTTAACGCTGGCGGACTCTTGCACGACAAAGGGAGATTTCCAAAGCGAAAACAGTCATCTACAGACAATTAAATTAACCATAACCAGCTCCACACACCAAAGAAACCCGCAAATTCGCAAGGATTCCAGCCTCATTAACGGTCTCTCAAGGTTAAGCGGCGAAGATTACACCCTGTTGTATTCAAACCACATGCCCCGGATTAACACGAACAGACCGGGAGCAAGCGTTGGAGTCGCCGCGTATGTCTGGCACCAAAAAAGCAAAACGGGTTAGGCCCAACCACGTACGAAAATCGGCCTATATGCGTTTCGCCTCATACGCCCTCGCGCTTTATTTTGGCTTTCCAACCGTGGTCGCTCAACAAGACATTTCCTCACTCCTCGACAAAGCCCGCGGCGCCGCGCCCCGCTGGATGTCCGCCGTGGAGGCCGCGCCATACACCTCGTCTCTCACCCCAAGCTTCACGTTTACGCAAGCGGGCCAGCGAGAAAATGAAAACACCACGAAATATGTCATAACTTCAGGAAACGCCTCCTTGCCGGCGACCACCATTCCCGGCTTGGAGCGCTCGGTTCAAGATGGCCAGAACCGGGAAATGCCAACCGAGCTTCGCATCAACCGCACAGGAAAATCCGCGCGCATGTTTTCAATGGCGCCTGATCGCAATCTGATTGAAACCGCGAGCGGCTCCCTCTATACGATGCCCACTCTTTTGGCTGAAGACAACAGAGACGACCTACCGCGCGTCGCCTTCGTTCAGAGCTTTCCGGAAGGCGCCGATCGCAAAGCCACATTACTGGCGGGCAAAAAACCAGCGAAAGACGGCGAACCGCTTGACCTGGCGAAACTGGCCATGGCGCGCAACGTGGCTGCGGCCAGCGCTTCTCTGGTCTCCGCCTACGCCCCGCAAAGCGGCGAAAGCGTTCGATCGCCCTTCCAGGCCCTGTTAGGCGGTCCCACGCTCAACGACCCCTCCGTAATCGACGAGGCGGAACTGGAGACCAACGCCCAAAGCGATCCGCACTGGTGGCGTAATCGCCCGCTCCCCAAAAGCGCCAACTCCAAGAAGGAATTGCAATGCCTTGCTGAAGCGATCTACTTTGAGGCGCGCAGCGAGCCGCAAAGCGGGCAGATCGCCGTGGCTCAAGTCGTTTTGAACCGGGTGAAAAATCCAACTTACCCAAATACGATCTGTAAAGTCGTCTATCAAAACCGCCATATGCGCAATCGGTGCCAGTTCTCTTTCGCATGCGACGGCATACGTGACCGCATCAATTCAAAGGCGTCTTGGCGCGTGGCGCAAAAGCTGGCGAAAGAAACCGTCGCCGGTGAGCACTACCTGACAAAAGTCGGCGCCTCGACCCATTATCACGCCACCTATGTACACCCCAGATGGGCGCGCACAATGAAGAAAATGCAGAAAATCGGTCTGCATATCTTCTATAAAACCTACGGCGGCGGCTGGAGCTGATTTCAGCGCCGCTTTCCGCAGCGCCAAACCTCCGGACGCTTCAGGCGCGCAACTCAATATCCAGCCCCAGATCCAAAACGGGTGCTGAATGGGTGATCCACCCCGTTGAAATCAAGTCGACGCCGGTTTCCGCAATCGCCTGCGCCGTTTCAAGGGTTACGCCGCCAGAAGCCTCAAGCACGACGCCGCCATTGGTCATGGCCACCGCTTCACGCAATTGCTCCAGCGACATATTGTCAAGCATGATCACATCCGGCCCCGCCGCAAGCGCCTCGCGCAATTGCGCCAGAGTGTCAACTTCAACCTCCACCTTCACCAGATGTCCAGCGAAAGCCCGCGCCCGTTCAATCGCCAACGCGACGCCCCCGCAAATGGCGATATGGTTGTCCTTGATCAGGATCGCATCATCCAACCCGAAGCGGTGATTGGCCCCGCCCCCGCAACGCACGGCGTATTTCTCAAAAGCTCTCAATCCGGGCGTAGTCTTGCGCGTGCACACGATTTTCGCCTTCGTGTGAGAAATTTTCCCGGCGAATTTTGACGTGGCCGTGGCGACCCCCGACAAGTGCCCAAGAAAATTCAATGCGACACGCTCTCCCGCCAAAACCGCCCGCGCAGGCCCAAAAATCCGCGCGACCACTTTTCCCGGAGACAAGCAGGCGCCGTCATCCTCCAGCGTCTCCACATTAATCGATGGATCGGACAATCGAAATGCGCTCAAGGCGAGATCAACGCCGGCGAGACGCCCTTCCTGACGCGAAACAATTGACGCTTGCGCCATGACGCTTTCCGGCAAGGTCGCCTGAGCGGTGACGTCCCCGGCGCGCCCCCAATCTTCGAGCAAAGCCGCACGCACCGCCTCATCGATCAACAGTTGAGGCAACTTGGGCAAATAAGCGTCAATGTTCATGAGTTTTAATCTCTTCCAGTTCAATGGCCTTACGCCCGACTTCGCTTTCTCTCGCCTGCGCGCTCAACTCGTCCACCTGACGCATTGTCAAGAAAGACCGTTTTTGCTGAGCTTCATCTTGCTGCGGGAAGTCAGAGCGATAATGCCCGCCCCGGCTTTCCTGACGCATCAAGGCGGCGGCGGCGATAATTCTGCCCGCGGCCATCATGTTAAGGATAGAGCGCCGTGCGCATCGCCCCTCCAACGCGGAAATAACCGCAAGCGCCTCGGTAAGCCCTTCCTGCGTGCGCACCACGCCGACCTTATCGGACATAATCTCACGCAAACCTGAGATCGCCGAACGCTCCACCTCGTTGCGCTCGCTCGCGTCAACGATAGTGTCGTCCAGCTCCTCCCAATGGCCTGTGCGGGGCGTAGGCATCAACCCTTGAATGTCTTCGGCTATATGCGTTGCGAACACCACAGCTTCAAGCAACGAATTGGACGCCAGTCGATTGGCGCCATGCGCTCCGGTGGACGCCACTTCCCCCGCCGCCCAAAGGCCGTCCAGCGACGTTCGTCCATTGGCGTCGGTCAAAATGCCGCCCATATGATAATGTTGCGCCGGCTGCACCGGAATGAGATCTGTTGCAGGATCTATTCCCGCCTGCGAGCAAGCGGCGGCGACCGTTGGAAACCGCTTGGAAAAGGCGCCGCCAATCGCCTCGCGACAGTCAAGGAAAGCGCCGCGCCCAGCCTGAACTTGCGTAAAGATCGCCCGCGCCACCACGTCGCGGGGCGCGAGCTCCAGCAACGGATCAATCTTCTCCATGAAACGCTCGCCGGCGCGATTCACCAGCAAAGCTCCTTCGCCGCGCAGAGCTTCGGTGGCCAGCGGCGCAGGATCTCTGCCCACGTCAAGCGCGGTTGGATGAAACTGAACAAACTCGCAATCCGCCAACACAGCCCCCGCGCGCGCGGCCATGGCCACCCCATGACCGTTGGATTCGTTCGGGTTTGTCGTCACGCTATAAAGATGCCCCACGCCGCCAGAAGCCAGCACCACCGCATGCGCGGGAAACGCCAATCGCTCCCGTCCGCCCCGTCGGCGAGCCAGAATGCCGCAAACCCGACTGCCGCTACGCATCAACTCTTCGCCCAAATATCCCTCGACGACCCGAATGGAGGGCGTTTTGCGTACAGCGTCGATAAGCGCCGTCATAATGGCGCGTCCCGCCATATCTCCTTGCACGCGAACCACCCGGCTTTGAGAGTGGGCCGCCTCACGCGATAACTGCAAACGCCCTTCCAGATCCTTGTCAAAAGGAACGCCATATTGAAGGAGATCGCGAACGCGCTCCCCCGCTTCGCTCGTCATCAGGCGTACGATTTTTTCTTCGCAAATTCCCTTTCCCGCCTCCAGCGTGTCGAGGGTATGGGCCAACGCCGTATCCCCCTCAGACACCGCAGCGGCGATGCCCCCTTGCGCCCAAGCGGATGAGCCGCCTTCGCCGATAGGCGAAGCTGTGAGAATGGTGACGGGACGCGGGCTGAGTTTCAACGCGCAAAACAGCCCGGCTAAACCTCCCCCCAAAATGACGACATCGTCAATTCCACTGGAAGATTGCAGAGGAGAAATAGTTTCAATGCCAGACATGGGAAGCCTCTGGAAAACGCGCTTGACGCACTAATACGCAGCGTAATTTCGCATCAGCGTATCAGCAAAATGCGCGCCGGCATGCGCGCACCGAAGGGTTCCTTAGAACCGAACTGCGGCTCCGCCAGCCTCAGCTTTTCAAATTAATCATCCGCTCTACGGAGCGCCGCGCCCGCTCAGCCGTACGTGGGTCGACGAAGACCTCGTCCTTCATGTCAATCAACGCGTCAAGGATTTTTGTCAGCGTGATCCGCTTCATATGCGGACAAAGATTGCATGGACGCACGAATTCCACGTCAGGCGTTTCGGACGCCACATTATCCGCCATCGAACATTCGGTGACAAGCATAACCTTTTTCGGATGATGCTCTTTAACCCAGTCGATCATATGCGCGGTTGAACCCGCGAAATCCGCTTCGCCCACCACGTCAGGCGGACATTCCGGGTGCACGATGATTTTCACGTCGGGATCGATGTCGCGATACTCTCGCAATTCCGCCGCCGTGAAGCGTTCATGCACCTCGCAGGCGCCCGCCCATGTCAATATCTCCACATCCGTTTGTTTCGCCACATTGGCCGCCAGATATTGATCGGGTATCAAAAATACGCGCTTGGCGCCAAGGCTCTCCACAACCTGAACCGCATTGGAGGACGTGCAGCAAATATCGCATTCCGCCTTCACGTCCGCAGACGTATTGACGTAAGTCACGATAGGCACGCCAGGATTTTTTTCGCGCAACATGCGCACGTCCGCCGCCGTAATTGATTCAGCCAGCGAACACCCCGCCTTCATGTCCGGGATCAAAACGGTTTTTTCCGGGCTGAGAATTTTCGATGTCTCCGCCATGAAATGCACGCCGCACTGAACAATCACGTCAGCTTCCGTCCGGCTGGCTTCCTTGGCCAGCTGCAAACTGTCGCCAACAATGTCGGCTACGCCGTGATAAATTTCAGGCGTCATATAGTTATGCGCCAGAATAACGGCGTTGCGCTCCTTTTTCAGCTTATTGATGGCATGAATCGTCGGAGCCAGCGCCGGCCACTCAATGGCCGGAATCAAATGCTTGACCTTCTCGTAAATCGGCGCGGTCTCCGCAGCGATCTCCGGCGTATATTCCAACTCAGGCGCATCCACACGGCCATAACGATCAATTGCGACGTCACACGCCGCGCTCACCGCTTCACCCGCAGTGGTGGAAACAATCGTGGTAGCCATGACGTCCTCTCTTTCCAGCGATGCCAATTCAGCAGAGGCACGGCTTTGCGCAAATATCCGATCGCTTTCACGCGAACCATATTATACTCAATCTGAGCATATTGTTGTGTTTAAAAAACGTAGCCTTCGCTACACTCGTTATGCTCGTTTGAAGCATATATAGTCCGACAAAAAGACTTTTGCCAACGCCAAAACATGTCGCTCAAGCCTAAAAACCAACAATGCATTGTTATTTTTACGTTATTTTATTTTCATCACTTTTCTTTTCATCTAAGGCGAGCGTAAACGCCCCGCTTCGCTCCCACGCCCCATTTCCTGACTATTGCCACAATGGCGGCGGAAGCATAAGGATGATAGTGACAGCGTCGGCTACTCGGTCAGACGCCAGACTCGCACGCTAAAACCAATCTCCACCCTTCTGCGAAACGTCTTGCGCTCCCATAACTGTTATTTTAGTATAACACTTAACTACACAGCTAGGATTCATGATGAGCAACCCTGCCACCAAAACCTTGAAATTAAGCGCGCTGGACAATGTCGTCGTCGCCTTGTCCAAAACTCCCGCAGGATCCCTCGTTGACGGACTGACCGTCCAAAACGACATTCCTTCGGGACATAAAATCTCAACCCGGCCCATATCCGCCGGCGAACCAATTCTGAAGTATGGTCAGATCATTGGCTACGCCACCACCGACATTGAGCCGGGGACGCATATTCACACGCATAATCTGGAATTTCGCAACACCAGCCAGAATTATGAATTCTCAACCCATCTGACCCATCTCGACCCGGTTCCGGAAGAAGACCGGCGCAGTTTCATGGGCTATCGCCGGGAAAACGGCAAAGTGGGAACACGCAATTACATCGGCGTTTTAACCTCGGTTAATTGCTCCGCCACCGCAGCGCGCTTCATCGCGGACGCTTTTTCCGAAGACGTCATGGCGGCCTATCCGAATGTGGACGGCGTCGTCTCATTCGTTCACGGCACTGGATGCGGAATGGCCGATAATGGCGAAGGCTATGACAACCTTCAGAGAGTTTTGTGGGGATATGCGCGCAACCCCAATCTCGCAGGCGTATTGCTTGTAGGCCTTGGCTGCGAAGTCAACCAAATCGACTTTCTACTGGAAGCTTATGGTCTTAAACGCGGCCCATTGTTCCAAACCATGAACATTCAAAACACTGGCGGTTTGCGCAAGACCATTGACGCAGGAAGCGAGATCGTCAAATCCATGCTCGAAGTCGCCAATCAAGCGACCCGCGAGCCTTGCCCGGTTTCAGAGCTGACCGTAGCGTTGCAATGCGGCGGTTCAGACAGTTGGTCCGGCGTCACCGCCAATCCTGCCCTTGGCTATGCGGCCGATCTTCTGGTGCGCCAAGGCGGCACGGCGGTTCTGGCGGAAACACCGGAAATTTATGGCGCAGAGCATCTTTTGACCCGGCGCGCGGTGGATGAAAAAGTCGGAAAGAAGCTGATTGAACGCATTGAATGGTGGCAAGACTACACGGCGCGAAACTTCGGCTCTATGGACAATAACCCCTCCCCCGGCAATAAACTTGGCGGCTTGAGCACGATTTTGGAAAAATCTCTAGGCGCGGCGGCGAAAAGCGGCACGAGCCCGCTGACCGGCGTTTACAAATACGGCGAGCCGATTGATCGCAAGGGTTTCGTTTTCATGGACAGCCCCGGCTATGACCCATGCTCGGTCACGGGTCAGATCGCCAGCGGCTGCAACATTGTTTGTTTCACCACCGGTCGCGGCTCCGCCTTCGGCGCCAAGCCATCGCCTTCAATCAAGATCGCGACAAATAGCAGCCTGGCCGAGCGCATGAGCGAGGATATGGACATCAACGCCGGGCGCATCGCCACCGGCGAAGTGGACATTGAAACGGTTGGCAAGGAAATTTTCGAATACATCATCCAGACGGCGTCGGGGCGCAAAACGCTTTCAGAGGCTCAAGGTCTGGGCGATCTGGAATTCGTACCCTGGCAAATCGGCGCCACCATGTAGCTTCACTTAGCGTCGGGCGGACGAGCCTCTAATCACAAACCTCTCCGCCCGGCGAAATTCACGCCGTTTGCTTTCATCGCGCTTTCGGCGCCGCTTTCTTTCGATTTTTCTTCTCGATAGGGAAAGACAAGTCCCTTCCCTTCAGCTTTTTCTGCGCGACGCTAAAGGCGTAATCCAAATGCTCGCCCATGGCCTGACGCGAGGCTTCGCCGTCGCCGCTCACGAGGCGCTCAAAAACATATTGATGGTATTCCATTGTTTTTCTCGCCTCTCCCACCACCGGCAACAGCAAATGCCGGCAGCGATCCAACTGTCCTTTGCTGATGGCCACCATTTGCCACAAGCGCTGCAAATTGCTGATTGAAGCGATATATTGATGAAACTGATCGTCCAGCTCCAGCGCCCGGTTGAAGTTCTTGTCCTTTAACTCGGCGAAATGCATATTCATGATCTCGCTCAATGCTTTTTCATGAGCTTTGGACATACGCGCCGCCGCTTGCGCCGCGCTCTCGCACTCCAGCGCCTTGCGAATGAGATAGGCTTCTTCGATCTCGCGGAAGACCAATTGCGATACCCGCGTTCCCGACTGAGACACCACGTCGATCAAGTTTTCATCGCTCAACCGCTTGACGGCCTCCCGCACGGGCGTGCGGGAGATATTCAAAGAGGCGGCGAGTTCTTTTTCATCAATGATCTCTCCCGGCTTAGCCTTGCCGGTGACGATTTGCCGTCGAAGAATTTGATAAACCTGTTCCCCCAGCGTCATCGACCGTTCTGGTGAAAAAGAATCTATGCTCAGTTCCATCGATCTGCCTTGAACCCACAATGGCGACGAACGATCAGCTCATCACTCTGTTTTTCTCAGGGTTTTCCGTTGAAAACTCAATGTCCTTCAACTCCTCCCATAAAGCGTCCGGGATTTCGACTTCATCCAGCGCCATAGTGCTAGCGATGCGCTCAGGCTTACTGACGCCAATGATCGTGGAGACGAAAAGCGGGTTGCGCGTCGAGAACTGCAGCGCGACGGCGCCGGCGGAAACGTTGAATCGCTCGCATAATTGCTCGATCTTCTGAATCGCAGACAGCGTCTTCTCATCCGCTTCCTGATAAACGTAGCGGCTGTAATTTTTCGATCCCTTAGCGAAAATACCGCCGGCGAACACGCCCGCGTTAATCATCGCAATGCCATTCTCAACGCCGTAATTCACCATTTCCGCCGCGTTGCGATTCAAAAGAGAATAGCGATTGTGAGTCAAAACAACGTCAAAATCCCAATTGCGCAACAGAGGCATCATCACGTCCACGTCGCCGGCGCCAAGACCGATAGTGGTGGCCAAACCTTCATCGCGAATCTTCATCAACTCGCGAATGGAGCCGTCGTCAGCTTCGACCTCCGCGATAGAGCGGGCGTGCTCGGGATCATGCAAATAGAGCACGGGAATGTGATCCACCCCCAATGTCACCAAGCTTGTCTCCAGAGACCTGCGCGCTTGCGCGCCGTCAAACGCGCCGGTCTCAGCGTTTCGGTCCAGTTTCGTCGACAACAGAAGATCTTTTGGAGCCCCGCCCATCTCGCGCAGCACATCGCCAATACAGGCTTCCGAATAACCGTCGCCATAATTACGCGACGTATCGATGAAATTGGTTCCCGCTTCAAGGATTTCACGAACGGTGGAGTGAGCGCGAGACTTTTCGACGGCGTAACCAAAAGTGCCGCCATCTTGCGAAAGCGCCGCCGTGCCAAATCCCAAACGAGGAACCTTGTAACCCTTGTCTGCAAGCTTGGTGATAAATCTCGAATTCTCTGACAATTGACTGCCTCCGTTCGTGCCGCCGTTATCTTCCGGCGTGAAAAAGTCTCTCATTAGTTACACCAAAATCTCACCAATCATAAAGCTACTTCTATAAAAACAACACGATACAAGCGATAAAACAAAAAGAAGAGCGTACGGCGTCCGGCTCAGCGCCGATGCGACAGAAAAAAGCCTTCCTTCCGGTTTCGAAAGAAAGGCTTTCTCAAAAAAGGCGTCTAAATGTGGGCGTGACTATTTAGCCTTCAATGACCGAGAAATCAGCTAATTGTCCGGTGACTTCGTTGATTTGCGCCAATAAACGCAGTCGATTCCGCCGAATAGCCTCATCTTCCACATTGACCATTATATCTTCAAAAAAGCTGTCAATCGGCTCGCGCAACGCGCTGATCGCTTGCATCGCGCCAGTGAAGTCATCAACGGCCAATCGCGCCTTTACGCCCTGACGAACAGCGCCGACAGCTTCGTTCAAAGACTTTTCAGCGGCTTCAATCAGAAGGCTTTCGTCCAACGTTCCCGAAATATCCGCGCCGTCGCTTTTCTTGCTCTCCGCCGCGACGATATTCGCCGCGCGCTTAGCGCCCGCCATAAGATTTGCGCCGTCGTCCGTTTTAACGAAAGCGTCAAGAGCCTCAAGGCGGCGAATGATCCGAGGCAGCTTCGCGCCCGTTGCAAGGGACTGGCGCGCCGTCACCGCGCTCAAAAGATCATGCCGAACCCCATCTCCTCGCAACTGAACCGACAAACGGTCCTCAAGGAACCGGCACAAATCCACAGCGATGTCATTGACTCTGGCTTCATCCAGATCGGCTCCGCGCGCAGCCACCCCTTGCTTGATGATCTCGAGAAGCGACAGAGAAATATCGTTCTCCAAAATGATCCGAATGAGTCCAAGCGCCGCACGCCGAAGAGCGAAGGGATCTTTCGAACCCGTGGGCTTTTCGTCGATAATCCAAAAACCGATCAGCAGATCAAGCTTGTCCGCCATTGCAAGCGTCGCCGCAACCTTGTCGGTAGGCGTCCGGTCACTTGGCCCTTGCGGTTTGTAATGATCTTCAATCGCGGCGGCGACGGAAGCGTCCTCGCCTTGAAGCGCCGCATAAGTGCGTCCCATCAACCCCTGAAGTTCCGGGAACTCATAGACCATCTGGCTGACAAGATCGGCCTTGCACAGCAAAGCCGCGCGTTCAGCCTTGCTTGGATCGGCGCCAACAACAGGCGCAAGGTCCCGCGCCAGCGCTTTCAGCCGCTCAACCCGCTCCGCCACCGTGCCAAGCTTTTCGTGAAAAACGATATTCTCCAGTTTGGGCAAATTCTCGACAAGGCCGGACTTCAAGTCCGTGTCCCAGAAGAATTTTGCATCGGAAAGGCGCGCGCGGATCACCTTCTCATTGCCGTGAATGATTTCTTGGCCGCCGTCGCTTGCCTCGATGTTCGAAGTCAGCACGAATTTATTGGCCAGCTTGCCCGTGGCCGGATCTTTCAGCACAAAGCACTTCTGATTGGCGCGAATGGTCAACCGCGTCGCTTCATCGGGAATTTCAAGGAAACTTTCGTCAAATGATCCCACCAGAACCACCGGCCATTCGACCAATCCCGCGACTTCCTCCAGCAAGCCTTCGTCTTCCACAAGCTCAAGGCCCAGAGCCAGCGCCCGGTCGCGCGCGTCATGCAAAATGATGTCTTTACGCCGGTCGCTGTCCAGCACCACCTTGTGAGCCTCAAGCTTGCTCATATAATCCTCAAGACGGCGCACGGTGAAGGTTTCAGGCGCAAGAAAACGATGGCCGCTCGTCAGGTCGCCGGAGCGAATTCCGTCAACCTCAAAGGGAACCACTTCAGGCTCTTCCGTTTCAGGTCCGAACATGCAGACGATGGAATGCAGAGGCCGCACCCAGCGCAAACTCCCCTCGCCCCAACGCATTGACTTGGGCCATGGGAAATTACGAATGATTCCCGGCATTACTTCAGCAATGATTTCCGGGGTCGAGCGGCCCGGTTTTTCTATCCGCGCGACGTAAAAGTCGCCCTTCTTGGGATCGGAGACGATTTCGGCCTCTTCAACGGACGCCAACCCCGCGCCCCGCAAAAATCCCTCAACCGCTTTTTCCGGCGCGCCGACGCGCGGCCCTTTTCTCTCTTCTCGCGTTGGCTTGGAACCTGCGGGCAACCCTGCGATATGCAGCGCCAAACGGCGCGGCGTCGCAAAGGCTTTCGCCCCTTCATAAGTCAGGCCCGCTTCAACCAGCGCATTCGTGAGTAAGGACTTCAGGTCTTCGCTGGCCCGGCGCTGCATACGGGCAGGAATTTCCTCGGAAAAGAGTTCGAGGAGCAAATCAGGCATGGGACGTCTCGACCGTTTCTGGAGGAAGCGCGAAACTTTCGCGCATAAAATCTGGCGAATGCGTTAGCAAGAAGAGGAGGATTTGTCACCCCCGACGTGATTATCTGGAGCCGATTACCATCCGCCGCCGCCGCCGCCGCCGCCGCCGCCGCCGGATCCACCGCCCCCGCCGCCGGAGAAGCCGGAGCTGGACGAGCTAGGCATTGAAGCGCTAAGCGCGCTGGAGACGTTGTCAAGACTGGCGCTCACCGAGCGTCCTATCGAGCCGCCGTCAAAGTCAGAACCCGAACGCCAATGAGGGGAATAATGGTAGGCGCCGCCGACCACGGCTGCGGCCGCCGCGCTGGTCAGCCATTTCTCAAATGCGTTCGACCAGGGCTTTTCCACTCCCAAGGCCACCGCATAGGGCAAAAGCGTTTCAAAATGCGACGGCGACATTTGCGGCGCGCCCGCCGCGTTCATCCGCTCTTTTTCCGCAACCGACAGATAAAGTTCCAAGCCGTCAATTTGATCCATCACCTTGCGCCCCATAGCGGTGGGCGCGCCGATAAGGAAATAAAACAGCACGTTCACGCCAAACAACGCGGCGATTATGGCGCTTGGAATCGGAACGCTCTCAAAGGGGTTAATCTCCACCGGAGCGGAAAAAATAAAAAACATGATCGCCATTCCAACGGGAAACAGGGCGAATACGGCGCCAAGACGTTTAAGGATGGAGCGCGAGTGAATAAACGTCTTCCCGATATTCACCGAGACGATGGCGACCACCACCGCAAACATGATCAACGGAACCAGAATAGCGATGTCATCATTCGCCGCCATGCCCACAGAAACCAGAAAAAAGACCGTCAGCACGCTCAGCGCAACCCCGACCACGGAGAATATACGATTGGTCTTGAAGAACTTTCCCCGATTTTCATCTTCAATCGCGGAAATGAAGCTTTTCAGCATCCTCTGCACCGCGCTCTTGTTGTCTTCGCCAATCAAGAACGGCTGACCATAAGTCGCCGCCATGATTGCCGCTTCGCCCTTGGGCAGCCCGCTCTCTTTTCCCGTTGGCTGCAGCTCCACATCCCCACTATCCAGCTCCGCTAAAACCAGACGCTGCTTCACGCCAAGACTAACCAAGGCTGCGGATAAGGCTTGCCAGCCATTTCGCCGCATTCCCCGATAATGGATGTAGCTGGCGAGGGCCGGCGAAATATCGCTTGGCGGCTCATAGAGGGGAATAATCGTTCCGGAAGCGGGATCACGGCCGACGCACATCCAAGCCGCGAAATAATACAAGCAGACAATTAACAGCCCCACGCCGCCGATTATCGTTCCAAGATTGTCACGAATAAACCAACGTCGTTCCTGCTCGGCGCTTGGCGGATCAATCGCCCCTTTGGGCATCGCCACGACGACGCTAAGTCCATCTCCCGGCGGCAAGGGTTTTGTCGTCGCCACAGTAACGACGCCATTGCGCGCGTCGCCGCTCCAGTCTTTGCCGCGCGCGCCGCGCGCTCCTGTATAGGCCGTCCATTTTTCCGCCGACACACCCTCAGGAAAGTGAATTTCAGCGCGCGCTTTTTCAATAGGAAACGCCCAGAAGTTCCCCGTCACATTCCAAAATAATTCTTCATGATCCTCAAAGAACCTGATCTGCCGGTCCGTCGCATAGCTCAAAGTGTAACTATATTGGCCAGGTTCAAGGATAACGTCCTTATCGCCGATATAAACCCGAACCACCCCATGGCCGCTATAATCGGCTTCATAGGGCTCTGGCTTTCCATCACGCTCAACGGATAAAATCGTAAAGTCAACCTCGTGAGCTCGCCCCCCGTCCCCTCTGACCAAGGTCGGAAAGTCACGATATATCCCGCGCTGGATCTTGTCACCTTCCGCCTTGACTGTAATCGTTTCCGTGACGGTGAGATCGCCCGAACGCTCCATCTCCACGCGGCTGTCATAGGAAAGGATGCTCTCTTGCGCCAACGCCGCGCCAGAAACCACTATCCCCACGAGAACGACAAAGAAATGAAGAAGCCCGCATTTAAAGGTTTTCATCAAAACAGCCTCGAAATGACAGAAAGTCAGAGCGCCAAGTCAGCAAACGCTCAGGAAGAAAAAGATACAGTTGGCGTCGACCGGTCGCTGGCGTCTTCAATTTCGAAATATTCAGCGTGCGAGAAGCCAAAACGCTCCGCCACCAGATTGGACGGGAAACTTTCCACCATCACGTTCAGGTTGCGAACGGCGCCGTTATAATAACGCCGCGCCATTTGCAGATCATTCTCCACCCGCTCAAGGGACTGTTGCAATTCGGCGAAATTCTGGCTGGCTTTCAGGTCCGGATAACTCTCGGCCACTGCGAACAACCGCCCTAAAGCTGCAGACAGCGCGCCTTCCGCCTTGGCGCGGGCGGCCACCTCGTCTGAAGGAGCGCCGGCGGCTTTCGCGCGCATCGCCGTCACCTCTTCAAGGGTCTTGCTTTCATGGGCTGCATAGCCTTTGACCGTGCTCACCAAATTGGGAATGAGATCCGCCCGGCGCTTCAGCTGCACGTCAATGCCGCTCCATCCTTCGCGCATCATCTGCCGGGTTTTAACTAAACTGTTATAGAGGTAAACAAGATAGACGGCAGCGAGAACGACTATTCCAACGACGAACCAAGTAACCATGTAGAGCTCCCCCAGATTAAAGCCCCGTTCAACAGGAGCGCGGGACGATATAAGCCCAGCTCACGCCACGACGCAAACAAAGGTTACTGAATAACGAGGCATAGTCGGTTCAAGACGGACGCCCCAAACATTTCAACTCAAACGTCGACGCCACCAGCCCGGGTTTGCAAAAACGCCGCGCCGCAAGCTTTCGCCAATTCGCGCACGCGCAAAATATAGCTTTGGCGTTCGGTGACGGAAATCACGCCGCGCGCGTCGAGCAGGTTAAACGCATGGCTGGCTTTGATGCATTGATCATAGGCGGGGAAAACCACCTTGTGAACGCCGTCGCCACTGGCCTCACGCGCCTGCGCGCCCGCCGCCAACAAGCGTTGACACTCCTCTTCCGCATCCTTGAAGTGACGAAACAGCATATCCGTATCGGCGTATTCAAAGTTATGTCGGGAATATTCCTGCTCGGCCTGATGGAAAACGTCGCCGTAAGTGACCTTCAAATCGCCTTCCATGCCATTGTAATTCAGGTCATAGACGTTATCCACGCCCTGAATATACATGGCCAGACGCTCCAGCCCATAAGTCAACTCACCAGAAACCGGCGCGCACTCCACGCCCGCCACCTGCTGGAAATAAGTGAATTGAGAAACTTCCATGCCGTCGCACCAGCACTCCCAGCCCAGCCCCCATGCGCCGAGGGTTGGGCTTTCCCAATCGTCCTCCACAAAGCGCACGTCATGCAACAAAGGGTCCAAGCCAATAGCGTAGAGGCTTTGCAGATAGAGCTCTTGCAAATTCGCCGGCGACGGCTTCAAGATCACCTGAAACTGATAATAATGCTGCAAGCGGTTGGGGTTTTCCCCATAGCGACCATCGGTGGGACGGCGAGAGGGCTGCACGTAGGCGGCGCGCCAATGTTTGGGGCCAAGCGAACGCAGGGTCGTTGCGGGATGGAATGTTCCAGCCCCTACTTCCATGTCATAGGGTTGCAGAACGGCGCAGCCTTGATCCGCCCAAAAGCGCTGCAAGGTCATGATCAGGCCCTGAAAGGAGTTCTCGGGACGAAGATGGGCCGGCACGGCGTCGCTGGACATTTGCAAATCCTATTGTCGCCCATTGTTCAGGGCAAATGAGACATGGCGGAGCATTGCCGGAATCCGGCGCAAAGACACCTGCCATTATCCCCCGCCAAGGTCAAGCCGATCCGAGCGCTCCAACATTAAAGATCACTGTAAAATCATTTCGGACGATAGCGCCCCGTAACCGGATCACGTTCAAGCGATTGCCGCGCTTCAGCTTTGCGCGCGGGGTTGGCGGCGCGAGACAAATGCTTTTCAACCCGGTCCATTTGCGCGCGCATGGCCCGCATCAAAATCAACCCGCCAACGGCCAAAATAGCAAATCCGAGCAATTGAGGCATTTTCCTTCCTTTCACTGCATGTCGTGTTCACTTAAAGAGAATCACAGTTATTTTTGGCGAGAAAAAGTCATAAGCCAAAACGCGACCAAAGCGCGCGAGCATCCAACTCGGCCACCACGTCTCCGGCCAACCCCCGATCAGAGGCCAAAGCCTGCCCGGAGCGCATGCCAAGACGGCGCGCCAGAAAAGACGACGGCGCAGTGACGAATTTCAGCTCCGCGTCTTTCCCAAAACGCTGTTTCACCACGGAACGCACATCGCCAACAGCGTCTACGAGACCGAAATCGCGGGCGGTTTTTCCCGTCCAGAACATTCCGGAGAACAAATCCTCGTCAGAATTGAGCACATCTCCCCGGCGTTCTTTGACCATATCGATAAAAACTTCATGGACGTCTTCAAGTTGCGCACGCAAATGCGCCACATCCATCTCATTTTCCGGCCCAAAGGGGTCCAACGTGACCTTCTTTTCGCCCGCCGTATAAACGCGGCGATCAACGCCAATTTTTTCAATAAGTTGCGTGAAACCAAATCCGGCTGAAACCACCCCGATGGAGCCAACGATCGAAGACGGATCCACAAAGATTTCATCACCGGCGATGGCGATCATGTACCCCCCGGAGGCAGCTACGTCCTCGACAAACACAAGCACCGGCTTTTTATGCTCTTCAGCCAACGCCCGAATACGCAAATACACCAAACGCGATTGCACAGGCGAACCGCCCGGAGAATTGATAATGATCGCCACCGCCGGCGCGTCTTTCATTTTGAAGGCTTTTTCAAGCGGCTTTCCCACCAGCGAAAGAGAGATCCCGTTATTGAACCGCGGCGACGCTTCAATGACGCCGCTCATGCGAACCACCGGAATTTCTATTTTCTTTTTTCCAAATTTTCCCGGAAGGCGTTTCCGAATGGCGTCGAGCATCTCATTCTCCAAATGAATACGTTCATAACTCGATATAAGTCGCGCCAACCGGCTTTAAAGCGGCAAGCGCCAGAAAAGCTTCATGAAAAACGATCTTACGCCGAGGGTGAGGCCAATTCTTTCGAAATAAGTCTCAGGTCAGTCCAGGCAAGACGCTTTTGCTCTGGATTTCGCAATAGGTAATCCGGATGCAAAGTCGTAATCGCCTTCACCTTGCGTCCACCAACCGCATAACTTATCCATTTGCCGCGAATGCGCATGACGCCGTCCTGAACGCCGGTCAACACCCTTGCCGGCGCCCCGCCGAGAAAAGCAATGACTTCAGGACCGACCAGCTCAATCTGGCGCTCAAGGAACGGCTTGCAAATCTCATTCTCCTGCGGGCTGGGGGTGCGATCGCCCGGCGGCCGCCATGGGACGACATTAGCCACATAACAGCTGGATTTATCAACGCCGATAGCCGCGAGCATTCGCTGTAAAAGCACCCCAGAAGGTCCAACGAAAGGCGCGCCTTGATTGTCCTCTTCGCGCCCCGGCGCATCGCCGATCAACATCAGCCTCGCTTGTGAGGAACCTGCGGAAAAAACCAGATTTCTGGCGGTGAGACGCAAATTGCAGCCTTCAAATCGGGATAAGGCTTCATGCAACTCTTCAAGCGTTTGAGCGGCGCGCGCGGCGCTGCGCGCAGCCATCACCGCCTCCTCGCCCGGAATCGCGGCCGCAGACGCCTTAGCCCGCGCCGCCGCAGGCGGCGCCTCCACCGCTTTCGCCGCCGCCAAAACATCCGCCGGCGTTCGCCCCTTTTGAACGGGCTCGTCCCTTCGTCCAACCTCGGCGTTCTGAAGCTGAGAGCTTTGCCGTCCACGCGCATGGGCAAGAGATTCGGACAGCTCAAATGCATTAACCGGGGCGTCTTCGACGCCGTCGGTAACCCCGGCAGAGAGATAAAACTCCAAAATCGATTCAAGCGCGCGCGCGTCAAAGCCGTCTATGGCTGACAGGCCGCGCGAACTTTTCTGATCCATTGGCTCACCGTCGTTCATGCCCTTTTGTGACCCAAGGCGCGAGCGGATGCAATGGTTCATACGCGTTATCCGCTGGCGGGCCAATCACACGCGCGCCACAATATAACCTTTACGTCAACGGAACATTCAACGAGAATCCAAGCAATGCATTGCGAGCGCCTCCTTGCTGCTCTAAAACAGAAGGTAAGCGACTAAACTGGCGGGAGAGCGTCAACACGCGCCGCCGATGAATTTAAAATGCGTGGGCCGACGTGCGGCTCATGGAGGGAGAATATTATGGTTGATACGGACGCGCTGCCCGAACGGGAGAGCATGGATTTCGACGTGGTGATCGTGGGAGCCGGCCCCGCCGGGCTGTCCGCAGCGATCAGGTTGAAACAAATCGCCAATGACAAAGGCGAAGAGCTCTCCGTCGTCGTTCTGGAAAAAGGCTCCGAAGTCGGCGCGCATATTCTCTCTGGCGCGGTTCTGGATCCGATCGGACTGGACAAATTGCTGCCAGAATGGCGCAACGAAGCCGACACGCCAATGAAAACCCCCGTGACCGCCGATCACTTTCTGGTTCTGGGGCCGGCGGGTTCCATGCGCCTACCCAATTTCATCATGCCGAAACTGATGAACAACCATGGCAACTACATTGTCTCTCTCGGCAATGTCTGTCGTTGGATGGCGGAGAAAGCCGAAGCGCTCGGCGTGGAGATTTATCCCGGCTTCGCCGCCGCCGAAGTTCTTTATGACGATGAGGGAAAAGTCGTTGGCGTAGCCACCGGCGACATGGGCGTGGGGCGCGACGGCGCGCCGAACTCCAGCTACACGCGTGGAATGGAGCTGCGCGGCAAATATGTTCTCATCGGCGAAGGCGTGCGCGGCTCTCTCGCCAAGGAGCTGATCGCAAAATTCGCCTTGGATCGCGACAGCGACGTTCCCAAGTTCGGCATCGGCGTCAAGGAACTCTGGCAAGTCGCTCCGGAACAACACCGCCCGGGCCTTGTCCAGCATTCCTTCGGGTGGCCTCTGGGCGGCAAGACTGGCGGTGGATCTTTTCTCTATCATTTAGAAGACAATCAGGTGGCTGTCGGCTTCGTCGTCCACCTCAATTATGAAAACCCCTATCTGTCGCCTTTCGAAGAGTTCCAGCGGTTCAAGACGCACCCCGCCATTCGCGAAACTTTTGAAGGCGGCAAACGCATTTCCTACGGCGCACGCGCCATCACCGAAGGCGGCTGGCAATCGGTTCCCAAGCTTTCCTTCCCCGGCGGATTATTGATTGGATGCTCCGCCGGCCTCGTCAATGTGCCACGCATCAAAGGCTCCCACAACGCCATGCTGTCGGGAATGTTGGCGGCGGAAGAAGTCATGCGCGCGCTGGCGCAAGGACGCGACAATGCGGAGCTGACCAATTTTGACGATGCATTGCGGGCGAGCGAAATTGGCGCGGACCTCAAACGGGTTCGCAACGTCAAACCCTTGTGGTCGAAATTCGGCGCAATTGTCGGCATAGCTCTCGGCGGTCTCGACATGTGGACCAACGAGCTGTTCGGCTTTTCTTTTTTCGGAACGCTCAAACACGGCAAAACCGACGCCCAAAGCCTAAAGCCCGCCAAGGACTGCAAACCCATCGCCTATCCCAAACCCGATGGCGTCGTGTCCTTCGACAAGCTTTCTTCCGTCTTTCTGTCCAACACCAACCATGAGGAAGATCAACCGATCCACCTCAAGGTCAAGGACATGGCTCTCCAGAAAAACTCCGAACACGACGTCTACGCCGGCCCGTCGAACCGTTACTGCCCAGCCGGCGTTTATGAGTGGATCGAAGAAGGAGAAGACGCGCCGCGCTTCCAGATCAACGCCCAGAATTGCGTCCATTGCAAAACCTGCGACATCAAGGACCCGAACAACAACATCACTTGGACCACGCCGGAAGGCGCAGGCGGGCCGAATTATCCCAACATGTAAGCGTTGAGCCGCAAGGCGATAACGACGCGCAGGGCGAATGCCGATAAACAAATAAAGGCGCTGTTTGTTAAAACAGCGCCTTTTGCATGAAACTCTCAAACGCGGTAAGCGTCCATTATGACGCGCTTGCGGCAACCTCATCGTTTTTCGTCATCGCCTCCACGGCGGCGAAAGCGGACATGTTCACCACGCCACGCGACGTAACGGAAGGCGTGAGAATATGCGCCGGCTGAGCCGTGCCGAGCAGGATTGGCCCCACATGCAGGGCGTCGCTCACGACCTTGATCAAATTCAGCGCGATATTGGCGGCGTCAAGCGAAGGAAACACCAGAAGATTTGCGTCGCCCGAAAGCTTCGAATTCGGCATAACCCGGTCCCGCATCAACCTGGAAAGCGCCGCGTCGCCGTGCATTTCACCGTCAACTTCCAAGCCTGGGCAGCTCGCCCAGATCATTTCCAGCGCTTCGCGCATCTTGTCGCCGGAAGGCATATCCCGCGATCCGAAGTTTGACGCGGAGAGAAGGGCGGCGGAAGGCGTAATGCCAAAGCGGCGAATTTCATCGGCGGCCAGACGTACGGTTTCCGCGATTTCACGCGCCGTCGGATCCACCGTCACATATGTGTCCGTGAGGAAATAAGCCCCCGCAGAATTGATCAGCAACGACAAGGCCGAAAAGTCCTTGGTTCCCGGAGCCAGACCGATAATGTTGCGAACATCGCGCAAATGCTTGGAGAACCGGCCCTCAAGGCCGCAGATCAGCGCATCCGCCTCCCCTCTGCGCACGGCCAGTGCGCCAATCACCGTGGTGTTGGTGCGAACCATCGTGCGCGCGCCCTCCGGCGTCACGCCCTTGCGGCCAACGCATTCCAGCAAGGTGTCCACATACTCGCGGTATCTCGGATCGTCTTCCGGGTTGATGCATTCCACATCCTTCCCCAGCTTCAGCTTCAAACCGAAACGCTCGCAACGGGCCTCGATCACGGCCGGGCGGCCGATCAAAATTGGACGAACAAGCTTATCTTCCACCAGCACCTGCGCCGCGCGCAAAATCCGTTCATCCTCGCCGTCGGCGTAAACAACGGATTTCTGCGCGCCGCGCGCCGCCGCGATCACCGGCTTCATGATCAAGCCAGAACGGAACACAAATCTATTCAGCCTATCCTGATAAGCTTCAAAGTCTTCAATCGGCCGTTTGGCGACGCCGCTTTCCATAGCGGCTTTCGCCACGGCGGGCGCAATGCGCAAAATGAGCCGCTGATCGAAGGGCGAGGGAATTAGATAATGGGGGCCAAAGGTTCCCGATTCGCCGCCATAGGCCCGCGCCGCCACCTCCGAAGGCTCCTCACGCGCCAATTCGGCGATTGCTCTCACCGCCGCCAATTTCATTTCTTCATTGATCGTGGTGGCGCCCACGTCCAACGCGCCGCGGAAAATATACGGGAAGCAGAGCACATTATTGACCTGATTCGGATAATCCGAACGACCGGTGCACATCATCACGTCCGAGCGCACCTTCAAGGCTTCTTCGGGCATAATTTCTGGATTTGGATTCGCCAACGCCAAAATCAGCGGCGTGTCGTTCATCGCCGCCACCATCTCCGGCTTCAGGACATTGGCCGCCGACAGGCCCAAAAACACATCCGCGCCGGGAATGACTTCGCCAAGGCTGCGTAACTCAGTTTTCTGGGCGAAAGCGGACTTCCATTCGTCCATCAGGCTTGTTCGCCCCTCATAGACAAGGCCTTCAATGTCATTGACCCAGATGTTCTCACGCTTGGCGCCAAGAGAAATAAGAAGGTTCAGACACGCAAGCGCCGCCGCGCCAGCGCCCGACGCGACGATCTTCACCTCTTCAATTTTCTTTCCGGCAAGCTCAAGGCCGTTCTTGACCGCAGCGGCGACGATAATCGCCGTTCCGTGCTGATCATCGTGAAAAACCGGGATATTCATCCGCTTGCGCAGCTCGCGCTCAACGATAAAGCACTCAGGCGCCTTGATGTCTTCCAGGTTAATGCCGCCAAACGTGGGTTCAAGCGCCGCCACGGTGTTGCAAAACCGCTCCGGATCCAATTCGTCAACTTCAATATCGAACACGTCGACGCCGGCGAATTTCTTGAACAGAACCGCCTTCCCCTCCATGACCGGCTTTGACGCCAACGCGCCGATAGCGCCAAGTCCGAGCACCGCCGTACCATTAGAAATCACGCCGACAAGATTGCTCCGCGACGTGTAGTCCGCCACCGTGTCGGGATTTTGCGCAATCTCAAGACAAGGCGCCGCCACCCCCGGAGAATAAGCCAGCGCCAAATCACGCTGGTTTCCCAGCGGTTTCGTCGCCTGAATCTCAAGCTTTCCCGGACGGGGATGACGATGATAAAATAACGCCGCTTCATTGAGGTCGGAGGTTGTCGGTTTCGTATCGCTCATAAAGCCCTCGCACAGGATAAAATATCGTTTTTTCGTTTCTAAATGCTAACGGTTTTGCACTCAAAATCCATCGCTCATATGCACTTGTCATGTCTATTTATCAATGAATGGTGAAGATAAGAAATCCGCGCGCATCGCCGCGCGCATAAGCAAAAATAAAGTCAGCGCGTTGAGCGTATGCCACATGAAATGCGTGCCCATTGGCAGGATCGAGCACAAGGGCGCGTCCAATGTGCGAAACCCCAGCGAAACGAAAAACACGCTCCCCGCAATGAACAGATTGCGCGCGGTTTCCTCTCCGCGAACGCCATATTTGGACCGCATGGCGGCGAAGCCGACTCCGAAAATCGCCAAAAGCGCAGGGACATATCCTGCAGAAGACCCTATGATCGGCCTCAACATAGGCGCAGCCAAATAGGCCCCCCCCGCAAAAGCCACCGTCGCCGCCACCGCCGCGACAATGGACATTTCCAAAAACCGGCGCATGGCGAGAAAGAAAAAACCATAAATAAATATTGCGATAGGAATGACGTCCGCCAGCAACGACCAACGATTCGCCAATGTGTGGAACAAAAATGACCCCACGCCTGTCATCGCCACGACGAACGCCAAAAGCATCACCGGAAGGTCACGCCGGCCCGACGCTCTCATGCGCAATATGATCGCCACGGCAGCCATGAGAAACAGGGCGTTGGTTAGGGCGTTTACAGGCTCCGCCCAAAAGCTTGGCTGGAGCCGCTCGCAATAATAATCTACCTGTTGACGCCAATTCATCGCCGCAGCCTCATTCGTTCGTTTGAAGCGATAGGACCAGAAACGCCATTGTTTGTCAGCCAACAGGAGTAACAAATGTCCCCAATTGACGACTCCCGCCCCTTTATCCCCGTTCGCATAGCCATATTAACTGTTTCAGACACACGCACGCTTGCCGACGATCGATCCGGCGACACGCTGGCCCATAGATTGACAGAAGCGGGGCATCGTCTGTCGGACAGAAAAATAACCCGCGACGATATTGGCCAGATCCGCGGCGTGGCGGCGCAATGGATCGCCGACCCCGACATCGACGTGATCATCACCACCGGAGGAACCGGCTTCACCGGCCGCGACGTTACGCCAGAAGCGCTTGAACCTTTATTTGAAAAGCGCATGGATGGTTTTTCCCATGTCTTCCACGCCGTATCCTATGAAAAAATCGGCACCTCCACCATTCAATCACGCGCCACCGCCGGCGTGGCCAACGCCACCTATATCTTCGCGCTCCCCGGCTCAAGCGGCGCCTGCAAAGACGCTTGGGACGAAATTTTGAAATGGCAACTCGATTATCGGCACATGCCTTGCAACTTCATTGAGATCATGCCCCGGCTTGATGAACATCTCAAACGATCAAAACTACGTGGCCTATGAGGCGTCCGGCGAGATCACGATTCCGTTACAGGGGTGTTCTTTTTTGTAAAATATCATATCTTTTTGTAAGTCGTTTTAATGGTGAAGGGGTTTATTGATGCGTAAGATAATGCTTTCCCGCCGCGCCGCCTTGACTGGCGGAGCAGCCGCGCTCGCCGCCCCCGTCATTTTGACAGGCGATTTGGCAAAAGCCAGCGCGCCCATGAAGGGCGCCGCCAGCGCGCATTTTCGCCGCTTCAAACTTGGAAATTTCGAAGTCACCACCCTACTCGACATGGCTCGAGAAATGGATGGGCCATTCCCCATTTTCGGGCAGGATCAATCTGCGGAAGCGGTTGCGGAACTAGCCGCCGCCAACTTCTTGCCGGAAACCAAAATGGTCAATGGCTTCACCCCTGTCATCGTCAACACCGGAAATGAGCTCATCCTTTTTGACACCGGCCTTGGCGGAGACAATGGCACGCTCACACAGCAAATGCGCGCGGCCGGATACGCCCCCGAGCAAATTGACGTCGTCGTTCTCACCCACATGCACGGCGACCATATCGGCGGCTTGATGAGTGGCGGCGCGCCAAGCTTTCCCAACGCTCGATACGTCACCGGTCAGACGGAATATGACTTCTGGGCGTCCGATGAACGCCTAAGCGGCCCAACGGAAGGCGGGGCGAAAAACTTCCGCGCCAAGGTCGCGCCGCTAGCGGAAAAGATGTCTTTCATTGACGATGAAGGAACGGTGGTCTCCGGCGTCACTGGCCTGAACACCTTCGGCCATACGCCGGGGCATATGTCCTATCATATCGAGAGTGAAGGCAAACAGCTGCTCATCTGGGCTGATGTGGCAAATCACTTCGTCATGTCCATTCAGCGCCCTGACTGGCACGTGCGCTATGACATGGACAAGGAAAAAGCCGCCGCCACACGCAAACGCATCTTTGACATGGCGTCCACCGACCGCATTCCCGTCACTGGATATCACATGCCGTTCCCAGCGCTTGGGTTTCTCGAAGCTAACGGGACATCATATCGTTGGACGCCGGTCAGCTATCAACTCGACCTTTAGGATATGAATGAGTCTGCGCCGCCGAGCCGTAAAGCCATCGCAGTTTCAATGGCGACAGCTTGAAAGCGGCCACCGCGAAACGAGCTGCGAAACGACGCCCCGTAAGAATAAGGCCGCACGCCTCTGTGCGGCCGCTAAGGTCGGCGGCTCCAGAGCGCAGGAAAATTAATCGGCGGCGACCAATGCGCCCTGCAAGATCCGCGTCCTCCATCACCTCCACGGCGCTATGTCCGCCAATTTCTTCGTAAAAGGCGCGCGAAATCAGTAATCCCTGTTCAGCGTAAGGAATGCCTAATATGCGACAGCGCCACCGGGCGAAAAACTCCCGCATCCACGCGCTGACATTTTGCTCCTCACACTCAAGTGTGAAAACCGCAGCCCGCTGATGAAGCAAGCCGTTGCGTTGTAAACGCTCCAGCATGCGCTCCACCTCAGCCGCCCAGTCACTGGCGAGCACCGCGCCAGGCTGCAAAAACAACAACCATTCGCCCCGTCGCACAGCCTTTGCGCCGAAAGATAGCCGGGTTCCAATCGAGCCGGTCAAAGTGAGAAAACGCGCGCCAGCGGCGTCAGCCACCAACTCGGTTCCATCATCAGACCCGCCGTCGACCAATACAACTTCGCTAATCAATCCTTCAGCCGCCGCCGGCACCAGCGCGGCGAGCGTCAATGCAAGCGGAGCTTCACAATTTTGGGTGGGAATAACAACGCTGATCATTTCCCCAGCTTACCCCACATAATCGCCAACCGCGAGATCTCGTCTTGAAAAATGACGACGCCATGCTATGTTCCCTTTATGTTCCAAACCGGATTATAAGCCATGGGCGCCCCCTCTCCTAATCCAGCATATGATGTAGATCAAACTTGCGAGCAAGCCCATCCTGTAGAGCTTGCGCGAAAAAAAGCCGAGGCTGGCGAACGAAACTTAACGGAAACGCTGGAGATTTCCGCGCAAAGGCGACGTGGTCGGGGCGCGGGACTCAATATGGCCGGACGCTTTGAAAAAGAAAGCCGGGAAGTTTTCGACGATGGCTGGGACAGTTTATCCGACCTTCCTCCCTTGAAAACGCAGGTGCAGAGCGAACGGGCGCGCACGATCATCACTCGAAACGAATCGCCCGACATCTCGTTTGACCGTTCAATCAATCCCTACCGCGGCTGCGAACACGGTTGCAGTTACTGTTTCGCCCGACCTTCTCACGCCTATCTGGGACACTCTCCCGGCCTCGATTTCGAGACCAAGCTTTACGCCAAACCCAACGCGGCAGAGCTTCTGGAAAGAGAGCTCTCAAGCCCCTCCTATCAGCCGCGCGTCATCGCCATCGGCGCCAACACCGACCCCTATCAACCCATCGAACGGAAATGGCGTTTGACTCGGGAAATTCTAACTGTTCTGGAGCGGTGCAATCACCCTGTCGCGATTGTCACCAAATCAGCCACAGTGCTTCGTGATCTTGACATACTCACTCCCATGGCCGAACGGGGGTTGGTGAAAGTCGCTCTTTCCGTCACGACCCTTGACCGAGAGTTGGCGCGAGCTATGGAGCCACGCGCCTCAACGCCGGCGAAGCGTCTCAACGCTGTTCGAAAATTAACAGAAGCCGGCGTTCCCGCATCCGTAATGGTGGCGCCGATCATTCCCGCCCTCACCGATCACGAAATCGAGACAATCCTGACCGAGGCTAAATCCGCAGGAGCCGGCGAAGCGGGATATGTGTTGCTACGCTTGCCACGTGAA
This sequence comes from Stappiaceae bacterium, assembly GCA_048265185.1. Classification (GTDB taxonomy): domain Bacteria; phylum Pseudomonadota; class Alphaproteobacteria; order Rhizobiales; family Stappiaceae; genus JBLXBZ01. The sequence goes on along the minus strand of JBLXBZ010000002.1, from coordinate 387,426 downwards.
GTTAGTCCCTTGTTTCGCGATTGGCTTCTACGCCATCGCCCTGACAGATACCAGCATGTGATGAATCTTCTGCGCTCCATGCGCGGGGGCAAAGATTATGACGCCAATTGGGGCAAGCGCATGCGCGGCCAAGGGCCCTATGCCGATCAAATCAGCAAACGTTTCGCGCTAACGGCGAAGCGCCTTGCACTAAACACGACCCGGCGCAAGTTGCGCCATGACCTGTTCATCGCCCCCACCAAAGGCGGCGTTCAACTCGCCTTGTTCTAGATTTTCGGCTCCCCGCCGCTGAACGCTTGATGAAAGCGATATTTACTGGCATGTGAAAATCATGACCCATATCCGCGACCAAAAGCCAGACATCGCCATCCCGCAATCGCTGGACCTGAAGATGGAGCGCAAAATCGCCGCCGCTCATGGCGACGCGCTCATCGGTGTTGATGAAGCGGGGCGTGGGCCATGGGCGGGCCCCGTGGCCACCGCCGCCGTCATTTTGGATTATGACAATCTGCCGCCGGGGTTGAACGATTCAAAAAAACTTTCCGAAGCCAAACGGGAGGCGCTGTTTCCGCTCATATGCGCCTCGGCTCAAGTCGCCATTGTCTTCGCCTCCCCCAGCCGGATCGACGCGATGAACATTCGAGGGGCTACTCTTTGGGCGATGGCGCAGGCCGTATCAGCCCTTGACCTAACCACGCCGCGCCAGCGCGAACAAGCTGGATGCCTTATTGATGGTCGGGACACGCCCGATGGGATTCCCTATCCCGCGCGCCCCGTCATTAAGGGAGACGCCCGCATTCTCGCCATTTCAGCCGCCTCAATCTGCGCCAAAGTCGCCCGAGACAGAGCCATGGTCCGCTTAGACCAATGCTATCCCGCCTATGGTTTCCGCCGCCACAAAGGCTACGGCACCGCCGAACACGCGACCGCCTTGAAAGAACATGGCCCCTGCCCGCTCCATCGCCGCAGTTTCCGCCCCATTCAGCTGTTATCTCCGCCAAAAGCGTAATCGTAAACAGACGTTATAAATCAGGCCCCTCAGACCGACTGTAAACAGCATGCGCAAAAACCCTTAAACCCGAAACGCACAAAAAACGGCCTCAAAAGAGGCCGTTTAATTGTTTTACCGTCTTTGGCTGCAAGCCTTGAGCTGTAAGTCAGGCCTATAGCGAGAATTCAGCATTATTTCAATTCAGCTTCGTACGAACGTCATCAATGCTTTTAGAAACAATGCCGCCAGCAACATCGCCTGTTACCTTCGCCATCAGGATCTTTTCCGCAGCGGCGACGGATACATCCGCAACCTTGGCCCGAACTTCCGCAATCGCTTGGGATTCTGCTTGAGCGATTTTGGTTTCAGCGGCTTTCGTACGGCGCTCAATCATTTCTTCAAGCGCAGCATTCGTTTCAATCGTCAGTCGTTCCGCCTCAGATTTGGCTTCATTGACGATGCCGTCAGCTTCAGCCTCCGCTTCCGAGCGCTTGCGCTGATACTCCGCCAAAAGGCTTTGAGCTTCTTCGCGCAGCTGACGAGCTTCTTCAAGCTCGTTCTTAATCTCTTCAGAACGCTTGTCCAAAAATTTGCCGATCATGGATGGGACTTTCGCCCAAACCAGAACGCCAAAAAATAGGATCAACGATATAAATGCCCAGAATGTAGCGTCCATAACGCCCCTCAGTTCATTTCGGCGTCAATCGCCTTGGAAAGATCCGCCTGTGTTGGCGCCTTACCGATCAGCGTTTCGACGAGAGCACCGGTTATTTCGGTGGCGATATCCCCAACCTGCGCAAGCGCGGCCGATTTGATTTCGCTGATATGCTTGTCGGCGGCGACGAGCTTGTCGGCGATTTTCGCTTCCGCGTCTGACCGGCGCTCGGCCGTTTCCGCTTTAAGCTTCGCACGCGTGTCATGCGCGATGCCATGGGCCTTGCCCCGAGCTTCGGCAAGCGCCTGCTCGTAAGCGGCGATCGCTGCGTCCGTTTCCAACTTCAGCCTATTAGCTTCAGCCAGATCGCCTGCAATCCTGTCTCTACGGTCTTCTAAAATTCCGCCAATTCTGGGCAGAACCACTTTGGCCATAAGCCAATAGAAAACAGCAAAGCTTATCGCCAACCAAAAAAGCTGCGAAGGGTAAGTAGAACCATCAAAAGGGGGAAAAGAACCGCCCCCATGCTCAATTGTTTCAATCGCCGTTTTCACTGGCTCACTCACCGGAAGAGTATGCGACGTCGTCGCCATTCTTGCCTCCTTCTCCGATCAGGCGGCGCCGTGGCGCCGCCATTCGGAGTCACGTTACGGCTCTTCGATCAGACGAACAGGAGCAGAAGCGCGATAAGAAGGGAGAAAATTCCCAGAGCTTCAGTAACGGCGAAGCCAAGGATCAAACGACCGAACTGGCCGTCAGCCGCCGACGGGTTGCGCAATGCGCCCGTGAGGTAGCTACCGAAAATATTACCCAGGCCGAGAGCGGCGCCACCCATGCCAAGACATGCGATACCCGCACCAATCGCCTTTGCAGCTTCTGCTTCCATGATACGTGCTCCTTAGATTAGCTTATAGCTTGTGTGTTTAGATAAACCGGGGAAAGTCCCGAAACTACCGACCTCTTAGTGACCAGGATGCACCGCATCTGCAAGATACATACAGGTAAGGACGGTAAAGACATAGGCCTGAAGAAAGGCCACAAGGAATTCAAGTGCGGTGAGCGCCACCGTCATCGCCAGCGGCAAGACCGCCCCGGCGACGCCAACTGCGCCCGCGCTTGAAAGCATCACCACGAAACCTGCGAACACTTTCAGTGTGATATGTCCAGCGAGCATGTTGGCGAAAAGACGAACAGAAAGACTAACTGGGCGCGAGAGGAACGAAATAACCTCAATCGTGCTCACCAGCGGTATAAGAGCGACGGGCACGCCGCTTGGAACGAAAAGCTTAAGGAAGTGCGCGCCGTGACGGAAAAACCCATAAACCGTCACGGTTCCGATCACCAAAAGCGACAACGCGAATGTGACGATAATCGAGCTTGTAACTGTGAAAAAGAACGGCACCAGACCCAAAAGATTCGCGACGAACACAAACATGAACAGCGAAAACACCATGGGGAAGAAGCGCATGCCCTCATTGCCGGCGGCGCCGCGCAAAGTGCCGGCGACAAATTCGTAGCTCATCTCGGCGACCGATTGCAGTCGGCCCGGGATCAGGCCGCGCCCACCGGTTGAAAGCATCAAAAATGCAGTCGCCACCGCGACGGTCGCCACCATGAATAGTGACGCGTTGGTGAATGAAAAATCCGCACCAGCGACCTGAAGGTCAAAGATCTTGTTGATCTGAAACTGATGGATTGGATCAATCGGGTTGCTTGAGTCGCCAGCCACAGGCTCAATCCCTTGCCGTTACATTACATTGAGCGCGTAAACGTCCTCGCGCCATTGGTCAATCTTTTTTCCGTGTCGGCGTGTTCATTCTGCGTTCCGGCTCGGCAACTTTACCAACCGAACGCAAGACATTGAGCACCCCTGCGCCGAACCCAAGAAGCAGAAACACGATAAGCCCCCACGGCTTTGTGCCCGCCCATTGGTCCAACAAAAAGCCGATAGCGGCTCCAACCAAAACGCCAGCGATGAACTCGGACGAGAGCTTGAACGCTTGAGCGTAACCTTTAACGTCGCTCGATTGCCCCGCTTTCGCCGAGCCAAGGAGCTTCCGGTCACGTTCTTCCAGCGTTTGTCCCAGCTTGTCCAGACGCTCCGTTAAGCTTCCCCCAGAAGTTTTAGCCTCAAAGGACGCTTTTTCGCCAGTTTCGCCATTCCCATCCAGCGCCGGTTTTTCCGCCGCCCAATCGCCTTTGCTCCCATCATGCGCTTTACCGCGAGAGGACATGTGCTCTTCTTGCATCCCGTCACCTCCCCGACCAGCCCATTAGTGAACAAAAAGCCATTGAAAGTCGGGCGCACCATAGTCGGCGCCAGCGGCACTGTCAAGACACGCTAATCATAGTTTAAGTATCTGTTTTAAAAGAAAGAAAGTACAATTCATAGAACAACCACGCCGGCAAATGAGCCTGAAAAAGATTCAACGCGGTCAAAAAGCCTGAACCTGGCGAAGCAAGACCGTTCTTTTCCGGCCTGAGATCATCCGGTTTCGAGAAAGCTTTCCGCCACCTCTAGGTCGACCGACACTAATTGAGACACGCCTCTTTCCGCCATCGTCACGCCAAACAAACGGTTCATCCGCGCCATGGTGATTGGATTATGAGTTATCACGACGAACCGCGTCTCCGTCCGCCGCGTCATCTCTTCAAGCAAATCACAGTAACGCTCGACATTGGCGTCATCCAGCGGAGCGTCCACTTCATCCAAAACGCAAATTGGCGCAGGATTGGTGAGAAAAACTGCAAAAATCAAAGCCATAGCGGTAAGCGCCTGCTCTCCGCCAGACAAGAGCGTCATGGTTTGAGGCTTTTTGCCCGGTGGGCGCGCGAGTATTTCCAATCCCGCATCCAGAGGATCTTCCGAATCAACCAGTTGCAACTCCGCCGCCCCGCCGCCGAACAAATGAGAAAAAAGCCGTTGAAAATGATCATTCACCACGTCGAAGGCTTTTAATAGCCGTTCGCGCGCCTCCCGGTTCAAGTTCGAAATTCCGGTGCGTAAGCGCTTGATGGCCTCCAGCAGGTCGTCACGTTCAGCGCCCAGGCTCTGGCGCTGTCCATCAACTTCCTCCAGCTCCTGTTCGGCGCGCAAATTAACGCCGCCAAGCCTCTCGCGTTCAGATTTGAGCCGCTCAAGGCGTCTTTCAACCTGCTCAATATCGGGAAGACGCGTATCTTCGCGAATCCCCGCAACCTCCGGCAAAGCCTCGACGCTCACCTCCAAAACTTCGGTGATTCGCGCCTCGATAGCCGTTTTGCGCCCGCGCGCCGCTTCAAGCCGCTCTTCTGTTCTCACCTTTTTTTCGCGCGCCTGCCCCAACGCCTCAAGAGCGACCTTGGCCGTCAGGTCAACGTCCCTCAGAGCGCTCTCGCCCTGCGCAAGCGCGTCATCCGCGCTTGATCGCGCCTCTTCCGCACGAACAATTTCGCTCAACAAATCCCGGCGTTTGAGTTCAATTTCCTCAGGCGCCTCCAAAAGAATTTGACGCTCCTCATCCGCCTCGCTGCGACGCGCGTTCAAAACTTCAATTTGTCGAACCGCATTCGCCGCACGGGCCGCCCAGCCAGAACGCTCGCGCGCAATCGCCTCCAGCCTCCGGTCCCGAATTTCACGCTCACGGGCGGCGACCTCGGCTTGCGCCTTGGCTTTCGCCAATGTTTCCCGCTCCTTAGCAACGATCCCCCTCAACTCGGCCAGCTTTAACTCGAACTGCCGAGAATCAGTCATTTCACGCAGCTTATCTTCAGACTCGACAATCAGCTCTCTAGCTGCGAGCCCCTCTTCTTCAAGGTTATCAATAGTCCCCTGCAAAGACGTACGACGAAGGGTGAGTTGACTTAAATTTCTCTCCGCCCGGGCCTGCGCCTCCCGCGCGCCGTCAAGTTTTTGCTGAGCGGCGCGAACGCGCATACGAATGCTCCGCTCGCCCTCCTCCGCCCGACGCGCCAGATTCGCAGCCTCATCAAGCGCTCCACGGCGCCGCGCCACAAGCTCCTGCGCCGAATTTATTTCTTCGTCTAACGCCACGAGACGATTCTTCTGCGCCAATTTCTGCGCCGCCAGCGAAGGCGCCTCCGCTGAAATTCGCATACCGTCCCAGCGCCACACATGCCCTTCGAAACTAACCAGCAGCTGTCCCGCCGCCAGTTTCGCCTGCAAACGCTCACCATCTTCCGCTGCGGCAACCACCCCGATTTGCGTCAACCGCCGCTCAAGAACCATTGGCGCGTCAATTTTTTCAACCAACGGCGTCACCCCTTCAGGCAACGGCGCATCATTCTGGCTCCTGAAATCCAGCGCCCGCCAATGCGCAGGCGCGCAAACGTCGAGAGACGCTTCAAGATCCTCTCCAAGCGCCGCTCCAAGCGCCGTTTCATACCCGCTTTGCGCAGTGATTTGATCCACTACCGGCGCCCACGCGCCAGCGCCGCCCACATTCAACACGCCAGCCAATGTGCGCGCTTCAGTTTCAAGTTCAGACAGTTTTCTCTCGCTAACGCTAAGGGGCGCGCGCAACGTCTCCACCCCCTCACGCGTCTCGCGCACCTCCTCTTCCACCAGCTGCAACGCCTCTTCGGCTTCCAGCAACTCGCTCTGCGCAAGTTCAAGCGCTTCGCCCCATTGACTTTGCTCGCCGCTAAGTTCTATTTCCTCATCCAGCCTGATAAGATCTTGCCGTGCTGCGGCCAATTGCGCTTCAAGCCGCTGAGAACGCTCCCTCGCCTCATGCGCCTGCCGTTCAAGCTCTCCCCGACGCGCCCCGGCGCGCGCGGCGTCCTCTACGCACGCCGCCAACTTCCTCTCCACCGCGTGCAAATCATTCTGGGCGTGATTCACCGCATCAAGGGCAAGAGCGGCGTTTTCGGCATCAGCCTCATTTTCCAACCGAAGCTCTTCCTCTTCCTCTACAAGTTGCTCCAGTTGCTCTCCATTCTCCACCGCCATTTGCTCTTCACGTTGAATATCCTGAGCCAATTGCGACAATCTGCCGGTAAGATCGGCGAGGCGTTCTCGCACCCTGCGATCTTCCGCATCCAACTCATTGCGCGCGATCACAAGCCGTTGAAGCGCCGCTGCCGCCTGCGCTGCGCCTTCGCGCAATTGGGGAACTTTATGCGCGGCGATGGCCTGGCGCTTAGCCTGCTCACCTTGATCCGCCGCCGCGTTCCGCAATTCAGTTTCCGCCGACGCGTCATCCTGCTCGGCGCAACTCAACAGCTCGCGATACTCGCTCCAACGCAAATAGTGAACAGCCGCTTCGCATTGCCTGATTTCAGCCGACAGATTGCGATAGCGGCTCGCCTGACGCGCCTGACGACGCAACCCGTCAAGCTGACCATCAATCTGAATCAAAATATCTTCAAGCCGTTCCAGATTTTGCTCCGCCGCCCGCAATCTGATTTCGGCTTCCTTACGCCGGGAATGCAGCCCAGAAATCCCCGCCGCCTCTTCCAGTATCTGACGACGCGCGGTTGGCTTGGCGGAAATCAACTCGCCAATTTGCCCCTGACGCACCATCGCAGGCGAGCGGGCGCCGGTAGACGCGTCAGCGAACAGAAGCTGCACGTCGCGAGCTCGTACGTCCTTGCCATTGACCTTGTAAACTGAGCCAGCTTCACGCTCGATACGACGAGAAACTTCCAATGTGTCCTCGCCATTGAAGTCAACCGGCGCCGTACGATCTGAATTATCAAGGAAAAGAGAGACTTCGGCAGTATTGCGAGCCGGGCGATTCAAACTGCCGGAGAATATGACGTCGTCCATGCCGGAGGCGCGCATGTTCTTATAGGAATTTTCCCCCATAACCCAGCGCATGGCTTCCACCAGATTCGATTTGCCACAACCATTCGGGCCGACAACTCCAGTCAGCCCGTCCTCAATGACAAATTCCATGGGCTCCACGAAGGATTTGAAACCCACCACCCGTAGCTTCTTAAACTTCACCTAACAACCCGCCGTCACGAACAACGCCCGGCGGTCCCGAAGCGCGCAACAGGCTTTAAAACGCACAAGGGCGCATTGCTGCGCCCCGCCCCCCGTATAACCACAAAAATCCGCATGGCGCGTAGCAACGCGCTCACCGACCCAAGCCAGAAGCTTACATATGCTTCGCCACAGCTTCATCCAACTGCTCAATCGAAAGGGCTCCACTTTCCTTCGTTCCATTAATGAAAAATGTTGGCGTCGCGTTGACCTCAAACTCCTTGCTTGCACGATCACGTACTTGATTTATCCCGTCGTAGATGGATTGATTTGTCAAGCAAGCGTCAAAGCTTTCTTGTGTGAACCCCATCTGTTTGGCAAAGCCAAGCAAAGAATTATACGGGTCTTCGGTGAAGGCCCATGCACGTTGTTGATCAAACAACGTGTCAATAATATCGAAATATTTTTCTTCCGGGGCGCAGCGCGCCAGCATAAATGCGGCCGAAGCTACTGGATCCAGCGGAAATTCACGGAAAATAAAGCGTACTTTACCTGTATCGATGTAGTTTTCTTTCAAGTGGGGGTAAGTCGTCTTATGAAAATTGGCGCAATGACCACAAGTCATCGACGCATATTCAACGATCGTTACAGGCGCGTCTTCCGATCCGAGAATCATCTCCTTCAACGGGCCTGCCTTGAGCAATTCCTCAAGGTCAACGGTTTGGGCCAGAGCCGCGATTGGCGTGGCGGCCAAAGAAAACGCCAACACAGTTGCGGAGGCGCCAGAAAGAACCTGTCTACGAGTAAGATTCACGTTTCTTTTCCTTATGTCTACTAAATTGCGTTGCAGGAATTGACGCACACGCAGCAACGAGCCTTTTAAGAGTGGCGACACTAGGGTGCATAGTTTACGAGACATTCGCTCAAAAAAACAATTTTTGGTTTATTGCATTCAGAACGCAGCTCATTTTTTCGCCATATTGTCTTTGATGAAATCACAATCAACCGCGCCACGCCATCGATTTAAACGATATTTCACCATACAAATTTACGTGAAGAACCGTACCACGCCCTCACTCAACAAGGGCAATAAGCGCGCTCAACGTCACACCGGTTTACGGCGCATCCGAAGACGAGCGATTTTTGCCAATCACTTCCGCGCCCAGCCGCGCCAAAGCGGCGTGCAGTTTAGGGTTGGTGACATTTTTCAAGCGCTGCTGCAATTTTGCTTGTTCATCATCGCTAAGCACTGCCGATTTTTTGAGTTCCGGCCTTTTTTTGACAGTGACGGGCTTCTGCACAATCCGAATTCTGCCCACGGCCGCCCAACCAAAAAACGCATTTATGCGCTCAATGAGCTGTGGTAACTCATGGCTTAAAATCAACGCGGTCGCGCCATCGGTGTGAACCACCAACGTCGCCGGCTCCGCAATGGTTTCGCCGTTTACTTCACGCGGGCGTCCCCAAACCAATTTGTCAGGCATGACGCGCTCGCCATATCGCTCCCCCACAATGTCCGGCCAGTCGCATAGAAGGTCAACGGTCGCGAAGCCGCGCTTTCGGCACACGCCATTAAGGCTGCCGCCAATCAGATCGGCCAGCGGGCGCGCTGCGCCGCGCCTCCATTTGCGTCCATCATAGCGGCGCGAAGATTTTGTCAAATCATTCATAAGGCCAACCGAATCGACGAATGTGACTTAAAGAAGGCGTTTTTAAATAAAGAGAACTTTATTTAAAAAAATCTTAACCAATTCCTCTGGCGACTGTATTTATTCGCAGAAAAATGATTAACGTCGTCACTTCTTCGCATCATCCGCAGCCATGATTTCCGACACCGCACCATTCTCTTGAAAACCTTTAAAAATCGCCACAAATGTTTCTCATGAAAACAGAACTCAAGATCGAAAGTCTTCTCAGCTGGTATGACGCCCACGCGCGGGTTCTCCCTTGGCGCATATCTCCTTCGGACCGGCGCCGCGACATCAAACCGGATCCCTACGCAGTCTGGTTGTCAGAGGTGATGCTGCAACAAACGACAGTTCAAACGGTGACAGCCTATTTCAACGCCTTCATACAGCGCTGGCCCACGGTTCTCGACCTCGCGCAAGCGCACGAACAGGAAGTAATGAAGCTTTGGGCAGGTCTTGGATATTACTCGCGCGCAAGAAACTTGAAAAAATGCGCCGATCTGATCGCTGATAAATATGACGCCGTCTTTCCTCAAACGGAAGCGGCGCTTCTTAAGTTACCAGGCGTCGGCCCATATACCGCCGCAGCTATTGCAGCCATCGCTTTCGACGCCCCCGCCACCGTCGTCGACGGGAATATAGAACGCGTCATTTCCCGGCTTTATGCGATCCAAACCCCATTACCCGACAGTAAGCCGGACATTCGCGCTTATATGAGCAACTTAACGCCACACGCACGACCGGGAGACTTCGCGCAGGCTATGATGGATCTCGGCGCCACCATTTGCACCCCCAGAAAAGCTAATTGCACTCTGTGTCCTTGGACGTCCGCGTGCCAAGCGCGCGCTCAGGGGCTTGTAAATGAGCTGCCGAGAAAACAAAAAAAGCGTGCAAAACCGACACGCAAAGGCATGGCTTTCGTCGTCACCCGCGAAGACGGCGCAATACTGCTACGCCGCCGCCCGACAAAAGGTTTATTGGGAGGAATGAGCGAACCGCCCACCAGCGACTGGGGGGAAACCGCGCCCACCGATGATCTCTCGATAGCCCCCCACGGGCTCGATTGGAAAAAATGCCAAACGCCGGTGCGTCACACATTCACGCACTTTCATTTAGAAATGACCGTCTGGAAAGCAAGCGCTCCCTGCGACTTTCCCACGCCTCCCGAACATTGGTGGTCAACGACGGAAATGATTGCAGACGAAGCCTTGCCTACGGTGATGCGCAAAGCGCTCGCCAAAATACAATAATGAGCCCCGCCTCCAGCCTTCGAGCTATATAAATAATTTAATATCTTTTCTCAAAAAATCCGACCTAAAATTTTGCTTTCAATGAAGAAACGGGGTCTCAATGAGAAACATGATAGATACGCACACTTATTCAGCGCCACATTCGAGCGCGACGGCGCAAGCGCGACAATCGCCAACAAGCAGCACGAACTTGACCAGCGCGGTGCAAAAAAGCCCTAAAACGACGCAATCAATTAATTCACGATTAGAAGACCTACAACAAAGGCCCTCCACGTCCTCAAATTCAGGCGCCTCTTTCGCCAACACTTCAGGCGAAGTCAATCAAACTGCGAATATTTTCACAAGAGGAAACTTGATGAGACGGTCAAAGTCATATAGCGATTTGCCGGTATCTCAGCATATGCTCATATTTTCCCGGAAAGTGAAACCTGAAGGCCTTCCGCGGTCAAGTTCGCCTGTCCGAAAAGACACACCGCGTCTCATCAGCATGAAGCTTCGTCAGGATTCATGCAGTATGCCTCAGGACATCCCCAACCTAGGGCATTGGCGGGAAAGTCCTAAAACGCACCCCATTACTAGAATCACAACCAGAATTCGCAAGATCGCTTCAAACGTTCGCAATTTTTTTAGGCGTCCGAGTAATCCGCCCAACTCAAATTCCTCTCATATTATAAACGCATATGTTCCAGATAACATCGCGACGAGAACTGCGCGTCCCATCAGCGGCGCGCAACCTCACCCGGTCCACTGGAGCTCTTGCTCGAACCTGCGAGAACAATATGGCGTTTCCACCACACGAATGTAGTAACGCTATCGCGCCGTTCTTCGCATTTCATTGAAACGCCGTCTCAGCGAAGCTACGCAACTTTCGCGAATGAAGGCGTTCCACCGGCATGGCGCGTAATTTTTCCATTGCCCTGACGCCAATATCCAGATGCTGAGCGACTTGGCGCATGTAAAAATCCGTCGCCATACCCGGCAATTTCAGTTCGCCGTGCAATGGCTTATCGGAAACGCATAGCAGCGTCCCATAGGGAACCCGGAAGCGAAAACCGTTGGCGGCGATTGTCGCCGACTCCATGTCAAGCGCGATCGCCCGTGACTGGGAAAACCGTTGGATCGGTTCGCGGTGATCGCGCAGCTCCCAATTGCGATTGTCGATAGAAGCGACGGTGCCGGTGCGCATCACTCTCTTAAGATCATAACCTTCCAAGCCGGTTACTTCTCCAACCGCTTGCTCAAGCGCGACTTGCACCTCCGCCAACGGCGGAATGGGAACCCAGCTGGGCAAATCCGCATCCAAAACATGATCTTCTCGCACATAACCATGGGCCAGAACGTAATCGCCAAGTTGCTGCGAATTACGAAGCCCGGCGCAATGGCCAAGCATCAGCCACGCATGGGGCCGCAGCACGGCGATATGATCTGTGATCGTCTTGGCGTTTGACGGCCCAACGCCAATATTCACCATCGTGATCCCAGATTGCCCATCACGCTTCAGATGATACCCTGGCATTTGCGGCAGACGAGGCGGCGCGGAACCACTCTCTGGAGAGCTGCTTCCCGCCTTGGTCACCACGTTCCCCGGCTCCACAAACGCAGTGTAACCACTGTCCGGATCTTTAAGAAGGTGCTGCGCCAGACGGCAAAATTCATCCATATAAAATTGATAATTGGTGAATATCACGAAGTTCTGAAAATGCTCCGCCGCCGTCGCTGTGTAATGTTGCAACCTGTGCAGCGAATAATCGACGCGAGGCGCAGTGAAAGGCGCCAAAGGCTGCGTTTGCCCCGCTGGCGTTTCATAGGTTCCGTTGACAATGGAGTCATCCATCACCGCCAAGTCCGGCACGTCGAACAGATCGGCAAGCGGACGCTCAAGTCCTGCAAATTGCGCACCCTCCACATAGCGCCCCTCATAAAAGGCGAAGTGTAACGGAATCGGCTGGTCACTCTCGCCAATTTCCACCGGCACGTCATGATTACGGATCAATTGCTCAATCTGGTCGATGAGATAGACACGAAAAAGATCCGGACGCGTCACCGTGGTGGCGTGAGCGCCGGGGCCGGAGACAAAACCGTAAGGCAAACGACTATCTAACCGCGCATGTGTTTGGGTCGTCAACTGGATTTGCGGATAACACGCACGAACTCCCCCAGCAGGCGTCTTTCCGCCAAGATAAGCTTCAAACGCTTCGCGAAGAAATCGGGTGTTGCGTTCAAAAATATAAATCAACCGCTCCACCGCCGCCTCTGCGTCCCGAAAGCCTTCAGGCGACAAAGCAGGCGGAGACGCAAAATTCAAATCTACCGGCTTAGATATTTTTTTGATTTCACTCGACACGAGAAGCGCCTCCATACTCACCTTAAGGTGGTTACAATAACAAAAAACAACTCAAAATAATTTCATCCGCGCCGCTTACGAACAAATTTTTGGATAATAATTTGTTCTTCATATGAAGTTTCTCGCATTCGGCGAATATTTTTAAAAGTTAATTTCCCTCCTCCACTCACCCTCGCATTTTGCAAACATTATGAGCAAAAACTCCAGAACAGGAGTCTCAACCTCGCAAATAGGTTCTCCGTGTCCCCGACCTCGCCCAAATTTTATTAAGAAAGCAACGCAACGTTTACCCCTAAACTTCAAAAGAGTAAATAAAACATTGATTTAATAAGAAATATTCGAATCTCATATTAACTTTGGATTTACCAACTCAGGTAACCATGAAGGCTGTAATTGCGTGAGGTTCTGCGTCGCAATGAATGTAAAACGAAAAGGGGCGTCCATCGCGACGCCCCACAATCATCTTCAAGGGTCAGCCAATTCACGGCCTTGGCTCGACACGATCATCAAGGGCGACTGCATCGCCGCCCTTGAAAAACTACCACGGCATTCGGTGGACATGGTGTTCGCTGACCCGCCTTATAATTTACAACTTGGCGGAGATTTAACTCGTCCAGATCACTCAAAGGTTGACGCGTGCGACGACCATTGGGATCAGTTCGACAGTTTCGACGCCTATGACGCCTTCACCCGCGCTTGGTTGATGGCGGTCAAACGCGTATTGAAACCAGACGGTTCTATTTGGGTGATCGGTTCCTACCATAATATCTTCCGGGTCGGCTCGATCCTGCAAGATCTTGGGTATTGGATTTTGAATGACGTCGTCTGGCTGAAGTCGAACCCCATGCCGAACTTTCGCGGCAAACGGTTCACCAACGCCCATGAGACCATGATCTGGGCCACGCCGTCAAAAAGCTCGAAATACACGTTCAATTACGAAGCTTTGAAGACCTTCAACGACGACCTTCAAATGCGCTCCGATTGGACTTTGCCGCTATGCACTGGCGGCGAGCGTCTGAAGGACGACGAAGGTCAAAAGGTTCATCCGACCCAGAAACCTGAAAGTCTTCTGTACCGGGTGTTGCTCGCGGCAAGTAATCAGGGCGACGTCATTCTCGATCCTTTCTTTGGAACGGGAACCACCGGCGCGGTGGCGAAAAAACTTGGCCGCCATTTTGTCGGAGTCGAGCGAGAGCAAAGCTATATTGACGCCGCCACCAAGCGCATTGACGGGGTCACGCCGGCCAACGAGAACATTCTGGAAGTAACCCGCGGCAAACGAGCATTACCCCGAGTGCCGTTTGGAAATCTTCTGGAAAACGGCATGCTCAAGCCCGGAGCCGAGCTCACATGCGCCAAGGGGCGTCACCGGGCGAAAGTTCGCGTCGACGGCTCGCTTGTCAGCGGTGACCACACTGGCTCCATCCACAAGGTCGGCGCCCTCGTTCAAGGCGCTGAAGCATGTAATGGCTGGACCTTCTGGCACATCCGTCAGGAAGGCGCGCTGGAGCCTATTGACGTTCTGCGCCAGAAAATCAGATCCGGACTGCCAACCAGCAGTTCGTGAGCCTCGCGAATTCCCCGCGGCGGCGACGCCCCGGCCAACATTTGGCCGGGGTTTTTTTATGACGGGAGCGAAAGAAACCAATGGCTCCCCCCCCCTTTCATATCGGCCAGGGCGGCGTTTACGGGAACTCCACCAGCGCCTTGCGCCGCTTCCCCACGGCCACGGTCAATCGTTCACGCGAAGACAAGTCTCCCTCGCCGATGACCCGACGCTCATTCTCGATCAAATGCCCGTTGAGCCGCACGGCTCCGCCTTGAACCAACCGCCGAGCGTCGCTTTTGGACTCAGCGAAAGACAATTTGACCAGCAGATCCAGTAAACCAAGCGACTTGGCAAGGTCGGATAGCGCCAAACGGTGCGTCGGCTCGCTTTCCCCCTCACGGCCGGCGAATAGCGCCTCCCCTTGCTCCAGACAAACCCGGGCTATATCGGGACCGTGAATAAGGGCGGTGACCTGCGTCGCCAAAATTTTCTTGGCCTCATTCAACTCCGCGCCCTCAAGCTCGGACAGTCGTTTGATTTCTCCAATGGGCAATTCGGTGAAAAGTTTCAAGAACCTAGCAATGTCGGCGTCATCCGTATTTCTCCAGAACTGCCAAAAAGCGAAGGGCGGCAAGCGTTCTGGATCAAGCCATACGGCGCCAGCCGCGCTCTTGCCCATCTTTGCGCCAGACGCGGTGGTCAATAATGGCACGGTCAGCCCCGTCAATTGGCGTCCATCGGTTTTACGGCCGAGCTCCACACCATTAATGATGTTACCCCATTGATCGGAGCCGCCCAGTTGCAACTCGCAATCATAGCGCTTTGAAAGCTCCAGAAAATCAACGGCCTGCAACATCATGTAGCAGAACTCAAGAACGGTAAGCGGGGCCTGCGCGTCCAACCGCGACTTCACCGCCTCAAAGGACAACATCCGATTAATCGTGAACTGCGAGCCGTAATCCCGCAGGAACTCCAGAAACCTGAATTCAGTCAGCCACTCAGCGTTATTGACGATTCGACCACCGGCCTCTGGAGACAGATCGAAAAGACGCGCCACTGTTCGGTGAATCCCGGCTACGTTCACGTCAATCTGGGTTTGCTCCAACAAAGGACGCGCATCGCTCCTCTGACTTGGATCGCCAATGAGGCTGGTGCCGCCGCCAAGAACCACAATCGGCCAGTGCCCAAGCTTTTGCAGCCAACGCATGGCCATCAAGGGCAGAAGATGCCCCACATGCAGGCTGGCGGCGGTGGCGTCGAAACCTACGTAAAGGGTCACGGGCCCTTTCGCCAATCGCTCGTCCAGCCCCGCCAGATCGGTGCATTGATGAACGAAACCACGCTCGATCAATATGGACAAGGCTTCAGACTTCGCTTCGAAGCCCGAAGCCTCCAGATCAAGATCAGCGCCTTCAAAAGCGGATGAGGGAATATGCTGCGTCATCTCAATTCAGTCTCCGGTTCCGCCGCCGCGCCGGGACTTAGAAACTGAAAAAGCCGCCTGACGCGGCGGCTTTTTTCAATCTTTGCTGTGAACATGCATGATCGATCGCCGCCTATGTGAGCGACGTAAAATAGACCCCTGCAAGAAAAATCTGTTTATCAACCATGCGCCTACCATCGCCTCTAGCGAAGGTGTTTGTCAAATGTTTTTTATAATCCGTTTCGGATCTGGCGCGCCAGACCCGAAACCTCAGCTTATAACAAGTTGCGCAATTGCGCCGTCTTTACCTGAACGACTTATTCTGGCTGAACCTGCTGCGGCGCGGGGCGGCTCCATTTCAACACTGGTTTGCGTGCAGCCTGCGTTTCATCAAGACGCCTGCGCGGCGCAAGATAAGGCGCGCCGGAAAAACGCTCCTTTCGCCCGCTTTTTGCCCCCATGACCAGATCACGCATGGTTGCGACAAAAAGATCGAGAGAAGCGCGGCTTTCCGACTCCGTCGGCTCGATCAACATGGCCCCATGCACGACCAATGGGAAATACATGGTCATCGGGTGATAGCCTTCATCAATCATCGCCTTGGCGAAGTCCAGCGTGGTCACGCCCGTTCCATTGAGGAAGCTGTCGTCGAAAAGAACCTCATGCATGCACCAGCGTTGACCAAACGGCAAGCTCATCAGGTCCTGCAAGCCAACCCGCACGTAATTGGCGTTAAGAACCGCATCTTCCGAAGCCTGCTTCAAGCCGTCGGAGCCATGGCTCTTCATATAGGAAAGCGCCCGCACGAACATACCCATTTGCCCATGGAACGCGGTCATCCGGCCAAAGGGTTTTTCATCGGCCTTTGCCTGCGCCAAAGTTTCGACCAAAACCGGCCCTTCCTCTTCCAGACGAATGAAGGGCAACGGCGCGAAGGGCGCAAGACGCTGCGACAGCACCACCGGACCGGAGCCCGGACCGCCACCGCCATGGGGCGTGGAGAACGTCTTGTGCAAATTAATGTGCATGGCGTCGACGCCAAGATCCCCAGGACGCGCTTTGCCGACGATTGCGTTAAAGTTCGCCCCGTCACAATAGAAATAAGCGTCAGCCTCATGAATCGCGTCTGCGATTTCAATGATGTCGCGCTCGAAGATGCCGCAAGTGTTGGGATTGGTCAGCATGATCGCCGCCACATTGCCGGCGTTCTCCACAATGCGCGCTTTCACCGCTTCCGGATCGACCGTGCCGTCGGCGCGCGCCTTCACGTCCACCACCTTATAGCCGATCAAGGCGGCGGTGGCCGGATTGGTGCCATGGGCGGATTCAGGCACGATCACGATCTTTGGATCACGTCCCGCCGCCGTGTGCGCCGCCTTGATAGCCATCATTCCGCACAGCTCGCCATGGGCGCCGGCTTTCGGGCTCATGGCGACGGCAGGCATGCCCGTCATGGTCATCAGCCAATGCCCAAGCTCTGCAATCAGCTCCACCGCTCCCGGCGCGGTGGAAAGCGGCTGCAACGGATGCACGTCGGCAAACCCCGGCGCGCGCGCCATTTTCTCATTAAGCCGCGGGTTATGCTTCATCGTGCAAGAGCCTAGCGGATAAAGGCCGCTGTCAATGGCGAAGTTATTGCGCGAAAGACGCACATAGTGGCGCATGGTCTCTGGCTCGGACAAACCGGGCAAATCAGGCGCCGTCTTGCGAGCGTGCTGACCTAGCGCCGACGTAAAGTCTTCCGGCTCGTCCAGATCAACGCCGCAAACGTCATTGCGACCAATTTCAAAAATCAGCGGCTCTTCCATATCGAGGCCGCGGTTTCCGGTGAACGTCTTGGGTTGAAAAGAACCGGTGTCCTCGCCCGTGGAGGTTGGGCGGCCTTGGGTGTTCATGCTCATGCCAGCACCTCCTGCAATACGCTCGCGAACTCGGCGCGATCTTCATCCGTGTTCACTTCCGTCGCCGCCACAATGATCAGATCATCCAGGCCCTCGTCGCTTCCCGCGAGGCGCGAGGCTGGCACACCGCCAAGAACGCCGTTCACCGCCAAGGCTTCAACCACGTCGTGAGCGTTGGCTGGAACGCGAATGGTGAATTCATTGAAAAACGTTTCATTCAGCGCTTCAACGCCGGGAACGGCGGAAAGCGCGTTCTTCAACTTCACTGCGTTCGCATGGTTGATACGCGCCAGACGCTCCAGACCGCGCCCCCCCAGAAGGGTCATGTGAATGGTGAAAGCCAAACAACACAGGCCTGAATTGGTGCAAATATTGGACGTGGCCTTATCCCGGCGGATATGTTGCTCGCGCGTGGACAAGGTCAGCACGAAACCGCGCTTGCCGTCCGCGTCAACAGTCTCGCCGCAAAGCCGTCCGGGCATCTGGCGAATATATTTCTGACGCGTGGCGAACAGCCCAACGTAAGGACCGCCAAACGTCAGCGGATTTCCAAGAGACTGGCCTTCGCCAACAACGATGTCGGCGCCCTGAGCCCCGGGAGATTCCACCAAGCCAAGCGAGACGACTTCGGTGAACACGGCGATCAGAAGCGCGCCTTTCTCATGAGCTTTTTCCGCGATCGGCTTCAGGTCGATCAACTGGCCATAGAAAGAAGGCGATTGCACCACGACGCAAGAAGTCTCATTGTCGATCTGCGCCAGAATATCCTCCGTCCCCATCGGGTCGGCCGGCATGGCGACGACGCTATCTCCCGCCATATGGGACAAACCTTCGATCACGTCCCGGTATTGCGGATGCAACCCGCCAGAGAGAAGAGCCTTGCCGCGTTTGGTGACCCGGTGCGCCATAAGCACCGCCTCCCCCGCGCCGGTGGAGCCGTCATACATGGAGGCGTTGGCGACCTCCATCCCCGTCAACTCGGCCACTTGCGTCTGAAATTCAAACAGATATTGCAGCGTTCCTTGCGTCACTTCCGGCTGATAGGGCGTATAAGACGTCAAAAACTCCGAACGCTGGATCAGGTGATCGACGGTGGCGGGAACATGGTGCTTGTAAGCGCCCGCCCCCACAAAAAACGGAACCGAGCTTGCGGCGGTGTTTTTCAACGCCATACGCGACAAATCACGTTCGACGCTCATCTCACTCGCCCGCCGCGGCAGATCAAGAAGCCCCTTCAAACGGGCTTTTTCTGGAATATCAGAGAAAATTTCATCAATGGCGTCGACGCCCACGCGGGCGCGCATATCGGCCCGGTCAGAATCGGAAAGCGGCAAATAACGCATGTGCTTCCTCTCGCTCAAAGCGTCTCGACAAAGGCTTTATAAGCGGCTTCATCCATCAGCTCGTTCAATTGGTCGGCGTTCGACAATTTAAGCTTGATGAACCACGCCGCCCCTTCAGGGTCTTCATTAACCTTGCCCGGCTCATCGGCGAGCGCGCCATTGGCTTCCACAACTTCGCCGTCGAGCGGCGCGTAAACCTCGGAGGCGGCTTTCACCGATTCAACCACCGCGGCTTCCTCGCCTGCGGCAAGGCTTTTCCCCGGCTCGGGAACTTCCACATAAACAACGTCACCAAGCTGGCTCTGGGCGTAATCCGTGATCCCGATCGTGGCCACGTCGCCGTCAACGGAAATCCACTCATGGTCCTTGGAGTAATAAGTGCTCATAATTTGCGTCCTCTGAAAGTAGGCCGGTTTCCCCGGCTGAATTAACTGGATCAATGCCGCTTATTTTCACGAAGGCTTACGGTAATAACGCTGGGGCACAAACGGCGTTTCACACACGGTGGCGGGCAGAGCGCGACCACGCACCATGAGCAAAACCTTGGTTCCAATCGCCGCATAGTCGCTCGCCACATAGCCCATAGCCAAAGGCGCCTGAAACGTAGGACCGAAGCCGCCGGAGGTGACCACGCCAATGGGCGCGCCCTCAACAGAGTGGATTTCCACCCCCTCCCGGGCGGGCGCCCGTCCCTCAAGCTTCAAACCGACGCGAAGGCGCGACGGCCCCGACTTCAGCTCGCGCTGAATGCGTTCAGCGCCTGGAAAGCCACCGTTCTCCCGACGCCGCTTCTGCATGCAAAACGTGATATTTCCCTCAACGGGCGACGTCGTCTCGTCCAGGTCATGACCATAAAGGCACAGGCCCGCTTCAAGGCGCAGCGAATCGCGCGCTCCAAGCCCCACGGGCTTCACTCTCTCGTCAGCCAGCAGCGCCTTGACAATAGCCTCCGCCGCGCCAGCTGGAACCGACAGCTCAAACCCATCTTCGCCTGTGTACCCCGAGCGCGAGGCGTAGATCGCGATCCCGTCAAACTCCATGGCCGCCATGCTCATGAAGCCCATGCCCTCGCTCAAAGGCGCGTGCGCTTTCAAGACTTCCGCCGCCAACGGCCCCTGTAACGCAATCAACGCACGGTCTTCGAGAGGCTCCAGCCGAACATTTTCCGGCAAAGCGGCGGCAATGATCTTATAGTCATTGTCCTTGCACCCGGCGTTCACGACCAGGTACAATCGGCCATCGTTCTCCTCGCCTTCCATGCGCGTGACCATCAAGTCGTCAATGACGCCGCCTTCCCCGTTCAGCAAGACGGTGTAACGCATCTTACCCGGCTTCAATTCGATGATATTAGAAGGGACCAACGTTTCAAGCGCGGCCGCCGTCGTCGCGTGATCAGGACCGACCAAGAAAGCCTGCCCCATGTGAGAGACATCAAACAGCCCCGCGGATTCGCGCGTGTGGAGGTGCTCGCTCATGATGCCGTCAGGATATTGAACAGGCATCTCATAACCGGCGAAGGGCACCATTCGCGCGCCAAGCGCGACATGCAAATCATGCAATGGGGTTTGCAGCAAAGGCGTCTGCGCAGTGGAGGAGGTCGTGTCACTCATCGCTCAAGGATTCCGCGTTCGAGAAAAGCGCGCGTGACGGATTCTTGTATCCGCACGCGCCCCCTCTGTCCCGACAACCTGAGAGATTTCCCGGCCCCCGCGTTCACGGCGGGCAGTCCGGTTACTCCTTCGGCGAGTTCCTTCTCCAACGCCGTCTTATAATAACGACGGCTGAAGCGAACTTCTTTCCAGAGCGTTGCTCATTCTGCGGTCCTTGTCGCCTGAGAGTTTCCGGGGCGGTTGCTCCTTCGGCGTCATTTCCCAAGGAAATGACCTCTCCCGCAAAATGTAGTCCCACCGAAAATCTCCGGTGAAAAAAACGTGACGCAACGGGTATCACATCAAGTCATCATTTACGATTGACACGCCCCCCGTGTCAATCTTCAAAGCCAAAATGATAGGAAAGCGTCACCGGCTTCTTTTCTTTTTCTTTCCTTCGTCGAAACCGAACAAAACCCTGATATTGTGGTTAGCGGTGGGCAAAAGGAACTTATCCTCAACCACGTCCCACTGCTCGCTCGGCGCGCCTTCGCCTAAAGTTACGGGAACGCTCAGTATTTCGGAGCTAAGGGCCTTGTTCTTATCGCCCTCGCCTCCCCCTTCGACGATCGCCACCCGCAAGGGCAAAATGATCTCGCCGCCCTTCCAAGCGGGACCAGGCGTCACGCGACCTGAGAAGCCAACTTTCATCCGGGTTTGACCACTCGCCTGATCACGGGTGCAAGACCGCGCCCATTTTTCGATATTCGCCTGATAAATCAGCGCGCGCGCGTCATTTTCCTTGCCCCGTTCGAACTTCATGATGAGATAGGTTTCGGGCAAAGCCTCCATCCCCGGGCAAAATGGCGGCGCCACAAAGGCGTTTAAGTCCACATCCGACGCGACTGCGGCGGCGTTCGGCGTGATCACCGCTTTGGCGACGCTGTCCACTTCCTGATCAATCGCGCTATCGGTTCCGCAAGCGGCTAGAACCAAAAGAACGCCTGACAGAGCAGCCATTCCTGGACGTTTTCCGAATTTCCCCAACGTCCTTGCTTTCATCAGCTTGTTTTTTGGTATAATCATCCCACGTCCCAATTAATACGCCAACTTCATCTTTTCGCTGGCGTCCGTCTATAGCAGGCCAAGGAGGGCTTGGCGAGCCTCGCAGGCTCTTGACAGCAAGCTTCCTTACACATCTATTGCGCGCAAGGTCATGAACTATGCGTAAAAACAGAGTGTCTCGCAATAGATGCCTCAAGCGCGGTGGGCGGAGAAAAAACCCGCGCGTTAACGCGCTCCCGAAAGGATGAGTATGGCGGCAAATACTGCTCCTAAACCGTCTCTGCAGATTCTGCTTTGCGCCCCACGCGGCTTTTGCGCGGGCGTGGATCGCGCCGTGCAAATCGTTGAACTGTCTTTGCAAAAATACGGTGGACCGGTTTATGTGCGTCACGAAATCGTGCACAATAAATTCGTCGTCGAAGGGCTGCGGGCCAAAGGCGCCGTATTTATTGAAGAACTTGAGGAAATCCCAGCCGAACACCATCAGCGTCCGGTCATTTTCTCCGCCCATGGCGTGCCAAAATCCGTACCGGAAGACGCACGCCAGAGAAACATGTTCTTTCTTGACGCCACCTGCCCACTGGTCTCCAAGGTTCATAAAGAAGCGGAGATTCATTTTCGCCGCGGCCGTGAAATCGTTCTTATCGGCCACGCCGGACACCCGGAAGTGATTGGCACCATGGGACAACTGCCGGAAGGCGCCGTCAGTCTGGTGGAGACCGCCGAGCAAGCGCGCAGTTTTACGCCTCGAACTGACGCCCCGTTGGCCTGGATCACCCAGACGACGCTTTCGGTAGACGACACGCGCGAGATCGTCGATATTCTCGTGGAGAGATTCCCAGATATCACCGCCCCGCATAAAGAAGACATTTGCTACGCCACCACCAACCGACAAGAGGCGGTTAAGGCCGTTGCTCCCCAAGTTGACGCCATGGTGGTGGTCGGCGCGCCGAATTCATCGAATTCCCAGCGTCTTCGTGAAGTGGCGGAACGCGCGGGTTGCGCGGCCTCCGTTCTGGTGCAACGCGCGACGGATCTGCCTTGGGAAAGCCTCAAAGGCATAAAACGCCTTGGCGTGACCGCCGGCGCTTCTGCACCGGAAGTTTTAGTTGAAGAAATCATCGAAGCTTTCGCAGAACATTACAGCGTTCATGTTGAGAG
Source organism: Stappiaceae bacterium (assembly GCA_048265185.1). Classification (GTDB taxonomy): domain Bacteria; phylum Pseudomonadota; class Alphaproteobacteria; order Rhizobiales; family Stappiaceae; genus JBLXBZ01. The sequence continues at coordinate 364,538 of JBLXBZ010000002.1, read as the reverse complement.
CGTGCGCACGGCGGAAGAAACCATAGCGTTCAACTTGCCGCGCGCCTTGCGCGAGCAGGCGGCAGAGTAAAGTCATGGCAGTATACACAGATGTCGCCGACGAAGAACTGGCCTCCTTCGTTGCACGATATGACATTGGCGCGGTTCTCTCCTGCAAAGGCATAGCCGAAGGCGTGGAGAACTCCAATTATCTCATTCACACACAGACAGGATATTACATCCTCACGCTGTATGAAAAACGCGTCAATCCTGACGACTTACCCTTTTTCCTCGGGCTCATGGATCATCTGGCCCATAAAGGTCTTTCATGCCCCACCCCGCTCAAAACGGCGAAGGGCGAAATGCTCGGCGAATTGGCGGGGCGCCCCGCGGCGATCGTGACATTCCTTGACGGCATGTGGGTGCGCCGGCCAAGAACCGTTCACTGCGCCGCTCTGGGCAAAGGCCTTGCGGACCTGCATCAAGCGGGCCGCGACTTCGCGTTAACGCGCAAGAACGCATTGTCCGTCGACGGCTGGCGTCCATTGCTGGAAAGTTCGCTGGAGCAGGCAGATACGCTCGCGCCGGGTCTGGCTCAAGAGCTGTCAAACGAGCTGGACTATCTAGAAGCTCATTGGCCGAACGATTTACCAACCGGCATCATCCACGCCGACCTTTTTCCCGACAATGTTTTTTTTCTCGGCGAAGAACTCTCTGGATTTATTGATTTTTACTTCGCAAGCACAGACGCCCTCGCCTATGACGTCGCCACGTGCCTCAACGCATGGTGCTTTGAACCCGACCTATCCTTTAACGTCACCAAGGCCCGCGCGTTGCTCAATGGATATCAAGGCGCTCGCTCATTCACGCCCAATGAATTTGACCTGCTTCCAACATTGGCGCGCGGATCGGCCTTTCGGTTTTTATTAACCCGATTATACGATTGGTTGAATGTGCCGGAAGGCGCATTCGTAACCCCGAAAGATCCGATGGAATATCTCAAGAAACTTCGTTTTCATCGCACTGTATCATCCGCGAGCGCTTATGGCCTTGACTGACGCTTCATCATCCGCATCCAACGACGCCGCGGCGCAGATCACGCAAGTGACGATTTACACCGACGGCGCGTGTTCCGGTAATCCGGGTCCGGGCGGCTGGGGCGCTATTCTGATGCATGGCGAACGCGAAAAAGAGATCTGCGGCGGGGAGGAGCTCACCACCAACAACCGCATGGAGCTAATGGCGGCCATCAAGGCCCTTGAGGCGCTCAAGCGCCCGTGCAAGGTGGAGCTTTACACCGACAGCTCCTATGTGAAAAACGGCATTTCCCAATGGCTTTACAATTGGAAGCGCCGCGGATGGAAAACCGCAGATAAAAAACCCGTGAAAAACGAAGACCTTTGGAAAGCGCTCGACACCGCTCGGCAAGTTCACGACGTTTCCTGGAACTGGGTGAAAGGGCACGCCGGACATCCGGAAAATGAACGCGCGGACGCCCTCGCCCGTCAAGGAATGGCTCCCTATCAAAGCGGCGCAGGCCACCGAAGAGGAGACATTCAGTGAATTCTCTTTTTACTGAACCGGATAAGCGCGCCGCGCAACGCAATTCTCCCAATCGACGTATCTTAATACTCGCCAACCCAACGGCCGGAGGCTTCTCCGCCCCCCTATTGCAAGACATCGCCACCCGCCTTGAAGAGGATGGCCACAGGGTGCAAATGACCCTCACGCAAAGCGCAGGCGAAATTGGCGCCACTTGCGCAGGCGCCAACCATGGCGCCGACACAATAGTCGTTGCGGGCGGCGACGGCTCTATCAACGAAGCCCTGCGTGGTTTTGGCAATCAACCAAACCCGCCTACCCTCGCCGTAATCCCCTTTGGCACGGCCAACGTTCTGGCCCAAGAGCTTAAATTACCCTTCAAGGCCCCCGCCATAGCCAAATCAATCTCTCAAGGCCGCACCGCGCCCCTACATCATGGATTGGCTAACGGACGCCCTTTCGTTCTCATGGCCTCTGTCGGTTTCGACGCGGAAGTGGTCCATGGAGTTCCCCTCGCGCTGAAAAGAAAGCTTGGCAAGCTCGCCTATGTCATTACCGCCCTGCGCCTTGGGTTATCCCCCCGCAAGAGCCGGCGGCTCACAGCCATCGCCAATGGCCAGAGCTATCAATGCAAGCTCGCAGTGATCACCAATGGACGTTGCTATGGGGGGCCGTTCGTCGTGTGTCCTGACGCCAGCGTTTGCGAACCACAGCTGCACTTGCTGGCTTTAGAAAAAGACGACCCCGTTTCTACGATTCGATTTGGGCTCGCGCTAATGATGGGCCGCGTTCACAAAGCCAAAGGCGTGACCGTCGTTCCCATTGACCGGATTCGTATAGAAAGCGACGCTCCGGCAGCCGCGCAAATCGACGGCGATCCTTTCGGCTCGACCCCGATCGAGATCGAAACGTCTCACGCCTCGGCGCCTATCATAATCCCTTGAACTCACTAATTTTTTAACGATTCACATCTACAGCAGCCAAGCGCTTACGACAAACAAGCGCTCAAAGCTTCGAACGTCCCGCCTGTATCCGGTCAAGCCCCGTTACGTTTTCTTTGCGCGACAAGCAACTTGGTCGCCTCCGCCGCGCTCATCGGCTGACCGAACAAGAAGCCCTGCGCATACTCACAGCCAAGCTGCAGCAACTCCAGCGCGTCAGATTCCGTTTCAGCTCCCTCCGCCACCACTTCCATGCCCAGATCATGGCCAAGCGCAATAATGGAGCGCAGGATCACGGGCCGCGCGCTGCGTCCATTAGGCCGCACGAACGAGCGATCAATCTTGATGGTGTCAAAATGAAAGCGCTGTAAATAGCTTAAACTGGAATAGCCCGTGCCGAAATCATCCAAGGACAGTCCTGCGCCAAGCTCGCGCAATCGCTCCAACACCTTGGCGGCATATTCTGGATTGCGCATAACGATAGATTCCGTGAGCTCAAGCTTGAGCGACCCAGGCGTCAACGCAGAGCGTGAAAGAACCGCCTTAACGTCATTGATCAAATCATGACGCAAGAGTTGGTCGGATGAAATGTTGATACTGGCGAAAAGCGGCTCATGTCCATTCATCGTACGTTGCCAAGCTTCCAACTGGCGCGCCCCCGCGTCCAGAACAAACATGCCCAGCTCGTTGATAATGCCGCTTTGCTCGGCTATGGGGATGAATTCCGTCGGCGAAATATTGCCCCGTTCGGCGTGGCGCCAGCGCGCCAGAACCTCAAACCCGGCTATTGAGCGGTCATCAAGGCGCATGATCGGCTGATAAGCGACCTCCAGCTCTTGATTTTCCACCGCCTTGCGCAGATCCGCTTCAAGCTCGACCTGACTGGGACCATCCTTGCGCAAGGTTGGACGAAACACCTCAACACGATCGCCGCCCAATCTCTTAGCGTGCTGCATGGCGGCTTCGGCGTCACGCACCAGCTCATCGGGCTGAAGGGCTTCCTCGTCGAAGATAGCCAAACCGACGGATGAAGTCAGAAACACTTCGCGCTCGCCAAAGGTTATGGGCGAGCGGATCGCGCGCCGAAGCTGATCCGCATAAGCAGCGATCCGGTCTCCATCCTGCTCCGACAACAAAATCAATCCATAGGAATCCGCAGATAGTCGCGCCAAGGAATCTTGTGGCCGCAATTGCCGACCCAAACGACGAGCCACGGTAAGCAAAATGCTGTCGCCGGCAGATAAGCCGATGGAATCGTTGACCTGCTTAAACCGGTCAAGATCAATAATGATCACCGTTGGCCGTCCAACGCCATCCACCCGCGTCCGGGTGACGGCGATGCTCAGCCGGTCCATGAACAACTTCCTGTTCGGCAACCCGGTGAGATTATCGTGCACGGCGTCATGCAACAAACGCTCTTCGCTTATTTTCTGATCAGTGATGTCCAGCAAAGTGCCAACGCAGCGAATAACTTCCCCGTCAGAACCGACGATCGGACGCGCGCGCAGTTTGAACCACCTGAAGTGCCCGTCTTCCGCCCGCAATCGGAAAGATTGCGACACCTTCCCCCGGCGTTGATCAACCACTGCGTCAAGGGTCGCTCGAAATTTATCACGGTCTTGCGGATGCAAAACGTCCAACCAGTCTCGCGCCGGCCCCTCAAGAACGCCGCGCTTAAGTCCAAGAATGATTTCGACTTCATTGGAGGTGGAAATCCGATCCCGATCAATATCCCAATCCCAGATGATGTCCCCCGCGCCGGTTAATGCCAGCGCGCTGCGTTCAACATCCGAGATCAACCCTTGCACGATGGCGCCGCCAGCAAAGGCGTGCTGCATGACGGTAAAACCAATCAAGAGCACGATAAGAACCAGACCTCCTGACAAGGCGGGTTGAACAATATCGTTGGCGATGGCGCCTGTGACGGTCATCCCGGCGCCAAACAGCCAGACGATGAATAAAAACCACGTCGGAATCAGCATGATGGCGCGGTCGTAGCCCTGCGCCGCCAAGACGGTGATCACGGCTAATCCAAACACCGCGATCACCCCAAGAGAGATCCGCGCAATTCCCGCGGCGACTGAGGGATCCCAAATAGCAACCCCCAACAGGGTAAGGATCAAGATCAAAGTCGCCAGCGCCAGATGGCTGTAGCGAATATGCCAGCGGTTTAAATTGAGATAGGCGTAGAGGAAAATAACCAACGACGCGGCGAGCATAACCTCCGCCGCGGCGCGGTAAAGCTGCTCATCGCCCGGAGCCAGACGAAACACCCGGTTCCAGAAGCCGAAATCAATACATAGATACGCCAATATCGCCCATGCAAGCGTCGCAGTCGCCGGAAACATGATCGTTCCCTTGACCACAAACAAAATAGTCAGAAACAAAGCCAGCAAACCCGAAATGCCGAGAATGATTCCTCGGTAAAGTGTGTATGCGTTGACGGTGTCCTTATAAACTTCCGGCTTCCACAATCGCAATTGCGGCAAATCGGACGAGGTCAACTCCGCAACGAAGGTCACCACAGCTCCGGGATCGAGCGTCACAAGAAAGACGTCCGCTTCTTGTGACTTTTGTCTTTCCGGCGCAATCCCCTGACTAGGGGTGATCGAGGCGATTCTCGACGATCCAAGGTCTGGCCAAATAAGTCGCGAATTCACTAATTGGAAAAACGGAGCGACGATAAGTCTGTCGATTTGCTCGTCGCTAGTGTTCTCCAAGGCGAACACGGCCCAGCTCGCATTCGAATTATCCCGGGAGTTCACTTCGATACGGCGCACAATGCCATCAGCTCCCGGCGCCGTAGAGACCTGCAACCGCGGGCCATCGCTGGGGTATAGCTCCACCGAATGAGTTAAATCCAGCGCATCGCTGTCGAGCGGCACTTCTATCGCATCCAGAGCCCAGCCATGCGAGCTCGAGACCGCAAGCGTCAAAAAAAACAAAATAACTCGAAGCCACAATTGCAATCGCACAATCAATTCCGGTCGGTTTTAAGCGTCGGGGCGAATTAGCCGCCCTACGGCGCATCGGTCACAAAATCTCGTTCTGGCAAGTGGCGCTGGACACCATCACATCGTTCCATACAAGAGACGCTACGTCATCTTCTAAACGCGCGTAAAGCACATGATCCCGCCATTCGCTATTAATACGTAAATAACGACGCGCAAACCCTTCCCGTTGAAACCCATTTCGCTCCAATAAAGCAATAGAACGACTATTATGCGGCAAGCAAGCCGCCTCCAATCGATGCAAACGCAATGTTTTGAACGCAAACGGAAACAGGCAACGAACTGCGTCTCCCATATACCCCATTCCAGAGAAAGGCGCACCCATCCAATACCCTAATGTACCGGTTTGCGCGACCCCGCGCCGGATGTTGGACAGGGTCAGACCGCCTATAAGCTGGCCATTTTCTTTGGAAAACAAGAAGAACGGATAAGCCCTGTCATTTTTCATATCTTGTGCATATCTGCGTAAACGACGCCGGAAAGTGGATTTCTCAAGTTCATTCTCAGGCCAGGCGGGCTCCCAATCCTGCAAAAATTCCCGGCTTGCGCTTCGAAGCGCCGCCCACTGCGCATAATGCTCCAAGCGCGGCGCGCGCAGTTCAACCCGCTCGCAACTTAAAGTCATCTCGCAAGCCGGCTCACTGCGAAAACGCAAGAACATCCCACTCTCCCGCAGACTACGCGCTAATGATCTCGCCACCCAAAAGAGCAAATTTCTCCTGAATTTCACTATAATCCGGGAACTTCCCAGCTGGACCAACCACCGACACCGTCGGCGCTTTTCCAGTAAAAATCTCTCCAGCGATTTTCCTAAGATCCCCAGAAGACACAGCTTCGATTTTCGCAGTGATCTCTTCAAGGGACATCACTCGGCCATGTACCAGAATTTGACGCGCGATCTGTCCCGCTCTCGCAGCCGGACTTTCCAGCGACATCATTAACCCCGCGCGAATTTGAGCTTTCGAACGCTCAACCTCAGCGTCAGAGATATCCGCGCTCGCGCGCATCAGCTCGCCAATAATCACAGGCACGAGCTGCTCCACATCTTCCGCGCCCGTCGCCGCATTCACCGCAAACACGCCCGTATCGCGAAAAGCCCAATGAAGTGCGAAAATAGCATAGCACAACCCCCGCGTCTCACGCACCTCCTGAAACAAGCGAGACGACATCCCCCCGCCCATCACGGACGCCAGAATCTGCGTCGCGTAATAATCCTGCGCGCGATAAGAACGCCCCTCAAAACCGATCAGTAACTGCAATTCCATCAAATCACGCGTCACCCGCGCATCGCCGCCAGTGTAATATGCGGGCTCTTCCTCATCAGCTGGCTTTGAGCTCAATCCCGCGAATTTCTCTTCCGCCATCGCCACGATCACGTCGTGATCAACCGCGCCGGCGGCGGACAACACCATCTCCGGAGCTCGGTATCTTTTCGCCAGGTAGGATCGAAGGTCGTCAGGCGTGAACCCCATGACGCTCTTTTTTGTCCCCAGAATCGGACGGCCTATCGCCTGTCCCGCCCACGCAGCTTCTTGAAACTGGTCAAACACTTTGTCGTCAGGCGCATCCGAAGCCGCCCCAATTTCCTGAAGGATGACATGTTTCTCGCGCGTCAATTCATCAGCGTCAAATGTCGAGTTTTGCAAAATATCCGCCAGCAAATCAACGGCCAGCGGCACGTCTTCCGCAAGCACTCTTGCGTAGTAATTTGTTTGCTCGGCGCTTGTGGCGGCGTTCAGCTCGCCGCCAACAGCTTCAATTTCCTCTGCGATTTGTCGAGCCGACCGCGTTTTTGTGCCTTTAAACGCCATGTGCTCCAACAAATGCGTAATGCCGTTTTCGCGCTCCGTTTCAGATCGAGAGCCAGTTTTCACCCAAACGCCGAGCGCCGCAGTCTTTAAACGCGGCATATTATCGGTGACCACCGTCAATCCATTTGCAATCCTAGAGACGCGAACGTTCATATATTAGACCTTTCAGACCAGATTGTTAGCTCAAACTTTTGCTACAGCCGTCACCGCTCGCGCGCACCGCAGAACATGCGATTCAACGTCAGCCTGATCCGCATTCAAGACAGTCATACGCTCCGCCGCCTCCATGATCGGCGCGACGGTCGGCGGCAAGGAGGGCCGCACGTTGGTCGCCGCCTCCACCGCATCTGGAAATTTAGCCGGATGCGCCGTCGCGAGAACGACCATCGGCGCGTCGCTTACCGCCGGCGTTTCATTGGCTACATGCACCGCCGTCGCCGTATGCGGATCCAGCAGATAACCAGTGCGCTCCAGGCAATCTCTCATCATCTCTTTCGTCTGGGCTTCATCGCATCGCCCCGCGGCGAACTCACGGCGAATAGTCTCCATAGCCTGCGCGCCAACGTCAAACTCACCGGACTGACGCAGTTTTTCCATCATATTGCGCACTTGATCGCCATCGCGTCCATAAGCTTCAAACAACAAGCGTTCAAAGTTGGAGGAGATCTGAATATCCATAGATGGGGAGATCGTCGGCTCAACCCCTCGCATCACATAGCTGCCCGTTTCCATGGTGCGCGCCAAAATATCATTGGCGTTGGTGGCGACCACCAGTTGCTCTATCGGCAACCCCATACGCTTGGCCACGTAACCGGCGAAAATATCGCCAAAATTACCAGTCGGCACAGTAAAGGACACTTTGCGATGCGGCGCGCCAAGAGCCACGGCAGCGACGAAATAATAGACCACCTGAGCGACAATTCGCGCCCAATTGATTGAATTAACGCCGGCAAGTTGAACCTTGTCACGGAAGTCGAAGTGATTGAACAATCCCTTGAGAATTGACTGGCAGTCGTCAAAGTTCCCACGAAGCGCCAACGCATGAACATTGTCTTCGCGCGCCGTAGTCATCTGACGCCGCTGCACGTCGGAAACGCGTCCTTCAGGAAAAAGGATGAAAATATCAGTGCGCTCACGCCCTCTGAACGCTTCGATTGCGGCGCCGCCAGTATCCCCGGAAGTCGCGCCGACAATCGTCGCGCGCTGGCCACGTTCAGCAAGAACGTGATCCATCATCAGCCCAAGAAGCTGCATGGCTACATCTTTGAACGCCAACGTCGGACCATGAAAAAGCTCAAGAACGAATCTGTTCGGCGCGATCTGCACCAGAGGCGTCACCGCGTCATGCCGGAAATTTCCATACGCCTTGTCAATCATCTCCCGCAGGTCTTTGGGAGCGATCGCCTCGCCCACAAACGGCGAAATCACGCGATAAGCGACTTCGGCGTAACTCTTGCCGGCGAAATCAGCGATCGTGCGCGCATCTAATTGCGGCCAGCTTTCCGGCACATATAGCCCCCCGTCGCGCGCAAGCCCCGTTAAAAGAACGTCAGAGAACTCTAAAACGGGGGCGTCCCCGCGCGTACTCACATATTTCACCGCAACAGCTTCCTTCACATAGCTTCTATGAGAACAGCGCCAACGCAGAGCAAACGACGTTCAAATTTTTCGAACATTCGCCAAACTGGAAAACAGGGTCGCTAAACGCCCGCGTTTTTTTCCGCCGCTCCAGCGCATTCGTCCATCAAGTTGAAACGACGTCGCGACAAGGCCCGATCAGCCGTCGTCACCCCGCGCGCCTCCCACCGATGGCGGACACTAACGCCCAACACCGTTTCGGGCAAGTTACGCCAGAAAGAAAAGCCCGAAAGAAAAGATGGTCTTCACGCATGTCCCGTTTCAGTGGACAACATAGCCGGATCCACTCCAAGAGCGCTCATCGCGGCCCTCCAGCGCTCTTCCGGCGGACGATCAAAAATTATCGAAGGCTCAGCTTCGCATGTCAGCCAGCCATTGGCCTGAATTTCCAGCTCCAGCTGTCCGGGCGCCCACCCAGCGTATCCTAACGCCAACATAGCCCGCCGCGGTCCCTGCCCGGCGGCGATCGCCTTCAAAATATCCAGCGTCGCGGTCAAGCAAATTCCGCCGTCGATCTCAAGAGTAGAGCTTTCCAGATAAAAATCGTCGCTATGAAGAACAAATCCTCGGCCCGCCTCCACCGGACCTCCCCGAAAGACCGGCATCAAGTCGATGGCGTCTGAAAAGAGAATTTCCTCTTCCGCAACGATTTTCAATTGCTTCAACAAATCGCGAAAGGTCAGCTCGCACGTAGGCTGATTAAGCACAATTCCCATGGCGCCTTCTTCAGAATGCGCGCAAAGATAGACAACGGCATGAGCGAAATTATCGTCCTCCATTCCCGGCATAGCCACCAGAAATTGTCCATCCAAATAGTTTTCACTGCCCGTGTCGCTCAAGTCAGTCATGATCCCGTTTACTCGCTAAGCTTCCACAATCCTCGTCCAAAGGATACAGAGAACCCGCTTCATTGTAACCGCAATTCGCCAATTCGCCATTCATTGACAGAACTTGGCAGATGATCGTCTTCAAACCGCGAGGCATTCCGGCGACGTTCACGAAATTCTGACGCCCCCCGCGTAGAAACGCTAAAGACCACGAAGGTTTTTTTCGATAACCTGAGCACCATCGTATCGAAATTCGCTCAATTGGGGTCAATATTTTGCGCGCCGCTCACTTTCCACATTTCATTGAAACGTTACAACGATCAACCGTCGTCCTTCTTATCGCATTGATTGCTCTGCCCGTGTCCTTTTCGACGGCAAAGACCCAAAACACCCCATGGACGCCTGTTGGCGGCGGGGAAGTCCGCCTCATCAACGTTGGCCCCCCTTCTGAAACCGGCGCATATCAACTAGGAGTGGAGATACTGCTTGAACCGGGCTGGCACACCTATTGGCGCTTTCCCGGCGAAGCGGGAGTGCCAACCGAAATGGAGTTTCAAGGATCGAGCAACCTGAAGGCGGCTGAAGTTTCATTCCCCGCGCCAGAACGATACGACGACGGATTTTCAACCTCAATCGTCTACCATGACCACGTAGTTCTCCCCCTTGAAATACGGGCGACGGATCAGAACGCGCCGGTTGGGCTTGCCGCCACTCTGCATTTCGGCGTTTGCAAGGACGTTTGCATTCCCGCCGAAGCCAGGTTCGACTTGCAATTGTCGCCTACGGCGCCCCCAAATCCAGAAGTTCAGCGCGAGATCGACGAAGCCAAAGCGCATGTTCCAAAACTGCAAGACGCTACTTCAACGCCGCGAATCAAACATGTCGCCGTACTTAAGCCGGGCAAGGACGCAATTCTGCAAATCACCACGGAGAGCGCTCTCGAAAATGCTCCCGTCGACCTATTCGCAGAAGGGCCGGCCGGTTCCTATATTGGCGTTCCCCAGAAAAAAAGCGAACAAAAGTCGGAAACCACCTTTGAACTCCCTGTTCGCGGCTTGGCCCTTAAAGACGGAGCGGCCAGCGTTTTACTGGTGGCCGTCAGCGGCGAAGGCGCCACGAAAACCACCTATAATTTCAAAGAAAACAAATAAAATGGCGCCGAATTCCAATTTGCAGAAAACCCGCAAAAGCTTTTAGATTGCGGCCTTTCCTCTCCCGCCCTACATCTCATGCGGGCGATTTTTTTTCAAATGCCCTGACAGCATCATGCGCAAGCGCCGCATATAACATTCGAGGACATCGATGAGCATCCAGACCGGCGAACGTATTCCAGACGCAAAATTCAAAATCATGAGCAAAGACGGCCCGGCCGAAAAGTCCACCTCGGAAATATTCGACGGTAAAACCGTCGTTCTTTTCGCAGTGCCCGGCGCTTTCACGCCAACATGCCATATGAACCATTTACCCGGCTTCATTGAAAACCACGCGACAATTCTAGGCAAGGGCGTCGACACGATCGCCGTGGTCTCCGTCAATGACGTTTTTGTCATGGACGCATGGGCCAAGGCCACCGGCGCGCAGGATAAAATTCTGTTCCTCGCCGATGGAAGCGCGGAGTTCACCAAAGCGCTGGGGCTTGAGTTGGACGCCTCCGGCTTCGGCATGGGAACGCGCTCCCAGAGATACGCCATGATCGTAAAAGACGGCGTGGTTTCGACCTTGAACGTGGAAAGCGCGCCAGGCGAAGCGACTGTTTCGGGCGCCGCCGCCATTATCGCAGCGCTTTAAAACAAACCAGCGTACTGAACGAACCGGCAAGGACGGCGGCGCGCCCCGCCCTTGCCTCCGTCAAACGGCGCCCAACCGGGCGAATAGGTTCGCGCCCTCAAAAGCGCCCACGCCAACGCCCCCAGGCATAAGCGAAAAACACTCCGACCAAACAGACCGCCAAACCATACCAGGTCATGGCGTAGCCGAAGTGCTTGTTAGGGAATGTCGTGGATAGCGCCCCCCCCAAAGGCCAGCCCCCCGCAACCGGCGTCTCATCCGCATAGATAAAAAACGGCAGCAAACGGTCATTATTTTCCAATCCGGCCCGCCGCGCCATTTCATGTAAATCACGCCAATAATATTCGTTTTCAAGCGGCTTGTTTTCCGGAGTGAAAAAATTCGGTTTCTCCTTCGGCGCGCTTCGCGCCATCCCATGAACAACCGTCTCTCCCGCCGTCAACCCTTCCGGCCGCGTCTCGCTCTCCTTCAAAACAATCGGAACAAAGCCACGATTGACGAAGATCACATAGCCCTCATCAGTGACCCACGGAGTGAAGACTGACCAACCCGGCGCGCCATCGCGGGTGACATAATAATGCTGCTCCTTGTCGTGCTGAAATACGCCTCGCCCTGAGACCGGCAAGAAATCAATATCGACGTTTGTTTCACGGCGCGTCACCAGCTCCTCGATGGTCATGGGGGCCATTGACAAGCGTTGCTGCGACGTGGCGATCAACTCCTCTTTCCACGCAAGGCGACGCATCTGCCAGTTCCCAAGCGAAACCAGCACCGTGAACGCCACAATCCCGGCCAGCGCCGGCCATACCAAAGCGCGCCACCATGGACGTGGTTGAACCGCCTCACTCTTCAAGGCTTCCCTCCTGCGCGTCATGCTTGTACTGCTGCGCGATCATTAACCCCTTCAGCGGCCGTAATAGCGCCAACGCCACTCCGATGGTGAGCGGCAGCCAGATAATCATATGAAGCCAGATGGGCGGCTGCCAGGTTACTTCCACGAACAGCGCCGACCCAACAATCAGGAACCCTACGAACATCATGATGAAAACGGCGGGACCATCGCCCGAGTCCTCGAATTTAAAATCAAGCCCGCAATTCGAACAGCTCTCGCGCGTCGTTAAGAAACCAGAGAACAACCGTCCCTGGCCACAACGCGGACACTGTCCGCGCCAGCCGGTCTCAAATGGACTGAGATCGGGATATCGGCGAGCGCCCTCATCTGTCCGCGCAGAGTTCATTTGTTCTCGTTCAATCATTGCGTCCTCCAGAAAGCCCGCGCTTCGAAATGCCCGGAAAAACAAAAAGGCTGCGCTGGATCCATCTCTCCAGCGCAGCCTCTAATGCAGCAGATAATAGATCGCAGTTAGTAAGTGTTATGGAAGTGCGTTCCACCACCCCAAATGTAAACTGCGACGAAAAGGAACAGCCAAACCACATCGACGAAATGCCAATACCAAGCGGCGGCCTCGAACCCAAAGTGCTTTTCGACGGTGAACTGACCGGCGGCGGCGCGCATCAAGCAAACGGCGAGGAAAATGGTTCCCACGATCACGTGAAAGCCGTGGAAGCCAGTCGCCATATAGAAGACGGAACCATAAATATTTCCGGAGAAGCCGAACTCGGCGTGCGTGTATTCATAGACTTGGCAAATGGAGAAAAGAACGCCCAGAACAACGGTCAGAAACAGCCCCCACTTAAGACCTTTCCGGTCATTGTGCAAAAGAGCGTGGTGCGCCCAAGTGACGGTGGTGCCCGACGTCAACAAAATCAGAGTGTTGAAGAGAGGCAGATGCCAAGGGTCGAATGTTTCGATGCCCTGTGGCGGCCAAACGCCGCCAGTGGCTTCCACGCGGCCAAACTGAATGGCTTCGCTTGTGAACAACGACGCGTCGAAAAACGCCCAGAACCATGCAACGAAGAACATGACTTCCGAAGCGATGAACAGCAACATGCCGTAGCGCAAATGCAATTGCACCACGCGGGTGTGGTCGCCTGCGAGCGATTCGTTAATCGTGTCGCGCCACCAGCCGTACATTGTGTAAAGTACGACCAAAAGCCCGAGAGTGAAAAGCCCCCAGCCGGCCAGATCCACGCCAAAAAGGACGAACTCTTTTCCGGTCGTATATTTAAATAAGCCAACGGCGCCAAGCGCCATGATGAAAGCCCCAACGGATCCGATGAACGGCCATGGGCTAGGCGGAATAATATGGTAGTCGTGGTTCTTAGCATGCGCCATGGCGAGCTCCCCAATTTGCAAAAACCTGTCAGGCTATTCGTTTAACGGCGTGTTTCACTCAAATCAAAGTTTTTCTTTCGACTCGCCCGCAGACGGGGCCGCCGCAACCGGCTCCTCCGGCGCATCCACAGGGAAAAATGTGTAGGACAGAGTGATCTCCTTCACATTTTTCAGATTTTCATCCAGATCCATGTCCGGGTCTATAAAGAACACCACAGGCATTTCGATGGTTTCGCCGGATTTCAGCATTTGTTCGGTGAAGCAAAAGCATTCGATCTTGTTGAAATAAGATCCCGCCTCAAACGGCGTCACGTTGAAGATCGAAGTTCCGGTTGAAGGGAGATATCCATTATTAGTCGCCAGATAAGCGACCTGTCGCGTCTCTCCCATGTTCAATTCGACGGTGCGCTGCGCCGGCTTGAAGGTCCACGGCAATTTACCATTTACATTGCCGTCGAAACGAACCGTAATCTTACGGTCAAGAATCGTGTCGCTACCCGCATCTGCTCGCTGCGTGGTGCCGCCAAATCCCGTCACTGCGCAAAACATCTGATAAAGCGGAACCGCCGCATAGGCAGCTCCCAACATGAGCGTCAGGAAACCAACGCAAAAAAAGGCGACCATCTTGTTCCGCCGATCAGAAGCGCCCTGCTTCAATGACGGCATTGACGCGGTCTCGCCTGTTTCATGCACGCTAGATGCTTCATGATGATTTTCAGCGTGAATATTACGTTCTTCGCTCATGATTTCACCTGTAACGCCCTGACATTCACAATGGCCGTCCCGATACGATTCCAGGGCCCAGTTTAACGATCGTAATGACATAGAACAGCAACACCAGCGCCGCGAGCACAACGCCTATGGCGATGGAGCGCGAACGGCGTTTTTTCTTTTGCTCCTCGGTCAACTGAACACCATTCTCGGTCATTTTACTCATACTCCGGCGGCGAAATTTTGAAAGAGATGCTCGCCAAGTAAAAGGGCGAACAACGCAAACAGATAGAATATGGAAAAGGAGAACAGACGAACGGCCGACTTGCGTCCTGCCTCTCCCTCATTGAGACGCCAAACCTGAACCGCCAGCCCCAAGAACATCGCCCCCAAAATCACAGAGGCGGCGCCGTAAAAAATCCCGGCGAACCCGAGAATCCAAGGCAAGACGCCGATAGGCGCGAGCAAAACAGAATAGACTACTATCTGTCTTCGCGTAGATCTATCGCCTGCGACATTTGGCATCATGGGAACGCCCGCCGCCTCATAATCACCAGATTTGAACAGCGCCAAAGCCCAAAAATGCGGCGGCGTCCACATAAAGATAATCAAAAACAGAATGGCGCTTTCAAGTGAAACGCCGCCTGTGACGGCCGCCCAGCCGACCATCGGTGGAAAAGCTCCAGCAGCGCCGCCAATAACGATATTTTGCGGCGTGGAGCGTTTAAGCCACATCGTATACACAACGACATAGAAAAATATCGTGAAGGCGAGCAAAGCCGCCGCAAACCAATTAGCAGCGATCCCAAGAACAAGAACAGAACCAACGGCCAGCGTCATACCAAAGGCGTAAGCCTCTCCCGCCGTGACCCTGCCCGCAGGAATTGGCCTATTGCGGGTGCGAGTCATGATCCGGTCGATATCAGCGTCCCACCACATGTTCAGCGCCCCGGAGGCGCCGGCGCCGATAGCGATGCACAAAAGGGAGACAGCTCCAAGAATTGGGTGAAGCTGACCAGGCGCGATCATAAGACCAACAAACGCGGTAAATATGACCAGCGACATCACACGCGGCTTAAGCAAGGTCAGGTAATCGGAAACGGTTCCCTGACCACCGCTCCAGGAAAGGTCTTCAACCCTGTCATCGTGGCGCTCAATGAGCGACATGGCGTGTTCTCCTGCGGCTGCGATAAGCACCTGAAAAGGATGTGGGCGAGTTGCGTCAACCAAGAAGGACGCCAGTCATCGCCACACCATACATAATTTTCGCCTCGACCTTTGTTGAGGCTTAATCACCCGCGGCGCAAGAGCGCAAAACCAACGTCCACGCTAAAAGCGCTTCGACGAAAGGCGCGTATGACTTCTATTTTCGCGCAAAACCGCGCCGTCGGACGGCGCGGTCATTATTATAATCCCAGTCGATGCGGATATTATCCGCCCCGCCGCTTTATTTAATGCGCGGCAAGGTTTCGAACTGGTGGAACGGCGGAGGCGAAGACAACGTCCATTCCAGCGTCGTTGCGCCTGGCCCCCAAGGATTATTGCCAGCGACGCGTTTTTTAGCGAATGCTTCAAACACGCCAAAGAGGAAAATCACCACCGCGAAAGCCGAAATATAAGAACCAACCGACGATACGAAATTCCATCCGGCGAAGGCGTCTGGATAGTCCACGTAACGGCGCGGCATCCCAGCCAATCCAAGGAAATGCTGCGGGAAGAACACAAGGTTCACGCCAATAAACGTAACCCAGAAATGAATCTTGCCTATTGTCTCATTATACATGTAGCCGGACATTTTCGGGAACCAGTAATACCAGCCCGCAAAAATCGCGAAAACGGCGCCAAGAGACAACACGTAATGGAAATGCGCCACAACGAAGTAGGTGTCATGCAACGCGCGGTCGAGGCCGGCGTTAGCCAATTGAACCCCTGTCACGCCGCCGACGGTGAACAGAAAGATAAAGCCCACGGCCCAGACCATCGGAGTGCGGAACTCAATCGAGCCGCCCCACATCGTGGCGATCCATGAGAAGATCTTCACGCCGGTGGGAACGGCGATGACCATCGTCGCCGCGACGAAATAGGCCTGCGTGTCAACGCTCATTCCGACCGTGTACATGTGGTGCGCCCACACGACGAAGCCAACGACGCCAATGGCGACCATGGCGTAAGCCATACCCAGATATCCGAAGATAGGCTTACGGGCGAATGTCGAAATGATGTGGCTGATCATGCCGAAACCTGGAAGGATCAGAATATACACTTCCGGGTGACCGAAGAACCAGAACAAATGCTGGTAAAGGATCGGATCGCCGCCGCCTTGCGGGTTAAAGAACGTCGTTCCAAAGTTCCGATCCGTCAGCAACATGGTGATCGCTCCGGCGAGAACCGGCAAGGAAAGAAGAAGCAAAAACGCAGTCACGAGCACCGACCAGGCGAACAGCGGCATTTTATGCATGGTCATGCCGGGCGCGCGCATATTGAAGATCGTCGTGATAAAGTTGATCGCGCCAAGAATTGAAGACGCGCCAGCGATGTGCAGCGAAAGGATCGCCAGATCCATCGCCGGCCCGGGATGTCCTTCAGGCCCTGCTGAAGACAACGGCGGATAAGCCGTCCAGCCGCCGCCAAAGCCATAGCCGCCGGCTGGCCCTTCAACAAAGAGGGACAAAAGGAGAAGCAAGAATGCCGGGGGCAGAAGCCAGAAAGAAATATTGTTCATGCGCGGAAACGCCATATCCGGCGCGCCGATCATGATCGGGACGAAATAGTTGGCGAAGCCTCCAACCATCGCCGGCATCACCATGAAAAAGATCATGATCAATCCATGCGAAGTTGTGAACACGTTAAACGTGTGCGCGTTGGAGAAGATTTGCATTCCCGGCTCTTGGAGCTCCATGCGAATGCCAACCGACAACGCCCCTCCGATAATCCCCGCGCAAATGGCGAAAATCAAATAGAGAATTCCGATATCTTTGTGGTTCGTTGAATAAACCCAGCGCGTCCACCCTGTTGGATGATCGTCATGGGCCGCATGCGCGTCGGTCGCAGAGGCCATATTCTTGCTCCCTCATTCCATTTTATTCGAAGTCCGCGCGCATTGCGCCATCTTCGACAATGTTCAAATTTTAGCGGACGGCGATCTGCGTGGAAGCGATCGGAGCCGTTGCGGTTTTCTTCGCCGCGGCGATCGCGGCCATCAATTCGTCATTGGCGGTTTCAACGTCGTCTTTCGCCGTCTGCGCCCATGCGTCAAACTGCTCTTGCGGCACGGCGCGGATCGCGATCGGCATGAAAGCGTGAGCCTTGCCGCAAAGCTCGGAGCACTGACCATAATAGACGCCAGGGGCGTCAGCCTTGAACCAGGTTTCATTCAATCTCCCTGGAACAGCGTCGACCTTGACGCCAAACGCCGGCATAGCAAACGAATGGATCACGTCAGCGGCCGTGACTTGCACGCGAATTGTCTTGCCCACAGGAACGACGACAGCGTTATCAACGGCGAGCAGGCGCGGATAAGCCGTAATCGGCTGATCATATTTTGCTGCGTATTCTTCACGTTCGTCGTTTTCAAGCATGATCGAATCGAAGGACAGCTCATCCATCCCCTCGTCCGTATACTCATACCCCCAATACCACTGATATCCGATCGCCTTGATCGTCATATCATACTCGGGAACATCGATTTGCTTATAAAGCAATCGAAATGAGGGAATCGCGATCACCACCAGGATCAGGATTGGAGCAACTGTCCAAACCACCTCGATCAGGGTGTTATGCGACGTTTTCGACGGGTTCGGATTCGTCTTTGAATTAAACTTCACAACACACCAGACCAACAGCGCCAAAACAAGCGCCGTTATCACGGTGATGATCACAAGCGTAAAGCTATTAAAGCTGCGAATGCCCTGCATAACTTCCGACGCCGCCGGCTGCAGACCCATTTGCCAAGGCTGCGGCTCGGCGGCGTTCGCCATTCCCGCCCAACCCGCAAATCCCGCCAAACCGGCGATACCCGCCATGAGACGATTGAACGATTTCGCCACGTCTGCGCTCCCTATACTGATCCGCCCTGATATTATCGGGCTCTTGATCTCACAACAACAATTAAGGACAGCACGCAAGCGATCGTAACTTAACACGCGTACGCAACCACCCAACATCTGGTATCTCTATTAACGCCATCATATTCAAATGAATAGATTTAGCGACAAATCCAGTCACGACGCGGCGATCCGCCGCACCAAAACCTATTTAGCGCATTTGAAACCACAAGAGCAGTCGAACCGCAATCACTATATGTTTTTTTTGCCCGACGAATGCCGCATTCAATAACGATAGTGCACAGTTCGCCAATGAAAAACATGTGAAAGTCCGACGATTTCCGCCTGATTTGCGAGGGTTTACTGCGTTTCGCCTTGCATTATGATCCGTCGATGCGAAAACAATAGGAAATGAAAATTTTGTTCGAATCATTTGCACGGCTTCTCGGCGTCTCCGACCTCAAGCATCATTTTCTATCGCTTGGAACCCGTCAGCACTGCAAGCGAGCACACAGCCTCATGAAACCGGAGAAAGACCTGTGCCGATCCCGCACCTCCCCGCTTCCAAACCCGTGATCAGGAAAATCCGCAACCTGTCCGCCGCCCTAATGAAACAATACGCTATGGCTGGCGTTATTGCAGCCGCGCTTGTGCTCGCCTCGTCCTTCGGTTCTGAAGCGCTCGCGCAAGGAGAAGTCAAAGCAGTTCACGGTGATTGGCAAATGCGCTGCGACACCCCCCCTGGCGCGCAAGACGAACAATGCGCTTTGGTTCAGCATGTGACCGCGGAAGACAGGGAAAACGTTGGTTTATCGGTCATTGTGCTGCGCACCGCCGATGGCAAAGACAAGATTCTCCGAGTTCTCGCGCCGCTGGGCGTATTGCTTCCTTCAGGTCTTGGTCTTCGCATCGACGGCACAGACATCGGCACAGCCGCCTTCGTGCGTTGCCTTCCCAATGGCTGCATCGCCGAAGTCATGCTTGACGCCGACGAGCTGACCAAATTGGAAACCGGCAAGCTTGCGACCTTCATCATCTTTCAAACTCCGGAAGAAGGCATCGGCATTCCCATTTCCCTCAATGGCTTCAAATCCGGCTATGACGCGCTTCCATAAAAGCCAAGCCCTTTGAGGTGAAACCGCCGCATTCGCGTTTAAATCGTCGCCCATGAATTTCTGACGAAGAAAAAGAGTTTTTCAAATGCAAAACGCCGTCACCGACCTTTTGGCCAACTCGGATCTTGGCGAAGACGCCGCGCGAAAAATAACCGCAGACGTTCTCATGAACGCAGATGACGGCGAATTGTTTATCGAGTATCGGCAAAGCGAAAGCCTTGTGTTCGATAACGGCCGCCTCAAAGGCGCCAATTACGACACAGGACAAGGCTTTGGTCTGCGCGCCGTGGCGGGAGAAGCCGCCGGCTACGCTCATTCCGGTGACGTTTCCGAGGCCGCCTTGAAGCGGGCGGCCAGCGCCGTCAGCGCCGTAACCACCGGCCATTCGGGCGTCTACGCCTCCGCTCCCGCGCGAACCAACAAACGCCTTTACACTGACGTCAGCCCCCTTGAAGCTCCAAGTTTTGAGCAAAAAGTCACCCTGCTGCAAACCATCGACGCCTATGCGCGCGCCAGCGACCCACGGGTTCGTCAAGTCACAATCTCGCTGGCGGCCTCATGGCAGGTGATCAATATATTACGCGCCGACGGCCACAGGGTCAGCGACATACGCCCATTAGTGCGTTTCAGCGTCACCATCGTCGCCGGCGACGGCGACAAACAAGAGAGCGGCTCTTACGGCATGGGAGGCCGCGCCGACTTTGGAGAGTTTATCTCTGAACCCAAATGGCGCTTCGCCGTTGGCGAAGCGCTGCGTCAGGCTCTCGTAAACCTTGACGCCATTCCCGCCCCCGCCGGAACCTTTGACGTTGTTCTGGGCAATGGCTGGCCGGGCATCCTCCTTCACGAAGCCGTGGGACATGGGCTGGAAGGCGACTTCAACCGCAAGAAGACGTCAGCCTTCGCCGGGTTAATGGGAGAGCAAGTCGCCGCCAAAGGCGTCACCATCGTTGATGACGGCACGATCGCCAACCGGCGCGGCTCCTTGAGCATTGACGACGAAGGCACGCCGACAAATTGCACTCCGTTGATCGAAGACGGGATTCTCGTCGGCTACATGCAAGACAGGCAAAACGCCCGACTCATGGGGATGAAGCCCACCGGCAACGGCCGTCGTCAGTCCTATGCGCATATTCCAATGCCCCGCATGACCAACACGGTCATGAAAAGCGGCGACAAGAACCCGGCGGAAATTCTCGAAAGCGTGAAAGATGGAATTTACGCCGTCTCTTTCGGCGGCGGGCAAGTGGACATCACGTCAGGAAAATTTGTTTTTTCCTGTACGGAAGCCTACCGCATTGAGAACGGCAAAATTGGCGCTCCGATCAAAGGCGCGATGCTCATTGGCAACGGTCCGGACGCCCTCACCCGCATTTCCATGATTGGCGACGACATGGCGCTGGATCCGGGAATCGGCACCTGCGGAAAACAGGGGCAAGGCGTGCCGGTGGGCGTTGGCCAGCCCTCTTTACGCATCAACGCGATGACTGTTGGCGGCACCGCCGTTTAAACTGAATGGGATAGTCTTGTGCAGCCGACCCTCGTCATTTTCGATCTGGATGGCGTTCTTTACGACTTGAATCGCGAGCAGCGCCTGATGGACCTCGCGCGCCTGTCTGGCAAAAGCGCGCAAGAAGTTCATGCGGCGATCTGGGCCTCAGGATTTGAAGCCGCCGCCAGCGCCGGCGCTCCAAACGCCGCCACTGACTATCTGGATGAATTTGCGCGCTTGCTTGGTTATCCAATTAACCGTGACGCCTGGACAGCCATCCATAAGGCCATGATGAAACCGCGTCCGCAAACTCTGGCTTTAGCAAGCAGCGTATCTGAGAATGCCGACGCCGTTCTCCTTGACAACGGCGCCATGGCGATGAAAGAGGCGTTAGAGAGCTGCGCCCCTGAAGCCATGGATATTTTTGGCGATATGGCCCATGCGTCGGCAGAATTCGGCGCGTCCATGTCTGACCCCGCGCTCTTTTGCAAGCTTTGCGAGCGTTACGGTCATCCGCCTCGGACAAGTCTCTTCGTCAGCGCCCAGCCGGAACGTCTGGAAGCTGCGCGCGCCGCAGGTCTCAAAATCCTCCATTATACCGACGCCGCCAACCTGCGCGCCTGTCTTTCGGAGTTTAACCTTCTGGACTCCGGCGGCTATGTAATCAAAGACGACTTTTAAAAGCCTTGCGCCCCCCAAAGCTTCTCACGCATTTATTTTGAATCCGCGCAAGATCCCGGGCGCTCCACTTCGATAGTCACATGTTCAATGCCGAAACGAGAGCGCAACAACCGCCTGACATTACCGGTCACGCGTTCGTCTTGCGCCGGATCGGGAATAACAGCATGCAATGTCGCTTGCGCTTTCCCTTCCGACAACGACCATACATGTATGTGATGCACCTCTGTGAGGCCGTCATTTGCGTCGACAAGGGTCTCGGCCAGATTATCGCGATCAACCCCTTCCGGCGCCCCCTCAAGCAGAATATGCGCCGATTGGCGCAGCACCGCCACGGCGGAACGAAGAATTAACACGGAGACCAACACCGACAAGATCGGATCAATGGGCATCCACCCCGTCGCCATGATCACCAAAGCCGCGACAATCGCCGCGACTGATCCCAGTAGATCCCCTAGAACATGCAAAACTGCGGAGCGTATATTAAGAGAGTTGTCGCCCCCACGCGTCAAAATGAAAAAGGCGGCGACATTCACGCCCAGCCCCACAAACGCCACGATCAGCATCGGCCCGGCCAAAACGGTGGTGGGAGTCACCAATCGCTCCACCGCTTCAATCACAATCCACAAGCTCAAGAGAATCAAGATAACGGCGTTGGCGAACGCCACCAGAACCGGCAGCCGGTGGCGACCAAAAGTCAGAGCGTCGTTAGCGGGCTTTCGCGATTGTTGAAACGCCCACCACGCCAGCGCCAGAGACGCCGTGTCGGTGACCATATGCGCGGCGTCGGCCAGCAAGGCGAGCGAACCAGAGAGAACGCCCCCCACAGCCTCGACAACCATGAACCCGCCCGTCAAGCAAGCGGCGATAGCCACCGCCTTTGAGTTGCGCGCGGTTACGTCAGGCGCATGACTATGGCCATGGTCCGAATGATCGTGGCCCGCGTGATCGTGGCCCGCGTGATCGTGTTTCGCTTCAGACGAATGATCAATTTTACTCATATGGCTGGTAAAATCCTGTGGCAGACGTTATCTAAGCTTTCACTGATGTAGATGTTCAATAGAAGGTCCATGCTAAGGTATGATGAACCGTCGTGAAACACCGAAACTACCGGGCGAGGCGAAGATTCGTTTTCTTGACGCCGACTTTCAGGTCGAAGCTCCGGGAAATTTCATACGCTGCGCCGTGAGTGGAACCGCTATTCCCCTTGACGAATTAAAATACTGGAGCGTCTCGCGTCAGGAAGCCTATGTGGACGCCAACGCCGCGCACGCGCGTTACGAGCAATTCTCGCAAGCGTAAAACGCGTCGAAATGGCGGCTGTTCAAGCTTTCAAAATTCCGTCGATGTGGGCGAGAAAGCTCTGTTCGTCTTCCAGCCGCATCTCCACGTCGACAACGCGCGTCACTGACGCAAGCCGCCGCAGCGCTTCTTCTTCAACGCGTTTCAACCGCGCCATATCCTTGCTTGTGGTGATAAGCTGAAGGTTTCGCTCTTGCGCCAGTGAAAGCAGAGCCGCCGCATCCGCTGGCGAATAGGGATGATGGTCGGCGAAAGAGCGGCGGGCGACGATCTCCCCCCCCAACGCTTCAATGGTTTTGAATAATTTTTCCGGCCGACCAATTCCGGCGAAAGCCAGAACTTGCGCGCCGACAAGAGATTGATTTGCGCTGGCGCTTAGATAAGCGCTGGAAACAGGCACGCCCTTGTTCTGGGCCAGACGCGCCATAGAATCAGCGCGCTTCCCCTCCCCCACGACGACCAGATGATCCGTCTTCAGAATTTGAACTTCCGGACGAGCGCGCAAAGGCCCCGCGGGCAAACACAAGCCGTTGCCGATTCCCGTTTCTCCATCCACAAGAACGATGGAGTAATCCTTATGCAAGACCGGATTTTGAAAACCATCGTCCATCAAAATGAGATCGCCAAGACCTTGAGCGAGCCGCGCCCCCGCCCCCCGATCCGCCGACACCACCGTAGGCCCCTGCGCCGCCAGCAATAAAGCCTCGTCCCCAACGTCCCCAGCGTTATGAACGGAGGGGTCCACAAGAACCGGCCCCTTTAGCCGTCCACCGAACCCACGCGATAAAAACACAGGCGCACGCCCGCGCGCTTTCATCATTCCCGCCAGCATCAAAATGAAGGGCGTCTTTCCAACCCCGCCAACGACAAAATTACCGATGCAAACCACTGGAACCGAAGCGCGGGCGCGTGGGTTTCGCAACATCCTGCGCCCCGTGACGCCGCCCACCAAAACGCCAATAGGCCAAAGCAAGCAGGCTATGAACGTTTTACGCTCCCTCCGCCAAAAAATTGGAGATTTGGCTAGGAAACTCATTTTTTCCGCGCCTCTGCGCCGTTTACCTCAACCGTAACGTCAGCCTGTTTCATGGCGCGCAAATAGGGTTGCAGCTGCTCGATGACCCGCTCCGCAGCGCCACCACCTTCAATCGCCACCTGTTTTGCGGCTTTGGCCATAAACGCCATCTTCTCCGGGCGCAGCAAAATCGCCGCGGCGATTTCCGCAAGAATCTGGGCGTCCTCAACAATTTGAGCCCCACCCGCGCGCAACAGCGGGTCAAAAATCTCCACTTGATTGCCAATATCCGGCCCGGACAAAATCGCGCAATCACATTGCGCCGCCTCCAATGGATTATGACCGCCATGGGCCGCGAAAGACCCTCCAAGGACAACCAGAGGCGCAGCTTGGTAAAACAAGCCCATTTCTCCAATCGTATCGATCAGATAGACATCCAGATCTTCACTGATCGGTTCATTGTCTGAATATCGACCAACCTTCAGTCCAAGACCTTCAAGCAAAGCCTGAATTTCTTTCGCGCGGGCCGGATGCCGAGGGGCGAGAAACGTCAACAGCGAAGGCAAGCTCTTTTTCATCGCCAAATGCGCTTTTGCGATCAGCTCTTCTTCTCCCGCATGAGTGCTCGCCGCCAGCCAGCAGGAGCGCTCGCCAATCTGTTGCGAAAGTTTAGCGTAGCTTTCAACGTCAGGCGCGCTGACAAGGCTATCGAATTTCATATCTCCCACGTTGACGACACATGGCGCGCCCAAGACGCTATAATTTTCACCATCTTGCGGCGTACGGGCCAAACACAGATCAATCGCTCCAAACAATTGGCTAGCGATTTTACGCCACCGCCGCCAACCACGCAGAGAGCGCTCGGACATGCGGCCATTAACGAGCACGACCGGAACTTTTCCTCGCTTCAGAACGGCGATCGTGTTTGGCCAGATTTCAGATTCCACAATGATCGCCAATGATGGGCGCCAATGACGTAGAAATTTTTGTATCGCTTGCGGCATGTCATAAGGAACATATTGATGCAGCGCCCCTTGCGGCAGCCGTTCGGCCGCAAAAGCGGCCGACGTCACGGTTCCGCTGGTCAAAACAACATTCACGCCAAGCGAGACGAAACGATTGATCAAAGGCATGACCGCATTGGTTTCGCCAACGGAGGCCGCATGAATCCAGATCACCGGCCCCGACGGACGGGACAGCGCGCTCACGCCAAAACGTTCGGAACGCCGACTAGGGTCTTCCTTGCCGCGTTTGGCCCTGCGCGCGAAAACCAAAGACAAAATCGGCCCGGCCATGCGACCAATAAGGTGATAGGCTAGAAACGCGCCGCCGCGCGGCGCTGACGACACGCCACGTTCGGGAAAGGCGGACTGGGAAACGTCGCCTTCCGCCCCTCGCTCTGGAGTCGCATCTGGCGTCATTCGCTTTTCGCCATCCGATAAGCCCGCTCCGTCGCTTCATTCAGGTTTTGTTGCACCGACAATCGGCAGGCTTCCAGAGCGGCGTCATCCGCGCCCTTGGAAACTTGGATCATCTCGCCCACCGCAACGCCGATGCGGCTGAACGGCAAATTAATGCTGGCCTTATCCCAGCTATTCAAATCAATATGGCGGCTAGTGGCTATGGCGACCGGAACGATGGGCCGCCCAGAATGTTTGGCCAATTGCACAATGCCCAATCCAGACACACGGGCGGGCCCTTTGGGAACGTCTGCGGTGAGCGCGATGCTTGAACCGTCCTTGAGCGCGCGCATCGCTTCGATAAAACCACGCATGCCGCCGCGCTTGGCTATTTGCCTGCGTTTCTGCGCTCCGGACGCACGGATCAGACCAATACCGAGCTTTTGCGCCGCAATAGCGTTGATCTCACCATCTGCGGAGCGGGAAATCATCACTTTAAAATCCCACCCCTGCGGACGAGCGAACGGCACCATGAAGTGCTGGCCATGCCACATGGCGATAATGACGGGCAAGTCGGGGCTGAGCTTTTCATAAATATCCGGTGGATCCAGATGCATCTGACTGGTTTTATGCACCAGACTTAAATAACCGGCCAACATTGAACCCGCAGCATTCAGGATCCGCGGATGTCGGCCCAAACGTTTCAGCATCGCCCAGCCCCGTTAGAAAAACATCTCTATAAAATTTAAGTAAAAGGCTCAGTCGTTTTCCGGGTCAAGCAACCGATGCATGTGAACAATGAAGTAACGCATATGCGCGTTATCGACGGAGGCCTGCGCCTTTTGCTTCCACACGTCATGCGCCGCAGCGTAATTAGGGTAAATTCCGACAATATCGAGATCGGAAAGGTCACGGAAGTCCAGTCCGTCGAGGTTTTCCAACTCGCCGCCAAACACAAGATGCAACAATTGCTTCGTTTCGCTCATCACCTTCTCCACTCACATCCAAATTGTTTCCAGAACAACTGGTCTCACAACGAACCAGCAAACAACACTTTCAACGGATCCAGTAAATCCAAATGAGCCGCGATCAACCCCGGATGACGCGTTTCAGGTCGATTGTAACTCAATCCCCGCCCCTCAAGATCAATCAGTCGACCGCCTGCTTCCTGCACCAAAAGATCGGAAGCCGCAAGATCCCAATCCGACGCACGCCCTCTCGCCACCGCCACATCCAAACGCCCATCGGCGACTTTCGCCAGCCTATAGGCAAGCGAAGGAATGTAATTCGCTTGCAAAAGCCCCGTTTGCCGCATTGCCCCAAGATCTAAAACAGGCTTTGGCCCCGCGACCTTAGCCCCACGAAGCCCTGCCGGCGGCATTATGGATATCCTGCGTCCGTTCAAGGTCGCCCCTTGCTCTTCGGCCGCCAAATACATCTCGTTCTTAAGCGGACAAAACAGCGCCGCCGCAACAGGTCGCCCATTCTCAACCACCGCCAGAGAAACGGTCCACTCTTCGCTTCCTGACAAGAACCCGCGCGTGCCGTCAATGGGATCCACCACAAACACCCGCTGACATTCAAGACGGCGCGGATCGTCGATAGTCTCCTCCGACAACCAGCCATAGGCGGAACGCGCATGTGTCAGATATTCGAACAAATGCCTGTCCACCGCCATATCCGCTTCGGAGACCGGGGAATCATGCTCCTTCGTCCATTGCCTGGGCGCTTTGCCAAAATAAGAGCGCGCGATTTCTCCACCAGTCCTCGCAGCGTCCTCAAGCAATTTGAGATCGTCTAGCAAGTCTGGAAAACCGCCTCTTGAAAAATTATTGGCCTGCAATGGTCATTCCTTCGATAAGCACGCTCGGCGTCGCCACAGAATAACGATCGTCAAGGTCGCTAGCAGGATGCAAGCGCATAAACATGTCAACCAGATTACCCGCAAGCGTAATTTCACTTACCGCATAAGCGATCGCGCCGTTCTCCACCCAAAATCCGGATGCACCGCGCGAATAATCTCCCGTGACCCCATTCACTCCATGACCGATGAGATCGGTGATCAAAAGTCCCTCGCCCATCTCTTTGAGCATTTGCTCTGGCGTTTTCTCGCCGGCGTGCAGGGTGAGATTCGTAGCGCTGGGCGATGGCCCGCCGCCGCCGCGCGCGGCCCGCCCGTTGGAGGAAAGCTCCAGCTCGCGCGCGGACGCGCAATCCAGAAACCAATTCCTCAACACCCCATCTTCCACCACCGTCATTAGTTCGCAGCCAAGCCCTTCGCCATCGAAAGGCCGCGTCGCGGCGCCCCGGCGCTTGCGCGGGTCGTCCGTGATGGTGATGTTGGAGCCAAAAATCGGTTGATTCATTTTGTTTTTCAGAAAACTTGTCCCGCGCGCGATGGCCGCGCCATTGATCGCCCCCGCCAGATGGCCGATCAGCGAGCGCGCCGCTCGCGGCTCATAAAGCACGTCGCATGTACGCGTGCTTAGTTTGCGCGGAGACAGCCGCCTGACCGCCCGCTCGCCCGCCCGCGCGCCAATAACCTCGGCGCAGCCCATGTCTTCCAGAAACGTGCGGGAGTCGAAATCATAATCCCGCTCCATCCCCGTGCCCTCGCCTGCCACCGCCGTCATCGACAGACCATGACGCGAAGAGACATATCCTCCGGAAAACCCCGTGCTGGTTGTAAGCACCATTCCGCCAAGGCCCCAAGAAGCGCTGGCGCCGCCAGATTTCGTCACCCCAGAAACGGTTAGTCCTGCAGCTTCGGCTGCTTGCGCTCGTCGCGCCAGCTCATCGGCGGAAACGCGTGTTTCATCCAGAAGTTCAAGTTCGGGAAACTCTAGTAGCAATTCTTCCGGCTTCGCCAAGCCGGCGAAAGGGTCCTCCGGCGCCACCCGCGCCATGGCCACGGCGCGTTCGGCAAGCTCTTGCGTATTGGCGTTGCGATTGCTTGAAACGCTGGCGCTGCGCCGCCCCACAAAAACGCGCAGCGTAATGTCATTGCCTTCCGAGCGCTCACTTTCCTCGACCTTCCCATTGCGCACGTCAACAGACAGCGAAACGCCAGTGACCGCAACAGCGTCCGCCGCATCCGCTCCCGCCTTGCGCGCCGCGTCAATCAATTGCGCGCCGGTTCGCTCAAGCGCCTTCTGGTCAATGAGATCCTGCATGTATGGCTCCTTAACATCTCCCGCCCGTATTAGGCGCTTAACGCTCATTCGGCAAGACGCGCAAGATAGAATGAATTCTTTCTCAACGCATGAGATCTCTGGTTACGGATCGATAACCCTCTTTGAAAGCTAGGTTTTTTTAACCCTGTTCGTTAAGTGGTTTGCGATGAGCGCCGATTATTCTGCTTGATATTGAGAGGCCATAAAACCGGTCCCGTGGAGAGCCAAATTGAGACGCCAAACACTCACGACAGAAGCCATGGATTTCGCGCCGGCGCATGCGTCGCCGGACCCGAAACTCTTGCCCGCCAATTTTAGCGCTCCGGTTCAACCGAACGCTGGCGAAACCGCGCCGCCCGCACGGATGAACGTCTATATCGACGTCTCCAAAGTCGTCATGAAACGTCGCCTATCTGGCCTGCCCCTCACAGTAGTAGTTCCCACCAAAAGTTATATTGGCGTTTTCGCTCATATAACGCCATCTGCGACGCCAGGATCCATTTGCGTTCGCATTGGCTTGAAGCACCGGGACGCCGCTCTCGATTTGGAGTTATTACAAGCCAACTCCCTGGAGAACATCGCTTCTGTGTGGGAAAGCTGGGCGCAAACGCTTGATTTACCCATGTTGATCATCGACTCTGACAGCTCAATAACCAAAGTCAACGAACCATTGTCCGCACGTCCCCCGGCGCCTCGCGCCAGACGCCGGATCGCCGCCTTGACAACCCGTCCCCGGTTTCTGGTGCGGCGCAAAATTGGACGCGCTTGTGAAAACCTGCAAATCCATAGCGGCGAACGCGAACTCATCGCGCGGAACTAACGCGCCCTTTCAGGCGCGCCGCGCGCTAAAGCGCCCCAATCAAGGCGTCAGCGACAAATCCGATAAAAAGCACCCAGCCATATCGAATGTTGGAGCGGAACAACTTCAGGCACTGATCCCCATCGTCGATATCAAGGCGAATGATCTGCCAGGCCAGATGGCCCGCGCCTCCCAAGATACCGATAAACGCGGCCGGGCCGGCGTCCGCCGTCGTGGCGGCGAGAAAGAAGAACGCCGTCGCCCCGCCGTAAAGAGCGATGAGCGCGGCTTTGGTCCACTCGCCAAACAAACGCGCCGTTGAATGAACGCCGATGATGGCGTCATCTTCCTTATCTTGATGTGCGTAAATCGTGTCGTAGCCAATGGTCCACAAAATCCCTCCCGCATAAAGCAGGATCGGCGGCCAACCCAATTCGCCAAAGCTGGCGGCCCAGCCCATCAACGCCCCCCATGAGAAGGCCAGTCCGAGAAACAACTGCGGCCAATTCGTAATCCGTTTCATGAAGGGATAGACGGCGACGACCGCGAGCGACGAAAAGCCAAGCGCAATTGTGAAGCCGTTGAACTGCAGAAGCACAAGCAGTCCCACAAGCGCTTGAGCGGCAAGAAAGACTTTCGCCTGTAGCGGCGACACTTGGCCGGAAGGAATGGGCCGCGAGCGGGTGCGCTCCACCTTGCCGTCAATATCCCGGTCGACCAGATCGTTATATGTGCAACCGGCGCCGCGCATGACGATCGCCCCCACAAGAAACAGCGCCATATGCCACGGGTTGGGAAACATCTGTCCCGAAGCGATGGCCGCCAGTCCCGCCGACCACAAGCATGGCCAAAGCAGCAACCACCAGCCCACTGGCCTCTCCCAGCGCGCCAACCGCGCATAGGGACGCAGCCAAGCCGGCGCTTTCGTGTCAACCCAATGGCGCCGGATCGCATCCGCCACCGGCCCGGTGTCTTTCGTGTTAAAAAACATACGTCCTCTAAAACCCGCTCGTCGCAATACTTGAAATTTACAAAAAGGCGTCTCCGGCTTTGACGCCCCCCATTTCGCCGCACACACGGTTGCGCCCCGCCCTTTTAGCTTCATATAGCCTGTCATCCGCCTGGCTGAAAAGCTCTTGAACGGAATTCATCTCTTTCTTTGAGGTGGCGACCCCGATGCAGACTGTCACCGGCTTGCCCAGCTCCGTCTGTATAACCTCGCCAATCACTCGCCGCCATCTATCTGCGACGGATATGGCCGCTTCATGAGGAAGGTTTGCGCTGAACACCACGAATTCCTCCCCGCCATAGCGGTAAAGGATATCGTCGGAGCGCATATGTTTGCTCAAAGTCTCCACCAGCATTTTCAGGACCTGATCACCAGCGGCGTGGCCATAGCCATCATTAATTTCCTTGAAATGATCCACGTCGATCATCAAAAGCGACAGTGGGCGATCACTGTCTTGCGCTTTGCGGAAGAGCTCCGGTCCATCAACTTCAAAACGCCCCCGATCAAAAGCGCCCGTGAGCACATCATGACTTGAGCGCTCCAGCAGATCCTCATAACGCTCACGATATGTCAGCGTATGAAAAACATCCTTGAACATCAAATTCTTATCGGTATCCAGCGGACGCGAGACGAAACGCAGATACCCCACGAACATTAAACTGTAGACTGCGGCGGCGGAAATCTTCGCAGCCCAACCTCCAAATAAAACTGCGAACGGCGCTCCGGAGACGTAACTCAACGCCAAAAAAAATCCCAGTTGATCAAAAGTGAGAATCACAGCCCCGCAAATGAAAAACCGCAACGCCAAATGTTTCCGTAGCCAGCGCCCCAGTTTTTCATAGAGCAAAATAATTGCGATCGCGTCGATAAAGAGCAAAACCGTGCCCCAAACCATCAGCCATCCAATTTCATCAATAAAGGCAATATCGGGCGCTCTCCCGCTCACCACGGACATGGTCTCATGGTTGCGCAAAATCATCACCAGACCAACGATCAAGAAGTTTCCGAACAAAAGGCCATAGATCGGCTGGCGCGCCGTGAAAGCGTCTTCCTTAATGTAAAGTAGTAGCAACATCAACAACTTACCGGAAAACAAAATCGTGGACCCCGGAGAAAGAATCCCGAACGGAAGCTGGATATAGAAGACGCTGGCGAGATAGGTTTCCAGGAAATGCATCACTCCAAGCGCGGTCATGAACACGCCGACGCCAATTTTCCTCCGCGCGTCGAGCAAACCGACCATCACGACGAAATACACCACCGCCTGAGTAAACAATAAAAATGTGTTTGAAAGCTCTACATTCATCCGCCAGCCTTGATTTTACCATTGCCCACGCGACAAATTACGTTGGCCGAGCCCCTCCAACGAACTCCACTCGCACAGAAGTTCCAACAGGTAAACGCATTTCCAAACATTTACCCTATTCGCGCGCCGTGCTAACTCCGAGCTGAATAAACGCGAACCAATGCGATATCTGTCCTACGACGAAACTTTAACGAACGGCGTGACAACGCTGCAAAAAGTGAAAGACGCCACTTTCGCGCTGAAAGCGACGAAAACAGGCTATCGAATGGTTTTGGAACAATTACGTCGTGCAAGACGCGCGGACGCGACCCGAGCATACGCAGGATTGAGGCTAGAGGCGATGAATATTCTTCTTATTGGTTCAGGTGGACGTGAACATTCACTGGCTTGGGCGGTTTCCCGCTCTCCTCTGACCAAAAAATTATACGTCGCCCCTGGAAACGCGGGAATCGCGTCAATCGCCGAAACCGTCCAACTAGACGCGGCCGATCACGCGGCGATTATCCGCTTTTGCAAAGACCGGAACATTGATTTTGTAATCGTCGGCCCCGAAGCCCCGCTTGTGGCCGGCCTCGTGGATGATCTGGCCGCGGCTGGGATCAAAGCCTTCGGCCCGGGAAAACAGGCGGCCCAGCTCGAAGGCTCCAAAGGATACACCAAAGACCTTTGCGCGCGCGCGAACATCCCCACCGCCGCCTATCGCCGCTTCACCGCAGCCGAGCCCGCAAAAGACTACATCGCCTCGCTCGGCGCGCCCATCGTCGTCAAGGCGGATGGGCTGGCGGCCGGCAAAGGCGTGATTATCGCCATGACCGTGGAAGAAGCCTACGCCGCCGTGGACGCATGCTTTAGCGGCAGCTTCGGTCAAGCCGGCGCGGAAGTCGTCGTTGAAGAATTCCTGCAAGGCGAAGAAGCCAGTTTCTTTGTTCTGGTGGATGGAAAAACCGCATTGCCTCTCGCCACTGCGCAAGACCATAAACGCGCGTTTGACGGCGACCAAGGCCCCAACACCGGCGGCATGGGCGCCTACTCTCCCGCGCCGGTCATGAGCGAGCAAATGATCGAGCGGGCCATGCGCGAGATTATCCATCCCACGGTGGCGACGATGGCGGCGGAAGGAACTCCCTTCAAAGGAGTGCTCTACGCAGGATTGATGATCACGCAAAAAGGCCCAGAGCTCATTGAATACAACACCCGCTTTGGCGACCCTGAATGTCAGGTGCTGATGATGCGGCTGCAAGACGACATATTGCCGTTGCTTATCGCCTCGGCGGAGGGAACGCTGGACCAATTGAGCGCCGCGTGGAGCGATGACGTCGTTTTGTCTGTAGTCATGGCCGCGAAAGGCTACCCCGCAGACTACGCTAAAGGCTCTCAGATCAAGGGACTTGAAGAGGCGGCGCAAGACCCTGACGTTGAAATATTTCACGCGGGGACACGTTTGAGCGAAACGGGAGACATTCTCGCAAACGGCGGCAGAGTCCTCAACGTGACGGCGCGCGGCGCCAGCGTCGCTCAGGCCCGGGAACGCGCCTACGCGGCCATTGAGAAAATCGACTGGCCCGAAGGATTCTGTCGTAAGGACATTGGCTGGCGCGCCATGGAGAGGGATGGATGAACCGCAACTCCCGCCAAATTTTTCACGCCCGGATTTCGCCGTTCTTTATTGTAAGCTAACACTGAAGGTCAGGACCTGCGCGGCGAATCCTGATCGCTCGTCATCAAAAATGAACGCCGCCCAAAGGCAAGAACGGAGCCAGACGAATGACGGCACCCAGAATTGGATTGGCGCTTGGCGGCGGCGGTGCGCGCGGCTTGGCTCATGTCCCCGTTTTCGAAGCCTTTGACGATTTAGGCCTTCGCCCCTGCGCCATAGCTGGCTCCTCTATTGGCGCAATTCTGGGCGCCGGCTACGCCAGCGGCCTAAGCGGCGAAGACATTCGGAAAATTGCCGAAGCCACCTTTAGCGACCGCAATAGCGTCCTCGGATTACTATGGCGTTTGCGTCCACGGCGTTTCACGGAATTTTTCGCCGGTAATGGGTTGATGCAATTTGACGCGCTTAAAGTCATTGAGACATTTGTCGGCGACGTCATTCCCGAAACCTTCGACGAGCTGGAAATTCCGCTGGCGGTTCTAGCCACGGACTTCTACGGATGTTCGGAGGTCGACATTCGCGCCGGCGCCCTCAAACAAGCGGTCGCAGCCTCCATCGCGATTCCCGCCTTGTTTCGCCCAGTGACGATTGACGAACGCATTCTCATTGACGGTGGCGTAGTTAACCCCCTCCCCTTTGACGCCTTACCGGGCGATTGCGACATAATCGTCGCCGTAGACGTGGTGGGCGCGCCATTTCCCCGCCGGGGCAAAACAAGGCCCACGGCGGCTGACGCTCTCTTCGGCAGCACCCAGATATTGATGCAAACCATCACCGCGGAAAAGTTGAAAAGCCGACGGCCGGATCTATTGATCCGCCCTGACATCGAAGCCTTCCGCGTTCTTGATTTCCTGAAAAGCGCGCAAATTCTGAGCGCCGCCGAACCTTTGCGTGAAGACGTCAAGCGCCGACTATCGACAACCATAGAATTGTTTGACAGCGGCTCTAAACCATGAATCTCACGGCCGTCATCCAGCCAGATTCCACGCGCCTCACCCCTGACGGCACTTGACGAAAAACGCGCGTAGCAATTGCGCCGCCTCCCGCTCGCCAATGCCTGAATAAACCTCCGGCGCGTGGTGACAGCTGGGCGCGCCAAAAAAACGAACGCCGTTTTCCACCGCCCCCCCTTTCACGTCGCCTGCGCCAAAGTACAATCGTCTGATCCGGGCGAAGGAAATTGTCGCCGCGCACATGGGGCATGGCTCCAGCGTCACGTAGAGATCGCACTCTGGCAAGCGTTGCGAGCCAAATGAGGCGCATCCGGCGCGGATCACCTGCACCTCCGCATGGGCCGTAGGGTCATTCAGCTCCAACGTTCGGTTGCCATCACGCGCAATCACTTCCCCACCGTGCGTGAGGACCGCGCCAACGGGCACCTCGCCGCGTTCGGCGGCGCGGCGCGCTTCCTCCAGCGCAATATCCATAAAGCCCGAAAACACGGGGGAACGAAAGGCTACGGTCTCACTCATCGGCGTTAAACTACCGGCTTGAAACCGGCTTGTCATCACGTTGACGGCGACAATTCACCAGCGCTGCGACCTATCTTTACGTCATTTGGCACGAAACGATGGAAACCACGTATTTCCCGCTTCCCGGAAGCCCCATCCCTCTGCTATGACCCTAGCATGACCAAAGATGATTTTTCTTCAAAACGGCCCGCACGCGCGGGCGCGGGGCCGCGTTCAGGCGGCAAAACCTCCGGGCATGGGAAACCAGGCCGCGGAAAACCTAGTTTTGGAAAGCCAGGCTTGGGAAAGCCCGGGCATAAAAGCTCCAGACCCAGCGGCGAAGGGCGGCCAAATGAGCGGCGTTCAGGTGAAGAGCGCTCAGATAAGCGACGCTTCAAAGACGCGCCTCGTGGCGGCGCGCCCGCAAGACCCGCAAAAGATGGGGCGCGCAAATTCGGCCCGCGCGATGACAACCCCGGCTTCCGCAAACACGCCAGCGAGCGTCCGAATTCGGGCGGCAAGCCTTTCCGCAAATCCAGCGGACCGGCGAAGCCTTATCGCAAGAAGGCCGCCACCGACGCGAAACCATCGCTTGCGCCGGTGAAAACATCCGCTTTCGCTGGAGAGCGGATCGCCAAAGTGATGGCGCGCGCCGGGCTTTGCTCGCGCCGGGACGCTGAAGACTGGATCGCCGACGGCCGGGTGAGCGTCAACGGAAAAACCCTCGATAGCCCAGCGATCACCGTAACCGATAAAGACGTAATCCTCGTTGATGGCCAGCCCATGCCCGAGCGGGAGCGCACGCGATTATGGCTGTACCACAAGCCGCGCGGCCTCGTCACAACCACCAGCGACCCGGAGGGTCGCAAGACGGTGTTTGAACGCTTGCCCAAGGACTTGCCCCGCGTCGTCGCCGTTGGGCGTCTCGACATTAACACTGAAGGCTTGTTGCTGCTGACCAATGACGGCGGACTGGCGCGAATTCTCGAACTTCCCGCCACAGGATGGCTCCGCCGCTACCGCGTACGTGCTTACGGAAGGGTTACGCAGGAACAATTGAACACCCTTGCGGAAGGCGTCGCTATTGACGGCGTTTTTTACGGCGCCATAGAAGCGACCCTCGACAAGGAGCAAGGCGAAAACGTCTGGCTGACCCTCGGCCTCCGGGAAGGCAAGAACCGTGAAGTGAAACGCGTCTTGGAACACCTTGGCCTGATGGTGAACCGCCTGATTCGCTTGTCTTTTGGCCCCTTTCAACTGGCCGATATAGAAGAAGGCGCCGTACGCGAAATTCGCGGAAGAGTTCTGCGTGACCAACTTGGCGAACGCCTTGCGCAAGAAGCTGGCGTGGATTTTGAATCGCCGACGTCCAGTGCGGAACCCTTGCCTCAAAAATCACCCTCCGCCGCCGCCAAGTCTCGGGGAGCGTCGCACCGCGCCCAAAAGTCGAAGTCGGATTCAGGTTGGCTTTCGGCCAAAGAGGGCGGCGCGGCGGTCGCAGGCCGGGCGGCGCGAAAAGAAAACTGGAAAGCGGCGCGCAACGACGGCAAATCCTCGCCAAGCGGCGCCGCGCGACCCGCCCGCGGCGGCAAAGGCGCTTATGATAAAGGCGGGCGCGATGCGGAACAGCCCCGTGAAGACCGGCCGCAAAAAGTATCGCCGCGCAGCCGTTTCCGGTTGACCAGAGAGCCGTCATCCAATCCCAAACGTGACGCAAAGCCTGCTTTTGAACCAAGGCCACGCAAAATCTGGGGAGAAGACGGCCAAACAATCGACGACAAAAAACAAGAACACGCGCGCCGTCAGGACGAGAAAAAGAGACCACCCAAAGGGCCGGGCCGCGGGAGGCGTTCATGAGAATTGTCGCCGGCCGGTTTAAGGGAAAAGCCATAGTCGCCCCCGAAACCCAAGCGACCCGCCCTACAAGCGACCGTCTACGCGAGACTGTTTTCAACATTCTCATGCATGGCGTCGCAAATGAAGATCAGGGCGTCGTAGCCCACGCGCGCGTTTTGGACTTATTTGCCGGAACGGGCGCGCTTGGTCTTGAGGCTATGAGTCGCGGGGCGAAGTTTTGCGTGTTTATCGAAGACGGCGTTGAGGCGCGCGGCGTCATTCGTCGCAACGTCGAGGCCTGCGCCTTGAACGGAGCCACCAAAATTTTCCGCCGCGACGCCACACAGCTTGGAGAAGCGGGAACAATTGAACCTTTCTCGCTTGTTTTCCTAGACCCGCCTTATGACAAAGGCCTCGGCGAAAAGGCGCTGAGCAGCGCGCGTAAAGGTGGATGGCTTCAACCTGGCGCCATATGCGTTCTGGAAGAACGGGCCAGCGCTCACGTGACTGCCCCGGAAGGTTTTTCAGAAATCGACAGCAGGACGGTCGGAGACAGTCAGGTCATTTTTTTGCGGAATGCCGATTAACTCCCACTTGTGGATTAAATCTGTAGTAAAAGAACCACAGTCGCCCTATTTCCGTTTGATTTCACATAGATGTAAAACATCGTTGCCCAGTTCGCGCTATGTTGTCTTCAGATAAGACCTCTCTGATTTGCACGAATGGAGACATCAATGCGAGCGACTTTTCTGGGCCTTACGGCCCTTGCCACCATCGCTGGCTCACACGCTTTTGCGGCCGACTTACCTGTCGCTCCCGAACCCGTAGACTATGTGCGCGTTTGCGACGCCTATGGAACAGGCTTCTTTTACATTCCCGGTTCCGAGACATGTTTAAGAATTCGCGGCCGCGTAAGAGCGGAATACCGTTTTCAGAATTTCGGCGACAAGAACAGCGCCTGGGCTGATCGCACAAAAAACGACACACGCACCCGCGCGCGCGGTTATGCGCGACTGGACGCACGCACTCAAAGCGAATATGGGCTGATCCGCGCCTACACCTCCATGTATGTCACCGCCGACTCAGGCGACTCTTCGGGCGGCATATCTCTTGAATACGCCTATGTTCAATTCGGCGGCTTCACGGTAGGCCGCACTCAGTCCTTCTGGGATTACTGGACAGGATACGCCTTCGGCTCCGCTCTGGACGATTATTCAGACACCAAGCCTTGGATCGCAGCCTACACCGCAGGCTTTGGAGATGGTCTATCCGCCACCCTCTCCGTTGAGGATTACACGTTCCGCCAGACTAACCTTATCGTCTCCGGCGCTTCAAATGGCTACGCTGGTCAGCGCCTTCCAGACTTGGTCGCCAATCTTCGCATTGATCAGTCTTGGGGTTCGGCGCAGCTCATGGGCGCGTTGCATCAGGTGCGCTTCTCAAGCTCCATTCCTGACGGCCAACTCGGCTGGGCATTGGGCGCAGGCGTTGAATATAAGCTTCCCGTCTTCGGCGCCCGTGATAAAGTCGTCGTTCAGGCAGCCTACACCGATGGCGCCAGCCGCTTCCCTCTCGACAATTGGGATAGCCGCATCACGGACGCGATTTATAGCGGCGGACGCACCCAAACAACCAAGACATGGAATATCGCCGCAGGCTTCCAGCACAACATCAACGATCAATGGCAAATCAACTTTGAAGGCGGCTACCACAATGTAGACGCTCTCGGAACAGCCTATGATTTCGATCAATGGGGCCTTAACGGCAATATCGTTTGGGAACCGGTTTCGGGCCTGAGCCTTGGGTTTGAAATGGAATATCGCGATGTGGACTACAAACACGCCAAAGCCAATGGCCTTGAAGAAGGCGATGAGATTTATGCGATCTTCCGGGTGCAGCGCGACTTCTAAAGTAAACGGCGGCGCAAGCGCGCTTGTTTAAACGCTCGGACGGCGCGACGAGGATCTCCACTGTCAAACCGTCCAGCAATATAAAGAAAAACCCGCCATTCGGCGGTTTTTTTTATGCTTTACCGTTCTGCATGACGTTGGATCAGCTCTCAGTCAAACGCCGCCGCCAGAACCAGAAAATAGAAAAGCCTCAAAGGCCGGCCCGCCCCAGCCTCCCACAATTCAGAAATTCTATAAAATTTCCTCAAAACGAATATTCACGGTTCACAACCACCGCTAATCCATTTTTATACGGCCACCTTCAATCTCTTTTTGAATTTGCCTTTGCCGCTCTCTCTCTTCGCTCTCGTCACGGGTGGAGGCGACGAGCGGGGCATTGGGAGCCGGCGTGGAATATTCAACGGGCGGCTCCACCAGATAGCGGCGCTTAACCTGACCATCAGGCGTATAAAGCTCAGAGGTGTCGACTTTGCCAATTTTAGCTTTAGAGTTTTTCATCTGGTCAAGCGTCAAACGCCCGCCTTCGACTTCGTAATTTTCCTGACGCTCAGCCTCGACATCGCGCGGGCGCGTAGCCGCCGCCAAAGCCGGAACGCCAGCCATTTGCTCCGGCGTCAACCGCTTACCGTTCAGGGGCGTTTCCGCATAAATAGCCCGAAGTTCATCCAGCTCGGAATTATCCGTTTTGGGCCAGTTTTTAGCCACGTGCTTTTCTTCCGGCGGCGGTAAGTCAGTCATCTTTGTGGGCATGGCCAATGGCGCGCGCGGTTTATAATCGATGGGATCGGATTTAGGGTCCACAGCCCCCATTCCTTCCATCAAACCGCGTATCAACGCCGTATCCGGAGCCTCTGAGGTTGTTCCATCGTCAAAACCATCGGCCCCGCCACCAGCGCAAGCACCCAAGACGCCGGCTAAAACAACAAAAACAGGAAGCTGAATTCTTCTCCCGGCGAAAAGAGCAGAGGCGGCGTCATATGTCATTTTCCAGCTCCGATACTCACAATTCCGTGTCATTCAATTTCCTCAGAGACGCCAAGCTCATTTTCAACGACGTTTCACGCTTTCGTTCTAATTTTCCGACGCAAATAATCAAGGAGGATTATCCGCTCATGACTAACTCTTATCCAGATCCGCATGCGCGTTCTGTTTTTGTTGGTCAATTAATGCGGCGTCATTAGGGCCATTCTTCCCAAAATCGTCTTTAGCGTGATTTACGACCTTTTCCGGAATGAAACCGTCAGCCACAAGCAAAGCCACGCCAATAACAATCCATACATCGGCGATATTGAACACATACCACGAAAAGTCGCCAATATGAAAATGGAAGAAATCCGCCACAGCCCCATAAAGGAGACGATCAAGGCCATTTCCGATTGCCCCGCCAATGATAAATGCGATCGCGATTGACGCCACACGCCCCTTCGAGCGCACGCCCCAAACCCATAATCCAAGGCTAACGGCGAAGGCGAACAGGGCGAGCAGCAAACGGCCGCCCCCCGAGCCTTGCTGAAACAGCCCATAGGAAATTCCATAATTCCACACCATCACCAGATCGAAAAACGGCGCCAGCTCGATCGGTTGCTTAACGGCGATATTAAAGTCATGCAGCATCCAGAACTTGAAGCTCTGGTCCAGAGCCAACGAAAAAATAGCGATAAAAGCTATGAGCGCACTGCGCGGCCCCCATAAATATCGTGAACGCCACGAAGCGCGCATCGGTTCTATCGCCATTAATTCCGGCCTTCATTTTTCTTGAATGAAACTTCCCGGCGACAAACTAGCATAACCAGGAAGTTTCATGAATGCGCGTTTGGCGCCGCATTTTAACCGGAGACGGCGTGCGCCGCATCCCATTCGCGCAGCGCCTGCGCGTCGCGCGGCGTGACGTCCGGATATTCCGGATCAGAACCAACCTCTGGCAAGACCTTCCAGCATCTGGCGCATTTACGCCCCTCGGCCAGTCCGGGAACGACCGCCACGCCTTTAACGTCTTCAAGCGCGAAAGCGTCTTCCGGCGCTGGATCAGCGCTCAACGTCACTTGGCTGGTGATGCCTATTTCGGCCATATCCAGCCCCTCCAACGAAGCCATCAAAACCGGATCCGTCACATGCACGATAGGATGGGCTTCAAGCGATGAGCCAATGCGCTTTTCGCGTCGCTCGATTTCCAGAGCCCCGGTGACAACCCGGCGCACGGTCTTCACCTTCGCCCATTTCTGCGCCAACGCGTCGGCGCGCCACTCCGCCGGAACCTCCGGGAAGCTTTGCAAATGCACCGAACCATCTTCCGATGGATAGCGGTTCAGCCATGTCTCCTCCATAGTGAACGGCAAAATTGGCGCAAGCCAAGTCACCAAACAATTGAAGAGCTTATCAATGACATAAAGGGCGGATTTCCGTTTCATCGACGAGGCGGGATCACAATAGAGCGAATCCTTGCGCACGTCGAAATAAAACGCCGACAACTCAATGGTCATGAAGCTGAACAGGTGATGGACCACCTTCTTGAAATCAAATTCCCAATAGGCCTGACGCACCAATTCGTCCAGCTCCACCAAGCGGTGCAACATCAAGCGCTCCAGCTCGGGCATCTCAGCCACCGGCGGCTCTTCGCCCTCGTAATGCGCCAGAGTGCCCAACATCCAACGCAATGTATTGCGCAGCTTGCGATAGCTGTCGATATTGGTTTTCAGGATTTCCTGTCCGATACGCTGATCTTCGGTATAGTCGACTGAAGCCGACCAGAGCCGAAGGATATCTGCGCCATACTGCTTGATGATGTCTTGCGGAAACACTTGATTTCCAAGTGACTTAGACATTTTCCGCCCGTCTTCCGCCATGGTGAACCCATGGGTCAGAACAGCGTCATAGGGAGCATGTCCCCGCGTGCCGCAGCTTTCCAGCAACGAGGAGTGGAACCAACCGCGATGCTGGTCCGATCCTTCCAGATAAAGGACGTAATCCTTACCGCCAACGCCAACGCGTTTCGGGTTGAGATCCTCTCTGCGCTCCATGCAAAACGCATGAGTGGAGCCGGAATCGAACCAGACGTCGAGAATGTCGCGCACTTGCCGCCATGGGCCACCTGCGTATTCGCTTCCCAGAAAGCGCTCGCGCGCGCCTTCCGCAAACCACGCGTCCGCGCCTTCTTTCTGGAAGGCTTGGAAAATACGCTCGTTGACAGCCTCGTCTTTCAATATTTCGCCGGTGTCGTCATTGACGAATACAGAAATCGGAACGCCCCACGCCCGTTGACGCGAGAGCACCCAGTCCGGGCGATTTTCAATCATGGCGCGCAAGCGCCTCTGCCCAGAAGCTGGTGCGAAACGGGTCGCGTCAATCGCCTTCAAGGCGCGCGCGCGCAACGTGTCGCCCTCTCCTGCTATGTCGCGGTCCATATAAACGAACCATTGCGGCGTATTGCGGAAAATAATCGGCTTCTTTGATCGCCAGGAGTGCGGGTAGGAATGTTTCACCCGCCCAAGTCCGATCAAGTTTCCAGACTGCTTCAACGCCTCGATGACGGCCTTGTTGGCTTTGCCTTTTTCCCCTTTATGGGTGATTACCTGATTGCCTTCAAAGCCGGGCGCGTCCTTGGTGTAGAACCCATCGTCCGCCACCGTGAAGGGAATGGCCACGTCAATGCCGCGCGCCTCAAGATCAGCCCTTGAAGACATCCAGATTTCAAAATCGTCCGCGCCATGGCTTGGCGCGGTATGCACAAAACCGGTTCCCGCATCATCCGTCACATGATCGCCGTCGAGCAAAGGCACATCAAACTGATAACCGCCCAGCTCCATCTCGCGCAAAGGATGCGCGCAAGTCAACGCGGCCAATTCCCCCGAATCCACCGAGCGAACCCGCGCAAAACCTTCAACGCGCGACTGTTTGAACACATCGCCCGCCAGTGCGTCGGCGAGGATCAACTTATCGCCTTTTTGCACCCAGTTTTCCTCAGGAAGACCTTCTTGAGTGACTTCATAAAGGCCATAAGCGATGCGGGAGGAGAAACACACGGCGCGGTTTCCCGGAATGGTCCAAGGCGTGGTCGTCCAGATAACCACGCTAGCGTCGAGCAGCTGTTCCGCTTTCACATCATCAACGCCGCCAGCCTCGACAATGGGAAATTTCACCCAGATCGTATCAGACGTGTGGTCCTGATATTCGATTTCCGCTTCCGCCAAGGCGGTTTTTTCAACTACCGACCACATCACCGGCTTGGAGCCGCGATAGAGCTGACCGGACATAGCGAATTTCATCAGCTCATTAGCGATCACCGCTTCGCTGTCGAAATTCATGGTCAAATAAGGGTTGCTCCAATCCCCCTCAATGCCAAGGCGCTGGAATTCGCCGCGCTGCACGCCGATCCAATGTTCGGCGAATTCCCGGCATTCCTGTCGGAACTCGTTAATTGGAACTTCGTCCTTGTTCTTGCCCTTCGCGCGATACTGCTCCTCGATCTTCCACTCGATCGGCAACCCGTGGCAGTCCCAACCAGGCACATAGTTGGCGTCATAACCAACCATCTGCATGGAGCGGGTTATGATGTCCTTCAAGGTTTTGTTGAGGGCGTGGCCAATATGAATGTTGCCGTTGGCGTAAGGAGGGCCATCGTGAAGGATGAATTTATCGCGTCCCGCCGCGGCGTTGCGCAAGCGACCATACATATCCATGCGCCGCCACCGCGCAATGATTTCAGGTTCTTTTTTCGGCAACCCCGCGCGCATCGGAAAATCCGTTTGCGGCAGATTGAGGGTTTCGGAATAATCGCGGGCCGGTGTGTCACTCATCAATTTAAGATCCGCTAGTCATTGCGCCGCCGGGTTAAACGTGGTCTGGCGCCAAGTTAGGTGTTGAATGCGAACATACCGCATCCTGAGCCGAAAACTGTATGAATTCGGTCATTACGAGCGTTGCTCCCGGTCCCTCAGTGAACGCAACACTTGCGCAGGTCACCTGAGAGCCGGGCCGGTAATTCGTTTTCTATCACGCAAAATATCGCATCCGGTCGGCGAGAGAAATTCGATCATCGCGCGGGTTTTAGCAGCACCGAAAGAGGGAATAAAGACTTCCTTGCGATCTAGGACTGTTTTCTCGTCCATATTTCGTCTTGCGCTTCTTTGCGCAGACGCAGATTGACGGCGTCTCAATGCCAATCAACGCTTTTACTGCGCCGCTCCCAAGTGATTGGCCTGAGCCGCCAACTCCGCGCGCTTCAAGCGATGCTCCCGATTTGCGATATAAAGACCGCAAGCGACAATGACGCATAGACCGACCCAGGTCTGCGTATTGGGAAACTCGTTGAAAATCACATATCCAAGCGCCGTTGCGCTGACGATTTCCAGATAATTGAACGGAGCCAACACAGAAGCCGGCGCGCGACCAAACGCCAGCACCACCAGTCCATGTCCCAGATAAGCAAGACAGCCCATCAAGAACAGACCCAGCAACACCCAAGGCAATGGTTCGATGAATGTCGCGCCATCGACCTCGAAATACGTGGTGACGATCAGCGCGCTTCCCAATAGGACCGACCCGGCGACGCCCGTGGTGAATTGAACCGACAGCATCGTATCCGTTTGCGACAAATGTTTCGTCGTCAGAAGATAAAGCGCGAAAAAGCAGGCGGCGCCGAGCGGCAACGCCGCGATATAGCCAACGCTTTCCAGACCGGGCTGCAAAATAATCACCACGCCCAAAAAACCGACGATCACCGCCGCCCAGCGCCGCGGCCCCACTTTTTCTTTCAAGATCAGCGCGGATAACGCCGTCAAAATCATCGGCTCCACGAAAAAAATCGCCGTCGCGGTGGCTACCGGCATATATTTGACCGCCGTGAAAAACAACACGCTGGCGATTGACAGACATACGCCGCGCAGCAGGTTCGCCACCATTTTTTGCGGTTTAAGCGCGACAAGCCCAGGGCCGACCAACGCAATGACGATCGCCACCACCATCTGAAAGAAGAACCGGCCGAACGCAACTTCAAGCGGAGGAATCCAGCCCGTAAGATATTTAGCCGTCACATCCATCATCGGAATGATGAACATGGCGCTGGCCATCAAAATCATGCCGGTTAAAAGCTGTTTGCCATCATCGACGCCACCGCCTTCTCCCCCTGCGGCGCTCATGTCCATAACGCCAATGCCTGATCGAGAGGCGTATTGGACTCAAACCCCGCCAAAGCGGCGCGCGCTTGCGCCGAATCAATATCCATCTGAGAGATCAACTCCTCCACCCCCTCAAAACGTTCTTCCCGACGCAGATAAGACACCAACCCAACTGC
Organism: Stappiaceae bacterium; assembly: GCA_048265185.1. Classification (GTDB taxonomy): domain Bacteria; phylum Pseudomonadota; class Alphaproteobacteria; order Rhizobiales; family Stappiaceae; genus JBLXBZ01. The sequence continues at coordinate 319,579 of JBLXBZ010000002.1, read as the reverse complement.
GATGGTCTTGCCATATAAATCTGGCGAAGCGTCAAACAAATGCACCTCCAGCAATGGCGCGCCATTGTCAAAAGTCGGACGACGGCCAAAGCTGGCGACGCCGTTAAACGCTTCATTGTCAACCTTGACTTTAACGGCGTAAATCCCGTGCGCTAGGTCGGTTTCATCCGGCAGCGCGAGATTCGCTGTTGGGTAGCCCAATTCACGACCACGTTTCTCGCCGTGCTGAACTTCGCTCTCCACAAACCAGCAATATCCCAGAAGACCGCGCGCCAACGCAACGTCGCCCAGAGCAAGCGCCGCGCGAATTCGACTCGACGACACCGCTTGCCGTCCCTCATCAGTTTCCGGTTCGACAATCGTCACGCCAAAATTATCGGCGACGCCAGCCGCGCGCAGAAAGTCAGGCGTGCCCTCCCGGCCCTTGCCGAAATGAAAGTCATATCCTGTCACCGCGTGAACGATGGAGAATGTGTCTTTCAATATATGGTCGACAAAATTTTGCGCGGCCATGCCGGCGAATTCGCGCGTGAAGGGCATGACGACAACCCCGTCCAGACCGCAAGCTTTTAGCAGACGCGTTTTGACGGGTTGCGGACTTAAACGGAAAACAGGTTTGTCCGGATTGAAAACGCTGCGCGGATGCGGCTCAAACGTCAGAGCGAAAGCCGGAACGCCGCGGCGCAGAGCTTCCTCGCGCGCGGTTTCCAACACCGCCTGATGTCCACGGTGAACGCCGTCAAAATTTCCGATGGCCACAACCCCGCCCGACAACGCCTTGGGAAAAGAAGAAATTTCCGCAATTTCTGAAAATGGAGCGGCTTTAGACATGGAGAGCTTCGACATAGAAAACCAACGCGACGACGATAGAGTGACGCGCTGGACCCTGACGCTTGCTAGCGCAAAGGTCAAGCGACAACAGTCTGTCAACCGTTTCCAGAAAAAATGAATTCATCTTTTTTCATATCATCGGCTGATATTCGCCCCTTTGTCATGACAGCGACACTTAACCGGAAGCATTTTCAATATGTAACAGAACGTTCATGAAAAATTTCACGTCAAAATTAACGGAGTTTTCAGAGGCGTCCCATAAAGTGCAAAAACTGTGTGGGGGTGCAACACGAATCCGTGACGCTTTCCTGGTTTCAAGATCACGTCGCTGAAAAGCGATGCAGCCGCATCGTTATAAAGTTGACTTGTATGGAGTAGACGATGGCCCTTGATCTTCAGATGCCGGTCCTCGTGGTGGATGACTACAAGACCATGATTCGGATCATTCGTAATCTTTTGAAGCAACTAGGCTTCAATGATATAGATGATGCAGCCGACGGAACTGAAGCGCTGGAAAAAATGAAACAGCGCAAATACGGTCTGGTGATTTCAGATTGGAATATGGAGCCAATGACCGGCTACGAATTGCTCAAGCAAGTTCGCGCCGACGCTGGCCTTTGTAAAACGCCTTTCATTATGGTGACGGCCGAATCCAAAACGGAGAACGTCATCGCCGCGAAAAAAGCAGGCGTAAACAACTACATCGTTAAACCGTTCAACGCCCAAACTCTCAAGGGCAAAATTGAAGCGGTCTTTTCGGAGTAACGACTTACACGCTACGCCGGGCGTTAATGACGTGAAGGCTGGCGACGACCATAACTATGTGCGGCCCGGTGGATATGCTCCGCCGGGAAGGGACCTGTGTGTGCAAGAAGAAAGATAGCCCTATGGCGGCAATGAACAAGCCCAACGTCGCTGAGATTATCGAATTTCTAGAAACCAACCGCACCCGCGGTGGGGACGTCACACTTTCCGACGTGATGCAACTTGCGGAAGTCATGACGGGGTCCATGCGGGAATTCTTGACCCATGTGCAACCGGCCATCACTTCAGAGTTGACCGCGATTGCAGATGAAATCAGGCGAATGAAAACCGAGATTTCCCAGCTGCGCGCCAACGACATGAAACAAAATCGCATTCCGGAAGCGGGATTAGAGCTGGATGCGATTGTCGAGGCTACGGAATCGGCGACTCACACGATTATGGAGTCGGCGGAGAGCATCATGAGCAGCGAAATCGCGGACGCCGACGCTTACCGCGCTTTCGTCAACGATAAGATGATCGAGATTTTCGAAGCTTGCGCTTTTCAAGACATCACCGGTCAGCGTATTTCAAAAGTCGTGCAAACTCTGTCCTATATTGACGAGCGCGTCACCGCTTTTGTCGAACGCATGCGGATGGCGGAAGATTTGGAAGAGCCTCTTCCCGAAAGCGAAGCTGACGTCCGGCGGCGTAAGCTGATCCTTCACGGCCCTCAGCGCGACGGTCAGGGCGTATCTCAAGACGACGTGGATCAGATGCTTTCGGAGACCTCAGGCCAGGACGCCATTGATCAACTCTTCGACTAACCCCTCGCCGTTTTATTGATTGAACGCTAAACACGGGCGCCTGAACGTCGCACCATGTCTGAAGTCAGCCGGCGCTAAAGCCCGGCGACGGGCGGCGGCTCCATACCCCGCACGCCCCTCCCCCTTGTATACGTCTCACCTTTTATGCACCCGACGGCGCCTTAGGCGGGAAGCGTCCCGCGTTTACGTTTTGCCTTAAACAGGCTCCCGCCTCGTCTTGAGATGATTTCACAACGCTCAATGGCGAATCTTACCAAAGTTTCATGCACATGTGCCTTTCTAACGCCTATATTGGCGGCATTAATCCTCATGCATAAAACTGGCGTCCCATGCTGATTCATTGGAGAACAACGTGAGCTGTAATCAATTTTCCCGCTCCCACCCAGCGCGGTCAGGGCCGACGGCGCGCATAGCCGGAGCCTTATTCGCCATTATCTCCTCGTTAAGCGTCGCCCTCCCTTCGGGCGCCGTCATGGCGGCAGAACCCTCCACATCCGCGCCCCTTGACGCTTTCGCCGAATTCAAGATCGGCGGCGACGTCAGCAACTTCACGCTGGATAACGGCATGGAGGTCGTGGTTATCCCGGACCATCGGGCGCCCGTCGCCACTCATATGGTTTGGTACAAGGTTGGCAGCGCAGACGAGGCGCCAGGAGAATCGGGCATAGCTCACTTTCTTGAGCATCTGATGTTCAAAGGCACCAAAGCCCATCCTGACGGTGAGTTTTCTAAAATCGTCAGCGATATTGGCGGAACGGAGAACGCCTTCACTAGCACCGACTACACGGCCTATTTTCAGCGTGTCGCCAAGGAGCACCTGCCCCAGATGATGGAGCTTGAAGCGGACCGCATGGCCAATCTGGTTTTAACCGATGAAGTGGTTCTGCCAGAGCGCGACGTCGTTCTGGAGGAACGGCGGATGCGCATCGACAACAACCCGGGAGCAAAGCTCAACGAAACAGTCAGCAGCATGCTCTATCTCAATCACCCCTACGCCGTTCCAATCATCGGCTGGCAGGATGAAATCGAGCAGCTGGATCGGGAACTCGCCCTGAATTTTTACGATAAATATTACACTCCGAACAACGCCGTTCTCATCGTCGCCGGCGATGTCGACCCTGAACAAGTAAAGGCCATGGCGCAAAGCACCTACGGCAAGCTGAAACGCAGGGCGGAACCTGGAGAGCGCGTCAGAGCGAAAGCGCAAACGCCCCCCGGCGTTCGCAGCGTCACCTTACGCGATCCGCGCGTGCAACAGGAAAGCGTCAGTCTCAGCTGGCTGGTTCCCAGCTATAACACCGCCGACGCGCAAGACGCCTACGCTCTTGACGTGCTGGCGAAGATCCTTGGCGACGGCGCCACCAGCCGTCTCTATTCAGGCCTTGTTTCCGGCGATGGAATTGCGGCGAACGCTGGCGGATGGTACCAGTCTTCAGCACTGGATGACACGCGTTTCACCGTCTACGGAACCCCGCGCGATGGACGCAGTCTTGACGAGGTGGCCGACAGCGCGCAAGAAATAATCGCCGAACTTATCGAAAATGGCGTTAGCGACGAAGAATTATCCCGCGCGAAACGCAGCATCATCTCCTCCACCATTTACGCTCAAGACAGCCAATCGACTCTGGCTCGGATTTATGGTTCGGCGCTCACCACCGGCGCGACAATAGACGAGATTCGGAATTGGCCCAAAAAGCTCAGCGCCGTCACCAACGAAGACATCCAACGCGTCGCGAAGAAATTTCTCACCGGAGAGCCGCTAAAAGCTTATTTGCGCACGCAACCCGCCGCCTCCACCGCTTCAGGCGCAGATAAAAAGTCCTGACATCCGCGACCACAACGGAGAAACACATGCGTAACTTGCTTCTTCCGCTCAACAACCCGGTGCGCGGCCTTATAGGATTAGGTCTCGCCGGATTGCTCTCACTCACCGCCTCTCTGGCCAACGCCACGGAAATTCAAGAGGTCACCAGTCCTGGAGGCATCAAGGCTTGGCTCGTCGAAGATCACACCGTTCCCATCGTAGCCCTAGACTTCGCCATGCCCGGCGGCTCTTCGCAAGATCCGGACGGTAAGAGCGGCCTCACCAACCTTCTATCGGCCACGCTTGACGAAGGCGCAGGCGATCTGGATTCAAGCAGCTATCAAGCCCGACTGGAAGATCTGACCATGAGCGTCAGCTTCGGGGACGGGCGAGACGCTTTCTACGGTTCGTTGAGAACTCTCGCTCCCAATGTCGACGAAGCTTTCGACATGCTCCATATCGCTCTGACCGAGCCACGGTTTGACGAAGAGGCCGTGGAGCGAATGAAACGACAAATCATCGCCGGCTTGCGCAATCAGCGCAAAGACCCCGACGACATCGCCAGCAAAACATGGTCTGCTCTAGCCTTCCCCGGCCATCCCTATAGCGTTCCCAGCTCTGGCACGGAAGAAAGCGTCTCCGCGTTAACGCCTGCGGATTTGAAGGCGCAATTCAAGCGTCTTATCAGCCAGGAAAATATCAAGATTGGCGTCGTCGGCGCCATTGACGCTGAAACCCTTGGAGCGTTGCTCGACAAGACCTTTGGCGACCTGCCGGCCAAAAGCGATCTCGCTCCCATAGCCGGCGTCACGCAAAAAAGCGATATTATCGAAGCTGTTGAACTGGACGTTCCACAAACAGCAATCCAGTTTGGCTATCCCGCTTTGAAGCGCGACGATCCGGACTTTATGGCCGCCTATGTGATGAACCATATCCTCGGCGGCGGAATTTTCACGTCCTGGCTCTATGAGGAAATTCGTGAAAAACGCGGCCTAGCCTATTCTGTCGGAACCTCGCTGGCCACTTATGACCACACGGGAGTTTTGGTTGGCCACACGGGAACGCGCGCCGACAAGGCTTCCGAAACAGTTCGGTTGATCGCCGAACAGTTCCAAAAAATGGCCGAGCAAGGCCCCAGCGAAGAAGAGCTGCAAAAAGCCAAAAACTTCATCACCGGCTCCTATCCGCTGCGTTTTGACACATCTGGCAAAATCGCCAATCAGTTGGTCGCCATTCAGCTTGAAGATCTGGGAATCGACTATATCGATCGCCGCAACAGCGAAATCGAAGCCATCACCCTGGATGACGTGAACCGCGTCGCGAAACGCCTTTTAGCGGGAAAAAAACCTTTGATGGTCGTCGTCGGACCAAAGCAAAAATAACAGCGATCGAAATCAAACACTTTCCGTAAGACTAAAACGCCCCGGATAACTTCGGGGCGTTATTCGTATAACCGCCGTTTCACTAACAAGCCTTCACCTTCAGAGGGCCTCAACAAACGCCTCCCCTTGATTTCATTCAGCCGCGCGGCGCGAGACTTTCGGCGGAGACCCTTGCAAAACGTCGGCGCGCACAGGGCGCGGCGCAGAAAACAAAAAGCCCTGCCCCATCGAGACCTCGCAATCAAGAATTTCAAGAACCTGACCTTCGGTTTCAATGTGGTCAACCACCAACTCGATATTGATCCGCTCCAGAAGCTCCGCGAAATCCGCTGGGTGTATATGCCCGTGAATCGCCTGCTCCTGCCCCAGCAACTTTCCGGCTGAAAGTTTTGCATAACGAAAATTACGTTCTGAAAGCTGCCTGAAATCCATTCTCAAGTCCGTAATCTGATCCACGGAGAAACGAAAACCAAGATCGGACAGAGCCGCGAGGCTCTCATGCTCCATACCGCCCATTTCCGCAATATCGGCTTGCGTGAACTCGAACACCAGCAGTTTTGAAAAACCGTGGTTGGTCCGCACAAACTCAAGGAAGCCGGGAAAGAACGTTTCATCCACCAGCGTAGCAGAAGAAATATTGACAAAAAGGCCGGTGGCCCGATTACGACTGGACAGGCGCTTTAAAACCTGCATCGCCCTAAAAATCAATATGTTGTCAATTTTGGGCAGTAAGCCCGCCTTCGCCGCTTCATCCAAAAACTCGGCAGGCTCAATCAGCGTTCCTTCAACGTCGCGCAAACGCGTAAAAGCTTCATAAAAGCGCACCTGTCGTTGCGGCAACGTCATGATGGGTTGCAGATAAAGCTCGGTGCGATTCGCGTCCAACGCGTCGCGTATGACCTGCCGCAGCTGCAAATCGGCTTTCGCACGTCGCGGCGCAGGCTTACGACGCCCCCCCGAAACCAGCCCCGCCTCAGCGGAATTCACCCCATCAGGCGCGCCAGCTCCTCGTCCCGGAGCAAAGTCATTACCAAAGCCGCCGTTATTCGGCGCGCGCTCATCTGGCCAAGCCGCCCGACCATCGTCCCAACGGCCATTATCTCCCCCCTCCAGCCCCATGCCGTTCGAAGCGCTTGAATAACTCAGTTCTTTCGGCGCTTCCGAGAACTGCCCCGGCTTACTTTCCGAATAAGATAATCTCTCATGTCCTTGGTGCTCGATCTGCACTTCCATTTCATGCATGGCTTCCGCCATTTGCTTCACCAGCGTGCCCAACACCTCGACCTCGGCGAACAGAGGATCGATTTCCTCGCGCGTTCGGCGTGGAACGGAATGCTCAACCCCGGTCAAACGGCCTTCCAGATTATCGAAATCTTCGTCCAAAGACTGCATGCGCTCTTCAAGGCGCTCTACTGAAGCCGCCACATGCCCCCGCTCGCTGGATCGCGAGAGCACAAGATGCATCACAGTCATCACGCATAAAAGCGCGAGCGTCAGCGACAACGCCTCGGAGGGCGGCCGGGCGAATTGAAAAATCATGACCGCGCCGACGGAAACGGCGATGATTGTCATGCAGATAAATATAAATATCGTCGCAGCACGCGCCATGTGTCTCAGATCTCAGGCTCACGCCGAATCAACTTCGGCAATGTAAATTGTGCATGATTCAAATCAAACTTTCGAATCTTCTGCAGAGTTAGCTTAGGCTAACTCACGGAAATCCGCATAAATTCACTTCCAACCGCCAAAGATCGGCCCAAACGCGTATCAAACGCGAAATGCGGCGGCTAAATCGCCGCAATCGCCTTCCACGCGGAACTCGGAAACTTTTTGTTTACCATGTTATCTCAAATTCATACGCGCAATCAAACAACCTCGTCATTCTCGTTTGAATAATTGGCCACTATGAATATTTGGAGATTTTTCCAATAATGAACGCCTTGAGCCGCGCAAAAGAATCTGTTCGATTGATTATACTAGATGACGTATCGCCGTTATTTCCCGCAGCGGATTCAATTACCGACGCACTGGAGGGGGAAACCTCATCGGCGACTTTATTTGCGGACCCGGAAGCATTCATCAACGCCGTCAAGCGCGTCCCGCCCGCCGTCACTTTAGTAAATCTGGACAAATTCGCCGACCATGAAGCAGGCCTTTCACAGCTTGTCTCGGCTGCTCCCAAGGCGATTATCATAACTGCGAGCGCTCACGGCAATTTATCGCGCTCCATTAATGTTATGCGCTTAGGCGCTCATGAGTTTTTGATCGCGCCCGTCGCTCTCGCCGTCCTCACCAGTCATATTGATGAATTACTTCGCCACCGCCAGCGCAGATCCGCGCCGGACTTTCACCCCACGCTCACCGACGCCGCTCTTTCTCTGGGGCAAAAAACAGCCCCCCCCATCCCCAGCGGCGACCCCGAGCTTCCAATTTCCCCTCCAAATGAAAGCATCGCTCCTTTATGGGCTCAAGAACGTGAAATCATCGAAAATGCGCTGAAGGTTTGCAATGGAAACATCACGCTCGCCGCAGCGGCGCTAGAGATCAGCCCCTCGACCATATATAGGAAAAAACAGTCCTGGGCGGAAAAAGCGACGAATAATCCTATAATTTATTAATCAAAAAACCGTCTCTTTACACGTTTTTGACAGTAATGTTTGTGATTTCTCCAAGCACGGCTTATACGGTCCGACGCGGCAAATAAAATCAACGAGCTGTATGGGGCGAGACGAAATTGATGAAACAGGACAGGCTGGCGCTTGAAACACCGTCTAAAATGGATCTCCACGCAGTTCCCGCGGCGCTGCGAAATACGCGAACCTTCCGCCTCTCATGCGCCGCTTTCAGCTTGCTGACCCTTACCTATCTCCCAGCTCTTGCCGTGGATGCGCCGCCGTTGACGCCCGCGTTTCTTGAAATTGCTGATCAACGCGCCAAAATCTGGACAGAAATGCCTTTGGCATTTTCAGCGGCGCTATTCGTCGAAAGCCCCGCCACAGGCTATGGCCAATACGTCCCGCGCGCGAACGCGGTTTTTTCCCCATCTGACGTCATCAGCGTTTATCTCGAGCCGGTTGGATACGCCTTTAAAGCCAAAGACACGCAAAAGAGCATAAATTTCACCGCAGACTTTCAGGTGCAAAACACGCAAGGACAAGTTCTAATCGAAGGGAAAAATTTCACCTCCATCGAACATGTCGTCCGCACCCCGCTCTATGAATATCAGGCGTCTTTTTCCTTTGAGTTCGATGGCCTGCGCCCTGGCTCCTATATTCTGGCCCTGACGCTCAAGGATGAAAACAGCGACAAAAACGGCGAGTTGAAACTCCCCTTTGACGTGGAGCCGGCGAGCCAATAGCGCGAAGGAGATCCCTCGCCCCTATCTCCCCTCAATTCATTTATTCAACCGCAACCGGCTGATTTCTGACGCGATGCGTTTGAACGCGGCGGACAGATCCGCATTAGAGCGCGCGTCAAACGCCATCGTCGGGCGTGTGGCGCATTCCTCCATCATTTTGATCGTGCTTGTGTCGTAGATTTGAAACGCCACGGTGTAAATGTCGACTTCCCCGTCTTTCTTGGCGTTCGCGCAAGACAGCGCCGTGCGCTCGTCCATCTTCCGTTCAATCTCGTAACTTTTGTCAACGCCCGCCCCCAACCGCTCTTCAGAGCCATATCCATAGGCGTGATAATCAGTGTCGTTATGCGTATTACGGCCGACATAAGTATTCGCGCCATCCGTCATGACGATCATGATGCGTTTAAGTTCTTCATCCTCATCTTCCTTCGCCACTCGCCCTTCGGTGAACGGCGCTTGAGGAGACAACACGCGCCACCCCCAGATCACCCCTTGGTGAATATTGGTGTGACCATCAGCCCGCATTGAATCAATCGCATTTTTCACCGTATTCTTGGCGGTGGTCAGATCCGTCAACTCCTGCGTCTTGCACCAATAATTTGGCCCAATAGTCCAGCGGCTGCCATAATTTTTCTTTTGATTGCGATATTTACATAACCGGCGCTGCCCTACGATATGCTCGTCACTCCCCGTCAATTGCGTTCGCGGGCAGTCGCCGCCCTCATCATCCAACCAGTCGTTATAATAACGCTTTCCGCGATCATTATTATAATCAGGCTCGTCCGGGGCGAATGATGGAACGAATAACCTGTCGGCGGTGGCGCGCGACGATTGCGATTCTGGCGCGTCGTCGTTCACGTCGTAAGGCATTGGCCGCGCGTCGACGCAGCCCCGCCATTTGGTCCCAACCTGCTCATATAGAGAAAAACGGCTTGGCCGCGAATTATAAAGCGCGCCAGGATCAAACGCGGCGACGTCAACCTCTCCTCGACCATCTGTCTCAAAGTTTTTCCAATGGGCGGGCGATAAACCTTCCCGGTCCATCCACAGACTGCTTTCCTTGTCCGCGCCAATATTTACGAAAGACGTAAAAGGAACGACGCCGATTTTAACCCGGTCTTTTTTATCGCTAATGTCATTAATGCCGAACAAGGTGTCGACCAAATCGTTGGAGGCGGTTTTAAGCGTTCGGATCTTACTGCCGCCCATAGAGCCCGAATTATCCAAAACCAACACAACGTCAAAGGACGTTTTCCCCACGACCGCCTCGGATATCACGTCAACGTCAAGCGTTTCCTGACCAATGAACGCTCCGAAATAAAGCGGCATGCTAACGGACGCCGTAACGGTGACCACGCCTTTAGACACATCCACCGTGGGGGCCGCCGCGTAGCCGGCGGGCGCTTTATAGATGGCGTTGAACCGCTCCAGTGAAGTTTTCTGGATGATTTTGCTTGAAAGCCCCTCAGCTTGATAATTAGCGGCCAGCGCCGTAGCGTCCACGGCCGCCTGTAATTTGGCGCGCAAAGAAAGCGCTCTTCCAAAATCCACCGCCCCGCCAATCGCCGCAAGCAACACCACTGAAACCAGCGCAAATATAATTGCGACGTTACCTCGACGATCTTGAAAGAAAAAATAGGTCATATTCGCCCCGCCTGACATATGCCCACCCTAACAGGCATTCCTTATGGACATATTTATAAAGACGTCATACGCCTGCGTTTCATATTCTCTGTACGCTACCTAGCGCTATCGTCATCGGGTGCAAGTCTGAGCAAAAACCTTTAGTTCTCTTTCCCAATTCTCTTTCCGAAAAAAAACTCCAGTTTCCGCCCCTAAGACCATTGACACATGACGGGTCCACTCCTACATCAGCGTCACGTTAGCACTCGCTTGAAGGGAGTGCTAACACACGTGGGGTACTCCGCGTACTCTCGAACCTTCAAACCGTTCGAAGCGCGTGCCGCCGCAAATGATGGGGCACGTTGATGAGAGGAAGATACAGTCATGAAATTTCGTCCATTACACGACCGCGTCGTTGTTCGCCGGATTGAATCCGAAGAAAAGACCAAAGGCGGCATCATCATTCCGGACACCGCCAAGGAAAAGCCTCAGGAAGGCGAAGTAGTCGCGGTTGGTCCAGGCGCACGCAAAGACAGCGGAGAATTGATCGCAATCGACCTGAAGGCAGGTGACCGCGTTCTCTTTGGCAAATGGTCCGGCACAGAGGTCAAGATCGACGGCGAAGACCTGCTGATCATGAAAGAAAGCGACATAATGGGCGTGATCGCCTGATAGGCGCCGCTTCTGTCCATCTTTCACATTCCTCAAGTTAAAAGTGAGATACGAACATGGCTGCTAAAGAAGTCAAATTTTCGTCTGACGCGCGCGCTCGCATGCTTCGCGGCGTCGATATTCTGGCGAACGCCGTTAAAGTAACCCTCGGCCCCAAAGGTCGTAACGTGGTTATCGACAAATCCTTTGGCGCTCCGCGCATCACGAAGGACGGCGTTTCCGTCGCCAAGGAAATCGAACTTGAAGACAAGTTCGAAAACATGGGCGCACAGATGTTGCGTGAAGTTGCGTCCAAGACCAACGACATTGCCGGCGACGGCACCACCACCGCCACAGTTCTGGCTCAGGCCATCGTCACAGAAGGCGCTAAATTCGTCGCCGCTGGCATGAACCCGATGGATCTGAAGCGCGGCGTTGATCTGGCCACTTCTGAAGCCGTCAAAGATCTAATCGCACGCTCCAAGACAATCAATTCTTCCGCTGAAGTTGCTCAGGTTGGTACGATTTCCGCCAACGGCGCGAATGAAATCGGCGAAATGATCGCTGAAGCCATGCAGAAAGTCGGCAACGAAGGCGTCATCACCGTCGAAGAAGCAAAGTCTCTCGAGACTGAACTTGAAGTCGTCGAAGGCATGCAGTTCGACCGCGGCTACCTGTCGCCATACTTCGTCACCAATGCTGAAAAGATGATCGCGGACCTCGAAAAGCCGTACATCCTTCTGCATGAGAAAAAGCTTTCCAACCTTCAGGCCATGTTGCCGATTTTGGAAAATGTCGTTCAGTCCTCGCGTCCTCTCCTCATCATTGCGGAAGACGTTGAAGGCGAAGCGCTTGCTACATTGGTCGTCAACAAGCTGCGCGGCGGCCTGAAGATCGCTGCCGTGAAAGCTCCTGGCTTTGGCGATCGTCGCAAGGCGATGCTCGAAGACATCGCTATTCTCACCGGCGGCACAGTGATTTCCGACGATCTCGGCATCAAGCTTGAAAATGTCACGCTCGACATGCTCGGCACCGCTGAGAAAGTTGAAATCACGAAAGAAACCACAACCATCGTCGATGGAGCCGGCGACAAGGCCGACATCGAAGGTCGTGTTTCCCAGATCAAGGCGCAGGTCGAAGACACAACTTCGGATTACGACCGTGAAAAACTTCAAGAGCGTCTCGCCAAGCTTGCTGGCGGCGTAGCCGTCATCCGCGTCGGCGGCGCGACGGAAATTGAAGTGAAAGAGAAAAAAGACCGCGTCGATGACGCTCTCAACGCAACCCGCGCGGCCGTTGAAGAAGGCATTGTCCCAGGCGGCGGCGTCTCGCTTCTCCGCGCACAGGCGGCCGTTTCTAAGCTTTCCTCCGACAATCCGGACATCATGGCCGGCATCAAGATCGTTCTGCGCGCTCTTGAAGCTCCGATCCGCCAGATTTCCGAGAACGCCGGCGTTGAAGGTTCGATCGTCGTCAGCAAGGTTCTTGAGAACCTGTCCGACGCGACCTACGGCTTCAATGCGCAGACTGAAGAATACGTCAACATGATCGAAGCCGGCATTATTGATCCGACCAAGGTCGTTCGCACGGCTCTTCAGGACGCAGCCTCCGTCGCGGGTCTCTTGATCACCACGGAAGCAATGGTCGCCGAAATCCCGAAAAAAGAAGCCCCAATGCCTCCAATGGGCGGCGACATGGGCGGCATGGGCGGCATGGGCGGTATGGGCTTCTAAGCCACTCCCCCCTCATAAGAAAACTGAAGGGCGGCCCATTGGGCCGCCCTTTTTGCGTCTAAACGCCGCTAGCCTCATCAGCTTTGCGATAGAAACGCTACATATTTTTCAAAATACAATCAGAATTTGCGGAGGCTTTAATAATGTCGCCAACATCTATACCTTAAATGACCATGGGCGAAGACATCGAATGAAGCGCTAATCGCCGGGCGAAAATGCGATAAGACGCTGACCGCGAATAACCCTCTGCGAATTAAGGAACCAGACATGCTGAAATCTTGGGCCTTTACGGTCATGTTCTGTGCGGGAGCGTTTCTCGCCAGTGACGCAACGACATCAAAAGCCAACGCAGGCGCGAACATGCATCACGCCGCGCCCTCTGTAGAAAACGCCAATGCATACGTGATGAAAATTCGCGACAACTCCATCGAGATAACCTGCGAATCCAACCACTTCAAATATAGATATTGCGGCTTCCAGTCCGGTCGCTCGCCGAAAATACGTCTGAAGGTGGAGCTCAGTCGCTCATCCTGTCATCGAGGCCGCACATGGGGTTACGACAATAATGGCGTTTGGGTTGATGATGGTTGTAGAGCCGTCTTCAGCGTCCAATTCAAGAACTCCGGGAAACATCCCTCGCATCATGATTCACACCGGGACCGACGCCCCAACCCTGATTGGAGCGGCGGCGGCGGCAAAACGCCAGTCATCGAATGCGCCTCCTACAATCAGCGGCGCAACAAATGCCGGGTAAAGGACGCAAACCCGAAAAGCGCCTACCTCAAAAAGCAATTAAGCAACTCCCCATGCGTCAAGGGCCAAAGCTGGGGCACTTACCGTGACGGCGTATGGGTTGACCAGGGTTGCCGAGCCCAATTCGGATTTAATCGCCGCTAAATCTGCGTGCGGTGGAGGCCTCTCTCGTCATTCTGAGGGTGAATTCCACCGCCGCTCTTGAAAGCGTCGCCTAAGCATGGCATAGAACGTCCATCATCAAGAGAAGGGCTGGCGCCCTCGCCAACCTGCCAACCGGGCAAGGTGGTATCCGCCAAGGGATGTGGTTGAACGTCGGTTTCATTTTGAAGCGATGATTCGGCAACCAAGCGGCCAAATCAACATCTATGCGCCAGTCCTCCTCGGGAAACCGATGGAGGATTTTATGTCTGAACGGCAAACCGCAACCGAAGAAACGCTCTCGCGCAAAGACACGAGCAATCAGCTCGGGGAAAACCGCACACGCTTGGCGCCGGGCTTGTCTCGACTTTCAACGCGTAAGAACGAACCCGCCAAACGCCTAAATATAGATGACGTCAATGAATTGCTCATCTTGGAAGCCGGCGTTATCGCGCGCATTCCCTACCAGCCCCTCCCTCTTCTTTCGCCCAAGGAACGCAAAGAACGCATCGTCGCTCTTTTAAAATATTGGGCGAGTGGATATCGCCGCGTTCACGACGAACGGCTTTTTTGCGATATCTTTCGCCGCAGAGCTGAGGCGGCGCGCGCAATAAAAAAGCTTAGACGCGCGTCATAACTCTTTCAGGGGCGCTTTCAGGAGCGCTTTCAGGAGCGCTTTCAGGAGCGCTTTCAGGAGCGCTTTCAGGAGCGCTTTCAGGAGCGCTTAAGAAAAGCGCCTTATTCTGAAATGATTTTCATTGGCAAGGCTTCGCTAAAAAGCGCTTCTCAGCTAAGCTTTTCCCCAGCGACCTCAGGGACTGGCGTGGGATTGCCTTCATCGTCGACGGCGACAAATGTGAAAGTCGCTTCCGTCACCTTTTCACGAAAGCCGAATCGATGGCGCAGCGCCCAGCACTCCAGATGAATTTTCATCGAGGTTCGCCCTACATGGAACAGGTCGGAATAGACGCACAGAACATCTCCCACATGAACCGGCCTGATGAACTTCATCGCGTCCACGGTCACCGTCACCACACGACTGCGCGCGCGCTGACCGGCCGCTATGCCGCCGGCGATATCCATTTGAGACAGAACCCATCCACCAAAAATATCGCCTGCGGCGTTCGTATCCGCCGGCATAGCCATAGTGCGGGTGGTGAGTTCCCCTCTGGGAACAGCTTCTTCCTGTTGCTTTTTGTCGTCGCTCACGCTGTCCTCACTTATTAGTTGATTGGACAATATATATTCTATCGACGACCGACAACAACCCCATGCGGTTCATCGCCAACGCCCTGAACTCTTCTCAACATAAAGAGTTAAAATCATTTCAGAAATACTTCTATAAGGCGATTTCGACGCCAATTTTGCCTACATGAACTTTTGTAAGAAAAGCTTCCTGCGCTTCTTTCAATTCGCGCAACCCATATGTAGCCGCAAGCGCAGGCCGGATTTCCTCCTCCTCAATATAGCGAACCAGATCCGTGAAAATACTATCTGGCTGATAAGTGGCTCCATGAAGCGTCAAATCACGCAAGTACAGCGTGCGCAGATCCAGCTCCACTATAGGACCGGCGATCGCGCCCGACGTCACATAGCGTCCGCCATTACGCAAAGCGTCAATCACAGCGCCCCAGCGCGCTCCGCCCACAAGGTCAATCACCACGTCATACGCTCGCTCCGGCAATTCAGCGCCGCGCTCCATCACCTCATCCGCTCCGAGCGCCCGCAACGCGGCGAATTTGGTTTCGCTCGTTAACGCCGTAACATGGGCGCCACGCCGTTTTGCAAGCTGAATAGCCGCGGAGCCGACCCCGCCAGACGCCCCGGTGATCAAAACTCTTTCAGCGCCGACAGCCCCCCGCTGAAGCATTCCCTCCGCCGTAGAAAATGCGCAAGGAAAAGACGCCAGCTCCACATCGCTCAGCGACGAACGAACGGTGACGGCGTCGCGTGAGCCAATTGTTGTGAATTCAGCAAATCCACCATCGCGCTCGGAGCCAAACGTGGCGAGCGCGAACGGCTCCTCATTTCCCAAAGGTCTATGCATGGGCCGGACAAGAACGCGTTCACCAATGCGCCCTTCATCCACCCCTGCGCCCACCGCGACGATGCGTCCGCAACAATCCGCACCCTGAATACGTGGGAAACTAACCGCCCCCGACCAACCGCCCGCCTCCACCTTAGCGTAGCCTTCAGATGCGCCTGCGGCGGTGTCGCCGCGCACGCTTTTCGAATACCAGCCCATGCGCGTGTTAACGTCCGTATTGTTCACCGCCGCAGCGCCAACTTTGATCAAAACCTCCCCCGGCATGGGCGAGGGAACCGGCAAGTCTTCGCGCCAGCTTAATTTGTCCAGCCCGCCATGCCCCGTAAGGATCACGCCCTTCATTTTTTTGGGAAGCATTATCGTCCATCTCCTGCAAGTAGAATGATCACTCTACTTGCGTAAGTAGAGCAGTCATTCTACATCGTCAAGCATGAGTGAGATAATGACGAAAATCGCGGCGGGGCTTGAGGCGACATTCGCGCGCCATGGATTCGCAAAACCAAGCGTTGAGGACTTGCGCGTCGGCGCCGGGGTCAGTTTAAGAACGCTATACAAATACGCCCCTTCGCGTGAGGAAATGATTCTAACCGCGCTAGAGCATCGCCATCAACGTTATCTGGAAACGGTTTTCACCGGTCTTCCGCAAGATCGGGACGCCGCCCTTGAGACAATCCTAGACAGGGTCGGCCAATGGATGGCGCGTGAGGCCGCGCATGGTTGTCTCTTTCACGCGGCAGTAGCCGCAGCGCCCGATGACGCACGTCTTCACGCGCTACTTGTGCGTCACAAGTCCGAAGTCGCCACCCATGCCGCGCAAGCGACGCAACTCGTCGGCGCAGAAATCGACCTCACGCTCATTCTCGAAGGCTTGATGCAAAGCTGGCCGCAACATCGGCAAAACGCTGTAGACAGCGCAAAACGCCTCTCCAAAGCATTGAAATTATTAAATTAAAATGCACATGCGCACGAGAACCACTAAACTCTAGCGTCTTACGTCTCTCATCGTCGATCTGGCGACTTCATTCGCTCAGCTCGTCGTCTCCTCCGCCGCCGGTTCGTTTTTTAACCAAGCGGGCGGGCGATTGAACGGATCGCCGAACATGACCAGCCAGAGGCTTTGCGCGATGCGCTCCGCCGCCGCGATGACGATCTTCGCCGCCTCTGGAGAGAACAAACGTTGAGCCACAGGACGAAACAACCCAAGCCAGCGCTGAAAATCATCAGATTCGACTTCTTTCAATCCCATATGCGCCGGAACCGGACGCCCTTTATAGGTTCCGCTTTTAAGCAAGACCGACGACCAGAATTGTTTCATCTTGATCAAATGCGGCCCCCATTTCCCACTCAAGCGCGCATCAAAAATGGGGCCAAGCCGCGCATCCTTCCGCACCTCGCCGTAAAACTCATCTACCAGTAGGCTAATGGTCTCCGGCGTGAAGTCTTCATGTAAGGGCTTGCGCGCCTGCGCCGGGCGAATTGAGAGTTGATCATCAGTCATGAGAGCGCCTTTCCTTTAAAGGAACCGCCTATAAGAGTTCAGATGATATCGTTATCCGCCTTCAAATCGCAAGTTTACAAAACAGAGGCTTGCCGCAGGAAGTCGGGCTTCTCCAGACAATAATATCCTGAAATTCGACTAACAATCTCTTCGCGTTTCCAATCACTTAAAACGCGGCTAACATTTTCTCGCGCCGCTCCGGACATATTGGCGATATCCGCCTGCGACAATTTGTAGTGAATTAGAATTCGCCCATCGTCGAGCGTTTTGCCAAAGCTTTCCGCCAGCTGGAGCAGGGTTTGCGCAACGCGCCCCGGCAAGGGAAGAAAGGATCGCGCCGCCAAAACGTCATTCGCATGACGCAGGCGTTTGCCGACAATCGACAACATATGCCGATAAACGCTCGGGTTTCTATCTGCAAATCGTTCGAAAGCTCCTTTATCGACAAACGCCAGTTTTGTTTGTTTCAACGCCGTCACCGTGGCCGAACGATTTCTCCCGTCAAAAAGAGCCAATTCGCCAACGATGCTGCCAGGCCCCAGCACCGCCAGCAATTGCTCACCGCCCTCGATCGACATCATCGAAACTTTCAACGATCCCTCCAACACGGCATAACAGCCATTGCCCGGATCCCCCGCTTCAAACAGAACGGTGCATTCCCTGATCACCATTGGCCGCGCAAGAGCTGCCAGCTCCTGCGCCAGCTCCATTGACAGTCCTTCGAGCGAAAAGCTGTTGTCCAGAAAGTTTTGAAGTTGAACCATCGATCCGTCTCATATGTTCTGACGCGCCGCCATCCCGTCGTGACTAAGCGCGAAAACCTCGGTGGCCCAAACTTAGGAGACCATTTAGAAACAACAGATGGAAAGCCGCAACAATTGTGGCGAAACTCACATCTTGGTGTTTCTAACACGCGCTCTATAACAATTTTATCGGGTGCCGCCTCCCCCTCCCACGGCAGCCGAAATTCGCTGCTTGAGCCCTTGGCCGCAGATGAGAAACGGCTCCTCGAAAGGGGAGCCGTTTTCATACTTACTAAAACAGGAAAACATTCTTTTCAACAAGTTGAAGATGAAACTCGTCGCTAAGCAAATAAGAAAGTTGCATGCTTCGTCCGGGCAAGAAACTCGCCGCTGCGACCCGTCGGAGCCTATCGTCTATTTCCGCCGGATGACATTCAATTACGGAGAGATCCGAAACACCTTCAAAACCTCTCCAGACTCGCGCGCGCATTTCCCCCTCGTCGCGAACATTTGGCAAATCAGGTCCGCGATCATAAACCTCCAGATTAAATTTCGCCGCGCGCCGGCGAAAACGCCGCGCATGTGGGTTGGGGGCGTGCGATTCAATAAACGGCGAGAAAATGATCGGCCGCTCTTTTTGCAACTCGGCGACTTTAAACAAAGCTTTAGCCACGCCTTGCAAATGATGCAGATGATCCGCAACAGCCAGAAAGTCGGGCGGACGTTGATAAAACTCTTCAAAAGTTTGAATCTGCGCTTCCATCTCCGCCTCCAGCGCTCCATCCGGAAGCAAATGGAAAAAACTACGCCAACCATACCATCGCGGCGGCGGAAGCCTTTCTCCAAGCGCCACCCGCCCCCGTCTGGAAAGACCCGCCCATGGCGCAGTCAACGACAAATTGACGCCCACGAGAACATCCCCGCGCGCCGCGTCAACAGCGTCGCGCAAAGGCAAATACTCCCGCGCCCAAATGTCAGACAGCGCGAAACAGCCCACCGCGGACATTAGCCCTTCAGTCACAAGGCGACGAATGGCCCGATCAACGCCAAATGCAAGACCATATTCCAACGAAGAGAGTGTAATTCGTTTCATAAACGCATTTTATTACGCTTATGAACGTCTGTCACCCCTCATGGCAATTCGACCGATTTTACTGCCCATGAAATCGAACCGGTTCTCGAGGATTCCCTTTCGGCGCGCCAACCAGATAGACGTTCAACTCTTCGATAGCCGCACCGTTCGCTCCGCGCGTAATTGCGGGCAAAGGCGTCACTTCGCCAAACCGCTCTCGCAGCCACGCCTCGCCTTTGTCCTTGCGGCTCTCGCTCACGTATAATCCAGCGCCGGCGACCACATCTTCATCCAACGGCGCTTGCATCAAATAACGAACCCGTTCGTTCAATTGCTCCACCGGCAGTTTGCCGCGCAAGGCGAAAGCGAGTTGTCCAGTCAAACCATACCCGCTCGTGGCCACCCAGCGCGCGTCCACGCTGCGCGCCATCTCCTCCAGCTTGTCGCCCACTTGCGACCATCCCCGCGTTTGCGCAACCGGATCTTTTCTCCCAAGCTTCGCCGCCAACACGTCGTTCAGCGGAGCAACCGCGTGACTGTAGAACAAAAGACTGGCGACAACCCCAAACGGCACGGCCAAGCGGCGTGTCCAGACGCAAAGCCTGAAAAAGCGATGCGGCAAATGCGCCGCAGCCACAGCTGCGGCCATGGAAAACGCGGGAAACAACGGCGCCGGCCAATTTCCCTGCACCCTTGCGTGAAGGGCGTGAAAAAGCAAATAGACGATAAACGGCGCTGAGGTGAGCACAATCAGGCTCGCCGCCTGTTCGCCCCTCCAGGCGCGCCGCGTCAGCTGCGCTCCGCCGATAGCCACCAGAACAGCCGTCAATGGATTAATTAACCCGATCAACGCGCCGGCGAACTCCAGTAAATATTTCATCGTCCATTCGTCCGGTCGCACCCGGCCAAACTGCTTGTAAAACGAGGCCCACTCATGGTCTGCGTTCCAAAGCAACACAGGCGCGAATATGGCCAGAGCCAATGCGCCGCCGGCCCACAACTGCCACCGTCCCCACCAGCGCCGCGCGCCGGGAACCACCATCAGCCACAAGACAATCCCAGCGCCCAGAAACAGTACTGAATATTTCGACTCCAGACCAAGGCCTGCGACGAGGCCAACCACAAGCCACCAATTCGCATTTTTATCGTGAATCAATTCCGCGATGGCCCAAAGCGTCAGCCCCCAGAAAAAAACGGATGGAGAATCCGGCGTCATAACAACGCTGCCAGCGGCGATCAGCAAAGATGAATTAAACAGCAGGACCGACCATCCCGCCTCTCGCCGCCCAAACAGCAGGAAAGCCGTTCGCCATATAACACAAGACCCGACGGCCGAAGCCAAAACGCCAATCAAGCGCACCCCGAGCGACGTGTCTCCCGCCAATTGCTGGCCAAGCCAGATCCACCACCCCACCATTGGCGGGTGGTCATAATAGCCATACGCAGGATTCAGGCCCCAAATTCGGTAATAGGCTTCATCTTCCGCCAAGCCGGCATCAGCCGCCACCCAAAGCCGAAGCAGCGTCGCCGCAACAATGAACACGAACAGAAACCGCGGTTGCAGCCAAATCGGCAAGGCGCTGGCGTCAGCGCCGCCTCTCGTCTCACGCCCCATTTCCGGCCCTCGCTTCGTCACGCCTTACGCCAAGTCAAAACAGAACTGGCCGCATAGTTCCACACAGCTCCCATGGCCGCGCCGGCGACGCCAGCGAGCCCGGTGATCCAAGCCCCGGCGCCTTCCACGTAAATCAAGCTAGCAACGCCCACATTGGCCACCACTCCAACGCTGCACACCAGATAGAACATCAGCAATCCACGAATCGCGTCAAACCCTTTCAGCCGCCGGTCCCGATAGGTCAAACGGTTATTGAGGTAGAAGTTCGTCGTCATGGCGACGAATGTCGCCGCGGTTTGCGCCAGCTTAAACTCCATGCCGCTCACCTCAAGAAGCGCAAAAAGCGCAGCCATATGCACCGCAACCCCGGAAGCGCCCACCAGCATGAACATCAGGAAGCGCACCGAGACGAGGTCGCCAAAAGTTTTAGACACAAGCAACCCCAAATAATCGAGTGTGACGAGCGTATCCAGTTTACTGCTGCCATGTTGACGCTCGCGAAAGACAAATGGCATCTCGATAATTTTCAAGCTCCCGCGCGCGCTGGCGACGATGTCCAGCAAAATTTTGAACCCTTGAGCTGAAAGTTTCGGCGCCAGAGCCTCCACTTTTTCACGGCGGATCATGAAAAAACCGCTCATAGGATCGCTCAAAGATATTTTTAAAAACCGCCGCGCAAGCCCATTGGCGACTTTGGAGCCGAGCGCCCTTATCCCCGACAATCCATCGCCAACGTCGCCGCCCTCCACATGCCGGCTGGCCACGACCAGATCCGCCGCCCCTTTCTCAAGGGACGCGAACATACGCGGCAACAAGCTCTCGTCATGTTGCAGGTCCGCATCCATCACCGCGACATATTTCGCGGAAGACGCCATCATTCCTTCAATACAGGCGCCTGAAAGGCCGCGTCTGCCGACCCGGTGAATAAGCCTCACCCTTAGATCGCGCGCGGCGATTTCGCGCACCGCCTCATGGGTTCCGTCAGGCGAATTATCGTCGACGACGATCACTTCCCAATCGATCCCGCCAAGCGCTTTGTCCAGAAGGTCAATGATCAGCGGCACATTTGCGCGCTCATTGAACGTTGGCAAAATAACGCTGAGCACGGCGGGAGTAAAACGCTTTCCCGCGCCGCCTTCGCCTTTGGCGGAATGCGTGGGGGCGCTTATTTCAGCGCCGATGGAGACGCCGTCCGCTTCACTGCTGTTTGACAGCATATTTTCTCCGTCCTGTAAGCTGGCGCTCTGGCCAATTCCGAACAATTTGGCGACAAATGCGCATCATGCGGAAATGGCGCGCACCATACCCTCCCGCTCCCACATTGCAAGTAATTGAAAAACCGCGCGCCTATTAAATATCCCACACCTTGCCCCCACGCGCGCTTTCGTCTAGGAAACCGCAATATCTTCAAGGCTGACGCGGGTAGTGCAAACACCTTTAATCACGACTTGACGAGAAATGAAAATGACAGGCGTCGATCCTCCGGCGACCGAGCGGTCTGAATGGACATGGCACTATGGCGAAGCTCAAAAAAAACAAATTGACGGCGCGCGCGCCGCGCGGCTTTAGCGACCGAGGACCGGCGGAACTCGCCTCCTTGGACGAAATGCTTGGCGTCATCCGCAAAAGCTATGAGCTGCATGGCTTTGAAGCGCTTGAAACGCCCATGCTGGAGTATACGGACGCGCTCGGCAAGTTTTTACCTGATTCCGACCGGCCCAATGAAGGCGTATTCTCCCTGCTCGACGACGACGAGCAATGGATGAGCCTGCGCTACGATCTGACCGCCCCCCTCGCCCGTTATGTGGCGGAGAACTTTGAACAGCTTCCAAAGCCCTATCGCAGTTTCCGCTGCGGCTACGTTTTCCGCAACGAAAAGCCCGGACCGGGCCGTTTCCGCCAGTTCATGCAATTTGACGCTGACACCGTTGGAGCTCCGTCAGTCACCGCCGACGCGGAAATATGCATGATGGCCGCCGACACGCTGGAGAACCTGGGCGTCGACCGAGGCGATTATCTCATCCGCGTCAATAACCGCAAGGTTCTCGACGGCGTCATGGAGGTCATCGGCTTATCCGCAGACGAACACGCGGCAACCCGGCTGACAGTGCTGCGCGCCGTCGACAAGCTTGATAAATTCGGCGTCGAAGGCGTGAGACTGTTGCTCGGCGAGGGCCGCAAGGATCAAAGCGGCGATTTCACCAAAGGCGCAGGTCTGGACGCGTCCGGCATTGAGCGTGTTTTGGCTTTCGTCCAATCAGGCGGCGCCGGCGCCGACGAAACGATCGCCAATCTGCGTGAAGTCATCGCCGACAGCGCCACAGGTCTGGCCGGCGTCGACGAGCTAGAGCAAATCGGCGCGATGGTCGCCGCCCTTGGCTACGGCCCTGAGAGAATTCTCATCGACCCTTCCGTCGTGCGCGGTCTCGAATATTACACCGGCCCGGTTTATGAAGCGGAGCTGACCTTTCAAGTCAAAGACGAAAAAGGACGTCCCGTGCGTTTTGGCTCCGTTGGCGGCGGCGGGCGATATGATGGTCTCGTATCACGCTTCATGAGCCAGCCTGTTCCCGCCACCGGGTTTTCCATTGGCGTTTCCCGACTCATGGCCGCCTTGACCACTTTGGGAAAAATCTCTGACGCCAATGTCGTCGGCCCTGTGGTCGTTTGCGTCATGGACAGGGATGCGGAAAGCCTCGCGCGCTATCAAAAAATGGCGCAAACCTTACGCGCAGCCGGAATTCGCGCGGAAATGTTTCAGGGAAATCCGAAGCAATTCGGCAAGCAATTGCAATACGCCGACCGTCGTGGGGCGCCATGCGCCATCATTCAAGGCTCTGTTGAGCGCGAGGCTGGCGAGGTTCAGATCAAAGATCTCATCGAAGGCAAGCGCCTGTCGGCCGAGATCGCCGACAATCAGACTTGGCGCGAAAGCCGGCCCGCGCAAGTCACCGCGCGCGAGGACGACCTGGTCGAAGCGGTGCGCGCCATTCTCAACGCGCAAGCAGCCGATAGAGCCGCCGCGCAAACCGATCAAAACGAGACGGAGGCGTGAAAGACATGGCGCCAATGCAGGACCGCATACCCAGCCTGATCCGTTACTTAAAAGCTCAAGGTCATGAGCGGGTGCATCCGCCGATTCTGCAGCCAGCCGACGTTTTTCTCGACTTGACGGGAGAAGACATTCGCCGGCGGATGTATCTCTCCGCCGATCAGGATGGACAAGATCTCTGCCTGCGTCCGGATTTCACCATTCCAGTCTGTCGCTTGCACCTAGAGACGGGCGCGGCCGAACGTGAAGCGTCCTATTGCTACGCCGGCCCGGTGTTTCGCCAGCGCTCCGGCCAAACCGGCGAGTTTCAGCAAGCCGGGATTGAAAGCCTCGGCCGTGAAGATTGCGAAGTCGCAGACGCGCAAACGCTGGCGCTGGCTCTCGGCGCGCTTGAAGAGCTCTCCAGCGATCCCGTCGCCATTCGCATCGGCGACGAAGCGCTTTTCATAGCGGTTCTGGACGGTCTCGGCCTGCCACAAGTATGGAAAAGGCGTCTGCGCGACCAATTTGGCGAACGCGAGCGTCTCGACCAAACCATAGCGCGCATGGGCGGAGGCGAAGAAGCCACGCGCCCCGACGCTCTGCAAGCTGCAAAACAAGGCTTCATTGGCGCATTGGAGGGCGCGGACCCTGACGCGGCTCAATCCATCGTGGAGGACCTGTTGTCCATCGCTGGAATTTCAGCCGTGGGGGGACGCACAGCAGGTGAAATCGCTGAACGTTTTCTTGAACAAGCGGCTCTGGCCAGCCGTCAGGGCGTCGGCGATCACGCGGCCGCCCATCTCGCCCGCTTCCTTGACATCGCAGGCGCGCCAGACAAAGCTCTCAATCAACTGGAAAGCTTTATGCAGGAAACCGGCGTGGATCTCTCAGAGCCGATCTCCAACTTTGAAGCGCGCCTTAACGCATTGAAAGATTTAGGTATTGACGTTTCGTCCCTGACTTTCTCCGCGGATTTCGGGCGGCGCCTCGACTATTACACCGGTTTTGTTTTCGAAATTCACGCGCAAAACGCCCTCGATCAAGGCCCCTTGGTGGGCGGCGGACGCTATGACAAATTACTGGAACTCCTGGGCGCGCCCCAAACCGTTCCGGCAATTGGATTTTCCATCTGGCTGGACCGGATATCCGGAGGGCGGAACGCATGAGCACTTTGACAATCGCCATTCCCTCCAAGGGTCGTTTGCAAGAAAACACCCATGCGTTTTTCAAGCGCTCCGGCCTCAGCGTCAAGCGCCCCGGCGGCGAGCGCAATTACAGGGGACGCCTCGCCGGCGTCGACGGCGTGGAAATCGCCTTCCTCTCCGCCTCCGAGATCGCCCGCGAACTGGCGGCGGGGTCCGTGCATTTCGGCATCACAGGACTGGATCTTCTGCATGAGACCATGGCGACGCCTGAGACGAGCGTGCATTTGATCTCGCCTCTGGGCTTTGGCGCGGCGGACGTCGTCGTCGCCATTCCCAAGGCATGGATCGACGTGGCCACGATCACCGATTTCGCCGACATGGCCTCGGATTTTCGCGCGCGTCATGGGCGCCGCTTACGCGTAGCGACGAAATATGTCGCCCTGACGCGGAAATTCTTCGCCCGTCACGGTATCGCCGATTATCGGATCGTTGAAAGCGCAGGGGCGACCGAGGGCGCGCCGGCGGCTGGTTCAGCCGAATTGATCGTCGACATCACCTCGACCGGATCGACGCTCACCGCCAACAACCTGAAAATTCTCGACGGCGGCGTGATTCTAGAAAGCCAAGCCCATCTAACCGCCTCCCTCACCGCCAATTGGAGCGCCGACGCGCTCACCGCCGCTCAAGCCATTCTCGACCGGGTGGCCGCCGAGGAAACCGCACGCAACCTCAAATGCGTTCACGCCGATGTTCCAAACCCCGAAGCCGCGCTGCAGGCGATGCGCGATTTGGGAGCGAAAGCGCCCTTCACTTCCGCCGCAGGCGGGCCGTTGGTCATACACTGCCCG
The DNA here is from genome assembly GCA_048265185.1 of Stappiaceae bacterium. Taxonomy (GTDB): domain Bacteria; phylum Pseudomonadota; class Alphaproteobacteria; order Rhizobiales; family Stappiaceae; genus JBLXBZ01. The sequence goes on along the minus strand of JBLXBZ010000002.1, from coordinate 293,733 downwards.
GCCAGGCACGTGGCCGAATGCGCCGCTGTGCTGCGCGCCCATGGCGCCAACACCGTTACGGTGAGCGTATTGGATTATGTTTTCACCCGCAGCAATCCACTGTTCGATCCTCTCAAAGCCCGCTTGACGCAGGTGTGAGAGGATCGCAGCGCCCGCCAAGCCCCCCCTTGGCCGGGGGGACCGGTGGGCCCCGCCTTTAGTCGCCGCGCCGGTCAGAATACCGCTTCTCAGCCTCATAATAGGCGTCGAACCCGACCGCGCGCCGAAGCTCGGGAAAGGACAGAAGCAGCTCATCGGGATGCCGCCCCTCCTTCATCGCCGCCAGCGCGTGTTGCATGGCTTTCATCGACGCGGACAACAGCGTTAAAGGATAAGCGGCGAGGCGATAACCGATCGCCTCCAACTCCTTGTGCGGCAAGTTAGGCGTCTCGCCTCCCTCCACCAGATTAGCCATATGCCAGCCCGGCGCTTCGCGACAAATCAGCTCCATCTCATCGCGCGATTTCGGCGCCTCCACAAAAAGAATATCCGCCCCCGCCTCCTTGAACGCCTGCGCCCGCGCCAACGCTTCGTCCAGACCGTGCCCGTGACGCGCGTCCGTTCGCGCCAATATGAGAATATCCGCGCCTTCCTCGCGCGCGTCTACGGCGGCGCGCACCCGGTCGATCGCCTGATCGCGCTCCACCACCACCTTGCCTTTCGTGTGACCACAGCGTTTGGGAGCAAGCTGGTCTTCGATCATAATCGCGGCGAACCCGGCTTGAGCGTAACCTTTGACCGTACGCTTGACGTTGAGGGCGTTGCCATAGCCTGTATCGCCATCGCCAATGACGAGCGCCGAGCTAGCGGCGCAGACGTTGCGCCCCTGATCGACCATTTCGCCATAAGAGATCAATCCCGTGTCAGGCGCGCCGATGCGCGCGGCCGAGACGGAGAACCCGGACATGAAAGTTACGGGAAAGCCTGCGTCCCCGATCATTTTTGCGGACAAGCCATCAAAACAGCAAGGCATCACCGTCAAGGCGTTTTTTTCCAGATGGAGGCGCAAGCGCGCTGCGGGAGAACTCATCAAACATTCCTTTTTATATGCTCAAGCAAGCGTATATCAGCCGAACGAGCGGACAAATCGCCAGCCCCTCAAAGCCTGAACGGCACATAAAGCACCAAATCCGGCCACAAATAAATCAGAGCCACGCTGAACAGCATCATGACCAGAAAAGGCCAGACGCCCGCGGAGACATCCCCCATGCTCGCTTTTCCCACCGCCTGTATGACATACAAGTTCAGCCCCACCGGCGGCGTGATCAACGCGCATTCCACCATGATGACGAAAAAGACGCCAAACCAGATCGGATCAAGACCAAGCGCCATCAGAGCGCCAGAGAGAACCGGCACCATGATCAACATCATGGACAGAGACTCAAGCACCAGCCCCATAACCAGAAGCACCAATGCGACGACGACGACGAACATCCCTGTAGTTGAAATATGCTCCGTCAAGAACAAGGAGATATCTTGCGGAATTCGGTAAAGCGTGATCGCTTTGCCAAAAACCTTCGCTCCAGCGACAATCAGCAGAATCGCGATCGTGGTCGCCATAGACTCCAGCACCGCTTCCCGCAAGGTTTTCCAAGTCAATGTACGCAGCAGCGGCCCCACCACCACAAGCGCGCCGAGAAAACCAATGGCCGCCGCTTCCGTGGGCGTGAAAATTCCCGCGTAAATGCCAGCGATCACCGCGCCCGCGAGAACGATGGTTGGCGAAGCGCGCAGGAACGTGCTTTTTCGCTCACTCCACCCCGCTTTTGGCGAGGGTTGATAGTCACTGGCGAAACGCGCGTACAGCATTGAGTAGCCAATGAAAAGCCCCATCAATAGAAGCCCCGGCCCCACACCTGCGAGAAAGAGGGAGATGATCGATTCTTCCGTAATGACGCCATAGACGATCATTGGAATTGAGGGAGGAATCAAAATGCCCAAGGTTCCCCCCGCCGCCAACAGCCCCAACACGAAGCGTCGAGGATACCCGCGCGATGTCATTTCAGGGATGGCGACCGTGCCGATAGTGGCGGCGGTGGCCACGGAAGAGCCGGAGATGGCGGCGAAAATTCCGCATGACAATATGGTGGCGACCGCCAGCCCGCCCGGCCAATGCCCGACCCACGCTTGCACGGCGGCGAAGAGATCGCGCCCGACCCCACCTTTCAACAAGACGTTCGACATCAAAAGAAACAGCGGCACGGCGATAAGGACAAAACTGTCGGCCGACGACAACAGTCCCTGAGGAACCATCAGCGGCGAAAAGCCTCCCACAACCAACATTCCAAGCCCCAGCCCCATCAGGGCGAAAGCCACGGGAATGCCTACCAGCAACAGCGAAAACAGAGAAATCAGAATCAAAACAGTGGTCACGGCGCCTCTCCCAGGTTAATGCGAAGGCGACGGAGAAGCTTTCTCCACCGGCCCTTGAACAGCGACCCGGGCCGCTTCCAGAAAAGCTTGCAATCCAAGCAACGTGAAGCATACAGGAAGCGCGACCTCCACCCACCATGCGGGAAGGTCAAGCATCGAGCCTGTCGTGCGGCCTCGCTCAAAAGAATCCAGCGCGATACCGGACGCATACCAGACGATCACCACCGCCAGACAACCGATGAACAGCAGAACCGCCACTTCCTGAATTTGACGAACGCGCGCGGAAAAACTGTCAGTGATCACGGTGATGGTGATGTGTTGCCGCCGATGCAGCAACAACGCCGCGCCGCCAAACGTGGCCCAGACGAGAAGCAAACGCGACACTTCCTCGGCCCAAATGGTCGGAGCGATAAAAAGATAACGCATGAAAACCTCGTAACCGAGGGTCAAGGCGATGATGAAATACGCCCAAGCGGCGCAACGACCAAACCAAAGAGAAACAGAATCCACCAGCAGAGCAACGTTCCGCATCGCACATGTATCCTAATAGTCAAACAACCAAAGAAATTGTGTTCGCCGGGCCCCACGACCCGGCGAACACGTTTCACATGAGCTGCGGATTATTTTTGCAAATTACGCGCCGCTTCAAGAACCTCGGCGCCAAGCTCTCCGGAGCTGGCGAGGAACTGATCATATACAGGCTGCGCGGCGGCCTTCCATTGCTCAAGGTCGGCGGCGGTCAATTCATATACGCTCATACCGTTTGACTTGGCTTCCTCGAACGCGGCTTTCTCGATAGCGCCCATTTCATTACGAACGGAATCCTCTGCGGTTCTTGCAGCTGTTTGAATCCATTCACGGTGCTGTTCAGGCAATCCATTCCAAAATTCATCATTCACGACGACGATGAACTCAATGTCCGCGTTATTGGTGGCGGTGATTGTATCCATCACTTCCCAAAGTTTGCGGCTTTTGACGCCAGAAACCCCGGTCAGCCCCACGTCGACCGTCCCACGCTGATAGGCGATATATTGCTCAGATCCGGAGATCAACGTCGGCGCGCCGCCCGCAGCCTTGATCCATTCGCCAAGGGTTTTGCCAAACACGCGCACTTTTTTGCCCTTGAGCTCCTCTGGCGTTTTGATCGGACCGCCGTTCGACAGCATGATGACGCCGCCATAGGCCTGCCACCAGAGAACCCGGCTACCGGTTTCCAGGATCGCCGCGTCCAGCGGACCGCGCACAGGGCTATCCGGAGCCACGGCCTTGCGCACCAGCTCTTCCGAGTTCAACAAGAACGGCATGTAGAAAACGTCAACCGCCGGAATGTCGCCCACGTAACGCGTCAACGACACCACGCCCATCTCTATGGAGCCGGAGCCAACGGCCTGGGGAACTTCATTGTCTTTATAAAGCTGCGCCGAATCATAAACCTGTACTTCAATATCGCCGCTGGAAATCTTCTCGACTTCCTCTTTGAACAACTTCAGATTTTGCCCCAAATGGCTTTTCATCGGCAACTGAAGCGTGATGCGGAGCGTCGTTTTCTCCGCCATGGCCGCCGAAAAAGAAAGCGTAAGGCCTACCGCCGCGCACGTCAGCATACGTATTAACTTCATAGTATCCTCCCAGAACGCCGCCGACCTCCATCGACGACAGATTTTAAAACCATGGCGCCTAACGCCATTCGTCTCAGCCGACACCCCTCCGGTCAGGCCCAGACAACACTCTACTGACCATCATTCATGCATGCGAAACGAACGAGTTTCACGCTCGGCGTCTCTTTCAAAACACGCAGCATAAAGAACGCTACGTAGTGATTGAACAATGTTCGCGCTATTTACGCAATAAAATAAGGTAAGAATCGCTGACCTTCACACGCTTCTCACCAAGTCTTCACTTTTCATGCTGAATTGAACTGGGATTACGCAACCTTATCCATGCGAATTAGTCGCGCCGCCGTCTTGCCGTATACGCTTCAAGGCCTCAATACGCTCTTCCTCCACCTGAGAGCGCATACAGCAGCCTTCCAAGTGATCATTCACCAGCCCCATCGCCTGCATGAACGCATAAACGGTGGTTGGGCCGACAAAACTCCATCCACGCTTTTTCAGCTCTTTCGACAAGGCGGTCGAGGTGGGGGTGATGGCCAGGGGCTTCACGCTTGCGGCGTCGAAACGCTCCGGACGTTCAGAATCATTTGGAACCCAGCGCCAAAAATAACTCGATAGCGAGCCATACTCTTGCTTCAGCTCTTGAGCGCGCCGGGCGTTTTTGATCGCCGACATGACCTTGCCCCGGTGCCGCACAATGCCTGCGTCGGAGACGCAGCGCTCCACATCGTCCTGAGTGAAAGCCGCGACCGCATCAATGTCAAAGCCGGCGAAAGCCGCCCGGAAGTTCTCTCTCTTGCGTAAAATGGTGAGCCAGGAAAGGCCGGACTGAAAACCTTCAAGACAAATTTTCTCAAACAACCTCTGATCATTGGTGACAGGGCGCCCCCACTCATTGTCATGATAAGCAAGATAGTCAGGCAAATTTCCATGCCACCAGCACCGTGACTTCCCATCTTCCGCTACGATCAAACCATCGTCCAAACTATCGTCCTTGACCACGCCGCCTCCTAACGCCCATGCATCCAATCAACAAGTTCTCACTTTGTTCGCACAACCAGTCTGTATGTCAAGTAACGGTCGCCGTTAACCAACGCCAAAAACGGAGGAATCAAGAACGCAAAAATACTATTATGCGCGCTCGCCGCCCATTCCTCACGCGAACAAGGCGTCGATATCGTCCTGAGAGGCCACCCCAGCATCCATATCCAGAGACGGGCCGTTCAGAAGAGCGCTATCGCCTTCCTTCGCCGGCATTACATCCCCTTCAATATCCTTGAAGCTTTCAATCCCCCCCCAGATCGTCATCATTCGCACAATTCGCTCCTCAACGAAACGCAAGGTGCCCACGACTTTGGTTATTCTTTGCCCCGTGAGATCCTGAAAGTTGCAAGATTCAAAAATCTGAATGACTTTTTCCTGAATATCAGACGCCAGATCCGCATCCGATCCGTTCAGCCGGGCCGATAGAGTGTTCGCGGTTTCGTCAATATATTCGGCGGCCGAAAGAATGCTCTCCGTAGCGCCTTCCGTGCCGCTAACAACCGCGTCCAGTTCATTCGTCACGCGGCTCATTTCCTCGCCATGGGAGCCGGTCGTATGGTGCAACGTTGCGATTTCATGCTTTGTTTCGGCGATCGCCTGATACATGGCGTCAAGCTCCGCCTTCAATTTGATCGCCTCGCCCAGCTCATTCTTGAAGCGGTTGAGAACCTGCACGCTGACTTCTTCACTGACTTCATCGCTGGGACGAATCATTGATTTTAACGACTCGATCGCGGCCAACAACTCTTGATGGCGTTTCTCTTGCCCGTAGTCGCCGGAGGTGATTTCCTCATTTCCTGCAATAAGCGCTTCGGCTCTAAAGGCTCGTTTGACTGCCATCATCCCCACATCCGTTTTCACTGCCAGCGTCAATCAATTTTCACGAAATTGTAAGCCCAGACATTTAAAGAAATGTTCCCAAACATGAAACTGAACCGAGAAAATAAGAATAACAAATGGAATTATTTATTTTAACCGAAAGCCTATTTGGTTAATGTTCTTTTCATTATCGATGTTTCTACATCCTTTAAAGCAACCGGTGCCCTTCCAGATGTTTCCTAAACTGCTCGCAGTAGTTTTTTATATAATCGTTCAGGTGTCACCTATTTCGGTAGCCGCCGCTGGTCATTCCTATTCCATGGAAGAATTAATCGCTGGCTTCAACAAGACAGTTTTCGGGTTGGAATATCGCGCTTGGTCCTGGCAACCTTATCTGGTTAAAAAATATAAGGGCCCCGTCCGCTTTCACATTTCCAATTTAGCGCGAAAGAACCGAAAGCCCGCGATTACAGACTTTATCAGAACCATCAACAGGCAAATTTATGGCCTCACCGCCGAGGTCGTGGAGCGCCCTGAAGACGCCAACTACAAGATATACGTGGTTGATAGAACGCAATACGCCGATGTCGTTCGCAACCGCGTTTATAAAGACCCGGACGTTGACGTTCCCGGCCGATGCCTCGTACGCGTCGTGTCTGGTCGCAAAGGAATCTCCAGATCGGCGGCGGTGATTGTCTCCGACGAAGGCGACTTTCTTTTCAAACGCTGCGTCGTTGAAGAAATTCTGCAAGGGTTGGGGCCGATGAATGATGATGAAAGCCTGTCGCATTCCGTTTTCAACGATCGCTCGCGCCACAGCCGATTCACCACTTTCGACAAGTATATTTTGAACATGCTATATGACCGACGCATCAAGCCAGGCATGTCGCCCGAGCAAGTCAAACCGCTTCTCCCCAGAATCATTCGTGAGCTACGACGCAAAATCAAATAATCGCGGTTCTTATGGAGACGTCACACAAATTCTGAGCCGCGCAGGCGGCCTTTATATTGTCATTCAATTAACCTTTTTTAAGAACGCCTTGATAACCAAGAAACAAAATACATTACATTCTCTCAAAAGATTCACCTGACGGAATAATTTCGACATTTATCCTAAAATTCGAAGTAACCGGCTGCCCTTTTCTACGGTCAGCGCATGTATCCGTCCGTGTATCTGTGACGCAATGTAGTGAGTACGTCAATGAAGCACCGTCTCATTCTTCCCATGGTCGTGGCGCTTGCAGCCAGCCTTGGCCTTTCCACCGCCCAGGCGGGGTATCAGGGCGGCGCCTCCGCGCCGCCGCTGCTGCTCAGTCCCGACCTGACCGAGCCTTGGGTTTTACAACTGCAACCGCAAAGGCGAAGCGCATCCACCATAATCACCACCCGGCCATTACCGCAGGCTTACGCGCCGAGGCGCGCCGCGCCGCCCCAGGCCAATACGAGACCAAGCGCCCAACAGGCATCATTGCGCAGCCCCGCCCCCGCGCGCCGCGCGGCCCGCGCCATAGATCCACGTTTCTTGCCCACCACCGTCGCCTATAACGGCCGGCAAAAGCCAGGAACCATCGTTATCGACACGAAAAGCCGCTATCTCTATCTCGTCGGTCATGACGGCTTTGCCCGTCGCTACGGGGTTGGCGTCGGCCGAGCCGGTTTCGGCTGGAAAGGCACGCAAAAAATCACTCGCAAGGCCGAATGGCCCGATTGGCGCCCTCCTGCTCAAATGCGAAAACGCCAGCCTGGCCTTCCCGCCTTTGTCGCCGGCGGCCCGAATAACCCCCTTGGCGCGCGCGCCCTCTATCTGGGCTCGACGCTTTACCGAATCCACGGTTCAAACGAACCATGGACCATCGGCAAAGCTGTTTCGTCCGGCTGTATCCGCATGCGTAACGAAGATGTCGTTGATCTATATAACCGGGTGAAAATTGGAGCGAAAGTCATCGTCCGATAGCAACAAAACAAAGTAGCTCAGTTTGTTCCCGGCGGGGCTCCTTCGCCGGGAACTCCCGTAAAAAGAACGTGTCATATATTTACAGCGAGCGCTCAAACACCGCGCGCCACTGGCGCTTGTCTCCTGTCCATTCGCTATCGTCCGGCTTCAGGATATGCACGCGTTCGCTTGGCAAATCCCCCCGCCTTTCATGCGACGTCACCGTGATGAACTCGCACGCGCGCCCGAGAAACTCCTGAACCGCGGTCTGCAAACGCAAAACCTCCGCCGCGTCGAACGAAATTCTCTCCAACTTAGTCTCTCGCGCCACCAAATCCAGATTGTTCTGCGTATTTGAAAGTACGAACACCAACCGCCTGGCTCGCTTCAATCGCATGAATTTTTCCCGCAAATAAGTAAACCGGGACAAATCTCGTTCAAAATAGCGGTCAATATCCGCCGCCCCTTCGCCTTCACGAAAGTGGTGCAAAAAACGCACCCCATAAGGGCGCCACGTAGGGTGTCCGGGCCCCTCGTCAAGATCTTCGCGCGAAAACAACGGAAACCCGTCTTCAAAAAGTTTCGCCAAACCGACAGGGGGCGCAATCAATCCGTCAAAGAACTGAGAATCATGCGCCGCCTCGCCGTTCAGTCGTCTGCTAATCACATCCAGATTATCGCGAATCTGGCGAGCGCTCTGGCAAGACATCCCAAGACTGGCGATCACGGCGCTTCCTTGAGAAGCCGACATTTTTAGCTCCTAAACGTCTTGAACAGTCCAAATAAATCAAAAAATTAGAACAATCGTCAACGGTCTGGGGTTTCATGAACGCAACCGCCAAACGCCACCTCAAATGAGGCCATAACCTATTGTCAGAGTTCTGTCTCCATTCTTCCCACGAATGATAAAGCGCTTTATCTTGGAAATAAGAAAACTAGTCAAAAATTCATATTAGCGTTGTAATACCCCCTAAACGGCGACGCAAAAGGAAAGACTTTGAACAGCCAACCAATAGCGCCCCAGACGTGCAGCGAGATCAAATATTTTCTGTTCGCCCTTCTGCTTGGCTTGATTGTAGGACTGATCGGCTCCCTGTTCCATTTTCTGGCGGACAGGCTGCTGACGTTTTTCTCCGGGCTGGAGCATTTGCCAAGCCATTGGCTGACCATCGCGGCGAGCGTCGCCCTAACCGCTCTGCTCACACTAGCCTCCGCGTGGATTGTTCGAAAAGTCGCGCCTGAAGCGGCGGGAAGCGGCATTCAAGAAATAGAAGGCGCGATGGAGGGCCTGCGCCCGCTTCGCTGGGCCAGAGTGCTGATCGCGAAATTTACCGCAGGCGTCCTGTCTCTCGGCGCGGGTCTCGTTCTGGGCCGCGAAGGTCCGACCATTCACATGGGCGCCGCCAGCGCGGAAGGCATTTGCCAGCGTTTCAACATTATAGACAGGGACCGCAAAGGCTTGCTCGCGGCTGGCGCCGCCGCCGGCCTCGCCGCCGCCTTCAACGCTCCTCTAGCGGGCGTATTATTCGTCGTCGAAGAAACCCGCCGCCAGTTTCCTTATGGCTTTCGCACCTATATGGCGGTGATCATCGCCTCGATCACCGCGGCGATTGTAGTGGAGAATATCGGAGGCGCCGGTCCTTTTCTCCTGATTGACGTTCCCGTCTCTCCCTTGATTCACCTGCCCGCCTTTGTCGTTCTTGGCTGCGCCTTGGGGGCTTTGGGCGTTTTCTTCAACTGGGCGGTGCTCAAAACCCTCGACGCTTTTCAAGCGCTTGGACAGATTGGCTGGTGGATCGCGCCTCTTGGGGTGGGCGCCATTATCGGTTTTTTCGCCATTTGGCTGCCCCAAACCGTTCATGGCGGAGAAAGTCTGATCGAAGTTCTTATTCACGAAAAACACGGCGTCATGCTTTTGCTAGCGCTAACGGCTTTTCGAATCATCGGCGTGCTGATTTCCTACGCCTCAGGCGTTCCCGGCGGAATTTTTGCGCCAATGCTCTCCATCGCCACCTGCGCGGGATTGGCGTTTGGCACAGCTTTGGTTGTATTTTTCCCAGACGCCCAGCACATGCCCGCCTCATTCGCAATTGCGGCCATGGGCGGACTTTTCGCCGCCTCCGTTCGCGCCCCCATCGTCGGCGTTGTTTTGGTTCTGGAGCTCACAGGCGCTTATCAGCAGCTTTTACCGGTCATGGTCACCTGCGTTTGCGCCACGCTTGTGGCCCACAAACTCGGCGGACGGCCAATATATGAGCAGCTTCTGGAGAGAACCTTGCGCTTGGCGGGAAAAACGCCGCCCGCGCCTTCAGATTTCACCCCCGCAATTCTGGGTTTCGACGAAGCTGAAAAATCACCTTCGCCAAATAAGGAAATCTAGGGGCGCCATAGGCTAATTGAGCGGCGAGCGCGTCGCCAAAGCTTCCGGCGCGGGGCCGCCATAAGCCCAATCCAGCAACTCGACCGTATGGATAATTGGAATATCCGTTCCCCCGCCGATCTGCGTCATGCACCCAATATTGCCGGTGGCGATCAAGTCCGGCGTCGTCTTTTCAATATTGGCCACTTTACGATCGCGCAAACGGCGCGCGATATCTGGCTGCAATATATTGTAAGTGCCTGCAGAACCGCAGCATAAGTGCCCCTCGGCCACGTCTTTCACCGTAAATCCGGCGGACTTCAAAAGATCCTTGGGCTGGCGGGTAATCTTCTGTCCATGCTGCATGGAACAAGCCGAATGATAGGCCACCGTCAACGCCGGCGACACGACCGCTTGCCCTAGGTCAACCACGCTCAGAAACTCGGTGACGTCTTTCGCGGCCGCAGACACTTTCGCCGCCCGAGAAGCGTATTCCGAATCGCCGCGCAGCATGAACCCATAATCCTTGATCGTCGTGCCGCAGCCCGACGCCGTGATCAAAATAGCGTCAAGCCCGTCGCCCTCCATCTCGCGCCACCATGCGTCCACATTGCGGCGAGCGGCGGCGAGCGCGTCGGCTTCCTTGCCCATATGATGCACCAGAGCGCCACAGCACCCTTCTCCTTTCGGCAGCACCACTTCATAGCCTTTTCGGGTCAACAAACGCACCGTCGCGTCATTGATCGACGGAGCCAAAACCGGTTGCGCGCAGCCGGTAAGCAAAGCCACGCGCCCCTTCCGCTGCGTCGTTTGCGACGCATAACGACCCGACGCCGGCAATTTTGAGCGTATTGGCGCTTTCATAGGCGCCAATTCAAGCATTGCCCCGAGCTTTCGGAATACGCCCCCCATGGCCTTCAGCGGCCCCGCCAGAGGGCGCGCGAAAAAAGCTCCAATCAAGGCCGCCCGGAACCGGCGCGGATAGGGCAGAACGAAAGCCAGAACCCCGCGTAATAACCGATCAGGCAATGGCCGCCGATAAGTCTGGTCGATATGCGCGCGCGCATGATCCACCAAATGCATGTAATTCACCCCAGAAGGACAAGTGGTCATGCACGACAGGCAGGACAGGCAACGATCTATATGTTTGACCAGCTTTTCATCCGCCGGCCTGTCATTTTCCAGCATATCCTTGATCAGATAAATCCGCCCCCGCGGGCTGTCCAACTCATCTCCAAGCAGGGTGAAGGTCGGACAGGTCGCGGTGCAAAACCCGCAGTGCACGCATTTTCGCAGAATTTGCTCCGAATTCGCCACGTGCGGATCCGCCAACTGGGCGATGGAAAAATTTGTTTGCATCAGAAAAGCCAGGTTTGAGGGTTAGCGATCGCCTCGCGGCGGCCCGCAGCTTGCAGCCCCTTGACGCAGCGAACTATCATCCAGATCGCCACGACGAACATCAATAAAAAACCAATGCCGACGAACATGAGAAGCATTGAGACGAAACCAAAAAGAAGCCCCATCCAAAAGGTGCGAATTTGATAGGTATAGTGGCTGTCCACCCACCCGCTGACCTTTCCCCTGTTCATGTAAGCGAAAACAAGCCCGATCAGAACAGTCACGCCAACAATGAAACTGACCAGATAGAGAATATAAATCAAACTCACGTTGCGCTCGCCGGCTTCTATATAACCACTTGCGTCATTGTTATTTTGCATACTCATGACATCATCCCCCTTAAGAAGTAAAAGCGCTCTCATACCTTCCAAATAGTTCGCTAGTGAAACACGATCATAAGCCGTTGACCATCCGCCCGGGATTTAAAATCCCCGATGGATCGAATTGTTGTTTAAACCTGCGGGTTAATTGCGCCAACGCCGGCGCTTGCGGCTCAAACACCGCGAGAGCGCTACGCTCCGCCGCGCTGGCGCGAACCAAGGTCGCATGCCCCCCGCCGGCTTTGGCCACGGCTGCGCGCACATCCTCCGCCATTGGATCGTCGCCTCGCATCTGCGCCCAGACCAATCCGCCAGACCAATCGTAAAAAACATCCGCGCCCGCGACCTCGCAAAGGGCGCGTACAAAAGCCGGCCCCGCGTTAGGCGCCACGGAGACCCTCCACACCGGAGCCGCACTTCCCCAAAATGGACGACAATCGCGAACGCCGCGCCATAAGCTCCGCGAGGCCTGCGCCTCAAGCCTTTCGGCCGTCCCAAACTCACCGAGAACCCGACGTAGGATATCAAAACGGTAATCGACCGACTGTCCAAAGCCTTCCAACCGCAAAAGCGTCGCCGGGCGCTCTCCGTCCAGACCATCGACCCCAAAGGCCCCGCCTCCGCCCGGCAGATGCGCCGCGCTCGCCACTTCCGCCGACGATCCCATGGCCCGGCACAAGCTTTCAACCCCTTGCGCGTCAGACAGGCCTCGAAGAACGAACGTCGCCTCCATCTCCGCCTTCGGCATGACTTTAAGCGTGATGCTGGTCGCCACCGCCAAGGTTCCCCACGACCCGGTCAAAGCGCGCGGCAAATCATATCCCGTGACGTTCTTGACTACCTGACCGCCTGATTTGAACAATTCTCCACGCCCAGACACCGCCTCCATTCCAAGAATGTGATCGCGAGCGGCGCCAAATTTCAAACGTTTGGGGCCTGCGAGATTAGTCCCGATCATCCCCCCAACGGTGCCGCCAGTCACAACATCAAGCCCAGCGCCCTCAGTCTCTGCGCTCTTCCTGAGCAAAGGGCCATAATCCAGCGGCTCGAACGCCAGTTCTTGGTTTTCCCGCTCCAGCAGGGCGAAAATCTCATCCATCGGCGTGCCCGCCTTGACGCGCAACACCAATTCCGCCGGCTCATATAGCTCCACCCCTGAAAGCGCCCCAAGCGCCAAACAATGGGCCGCCTGCACCGGACGACCTAGGGTGCGCTTTGACCCGCCGCCCACAACTTCGAGAGGGTAATTTTCCGCCGCCGCCCAAGCGACGACCTCCGCCACGCCCGCCGCATCCGACGGTTTGAAACATTCACTCATCAGAACCTCGGAATATCGGGAAAGGGTAATTGTCCCTTATGCACATGCATGCGCCCAAGCTCCGCGCAGCGATGCAAGACGGGAAACACCTTTCCCGGGTTCAGTAATTGCTTGCCGTCGAAGGCGCATTTCACGCGCTGTTGCTGTTTCAAATCGTCCTCCGAGAACATTTCCGGCATCAAGTCGCGCTTCTCGATCCCAACCCCGTGCTCGCCCGTCAACACCCCGCCAACTTCAACGCAAAGACGTAGAATATCGGCGCCGAAAGCCTCCGCCGCCTCCAATTGTCCCGGTTCATTGGCGTCATAAAGGATCAACGGATGCAAATTGCCGTCGCCGGCGTGAAACACATTCGCGCAAGCCAGCCCGTGTTTTTCCCCCAGCTCACGCATTCGCGCCAGAACTTCCGGCAAACGCTTACGCGGGATCGTGCCGTCCATGCACAGATAATCGGGTGAAATCCGCCCCACCGCGGGAAAGGCGGCTTTTCGCCCCGCCCAAAACGTCATTCTCTCTTCTTCGCTCTCGGAGACGCGCAAGTAAAACGCGCCATTTTTCTTGGCCAGCGTTTCCACCTCCCCAAGCAGATAATCAACTTCCGCCTCAGGTCCATCCAACTCGACGATCATCAGCGCTTCGGCCTCGCGCGGATATCCTGCGTTGACGAAATCCTCCGCCGCATTAATCGCCAGCTTATCCATCATCTCCATGCCGCCGGGAATAATGCCCGCTCCAATGATGTCGGCGACGCATTGCCCCCCTTCTTCGGTGGAGGGAAAGCCGATCAGAGCCGCCCGGGCCGTCTCCGGTTTTTGCAAAATCCGAACGGTGACTTCAGTGACCACCCCGAGCAAACCTTCCGATCCCGTCATCAGCGCCAGAAAATCATAGCCTTCGCTGTCCAGATGCTTGCCGCCAAGGCGAATCACCTCCCCCGTGATCAACACCATCTCCAGCCCGAGGACGTTATTGGTCGTCAGTCCGTATTTAAGACAATGCACGCCGCCAGAATTTTCCGCGATATTGCCACCGATTGAACAGGCGATTTGCGAGGAAGGGTCCGGCGCGTAATAAAAGCCATCCTCCTCCACCGCGCGCGTGACGCCCAGATTGGTGACGCCGGGTTGAACGACGGCCACGCGGTTGGCGGTGTCGATATCCAGCACCCGGTTAAACTTCATCATTGAAAGCAACACGCCGTCCGCCACCGGAAGCGCGCCGCCAGAAAGCGACGTTCCAGCGCCGCGCGGCACCACGTTGACGCCATTCTCATGGCAATAGCGCAACACCGCCGACACTTGCTCAACCGTCTCCGGCAGCACCACCACAAGCGGAATTTGACGGTAAGCGGTCAAGGCGTCGGTTTCATAAGCGCGCATTTCGCCAAGCGCGTCGATCACGCCCTCTCCCGGCACGATGGACTGCAGCGCCTTAACAATTTCACCCCGACGCGCAAGCACGCCCTCGTCAGGCTTGGGCATCAAAATGCCGCTCATATCACTCTCCCTCGGCAAGCGCGCGACCGCCGCGCTCGATCCATAGTGAAACTATTGGACTTTCATCCCGCCTGTTTGCACGATAAACGAAGAACCTCGCAAGCTTATGTCACACTCGCACTAAGTCTGACGTCGCGCGCATTTTGCGCAATTTGCCAGAATCGTCTCTGCGCCGAAAGGCGTAAGTCAGGCAATTGATCATTTCCAAACGGTTGATAATGGATTCATTTCTTGATTTTGAAATTTTCGCCAAGGTCGTCAGCGCCGGCTCCATGTCGGGCGCCGGCCGCGAAATGGGTTTGTCCCCCGCCGTCGTCTCCAAACGCATGCGCCGCCTTGAAGATCAATTGGGAACGCGCCTTTTGCAAAGGACCACCCGACAAATTGCGCTTACGGAGGCTGGCGTGGGTTTTCATGAGCGAGTCGTCGCCATTTTAGAGGCCGTTGAAGAAGCGCAAGATTATGTCGCGCGCCGCTCTGAGATGGCCAAAGGCACATTGAAAATTATCGCCCCCACATCATTCGGTCGTCTCCATATCGCGCCTCACCTCGCCCGATTTTTAGAAAAAAACGCAGAGCTGACAGTCAATCTCGATCTGAGCGACACTTTCACCGATATTGTCGGCGAAGGTTACGACATGGCGATCCGCATCGCGGAACTTTCGGATTCATCCCTCGTCGCGCGTAAGCTTTCTCCGGTTCACAGGGTCTTATGCGCCTCCCCCCGCTACCTCGCGGCCCACGGCGAACCGCAAACGATTGCTGACCTCAGCCACCACGCCTGTATCGCGGCCGAACATCAAACCCCCTGGCGCCTCGATGGGCCAGATGGCCCTATAACGACGCGCACTCATGGACCGATCCGCACAAACTCAAGCGAAGTTGTTCGTGAAGCGCTAATCGCGGGGCTTGGAATCGCTCTTCGCTCCACCTGGGACGTAGGTCCGGAATTACGCTCCGGCGCGCTGAAAGTCGTTCTTCCCGCCTACAGGGCTTCAAAAAGCGTCGGTCTTTACGCCGTCTATCCAAGCCGCCAGTTTCTTCCGGCGAAAGTGCGAATTTTCATCGATTTTCTCGCCAAACTCTATGGCCCCTCCCCCTATTGGGACGCAGGACTGGAGCACCTTTAGACGCCTCGAAGAATTCTATAATGCGCGGCAAGCGGCCTGCGACAAATTCACTCATGACGTAAAAGTGAACCTATGCCATGTTGCGCTATGCGAACATCGACCGGACCAGCGCTTGCGCCTCCGTCATGATCTGCAATTTGGAGGGAGATTATAAATATGAGAAAACACCTACTGGTCGCCAGCGCGGCATTTTTGGCGTTGACGTCATATGCGCTCGCAGATGGCGACCCTGCAAAAGGTCAAAAAGTTTTCAAAAAATGCGCCGCCTGCCACGCCGTTGGCGAAGGCGCGAAAAATAAAGTCGGCCCTGTGCTCAACGGCGTCGTTGACCGTCCATGGGGCGATGTTGAAGGTTATAAATATTCCAAATCTTTGCTGGAGGGAAAAGAGGCCGGCAAAGTTTGGGACGTAGCGACCCTTGACGCATATTTGACAAAACCGAGAACCGTGATCCCAAAAGGGAAAATGGCTTTCGCCGGTTTGAAAAAAGAAAAAGACCGCCAAAACATCATCGCCTATCTTAGCCAATTCAACGCCGATGGGTCTGAAAAGTAATTTCTGAACGACCGTTATAAATAGCCGGACGCACGCGTCCGGCCCTTAAATTACGCCCCCAAAACACCTATGCGCCGCGAATTCCCTCTCCCCATGCGCAGTTAGCCTCTCCCCTTCGCAATTGTTATATTAAGGCTTTAGCCGTCAAATTTGTTCACGCTAGGTCTGGACAAGTCTTGCGCGTGAGTTCAATTTACGTCGACATAAACAAGATAAAAGTTCAAACCTCACCCACCTGCCGTAACATTAAGCAAGCCAAAACCCGCCAGCAATTAAAGAAAGTTCAGCGCCATGTCGACGCCTCAAGCTCCCAAAATCGGGCTTTTCGTAACCTGTCTGGTCGATTTATTTCGCCCAAGCGTCGGATTTGCGGCTGTCAAATTGCTCGAAGACGCAGATTGCGTGGTGGAGGCGCCGGCGGCGCAAACCTGCTGCGGCCAACCCGCTTTCAACTCAGGCGACCGTGAAGACGCCCGCGCCGTAGCCGCGCAAGTGATCAAGGCGTTTGAAGGCTATGACTATGTGGTCGCGCCTTCCGGTTCTTGCGCCGGCATGCTCAAAAAACATTATCCTGAGCTTTTTGAGGGCGACGAGGCGGCGCACAAGCGTGCCGAAACCTTCTCCGCCAAGGTGTTCGAACTGACCAGTTTCCTGACGGATGTTTTGGGTGTCAAAACCGTTGACGCGCAATTTGACGGGACAATCACCTATCATGACAGCTGCTCGGGCCTTCGCGAAATGGGCATTTCCTCCCAACCCCGCAAACTTTTGAAATCGGTTGACGGTCTCTCCATTACCGAAATGAAAGACCCGGACGTTTGCTGCGGTTTCGGTGGAACCTTTTGCGTCAAATACGCCGATATCTCCAACAAGATCGTGGGCGAAAAATCCGCAAACATCAAGGCCAGCGGCGCGGACACCTTGCTGGCGGGCGACCTTGGGTGCTTGATGAATATGGCTGGAAAACTCAAGCGCGAAGGCTCCGCGATTAAAGTGCGTCATGTGGCTGAAGTTCTCGCCGGAATGACCGATCAACCGGCTATTGGCGAAAGAAAATAAAATGCAAATAACTTCCCCCACTTTCAAGAAGAACGCCCAAAAAGCCCTAAGCGACACGCAACTACAGCAGGCCTTGGGGAATGTCCGGGAGGGCTTTATTGAAAAGCGCGTCAAAGCGATGGACGCCCTTCCAGAATTCGACCAACTGCGCGACAACGGCCGGGACATCAAGAATCACGTCCTAGAAAACCTTGATCTTTATCTCGAAATCTACGCGGAAAAAGTCGAGGCGGCCGGCGGCCATGTGCATTGGGCCGAAACCGCGGAAGACGCTCGGCGGATCATTCTGGATATCTGCAAACAAAATAACGCCAAGACGGTGACCAAGGGCAAGTCCATGATCACCGAAGAAATCGAGCTCAACGCCTTTTTCGAATCCCAAGGCGTCACTCCCGTCGAAACGGATCTCGGCGAATATATCATCCAACTGCGCGACGAACATCCAAGCCACATCATCGCCCCCGCCGTGCATCTGACCAAAGCTCAGGTTGAGGAAGATTTTCGCAGGGTTCATGATCACCTCGACCCGGAGCGCAATCTCACCGAACCGGAAACGCTGCTGGACGAAGCGCGCACTGTCCTGCGCGAAAAATATTTTCAAGCCGACGTTGGGATCACCGGCGCTAATTTCTTGGTGGCGGAGACCGGAACCTCGGTGATCGTCACCAATGAGGGCAATGGCGATCTCACCCAGATCCTCCCCAAGGTTCACATTGCCGTCGCATCAATTGAAAAAATCGTCCCAACCCTTGAAGACGTCTCCCAGATACTGAGAATTCTGGCGCGCTCCGCCACAGGTCAAGATCTCTCCGCCTACACGACTTTCTCAACCGGACCACGGCGCGAAGGCGACCCGGACGGCCCTGAAGCTTACCATGTCGTTTTACTGGACAATGGCCGCTCGTCCATGTTGGGCTCGGAATATCAAGATATGCTGCGTTGCATTCGCTGCGGCGCCTGCATGAACCACTGCCCGGTCTATCATTCCGTTGGCGGTCACGCTTATGGCTGGGTCTATCCCGGCCCCATGGGCGCTGTTCTCACGCCTTCTCTTATTGGCGTCGATAAATCCGGCCACCTGCCAAACGCATCCACTTTTTGCGGACGTTGTGAAAGCGTCTGCCCCATGCGCATTCCTCTACCCAAGATGATGCGCCACTGGCGGGAACGCGAGTTTTCTCGCAACCTCACCCCGGCGACCGTGCGTTACGGACTTGGCGTCTGGGCGTTTTTCGCGCGCCGCCCGAAACTCTACCAGATGGCCACCAGCCTGGCGGCCAGTTCCTTGCGTCTTCTGGCGCGCGGCAAAGGCCGGCTGTCCAGTTTGCCTCTGGCCAGTGGCTGGACCAAATACCGGGACATGCCCGCCCCTGAAGGAAAAACCTTTCAACAACAATGGGCCAAGCGGAGAGCATCACAATGAACGCGTCTGCGGACAATCCCATTCTTGCAAAAATCCGGGCCTCGCTGGGCCGCAAAGCAACCGATACGGCGCGCAGAGCGGCGGTGACCGATCGCTTGCAACGCGCGCCCAAAGGCGTCATCCCGAAGCGGGGGCAGATCCCGCATCCCGAACAAGTAACCCTGTTCGGCGAAATGGCTGAGCGCGTTCAGGCGACCGTCGCATATATCGCCTCCGCCGAAGCCGCCCCAGACGCCGTGGCGGACTATCTGCGGTCTCGTAATCTTCCCATGAAGCTGCGCATGGGCGCGGACAAACGCCTAACCTCAATGAACTGGGCGGCGCAAACCCAGTTAACCATCGATCATGGCCCCGCCATCGCCAGCGACGAAGTCTCCCTCTCTCACGCCGAGGCCGGGATCGCCGAAAGCGGCACATTGGTGATGACTTCAGGGTCGGACAACCCCACGACCTTGAATTTTCTGCCTGAAAATCACATCGCCGTAATTTCCTCCCGCGATATCGTCGGCGATTATGAAACCATGTGGGCGCGCCTGCGCGAAGTTTACGGCAAAGGCGTCATGCCGCGCACGGTGAATATGATCACCGGCCCATCCCGGTCTGGCGATATTGAGCAAAAGCTGCTGTTGGGCGCTCATGGACCGCGCGCGCTTCACATCATCGTCATTGATGACTGACAGAACGATTGACGTCTCACGCCATAGGCGGCGCCGGCGACGTGGCGCCCCTCTTTCTGTCGGCGCATGAGCGATCTTTCAGCGCATGAGTAAAACGCCCAGCCTCACGCCTCTCCAAGGGGTTGTTTTCAGGCGTCGCCGCGCCACATCTTTACTCATCAAAGATGAGCCAACGTTCGCTTATTGCCGGAGAACGGCTATGGCGTGAGACTGGCGAGGCGCCTCGCGCTCAAGGTTGAGCTGGGCCTTCAACGTTGAGGGAGCCTGCCCCCCAAGCAAGGAGAGACGCATGAATCGTAAGGCGTTGATTGTACTTACATCTCATACTGAACTCGGACCTACGGGAAAAAAGACCGGCTTCAATTTCGAAGAAATCGCGGCCTCCTACTGGGCCTTTCGCGACGCAAAATATGAAGTCGTTCTCTCCTCTATCGCTGGCGAAGACGCGCTTCCCGCCCCCGAAAGCCTGGCCGACGACACACAAGAGCGACCGCAAAGCGTGAAACGGTTTCTTGCTGATGAAATCGCCTCTTCTTTACTGAAGAAAACCCTCCAGATCGGCGACGCGTCTCCCGAATATGGCGTTGTCTTTCTCGCAGGCGGCCACGGCGCCATGTGGGACTTCCCCAACTGCGCGCCGCTCGCCAGCCTAGTTTCCCGCTCCTACGCCAATGGCTCATTTATAGGAGCCGTCGGCTATGGCGTCTCTGGCTTGCTTAAAGCGCGTAAACCCGACGGCGCGCCATTAGTGTCGAACCTGCGCGTCACGGGCTCCACCGACACGCAGGAAGAAGTGGTTGGCTCCAGCGCCGCCACTCCTTTTCCATTGGAAAAGCGCATCCTATCCCTTGGAGGACTTTTCGAATCCGGCCCCCAACGCGAGCCATACGCCGTGCGGGACGGACGCTTGATTACAGGTCAAAACCAACAATCAAGCAGCAAAGTCGTAGAGCTTGCGCTTGAGGCGATCGCAGAAAAGAAAACCGCCGTCGCTTAAAGGCGAACACGCTGCGAAAAGGCCTGCGGGCCTCTTCGCCAACCCCCGTCTTTATTGTGAAATCGCGTTAATGATAATCGGAGCGTTTCAGCCAGCTTTCCAAGCCTCGCACAAGCAGCGACAGCGAAATTGTCATGCACAAATAAAGATACGCAACCACGTTATAGGTTTCAAAAAACAAGAATGTCGACGCGGAATAGACCTTGCCCAACTGGGTGATGTCCTGAACGCCGAGCACCGAAACCAGTGCGGAATCCTTGATCATGGCGACGAAATCATTGCCAAGCGGCGGCAAGATCGCGCGCAAGGCTTGAGGAAAAATAATCAAACGAAATGTATTGAGCCGCGAGAGGCCAAGAGCGCGCGCCGCTTCCAATTGTCCCGTTGGAACGGTTTCTATTCCCGCGCGGAAAATTTCTGAAATAAAAGCGGAATAAGAAATAGTGAGCGCGATGATCGCCCGCCATGTGAAGTCAAAATCTCGCGTCATCATGGCTCGCCCCCAGCCAAGATCAACCAATGGCGAAATCAGCCAGTTCCATAGGGCCACCATTTGCGGCGCGCCGACGAAGGCGATGTAGAACAACAGCACCAATACGGGGACGCCGCGAATGATCTCCACGTAAAATGTCGAAATTTCCCGAATGACCCGCAAACGGGACGTGCGCCCGAGCGCCACGAGAAGCCCCAACGAAGACGCTAGCGTAAAAGCGACCAAAGTCACCTTCAGCGTCGTCCCAACTCCTTTAGACAGCGTGTTGAAGATCGAACGATAGCTTCCATCCGCCGCAATCAGCCACGCAAAGAAAATTCCAATCAGGATAATCGCAAGCAACCAGTAGGGAATTTCCCGCCCGCGCTCTGATCTGCGTTTCATAAAAGCCATTATCAAACACGCCCCCTATAAGGAGGGAAAGGGGGCTTGTTTTTATATCTCATCTACGAGCCTATTGCTGGTTAACGTAATCGAAGAACCATTTCTGGTTCAATTTCGCCAGCGTTCCATCCGCTTTCATCTCGCGGATCGCCGCATTCACCGGCTCCACAAGATCAGACCCCTTTGCGAAAATAAAGCCGAACTCTTCCGACCCAAGAGGTTCATCATACACTTTGAAGGCGCCGGGCGCCGCGCCAATATATCCACGCGCGGAGGTGGCGTCCATCAACACGGTGTCCACGTCTCCCGCCTTCAACGCCTGCACGCTCGCCCCAAAGGTTTCAAACAGCTTGATGCGTGGGTTTTTTTCATCGCCATCGAGCACATTATAGACCGCCACATAAAAATTCGTGGTTCCCGGTTGCGCGCCGATCAACAGATCCGGGTTTTCCGCAAAGGATTTCGCGTCCGTGAACCGGTCCTCCCCGGCGCTCACCAGCATGAATTGCTGCGACAACATATAAGGCGTGGAGAAATCCACCTGCGTCTGACGCTCGTCATTAATGGTTATCCCATCCATGCCCACGTCAAACTGCCCCGTGCGCACGCCCTCAATCATCGTGTCCCAAGACGAAAGCTTCCACTCCACCTGAAGGTTTAACCGGCGCGCAATTTCATTGAAAGCGTCGTATTCCCAGCCAATTCCCTCGCCAGTATTCGGATCAATGAAATTGAGCGGGGTATAGGCGTTTTCAGTCACAGCGACAACCTTCCGCCCCTTCAGATCCGGCAGGCTTTCCGCATTAGCCGCGGAAGCGGAGAAGGCTAGCATTGCGGCGAATACGATCAGCTTGTGAAAAAACTTCATCTCTTATTCCTTCAATGGCGCATAATCTTTTGACTAAATCCGGCGCGCTCAGAGTTATCTCTGCAACGGCGTGTAACAACCGTGAACTTTCGTGTTTTCCGGGATAGCCTCACCAGCTTTCTCGCACAAGTCTTTAGACCGCGCCCAGGTTAGCCGGGTGTAACGTAAAATCGCCCCAACAGGAAACGATCATGCAAACCCGTCCCCCCTTGCAAAATCGCGTCGCCCCCAATGGCCAGATCCACGCCACCCCCGCACGGGGACTGTTCATTGGCAATCGAGGAGGAAAAATCCACTCCCCCAAAACAAAAAACCTCCTAAACAGGCGCTGGAGCACACGCCAATGGATCTGCTGCGCGCTGTCTTTCAAGAACCGGCGTCGTGAAATTATGGGAAACAGCTATACGGAGCTGTTTTTCCTCGATGAAGTCACAGCTCTCGCCGCCGGACATCGACCTTGCTTTGAGTGCCGACGCGAACAAGCCCGCCTTTTCGCCGCCGCTTTCGCGCAGCCGGAAGGCCCTCTCCCACGCGCCGCCGACATCGACAGCGTTCTGCATCAGGAAAGGCTGGAGGGTAAAGCCAAACGTCTCTACAAAGCCAAACTTTCAGACCTGCCGGACGGCGTAATAGTGCGCCCTCTAGACTCGCGCGCCCTACTCTATCCGCACGCTCCACCAGAAGAAAATTTTTTCGCTCTTCGCGCCGGACGCCTACTTCTCTGGTCATTTAACGGTTACGGCGCAAAGCTTACGCGCCCCCTACTCGAAGAAGTCATGGTTTTAACGCCTCCCTCCATCACCCAAGCGCTTCTTCGCGGATATCAACCCGAGTGGAGCCCTAGCGCCGCTCTCTAACCGGAAATTCATCGCTATTCAGCCGCCATTTGCGCCGAAACATTGCCGATGGCCGCATGAATATGGCTGCATAAAGCGTCATGCACAGAGTCCGTGGCGGAGGAAGAGCGAAGAATCGTAATGTCGCACGGCGGCAAAGCCGGAAAACCTTCCGCCTCGCCCAAAATTCGCAACCCCGGACGTATAGCGCTTTCCGGCAGCACGGCGATCGCAAGTCCAGCTTGCACCGCCCCCACAAGCGCCGTCGCGCTCGAAGACGTATAAGAAACGCAATATTTGCGTCCCATCCGGTCAAGAGCCGACATGGCCATTTTACGCCAGGAACACGAGGCCGGCCCCAACGCAAGGCGCACCACGTCTTCGCAATGCAAGCTACGATCCGCCGGCCCCGCCCAGTGTAGCGGTTCTCTGCGGAGCGTTTCTCCCTGCTGGCCAACACAATCGCCCGAGGTCACAATTGCAATGTCCAGCTCGTCTTGAGCGATCAGCTCGCCGGTCACGATCGATCCCTGACACTGGACAGCTATTTCAATCGAAGGATTAATTCGCGCGAAAGCCGCCAGCACCTGCGGAAGAAGGCGCTCCGCATAATCATCTGGCAGGCCAAGGCGAACCCTACCGACCATTTTTTCTTCCGCGAAAGCTTGAAAAGTTTCATCATTCAAGCTGATCAATCGTTGCGCATATTCGAGCAAACGCCGCCCTTCGTCAGTCAAACGCGACTGGCGTCCGTCTTTGACGAAAATCTGCTTTCCCACCCGCTCTTCCAAACGGCGCATCTGCATGGACACCGCCGACTGAGTTTTATGCACCGCTTCCGCCGCTTTGGTGAAACTTCCCAGTTCGGCGATAGCCAAAAACGTTCGCAATTGATCGATATCTAACGCCTGCGCCATGGGAAGCCTTTCTCGTCGTTAAAGCCGCCTCTATGCACATCACAAAAATCGATCAATTTCCATTCAAAACATTCGTTTGTTTTATGAAGATAAAAAGCTCATCTTAAGTTCACACAGTTAACCGGCCTTCTGCACAGTCCAACACAATGAAATCCGAAAGGCCGCCAGCAACGAAGCGAACAGCGTTCGCCTTCGAACGGGAGACATTTGTCATGACGACATCATGTGTTGAAACCACTCACTCCGCTCTTGGAAGTTCCACCGCAAACCTTCGGCGCTCTTCATTTCACAACTCGCCTTTGCGGCAGGTCGCCCGCGCCGCCTCGGCCAGCCTCGCCTTTTTCCAACAGCTTTGGACGATCCGCCGCAACCGCCGCGCCATTGCAAAGTTGCAGAACCTCGACCCGCGGCTATTGAGAGACATCGGCCTGGAGCCCGGCGACATTCAATCGGTCCTGACGTATGGATACGCCACAGACCCATCCCTCCAACTAGAAGCACGGCGTCAGGAACGTCGCCTAGCCCAGAGGCGGCGGGCGTTCAGCCGTCAAATCCGCAACTAAAGCTATTCACTAGGCCCTTAGGAAAGACCTTGAAACTCTTCAAATATCGCGTCGGCGGCGCATAAGCCGCCGCGCTCCCTCGCAGCCCTGTCGGTGAACCCTCGCCGACAAAACTTGCCCGCCTCACCCTGAGGCGGGCTTTTTTACGGCTTCGTTTTCTGCTGGAAAATCGCATCGAACATCTGCACCTGACTTTCCTGAAGATTGCGCCCCGCAGAAAGCCATCCCTCCCACAGATCCTCAGATGCGGCGCCCGCTGCGCTTTTCTTTGCTTGGCCGCCAGCTGACGGCGCTTTAGCCGCAAACGACGACTGCGCATCCGTCTTTGGAGAGAACGAGCCCCAAAACGTCTCCATTGCTTGCGCGAAAGGCGCCATTGCCTCAA
Source organism: Stappiaceae bacterium (assembly GCA_048265185.1). Classification (GTDB taxonomy): domain Bacteria; phylum Pseudomonadota; class Alphaproteobacteria; order Rhizobiales; family Stappiaceae; genus JBLXBZ01. The sequence goes on along the minus strand of JBLXBZ010000002.1, from coordinate 268,734 downwards.
ACGGCGACGGCGCCGGCTCTGGACGACCGCGCGCATAGCCAGCCAGAAAAGCGTCCAACATCTCACGCGCCGGGCCTGATGTGAAATTTCGCGCCGCATCGCCAACCGCTAACGTGGCGACGACGGGCATTAGTCTTTCAATCCCATCTGAGCCAAGTCCAGTCATGCCCGCCACCTTGTCAGCGATCGCCGTGCGGGTCGCGTGAGAACCAAAAACCAACGTTTGCAATCTGGATAAAGCCTCGCTTCCCTCTTCCTCTCGGGCAAGCGAACCAGCTTGAGACGCGGTGGCGGCGTCAAACAAAGCAGAGAAGTCGGGAAAGCCATCCGCCGCCACCCCTTTACGGCGCAGGCCAGCGAAAGCGGCTGGAGCCAAAGCTTCCATGGCCCGCGTCAGATCAGGTTCGCTCCAACCGAAACGCCGCTCCATATCAGCCACAAGGTCTTTCGCGTCAAAAGCCGGCGGCAGGAAGAAGGGGTTGGTCATGGCGTGGTCCTTTCGTCAGAATGAGTGATCATCGTCTGCGAACCAGCGCCGGTCAAACCCTTCTTCAATGAAAGAACCTCAATAGGCGTATTCTTTATATACCTGCGCGAGATCTTCTCCCCATTCGCCGCGATAACGCGCCAGCATTTGATCGGCGGGCGCCTGCCCGCTCGCAAGCGTTTCATCAACGGCGGCCAGATGCACCCGCTCATCGGCTCCGCCATCGCTCAACCGGGCCCGGCGCTTCAACCCCTCATGCGCCAGAGCGACGACTTCGCGCGCCACATCCAAAACCAATCCGTCGCGGAAGGGCGTTTGCAATCCAGTCGCCGGCACGTTCGCCCGCAAAGCGTTACGTTCTTCAAGCGACCAGTCGCGGATCAGCTCTGACGCTTGATCCATGACGCCCCGGTCATACAGCAGCCCCACCCACAGCGCGGGCAAAGCGCAAATACGTCGCCATGGACCACCATCCGCGCCGCGCATTTCGATATACTTCTTCAAGCGCACGTCAGGAAACAACGTTGAAAGATGGTTGTTCCAGTCCCCGAGCGTCGGCCATGGATCTGGAACGACGCCCTTCAAGGCGCCATTCATGAACGCGCGGAAAGTCGTGCCGGTGACGTCATGATAGGTATCGCCCCGTTTGATGAAATACATGGGGACGTCCATCGCCCACTCCACGTAGCGTTCAAAGCCAAAGCCCTCCTCGAAAGCGAAAGGCAAAGGCCCCGTCCGGTCGTTATCCGTATCGTTCCAGATCTCGGCGCGGAAGGACTTGAAGCCGTTGACTTTTCCATCGGTGAAAGGCGAGTTGGCGAAAATCGCCGTGGCGATCGGCTGCAATGCGAGACCAATGCGCATTTTCTGCGCCATATCCGCTTCCGACTCAAAATCCAGATTCACCTGAATGGTGGAGGTGCGATACATCATGTCCAGCCCCAGAGAGCCGACCTTGGGCATATAATTGGTCATGATCCGGTAGCGGGATTTGGGCATGACCGGGATATCCTCCCGCCGCCAAGTCGGCGTCATTCCCAGCCCAAGGAAACCAACGCCCAGCGGTTCGGCGACTTCACGCACCTGCGCCAAATGCGCGTTCGTCTCCCGGCACGTCTGATGAAGCGTCTCCAACGGCGCTCCCGAAAGCTCAAACTGTCCGCCCGGCTCGATTGAAATGGCGCCGCCGCCCACAGGATCGGCAAGGCCAATGATAAAACCATTGTCCTCTATCCGCTCCCAGCCCAGCAGCCGCTCCATTCCTTCCAAAACGGCTTTAATGCCGTTAGCTCCCTCATAGGGGATCGGCGTATTGTCTTTCAGATTGAACCCGAATTTCTCATGCTCCGTGCCGATGCGAAAATCCCGCTCCGGCTTGCAGCCCGATTCGAGCACTGCGACGAGCGCGCTGATTCCATCTATCGGAGTATCGTCTATCGTATCACGGGCCATGCCGAATTCCTTAATACCTTCAGCGGGATGCTCCTGATCAAACGAGGTCGCCTCCCATCGGTTTTTCTGATGGGCTCGCCAGCGCTCCTTAAATTTTAAAAAAAGAACGGGCGAGCCAAGTTGCGCGCACAATAGCCAGCGCAGCGTCTTGCGACAAACTAGATTTTTCGTGATGAAGCCTTCAAACGGACAAAACGTTAGCGCCAGTCTCCCAGCGCCGCCTGCACGACCGCCAAAGCGGCGACCGCCGCCGTGTCCGCGCGCAGCACCCTTGGGCCAAGCGGAATCGGCGTCACAAAGCTTTTCTCCCTGAGAAGCGACCGCTCGGTTTCGCTGAAGCCCCCCTCCGGACCGATCAAAACCGCCAGCGGCCCACGCTCAAGGCCCGCCAACGCGTCCAATGGGTTCTGGCTGGCTTCGCCCTCGTCGCAGAAAATCAACCGGCGCCCCGGCTCCCGCTCAGCCCATGTCGCCAGCACCGTCTTCAACGCCTCCGGTTCACGAACCTCCGGCGCGGCCAACACGCCACATTGCTCGCACGCCTCCAGAACATTGGCTTCCATCCGCTCTTTTTTGAAGCGGGAAACCTGCGTGTGCTGTGTCAGGACCGGACGCAAAACGCCAGCTCCCATCTCCACCGCCTTTTGCGCCATGTAATCCAATCGCGCCTGTTTTAGCGGCGCGAATAAATACTGCACGTCGGGCAAAGGGGTTTGCTCGCGCATTCGCTCCGTTAACGACAGCCGGCAAGCCTTGCGTCCATCGACAGTGATTTTCGCGCGCCATTCGCCGTCGCGGCCGTTGAACAGCAGCACCTCATCGCCCTCGCCCATGCGCAGAACGTTAAGCAAATAATTCGCCTGCGCCCGGTCGGCGGGAAGCTCTACGCCGGCGTCCATGTCCTGGGAGAAAAACAACCGCTGCATTTTGAATTCCGATCTAGGCATGAGCGCAAATTACAATACGCGCTCGTCCCCCGCCACCGGCAAATCAGCTCATCCCCATTTTGCAACGTCAGACGCCTTGACCTTCCCGCCGGCTTGCGCTCCATTCGGCCATGGAGAACCCTGCGGACCAAAGTAACGGACATCGACTTGAGCGACCAAAGCAACATCACCGAGTTCACCGTCTCCGAAATCTCCGGCTCGATCAAACGCACCATGGAGGACGCCTTCGGCTATGTGCGGGTGCGCGGAGAGCTTGGACGCATATCTCGCCCGGCCTCTGGCCATATCTATCTCGACCTGAAAGACGAGCGCTCCGTTCTTTCCGGCGTCGTATGGCGCGGGGTCGCAGGCAAGTTGAAAATCAAGCCTGAACAAGGGCTGGAAGTCATCGCCACCGGCAAGATCACCACCTTCCCCGGCCAATCAAAATATCAGATGGTGATCGAATCAATGGAGCCGGCCGGCGTCGGCGCCTTGATGGCTTTGCTGGAGGAGCGAAAGAAGAAACTTAACGCCGAAGGCCTGTTCGCCCCCGAACGCAAGCGCCCTCTGCCGCTTTTGCCCAAAGTCATTGGCGTGGTGACCTCCCCCACCGGCGCCGTGATCCGCGATATTTTACACCGAATTTCCGATCGCTTTCCGCTCCATGTCATTGTCTGGCCCGTACGGGTTCAAGGGGAGACCAGCGCCGGAGAGGTCACGCGCGGCATTGAAGGCTTCAACGCCTTGCCAATGACCACCACGGCCATGAGCTTAGTTCCCCGCCCCGACCTTATTATTGTGGCGCGCGGCGGCGGCAGCCTCGAAGACCTTTGGGGCTTCAACGACGAAGCGGTGGCGCGGGCCGCGGCGGCCTCGCAAATTCCCCTGATTTCCGCTGTGGGCCATGAGACCGACTGGACCTTGATCGATTTGGCGGCCGATATGCGCGCGCCAACGCCGACCGCAGCCGCCGAGCTCGCGGTTCCGGTCAAAAGCGAGCTTCTGGCCAATGTGGACGACCTCAGCAGACGTATGAATTCAGGCTTGCTCCGCCTCGTGGTTTCACGCCGAACGGAATTACGCGCCGCCAGCGCCGCCCTGCCAAACGCCCGTGATCTTCTTGCGCTTCCCCGGCAAAGGGTCGATATTTATTCCCAGCGGCTGGAGCCTGCGCTCATGAGCGTGCTGCGAGATCGCCGCTCCCGCTTTGACGGCGCCGCGGGACGTCTTTCTCTGAACACGCTGCGCCGCGCGCTGGAGGTTTCACGAGAACGCCTGCAAGGTCTGGCGGAGCGTCAGAGGCGGGCGCTGGAGAACATTGCCCGCCGGCGACGTGAACAGCAGCAAAATTTAACCCGGCGACTTCTGGCGGCGCCCTTGCGCCTTCAAGATCAAATCACCGCCTCGCGCGAACGCTTGAACGGACTATCACAGCGAAACGACCGCGCTGCGACGCAAGTTCTACGTCAAAGCCGCAGTCAGCTGGATAGCTCAGTCAAGCTCCTCGACACGCTATCTTACAAAAACGTGCTGGCGCGCGGCTACGCTCTTGTGCGCGACGGCGCGGGAACGCCCATTCACGCAGCGTCGAAAGTCGCCAGCGGGGCGTTGCTGGAGATTGAGTTTTCAGATGGGCGCGTCCGCGCCCACGCGTCCAGCGCCGGAGACGCTTCGGAGCCGCCGCTCACGTCGCCGCCTCCCGCCCAAAAACCTTTGGCGCCCAAGAAGGCGAAAAAAGCGCCCTCCTCCAGCGGGCAAGGCAGCCTTTTTTAAACGAAACGAGGGCGGAATATTTTCCGCCCTCAATCAACTTCTCAGGATTTTTCGTCACCGCCAGCGCTACATCAAGGATGGCAACCACGTGATGATAGCGGGAAACGCCAGCAATCCGCCGATGGTCAAAATGTCGGCGATGAAGAACGGCAGGCAACCCCGGAAAACTTCCTGAACCGGAATATCTGGCCGAACGCCGGAAACCACGAAGCAATTAAGCCCAATGGGCGGCGTGATCAGACAGAGCTCCGCCATTTTCACCACCAGAATTCCGAACCAAATCGCGCAAGCTTCACCGGACATACCAAACGCGCTATCCGCCGCGCTCACGCCTTCACCGCCATTCAGCGCGATTACGGCGGGATAAACCACAGGCAACGTCAACACCAGCATGCCGATGGCGTCCATGAACATGCCAAGCACCGCATAAGCGCACAGGATCAGGACCATCACCATCCACGGTGAGAACTCCAGTCCGACAATAAAGTCTCTGAAGGCGTCCGGCAGTCCGGCGAACCCCAAAAAGCGCACATAAACCAGCACGCCCCAGATCAGAGTGAAAATCATCACCGTCAGCTTGGCGGTTTCATGAAGCGCCTGACCAAGCTGTTTGAAGTTCATACCTTTCGCCACCGCGGTGATCAACACCACGAAGGCGCCGAGAGATCCCGCCTCCGTCGGCGTAGCGTAGCCGAAAAAGAACGAACAAAAAATAATGGCGATGACGCCAACAATTGGCAAAGTCCCGGGAATGGACTGAAAGCGCTGGGTCCAAGTGAAGCCTCTGACCGGCGGCGCGTCGCCTTTCCATGCAGAAATTCCAACAATGATGGCGACATAAACCAAAGCCGAAAAAACGCCTGGCAAAAAGCCCGCGATCAAAAGCTTGCCAACTGATTGCTCCACAAGAATGGCGTAAATCACCAAAATCGCGCTCGGCGGGATCAAAGACGCCAAGGTTCCCCCGGCGGCGACCACGGAGGACGCAAGCCGTTTGGAATATCCAACCGCCAGCATTTCCGGAATGGCGACCCGGGCGAAAACGGCGGCTGTGGCGACAGAGGCGCCGGACACGGCCGCAAAACCGGCGGTGGCGAACACCGTGCCGACCGCCATGCCCCCCGGCATCCAGCCAAGCCAGCGTTTGGAGGCTTCGAACAACTGCTTGGTGAAGCCTGCGTAAAACGCCAGAAACCCGATCAAGATAAAAGTCGGCAACACCGACAAGGAATATGTCACGGATTTCGAATGCGGGATCGTTCCCGCCATTTTCAACGCGACGATCAGGCCTTTGTCAAACCCAAGCTTCATTGAAAACAATATAATAAGACCAACGACGCCAACAAGCGCGGTGGCGAAAGCGACACGCATACCGATGATGACCAACACAAGCAGGACGCCCGTCATCATCAGACCAACTTCATATGGGGTCATGGCTTGGCCTCGCTGTTCGCATCGTCAATTTCCGCGCCAAGGGCGTCTTCTATTTCGTGCTGAGCGGTTTCGCTCACGTCATGGATCAAGGGAACGCCCAAAGGATCGGCGTCTGGACGGCGGACAAGACGCCAATAACCCCACATTTGCAGAAGAAGTCTCAGCCATAGCAAAGACAACGCCACCGGTATCACCAGTTTGGACGGCCAGGTTGGAAAGCCGATGTCCATGGTGCTGTCGCCAATGGTCCAAGAGCGCTGGAAATGATACCAAGAGCCATAAATCAACGCGGCCACGACGATCCAGATCAATGTCACGCCAATGAATTCAGAGATCCAAAGCGCGCGCCCTTTCATCTGCCCCAGAACGATTTCCATCCGGATGTGACCGCCCACGCGCTGGCAATAGGCGACGCCGGCGAAGGCGAATACGGCCATGGATTGTTCCGTGATGTCGATGAAACCGGGAACCGGAATATTAAAAAGCAAACGACCGATGACCTGCACGACCGCAAGCAACATCAGGATCAAGATGCTCGCCGCCGCAATCAAATTAAACACGTTCTCCACGCGGCCCAACGCCCCGTCGAAATGAATATAAGTTTGTGTCCCTGCGGAGCGCGGGGGTGAAAGCGCCATAGAGCGATCCTTTCCCATCTCCCGGCGCCGAGCCGAACCCGACGCCGGGAAGACGTAATTTCTCAATATTAACGAGATTACTTCAAATTGCTCTGAACCACTTCCAGCAACTCAGCGCCCGGCAATCCTTTTTCATTCATGTCCGCAACCCACTTGTCCCAAAGCGGCTTACCGGCTTTTTCCTTAAAGGCGGCCAACTGATCGTCAGGGAAGGTCACTTGCTCGATTTCGAGCTTTTCAAGCGTCGGGTACCACTTGTCGTAAACCTTGTCATATGTCTCAAGGTAATGATCAATCGCAGGGTCGACGCTCTCGTCAAACGCCTTCTTGAATTCCGCAGGAAGCGCTTCATAGGCGTCGATATTCACCACGATCGGGCAGCTGACGGTTCCTGGATTAAGATTGGTGGTCCACCAGTTCCCGGCCTCGACCGTATTGAACGACAGGTGAGCGTGAGGCGCGAAAGAGGCTGCGTTCACCGTGCCGGAATCAATCGCCTGATAGGTTTCCGAGGCGGTCACCGACGTTGGAACGGCGCCGATGGTCTCCATCGCCTGCCCAATGCCGCCAAGCGCGCGCACCCGCATGCCCTCAAAGTCCGAAACCTGCGTAGGAGCGTCTCCCTTGCCGACGAAATTATACTGCGGCATTGGCGAAGACATCACCAATTTGGCGCTCCAGCGGGCCAGATCGTCTTTAACGGCAGGATGATTATAAACGATCTTGTCCAGCTTCACCTGCGTCTCGAGGTCCGGAACGCCAAGGAACGGAAGCTCCAAAACAGTCAATGTTGGGTTTTTATCCGGGTGATACGACGCACAGAACTGAGCCATTTCGAATGCGCCGAAGGAAATACCATCAAGATTCTCACGGCTTTTGGAAAGCGCCTCGCCGTAATTCAGCTTGATCTCGAATTTCCCATCGGTCTTCTCGCTCACCAGCTCCGCGAATTTTTCAGCGTTTTCCGTAAAAGCGCGACGTTTGCCCCACAGGGACATGTTCCATGTCACATCGGCGGCGAGCGTTTCGCCTGCGAATGCGGCGCCCAATACAACCGCCGAAACGGATGCGAGAATTTTACGGTTAAAGATCATATTTCCTCCCTAACTTCATTCGAAGTTCCAGCCTACCATCAAAATCAACTCATAGTCGTCGAGACGCGTTTCCCGCGCACCGCTGTAATGGCATGAGAGCGCGGCTCCACGACCTGAAGCCCTTAAAGATAAGAACAACGATCACACGCAACCAAAACACACTCAAATACGCCTATTCACATCCACCACGCGAAAACATACATGCGCAGTTAACGGGACAGAAATGAATTTGGCAACCAACTCTTTCTTCACACAAACTATACGTGCGATTATCACCAGAATTTCCTCTCACCTCTTCCTGCGGCGCAATAAAAGTTCAAAAATACAACCTCAGCCGCACGCACGCGAAAGCCAATAACCATGGACAGCAACTGAAGCGGGCGATACGCTAAAGTTTAAAAGCGGTCTAGTCGCGAAATAAACTGCGGCAACCACCTTCCTAGAGAATCTAGCCTCCAAGAAAACCACAGGACCGACATGGATTTCAGTCTTTCGGAAGAAGAAATTCTCATCCAGAACACCGCGCGCAAGCTTGCCCACGACCGATTGAGCCCTCTGGCGGCCAAACTTGACCAAGGCGGCGAGCGCGCCGCTTTTCTCAAAAATTTGAAAATTTTGGCCGAAAACGGCTTCATGGGCCTGAATGTCACGGCCGACTACGGCGGCGTGGAAGCGGGCGCGGTCGCTTTCGCGCTGGCCATCATGGAGCTTGGCGCCGCCTGCGCGTCAACCGCCGTTACGGTGTCTGTCTCCAACATGGTCGCGGAAGTGATTGAGGCTGTTGGATCGCCGAAACAGAAGGCGGAATATTTACCAAAGCTTACAGGTGGCGAATATTCCGCCGGCGGTTTTTGCCTCACGGAATCGAACGCGGGCTCCGACCCGTCAGCCATGAAAACCCGCGCCTTACGCAACGGGGACGATTATGTTCTCAACGGTTCAAAACTTTACATTACATCGGCGGAATACGCCGGCGTTTTCGTCGTTTGGGCCGTCACCGACGCTGACGCAGCAAGGGGCCGGGGCATATCCTGTTTTCTGGTTCCCGCCAACGCTCAAGGCGTCGTCATCGCCCCGGCTGAAAAGAAAATGGGGCAAATCGGCTCAGTCACCAATGAGGTGATTTTTCAAGACTGCCGCGTCCCGGCATCCGCACGTCTGGGCGTGGAAAATCAGGGTTTTAAAATAGCCGTCAGCGAATTGGCTGGGGGGCGCATTGGAATAGCCTCACTGGCTCTGGGAATTTCCCGGGCGGCCATGGTCTGCGCCAAATCCTACGTCAAGGAGCGTCAGCAATTCGGCCAGCCTCTTTCGCAAATGCAAGGCGTTCAATGGATGATCGCCGACAGGGAAACCGAACTTGAAGCCGCCAAGTTACTTATCCTGCAAGCGGCTCATCTGAAGGATCAGGGCGCGCCCTACGCGAAAGAAGCTTCCATGGCCAAGCTTTTCGCTTCTGAAGCGGCGCAAAGGGCGACCTACGCCGCTCTGCAACTTCACGGCGGCGCGGGATATATCAAGGATTACCCTCTGGAACGATATGCTCGCGATGCGCGTATTACAACAATATATGAGGGAACATCAGAGATTCAACGGATAATCATTGCGCGAGAAATTTTACAGGCCGTCTGAAGCACACGGCATTTATGCCGCATATCAACGGCCACGAAAAACTTGTAACATTTACGCATTCCTGTTTCCTAGGCGCCAACCGATACGGCAGACGCAAAGATGAAAATGGAGACCCAAATGGCTATCAAGGACATACTGACAATTATCGATCTTGCGGGAGACCAGCCGGCGGCGCAACTGGCCCTTGATCTCGCCGCGCGCTGCGATGCTCATGTCACCGGCCTTTCTGTCGCTTTTGAGCCGATCGTTCCTGGGTTTGTCGCCGCCCCCATGCCCGCCGATTATATTGAGCTCGCCCGCGCCCAGGCATTGAAAGCCGCTAAAGAAGTCGGCGCGAAATTCAATGAAATGTCCCGTCTGGCGGGCGTTTCAAACGAGCTACGCACAATTGAATTAATCACAGGCGGCTCCGCCGAGTCCGTCGTCGCCCATTGCCGCCTAACGGATCTCGTCATCTTAACTCAGGACAACCCCGATCAGCCTGAGCCGATGCGCGAAACCTTGATTGAATCCGTCCTTTTTGAGGCTGGGGTTCCGGTGCTCATCACACCCTATATCGGCGCGTCATTATCCATGAAGCATGTCATGATCGCTTGGGACGGCAGCTCGACGGCCAGCCGCGCCGTTCATGCGGCCATGCCCGTGCTTCGACTCGCCGAGAAAATCACGATCATGATGGCTAACACCGGCAAGCCAGCTCAAGGCGAACCGGGAGCCGACATCGCGACCTATCTCGCACGCCACGACCTTTCAGTCACCGTTGACGTCATCCCACGACCAGCCACTGGAATTGCTGACGCGATTCTCAATTACACGTCCGACAAGAACGTCGATTTCATCGTCATGGGCGGATACGGCCATTCACGCATGCATGAGTTTTTCTTTGGCGGCGCGACCCGTGATATTCTCACGTCCATGACCGTGCCTGTCCTGATGGCGCGCTAATCCGCTTAAAACGCGATTTCCGCGGAGCTTATAATAGCCCCGCGGATGCTTTCTTGAGTTATCTAACGAGAGGCGGCGTGATGACCATTCGCAATCTTGAAGGCCTTTTCACCCCCCGCTCGCTCGCTGTAATTGGCCCCAACGCCCTCAGCGTCCCAGCCTTTACGCTTCTCCTCACACGCTTGAAAGGGGGCGGCTTCACCGGCCGCATGACGCTTGTAGACGGCCCCGCCTCCTCCCCCGCGCCAGAGGGTTTTCACGTGGCGGCGAGCTTGCAAGACATGGCCGCCGCTCCTGATCTCGTCATCTTCATAGGCGACCCCGCCAGAGCTCCTGAATGTATAACTCAGGCAGGGGAAAAGGGGGCGAAAGTCTTCGCCGCCTTAAGCTGCGGCTACAATCCATGGCCAAATGAATTGGTCCAGCAATGCCTCATCGCCTCAGCTCCCTATCGCTTGCGCATCCTTGGCCCTGGCAGCTTGGGCGTGGCCATGCCCCACGCCAACCTTCAGGCCAATCTCGCCGCCGCTCCTGTCTCCAAGGGCGATCTGGCGCTCATCGCTCGCTCCGGCGGCGTTTTGAACGCGACGCTCGTATGGGCCAAAGCCAAGGGCATCGGCTTTTCCGGCGTCGTCTCCCTCGCCCAACGCGCCGATGTCGATATTAGCGATCTCCTCGATTCATTCGCCCTTGACTACCGCACCCGCGCCATTCTCGTGCATCTGGAGACCATCGTCAGCCCGAAGAAGTTCCTTTCGGCGGCGCGCGCCGCCTCCCGCGTCAAACCCGTGATCGTCATGCGCTCCGGCTGGAGCCTCGACCCCACCGGCGAAGGGGAGACCCATGCCGGACGCCTCGCCCCTCTCGACAAGGTATTTGACGTCGCGCTGCAACGCGCCGGGATTTTGCGCGTCGACGATCTTGGAGAGTTATTTGGCGCAGCCGAAACCCTGACCCGTTTGACCCAGCCCCGCGGCAAAAAACTCTGCATCCTCTCCAATGGTCGCACGCTGGCGACCCTCGCAATGGAAACCCTCATCAAGAACGGCGGCGATCTCGCGCAACTATCCGATGAAACTGAAGAGCTGATCAGCGCCTTCTCCTCTCGCCCAAGGCGCAAAACCCACACCGCCCCGCGGCCAGTGACCCTGCCTGAAGACAGCTCCCCCGAAACATATGAAACGATCATCAAGGCGCTCATCAGCGATCCCAACGCCGATGGCGTCATGCTTCTGTTCGCGCCCACAGCCTTTTCCTCACAAGATGACAACGCCCGCGCCATCGCTCGCGCCGTCAACAGCCTCAAATCGCCAAGCTTGCGGAAAAAACCCCTCATCGTCATCTTTCCCGCCATGGAAACCTGCGCAAAAGAAACTCTGGATCAAGCGCGCATTCCCAGTTACGCCAGCACAGCAGAGGCCGTGGAAGCCTTCATGCATCTCATTCATTATGGTCAGGCTCAAGCGCACCTCATGGCTGCCCCGCCTGCGCTTCCCGCCGGTTTCGCCCCCGACGTCCAAACAGCGCGAACCCTTGTCCATGCAGCGCTGCAAAAGGGGCGAACCTGGCTATCGCCTCAAGACGTTGACCGTTTGCTGGACTGTTACGCAATTCCACGCGCGCTGGGTGAGGTTGGAGACGCGCCGCCTTGCGGACAAGAAAATCAAACGCTCGAAGCTTTCGCGGGTCTTGCAAACGACCCCACCTTTGGCCCTGTCGTATTATTCGGCCAAGGGGGGCAGGACATTGAAACCATACATGACATCGCCATGGAGCTGCCGCCTCTCGATCTGAAGCTCGCTCGCGCCATGATCGAAAAAACACGCATTCACCGCATCATAAAAGAGCGCTCCAGTCAGCCAGCGACAAATCTTGACGACCTCGCGCTCACGCTCATCAAAATTTCCCAGCTATCTATTGATATTCCGGAAATCCTTGAGTTGGACGTCAATCCTCTGATCTCAGGCCCCCAAGGAATCTCGGTGCAATGCGCGCGCATCGTCCTACAACCCAGCGCATCACGGCTCACCATCGCGCCCTACCCCAATGAGTGGGAGCAAACATGGCGATTAAAGGATGGGTCTGAAGCGTTCATCCGCCCGGTCAAACCAGAAGACGAGGAATTATACCGCCAGTTTTTCACACGAATTGAGCCGGAAGATCTGCGTTTGCGTTTCTTCGCTCCCGTCAAAACATTCACCCATGGCTTTCTCGCAAGACTGGTGCAGCTGGATTATTCTCGCGCCATGGCCTTCGCAGCGCTGGACCCTCAAACGAACGAATTTCTCGGCGTCGTGCGCCTCCACGCCGACCCCGACCATCGCACCGGAGAATACGCCATTCTGGTCCGCTCGAACCTGAAAGGCCTCGGCCTCGGCTGGATGCTCATGCGTCTGATCATCAGCTACGCGGCCAAAGACGGCATCGAGACGATCAAGGGCGAAGTCCTACGCGAAAACACGACGATGCTGGCCATGTGCAAAGCCCTCGGTTTTCAGGTGAAAGCTTCGCCAGACGACAACGCCATCGTTGAGGTCACCCTGCCAACCTCAGGGCTCAACGCCTCAAACCTGATTGAGCCGCCGAGCCACGGAGCGACATGATTTCCTGACGCTACCGAATTTGACGCACTTGAAAAGTCTCTGGGCCCTTAACCTTTCGAGATTTCCGCCAAAGTCTTGGTGGGGGTTATCGCCTGAGGGTCCAGCTTTAAATGAAGCAACGCCGGCTTTCCGCTCGCCCGCGCCCGCTCAAAGGCCGGAGCGAACTCCAAATCGTTCAACACGGTTTCCGCATGCGCGCCATAAGCGCGCGCCAAGGCGGCGAAATCCGGGTTCACCAGATCCGTCGCCGACACGCGGCCGGGATACTCCCGTTCCTGATGCATGCGAATAGTGCCATACATGCCGTTATCCACCACCACCACGATAATCGCGGCTCCAGCCTGCATGGCCGTTCCCAGCTCCTGAACGGTCATCTGCAAACAACCATCCCCCGCGAAGCAGACCACCGTGCGTTCCGGATATTTCAACTTGCCGGCGATGGCCGCAGGCAAGCCATAGCCCATAGAGCCGCTGGTGGGCGCCAACTGGGTGGCGTATTGACGGAATCGGTGGAAGCGATGCACCCATGTGGCGTAATTTCCCGCGCCATTGGTGAAAATCGTGTCATCTTCGGTGTTGTTTTCCAACCATTCAATGACTTGCGCCATTTGCAGCTCGCCCGGCACCTGCGGACGCGCCCCCGACCAACTCAAATAAGCCTCATGCGCGGCGCGCGCCTCCCCGCTCCAGGCAACCGGCTCCTTCGGCTGCAAAGCCTCCAAAGCCTGACAAAAACCGACCGGACTGGCGTTGATCGCAAGATCCGGCTGATATACGCGTCCCAATTCTTCAGCGCCCGGATGCACATGAACAAATGTTTGCCGCGGCTGCGGAATATCGATCAAGCTATAGGATTGACTTGGCATTTCCGAGAGCCGCCCGCCAACCAGAAGGATCAAATCCGCCTGATCTATGCGCTCCTTTAAAACTGGATTGACGCCGATTCCCACGTCCCCTGCGTAATTAGGGTGCAGATGATCAAACAGCATCTGTCGACGAAACGAACAAGCCACCGGCAGCTGGAAACGCTCCGCAAAACGCGTGAACGCGGAAACAGCCTCTTCACTCCAGCGGCTGCCGCCCAGAATGGCGATCGGTCGTTTGGCGCCGTTCAGGCGTTTCTCCAGATCTTTCATCTGGTCAGGCCCGGCGTAAGTTTCGCTCCCATGAACCCGCCGGAATTGAGGCGCGGCGACCACCTGCGCAAGCATATCTTCAGGCAAAGCCAGCACCACCGGGCCCGGCCGACCGGACATCGCCACATTATACGCCCGCGCGATCATTTCCGGCACGCGCGCGGCGTCGTCAATTTCAGCGACCCATTTGGCGATCCCACCAAACATTTGTCGATAATCGACCTCCTGAAAAGCGTCACGCCCGCGCATAGCGCTATCTATCTGTCCAATGAACAGAATCATCGGCGTGGAATCCTGCTGCGCCACATGCACCCCCGCCGAGGCGTTCGTCGCACCCGGTCCACGGGTCACCATGCACACGCCTGGCCGTCCCGACAGCTTTCCCCAAGCTTCCGCCATCATGGCGGCGCCGCCTTCCTGACGGCAAACCGTCACGGGAATTGAGGCGTCATAAAGACTATCAAGCACCGCGAGATAGCTTTCTCCCGGAACGCAAAAAACCCGCTCCGCGCCCTGTCGCTCCAAAGCCTCGACCAAAAGTGCGCCGCCAGATTTCATTTCGCCCGTCATGATATATCGCCTTTTTCCGCTCAAACGCCACGCGTCTGCGCCAAGTTCTCGGTGAGCGTTAGATAGGCATAAAAAAAAGCGCCTTGCAAAAGCAGGAGCGTTTTCACCTCATTCCAAATTGGAATACATCAAAGCCTTTTCACGGGCGGCGTCGACGTCCTGAGGCGCTCTTAAAGTCCCAAATAACGCGCGCCCGCCGCGCCGGCGATGGCCACGATCACCGCCATAAGATCTCGCTTAAACACCGCCATAATGAACACAGCCAGCGCCAGACAGATAATCGCCGGGCTTCCCTTATCAAGGGCGATAGGGAGAATTGTTGAAATAATGATCGCCCCGGGCAGCGTTTCAAGCCCGCGCCGCACCCGAGGCGTCATGGGAACGCGGCCCATGATGAAATACCCCCCCGCTCGCAACAAAAAGGTGACGCCGCTCATGGCGAGCACCGCAAGAAAAAACAAACTATCCAGAGACCATAGATCAATCATCGCCCAAGAACGCCCCCGCCATAGCTCCGGCCACCGCTCCGGCAAGCACAAACCAATATCCGGGCGTAAGCAGCCAAACCGAACAGGCCACGACCGCCGCCACCAGCCAGGCCACTGTTTGACCATGCCCCTTCCACAGCGGCGTCAACAGCGTCACGAAAAACGCGGGCATCACCAAATCAAGCCCCCATCGCTCCGGATGGCTCACCAGCGCGCCCAAAAGATACCCCGGCACGCAGGACAAAACCCAGCCAATCCACAAAGTCAGCCCAGATCCCAGATAAACGCCCCAGTCATTGCCTCCATCGGCGCGGTATTTCAGCGCAATCAACCAATTTATATCCGTCAACAACAGGAAACTGGGATAAACTCGCCAAGCTGGCAGCGCCCCAAACCAAGGCCGCAAACTCGCGCCGATTAAAATCATACGCAAATTTACAGCGGCGGTGACCCCCGTCATCGCCAGTAAAGTCGCGAAAACAAATGGCTCGCTATAAAGTTCAACCGCGACGAATTGCGAAGCGCCTGCAAACACGAAGCCAGTCATCACCAGAGCCTCAAGTAATGACAGGCCTTTTTGCGCCGCTGCGGTTCCAAAAACCGCGCCAAAAACAAGAATTCCCGGCAAGAAGGGCAGAGTAAGCCGCGCGCCGAGATACGTCCCGTCACGCGTTAGAACTGGCGTTTGCGACATCGAAAGTCCGATTAAGAAAACAGGTGCGTCAAAAAGCGAGAGATAAGGAATCGACACATACCGCCAATTCCGCCAACTTGCAAATGGCCATAGAGAATTGATAAATTATAAATATACAATACAAATTTAGATGATGAGAGCGAATATGCATAAGCAGAGTTTTGACCATGAACGGCTGCAATTATTCGATTTAAATAGCATGGACCAACGGACAAAAATATCGCAGCTCAGTCACGCATGCAAATCCCCAACGAT
Organism: Stappiaceae bacterium; assembly: GCA_048265185.1. Lineage (GTDB taxonomy): Bacteria > Pseudomonadota > Alphaproteobacteria > Rhizobiales > Stappiaceae > JBLXBZ01. The sequence continues at coordinate 252,604 of JBLXBZ010000002.1, read as the reverse complement.
TACAGCGCACGATAAAGTATATCGTTTTTTGGTTCTCTATTTTTATAGAACGACAGATCTTAAAAAAAAATTTGATACAGATAAATTCTATGAAATGCACCTGATTTCTCAATGGTTTCAAGGGTGCTTTTTGACAAAAGAAGCGATTTTTAGTGGTCTTTACATACAAGCCGCATCGCTTATCCGACAAGAGTTAGAATTAACAACTGCTCTAAAAGCGGCGAGCGGCAAACAAGGAAAAGAGGGCAAAACGCCCAACGTGGGGAACGTCCTTCCCAAGATGAAGTCTTCATACAAAAATTTGAGTGAAATAATGCACTTATCTCGCCGAGAAATTATCACTGAGCTTACTGCATACCAAACAAATGACGCCATGCTTAGGCCTACAAACCTTCCTCAATATAACGAGGCGGCTTTTTTGACACTTCTAGGCTGTCGGACAATTATCATGATGCAACTCGCCAACAGACTGGCGAACGAATTCGATATGGATATTCTGGACAGCGAGTTAAACTTGATCAAGGAAGCAGTTAAAATACTTGAGCAGGAAGGCGTTATCAAACCAACCAAACACAAATAGAGATTCCGGCAATTTATACTAAAAATGGTACAGACGAGTGGGTTCGAACCACCGACCTTCGGAGCCACAATCCGACGCTCTAACCAACTGAGCTACGTCTGCCTAACAGTCGGCGCAAAGCTAATCTCTCAAATCATAAAGATCAAGAGAAAGAATAGCAATCACGCCATTCATCCACAAGCCGAACGACGTTTCATGAGAAAATACAAAAACAGCCGCCAATTATAGCGCCAAACCCAATTGCATAATTTGCAGGAGGCGCATAACGCCCAAACAACACAAGCCCGAACGAAGTCCGGGCTTGCAAGATTTCAATTTAGAACCGCGCTCAAATTGACAAAGATTAAGCGGCCTTAAACTGCTGAACGGCTTTTTCGACCGCTTCTTTCATTGGCTTGCTGGTGTCGCCAACGATTTTGGAGGCGGCTTCCTGCATTTCTTTCGTCTGCGACGAAAGAGCGTCGAAACGGCCCTTGGCGAAGCTGGACTGCAGCTCGATAACTTCCGCAAACGACTTGAGGCCCATCAGGTCACGAGCGAACTGAAAGGTCGCGTCCGTGTTGGTTTTCGCAGCGTCTACAGCCTTCAGATTGAAATCAATCATCCCCTGACGCGATGTTTCGAACGTATCTTCAAGAATGTCCGTCGCTTCTTCGGAAGCCTCTTTCAATTTTGTGTAAGCTTCGCGAGCCTGCTCGATGCCCTTTTCCGTTGCTTCACGCATAGCGGCGGGAACTTCCATTTTAGGCATCGAAAATGCTTCAAAAGCTGCAAAATTTGTATCCGTCTCAGCGCTCTCGCTCGTGCGGCTGGTTGTTTTTGCGCGTGTTTTAGGCGCCGTCGAGGCGCTCGTATTTGCTTCGGTCATGAGATATCTCCTATCGATTAATATGAATGGAACGGCACTGGGCGCTCACGTCATCAACAATCGTCGAGCAGACATGCCATATCCGCACCCTCTACATAGGACATCCAATGGTGCATTGCAATATTATTTTGCATTGCACCATTCCATATTTCATCAAAATCTGGAACCAACTCGCAAGGCAGGCTCTGACAATCAGTTCATCAGAGTAAGCGCGGGTCATTGCCCACGCCATTTTCCAATATAAAGAATTTAAAGTCGAAAGCTCTTGGCCAGCCGCCGGAGAATGAAATCGCAGCGCAAGCCATAGATTGAAGCGCCCGTTGACGCTCCAATCCAACGATCACAACCACCGTGTCACTTTTTGACAGTTTTAGCGGTTTCCTGAGCTGCTTTTGTAGCCTTGTCGCTCAAATCGCGAGCTTGTTCGCCAAACGCTTCCATTTGCCGACGCAAATAATCCTGCTGCAAAGACATAATTTCCTGCATATCGCCAGCGCGCACCATTTTTTGGGCCAAATCGAAAGCTGCGGAAACATGTTCCTCCGCGTAGCTCATGGCTTTGCGGTTAATGTCAGAAGCGCCGGATTGCGCGCTGTTCGCTGTGCCTTCAACATTTGCAACCGTTTTATGGGTGGCGGAAATAAAGTCGTCGAACGCCTTGCGCGCTTGATCAACGCTTTTGTCAGCGAAGTCACGCATCTGCTCCGGAATTTCAAAATTCGTTTTATCGGCGGCCATTCAAATACCCCTTCAGTTGTGAGAACTCACGCAGACTCAATGTTTTCAAACGACGCTTTTGTTCACGTTACAGGAAAAATATGACTTCCTGCTATCACATCTCCGAAAACGCTCGCTCAATATAACTGGAAAGCGAACGAGCGCGCATTTCGAACTTTCGGCGCGCCCAAATTCAGGAGTCCACGTCAAAGAAAAATCATCCCCAGCGCTCTAAACCAGACACAGCGCATTCGATCACGCATCAGTCTAAGGCGCGCTGAATGCGAAAGTAAAGCGGGGCCTCGCTCCATCTCCTTGAAAGAATGTTTCAAGCCGCAGCATAAAATGAAGCTACAAATTTAAACCAAGTTTGAAGCCTATGATATGTTCGTTTGAAAAATAAACATTAACTACTGTGTGCCACATTAAAGAAGCTGGCTTTGTCCGGCATGGACGACGCGCCTCGAATTCAGCGAGAAACCTGCCCCTTTGAGGCAAAGGACGCACGAGAACGCGCAAAACAACAACCAGGCGGAGACGGCGCTCCATGGACAGTCAGACCCGTAGCTTTCTTGACCTAAGCGGCCTCACCGCGGTCAATGTCTATCTGACCGACGCACGGCCAGCTTGGATCTGGGCGAATGACGGCGGCACGCTACGCTGGGCCAATGCGGCGGGCGCGCAGTTTTTTAATTTGAACAGCCTGGAGGCTCTCGCCGGATTTTCTGGCGATCATTCGCCCGCGCGTCCGCATATTGCCCGGATCGCCCAAACAGGGGCGGAAGACAGGGAAAGCACCGACCGGCTGCGTTTCTATCGCGGGCTGCGCGTCATGCTGTTGACCTGCAATTGCCGCCGATTGACTTTGCCCGATGGAAGCGCCGCAGCTTTAATTGTCGCCGTCGACGGACCAACCGCAAATGACCCGCTCAAAGAGCTTTGCGCCTTTCTGACCACAGGTGATCAAATCGCTTTGCCGCTTACCGCCAGCGACGAATTGATGGAGACCGGCAACCAACTCCCTACGCTTTCCCCACATGCGATTTCGACCCTTCGCCAATCGTCAAAGCGATCTCCCGCCTTTGGCCTCCTGTCAAATGACGACGAAACCACGCCTCCAATTCCGGCGGGTCTTCTCGCTCTTGATGACGAGCGTCATTTATTAGTGATGAAACGCACGCCCTCCCCGGCCGGAAACGAGCCTGCCCAAGGCGTATCCGGCGCTCAAGACGAATCCGACGCGCAATCGCCTCTCCCCGCCGCCCCACATAGCGAAACAGCGATAGAGGACGAAACCCCGGAATTTGACGCTCCCGCGCCAGCAATTGCGAGCGTCACAGTCGCCCCCCCCTCATCCAGCGAAGCGCAAGAACAGATCACAGCGGCGCCCCTCGTCCCCCGAGCCGCCTTCACCTTCGCGCCCAAATCCAGACCAGTGCGCTTCGTGTGGAAAATGGACGTGGACCGCCGGTTCACCTACCTATCGCCAGAGTTTGTGGAGGCCATGGGGCCAGAGACCTCTAACGTGCTGGGACGAAGCTGGGACGAAGTGGCGCGCTGGCTGCATATGGACGAAGACGGAAGAATAGCGCGCGCGTTATCTCGCCGCGACACATGGAGCGGGCGAACGCTTGACTGGCCCGTCTCCGGCGAAGCGCTCCGCGTTCCCGTCGACATGGCCGCTCTGCCAGCTTTTGACCGCAACCGCATATTTGAAGGCTTTCGAGGTTTCGGCGTTTGCCGGGTTGCGGAAGCCGTACCCGATCCGGAAGCCACAGGGGTGAAAGCCTTCGCCGAAGCAAACCCTCAACACGCGGCCGGCGCCGACGCCGCCGCTCTGGAAGCTGATACGTTAGAACCCGCCGACGCCTTGGCGGAAGCCGAACAACCGACCCCGCTCCCTACCTCGGAAATCGTCCCCGAGCCCGCCCCCGAAACATCATCGGCAGCGGCGCCGGATTCACGCTACGTCTCATCCCTCGAAGAAAACGCTGAAGCGGCGCCCCCCGCCGAACCGTCGCAAAGCGCCCCCTCGCCTGACGAAGCCGGCGACGAAGCTTCCCATGACGATGAAACCCTGCATGAGCCAAACACCGCCGCGGAAGTGAAAACTCTTCTCCCAGCGGAGAATGACGCAGAAACCCCAGAGCGGCCCGAGGCGGCGCCCGCTCCATCAGATCCACCGGCGGAGAGCCAAAAGGACGACGATTCAGAACTTCAGCTTGCGGCGCAAGATCCTACGCCCGGCGAAACTGACGGTATGGTCATAGACTCCGACGCCAATGTTGACGCCAGCTTTGACGATTGCGTGGATGAAGAAAAGAAGGACGAATCCGTCCTCCTTTCTTTGACCGACCAAGAAACAAGCGCCGTCTACGCCGATGACGCTGAAGCCACGCGCGATGACGCCCCCCCACGGGAAAGCGCCCAAGAACGGGAAAACGTTCCGGACGCCGCCGTTGAGACGCCCCCCAAAGCCTCTCAGCCGGAAGATCAACCATCCGCGAGCGCCACGCTCAAAAGCGCCGACGATCAACCGGCCCTGCAAATCACGGCGAAAGTCGAAGACGTCGACATGTCTCGCCTGTCCAAACCTGAACGTGAAGCTTTCAAAAAAATTGGCGAAACACTTGGAACTCAGACGCCTTCCTCTTCCGCGCGCAATGAAGAAAGCCAAGCGGCGAAGAACGAAAACGTCGCCGCGCCAACCGCGGACGCCCCAGTTAATGAGACGAGGGAAAGTTCTAATCCGCCACAGAAAAACAATTCCGACCACGAGGCCGATAACAACGCCCCCGCTTTCGTGGATTTCGAAAAAATTCGCGACACGCTAAAATCCACGTTCCCTGCGCAAGGGGAAACGAGTTTGCGGTCAAAAGACGGCGAAGAAGACGAGGCCTCCGATCCGGCGCAAAACGCCAATTCGGATCAGGTGGTGCTGTTCTCAAAAGCGCCTCGCCCCCTCCCCCCTTCGCCGAGAGCGTCAAAACTTGACGCCGGCAACGATGATGAATTCTTCGACGAAGACGTCATTGACGAACATAAGCATGACGAACATCCGGTCATTGATCCGCGCCTACTTGACCGCCTTCCAATCGGCGTTGCGATCGTGCGCGACCGCGACGTTGTCTACGCCAACGACACGCTATTGGACTTACTGGGGTATTCCAGTTTGAAAGAACTTGCAGAAGCCGGAGGGTTAGAAGCCGTTTTCGTTGAACCCGAAGAATGGCCCGCTTCGTCACCCGCCAACGCCGAGTTGGAGCGCACGTTGCGAGTGCGCCTCGCCTCGGGGGGGCTCAAACCCGTGTCGGCGAAAATGCACGCCGTGCCTTGGCGCGGCGCGCGCGCGCTGATGATGTCGCTCATGGACAGGCGTGACCCGTCTAGGGAAAACGCTCTGGACCGCCTTCATGAAATCCAGTCCAATTTGACCATCGCCGAAGAGCGGGTCGCCGAGATGGACGCCATCTTGGAAACCGCCACTGACGGCGTGTTGATGCTTGACCAGAGTGGAACGATCATCACGGCCAACCGTTCGGCCGAGGCGCTTTTCAACGCCTCTGGCGACGATATGATCGGCGCGCCGTTCACACGTTACCTCGCGCCAGAAAGCCGACGCAGCGCCCTTGACTACCTCGACGGTCTGTCGCGCAATGGCGTCGCCAGCGTATTGAATGACGGACGCGAAGTCATCGGACAATTGATGTCCGGCGGGCTCATTCCCCTCTTCATGACGATTGGCCGGATTGGAGGCGATAACCGCGACGCCAAATTCTGCGCGGTCTTACGCGACATCACCCAATGGAAAACGGCGGAGGAAGCCCTGACCGCCGCCAAGCGTCAGGCCGAGAACGCCAGCTCTCAAAAATCGGATTTTCTCGCTAAAATCAGCCATGAGATCCGAACGCCGCTCAACGCGATCATCGGTTTTTCCGAAGTGATGATGGAAGAACGGTTCGGTCCCGTAAATAATGACAAATACAAGGAGTATTTGCGCGACATTCACAACTCCGGTTCGCACGTAATGAGCCTCATCAATGACCTGCTCGACCTGTCAAAGATCGAGGCGGGCAAGCTTGACCTCTCCTTCGAGGCGGTTCCATTCAATGAAGTCATTCGCGAGTGCGTTGCGCTGATGCAGCCTCAGGCTAATCGCGAACGGGTCATCATCCGCGCCAGTTTGCCCGAGTCGGTGCCCGCCGTGGTCGCCGACAACCGCTCCCTCCGGCAAGTTGTGCTCAACCTTTTATCCAACGCGATCAAATTCAATCAGCCCGGCGGTCAGGTTATCGTTTCAACGGCTTTGGAAGACAACGGCGAAGTAATCGCCCGCGTGCGCGACACGGGCGTCGGCATGAGCCAAAAAGACCTGGAGGCGGCGCTAGAGCCTTTCCGCCAGCTCCACACAGCCCGCCACGGCGGCGGCACCGGCCTTGGGTTGCCGCTCACCAAAGCGTTGGTCGAAGCCAACCGCGCTTCTTTCAAAATCGTTTCCGAATTGCATCACGGAACAATGATCGAAATCCGATTCCCCCCCCAACGAGTGCTCGCCGAGTAATTCGCCAAAGTCAGGAGCCGGTCGCCGTGTTACTGCAGCGCCTAAAAAAATCAATAAAATCTGAAGTTTAGCTTCATGTTAGTTTGGAACAATTCTAACCTATTGATTTTTATATCTTTTAATTGACATATCGCGCTGAAGCCCGGATATTCTCGGCCTTAGCGGCATGCGGCCGCCCAATTTCAACCAGCGGCAGGCCTTGCCCCTGCGCGTATGGAGTTTGTAATGACATTCTATCGTTTCACCAACGTTCTTCCGTCACTAGCAGTCGGCTTTACAGCGCTGGCCACGCTTACGGCGCCTGCATTCGCTGATGGCGAAGTGAATATCTACTCCTACCGCCAGCCTGAGCTGATCCAGCCTCTTCTGGACGCCTTCACCAACGAAACCGGCATCAAGACCAATGTGATTTTCGCCTCCAAGGGACTTGCGGAGCGGATGCAGGCCGAGGGGAAAAACTCTCCCGCCGACGTTCTTCTGTCCGTTGACATTGGCCGTCTGGACGGCGCCAAGCAGCTCGGCGTCACTCAGCCCGTCGTATCTGAAGTCATCAATGAAAATATTCCCGTTGAGTTTCGCGATCCTGAAGGACACTGGTTCGGCGTCACAACGCGCGCTCGTGTGGTCTACGCCTCCAAAGACCGCGTGGATCAGGACACGATCACTTATGAAGAGCTCGCCGACCCCAAATGGAAAGGTCGCATCTGCACCCGTTCTGGCCAGCACGTCTATTCCATCGGCCTGATTGCGTCGATGATCGCCAATGACGGCGAAGAGGCCACTGAAGAATGGCTAACGAAAGTGCGCGACAACCTAGCCGCCAAACCTTCCGGCAATGACCGGGCGCAGGTGAAGGCTATCTACGCCGGCGAATGCGATATTTCTCTTGGGAATACCTATTACATGGGTAAAATGATGACCAATGAGAAAGAGCCCGAGCAAAAAGAATGGGCCGCTTCTGCGCGCATTCTTTTCCCCAACAGCGACGGACGCGGAACCCACGTCAATATTTCTGGCATGGTTCTGGCCAAAAACGCGCCGAACAAGGATGAAGCCGTCAAGTTGATGGAATTTCTCTCTTCCAGTGAAGCTCAGGAAATCTACGCCGACGCCAACTTCGAATATCCCGTAAAGCCCGGCGCAAAGGTGTCTGACATCGTTAAGGCATGGGGCGACTTCAAAAGAGACGACTTGTCTCTCGCTGAAATCGCGTCAAAACGGAAAAAGGCCAGCGAGCTGGTGGATAAAGTTGGTTTCGACAACGGGCCGTCCAGCTGATATAGCTTTTGATTTAAATCAAGATGCCGCCCATTTCTACGATGGGCGGCGTTTTCGTTAAAACGCCTGACAGCGACGACACCCACTAACGGCGTAATACCCCGCCAACGGACGGATGAATGACGGACACCTCTGCGCTCCGCTCTCTAAATGACGCCCGCGTAGGCTCAAGAAGCTCGCTTACCCTGTCAAACTCTGGCTGGACGTCGGTGGGCGCGCTGGTCGCCATTCTCGTTCTCATGCCCGTCACCGCTCTCGGCTTGCTCGCGCTGCGTCCGGCTGGAGACGTCTGGCTCCACCTGCTCGCCACGGTGTTGCCAGGCGCATTGTGGACCACCGTTCTGTTGATGCTCGGCGTGGCGGCGCTAACCCTCACAATCGGCGTTGGAACCGCTTGGCTTGTGACCATGTGCCGCTTTCCCGGACGGCGCGTCTTTGACTGGGCGCTTCTTGTTCCCCTTGCCGTTCCTACCTATATCATCGCCTACGCCTATGTTGAAATTCTCGACTACACAGGCCCCGTGCAAAGCGCCCTTCGCGCTATTTTTGGCTTCACCAGCGGGCGCGACTACTGGTTTCCGGAAATTCGCTCACTAGGCGGGGCCATTTTCGTCATGAGCTTCGTGCTCTTTCCTTACGTTTACTTGACCACGCGCGCCACGTTCCTGATCCAATCCGCCTGCGCTCTTGACGTGTCGCGAACCTTAGGCGCCGGTCCCTTCCGTCTGTTCTTCAAGGTCGCTCTGCCGCTCGCCCGCCCCGCAATCGCCATCGGCGCGTCTCTCGCGCTTATGGAGTGCCTCAACGACATTGGCGCAGTGACCTTTTTCGGCGTCAAAACGCTGACCTTCTCGGTTTATGACACATGGATCAATCGCTCCAGCCTCGCAGGCGCCGCCCAACTCGCCTGCGCCATGCTTATCATTGTCTTCGCGCTCATGGCCTTGGAACGCTTCGCCAGAAGACGCCAACGGTTTCATCTCACCTCCAGCCGCTATCGCGCGGCGAAAGTCTATGAGCTTACCGGGTTCCGCGCCTGGGGGGCGTTTTCCGCCTGCGCCATTCCAATTTTGCTTGGATTCGTCTTCCCCGCCTGGCTCCTCGCCAGCTACGCCAGCCGCCGTTTTGAAGACCTCACGGACCCGTCTCTTCTTTCCGCCACTGGCAACACGCTGATCCTGTCGATTTCCGCGGCCTTATTGACCGTCGTGATCGGCGTGGCCCTCGCCTACGCCAATCGCCTGAACAAACATCCCGCCATGCAAGTCGCCGCGCGCATCGCCTCAATTGGCTACGCCGTCCCCGGAACCGTTTTGGCTGTTGGAATTCTTATTCCCCTCGCCGCATTCGACAATATGATCGACGGCATGGCGCGGCAATTATTCGGTTTTGGAACGGGGTTGCTGTTGATCGGCTCCGGAACCGCCTTGATATATGCCTATGTGGTGCGCTTTCTCGCCGTCAGCTACGGCCAGATCGACGGAGGGTTTGGCAAGATCACGCCACATCTCGACATGGCTTCGCGCACGCTCGGGCGCACGGCGACACGCACGCTGAAAGAGGTGCATTTACCCCTCATTCGTCCGGTTTTACTGTCGGCGCTCATTCTCGCTTTTGTCGACTGCATGAAAGAACTCCCCGCGACGATTTTGCTGCGCCCCTTTAACTTCGAAACATTGGCGACGACGGTATATAACGCCGCCTCGCGCGAAGATTTCGCCGACGGCTCCGTTCCCGCCTTGCTGATCGTGATGGTTGGGGTTCTTCCCGTGATCCTTTTGGCGCGAACGTCAGCACGAAGCTTTCGCGATTTGTCCAGCCCGCGCAGCCAATAGCGTGCGATCGCTCCTGTCGCTTCCACCGATATTTTACGCCCCCCACGGAGCATATCGTTCCGGGGCTGGGGGAATGACGAACTGCGGAGCTTTGACGCGCCGCCACGCCTCCGCCTCGTCCCCATGACGCACTCTCCAATCTTCGAACACCTCTGACGACATCGGCATTCCCAGATAAAACCCTTGCGCGCTGGAACAGCCAAGCACAGTAAGCAAACGCAATTGTTCAGGCGTCTCCACGCCTTCGGCGACGGTTTCGTAGTTCAGGCTGCGCGCCATTGCGATGATCGTCTTCACAATAACGCGCGCGTTCTCATCATCAGCTATTTCTGAAATGAAACTGCGATCAATCTTGAACGTATCGAAAGGAAGCTTGCGCAAATGCGCCAGGCTCGAATACCCCGTGCCAAAGTCGTCAAGGGCGAAACGAACCCCCATTTCCCGCAAGGATCTGGCGCTTTCCTGAATTTCATGGGAATTGCGCATTGCAATTGTTTCAGTGATTTCCAGTTCAAGAAACGATGGGTCTGCGCCGGTTTGCGCCAAAATCGTCCGTACGCTGGAAGCGAAGCTCTGCATTTCCAATTGTCGTACGGAAACATTGACTGATACGGACAAGGGCCGCCCACAATCCATCCAACGCTTGATTTGCTCGCAGGCGGTCAACAAAATCCGATGGCCGAGCGGCACGATTAACCCCGTTTCTTCAGCTATATCAATAAAATACCCCGGAGCAAGAACGCCTAGGCTAGGATGGCTCCAACGCGCGAGAGCTTCCACGCCGATCAAACGACCTGAACGGCAACACACTTGAGGCTGATACACAAGACCAACCTCCCCGCGCTCCAATCCGATGCGCAGCTGCCCTTCAATCTCCATCCGCCGCGCCGCCGCGTGATCCGCTCCTTTACAATATAGCTTATATGTGTCGCCGCCCGCGTTTTTTGCTTCGTACATGGCGATATCGGCGTTTTTCAAAAGCGATGTGAAACTCTCCCCGTCATCGGGATAAACAGACACGCCAATGCTTGCGCCGACAACATGCTGCACTGAAGCGATTTCGACAGGCTTGCCTATAACGTCTAGAAGGTTCTTCGCCAATTTTACAATTGCGTCTTCATTATCGTCGAACTGAATCAAAATCCCAAACTCATCCCCCCCCAAACGGGCGACGCTGGCGCCAGGAAGAAACGCATCAACGTCTTCCGAACCTTTTTGGGGCTTGGCGCGCCCCATAACGCAAGACGCGTTAATCTCTCCAATCTCATGCCTCATCTCAGAGACCGCCTGATTGAGGCGTTCGGCTATCTTGATCAGCAGCCGGTCTCCATGATCATGGCCATAGGTGTCGTTAACCCGCTTGAAGCGGTCTAGATCAATAAAGAAAATAGCCAGACGTTTGACCTTGCCCGTAACGATCATTTTCTTCAAACTCTGGCGAAATAACTCTCGATTTCCCAACCCCGTCACCGTATCTCGGTAAGCGAGTTGATTAATCCGCTCCATATTTTCACGAATTGTCCTGACCATATCGCGATACGCTCGCGCTAGAATCCCGATTTCATCCCGCCGATATACGGGAAAAGGCGCGTCAAAATCTCCAGCGCTAACCCGGTGCGCCGTCTTCGTCAAAGCCTGTATCGGACGTAAAAACTTGGTTCCAAAGTGAAATGTGAATGGCGCGCCTATCAACATAAACATAAGCGCCATCAGAGAATTACGCAGCCATACCCCATTAATTATAGTCTGGGCGTCCGGGCGCTTCACCGCGATCAACGCTCCCCCTAAAATCGTAGCTTGAGCATCGTCGTCGCGCACAGGCCGCGCAATGGTGATATAGGTGTCTGAAACAGACGTCTGCGCTTCTCCCAGCGCAACCGCGCGGGTCAGCAACGGGTGCTCTTCGATTTTGGTGAAGTAATGCGTGGCCGGATCGGCGTCCACGGTGAGATTTCTCGCCGGGTCGCGTACTTCCGCCTGCATCACCACGCCGCCGGCGGCGATGCTCTCCAGCTCTTGCTCCAAAATCAGATAGTGATGATTGACCAAATGGGGCACTGCGAGCAAACTAACCATTGTCGCAACGGCTTCGGCGCGCTCAATTGCGCGTTGCTCCTCCTCCCGCACGTCAAGATAGCTTGTGATGACCACCATGACGAACGACATGGCGAAAAAAAGCGACGCCACCAGAAATATAAGCTGATAACGTAGACCTATATTAAATCTGGATTTGAATATTTTCTTGAAAATTCCCTTGTAGGTTTCCCAGAAAAAACCAAGGAACGAAAACGCAGAGCTGGAAGCTTTTTTCCCAAATAGCATTACTCTGATTTTCTTAATTTTCGCCAGAGACGCGCCTAGATTGCTGAGGACGTCAACTGACACAAAGTGGCCGGGTATAATGCTATTATACCTATAGTTTGATACGGTTACGTGACACTGCTCATTTACCCAGGTTGCAAATAAAAAGGCGCGGCTCCTCAGCCGCGCCTTGAAAACAGAAAAAGAAACGCCGTCAGGCGGCGGGCGCAAGGCTCGCTTCCGTTACAGCGACCACTTCTTCAAAAGTGACGTCCGGCGCCAGTTCGACCACGACGAGCCCCTTGTCGGTCACGTCAAAAACGCCAAGATTGGTGATGATCCGATCGACGCAACCAACTCCGGTCAACGGCAAGTCGCATGACTTCAGAAGTTTAGGCGCGCCTGACTTTGACGTATGGTCCATAATGATGACCACGCGTTTCACGCCGGCCACAAGGTCCATGGCGCCTCCCATGCCTTTCACCAATTTACCCGGGATCATCCAATTGGCGAGATCCCCTTTTTCAGAGACTTCCATCGCGCCAAGAATGGACAAATCGATGTGCCCGCCGCGGATCATGGCGAAACTGTCGGCCGATGAGAAAAAGCTGGTCTGCGGCAGTTCTGTGATCGTCTGCTTTCCAGCGTTAATAAGATCTGCGTCGATTTCTTCTTCCGTTGGAAACGGCCCCATTCCGAGCATGCCATTTTCCGACTGCAGAGTTACGTTCACGCCCTCAGGAATATGGTTTGAGACCAATGTGGGAATGCCAATGCCCAAATTGACGTAAAAGCCGTCTTGCAATTCCTGCGCCGCGCGCGCCGCCATTTCATCGCGTGTCCAAGCCATTTTCAACTCTCCTTTGCTCAGGCCGCGCGCGTCGTGCGCTTTTCAATGCGTTTTTCCTGGGAAGCGGCGATAATGCGATCCACATAAATGCCGGGCGTGTGAATGTGATCTGGGTCCAAAGCCCCAAGTTCGACAATCTCCTCAACCTCAACCACAGTAACTTTACCCGCCGTGGCCATCATCGGATTAAAGTTGCGCGCGGTTTTGCGATAGATCAAATTGCCTTCTGGGTCGGCTTTCCAGGCTTTTACGATCGACAAATCCGCTGTGAGGCCCGTTTCCATGATATAGGTCTCGCCGCCGAACTCCTTGTGTTCTTTTCCCTCGCCAATCAAGGTTCCCACGCCGGTTTTCGTGTAAAAACCAGGGATTCCCGCGCCACCCGCGCGAATGCGCTCCGCCAAGGTCCCTTGAGGGTTAAACTCAAGCTCCAGCTCGCCATTGAGATATTGACGCTCGAAAGTAGCGTTTTCGCCAACGTAAGAAGAGACCATTTTTTTAATCTGGCGGGTTTGCAGCAAAAGTCCCAAACCAAAATCATCCACCCCTGCATTATTAGAAATGGCGGTGATGTCCTTGGCCCCGCTGTCGCGCAGCGCAACAATTAAATTCTCGGGAATTCCGCAAAGGCCAAAGCCGCCAGCCATGACGGTCATGCCGTCAAATGTGACATTTTCTAGCGCGGCCGCCGCGTCAGGATAAATTTTCTTCATCAACATCTCCCCAAAAGCGCGTCGAAACGGAGCCAAGCCTCATAAACCAGACCGCGCTCCATAAGCTGTTTGATACCTCTTATAAGCAGTGCGATACAAGCCCTGCGACCGCGTCGCGAAAAATTCCACGAACCCAACGCGATATAAAACTTCGCTCCCCTTTTACTCAAGCAGAGGGTCAGGCGCATGACACTCGTCGCGCTTCACTCACTCATTCACAAACTTTCCGAAGGTGGCGCGTTACATTTGCGCCGCCGCCAAATGCTCGTCCCTCTGGCGACGCACTTCGGCGCGTTTCGTCGCCACAGATGTTACGATGACGCCGCAAGTGACGATCCCCACAAGAATGGTGCAGACCGCGTTGATCTCAGGCGTCACCCCAAGGCGCACTTGAGAATAGATTTTCATGGGCAGCGTCGTCGCGCCGGGACCAGTTGTGAAGCTTGCGATCACCAGATCATCCAGAGACAAAGTGAAGGCGAGCATCCAGCCAGCGATCACCCCGGGCAAAATGATCGGCAAAGTGATAAACAGGAAGGTTTTTATGGGTGGGCTGCCCAAATCTTGCGCCGCCTCCTCAATCGAGTGATCAAAGCCGGTCAAACGGGACTGCACCACCACCGCCACATAGCACATGGCGAATGTCGTATGAGCGATCATCACGGTCCAGAACCCCCGCGGTTGCCCAATCGCCACGAACAACAGCAACAACGAAAGCCCCAGAATAACCTCCGGCATCACCAAGGGCGCATAGACCATTCCCGAGAACAGCGACCGCCCGCTAAACCGCCCCATACGCACCAGAACAAGAGCTGCGAGCGTGCCCAGAACCGTCGCCACAGAAGCTGAAACAAAAGCGATCTTGAGCGTAACGAAGGCCGCGTCGAGCAACTGCCGGTTCTGAAGCAGCGCCGAATACCATTTCGTCGAAAACCCGCCCCAAACCGTGACGAGCCGAGACTCATTGAACGAAAAAATCACCAAAATGACGATGGGCAAATACAGAAAGGTGAAGCCGAGCACCAGCGAGGTGACATTAAACCAGCTTGGATTTTTACGCATGGCGTCCTCCTGCAGCCGGCGCGGGAACAGATCGAATTCTCCAGCGCGCGCTCATAGGTTTCTCTCCGCCGCTTTTTGTTGTTGATTCTGGAAAAAAACAATCGGCACAACCAGCAACAACAGCAAGATCACCGCAACAGCCGACGACACGGGCCAATCTCGGTTTGCGAAAAACTCTTGCCACAGGGTTTTGCCAATCATGAGCGTTTCCGACCCGCCCAACAGATCCGGAATCACGAACTCGCCAACCGCTGGAATAAAAACCAGAAAACACCCAGCGATCACTCCGGGAAGCGACAACGGGAAAGTCACTTTCCAAAAAGCTTTCCACGGAGGGCATCCCAAATCTTCGGCCGCCTCCAGCAAGCTCTCGTCAAGTTTTTCCAGCGACGCATAAAGCGGCAAGACAAGAAACGGCAAGTACGAATAGACCACGCCAATATAAACCGCGACATTGGTGTTGAGAATCGTCAGCGGTTCGTTGATGACGCCTATCGCCAAAAGCAATTGGTTCAAAAGCCCTTCATTCTTCAAAATTCCAATCCACGCGTAGACCCGGATCAAAAAACTGGTCCAGAACGGCAGGATAACCAACATCAACAGCGTCGGTTGCCATGACTTTGGCGCGCGCGCCATGCCATAGGCCATCGGATAACCGACAATCAATGTTATCGCCGTGGATATCCCGGCGATAACCACGCTCGATAAATAGGATTTCCAGTAAAGGCTGTCCTCGGTCAGCCAAAGGTAATTATCGATGGAAAAGGCGGATATCGCCGCGACAAACCCGTCCCAACCTTCGCTCCAATCAAAAACGGGCAGATAAGGGGGAATGGCGACCGCAATTTCCGATAGGGAAATCTTGAAGACGATGAAAAACGGGGCAAGAAAAAACAGCAACAGCCAAGCATATGGAATTGCTATCAAGGCGAACCGACCGATTCCATTGCCCTTGGGCGATCCGCCGCGCTCCACATTTTCCATGCACTACCCCTCGTCTGTCAGCTCGTTACTCGCTGCGTCAAATATGAAATAGACGGCGCCCGCCCACGCTCTTCAACGCGTCAAGATAACGCCCGCCTCCCGGCTCCAGGACAGCCAAACTTTATCGTCCCAACTAATAGGACGCTCAACCAGGCGTGTTCTATTCGCCACCGTCGAACGGATCGTTTCTTTCTCGCCCACTCTGGAATGATAGATCGACACGTCCCCCAGATAAGCGATGTCCCAAACATCCGCCTGCAAAGCGTTGAAGTCACTCACCGCAGGAGCGTCAAACCCAATGTTCACTTTTTCGGGCCTAACCGCGAACCAAACCGTATCGCCGACACTCGCCTCCGTCGGCTGAGCCACATCCAGCTCGCACTCGAACGCGGCGGAAAACAGACGCGTTCCCTCATCGCTCGTGCTCACGACTTTCGCTTCGATCAAATTGATGTCCGCGATGAAGTCCGCCACGAAACGTGAATTTGGCCCCTCATAAATCTCAGAAGGGGTTGCGATCTGAATGATTTTTCCCTTGTCCATCACCGCGATCCGGTCGGCGACGGTCATGGCTTCTTCCTGATCATGGGTCACGATGAGGAAGGTCATCTTCAAATCTTCTTGCAGGGTCGTCAGCTCAAATTGGGTTTCTTCGCGCAGTTTCCGGTCCAGCGCGCCTAGAGGCTCGTCGAGCAACAGAACCTTTGGACTCTTAGCCAAGGAGCGGGCGAGCGCGACCCTTTGGCGCTGGCCGCCCGACAGCTGATGCGGCTTGCGTTTGGCGAAAGCTTCAAGTTTGACCAACCGCAGCATTTCCGCCACCCGGTCATCAATCTCCGACTTGGGCAAATTATCCTGCTTCAAGCCAAAAGCGATGTTCTTCTCCACATTCATATGAGGAAACAACGCGTAGGACTGAAACATCATGTTCACGGGGCGTTTATGCGGCGGCACGCCCGCCAGATTTTGCCCTTCGAGCAAAATCTCTCCTTCCGTCGGACTTTCAAAGCCCGCCAACATTCGCATCATCGTCGTCTTGCCGCAGCCAGATCCGCCGAGAAGGGCGAAAAACTCCCGCTCGTAAATGGAAAGCGACAGATTATCTACGGCCGTAAAATCTCCGAACCGTTTAGTGACGTTCCGAAACTCTATAAATGGTTTAGCCTGAGGATCGTCCCAAGGCGCAAATGCCCGACGTACGGGACCTACTGGTTTTTTAACCACGCTATCGCCCACCCGAAAGACTGGAGATCGAAAAAACCCGACGTGAACACGCCGGGTTTCAAACTGCTTACTGTCCGGTTTTGACCTTGGTCCATTCCCGGGTGCGCACACGCATGGCTTTCGGCGATTTCGTCGTCACCGTGAACAAATTGTCAATGGTTTCCTGTGGCGGATAAATCGCCGGATCGTCCATGACTTCCTTGGAGACGAATTCTTGCGACGCTTTGTTGCCATTGGCGTAGAACACATAGTCCGTCGCCTTGGCCACCGCTTCCGGCTTCATGATGTAGTTCAGGAACGCATGCGCCTCATCCGGATGCGGCGCATCGGCGGGAATCGCCATATTATCAAACCACATCATAGCCCCTTCCTTGGGGATGGAATAGGCCACCGTCACGCCGTTGTCGGCTTCCGCAGCGCGATCTCTCGCCTGCAGCACGTCGCCCGACCAACCGACAGCGAGACAAATATCGCCATTGGCGAGGGCGTTGATATACTCAGACGAGTGAAACTTGCGAATATAGGGCCGAATGCTCATCAGCAACTCGCCCGCCTTGGCGAAGTCCTCCGGATTGGAGCTGTCCGGATCCAGACCGAGATAACTCAGCGCCGCAGGGAAAAGTTCATCCGCCGTATCCAGCACATATACGCCGCAATCGGCGAATTTTGAAACAACTTCCGGCTTGAAAAGCATGTCCCAGCTGTCGACGGGGGCGTCAGGCATACGCTCCTTGATCTTGTCGACGTTATAGCCAATGCCCGTGGTGCCCCACATATAGTTGATGGCGTGCTCATTATTGGGGTCGAATTTTTCAATCCGCTCGGAAATTTCCGGCCACATATATTTCAGGTTCGGCAATTTGTCTTTATCAAGTTTCTGAAAGACCCCCGCGGAAATTTGCCGCCCCAGAAAGCTTCCCGTGGGCACAACGACGTCATATCCTGTGCCGCCGGCCAGAAGTTTAGTCTCGACGATTTCGTTGGAGTCGAATACGTCATAGACAACCTTGATGCCCGTTTCCTTGGTGAAGTCCTCAAGGATGGATTCATCGATATAATCCGACCAGTTATAGACGTTTACGACACGTTCTTGAGCATTCGCCGCACCAGCCATCAAGCTCAACGCCGCAACTCCGGATAAAACCTTTTTCAGCATGCTGTCGTTCTCCGCATCTCATGTTTCGATTGTCGCTGTATTCGATTTTCGCCTGCGCGGCTTGATCTCAACTCAACTTAACTGAGGCCTCTGACTATGATGTGTCAAAATCTGATTCATCGTGTAGTCACCGTAAAAGCGAAACGCCCCTCGCTCAACTTTTTCTTAGGTCTTTTAAAAAAGCCTTGGGATAAGGCTGACTTCATATTCATGCGATTTTACAAATACGTCTGACGTTCCAAGGATGAAATTTCCCGCCCGAAAGCGTGCAGCTCCTCCCGTTTGATTTCGGTCAAAACCCGGTGCATATCCTCCCCAACCGCGTCTTTCATCCGTTCGGAAGCCTCAAAAGAGTCAATAGCCTCATCCATCCAGGGCGTCAGCCTTTGCGAGCGCTTTTTGTCATAAGCGTTGCCCTCAACCGGCGGAGGCGGCGCCTCTTTCCCATCCAGACCAAGCAACATTCCCGCCACGACCCCGGTGGAGACCAGATAGGGATTGGCGTCGGCGCCGGCGATACGGTGCTCAATGCGCGCCGCCTCCGGGTTTGCGGCGGGAACCCGCAACGCCACCGATCTATTGTCATGTCCCCAGCAAATCGACGTCGGCGCATAGGAGCCCGGCTGCATTCGCCGAAACCCATTGAAGGTCGAGACGAACAAAAGAAGCGCTTCCGGCATGGTTTTCAAAAGCCCGTTTATCGCATAGCCAAGGCGCGTCTGTCCGGTGTCGGGATCCGCGAAAATATTCCCCTTCCGGTCTTCCATGCTGACATGGACATGCATGCCATTTCCGGGCCACTCCACGAACGGCTTGGCCATGAAAGAGGCCTTGACGTTGTGTTTACGCGCGACGCCCGCGACCAGACGACGCAGAAGAACGGCATCATCGGCCGCCAACAGCGGGTCGCGGCGATGATGCAAATTCAATTCGAATTGCCCGGGCGCGGCTTCGGAGACGGCGGCGTCCGCGGCGATATCCTGCGCTTCTGCGCCCCGGCGAATATCATCCACCAAGGGCATCAAGGCTTCAAGGTCCGAAAGAGCGTACATATTTTGCCGCGCCGGCCCCAGATGCGTGGAGAACAGCGGCTTCGGCGTCCCGCTCCAGTCGCCGTCGCCTTCCTCAAATAGGTAGAACTCCAACTCAAACGCCGACGTCGCCGTCAGACCGGTAGCCGCGAGACGCCCGGTCATGCGCTGAAGAACATGCCGAGGATCAATCAAAAACGGGCGCGCGTCGCGATGATACATGGACAAAAGCACTTGCGCCGTCGGACGATCCGCCCAAGGCACGCGCTTCAACGTTCCTGGCACCGGCCAGCACACGCCGTCCTTGTCGCCGGTTTCAATGTGCAGGCCGGTCTCCTCAACCTCTCGTCCCCAGACATCCAGACCGAAAAGGGAGAATGGCAGCGACACGCCATTCTCATAGACCTTTTCCAAGGCGCTCCCCGGGAGCCACTTCCCCCGCAAGACGCCATTGGTGTCGGGCAATACGACCTCCAATGTGTCCAAATCCGGATTAGCGCTGAGAAACGCTTCGACTTCATCCATGTCAACGCTGTCAGGACGTTCCCAGGCGGACCTAGAAGACTGCCGCATAATAATTCTCCAAGTAAATCCCGTTCAGCGCTCAATCAACATCGGTTATCGCATCCTGTTTTGCGAAACCCATTGTTGCTCCATTGCCGTCTTGCCAGAAATGTGATCACATAGAACAATGAGTGTCAAGCGAGACACGCCAAGGATAAAGCCCATATCATGACCAGCGACGCTCTCGAACAACGCACGGAAATACACAATGACACGGAACCTGCGGCGGAACGCGGCACAATCCGTGAACGCGTCAAGCGCTCCTTGAAAAACGCGCTTATCACTGGACGTTTCATTCCCGGCAAAGCCGTCACTTTGCGCGGCTTGGCCGAAGAACTCGGCGTCAGCCCCATGCCCGTGCGCGAGGCCGTGCGCTCGCTCGCCGCGGAAAACGCCCTCGACATGCGTCCTAACGGCCGCATTCAAGTTCCCACCATGAGCCGCGAGCGTCTTGACGAATTGCTGCAAGCACGCCTGATGCTGGAGCCGCAACTGGCGGCGCGCGCGCTGCCCGCGCTCAAGGCGAGAGACGTGACGGACTTGCGAAAACTTGACGACGCCATCGACGATTGCCTGGGAACGGGCGACGCGGAGTCCTACATGCGATTAAACCATGACTTTCATTTTCACATCTATCGCCAAGCGGGGTCGCAAGTTCTTCTGCCCCTCGCCCGCAGCGTCTGGCTCCAATTCGCTCCCTTCATGCGGACCGTCTACGGCAGAGTTGGAACGACGGCGCTGGTGGATCATCACAAGGAGGCTATCGAAGCGGTGGAGCTTGGCGATCAGAGGAAACTTACCAAAGCAATTGTCGCCGACATAAAGTGCGGCATGGATTTCATTCCTCCTTCGTCGAATATCCTTTGAACCGCCCTTCAAACCACGCCATGGACGGACGTCAGGACCTATATTTCGGACGAAGAGTTTCCTCAGAGATTGACAGACGAATTTTGTGATCACAAAATGAAAAAGGTAACAAATCTCAATTTATGCGCCGCTGGAAGGCGTCGACGGAAATGATGTTCGACTTAGTCAGCTACGCGCATTGCAGTCGGCCCTGTGATTCGCCAAGGCCTTGTCTTGTGGCGCGTCGTCTGAATAACCTCGGCGGCCGAGACTAAATGTTAGGGTGGTTTCGATTATCTGAGTTCCACGCCGTCCAAAGTTTCACCAACGCTAGAAAGAGAGCATTCTCGTGAGCAGGAAGAAGAAAAACGCCGCCCCCGCAATCACCAGCCTGCGCGGCGTCGGCTCCGTGGAAGAAGCGGGCCAGTGGCTGAAAGAGCGCGGCATAGAGGACATTGAATGCATCGTTCCCGACATGGCCGGCGTTGCTCGCGGCAAAATGATGCCGACGCAAAAATTCTTCTCCGGTCCGGTGATGACCATGCCGTCGTCGATTTTCGCGCAAACCATCTCTGGCGATTATCCACCCGACGACGAACGCTTTCAGCACAACCCCACCGACGGCGACCTGTTTTTCAAACCTGATTACTCCACATTGACCACCGTGCCATGGGAAAGCGATCCCACGGCCCAGCTCATCCATGACGCCTACACGCGCGATGGAATTCCAGTCGAAACGGCGCCGCGCAACCTGCTCAAACGGGTTTTACAGCTTTATGCGGATAAAGGCTGGAGCCCCGTGGTGGCGCCAGAGATCGAATTTTATCTTGTAAAGCCCAACGCCGACCCCGATTATCCGCTGGAGCCGCCAATTGGTCGTTCCGGCCGACCGGAAGTTGGACGTCAGTCCTATTCTATCTCCGCTCTGAATGAGTTCGATGATCTGATTGACGACATTTACGACCTCTCCGAAGCGCAAGGGTTGGAGATCGACACCCTCATTCACGAAGAAGGCGCGGCCCAGATGGAGATCAATCTGCGCCATGGAGCCCCTCTTGAACTAGCGGATCAGGTGTTTCTATTCAAACGCACCATCCGGGAAGCCGCGCTACGCCACGACATGTACGCCACCTTCATGGCCAAGCCCATGAGCAATCAGCCCGGCTCCTCCATGCATATTCACCAATCCGTTCTGGACCTTGAAACCGGCGCGAATATCTTTACAGGCAAGGACGGCGAGGCGACGCCCGAATTTTTATCATTCATCGCAGGACATCAGACATTTCTTCCCGCCCTGACCTGCATCATGGCGCCTTACGTCAACTCTTACCGCCGCTTCACCCGCAACACCACCGCGCCCGTCAATGCTTTCTGGGGCTATGACAACCGCACCGTGGGCCTGCGCGTTCCCAATTCCAAACCCGACGCCCGGCGCCTTGAAAACCGCCTGCCTTCCTCGGACGCCAACCCCTATCTCGCCATCGCCGCATCCCTCGCCTGCGGTCTTCTTGGGATTCAGCACAAGTTGACGCCGGACGAGCCAAAGTCCGGCTATTCCTCCGACGTCATGCACGCATTGCCGCGCGGCATGCTGGAAGCGGTGGCCATGTTCGAAGAATGCGAAGAACTTGTCGACGTGTTCGGCGAGCGCTTCGTCAGCACCTATCGCGCCATCAAACGCGAGGAATATGAGACATTCATGTCCGTCATCAGCGCTTGGGAGCGCGAATATCTGCTGCTCAACGTCTAATCTCAATTTTCAAGAACATTAACAGGAATTAAGACCATGACCGGCGCGTCAAACCTATACCCGACAGGCACTTTGAAAACGCGCGACGCCGCGCATCACCTGCATCCTTTCACGGATTACGGCGCGCTCAACAAAGAAGGCAGCCGCATCATCACCCGGGCCGAAGGAGTTTGGCTTTGGGACTCGGACGGCAACCAGATTTTCGATGGCATGGCCGGTCTGTGGTGCTCGCAAGTTGGTCACGGGCGCAAGGAAATCATTGACGCCGTTCATGCTCAAATGAGCGAGCTGGACTATTACAACACCTTCTTCAAAACCACCCATCCGCCAGCGGTGGCTCTGGCGGAGAAGCTGTCGGAGCTGTCCCCTCCCCAATTCAATCATGTCTTCTTCGTCGGCTCCGGCTCGGAAGCCAATGACACCGTGTTCCGCATGGCCCGCTATTATTGGGACCTGATGGGAAAACCGGAAAAGAAAACCATCATTGGCCGCTGGAACGGCTATCATGGCTCCACCCTCGCCGGCGTCAGCCTTGGCGGAATGAAAGGCATGCACGAGCAAGGCGACTTGCCGCTTCCCGGCGTTCATCACATCGCCCAGCCTTACTGGTTTGGCGAAGGCGGCGACATGAGCCCCGACGAATTCGGCGTTTGGGCGGCGCGCGAGCTCGCCCGCGCCATCGACGAGTTGGGCGAAGACAAGGTCGCGGCTTTCATCGCCGAACCAATTCAGGGCGCCGGCGGCGTCATCATTCCCCCACGCACCTATTGGCCGGAAGTCTCAAAGATCCTGAAAGAACGCGACATTTTGTTTATCGCCGACGAAGTGATCTGCGGCTTCGGGCGCTTGGGCGAATGGTTCGGCTCTAACTATTACGATCTGAAACCCGACCTCATGCCCATCGCCAAAGGCCTGTCCTCGGGCTATTTGCCCATCGGCGGCGTCTTGGTGGGCGAGCGCGTAGCCGACGCGCTGATCAACAAGGGCGGTGAGTTCTACCATGGCTTCACTTATTCCGGGCACCCAGCCTGCTGCGCCGCGGCGCTGGCTAATCTGCAAATCATGCAGCAAGAGAAAGTCATTGATCATGTGCGCGATGACGTCGGCCCTTATCTGCAAGCCAAATGGCGCGCTTTGGGCGACCATCCGCTCATTGGCGAAGCGCGCATGGTCGGACTTGTGGGCGCGTTGGAGTTGGTTCCCGCAAAGGGAGATCGCGCCAGACATTTTGACAATGTTGGAGAAGTAGGTGGCCTCGCCCGCGACATTTCCTTCCAGAACGGTCTGGTCATGCGCGCCGTGCGCGACACCCTGATCATCTCTCCGCCTCTGGTTATGACCCGGGAGGAAGCCGACATCATGGTCAATTTGATCGTGAAGACGCTGGATCAAACCCATACTGAACTCAAGCGCGGCGGACGCCTCGCCACCTGATCGGAATCCGCCAATGATGACAGATATCAGAACAGCCCACGCGCCCTCCTATTACGCCGCCACCGCTCACTCGGAACCCAACAGGCCGGCCTTATTTGGCCAGACGCGTGCGGATATCTGCATCATCGGCGGTGGTTTCACCGGCCTGAACGCCGCCCTCACGCTGGCGGCGACGGGGCGCTCGGTCATGCTTTTAGAGCAGAACCGCGTTGGCTGGGGAGCTTCTGGGCGCAACGGCGGGCAATTACACAGCGGCCAGCGCAGGGATCAGGACTATCTGGAAACCGAATTCGGGCATAGCGCCGCCCAAAAGCTTTGGCGAATGGCGGAAGACGCCAAGGCTTTGGCGTTGGGCCGAATTAAAGAATATGACATCGACTGCGACTGGACGCCCGGCCTGATCAGCGCCGCCCATAAATCACGTTATGTGGACGAAGAGCATCGCTACGCGGACAAACTCGCGAAAGCTTACGGCTATGATCTGGTCGACAAGCTGGACCAGGGCGAATTAGAGGCGGCCATTGGAACGAACGTCTATCACGGCGGCGTGCGGGACCGAGGCGCGGGACATCTTCATCCGCTAAATTTTGCCTTGGGACTGGCCAAAGCCTGCAAGTTCCGCGGCGCGCGCATCTATGAAGCAACCCCGGCGCTCACACTCACAGACACCGCCGATGGTGTGCGCATAACAACGCCCCATGGCCAAATTGACGCAAAGACCGTGCTGCTGGCGGGCAACGGCTATCTTGCAGGCCTCGCCCCAGAGGTTGAGCGGCGCGTCATGCCGATAAATAACTTCATTCTCGCTAGCGAGCCCCTTTCCGAAAAAGCCGCAGACGCCCTTATTCCCGGACGCGAGGCTGTGGCCGACACCCGCTTCGTCGTCCACTATTGGCGTCTGACCAAAGACAGGCGCATGTTGTTTGGCGGCGGCGAAAACTACTCCCCCAACTTTCCCAAAGACATC
This sequence comes from Stappiaceae bacterium, assembly GCA_048265185.1. Classification (GTDB taxonomy): domain Bacteria; phylum Pseudomonadota; class Alphaproteobacteria; order Rhizobiales; family Stappiaceae; genus JBLXBZ01. Next base: position 227,883 of record JBLXBZ010000002.1, on the reverse strand, counting down.
AGCGGCTTTGTGCGCAAGCACATGCTGAAAATCTACCCCCAACTGGACGATCTTAAGATTGATTACGCTTGGGGGGGCGCGCTCGCGGTCACGCAAAACCGCATGCCCTGCGTTCGGCGCGTCAGGTCAAACGTCTATGTGGCGGCGGGGTTTTTCGGCCATGGAGTGGCCATGGCCGGTTTCGCAGGTCACGTCACAGCAAAAGCAATTCTAGGCGACACCGAGCAATTGGACGTTTTCGAAAAAATTCCGACCCCCGGCTTTCCCGGAGGCCGCCTGTTCCGCTGGCCGATTCTGGTTCTCGCCATGAGCTGGTTCGCCCTACGCGATCGGCTTTGAGAGCCTCGCCTTTTATCATGCAGAGGCGCTGCGGCGCGCATTTATACAGCTGGCGGCGGCCCCACCTTATGCAGCCGGGCGGCGCGCCCAGGGCCTTGTCCCGGCCGGAACCTCCTTCACCGCCTCCACGGGCTGCAAGTACAGCGTAACCTCGGAAGAATGCCCCGCAATCAAGGCCCGCCGCGTCGGCTCATGGCGAACTTCAAACGCCGTAACTCCGCAACGACGCATCAACGGAATTTGGTCCAAAAGCACCTCGCCGGCGGCTCGTATCTCTCCGGAGAAATCGAATTGCTCGCGCAAGATGCGTGCGGCGGAATATCCGCGCCCATCGGAAAATTTCGGAAATTCAACGACGATCGTCGTCACCCTGTCTAGGCGCTCCTCTAGCGACTCCACCTTGTCGCCCGCACGCAAAAATACGCCCAAGGGCGTTTGCGCCGACGCAAGCTCGTCGCCAAGAAACCTCTCCAGCGACACGATTACCCCCTCCCAATTGGAGACGTCGTCAGGAAACGGCGCGTCATCATCCAGCTTCAACCACCGATCCGCCGTAAACTGCCCATTGACGTAATACGTGGCGCCGCCGCCTGTCTGATCGCTTATCTGCGTCACGCTTTAACTCCTACTCTCTCGGCGATGGTCCCGCCAAAATGAATTCCGCACTCGGTCTTCGCCTGACCACGCCAACGCCCGGCGCGCGGATCTTCCCCTTCGGCCACTTTGTCCGTGCAAGGCATGCAGCCGATGGATGGATATCCTTCCTTGACCAACGGATGCAAAGGCAAGTCATGCGTTTGTAAATAAGTTGCAATGTCTTTTGGCGTGAACGCCGCAAGCGGATTGACCTTGATGCGGCCATTATCCGCTTCAAACGCCGGAATGACGCTGCGCGTTGAGGCTTGAAAACGTTTTCGTCCGGAAATCCACGCGTCAAACCCCTCAAGCCCACGCGCCAACGGCAAGACTTTGCGAATATGGCAGCATTGATCCGCATTACGTAGCCATAGACCGCCGTCAGCGTCTTCGGCCGCAATATCCTCTTCATCCGGACGCACTGAGCGAACGTCGGACAACCCAAGACGCTCGGCGAGCTTGTCGCGAAAGCGCAACGTCTCGCCAAAATGCTTGCGCGTGTCGACGAAAATAACCGGCAACGACCGGTCGATCTCGGCCACCAAATGCAAGAGCACGGCGGATTCCGCGCCGAATGAAGAAACCACGGCCAGACGACCGCGATACAGCTCCAGCGCCGCTGCGACAAGCGCGCCGGGCCCCGCGCCCTCATGTTGAGCGTTCAGGATGCGCGCCTCGGAGGCGTGCGCCAGCTCCGGCTCGAACCCAACGCCAGAAAAATTACCCGGCTCCATATAAAGCCTCCTTAAACGGAGCGTCTCCCACCCGACGATACGCGGAAAGGAAAGTCTCGTCATCTCCCTCGCGCAAGTCACGGTAGGTATCCACCAGAGTTTCAATCGCATCGACGATTTTCTCAGATGAGAAGCCCGGCCCAATGATTTTTCCAACGGACGTATTCTCATCAGCCGAGCCGCCAAGGGTGATCTGGTAAAGCTCCTCGCCTTTACGGTCGACGCCAAGAATGCCGATATGACCCACGTGATGATGTCCGCAAGCGTTGATGCAGCCCGAAATCTTGATCTTCAGATCTCCTATATCGGATTGACGCTCAGGCGCGCCAAAACGTTCAGAAATCTCCTGAGCGACCGGGATAGAGCGGGCCGTCGCCAAGGCGCAATAATCCATGCCCGGGCAGGCGATAATATCCGTCACCAGTCCGGCGTTGGCCTCGGCCAAATTCGCTTCTTTCAATGCGCTGTAGATATGGGGAATATCTGCAAGCTTCACATGCGGCAGCACCAGATTTTGCTCATGACTCACCCGGATCTCATCATAGGCGTATTGACGGGCTAGATCGGCGATCAGCTCCATTTGCTCGGCGCTGGCGTCACCCGGCGTGCCGCCGATAGGCTTGAGCGAAATTGTCACCGAGCGATATCCCGGCCGCGCATGGGCGTTCAAATTCCGATCCGCGAAAGCTGCAAAACCCGGAACGCCCGTGAGCGCCGCTTCAAATTCAGCGCTGACGTCCGGCGTCTCATCCAAAGCGGGAGGCGCGAAATAGGCGTCGATCCGCGCCACCTCGTCTTGCGGCAGATTTAAAACCCCGCCACGGATTTTCTTAAACTCTTCTTCAATGTCGGCTTTCAGCGACTCAATTCCGGTCTCGTGAACAAGAATTTTGATCCGCGCCTTATATTTATTATCCCGACGGCCATAGCGATTATAAACTCGTAGGATCGCTTCCGAATAGGCAAGAAGATCTGCTTCGGGCAGGAAGTCCCGCACCCGACGCGCCACCATTGGCGTGCGCCCAAGACCGCCGCCCACAAAAACGATGAAACCGATTTCTCCCGCCTCATTGCGCGTCAGCTGCAAGCCAATGTCATGCACCTGAACGGCGGCGCGGTCATGAGGCGCGCCAGTGATGGCTATCTTGAACTTACGCGGCAGAAATGAGAACTCCGGATGTAGTGACGACCACTGGCGCAAAATCTCCGCATAAGGACGCGGATCGGCGATCTCATCCGCAGCAGCGCCGGCGAAGTGATCCGCCGTGACATTGCGAATACAATTACCCGACGTCTGAATCGCGTGCATTTCAACCCCGGCCAATTGCTCCAGTATTTCCGGAACCTTCTCCAAAGCCGGCCAATTATACTGCACGTTCTGGCGCGTGGTGAAATGCGCATAACCACGATCGTAAACCCGGGCCACATGGGCGAGACGGCGCATTTGCGCGCTGTTCAACGTTCCATAAGGAATCGCGACCCGCAGCATATAAGCGTGCAATTGCAAATAGACGCCGTTCATCAACCGCAATGGTTTGAACTGTTCTTCACTTAACTCGCCGTTCAATCGGCGCCGGACCTGATCGGAGAATTGCGCCACCCGCGCATCCACGAACTCGCGGTCAAACTCATCATAGCGATACATGATATACTCCTTGCTCAGACCTGAGCGCGCGCTTGCTTGCCAAGGTCCACACGGGTCGTCGGCCCGGCGGCGCGTATCATTTCGCGCAACTTTTGCGGGATAAGCCGCCCTTCCTCCAGAATCACGTCGATCACATAGACATCGACAACCTCCTGTCGGTCCGCAGACGCATGTGCGAGGTCCAGCGCCTTCTGTTCAGCCTCTTTCGTCGATAAAGCCTCCGCTTCATTCAACATTTCTGCCCAAACACCCTGCGCTCCAAGCCATACGACTTCGCCGTCCGTGAGGCGATTTGCAGTGACAACTTTCATAATATTTCCCTCATGCTGCGGCGGCTTTTTGCAAGGAACCGGTTCTTACGTCTGATGTTTGAGTTTGGCCGTCTGCTCGCAGCGGCTGCGCCAGAGAGAGTTCAGCGGCCGCGACCACGTGGCCAATCACGATCAACACAGGACCGGAGATATCCGGGCGCACGGACAAATCCGACAAGTCCGACAATGATCCGGTGAACAAAGCCTCATTGGCGCGCGCGGCGTTTTCAACCACGGCGACAGGCGTTGACGAAGCCATCCCCGCTTCGCACAAGCGCGCGGCGACTTCCCCCGCCACCGTACGCCCCATATAGACGGCCACCGTCGCGCCCTTGAGCGCAAGTTCCGCCCAATTCGGCAAGATCTCGCCGTCTTTGTCATGACCAGTGGCGAAAACCAATTGCGAGGCCACGCCGCGCAACGTCAAAGGAATTTGCGCGCTGGCGGCGGCGGCCAGCGCCGCAGTTACGCCGGGGACCACTTCACAATCGACAGAGTTTTCATGCAGCGCCTTCAGTTCTTCACCCGCCCGGCCAAAAACCAGCGGATCTCCCGACTTAAGCCGCGCCACACGACGCCCCGCCCGAGCTTCTCGCACAAGAATCGCGTTGATTTCATCTTGAGAAACCGAATGGGCGCCCTTGGCTTTGCCCACAGGAATACGCCTCGCGTCGCGCCGCCCCATGGCGACCACGGCGTCGGGAACCAGCTGATCGTGAATGATGACGTCAGCTTCTTGCAAAATTCTCTGCGCGCGCAAGGTCAAAAGGTCTTCCGCGCCGGGGCCAGCGCCCACAAGCCAAACAAATCCACGCGCGTCCTGCGCGCCATTAAGCAAACGCTGCGCCTCCACCCGCGCTTTGTCCTCGCGCCCCGCATAAAGATTCGTCGCAACGGAGCCGGAGAAGAACCGCGCCCAAAATCGGCGACGCAACACCCCGTCACGAAGAACTTTAGCCGCCGTATCGCGAAAACTTTCAGCAAGTCGCGCCAATTCTCCGGTTTCACGCGGAAGCATCGCCTCGATTTTCGCGCGCAAATGCCGCGCCAACACCGGCCCAACGCCCGTCGACGTGATGGCGATCGCCACCGGCGCCCTGTTAACGAGCGCCCCCACATAGAAATCGCAAAGCTCCGGCCGATCCACCGCATTGGCGGGAACGCCAGACGCGCGCGCAGCATTAACGACGGCCTTATCCGCAGACGCTTCGCCACTGGCGGCGAAGACGAGCGCCGCGCCTTTCACCATCCGCTCATGGAAAGGCTTTTCAAGCACCCTGGCGCCCGCCTTCTCGGCGGCGATCAGCAGCGCCGGCTCCGGATCGGATGAAATAATTTCAATCAAAGCTTCGGTCTCGGAAAGCAAACGAACCTTGGCCGCCGCCTCTTCGCCGTCGCCAACAATGAGAACACGCCGCTCCGCGACTTTGTGGAAGGTTGGAAAAACCGCAAGTCGACGTGATCCGTCAGTTTTATTTGGCCTGCCCATGGCGCGCCTCCAAGACCGTGTTTGGTCTTAAAGAGGTAGCCTGATCGCCTCTGAATTACTGGGCATGGCGTTTCAAAGTGCTTCCCGCCTGTAAAAAAGAATTCTTCCAAAAGCCCTTGCCACGCGGATTTTTCAACCCGGAGCCGCAAAAATCTCAACGCCGGAGCATTTTCCGCCCGGCGCTGAGAATGATATTCTAAAAATATGAAATAACGGCGGTTATCTTAACGGCTGCAACACGGAGACGTAATTGGCGACGGCCGCCCCGCCCATATTAAAGATTCCAGCCAGTTCCGCATCCTTGACCTGAATGTCGCCGGCGGCGCCTGTGAGCTGCATCGCGCTCAAGACGTGCATGGAAACACCCGTCGCCCCAATGGGATGACCTTTCGCTTTCAAGCCGCCCGAGGGATTGACCGGCAACTTGCCGTCCATCTGCGTCCAACCTTCCTGAATCGCCCGCGCGCCCTGTCCTTCAGGCGCCAACCCCATGGCCTCATATTCGATCAGCTCGGCAATGGTGAAACAATCGTGCGTCTCAACAAACGACAGATCCTCCAAGGCGAGTCCCGCCGCGCCCAGAGCCTTGCACCATGCCTGCGCGCAGCCGTCGAATTTCAAAATATCGCGCTTGGACATGGGCAGAAAATCCTGCACATGGGACAGGCTACGGAAGGCGACCGCCTTTGGCCGCCCCAGCGCCGTCTCAATATCCGACAAAACCAGCGCGGCCGCGCCATCGGACACCAACGAGCAATCCGTGCGCTTTAACGGACCGGCGACAAAAGGATTTTTTTCACTTTCATTACGGCAGAACTCAAATCCCAGATCCTTGCGCATTTGCGCATAAGGATTATTTGTTCCGTTCTTATGATTTTTCGCCGCAATACGAGCCAGCGCGTCGGACTGATCGCCGTACTTCTGGAAATAGCTTTGCGCAATCTGGCCAAACACGCCAGCGAAGCCGGCCGGCGTGTCGCCTTCTTCTTTAAGATAAGAGGCTTTGAGCAGATTCTGGCCAATTTCCGGTCCTGGCGTCGTCGTCATTTGCTCAACGCCCACCACAAGCACTCTACGCGCCTGGCCGGAGGCGATGGCCCGAACGCCTTGATGAACCGCCGCGGACCCTGTCGCGCAAGCGTTTTCAACCCGCGTGGCCGGTTTGAATCTCAAAGCCGGATGGGCCTGCAACACCAAAGAGGCGGTAAAATCCTGCGCCGAAAAACCACCGTTAAAATGGCCAAGCAAAATTTCATCAATATCGCCCGGCTCAAGCCCTGCGTCTTTAATCGCGTCTCGGGCGACCTTGACAATCAAGCTCTCAACCGTCTCATCGCCATGTTTGCCGAAGGGCGTATGCGCCCAGCCAATGATCGCAGCGCTCATTGTCGTCATTCTCCCATTCTGGTCGGCCCGCCCGAAACATGTCAAAAAATAGTCCGCCGCAACGCTAGCGAAAGACCAAACTTCGTCATTCCGGTGACCTTTTTCCTCCAAATTCCCGCGAATGGTTTCACCAAGTTTCCATTGGCGCAAGAGTTTTGTTAACGAAAACGTCAAAGAGTGTCATTTATCCGTTTTATTTCTTATAGTTACAGATTACTCTTCTTCGCTTAAAATTAGAAAAATGACGTTTGCGTCAGTTAAATTCTCTTCAAACGCGAACCTATCCCCCGCTGCAAATGAATATTCTTTTGCCATGACCCGTCTGGCTCAGTAAGGATCAACGACGCCCATAGCTTTGGAGACGATGATGGAGCCCCCGTTGCAGCTGTCTGCTTTTCTGATCACCAAAAACGAGGCGGATCGCATTGGCCGCGCCATCGACAGCGTTATTGATCTGGTCTCAGAAGTGATTGTGATCGACAGCGGCTCCACCGACGGCACGCCTGCGGTCGCCCAAGCTCATGGCGCCCGCGTTATTCATAATGATTGGCCGGGATATGGGCCACAAAAACGTTTCGCGGAAGATCAATGCGCCAACGATTGGCTACTTAATCTGGACGCCGACGAAGCCTTGACCCCTTCGCTTCAAGCGGAGATTCGAGCGCTTCTTACCAGTGGAGAATTGCATTCCGCCGACTATTGGCAAGTGCGCATCAAGGATGTTTTCTCCCATGAAACGGGTCCCGCGCCCTGGGCTTATGGTTACAATCAAATCCGGCTTTATGATCGGCGCAAAGGTCGCTTTTCCGCCTCAAGCGTGCACGACACGGTGCGCCCGCAAGAAGGCGCGCGCAAAGGCCAGTTGCAAGCGCCAATGGAACATCGCTCGATCCGTTCCATGACGTTTCAGGTGGACAAGATGAACCGCTACGCCAGCATGCAGGTGGAAGACCTGAAGGCGAGGAACCGCCGTTTGCCGCGCTGGCGTCTTTTGACGGAGTTTCCCCTTTCATTCCTGAAGGCCTATTTCATCCGACGCTGCGCGCTCTATGGCTGGTGGGGGTTTGTTTTGTCGATGAATTACGCCTACTCTCGCTTCCTTCGGGTCGCGAAAGCCTATGAAGCGGAATTGAACAGGAAGTAAGCGGCGCCGCGCGTCGCTGAATTTGAACTCATGACATCAGGATCTGGAAATATGCAAGGTGACAATCGGATCGAAGAGCTGCGTCGGCGCCATTGCGCATGGCTGAGCAAAATTAGTCTCGCCGACCGCCCCTGGTTGGTTCTCGCAGCAGCTCCCAATCCGACGCTTCCCGAACCAAAGCCCGCCTCCATGGCGCTGGTTTGCATCAATAACTCCGTTCTCACCGCCAGCCAACTGGGCCTTGGCGCGCCGGACATGGCGCTGCGCACCCAGCGTAAAATCTGGGATCCCCTTCTTGGCCTGGAAATTCCCAATCTCATGTGGTTGCACCGCGGCAGCGCCTTGAAGGTCTGGTTCAAAGCGCGCTTTCAATCTCCCGTGAAGATCGGAAACTATATTCGTATGACCGCTGGCGAGCGCGAAATCATCACCGATTACATGCTCGGTCAATCCATCGCCAAGATGGGCGACAAGGGCAAGCTGTCCATGGGCGTTTTCGGCGCGCTCTACGGGCTTTTTTGCGGCGCGCCGCAAGTGGTTCTCTCAGGGGTGTCTTTGCAAAACACCGGCTATTCCTACACGGATCAGCCCATGAACCGCTGGCATCTTGAAGAAGATCGCTTCGCGCTGGAGCATCTGGCCGCCAACCATCCGCAGCTCTTCACCAGCGAACCTGAACTGCATGAACTAATCGGCATGCCCATGTATAAAACTTCTGTATAAAACGCCCTAACGAGCTTTATGGCGCGGCTCTTGCGCCGTCAAAATGGAGCGTCAAGCCGCGCCGGGCTGACGAAACATCAGGCATTGTCCTGTGGGCAGCTCAAGAATGGATAAACCAAAGTCAGCCGCCGCTTCATTGCACGCCTTGCGCGCGCCGGGACAATGGGCAGAGCCATAATCGTCGCAAAGGATGACGCCTCCCGGCGCCAAACGCTGCGTAAAAAAAGCCAGCGCATCCCGCGTTGGCTCAAATAAATCCACATCCACATGCACGAAGGCGAAGCTTCTCTCCGACACCTCCTGAAAACGATCCGGAATCCATCCTTTATACAGCGTATATCGACCAAAGAATTCTTTCAGGTTTTCCCGCACCACATCTTCATGCGCCGTCAGATCCCCTTGCCGCCAATGCGCCACCCCTTTGGCGACCACATCTTCGGCGGAAGGCTGCGACAGACCTTCGAAGGAGTCGAACAAATGGAAATGGCGCTCCCGCTCGCAGGCGCTCATGAGAAAAAGCGTGCTACGCGCAAATCGCACCCCGCATTCGGCGACATCCCCTCCCACGCTCTCAACGCTGCGGATGGCGCTTTGCAGAACGAAACAGCGCGCGTCGCTGAGCCCTTCAACACCTTCCGCCTTTTGACTCGCGGAGCGAAAATGCGGCGTTTGCGGCCATACCAAGTGACGGCCAAGCATCTGAAACCCGTGGGCGCGCGCAAGTTTTCGCACCACCTTATAAGCCCGCTCCCGGTTCTTGGACAGGGACAGATTTTTCACCATCATGGATCGTAACATGCGTCTTCTACTTTCCTAAATGAGCCAAGTTGATCAGTCAGGCCGCCGGCGAAATCAACCTGTCGGCAAAAGGCATTTCCCGCTCCCTCGCCCATGCCGCCAACCCATCGATCTCACTCAAGAAAGCGGAGGACGACTTTCGGTCTGATCCCTTCGCCGTCCAGATCACGCCGTCGCTGGAAAAGGTCCAGTCAAGGAGCGAGGACGGCAAGGACTGGAACCCCGGCGCGCGTCCATAGCGTGCGCAATACTTCCGCATGAAATACAGCACCGTCTGATCCACATGATAATTGGGAGCAGACGCCAATTGACAGTCCATAACCGCCGCCGCCTCCTTTAAAAAGCGCGCGGCGGCTTCCGTCGGCGGCGCGTAGACAAGCCCCGCCTTGACCCGTTGCCAGATTTTAAGCGGCTTCCACCATTTTTTTGGCTTGCCGATAATCAGCCCCATGGCCTCCGGCGACAACGCCTTGAACGCAGCCCCCGGATTTCCACGAAACAATGTGTCCACGTCCAACGCGATGATTGGCGAGCGAGCGACGGCGGCCAGCTCGGCCATACGCCTGAAACGAGCCGTCGCATAATATATAAACTTCAAAGGCGAGGCGTCGTCATAGGGATTATCCTCCCCACCCTCCCAAGATGCGGAAAAACGCTCCGGCAACAATGTGGTCAGATACTCCACGTCCCGCAAAATAGCTTCATCTGGTTGGTATAAATGCAGATGCACAGACATCTGCGGCGCATAACGCAAAATAGAAACCGTAAAAGGCCGGGCGAAACGATGAAAATAACCGGGATCGCAAGCGGCGTAGACAATCCCTTCCGAATTGGGCTGCGCCATACGCCCCTGAAAGGGCGCCGGCGTAACAGGGTTTTCCAAGTCCGCCAAACCATTGGCCGCGACCCCTTTACAAGCCTTGCGGATCACGCTCAGCTCGGACGGGCCCGGCGGAACGTTATGTTTTATCTTTTCCATCCCGCTTTTCATCCTTCAAACGCTTAGCCGCCTCGTTAAACAGCTGGACGAACTCCACGCGCTCCAACGCCGTCAAGTTACCACCGACGCCAGCGTTGAACAGACGCGTCCCATAAGGCGCGAGCGCTTCTTGCGCATCGCGGAAATCGCGGTTCGCAAGACGCATGTTCTCTCGGCGCTGAACAACCTTGCCATCTTGCTCATGCACCTTGTCCAGCTCGCCCATCTGGTAAAAATATTTACCGTTTTCACCGTCGTAATCGAGATCGCAGCCCAGAATGTAAATTTGTGAAAAACCCATATTGCAAAGGATTTGCGCTGCGGCGACCAACACGGTGTTAGCGCCGGAAATGCCCTCCGAAAAATCGCCCGAATACCCTCGATCATGAAAATCCGCCGGGTGCGCTCTCAAAAAATAGGGACGCGCGGCGCGTGAATGGTTCTTTTTCCAATACCGCCGCATTCGCCAATTAAAGAACCGATAGGGTATCGGGTGACTAAGCGCCAACCGCTCAAATTCACCGTGAAAACGGCGGTATCGATTATTGTCCAAACACACATGCATCGTCGCCTGCGGCAGGCCGTTTTCAACGGCCCGCACGCCCGCGTTCACAACACAGGTGAACTCATTCTTCAGTAAGCCAAGATCCATTTTCCCCAGAGATGGACCACTGCCGAGAAGAAAGCATCTTTTGCCTGAAAACTCTCCGCTCAGTCCCTCCAGCCGGCGATAATCACGCCGATACAACAAACGCGACAACCGGCCGCGAAGCCATGAGGAAACCTTTCGGCGAAGGGAAACGGAAACATCAGACATTGGCCAACTTCTTCACGGGATCATGCGATCAAAGGCTTCCCCTCGTTCAACGTTGCGCGACGAAATTCATTCGATCGCGCGCTGCGAACCAGTCCTCGCAATAATCGCAATCCGCATAATCGGTGAAATAAGGACCGCCTTCCGTGTAGTGAACATTGGCGGCGTCTTCATCTTTTTCATAAACGCCGACGAGATGGTTCCACTTTAGCGGCAATGAACCTATCTGATCGTCACTTTCAAGCCATTTGAACTGATGCAACTCCAATCCGGAAGCGGTGTTGACGAAGTCTTTGCTCAGAGCCTTGCATTTGGCGTTGTTGAACAACATAACGCTTGACCAGTTTTTCTTCTCATATTTGGTCTGAACCTGCCCCAGAAACTTGACGTCTTCTTTGGGCTGATAGTCATGCTGAACGCACATCACCGAATATTTATCGTCACGCAGCTCCCAGAGCTTCGCAATGTCGTCTCTGAACAGCATGTCGCAATCCATAAACAGCGACCACCCTTGATAGTCGCTGAGATAGGGAACCAGAAACCGCGAGAATGAAAATTCAGTTGACTGCAAGGAGTTGCGCTCACGCGTGAAAATTCCCGACAAATGATCAAGCGCGATCGGCACGAAGGACACCGGAACGGAAGAGCGGTCGATTATGCTTTGGCACAAGGCGTGATAGGCGGCGATTTCCTTGGTGTCATATCCGATAAATACCCGTACTGTCATAGTTAAACTCTCCTGAAACGGCTAAAGCCTGTTCAAAGATCCCGCCACCGCGCCACCGATCTCGCGGCTCCCTCCGCGCGGGCTGACGTGGACCTAATTAATGCATCGCAAGGATCGCGCCCCTAAGCTGCGAGTAAACACATGGCGCCGACGTCGTCAAATCGCACCGCCTAATTTTCTCCAACCGCCCCCGATAATATATCGTCAAGACGCTTGGCGTGGATCGGCAGATCAAAAAGCGACAGCGCTCGCTCCCTTCCCCGCGCTCCCATGTCGGCGCGTAATTCATCACGGTCCATCAACCGCTTCAACCCGGCCGCAATTGAACGGGAATTCACATCATCGAGCGCAACAGCCACCGCCCGCTCCCCCTCGCCAATCACTTCTCTCAATCCCCCGGCGGTCGCGCTGATCAGAGCGGCGCCCCCCGCCATCGCCTCCAGCGCCGTGCGTCCAAACGCTTCAATACAGCGCGAGGGAACAACGGCGATGGCCGTTCGCTCCATCACGTTTCTGACTTCATCATATGGCGCGTCTCGAAGAATTTTAATCTGACCGTCCGCCGCCTTTGACAAAACCGCCAAAACTTCATCGCGATAGTCAGGCGCCGCGTCAAAAGAAGAAAGCACGAAAGTCGCCGACCAGTCGTTCCGGTGAAACAGGACGTCGACGCAGGCTTGCGACAATTCCAAAACACCCTTTTCAGGAGCCAGTCGCCCCACGAATGCAATGGTCTTGTCTCGCTGGGGGACTGGATTGAAGCTCTTGACGTCAATAGCGTTTTCGGCGGTGAAAATCCGCCCGTTCTCGACGGCTCCCGTGGCGCGAATCGTATCGGCGACGGTCTGCGACACGGCGACGACGCCCGCCAAATGGCGCATTTTACGCTTCAGAATAAATCGTTTCAGCGCGTTGGCGACAGGCTTTGAAACCCCATGCCGGCGCAAGAACACAGGCGCGCCCGGCAAGGCTTGCGCCAACGTCGCCGCCACGGGCAAATATTGTTCGACCAAAATCACGTCGGGTGAAAACGCCTTGAGAGGCGCAAGAAAACCATCCGCCGCCCCTGCGCGTGGCGCAGCCGTCACGCTGACGTCGTCATAGGGCGCCTCGCATTCACGCGCGAACACCTGCAACGCGCCATGAAACCGGCTTGCCAGCGCGTAATCATGGGCGCACAGGTCAATCGCCGTCGCTCCATTGGGACTAAAACGCATGTTTCGCGGCAACACCAAGGCGATTTTCATGCCGGCTCCAGGATTTCAATAATCGACAAGGTTTCTATAGTTCCCGCACAAACGCAAGTCCAACACAACGGCTTGCGCCAATCTCACACCTCCACGTCCTGACGCACTGGAAGCACAAGCGAAAAACACGTTCCATCTCCCGGCGTAGACAGAACGTCCACCCGTCCCTTGTGACGATTGACGACAATGTCATAAACGATCGCCAAGCCTTGCCCCGTTCCCTTTCCCACGTCCTTGGTGGTGAAAAAGGGATCAAAAATACGTTCCATATCTTCTTGCTGGATACCCAGCCCCGTGTCCTCCACTTCAACGATCACCTCTTCCGGTTTTTCGCAGCGCGTTCTCACGACGATAAACCCCCGCGGGCCGCCTTTCGCCAAGGCGTCCTGCAAAGCGTGAGCCGCGTTCACCAGAAGGTTGACCCATACCTGACTAAGCGAATTCACCTGCGCGTCAACAAGCGGCAAGGACGGCTGCAAGTCAAAGAAGATGTCGGCGTTGTTCTTCAACTCCAACCGACACAAGGTCACCGCGTTATGCAACGTCGCGTTAATGTCGGTTGGCTCAAACGTTTTTGAACCTGGATGGCTAAGGCCGCGCATGGAAGAGACGATACGACCAATTTGCTCGACCCCCGCCAAAGATTCAGCCAAGGCCTCAGGCAGCTCTCGACGCAAAAACTCACGTCGCTCTCCCATTTCCCCCAGATTTTCCAAAAGAGGAAGCAACTCATCGAGCGACTGCTTCAAGAAGCGCAAATTATCACCAACGAATTGCACCGGCGTATTAATCTCATGAGCGATGCCGCTAGCGACCGTTCCCAGCGCTTCAAAACGCTGCGCCTGACGTATGGCGCTTTCACGCCGCGTCAGCGCCCGCTCCGACTGTATCCGAGCGTCGGCTTCATGCGCCGCATGCGCCATATGACAAAAAAGCGTTTGAGCATGCGCAGAAAACGGCCGCTCTCCGCAGCATAAAACCAAAGAGCGCTCCTCCCCAACCGGACGTTGCGAGATCAAAAGATATTGACCTATGCCCCGCCAGTTCTCTTTAAAATTCTCCCACCCTTGAATTTCATTGAGGTGCATTTGCCCACTGACGTAGCCTTCGCAAATATGCTCAAGGATGTGCGTAACGTCACATTCAAACATCAGGGACGGAGCGGAGCTAACGGCCTCAACTTGATAGCCGGGAGATTTCACGCGAACGATCATCGCCAAGCTAGGCGACGAAGGCTCGTTTTCAAGTTGACTAAACGCCTCGGCGATGTCGTCAACGACCTTTTGGGCGAAGGCCAAGCCGCTTTTCGCCTCGCTCAAATGACGAAGAACGCGAGCAAGGATCAATGCGTCCGCGCTTAGCTCAGCGACGTCAGAACACGCAGACCCGTCGTGACAATCATCTTGCTTGAGATCAACGGTCACCAACGACTCCAATTTTCCGCGTATGTTCAACGCAATATAAACAGAGCGGTATGATTATGCCAATCATACAATTGTAATTTAGAAATAAATGCAGGTATTCAAAAAAATAAACAGGTATAAATTACATATACCCCTCACGTTTCACACCATCTTTAAGTTGTCCGGCTCAATTCTTCGCACGCGTACAGGTTGGCGCAGGCCGCTCAAACGTTCGTAATGCAGCAAACGCGTGATAGTCGTCGCGCTAAGCTGATGGCCACGCGACAAAACCAACTCCTGAGTTCCTTCGGTCAAAATATCGTCAATCAACACGTCTCCCGGCTGAAGCGCGCGAAGGTGGCAAGAAAGTATCCGCCCGCCAAGCTCCCCCGCCTCCCCCTCCAGCAAACAATCCTGCGCGGCTTGCAATAGCGCCACGTCATAATGCGCCTTATTCATCCACAACGCCTCAAACGCGGCGGCGTCCGGCCCCGTTTCAGGGCTGGCGTACCACAAATCCGTAAGAATCCGCAGAATGCGGGAAATAAGCGGAAGATCCTTACCTTTCACGTCATTTTCGGGGAAACCAGAACCGTCATAGCCCTTGCCGGATAAATATAAAATTTCGGCAATTCGTGACAACCGAGGAATGTTCTTGAGCAAATTCCGCGTTTGTTCAGGCGCCTCCGCCAACAGCGCCCGCTGATCCTGCGTCAAAGAGCGCGCGGCGCGGTATCGCGCAAGAATGTCTTTTGGCAGCAACGCTTCGCCAAGCGGCGAAAGCATCACCGACATTTCCAGCTCCCAGGTCCGCTCCAGTCGCAGAACATGGGCCAGTTTCAACGCTTGCTCCCTAACCATCGCGGACTTTCGGAAGGCCTCCGGATGAAACAAGCTCAGCATGTCGATCAACATCTTGACCGACCCCGCCAGCGTTTTTTCCAAAAGAATCCTGTCTTTGATCAACCGCTTGTGATGGCCAACCCCCGCCCTGACCGCCGTCAAAACTTCATTCGCCGGGCACGGCTTGGACAGGAACATAAATATATGCCCATCATTCAAGGCGTGTTTGATAGTGTCAGGGGCCTGATCCGCTGTCAGCATTATGCGGGCGGACGAAGGCGCGTACTCTTCCGCCGCTTTTAAAAACTGAACGCCGTTCATTCCCGGCATGTGATAAGCGGAGACGATAACCGCGAAAGCCGCGTCTTCTTCAAGCATAGCTAAAGCCGCCATAGGCCCCTCGGCGGTCAAAACGCTCACAAATGGAGAAAGCAGATCCGTGGTCGCTTGTAAAACCTTCGGGTCGTCATCCACCACAAGTATTTTATAGCCACTCCTGAACACAAATTACCCCCAGTATAAATTATAGTATATTATTATCTGCGCCTAGAGCTCCATAAATAAAAAATAAACCAATTTTAACTTGAATATGCTTTATTCCGATTGCGCGTTGATCACTTCGATATGCCCAGGAAAAACGCTATAGACGAGACGCATCAGGTCAGACTGGCGGTTTGTTTGCGTCTTGTGGTAAATGCGCTTCAGGTAGGTTCGCGCCGACTGCACTGACAACCCGCATTCAACCGCTGCTTCGGACACGCTGGCGCCTTTCGCCAGCTCATGCACCAGTCCCGCTTCACTGCGCGACAGCTTTAAAACATGCGCTATAGACTCCGTCGACGGAACGCCAATTCGCTCAGGGTCCGATAGCAACACAACCACGCTGTTTTGAGTTTTCATTTTCTTGAGCGTCAAGGTCAAAGGATGGCGCCCGACGCTTCTGGCGACTCCCAACTGACGCGTTTCGCCGCAGAGCAGTACGCTATTCACCATTTCCGCCAAATCAAAAGCCGCTCCTTTCCCTGCAACACGCACTTGACCATCGGCCGTTCTTCGGATGACTTCCTGACCATTCAAATATTCGCTCACCACGTCATTGGCGTAGATCAAGCGAGCGTTTTCTCCCAAAACCATGACCCCAACCGCCAAAACGTCAAATACGTCATAGTCATCCGCCAAACGTAATGAGGAAAGCTCCGAATACCCGCCATGCGCGCCCTGACGCGCCCTTTCTGCAAGCGCGTCCCGGATCCCCTCAAGAAGAACTTCCGTCGCGCATGGCTTGGTGAAGAACCGGAAAACGCCGCCGTCATTAATCGCTGCGGTGGCGACAGCCAACTCGTCAGAGCCAGTCAGCATGATAGCGGTTGACCCACCTCCCGCCGAACGCAGTTTGCGGATCAATTCAACTCCATCCATGCCCGGCATTCGCATATCGCACACGAGAACATCCGGCTCGCTCTCCTGCGACGCCAACAACGCCGCATGCGGGTCTGTTTCAAAGGTCATATCCCAATCAAGCCGCGATGCGGAGAACGAACGTTTGAGCGCATTCAGCAACCGCGCGTCATCATCGACAAAGGCCACCTTTGGACGAGAACGTGTTGAGCACATATCAATCTCCAGACATCCGCAGCGTCATTGCCGTGGCGAAACGGCCGTTTTATTCGTTTTCCTTCACTGAAAACGAATGAACTATAGCCCATAAACGCTTCTCTGCACGACATTACGCGCATGCTATTAACGTCCCGGACAAACCGACAAACAACTAGTGAACAATACGACAAGAAACTCGCGCAAACCTTAATTCCCCACCAAAAAGTAGTTATCCTGCAAAAAACTCAACATATATCAGGCGTTTTAGGCGTCTTAACTTACCAACAGTCGCCGAAACATTTGAAACGGCGGGTGGTTTACGTTACCGCCTAATATTATGAAGAAACCCACGTCCTTGGACAGACGCCGCTTCCACTCAAGTTTCGGAACGCCAGAATGACGACACCGCCCCTACGCCCCACCGTCGCAATCATAGGAGCGGGCGCCTCCGGTCTGATGGCCGCCGATTTTCTCAGCCGAAAAAACGTGACTGTAATCCTGTTCGACCGCATGCCCTCAATGGGAAGAAAGCTTTTGATGGCCGGTCGCGGCGGCTTGAACCTCACACATACAGAGGAAACGGAAGCCTTTCTCGGTCGTTATCGAGAGGCAAAGGACTGGATGAGGCCCTATCACGAAGGCTTTTCGCCTGATGATTTGCGCGCTTGGTGCGAAGGCCTAGGCGAACCAACCTTTGTAGGCACCAGCGGCCGGGTCTTTCCTCAAAGTTTCAAAGCCTCTCCTCTGCTGCGCGCGCTTCTCGCGCGGCTAGAGCAACGCGGAGTAACCCGGCTGACAAGGCACGAATGGAATGGCTTCTCCGCCGACGACGGGCTAAAGTTCATCACGCCGGAGGGTGAAATAACCTGGTCAAAACCAGACGCGACATTGCTTGCCATGGGCGGCGGCAGCTGGGCGAAACTGGGCGCTAACGGCGCATGGCGAGAGAAGCTCCTCTCCGCCGGCGTTGACGTCGCTCCTTTCCAGCCGGCGAACAACGGTTTTCGCGTCACATGGTCCCCCCTCTTTAAAGAGCGATACGCCGGAACGCCGCTAAAACGGATGCGCGCGTCAATTGAAGAGACGAGCGCCTTCGGAGAACTGATGATCACGGAGAGCGGACTGGAAGGCGGCGCGATCTATGCTCTTTCCGCCGAGTTGCGGCGCGCGGCGCGCGGAGGCGAAGCACCTGAGTTGACGCTTGACCTACGCCCGGACCTGAGCGTGGAGGCGCTTGCAAAACGTTTGGAAGCTCAAGCGCCAAAAGCCTCACTTTCAAATCGATTGCGAAAAGGCGCCGGCCTCTCTCCAGTCGCAATCTCACTTCTGTGGGAAACAGGACTAAAGCAAGCCTCCCCTTCAAACTCCATGGATCTAGCGCAGCGGATAAAGGCCGCGAAACTGCGCGTGGAGGGCCCCGAACCGATCGCCCGAGCAATTTCAACAGCAGGCGGGGTCTCTTTGCATGAAGTCACAGAGCGACTGATGCTCAAAAAACGGCCTGGAGTGTTCGTGGCGGGCGAGATGCTCGACTGGGAGGCGCCCACCGGCGGCTACCTGCTTCAGGCCTGTTTTTCTACGGCGACAGCCGCAAGTGAAGCCATCTGCGACTGGGTCCGCCAACACGGAGCGATTCTATGAGCCGCATTTATGTCGACGCCGACGCCTGCCCAGTCAAAGACGAGGTCGTACGCGTTGGAGAACGCCACGAACTCTCGATTTTCATGGTCAGCAACGCCTATATGCGTTTGCCGGAGAGTGATCTGGTGGAGCGAATCATTGTCCCCGAAGGGCCTGACGTCGCCGACGACTGGATCGCGGAACGCGCCGGCGCCGGAGACGTGGTCATCACCGCCGACATCCCGCTCGCCGCGCGCTGCGTCAAGGCGGGCGCTCTGGTTTTGGGTCCAACCGGGAAAGCCTTCACCGAAGAAGGGATAGGCATGGCGCTGGCGATGCGGAACCTGAAAACGGATCTGCGCGAGGCGGGGGTTATTCGGGAAGGCGGCGCGTCCTTCTCTAAAATGGACAGATCCCGCTTTCTCAACAGCATGGAAACTATAACCCGCGCCGCCAAGCGCATTTTTTCTCAACGCAAGAGTCAAAAAAAACCATAGGATTCTTATTTCTCAAGACTTTCTGGATAGCCGACAAATCTTATCGACGTAATAAGTAAGTTTTAGAAGAAAGATTTCTTGCTCTTAACGCCAGATGTGAATATATTAGCCCTGCCCGGTCTGAGACTTGGGCAATACGGGCTTGATTTCGAATCCCGGTTAAGAAAGTTTTTTGCTGAAGGAACGCCTATGCGTGCTGAACTGAACTGCCTTTCCCGTTTCTGAATGACACGCTCGTGCAAGCAGTCGCGCGTTTGTGCGCTTGCATTTTTAAAATACCAGCGGGATAGGAGTTTCCCATGCGCCAGAAAGGCACACTCAAGTTCTTCAACCATGATCGCGGTTTTGGCTTCATTACGCCAACCGAAGGTGGCAAGGACATTTTCGTACACATCACAGCTTTCGAGCGTTCGGGCATTGCAGTTCCAGCTGAAGGCACTGAACTGTCTTACGTTGCAGAAGACGACCGTCGCGGTCGTGGCCCGCAGGCTGCTGAACTCGAACTCGGTTGAGTTTGAGCTTCGCCGGGTCACGTAATCCGGATTAAAAATCAAGACGCCGCTAATTTTTTTAGCGGCGTTTTATTATACCCTCCCCGGCAATTGCGCTCAAAGCGCTTCTTCAAAAGCGCCCGCGCCAGAACGGTTTTCAAGAAGCCCTGCAAAAGCATAGGCTTCTACATAATATGAAATTCATAAGCCGGCCTTCTTAAAATATTTCATATTGCTCACAGGCGCGCATCGCAAAGCGGCGCCCGAAAATATCCCTCAAAAATTATCCCGCACTTTCAAAACTCAACCGCGAAGAGGTTTTTTTGAATTTAACCGGTGATCACCAACCTCACTTAACTCATATTTCCCGTAAAATGATTGCAGACAATGCAGCAATCGAGCAATGATGAAGCAGCAGGTTATTGTTTGATCATAAGCGGGTCGCGACTCGCCGATTAAGCAATCGCCGTTCGCCAGCATGATCCAATCCTTCGATGTCTTTGATATCAAGATGAATCAGGCTGGATTTTTGTATTGGGAGGAGAATGAATTCCATGAAAAGACGCGATTTTCTGAAAGGCGCAGCTATTGCAGGCGCCGCGTCCACGACGCTCGCCGCGCCCGCCGTCGCGCAATCGACAATTCAAATGAAACTCGCCGGCGCCTTTCCAAAAGGCCTGCCCGGCGTCGGCACGACGGCGGAGCGCTTGGCTCGGCGCATCGAGGCCTTGTCTGACGGCAAAATTGAAGTCAAATATTACGGCGGCGGCGAATTGGTGCCCCCCTTTGAAGTCTTCAACGCCGTATCCTCAGGCGCAGCGGAAATTGGCCATGGCGCGCCCTATTTCCAGGTCGGAACCGTCCGTTCCTCCATGTATTTCACCACATTCCCCTATGGCCTGGACGCGACGGAAATGGCCGCATGGATTCATTACGGCGGCGGTCAGGCGCTTTGGGACGAAGCCTATGCGCCTTTCGGCGTCAAACCTTTTTACGCAGGAAACTCAGGAACCCAAGCCGGCGGGTGGTTCAAAAAACCCATTGAAAAGCTGGATGATCTCATTGGGTTGAAAATGCGGATAGCCGGACTTGGCGGCGACGTCATGCGCAAAATCGGCGTCACCACCGTTTTAATGCCGGTGTCGGAAATTTACACCGGCCTTCAAACCGGAGCCATCGACGCCGCCGAATTCGTCGGACCTTGGAATGACGTCGCGCTCGGATTTTACAAAGTCGCGCCATATTACTATATGCCCGCGTTCCACGAGCCCGGCCCAACCCTTGAAATGATCGTGAACTCAGAGGTTTATGAGAATCTTTCTCCTTTCCTGAAAACTGTTTTCGACAATGCGGCCAGCGCGGAAGCCGAACAAGTAATCGCGGAATATCGCTATCACAACACCATGGTCCTGAAGGACCTGGTCGCAAAAGGCGCCAAAGTATCCGCCTTCTCCGATGATGTCGTCGCGGCGCTTGGCAAGGCCTCCAAGGAGGTCATCGCCGACTTCCCCAATGGCGATCCTATGTCGGAGAAAATTCACACCGCCTATTTCGACTATGTCAAAGACTGCGTCGCCTATACCTCCGCCATGGATGGGCGCATGTATAATGAACGGCAAGCCGTTTGGAATCTTTGATCTTTTAAGGTAGGAAAATAGCTTCCGCCATTATCCCGGCGAGCACCGCCTCGCCGGGAACGCGTCTCAGGGGTCGATATTTTGCAAGTTTTTTCGCTCTCAAACGCTTTAACGAATCCAATCTTTGATTTCGCCGCTGACAATGAAAACCGTTGACGTACTCATTATGGGCGCCGGCGCGGCCGGCCTCATGTGCGCCATAGAGGCCGGCAAACGAGGCCGAAGCGTGCTCGTTCTGGACCACGCGCGCAAGGCGGCTGGAAAAATCCGCATATCTGGCGGTGGGCGCTGCAACTTCACCAATTTGCACGCCTCGCCCAATAACTTTCTCTCCAACAACCCACGATTCTGCGTCTCCGCCCTAAAGCGCTATACGCCGCAAGATTTTTTGACCCTTGTTGAACGCTACTCCATTGGGTGGCATGAAAAAACGCTCGGCCAATTATTTTGCGACGTCAGCGCTCAATCGATCATCGATATGTTGCTGGATGAATGCCAAGCGGCGAACGTGCTAATTTCGCTCAACACAACAATTGACGAGGTCAACGCCGCCGCTGACGGCGGTTTCACGGTCGCCACCTCCAATGGCCTCTTTCACTCGCAATCCGCAGTCGTCGCCACGGGCGGGCCCTCCATCCCCAAAATGGGCGCAAGCGGCTTTGCATATAAATTGGCGCAACAATTTGGCCTTGAAGTGGTCTCCCCTCGCCCCGCGCTCGTTCCCTTGACCTTTGACGCGGCATTGAAAGAAAAGACCCAGCATCTCGCTGGCATCACCGTTGACGCGTTAGTGTCGCACGGCAAAACCCGTTTTCAAGAAGGGCTGGTCTTCACGCACCGGGGCGTCTCTGGCCCGTCCATCTTGCAAATTTCCTCTTACTGGCGAGAGGGGGAAGAAATCCAGATCAACCTGGCGCCGGATCTTGACTGCTTGGCCGCCTTGAAACGCCTGCGCACGGAGCAGCCAAAGCAAGACGTTCGCACAGCTCTGGCCAACCTTCTTCCCAAGCGTCTGGGACAATTCATAGCCGATGAATACGCTTTTCAGGGCCGCCTAGCCGACCATTCCGACAAACTCCTTCAAAAAATCGCCAATGCGGTCAACGCTTGGTCGTTAAAACCGGTCGGAACCGAAGGCTATCGAACCGCCGAAGTCACCCTTGGCGGTGTGGACACTCAGGAATTATCGTCCAAAACTATGGAAGCGCGAAACATTCCCGGCTTATATTTCATTGGCGAGGCCGTTGACGTCACCGGACATCTTGGCGGCTATAATTTTCAATGGGCGTGGGCGAGCGGTCATGCGGCGGGTCAAACTGTCTAAAACTCTAAAGTTGGCCAAACACAAAGGGGCGCCATGATGCGGCGGGCGACAATTCACGACGTGGCGGCGAAAGCCGGCGTCAGTCTGGCGACCGTAGACCGGGTTCTGAACCAGCGCCCAGGCGTGCGCGCCAGCACAATCGCCCGCGTGGAGGCTGCGGCGCGCGAATTGAACTATACGCCGGACCAATTTGCCGCCAATCTCGCTAAAAGTCGCAGTTACCGCTTTTTATTTCTCATGCCGGGAGGCGACAATAGCTTCATGACGCAATTGCGCGAGGAGGCGGCGGAAACAGCGCGCCGGGTCGTTAAAGACCGCATTCAACTCGACATACGCCTCATTGACACATTCGACGCTCCCGCCCTGATCCAGATCCTCTCGGCGCTAAAAGCAGAAGACTACGAAGGCGTCGCCATCGTCGCCCCGGATTCCCCTGAAATCAAAGCCGCCTTCGCCCAACTTCATGCGCGCGGCATTCATATCGTAACGCTTGTCTCCGATGTTCCCGTTGCTGAGAGATCCCATTTCGCCGGCATCGACAACCTCGCCGCCGGACAAGTCGCAGGCCGCCTTGTCGGGCGTTTTCTTGGCGATAAACGCGGCTCCATAGCTTTGCTTTGCGGCTCCACGGCCTTGCGTGACCACACCGACCGAATAAGTGGCTTCACCGAAATCATTACGACTCACTTCCCTCACCTTCGCTTGCTTGAACTTCAGGAAGGACGTGACGACAACGACAAAACCCGTGACATTTTCACCCATATCGTCGACAGCACCCCAGACCTGCTCGCCGCCTATAATGTAGGCGCGGGAAATGAAGGCATGATCAAGGCGTTAGAGACTACGGGAACCAGTGACCAACTCACCGTTATCGCCCATGAGCTGATCCCGCAAAATCGCGCGGCGCTCGTGAGCGGCGCATTGGACGCTATTATCTGCCAAGACCCCGGGCATGAAGTTCGCAGCGCAGTAAGAGTTTTAAAGGCGTTATGTAATAAAGACGCAATTGTACTTGGACAAGAACGTATTAGAATTGAAATATACCTAAAGGAAAATCTTCCATAAATTTATAAATTAAGAATAAAAATAAATACAAACTATTTATATTACTATTTAGTCACCAGGATATATTCTCCTCCTACATAAACATGATGGAGGCTAAAATGTTCCCCTCAAATACCCCTTCCTCTCTCATACGTTCAAACGCGGCGCAAACCCGCGCACAGCC
This sequence comes from Stappiaceae bacterium, assembly GCA_048265185.1. Taxonomy (GTDB): domain Bacteria; phylum Pseudomonadota; class Alphaproteobacteria; order Rhizobiales; family Stappiaceae; genus JBLXBZ01. Next base: position 204,272 of record JBLXBZ010000002.1, on the reverse strand, counting down.
AACGGAGCAAGAGCACTCCTCTTCCGGGCTTCAAATGACAGATCAAACGCAAGAAACTTCGCATGCGGCGCCCATCAACCGTCTATTCACAGATTACTCCCACGATTACGCTTCACATTTCACGCCCGCACAGGCCGCAGCTTTCATAAACGACTATATTAAAGGAAAAATACCAACAGGGTTGGCCAAGGAATCTCTTACCATAGCCGGAACGACCCCGCCCACTCCACACAAAGAGAGGTTCCCCGTTATTCGTTTCGGAACCAATGAGATTGATCACATGCCCGGCAGCCGCGCCAGCGTGGAGAAAAGCCTGCAGTCAGCGCGCGGCGATATGAGCGAAATGGTATACGCCGGCGCATGGGCGCTACGCGATTTTGGTTATAAAGACCCTTTGTCCATTTTTGTCGGCCGAGAGAATAAACTAGATCAAGAACCTCCCATTTTAAGCAAATTTAACCATCCAAACACCATGGAAGCACGCTATGCGGCCCTTATCGTCGGCGACCCGGCGAAACAAGATCTTTGTGCATATGTCGCCGACATATTTCAGAGTTCGCACTACCCCTTCACGTTGGAGGACCTCAAAAACAATCTGAAGATCTATGAAGGCAATATGCATGATCGTCTATTGCAAGGGGTTATGTTTTCTTTCGTTGACTTTGTCGATGAAGCGCCTTCCGAGTTTGCGCCGGACCCGTTTGTTTTGCTTGATTTCGATAAGATGAGCGACCGTACGCATCCTTCAATGCAAAGCGGAGCGCATTTTCGTGAAGCGAATGAAGCCGCTCGGCTCTATTTCAATCGAATCCGCCATGATCTTGACTTGTTGTGACCTTGGTAATCCGACCTCTTGGCCGGCGCGTCAAATCTTCTTTTCTTACCGGCGGATTTCGAACAAATTTGACGCGCCCTGCATTGACGAAGATGAGATAAGACCGCATATGTAGGGAATGAGACTAACGCAACAAACAAATTATGCGGTTCGGACGCTGATTTATTGCGCGGCCAACCCTGAAAAGCCCAGCAAGGTTGCGGAGATCGCGGCCAGCTTTGGCATGTCCGAAACCCATCTGTTCAAGATTATGAAAATCTTGGTGGATGCGGGTTATATTCGCACCATACGCGGGCGCAATGGCGGCGTCACCATGGGCCGAGATCCGGCGACAATCACAGTGGGCGAAGTCGTGCGCGCCGCTGAAGAAACGTTCTGGCTGGCTGAATGCTTCGATTCTGGAAAAAAAGATTGTCCGTTAATCACCAGCTGCGGCTTCAATGGCTTGCTGCATGAAGCGCTTGAAGCGTTCATGATGGTTCTTGACCAGCACACCATCGCCGAACTTGCGGAAGACCGCAGTAATATTCGCGTTCTTCTTCAGATCGACGAAGCGCAACCTGTCGCAGCCGCGTCCGCCTAAGTCAGACACGGCACGCAATAGACGCTAGAACGCCTGTTTCCCGCAAAGCCAATTCTCATCAGCAACGGAAGTATCTTCCTTAAGAAGAAAACCGGCGAAGGAGTTAATCCTACGCCGGTAGTCACGTCATTATTTCATATTGGTCAACACTTCAAAGCCATTGTCCGTAACCTTGAACAAGGAATACAGACCAGGCACATCGCCACTGCTATCAAAGTTAAGGTCACCGGAAGCGCCTTTATAGTTGATAGACGTACCAGCGGCGATCAACTCTTTCGCCTTAGACCATTCGCCCGGCAAAATCGTCTCGCCTTCGCCGTTTGAAATCTCGCGCAGCGCCGCGCTGACTTTCGTCTTGTCGCCGCCGGCCTTTTCAACGGCCAGCGCCGTCATGAAAGCCGCGTCATAAGAAGTGGTGACAAAGATTGCGTCCGGATCGCCGCCGGCGCCTTTAAACGCTTCATTAAACAGGTTCAAACCATCTGACTTCTCACCAACCGGCGATGAAGCTGTGAAATTCGCCAGATTTTCCGCACCCAGCTCCTTGATGATCGCGTCGGACTTCATGCCGTCGCCACCGACAAAATTCTCAAAAAAACCATTCTCAAGAGCCTGGCGGAGGATCGTCAAACCGGTGCCGTCGCCATAGTCAAAGATCACCAGCGTACCGGCTCCCCCGTCCGCCAGCTCGGCAAGGTTCGAGCGATAGGACGCCTTGCCTTCTTCATGGGCGGCGAAACCTTGAACAGTACCGCCATTGGCTTCAAACTCCGCCTTGAAAGAGTCGGCGAGCCCTTTGCCATAATCATTGTTCAGATAAGCGACCGCAACTTCCTTGGTGTCTTTCAAGACGGCGCGCGCCAGCGCCCGCCCCTGATAATCGTCGGAAGGAACCGTACGGAAGACAAGGTCCTTGTCCTTCAGACCGGTGATTTCCGGCGAGGTGCCGGATGGCGTCACCATTACAACTCCAGCCGGAACGGTGACCGAATTCGCCGCCGCTAAAACCGAGCCTGAGCAATGCGGGCCAATAATCGCCGTGACGCCCTCGATATTGACAGCTTTTGTCGCTGCGTCGGTGGCGTTTTGCGGATTACAACCGCTATCGCCGAGCACAGTTACGATCTTTTCACCGGACAATACGCCGCCCTGATCATTCACTTGCTGAAACGCAAGCTTGGCCGCATCCAACATAGGTGGCGCCATCGCCGCGATGGGGCCGGAAACGCCGCCAAGCAAACCAATTTTCACATCGGCCTGCGCCGGAGCGACAAGGGCCGTCGCAGCCAGAAGTACGCCGCTCACGGCTGCATAAATCGTTTTCATTCTCCACCTCCACTAATACGGCGTTCTTCCAAGAAACGCCGCAGCTTCACGGGAAACCGGCACAGCCAGATACCCCTCTTAAAACACACGCCGGCCCCCCTTAGGGCCGCTCCGCTTTCTTGCGCGCATCCTCCCCGCCAAACCTCTCTGGCAACAAGCCTTCCGGACGGAAACGCAGCACCAATTGTAGCATGAGACCTATGAGGAACACGCGCAGATATTTCGCCTTGATGGCGTATTCAGCCGGCAATTGATCGGTGACCATCTCCGACATGGACCAGATGACCCACACAACCGCCACACCTAGAAGCGCGCCGCGATTATTGCCCGAACCTCCGAGAATCAACATGATCCAGATCAGGAAAGTCGCCACCATCGGATCAATGGCCTCCGGCGTGATTGTGCGGTTCAAGTGAGCGAAAAGCGCGCCGCCGAGCCCCATGAGCGCCGCGCCGAAAATAAAGGCCTCAAGCCGTCGGTAAGGCACATTCTTGCCCATGGCCCGCGCCGCGTCCTCATTATCGCGAATGGCGCGCATCATCCGCCCCCACGGAGCCTTGATTTGCCGCTCAACCAGCAGATATGCGATGAGAACGATGCTTCCGACAAGCGCCAGATAGGCCAATTGCGACTGAAAATACGGCAAGTCTCCGAACGGGCGCGGAATATTGGAAATCCCCCGGGCGGAATTGGTGACCCAATCCTCTGATTTAATCACCAAGCGGATAATTTCCGCGACGCCGATTGTGGCGATGGCCAGATAATCGGAGCGAAACCGCAGACAGATCTTGCCAATGGGCCAGGCCACGATTCCCGCCGCCAACATCGCGCCAACCAAACCCAACGGCACGGGCAGATCAAATCCTCCCAAACGCCCCTCTACGGCGGGAGACGTCAGAACCGCCGTGGTATAGGCGCCAACCGCGAAAAAACCCGCAATTCCTGCGTTGAACAGACCTGTAAACCCCCACTGAATGTTCAAACCCAGCGACAAAAGTCCATAAATGCCAATGAAAATAGCCATGAAAACGGCGTAATTAGCGAGACCGATCCATTCCATTATCCGTCTCCCCTCACAGCACCTTGCCCTTAAGCAGCCCCGTCGGGCGCACAAGCAGCATCAACAGTAAAATCACGAAAGCCGTGGCGGCTTTATATTCGCTCGGCAACCAGATCACGGACAGCTCTTCCGCCACCCCGACGATCAAGCCCCCCAGAACCGCGCCTTCGATGCGCCCGACGCCGCCAAGAATCGCGGCGGCGAACATGGGAAGCAACATGCTCCAACCCATCATAGCCTTAAGCTCGGTGTTCAGCCCAAGGAAAAGACCAGAGGCGGCGCATAATCCCCCCACAATCAGCCAAGTCAACAGAACGACCTTTTTATTGTCGACCCCCGACAAAAGCGCCAGATCAGGGTTATCGGACATGGCGCGCATGGCCTTGCCCCATTTCGACTTCGCCAAGAAAAGCTGCAGGCCAACCACAAGCGCGATCATAACGACGACGGTGACCAGCTCCCGGTCCTTGATGCGCAGCCCCCACCAGTTTTCCGGGCGAGTGATCCCCCGCACATACGACTCAGAGTCCACGCCCCAGACGATCTGCACGACGGCGCGCACCATCAAGGCGACGCCGAGCGAAGCCATGACCGTCACGATTTTCGGACGCTCGCGCAAATGCTCATAAAACACCTTGTCAACGCCCACCGCCAACCCCGCCGTGACCAGCATCGCAATGGGCAAAGCCACATAGGGCGACACGCCAAAGGTCGTCACCACCGCCAGCGCCGTAAAGGCGCCAAATGTCGCCAAATCGCCATGAGCCAGATGGGCGTAGCGCAAAATGGCGAACACCAGGGTGACGCCAACCGCGCCAAGCGCATAGATCGAACCAAGCACTAGCCCCGGAATGACGTAATAATTAATCAGCTCCAGAAAATCCATTTTCCCGCCCTATCCGCCGAGGAACATTTCCGCCACCTCACGGTCGGCGAGAAGATCAGCGCCTGCTCCCTCATGACGGTTCGCGCCGGCAGCCAGAACATAACCCCGGTCCGCAAAAGCCAAAGCCTGTTTGGCGTGCTGCTCCACCAGAAGAATCGCAACGCCCGCATTGCGCACGTCGCGGCATATCTGAAAGATCAGCTCCATGTAACGCGGCGACAAACCCGCCGTCGGCTCATCCAGCAATAATATTTTTGGATCAAGCATCAACGCCCGCCCCATAGCCACCATCTGACGCTGTCCTCCGGACAAATTGCCAGCAAGCGCCTTGCGCCGCTCCTTTAAGTCAGGAAACAAATCGTAAACCCGCTCAAAAGCCGCCGACAAATCGCCTTTGCGCAGAAAAGCCCCCATTTCAAGGTTCTCATGCACGGTCATTTCGCGAAAAATATTGTCGACTTGCGGCACGTAGCAAACGCCAGCCTGCACGATACGGTTAGGAGCCCAGCCGGTGATGTCCTCCCCATCGACGACGACAGATCCGCCGCGCACCTTCAACAGGCCGAAGATGGCTTTCATAGCCGTTGACTTGCCCGCGCCATTGGGGCCGATGATCACCACAATTTCCTTATGGTTCACATGCAAGCTTACGCCTTGCAAAATATCCGCGTCGCCATACCCGCCGCGAAGGTCCGTCATGGTCAAAAGCGTGTCGCTCATTGGCCCTCGCCTTGCGTTTCGCCGAGATAAGCTTCCAGAACACGTGGATCAGAGCGCACCGTTTGAAAGTCGCCTTGCACTAAAACCCGCCCCTCCGCCATACAAATCACCGGATCGCACAGCTTCTGGATCATCTCCATGTCGTGCTCGATCAAAATGAACGTATAGCCACGCTCCTTGTTCAGCACCGAAATCTTTTCCTCCAAACGGCGCAGCAACGTGCGGTTCACCCCCGCCGCCGGCTCGTCGAGCAACACGAGTTTCGCATCCGTCATCATGGTGCGGCCAAGCTCCAGAAGCTTTTTCTGTCCTCCGGAAAGATTGCCCGCGCTCTCTCCCGCCACATGGGTCAACTCCAGAAACTCCAGCGTCTCCCACGCCCGCCGACGCACCTCACTTTCCGCCCGCGCCACTGCGCGAGACGCCAGCCAATTGGCGAACAAGCCTTCCCCCGGTTGACCAGGCGTGACCACCATCAAATTTTCCAACGCACTAAGCCGATGAAATTCATGAGGAATTTGAAATGTGCGCACCAGACCTTTATGAAATCGCCAATCCGTGGAAAGCCCGGTAATATCTTCGCCCTGATACCGTATCCGCCCACTGTCTGGCGCAAAGGCACCCGCGATGAGGTTAAACATCGTGGTTTTACCCGCGCCATTTGGCCCAATAAGCCCAGTGATCGCGCCTTCACGCACAGAAAACGAACAGCGATCCACCGCCCGAAACCCGCCGTACTCCATTACCAGCTGGTCAACTTCCAGCATACAGACCTCCCCGGCGTAACTCCTTGAAAACCGAGTTTTTACGCTCGATTTACTTCTTACTTCGAACGTTTATCGCGCCAGCCCCCGTAAAATCGCCCGAACAGGCGCCGCGTCGAGACCTTCTAGCTTCATTGGCAGCGCAATCAACTCATAATCCCCCGACTCTGCATTATTTAGGACCAAATTCTCTAAAATCCTCATATCGAATTTACGAACGGCCATATGAGCGTCCAACGTTTTTGACGTTGCCGGATCAACCGAAGGCGCATCCACCCCAATCAGTCGAACCCCCTTGCTCGCCAAAAGCGCAACGCACTCTTTTGAGATCGTGCGAAAGTCCTCCGGAAAAATGCATGGATCAAGGCCGTCGGTCAATCGCAATAGCACTCTTGGCGGCACGTCCTCCAACAAGCCGTCCAGATCTTCCGGCAACAGCTGCGCGCCATCTCCCCGCGCGTCGATCACCCGCGCCGGGCCGATAAAATCCTCAAGCGACAGGGCGTCAATCGACAAACCATTATCGTCATAATGCAAAGGCGCGTCCGCATGGGCGCCGCAATGACAGGACATGGAAAAGGCCGCCACATTCACCGGGCACGTGGGGGAAAGGGCGAAGGTTTGCCGGATCTGATAGCTCTCATCCCCCGGGAACGCCGCCATTCCCAGGCGCACTGGCGGCGTGATGTCGATCAAAGAACTCATAGATCCGCCCTCATGCTCCACAACTCGGGAAACAACACCACGTCCAGCATCCTGCGCAGATAAGTCACCCCGCTGGTGCCGCCGGTGCCGCGTTTAAAGCCGATGACCCGCTCAACCGTCGTCACGTGATTGAACCGCCACCGACGAAAATAGTCTTCAAAATCAACGAGTTTCTCCGCCAGCTCATAAAGGGCCCAATGTTTCTTCGGGTCGCGATAAACCTCGATCCATGCGGCGCGCACGCTCTCATCAGGTTGGTGAGCTTGCGTGACGTCACGCGTCAAAACCGCCTCATCGATGGCGAAGCCGGAACGAGCCAAAAGCTGGATAGCTTCGTCGTAAATACTTGTCTGCTTCTGCAAGGCCGTCAGGCGCTCCATCACCTGCGGCACATGGGCGTGAGGTCGCAACATCGCTGCGTTCTTGTTGCCGGCGACGAATTCAATCGCCCGATATTGCCAAGACTGAAAGCCGGAAGATTGCCCCAAGGCCTCGCGGAAAGTCGTGTAGTCTGAGGGGGTCATGGTGCGCAGAACTTGCCAAGCGGAATTCAGCTGTTCAAAAATTCGCGACACCCGCGTCAGCATTTTGAAGGCCGACGGCAAATCATCCCCCGCAATCTTGTCCTTAGCGGCGCTTAACTCATGGATCGCCAACTTCATCCAGAGCTCGGACGTTTGATGCTGAATGATGAACAGCATTTCATCATGGGCGCTCGACAGGGGCGCCTGCGCGTCCAGCAGCTTATCCAGACCAAGATAATCGCCATAGGACATGCGCCCGTCAAAAGACATTTGCGCGCCATCCTTCGACGGATCGAAGGGCGTTGACGCTTTCGGGGTTTGAAAATCGCTCATGTGACCTTCGCCTTTCGCTTGAACTCAGGCCGGTCCCAGCTTTTCGACGTGACAATGTCTTCCAGAATTTCCGCCGCGCGCATCACCTCCCCATAGGACAGATAAAGCGGCGTAAAGCCGAAACGCACCGTATCTGGCGCCCGGAAATCGCCTATTACCCCGCGCGCAATCAACGCCTGCATCAAAGGATAACCGTAATCGCACGCGAAAGACACCTGACTTCCCCGCACGGCTTTGTCGCGCGGGCTTATCAAAGTCAGCTCCGGACAGCGCGCCTCTACTTCCGCAATAAACAACTCGCAAAGCGCAACGGATTTCTCTCGCAGCGCAGTCATATTCACGTCAGCGAAAACATCCAGCGCCGCGTCAAGCGCCGCAAGCGACAACACCGGCGCCGTTCCAACCCTCATCCGCTCAATCCCTTTCGCCGGACGAAAGTCCAGATCAAAGGCGAAAGGCGCGTCATGCCCCCACCAGCCGGACAGCGGCGACGTAATTTGGTTTTGATGTTCAGGCGCAACATAAATGAATGATGGCGCGCCAGGACCGCCGTTCAGATATTTATAGCCGCAACCAACGGCGAAATCGGCTCTGGACTCCTTTAGCTCCACTTGAAAAGCGCCGGCCGAATGGGCCAGGTCCCACAAGGTCAAAACCCCATGAGCATGGGCCTTAGCGGTCAAGCTTTTCATGTCGTGACGCCGGCCGGTTTTGAAGTCGACCTCTGTCAACATCATGACGGCCACCGTCTCGTCAATGGCCTCCGCCACGTCTTCCGGGGCGACAATTTTCAACTCATGGCCTTTGTCCAGAAAGTCCCGCACACCTTGCGCCATATAAAGGTCCGTTGGAAAATTTCCGCTGTCAGAGAGAATGACCTTACGCTCGGGGCGCAGCCGCAACGCGCCGGCAAGTAATTTGAACACATTCACCGAAGTTGAATCGCCCACCGTCACCGCATCCGCGTCCGCGCCGATCAACCGCGCGATCTTGCTCCCGATCATAGACGGCAGATCAAACCAACCATGTTCGTTCCAAGCACGAATCAGACTAACGCCCCACTGATTTGCAACCACGTCGGAAACATGGGCCGAAACGCGCTTTGGCAAAACCCCGAGCGAGTTTCCGTCAAGGTACAAGACGCCTTCCGGCACAAAGAACTCGTCGCGTTTGGATTTCAATGGATCAAGACGATCCAGCTCGGCGATCCGCTCTGGCGATAAACGTTTCATGCTTGCGCCAACCTTCCTGATTGTTCCCAGCTTGCCGTCTTCAAACTGCTTTTCCAGCGTCTGCGTCCAGCACTGTAATTTTCAAATGCTAGCAGTGATTGGGCAAACTTGGCAAGATTATATATAATATGCTATGAAATATATCATACATTCGAGCAGGATACCCGATGTCCAAAACGGAAGAAGCCGTTCGCGTCTTAAGGCACGACATCCTCAACGCCCAACTCGCGCCCTCCACGCCGCTGGTGATCGCCAATCTGCGCATACAATATGGCTTTGGGTGGACGCCCCTGCGCGAGGCTCTCTCACGCTTGGAAGCGGAAAAACTGGTGGTTCTACAGCCCAATCGCGGCTACCGCGTAGCTCCTGTGTCGGCCGCGTCCTTACGCGACCTCCAGCGCGCGCGCCGGACAGTGGAAAGCGCGCTCCTGCAGGCGGCCATAGCAACCGGCGACGACCAGTGGGAAGCCGCCATCGTTTCCGCTCATCACTTGCTTGAGCGAGCGCCCCCGCCCGAGCCGGGAATGAAAGAACAGGAAATTCATTTGTGGGAGACCCGCCACAACGCTTTTCATGGTGCCCTTCTGAACTGCGAGGGAATGAGCTGGCTCCATGACTTCCAAAAACAAACCAGCGATCAACTGCACCGTTACCATCGTTATCTGGTGCATGACGCAAGTCAACGATTTGACCAATTACGCAGGGATACGCCCCGGTTCCGCGACACGCTAACTCAGACCTTAGGGATCGAGCACCATACGCTGCTCATGAAGGCGGCGCTTGACCGCGATTCAGAACGCGCTGAAACCCTTCTCCAAGACCACATTGGTTTTTCTCTCGCGGTCTATGAAACGCTTTTCGCCTCCAGTGAAAAAATTTAGAGTAATTCCCGCAAACCCCAGCTAGGCTACGGCGAAAAGGTTTGGGGAGGAACTTTTGTTCATCAGCGTATTTGATATTTTCAAGATTGGCGTCGGCCCCTCGTCATCCCACACCATGGGACCAATGAGCGCGGGCGCTCGCTTCCTGCGCCAACTACGCGCGCAACAATGCGCGCCCCATCGCCTTCAGGTCAGCCTCCACGGATCTCTCGCCTTCACTGGAAAGGGACACGCCAGCGACAGGGCGATACTGCTCGGTCTTCTGGGCTTCGAGCCAGCGACCATTGATCCTGACGCGGCTGAACAGGCTCTGGCGCGCCTGCGCGCCTCCCATCGGCTCGCCCCCCAAGGCCTGAACCCGATCATCTTCGACCCTGAAACCGATCTTGTGTTCGACTATGGCCCGGCGCTGGAGGGCCACGCCAATGGCATGATCTTCAAGGCCTTCGACCAGTCCGGCGACGTTTTTCTGGAACAAACCTTCTATTCGATTGGCGGTGGTTTCATCGTCACCGCACAGGAGCTTGCCGCCCCGAACGTCGCAACGCCCCAAGCCAGCGAAGACGACGCTCCCTTCCCGTTTAACAACGCCAAAGAAATGTTGGAAATGGGCCGTAAAAGCGGGCTCTCCATCGCGCAGATGAAGGTGGAGAACGAGCGCGCCTCCGGTCGCACCCACGCTAGGCTGGATGAAGAGCTCGACGCGCTTTGGACGGCGATGGACAATTGCATCGCCCGCGGCCTTTCCATGGAGGGAGAGCTTCCCGGCGGCCTGAAGGTCAAACGTCGCGCCAAACAAATTCATGAAAAACTCTTGGGCGGCGCTGGCGACAACCAGCCATTTCAACACACGGTGATGGACTGGCTCGCGGTTTACGCCATGGCGGTGAACGAAGAAAACGCGGCGGGCGGCAAGATCGTCACCGCGCCGACCAATGGCGCGGCCGGCGTGGTTCCAGCCGTGATCCGCTATTATCTTCATCATTGCCCTAACGCCAATCAGGAAGGCATTCGAACGTTCTTGCTGAGCGCGGCGGCTATCGGCGGCATCATCAAGGCCAACGCTTCGATTTCCGGAGCCGAGGTTGGTTGTCAGGGGGAGGTCGGGTCTGCGGCTGCCATGGCGGCGGCAGGACTGGCGGCGGCCCTCGGCGGAGATAATGAACAGGTGGAAAACGCGGCTGAAATCGCGCTGGAGCATCACCTTGGCATGACCTGCGACCCCATTGGAGGTCTGGTTCAGGTTCCTTGCATTGAGCGCAACGCCCTTGGCGCGGTCAAGGCGGTGACCGCGGCCTCGCTCGCTCTGCGCGGCGACGGCAGCCACTTTGTTCCTCTCGATAATTGCATCGAAACCATGCGCCAGACCGGTCTTGATATGGCGGATAAATACAAGGAAACCTCAAAAGGCGGGCTCGCGGTCAACAGCGTTGAATGTTAAGGCCGCAAGCCCGCCCTATCGTTTCGCCCAAACGCCCGTCATGGGCGTGGTTCAATCAGGGTCAGCGCCTTCATTGGCGTTGGCGTCCGCGATTTTCGGCCGGAAATACCGTCCGAAAATCAACGGCGCGATGAAGCCAAAAATCGCAAAGGCCCAAATGCCGATGGCCAACGGCGAAGCGAAGAGAGCCGTCCAGTCCCCATCCGAGATCGTCAAGGCGCGGCGCAAGTTCTTCTCCATCTCATTTCCCAAAAGAACGCCCAGAATAACGGGAACCAACGGCACGTCGATCTTGCGCAGTAAATATCCCATGACGCCAAAGCCGATCATCACCATGAGATCAAAGGTGGAGCCGGAAATTCCATAGATGCCAACGAAAGATATCATCGCCACCGCCGGCATAAGGTAACGCGGGGGGATCAACAGCACGCGCACGAACAGACTGACCAAGGGAATATTCATGACAAGCAACATGACGTTGCCGATGAAAAGCGCCGCGATCAACCCCCAGACCACGTCCGGATTGGACTGAAACAACAAGGGTCCGGGGGTGATATTCAGCGCCAAAAGCATCGCCAAAAGAACCGCCGTCGTGCCGGAGCCGGGAACGCCCAGCGCCAGCATAGGGATCAACGCCCCCCCCGCCGCCGCGTTATTGCCCGCTTCCGGCGCCGCCACTCCGCGCGGATCGCCCGTGCCGAAAGTTCCCTCCTTATCGGAAACCTTCTTTTCAAAAGTATAGGCGATGAACGAGCCAAGGGACGCGCCCGCGCCGGGCAGAACCCCTGCGACAAAGCCCAGAACGGTTGATCGCCCCATCGCGCCGATTGAGCGGCGCACCATATTCCAAGGCGCTGTGACCCGGCCAATTTTCATCGGCGGCGCGTCCGGATCAGCCGAATGGCTTTTGTTCTCCAAAAACAGAAATACTTCTGAGATGGCGAAGAGCCCAACGATGGCCACCAAAAAATCAATGCCGTCATAAAGATGCACTTCGCCAAAAGTGAACCGCGGAACCCCAGTTTGATGGTCGACGCCAACCATGGCGATGCCAAGGCCAAGGCAGGCGGCGATGGCGGCTTTAGCCTGATTACGGCTTGCGATTCCGCCAAGAGTGGCGAAAGCCAGAGTGAACAGAGCGAAATATTCCGCCGGCCCGAACAAAAGCGCCACGTCAACCAACATAGGCGCGAGAAAAACCAGCCCCCAGGTCGCGAAAAAGGCGCCGACGAAAGAAGCGAGACCAGAAAGCGCCAAAGCTTCGCCAGCCTGCCCCTTCTTCGCCATAGGGTGTCCGTCGAGCGTCGTCATAAGCGCCGGTTCGTCGCCGGGAATATTGAGCAAAATCGATGAAATGCGGCCGCCATACATGGCGCCATAGTAAACGCTGGTCAGCAAAATCAGAGCTGGCGTGGCCGGCAAGCCCAGAGTGAAGGCCAGCGGGATCAAAATAGCCACGCCATTTGAAGGACCAAGCCCCGGAAGCGCCCCGATAATGGTGCCGAGAAAACAGCCAAGCAGCGCCAGCCCCAGGTTTTGAAACGTCAGAGCGACGGTGAAACCGTCCATGAGAGCGGATAAAGCGTCCATAACTTAAAACCCCCAAGGTCCGCGGGCCAAAGACAAGCCAAGCGCAAGATGGAACACGGCGTAAATGCCCACGGAAATCAGCACGCCCGCAAGAACTGCCTTATGGGGCGGCGTTCCCAAGCGCCAGCTCAGGACTGCGGCCGCAAACGCGGTTGAGACCACGAAACCAAGCTCAGGCAAGGCCTGCGCATAAGCGATCATAACCACCACGGCGATTATGATCTCCCAAACTCCACCCGCGGCCGGCCAAGCCGGTCGCGGATCTGGTCGCAGGAAAGGGTAAAGCCCCGCAAGACCAATAATTCCCCCGATGATGATCGGAAAAGCTTTTGGCCCCATGGGATCAACGATAAATCCGGTCTCAATCTTGGTCGCCTGCCAGATGAATAACCCGGCCAGAACAAAACATATGAGGCCGAAAATCCGGTCGCTCATGATCTCCCCTTCCTCCCGGCCTCGCCAACCGGGCGTCATCTTTTAACGGATCGCCAAGCTTACTTGATCAGACCGATTTCTTTGGACAGAGCCTTGGTTTTCTGAACCTGATCAGCAACGAACTCTTGAAAAGCCTCGCCGGACAGGTCCAGCGGCATCAGGCCGTTCGAAGCCATAACGCCTTTCCACTCGTCGGAAGCGTAAACATCCGCCAGCGCTTCGGCCCAGAAGTCATAAGCTTCATCTGACATGCCGCCAGGAACGTAAAACCCGCGCCAATTGGCGCCAACAGCATCCACGCCCTGCTCTTTCGCCGTAGGATATTTGTCAAATTCGCCTGGAAGTCTCTCAGGCGCGAGCACCGCAAGGATTTTCAAGTCCCCAGAATCGACAAAGCCCTTGGCTTCTGAAATATCGCCGCTGAACGCCTGAATATGACCGCCCAGCAGTTGCGTAACCGCTTCTCCGCCGCCTTCAAAGGCCACATATTTGATTGTGCGAACATCTTCGATTCCGGAAGCCTGCGCCGCGATCAGAACTTTCAGGTGATCCCAGCCGCCAACCGCCGAACCGCCTGCGACGGACACCGACTTTGGATCTTTTTTGATCTGCTCCATCAACTCCGGAAGCGTCGAGATGGGCGAGTCCGCCGCCACGGCGATGACGCCATAGTCAGCGCCAACCGAGCCAAGCCAGCGAACCTGATCCATGTCATTTCCCGGAAACGCGTTTTGCGCAAGCCGGGTTGTCGTGGCTGAAGACGCGGCGACGATCAGGTTATTGTCGTCATTGCGCTTATTGACAACGGCCGCAAAAGCCACGCCGCCGCCGCCGCCAGCCATATTGGTCACCTGCACCGGAGACTTGACTTCTTTAAGGTCATATAGGGTCTTGCCGACCTGCCGGCATGTGAAATCCCATCCTCCACCGGCGTTGGCTGGAGCGATGCATTCCGGCGCATCCGCCTCAAAAGCGAAAGCGGAACCAGTCAAGGCGAGCGCAGCGACGCCGGACGCCAGAGATAGCGTGAAGATTTTCATGATGTTTCCTCCCAATTGAACTTCAACCATTGAAAATGAATGAAGATAGGTGACAATAGCCGGCGAAGCTGTCAGCAACCTGTCACAACTGAGAGTAGGAGTTTAATCCATGCGGTTTCTTGTGGTGGAGGACACCCAGGATGTAGCGGAGGCGATCATCCAGCGCTTTCAGAAGGTGGGACATAGCTGCGATAGGGCCGCAACCCTGGATCAAGCCAGAGACTTCACCGACCTTGGTTTCTACGACCTTATCATTCTTGACATCAACTTACCCGATGGCTCCGGTTTGGATTTTTTGAAACGCCTGCGGGCGGCCCGAAAAAACGTTCCCGTGCTCGTTCTCACCGCGCGTCTGACGATAGACGACAAGATCGGCGCCCTCGACATGGGCGCGGACGATTATATGGTGAAGCCGTTCGACCTTGGAGAGCTGGAAGCCAGAGTGCGAGCCATCGTAAGACGGAGAAACGGTGAAGCCAACGCTGTTCTGGAAGCAGGAAACCTGCGCTTTGACATGGCAGGGCGTACAGTAACGATCGGCGGAGAGAACTGCGAACTGACCCGGCGCGAACAAATGCTTCTGGAGATTTTTCTGGCTAATCGCGGGCGCGTGCTTGAAAAGGAAGAGCTCCTCACCAAGCTTTTTGGTCTGGACGCAGAAGCCAGCCTTAACGCCATTGAGCTTTATGTCGGCCGATTGCGACGAAAACTTCGCGGCGCCGACCTTGATATCCGCACACTTCGCGGGCTTGGATATCAAGCAGTCGCGCGCCAATCTTCCGCTCAATGACCCCGCCTCCCGATAATGCGCCGGCGAGCGCCGCAGGAGCTCTTGAGACGCTTAAAAGCCAGCGTCCATCCATTGCTCTTCGCCTTGGCGCGCTGATGTCTTTACTACTCGCCCTCATTGTCGGCGGCGCCATTTTCGCAACTTATCGTTATGGACGCAACGCGGCGGATGAAGCTTTTGACAGCCTGTTAACAGGCGCGGCGCTGCAAATATCGGAGCGCATTCTGGTGATTGACGGCCAGCCGGTCGTCGACATCCCCCTATCGGCTTTCGAATTGCTCGCATTGGCGCGCGAAGACCGCGTGTTCTACCGGATTGTCGGTCCCAATGAAGAAACAATCACCGGCTATGACGCCTTGCCTCTCCCTTCAGAACCGAAACCGCACGCTCTAGAGCCGATTTTGTACGACACTCGGATGTTTGGCGCGCCTGTCCGCGCGGTCGCGCTTGTTCGCGAGCTCACCGAACGCTCCATGACCGGACAGATCACAATCGTCATCGCTCACACGACGCGCGCGCGAACGGCGCTGGCGCGGCAAATCGCAACCCACGCCGTCACCATCATCGCAATATCGGCAATTGGCGTTCTCCTTCTCGCCTTGCTGGCGGTTCGCATCGCTCTGCGTCCCCTTGAACGCATCGAGCGGGAGATCATGGCGCGCGATCCACTTGACCTATCCCCCTTCCCCGATCACGCCCCTCGTGAAGTTGAAGCGCTGGTCGCCTCGATCAACCGTTTCATGGCGCGACTGGACCGGCGCGTCAAAAACATGCAGAGCTTCGTCGCCGACGCCGCCCACCAAATGCGCACCCCAATCACCGCGTTACGCGCCCAGGCCGAGCTCGCCGCCGATGAAGCCGACCCCCGGCGCCTCAAGGCGCTGCAAAAGCGCATTCGCACGCGCGCCGCCCATGTGAGCAGGCTTGCAGACCAACTTCTGTCCCACGCCATGGTCAATCACCGGGCCGACGCTCAACCTCACGAACTCATTGATTTACGCAGGGTCGCAGTTGAAGCGGAGCGTGAAATCCGCGCGTTCAGCAACACTGCGGCCGCCTTAATCACGCTGGAGCTGGCGGAGGAGGAAATCTGGATATTAGGAGACAGTTTTTCTCTGCGTGAAGCGGTGAAAAATCTTCTGAATAACGCCCTTGTCCATGGTGCGGCGCCGGTGATCATGGTGGTCGCGAAAAAAAACGAGCAATCAGTCATACTGTCCGTGGGCGACCATGGCGCCGGCATCGCCGCCGCGTATGTCCCCCAACTGGGAAAACGTTTCGCCCGCGCTTCTGAAGGCGGCGCCAGCGCAGGCCTCGGACTCGCCATCGTCCATGAAGTCGCCTTGGCGCATGGCGGCTCCATGCAAGCTATGCGCCGCGAAGGCGTCTTCTGGATCGACGTCATTCTGCCGCGAGCCAAGGAGCGCGCATGAGCCACTTCACCCATTTTCTCACATGGAGCGCCATGACGACGCTCCTCCTGCTAACGCCGCCGGCGCGCGCGGAAGGCGTTTTCTTTCCTGCACGACTAGGGAATATGTCGGCGGAACTTGTCATTGCCGGCGTTACCGACCTAGAGGCGGTCATGCCGATCATCAATGATTTTCAAGATCAAAACCCTTCGGTTTCAGCCCATTACATCGAAATGACGAGTAATGAACTCAGCGCGAAAGTAGAGGCTGCCTGCCAAAAAGAGGAATTTTTCGCCGATCTCATAATCAGCTCGTCCGCCGCCCAACAAGTGAAACACGTCAATGACGGCTGCGCCCAGCCGCTATCCATGGCTCTGAGCGACCGCGTTCCCGATTGGGCCAGATGGCGCAACGAGCTGGTTAGCGTCGGCTTTGAACCTGGCGTGATCGTTTATAATAAAAACTTGCTATCGCCGTCTGAGGTTCCTGGGAACCGGTTCGACCTTGTAGACCTTCTTCGCCAATCGCAGCGTTTCAACAAGCGCATAGGCACTTATGACATCATCAGTTCGGGCGTGGGGTACATTTTCGCTTTCGAAGATGCGGCCCAGGCCTCGACCTGGGGTCGACTTGTGGAAAGCTTCGGGCGCAACGACGTTCAACTCTTTTGCTGCACGTCGGAAATTCTGGACCGCGTAGCCGATGGACGCCTGACGCTGGGCTATAATGTTCTGGGCTCATACGCCTTGTCCCGCAGCGTCGCTGATCCGCGCATCGGCGTCATTTTCCCATCCGACTACACGCTGGTTCTTCCCCGCTCCGCCTTTATTTCGCGACAGGCTCGCAGCGCCGCCGCAGCGCTGAATTTCATTGACTTTAGCCTCGCTTACAAGGCGGATTCATTACTTTTTAGAATTAACGAGAAGTCGAAACCAGAAGCTCTGGAATCCTTGCGCCCTATCGCCTTAACCCCCGCTCTTCTGGTAGGTTTGGACAAAGCCAAGAAAAATCTCTTCTTGCATCAATGGAGCGCTTCTGTCGTTTCGTCGAAATAATTTATTCGCGAAGCGTCAAAAATTTCAACTCATTTCAAAATTACTAAGCCGGACGCAGTTTATTTCCATATAGTTTCATACAATTATAAGAAAACAGAAATTTCGACCCAAAATCGTCAATTAATCCAGTGGTAAGTCTTACATTTTATGGTCTCCTCAATGTTGGTCGGCGACAGGTATATGGGGACTATTAGAATGCGTTTTTCTGACCTTTCCATTCGCAATAAACTGCTGATTTCCGCAGGTGCATTGTTCACTTTATCAATGATGGCGACCACTTTCATGGGAGCGATGGTGGCTTCCAATAACGCAGAGAGGGAAGTGCTACAGCAAGTAGACACGCAATTGCATCTCTATGCGGAAGAGGTTTCCAGCTCCATTTCCCAAGCGGGCTACACAGCTCAAAACGGCGCCGTCGCGGTTGAAGGCTTGCTCAACGCTGGCATGATGGACCGCGACCAGCTCGGCGGCCTGATGACCCGGCTTGTTGAGAACAACCCACATCTGGTCGGAATGACTCTCGCGTTCGAGCCCAACGGGCTTGACGGCAAGGATTCGCAGTTCATTGGCCATAAATACTCCGACGCTTCCGGGCGCTTCGTGCCATATTTCTATCACTCCGGCTCGTCTGTCGCCGTTGAAAAATTAATCATGACCAAGGAAGCCGGCACCGAAGGCTGGTATGATCTACCCATCCGCGAAAACCGCTCGCTGATCACCCCTCCCTACACCTATCCGGTTGATGGCGAAGACGTTTTGATGACAACCGTCAGCATCGTCGTCCGTAAAGACGGCAAGCCAATCGGTATCGCCACTGCTGATACGGCTTTGACGAATATCTCCAGCGCAATGGCGAACTATGCGCCATTTGGCGTAGGAAAGGTGAAATTGATTGGCGGCGACAATCTTTGGGTCGCCCATGACGACACGGCAAAACTGGGAACGAAAGTCACTGACGCCAATCTGCTCGCATTGATGAAAGAGACTGGCGGCGAAAAAATCGCCTCTAAAACCGGCGACATTTATCAGGCGCTCATTCCGGTCAACTTCCCAGGGCTGACGGAAAAATGGTACGTGGTTCTTGAAGTTCCTCACAACGCCATGTTCCAAGGGGTCATTGAGGCTCGCAACACCATGCTGCTCATCTCCGCCGGCCTTTTGCTAGCTCTGCTTGCTCTTGTGTGGTTCGCGGCCGGAGCCTTCACAAAACCCATTTCACGCTTGACCGAAACCATGCGCCAACTCGCCGATGGCGACACGTCCCTGACTGTGAAAAGCCGCGACCGGAAAGACGAAATCGGCGACATGGCGCGCGCTGTGGAGACCTTCAGAGAAAACGCAATCGCCCGCCAGACACTTGAAGCCTCCAAGACGGAAGAAGATAAAGAACGTGAGGCGCGTCAAGCTCGTACGGACCAGATGATCGCCTCTTTCCGGGAAACTATCCAGGATCTTCTTGGTTCTGTAGGCGACACCGCCAATGGTCTAGATCAAACGGCCCGGGTTCTGACCGATATGGCTCGCGACAGCGCTTCTCATTCGCAACAAACTTCTGTGGCCAGTTCGGAAGCAACCGCCAACGTTCAAACAGTGGCCAGCGCCGCCGAGGAGCTTTCCGCTTCGATTTCAGAAATCTCCAATCAGGTGAGCCGCACCTCGATGGTCGTCGATCGAGCGACGTCGGGCACCAAGGACGCTAACGACAAAGTTGGCGGCCTGGCCAACGCAGCCCATAAAATCGGCGAAGTCGTCAGTCTTATTCAAGCCATCGCCGAGCAAACCAATCTGCTTGCGCTAAACGCGACGATTGAGGCCGCCCGCGCCGGCGACGCTGGCCGGGGCTTTGCGGTAGTGGCTGCGGAAGTCAAGGAACTCGCGACCCAGACATCAAAAGCGACCGAAGATATCGGCGCGCAAATCTCCGCCATTCAAGGCTCCACCGAACAAGCTGTCGCCGCCATTGGCGACATAGCCCAAATCATGGAAGAGGTGAACGGCTACACCACCTCCATCGCGACGGCCGTTGAACAACAAGGCGCCGCTACGTCGGATATCTCCCGCAGCGTTCAACAAGCGGCTCAGGGCACCAGCACCGTCACCGAGAATATGGACCAGCTGTCAAAGACCGTGGAGCGCACCAGCCACGCCGCCGACGACGTTCTCGGCGCATCCGGGACCATGACGGAAAAAACCGGCCTGCTGCGTTCGGAGATCGACCGCTTCCTTCGCGACGTGGCCGTCTAGGTTTTTCAGAAAGTCATCCCAGAGAAAATGACAAAAGCCCCGGCCATATTCGCCGGGGCTTTTGTTAACGTGCAGCCCAAAACATTGGCAAAAGTTACATTTGCAAAGCTCTGGAGCGCGCTCCTTCTATATGGCGGGTCAGCGCCGCGGCCGAAGCGGCGGGATCACGACTTTCCAGCGCCTCGATAATACGCATATGCTCACCAATAACCGACACGAGAAGCTCAGGCATCAGCCGTGTTCTTTCCTGACGGATGAGCCGGATCTTGATCGAATTCACCCGGTAAATATCGGAAATGATCTTGTTCCCAAGAAAATCTATGAGCGTGTCATGAAACCGCCAGTCGACCGCCTGCGCGCGCTCCACCAATTCGGGGGTAATGCCTGTCGCCGCCTCTGTCAGCACTTGCTCATGAGAAGACCTTAACGCGGCGAGATCCTCATCGCTAGCGCTGCGCGCGTAGTTCAGCGCCGCCTCCTGCTCCAAAATCAACCGAAGTTGAAAGGCGTTGCGAATCAGATCGAGATCCACATGCGCGATTTGCATTCCACGTTGCGGCGCCGTTTTCAACAACCCGTCGGCCTCCAGCCGCGGCACTAACTCGCGGATGGCGCCTAAAGGCATTCCCGTGACTTTCACCAATTCACGCTGAGAAAGAAATTGACCTGGCTTGATCTCGCGCGACAACAATCTTTCCGTAAAACATTCATAAGCGCGGTCACGAAGTTTCATGGAACCATCCTGCGGGTATTAGCTTGCTTGGAGATCAACCAGGCCAGACGACGAAATCAGTTAGAGAACCGATTTTGATAGAAATTCGTCAATTTCGCAAACTCACCCTCTTCCAAAGCCTCCAAGGGCGGCGCGGCGCGGCGCCACTCACTGTCTTGATATTTAACGGACACCAGAGCTTTCACCGCAGGCGTCACCGGTAAGGCGACGACAGCCTCGACCAATTCATTCACCGCCGAATCGCTTTCGCCCAGCCGCAACATTTTATCCAGAACGGCAGGAATGAGATTCGCCAGACCACTGATGCTGCCCGACGCGCCAAGCGCCGCCGCCCGCGCCAGTTGGCGTTCGTCGCCAATAAGAATCTGAAGCCCCTCCAACTCAAGCAAAGCCTTGCTGTTTTCCCACACGCCGGACGAATCTTTCACGCCCAGAATTTGCGCTGGAAACGCGGTTTTTAACCGGCGAACAAGATCAATGGACAGACCAACGCCAACCACCTGGGGGATATGATAAACGATTACTTCAACCGGCTTATGACGCACGCCATTAAGAATTTTTTCAAACCAGGCGAACAACCCCTCATCGCTCACGCCCTTGAAATAACCAGCAGGCGGCAACAAAAACCGGTTAACGCCAAGCGCCTCCGCCTCAAGAATTTGGGCAATGACCTCATCCACCGCATTGCCATGAAGTCCCAAAACAATTTGCCCCGCAGGAACCCCAGCCTTCACCAGGCAAGCAAGCGCGTCCAACCGTTGACGCATTCCAATTGAAGGGCCCTCTCCCGTCGTGCCAAACAAGGTCACGGACGCGCAGCCTTCCTGCAAAACCGTTTTCGCATGACGCTCCATGCGTTCCAGATCAATGGAGAAGTCGGGCGTGAAAGGGACCGTCAAAGCGGCTGATATTCCGAACATGATTGGCTCCGGTGTTGGGCGGAGAGATTGGGACGCTTGATCACATGACCATGAGGCGGTCAGCAAAGCGTGACGATCTCGTGAATAACTAACACCTATACTAACATGTCAGTCTGTTGCAAATGAAATTCCCCTATGCTTTGATGGCCGGTGACGAATTTCAAAAATCGTCTATGCTGAGAATGAGAAACAGCGTCCTTGGGAACTCCCTCGGAAACGTTGTTTTCTTCACCGAATCACTTCCGGCTAATCGTTATTTTTTGGGGAGGAACTTCCATGATCTTCAACCGACGTCTCTTTTTGGCCGCCGCCGCCGCTTTGGCGCTGCCATTTTCCGCAGCCCATGCTGACCCGGTTAAACTTCGCATCTCTACGCCCGCCGTCGAGTCCGACTGGCACGGCAAGATGCTGACGGTCTTCAAGGACACGCTTGAAAAAGAGCTACCAGGCGAATTCGACGTGGAAATCCACATGAACGCCACGTTGTTCAAACAGGGAACGGAACCGGCCGCCATGCAGCGCGGCAATCTCGACATGGCGATGATCTCCGCCCAGGATATCGCCAAACAGATTCCCGCATGGTCCGTCTTCACCGCCGGTTATCTCATTCGCGACCCAGAACATCAGCAAAAAGTGTTTCGCGGCGATATCGGTAAAGAGTTTTACAAGATGGTCGCAGACGACATGAACATCCAGATTTTGGATGTCGGCTATCTTGGAACGCGCCAGCTCGACCTTCGCGGCGACAAGAAAATCATGGTCCCTGCGGACCTTGAAGGCATAAAACTAAGAATGCCTGGCTCCGACGCTTGGCAGTTCCTCGGCGAAGCGCTTGGCGCCAACCCCACCCCAATGGCTTTCGGCGAAGTCTACACCGGCCTTCAGACCGGAGCGATCGACGGGCAGGATAATCCGCTTCCAACGGATAAGGCCGCTAAATTCTACGAAGTGACGGATCAGATCGTCCTGACTTCGCATTTGGTTGACGCCATTTTCCTCTCCATGTCCGGCAAGACTTGGGACAAGCTCTCCGACGCTCAAAAAGCGGCGGCGATCAAAGCGGCTCAAGCGGCCACCGCCTACAACAATGAGAACCGAATCAAGGATGAAGCCGAACTGGTGAAATTCTTCGAAGGTGAAGGCCTCAAGGTTTATGAGCCAAATCGCGACGCCTTTCGTGAGCATGTGCAGAAAATGTACCTTGACTCCAAATTCGCAAAAGACTGGCCAAAAGGCATTGTCGAACGCATAAACGCAGTTAAGTAAGCGCACGTCATGCAAAGTCTCGTCCTGAATTTACGACGAGGCGCCGAGTTCATGGCGGTCATCTTCTTGACCGCCATGTTCGGAGCCTTTCTGTTACAGGTCTTCAGCCGCTATATCCTTAACGAACCGCTCGGCTGGACAGTTGAAGCCTGCGTCATTCTCTACATTTGGACTGTATTCTGGACCGCCGCCTTTTTGTTAAAAGAGCGTGATCACGTCGCCTTCACCATGGTGTACGACGCGGTCTCTCCGCCCAAACGTCGGATCATGGCGTTCATTGGCGTCGGCCTCATCGGAGCGGCCTTCATCGCCTCTCTGCCAGCGGTGATCGACTATGTAACCTTCATGAAGATCGACACCACGCCGGTCACGCGCATTCGCTTTGACCTCGTGTATTCGATTTTCGTCATCTTTGTTATCGCGGTGGGCGTGCGCGCCATCCTGACGCTCAAACGGCTCTGCGGCCCGAACTGGCGCCATGAGACCGGAGATCAGGACCCGCCGGAGGTGGACCCCTCTCCATGAGCATTTCATTTTTATTCGCCTTAGGCGTTTTCGCGGTCATCGCCGCGCTCGGCGCCCCCATAGCCTTCGCCATGATCGCTTCGGCGGTGCTTTACCTCTTCACGTCAGGACAGGACGTAGGCCTCGTAGCGGAGCAGAGCCTAAACGGTCTGTTCGGCAGCTTCGTTCTTTTAGCCGTTCCCCTGTTCATTCTCGCCGCCAACTTCATGAACGCCGGCACGGTCTCAGATCGATTGCTGGCGTTTTGCATTGCGGTGGTTGGCCGGTTTCGCGGCGGCCTCGCTCAGGTCAATGTGGTCGCTAGCCTGATATTCTCCGGCATGTCCGGCTCAGCCATCGCCGACGCCGCAGGCATTGGCCGCATCATCATCGACATGATGCGCAAGGAAGGTCGTTATCCTCCCGGTTATGCGGCCGCCCTCACCGCAGCCTCCAGCGTCATTGGCCCGATCATCCCTCCCTCGATTCCAATGATTCTCTATGCATTGGTTTCAGACACCTCGATCGGCTATCTCTTTCTGGGCGGCATTATGCCCGGCTTACTGCTGGCCGGCGTTTTGATGGCCTATAATACGTGGTCGGCCCACCGGCGCAACTTTCCCGCTGACGAAGCCGTCCCCTTACAAAAAGTCCCCGGAATCACATTGCGCGCGTTCCCCGCGCTTCTGATGCCGGTCATTCTTCTGGCGGGCATTTATGGCGGGGCCACCACGCCCACGGAAGCCGCCGCCGTAGCCGCCGCCTACGCCTTGATACTCAGCACCGTGTTTTATCGGGCCATGAGCTTACGGGCTTTCTTTTCTCTGGTGCTAGACGCGGCGCGCTCCACGTCGATCGTCGGGCTGATCATCGCCGCCGCGCTTGTGTTCAACTATCTCGTTGCAAGCGAAAATATCCCCGGTCTGGTCGCCGAGCAATTGGCGGGCGTCGACGTATCCCCCATCGTTTTCCTGTTGCTGCTGAACGTCCTGTTCCTGCTGCTGGGATGTCTGTTCGACGCCACCACCCTGCTTCTGATCGCCGTTCCCCTGTTTATGCCCTCCGTCAACGCTTTAGGCGTCGACCCGGTTCATTTCGGCGTGATGATCACCGTCAATATCATGATCGGTCTGGTGACCCCGCCCTATGGCATTTTGCTGTTCGTCATTAATGGCGTCACAGGAATTCCCTTGCGGGACATTATTCGTGAAATATGGCCCTTCATCGGCGTTCTGATCGGCGCGCTACTGGTGATAACCCTTGTGCCCGACGTGGTGCTCTGGTTGCCGGAGATGTTCGGCTATCAAAGGTAGTCAATCACCAGGCGTATCCACGCTTCGCCCGCGGCTGAAACAAACGACGGCCCCATCGATAACAAAACCATCAATGACCGCATGAAAAAAGGCGGCGCCGGATCACTCCAGCGCCGCCTTTTTGCATTGTCACGTCTTCATGAAGACCTTATTTAGCGTCATCCGCAGGACTGTCGCCCCCCGCCTTCTTCTTTCGCGAGAAGGTGGACTTCAGATTATCCCAGAGTTCGACGTTCACGCCTTGCCGGCGCATGATGATATACTGCTGCGTGACCGAGAGCGTGTTGTTCCAAGCCCAATAAATCACCAAGCCTGCGGGGAACGAGGCCAACATGAAGGTGAACATGACCGGCATCCAGGTGAAAATCATCTGTTGGGTCGGATCGGGCGGCGCAGGGTTCATCTTCATCTGAATGAACATGGTCAGGCCCATGATCAGCGGCCAAACGCCGAGCATCAACATTTGCGGCGGATCCCATGGAATCAAGCCAAACAAGTTGAAAATTGTCGTCGGGTCAGGCGCGGACAGATCCTGAATCCAACCAAAGAACGGCGCATGGCGCATTTCAATGGTGACGAACAAAACCTTATAGAGCGAAAAGAACACCGGAATCTGGATCACCACCGGCAAACACCCAGCCAACGGATTGATCTTCTCTTTCTTGTAAAGCTCCATCAACCCTTGTTGCTGCTTGGCCCTATCGTCCTTATAGCGCTCTCGCAACTCGGCCATCTGCGGTTGGACCAGCTTCATCTTACTCATGGAGACGTAAGATTTATTGGCCAATGGATAGAAGATCGCCTTCACGATAACTGTGATCAACAAGATCGCGACGCCAAAGTTGCCAACCAGATGATAAAGCCAATCGATTGCGAAAAACATCGGCTTCGTCAGGAAATAGAACCAACCCCAGTCGATGAGAAGCTCAAACTGCTTTATGCCGAGCGCTTCTTCATAACCGTCGATCAAACTTGTTTGCTTGGCGCCAGCGAAAAGGTTGGAAGTGGTTTCACCCGTTCCTTTCGCAGGAATCTGAACCGCTCCGCCCAGAAAATCCGTCTGAAAATTATCCGCCGCCTTGATATAGGAAAACCGCGGCTGAAACTCTTCTCCCGGCGTCGGGATCAAGGTGGCGGCCCAGTATTTATCCGTTATGCCAAGCCATCCCTGGTCCACTTTCGCCGGACGAACGTCGCCGTCGTCTTGCAGCGTGTCATAGTCGATTTCCTGAAGGCCTTCCTCGCCAAGAACGCCAATCATGCCTTCATGCAAGATGAAGAAACCGGCAGTCTCCGGCGTGCCGTGACGCAC
This sequence comes from Stappiaceae bacterium, assembly GCA_048265185.1. Lineage (GTDB taxonomy): Bacteria > Pseudomonadota > Alphaproteobacteria > Rhizobiales > Stappiaceae > JBLXBZ01. The sequence goes on along the minus strand of JBLXBZ010000002.1, from coordinate 178,368 downwards.
GATCAAACCATATGGATAAAGCGTCACCGCTTCTTCGCCGTTGTTCTCAACCGACTGAGAAACGTCGAACATATAGTTTTCGTCCAGCGAAATCGTCCGCTTGAACGTTAATCCCTCGCCATTATCCCAGCTCAACGTCAAAGGAGTGTCGCTGGTTAACGTCACGCCTTCAGGCGCCTGCCACAGCGTATCGCTGGTGGGAAGCTTGATGTTCGCCCCCGGATCGCCAACCCAGCCATAATCGGCGTAATAAGGAGCAGGCGCGCCCTTTGGCGAAAACAGAATAATCGTCGGGCTCTCAGGATCAACGGTCTCGTGATAATCCTTCAGGCGCAGATCATCGATCCGACCGCCCTTGAGATTCACAGAGCCAGAGACCTTCGCATTGTCGATCGCCACCCGAGGTGAAGCGCCAATCGCAGCTTCACGCGTCATGGCCGTCGCGGCGGCGGCTCCAGCGGAAGGCGCGCTCGCCCCCCCCGAACCGGCCGTTGGCGACGAAGGAGCGCTTGCGCTCCCGTTCGCGCCATTCTGCACGTTCGCAGATTGGGCGGCCTGTTCAGCGGCTTGCTGGCGCCGCTGCTCTTCAATCTGCGGCTGAGCTATAAAGAATTGCCAGCCCAAGAGCACAGCCAAAGATAAAACAATTGCGAGGATGGTGTTCCGGTTGTCGGCCATCAGTCCGTGTCACCCGTGTTCCTGAAAGTATCGGATATCGATTCTTTTCAACGTTTCTTAGAAATGCGGCGGCGCTTCAAGTCGCCAGGCTGCGCTGACCCTTTCGTCGTCGCCAGACAATGAGCGATATCGCTTGTCAGCTCGGAAAAATCCAACCGCAACGCCTCACGGCGCGCGATCAGCACATAATCCGTCTTCGCTCTAGCATGTTTAGAGGCTGCGGTCACCGCCGCCCGCAGACGCCGTTTAATCCGGCTGCGAACGACTGAGTTGCCGTTCTTTTTGGACACAGTATAGCCGACGCGGGCTTCACGCGATGCGTCTTCGTCACTGCGCTCCAACGCCAACATAACAAAAGCGCGCCGAGATTTCCGGCCACCTTTGGCGGCGGCGAGAAAGTCGGAGCGCTTTTTTATAGTCGGCAATGTCGACGTCGGCGTGTCGCCCGCCACGATAGAAGAGGCGTTTCTCGCCAACGTCATGATCCGCGGGATCAGGCGCTAAGCCGCTTACGGCCTTTTGCGCGACGACGCGCGATCACGTCGCGACCGCTTTTGGTTTCCATGCGCGAGCGGAACCCGTGACGGCGCTTACGGACGAGACGGCTCGGTTGATACGTACGCTTCATTGTTTTCTCCACGCGCGATAGCGCGGCCCTGATGTTCGAAACTGGTTTGTAGGAAAGCGTCCGAGCGCGAATAAATCACGTGGCTCAATAAAAGCCTGTCGGACCGCATGTCCGGTCGTGCGCGCTTATACGAGCGTGTCAGCGAGAAGTCAACGACTGGAGTGTTTTTCCCGCCAAAATACGCATGCAAGCTCCTTCACCACGGTAACGTCTCAATCACATATGGGTGACATGAAGCGATTGCCCCTTTCAGCGCCTCGCGAAACCGATAAGTATCAAACAAACGCAAACGCTGCAGGGATAAAATGAAGAAAAGCTCTGAAACGCCTGTAGATGACGGCCTGGGTCGTGCAAAGACGCCGGACGCCCCCCGGCGCAAACAAGAATCAGCGCGCCAGCGCCTTCGCGCCTGGCTGCCGCTTCTTATACTGGTGGCCGGTTTGGCCTTCGCTCTCGCTCAAGGCTGGCACCGCTATCTTTCGCTTTCCGTTCTTATTCAAGAACGGGCGAATTTACAGCATTTTATCGAAAGTCACTTACTTCTTGGCGTTGGCGCCTATGTGGGTCTTTACGCGCTCGCCGTCGCTCTATCCTTTCCCGGCGCCTCGCTCATGACCATCGTTGGCGGGTTTCTTTTCGGCTGGTTTTATGGCGGCGGACTGACCGCCCTGGCGGCCACCGTGGGTGCAATTGCGGTTTTTCTAGCCGCCCGCTCCTCCCTTGGCGCCTTTTTATCCGCCCGCGCCGGCCCCTTCATGTCGCGGATGGCGGACGGTTTCCGCGAAGACGCTTTCAACTATCTTCTCTTTCTGCGGCTCACGCCCATCTTTCCCTTCTGGTTAATCAATATCGCGCCGGCGCTGTTTCAGATGCGACTTTCCCCTTACGCTCTGGCCACCTTTATCGGCATTCTTCCCGGCACCTACGCCTATTCCTTTCTTGGCGCCGGACTGGACAGCATTGTCGCGGCCCAAGAAGCCGCAAACCCCGGCTGCGCCGCAGCAGGCAGTTGCGAGATTGAACTTTCCGCCTTGATCACCCCGCAAGTCATCATCGCGATGATCGTCCTCGGTCTTGTTTCACTACTCCCCATAGCGGCGAAAAAAATGCGCCGCACGAATAAAAACCCAGACTAACGCGCCGCCTCATTCATCATCACCAACCCCGGAGATTCCCATGAGCGAAATTTTAACCCCTGACATTTGCGTCATCGGCGCAGGCTCCGGCGGTTTGAGCGTCGCCGCCGCCGCCGCCGCCTTTGGCGTCTCCGTCACGCTCGTTGAACAAAGCAAGATGGGCGGCGACTGTCTGAACTATGGCTGCGTTCCATCCAAAGCCCTGATCGCCGCCGCGAAACACAGTCACAGCGCAGATATATCCGCTCCGTTCGGCGTTTATTTTCAGACGCCGGATGTCGATTATAAAAAAATGCATGATCACATTCACGCAGTGATCTCAGGCATAGCCCCTCATGATTCCGTCGAGCGTTTTGAAAGCCTTGGCGTGCGTGTCTTACAAGCCTCGGGCGTCTTCATCGCCCCGGACACGCTTGAAGCCGGCGACGTTATCGTCAAAGCTCGACGTTTCGTCATCGCCACCGGATCCTCCCCCGCAACCCCACCGATACCCGGTCTCGATTCGGTTAGTTACCTCACCAATGAAACGCTCTTTGACCTTGAAACCCGCCCCGAACATCTGATCATCATTGGCGGCGGACCAATCGGCCTTGAAATGGCGCAGGCGCAACGCCGCCTAGGGGCAGAGGTGACTGTCGTAGAAGCGGGAGAAATTCTGGCCAAGGACGATCCCGAAGCGGTGGAAATTATCCGCCAAAGGCTTCGCGCCGAAGGCGTGACGCTTCTGGAGAAAACCGCGGTGAAATCCGTCACCCCAGCCGCCAATGCCTCCGCCTTGGTGGAGGTCAACGTCACTTCCAAAGACGCTTCGCCAGACGGCGAACGCGTCTTGACGGGCTCGCATATCTTGCTGGCGACCGGCCGCAAAGCCAACACCGCCGGGTTAGGTCTTTCCGCAGCCAACGTCGAGCACGGCAAACAGGGAATCACGGTCGACGGAGGCATGCGCACGAGCAACCGCAGGATTTACGCCATCGGCGACGTGGCCGGAGGTCTGCAATTCACACATGTAGCGGGCTATCACGCGGGCCTCGTCATACGTTCAGCTCTGTTCCGTTTGCCCGTCAGGGAGAACAGGCGAATCATTCCATGGGTCACCTACACAGAACCCAAAATCGGCCATATTGGACTGAGCGAAGAGCAAGCGCGCGCCCGCTACGGAACGGCGGTTAAAATATTGCGCGGCGAATATCACGATAATGATCGCGCCCGCGCGGAGCGCGCGACCACCGGCCATCTCAAACTCGTAGTCGGCAAGGGGGGGAGGCTTTTGGGGGCCGATATCGTCGGCGCCAACGCCGATGAAATCCTGAACCTACTGTCGCTGGCGTTATCGAAAAACATGAAAATGCGCGACCTCGCCGGCTTTGTATCCCCTTACCCCACTTTAAGCGAGATAGTCCGCCGCACAGCCATTTCCTATTACAAGGACACCCCGACAAAACCGCTCATACGCCAGATTGTCAAATTCCTCGCCAAATTCGGGTAAAATGAACGCCGTCCTACTCCACAATTACAAACGACCGCGTAAAAAGCCCATGTTGAAAACAGGATGATATCCTGCGCAACCTCGTCTATGTTCATGACCTTGAACAAGCTTGGACAGGGTATTACAGGCAAGCAATGGATGAGCCCCGCCATATTTTCAGATTTTTAGGCAAGGGCTTTTCTGGCCGAAATACGAACGAACGAGCAGTGGGAAAACCTCCCTCCCCGCCGCCGCAAAATAAAAGCGAGTCGGAAGAAAAAATCCTGCGCCGCCGCAAAGGCGGACTGTCCGGAAAATTGCTGCTGTTTACGGTGGCTTTCGTCATGTTGAGCGAGATATTTATCTACGTTCCATCCATCGCGAATTATCGCAACACATGGCTGATCAACAAATTGACCATAGCGGGCGTCGGCGCGACGATTCTATCCGACATGGAACAAGTGCCCGCACACGTCCAGAATGAGCTGCTTGAAGCCACCGGCGCATTCGCCATCGCCTTTAAAGACGGCGATCGCCGCCGGCTGATCGCCATGCGCGACAATCCGCCCATGGCCGACAGCCTTGTCAACATGAACGATATGTCTCCCTTCCGCGCGATCATTGAAAGCTTCGCAACGCTGTGGTCCGGCGCGGATCGCACCATGCGCGTCATTGGCAAGAGCCAAATGGGGCAAGGCCAGACCACACGGGTTGAACTCATGTTGCCCGAACGCCTTCTGCGCAACGACATGCTGCGCTTCTCCGGCCGAATTCTCGCTTTGTCATTAATGATCTCTATCGTTACCGCCAGCCTTGTCTACATCAGCTTGCGGTGGCTGTTTCTGCGTCCGATGAAAAGACTAACCCAATCCATGGCCCTTTTCGCGCAAGCCCCTGACGACATTTCCCGCGCGATCACCCCCAGCCGGCGCAATGATGAAATTGGCGACGCAGAAAGCCGATTATCGCAAATGCAGCACACTCTCCATGACACATTGCACCAGCAGCGCCGTTTGGCGGACCTTGGCCTGGCCGTCTCCAAGATCAACCATGACCTGCGCAATCTCCTCGCTTCCGCGCAATTGTTTTCCGAACGCCTGGAAACCATTCCAGATCCCACCGTCCGGCGCATCGCTCCCAAGATCATCGCCACCATCGACCGCGCCGTCGCTTACACTCAGGCGGTTTTATCGTATGGCCGCGCCAAAGAAGCTCCCCCGCAACAGCGCCTCATACATCTGCGCCGATTGGCGGAGGACGTCAGCGATCTTCTTGGATTAAACGGCGACGCCGAAATTCTGTTTGAAAATAAGGTTCCAGACGATTTTGAAATTAACGCCGACCCGGATCATCTCTTTCGTGTGCTCATGAATCTCTGCCGCAACTCACGTCAAGCGCTGGAGACGAACAAAAACCCCCTGCTCGTGCGGCGTATAACCATAGACGCCCGCCGCGACGGAGCCCATGACGTCATTCACGTCAGCGACACTGGCCCTGGAATACCGGAGAAAATCCGAAGTGGGCTTTTCAAGCCGTTTCAATCGTCAACCAAACAAGATGGCTCTGGCCTTGGCCTTGCAATCGCCGCGGAATTGATGCGCGCCCATGGCGGAAACATTGAGCTCCTCGCCTCTCAAGCCTCTGGCGCGACATTCGCAATTCTCCTCCCGCGACAAAACTCATCGACCAATTGCGTACTCCCCGAAGAAAAAAGATATCAACAGGCTAATAAATAATTTTGCAAAAAGAGGGGTTCACGCTCTTGCAATAATCAAACCCGCAGAGTAGATATTGCGCCTGTTCGGGACGCACAGCGCTGCGGCGCAGACAAGTTGGACTGAACAATCAATTGGTTAGAAGCTCAAGTAGCTAAGACAATTGAAAGACGATTTAAGATTGGCGACAAGGTTGACAGTCTTATTTATGTCGGCATGCACCGGTAGCTCAGCTGGATAGAGCACCAGACTACGAATCTGGGGGTCGGGGGTTCGAATCCTCCCCGGTGCACCATCTCCCTCTTAATTTCTTTTGGTTTTCATCTATCGACTTCTGGGTCCCCCAAGCCGTTGATGTAGTCAAGCATATCTTGGATGGCGATGAAGCTTGCTCCAGCGCGTTTGTGATTTTTAACGCGCCCCTTATTCTTCCAACGATAAACGGCCGCCGTGGAAACGCCAAACAATTGCAGCGCCTCTACCGGTCAGCATATGATCCTGTTTTGAGCTTTCATCACGCGTCTTCCTTCTCCCCCAAGCGCTTCATGTCGGATAGGGGGGCTTCAACGCTCGTGAACCAATCAGGGACGCGTTTTAGATCCGGATCAACTCGCCTGATAAATCAGCGCGGCGACTGTTGGACCAACCCGAAAAGAACATGTAGATCGGTTTCCCGACCTGCTAAATGCACATTCATCGCTCCCGTTCATGTTCATTTGACGCCCCCTCCCTTTAAATAGGATCGTTTTGAGCTGGAATTTTCTAATTACGATCCCCACGAGGGAGGTGGCAGAGCTCCATGAAACAGCGATATCGTCAAATGGACTACAACCTTCACATAACTGATGGGTCGCAGTTGGTGATGGGGTATAGATGACTCAGCTCATAAGAACTGCGCCACGAAATAGCTCTCGTGGCGCAACCATATTATATGGATTTGTTCATATTGACGCGACTGGATAACTCTTCCGCGCTCTCGACACGTTCCGAATACCGGTCCACCAAATAGGCCGAGCGGCCACGCGTGAGGATTGTGAATTTCATCAACTCCTCCATCACATCCACCACCCGATTGTAAAACGGCGACGGTTTCATCCGCCCATCTTCCTCGAACTCCAAAAAGGCCTTGGGAACGGACGATTGATTTGGAATCGTGATCATGCGCATCCAACGACCCAGAATGCGCAACTGGTTCACGGTGTTGAAGCTCTGTGAGCCGCCGCAAACCTGCATCACAGCCAATGTGCGCCCTTGAGTAGGCCGCACGCCGCCAATCGGCGCCAGCGGCAACCAATCGATCTGGGTCTTCATAACGCCGGTCATCGCGCCATGACGCTCGGGCGAACACCAAACCTGCGCTTCAGACCAAAGCGACAATTCGCGCAGCTCCGCGACTTTGGGATGCGTATCCGGCGCATCGCCAACCAAAGGAAGTCCAGACGGATTGAAAATACGAACCTCCGCCCCCAGTTCGCGCAAAATGCGGGCCGCCTCTTCCGTCATGAGCCGCGAATAAGATCGCTCACGTAACGAACCATAGAGCATCAATACGCGCGGCGCATGGGTCGGACCGTCAGCCCCCGCAAGATCATTCCACTTAATCTGCTGTAACTTCCCGGCGTCAATATTCATCAGGTCATCGCTCATGGCGCCGTGACAACCTCTCCATCTTCTTTGGTGAAGGATGCGCCGGAGGCCACGTCGAGAAGCGCGAACACCGCTTCGGAAGGTCGGCACAAGGCCACCCCTTTTCTCGTGCATACGATCGGGCGATTCACAAGAACGGGATGCGCCACCATGGCGTCTAGAAGCACCTCGTCAGAAACATTCGGATTCGTAAGTCCAAGTTCTTCGGCAGGAGACTTGGACACCCTCAACGCCGCGCGCGGGGTCAAATTCGCCGCAGCGAAAAGCCCAAGCAACTGCTCACGGGTCCAGCCGGTCTTCAAATATTCCACGACGACCGGCTCTTCAGCTACGGCTCGAATGATCTCCAACACATTGCGCGAGGTTCCACACTCTGGGTTATGGTGAATAACAATTGCCATATGTCTCTTGCCTGTAATCTTGAATTATTTCGGAAAATGCCCACGCGTCCGGTTGGCGAAAGCCACCAAAGACAACATGACAGGAACCTCAACAAGCACTCCAACCACAGTTGCGAGCGCCGCGCCGGAATGAAGGCCAAAAAGCCCTATGGCGACCGCCACCGCCAATTCAAAAAAGTTAGAAGTGCCGATCAATGCGCAAGGCGCCGCGATCTTATAAGGCACCTTCATGATCCAGGCCGCCAGGTAAGCGACAATGAAAATTCCATAAGATTGCAGCAAAAGCGGCACGGCGATCAAGGCGATCAGCAAAGGTTGCGCCAGAATCACCCCCCCTTGGAAACCAAACAAAATCACCACTGTCGCAAGCAGGCCAACGATAGAGATCGGTTTCAGTTTTTCGGTGAATTGATCAACGGCCTCAGAAGTTCCGCCATTTGCGTCAAGCGCTTTACGCGTCACAATGCCCGCCACCAAGGGAGCGACCACATATAGAACCACGCTAAGAACGAGAGTGCCCCACGGAACAGGAATGTCGGTGACGCCAAGCAGCAAGGCGACAATGGGCGCATAGGCGAAGACCATGATAAGGTCATTCACGCTCACCTGCACCAAAGTATAATTCGCATCGCCGCGCGTCAGCTGCGACCAGACAAAGACCATAGCGGTGCAAGGCGCAGCGCCCAGAAGAATCAAGCCGGCTATGTAAGAATCGGCGTCAGCCGGAGACACAAAATCAGCGAAAAGATACTGAAAAAACAAAATCCCCAACGCCGCCATGGTGAACGGCTTAATGAACCAGTTCACCACTATCGTGATGAACAGCCCCTTTGGTTGATCCGTCACATGGCGAATACTGCTAAAGTCCACCGAAATCATCATCGGATAGACCATCGCCCAGATCAAAATGGCCACGACAAAATTGACATGCGCATACTCGAGCGCCGCCAACATATTGAACACGCTGGGCAGCATTTGCCCCAAAGCCACGCCGACCACGATCGACAACGCGACCCAAAGCGACAACCACTTTTCGAAAACGCCAATACCGCCGCTACTCGATGCGTCTAACATCATGTTATTTTCGACTGACACTTGTTTGACCGCCTTATTACTTCGCCAATTACGTCCGGCTATCCTGTAAAGAACGGATAATTAACCATCGCCTGAACCAGGTGGCGAAAGTTGAAATCCAGCTTTTCAACACGAGCAGGCTATCTCATCGAGAATAGGCTGACAGATCTCTGGACGACCGCCACAGCAGTCCTCCATCAGAAATGACAACAGACTGCGCATCGCATCAAAATCGGCAAAATACCTTATGGTGCGCCCCGAGCGTTCATTGCGAACCAGCCCAGAATTCAAAAGCACCGTCAAATTGGCTGACATGGTGTTCTGCCGAACATTCAGTTGATCGCCCAACTCACCAGAAAGAAGCCCCTCCGACCCCGCCTTCACAAGCAAGCGAAAGACCTCCAACCGGGTAGGCTGGCTCAAGGCGGAGAAAGCTGACATTGCGCTCAAAGAATCCATACATCATGAATATTTGATAAATAATCTCTCGTCAAGATCAAATCGAACGCTTCAGCGAAAGGATCGCCAGGTCACCGCCCCGCCCTCTCCCTACGTCAGTTTTTTCAGGTTTCTACTTGGGGCGATTTGGGACGATGTTTCACATTTGCCAAACCTAAAAATCTCGCCTATCAAAGACCGAACAAAAAATGAACAAACACAGAGGACTCAATATTATGTCCAGCAAGTCTTACTTTATCTGTCAGGTTTATGAGAGAAAAAAGCAAAGCCGCGGTAAAGGCGACGTGCTTGCGAAAGGTGCGACCCATGAATGCGCAAGCGCCGATGACGCCGTGCGAAAAGCAAACAAGCTTTTCGACAGCGGCAGCCATGTGGGCGTAGACGCATTCACCTTGGAAGTGGATCCTGAAATGGGCGATTACGGCGACCCGCTCTTCCTCCTTCGTCTTGGCGACGTGCCACAAATGGATAACTAGAGCATTTCCTACTTACTCGAGTTCATACCCTGCAGCGGCAAAGTAGTTTCTTGCCTCTCTTAGCGTGATTTCTTCTATGACTGTTGCAGTAGCCGCCCACAGATTCTCAACAGTTCTGGCGGCCGCTTTCTTAAGGAAAGCCTTGAACTTGGAAAAGGTCGCCCCGACAAAAAACCTTTTTCTTAGAGGGCGAGCACATAAGACGATTTGGAAAATGCTCTAGCGCGGACCAGAACCGGCGCGCGCGCCTGTTTCCAACCGGCTCAAGAAGGCGTCGACATCCTCTTCCAGATCTGCGGCGTCCTCCAGACCAACGCTGAACCTTAAAAACAAATCTTCCCCTTCCCAAGGTTGAACGCTGCGGGACATATTGATGGACATGGGGGCGACAAGGCTGCGCGTCCCGCCCCATGAAGCGCCAATGGATATCAGCTTCAGGCCATCAAGCGCCTCATTGAGGCGCCCCCCGTAGCCTTCCGCCAAAACAATGGTGAAAAGCCCTGCCGCGCCGTTGAAATCGCGGAGCCAGAACTCATGGCCTGGGCAATCTTCCAACGGCGGCCATAATATGCGCTCGACTGCAGGATGACGTAAAAACCGCTCAACCAACCGCGTCGCCGTCGAATTAACATGCGCCATCCGCAGCGCCATGGTCTCCATGCCCCGCAGCACAAGCGTCGCGTCATCAGGCGACACGCCAATTCCCATGCGCCCCATATAATCCCGGACCACAACGGCCAGTTCGTCTCTCGCCACGGTTATGGAGCCCATCAGCAGGTCCGAATGGCCGCCGGCGTATTTGGTGAGCGCTTCGCTCACGATATCCACGCCCAACGCATGCGGCTTTAGTAATAACGACGTCGCCCAGGTGTTGTCGCAGCCAACCAACGCGCCAACACTTTTGGCCGCCTCCACAACCCCAACCAGATCCTGAACTTCCATGGTGGTGGAGCCAGGAGATTCGCACCAGATCAACTTGGTGCTCCGACGCAAGCGCGCGCGCAAATCATCAAGAGACGTCGGATCGTAAAACTCCACTTCAACGCCAGCGCGAACCAAATCAATTTGCGCGAGCCCTCTCATTGCCGGATAACACGCATCCGCAAGCAAAACATGGTCGCCCTTTGACGCCAGCGCCATAACAGCTATGGCGTTGGACGCTTGCCCGGAAGGGGTTAGTAGGCAACGCGCCGCGCCGGAAAGATCCGTCAGTTTATCGCAAAGCTGGCGCGTCGTCGGCGTGCCATGCAAACCGTATGAATAGCCGTCCAGCCCTCGATCACCGCGCGTCGCGTAAGATTGCGCATCGGGAAACACAATAGTTGAAGCCCGATAAGTGGCGGGAGCGAGCGATTCAAACCCCTCCATTACCGCTTTCGGGATCACGACGCATTTGGTGTTATCCCGCATTTCGCCCGAATTCCCACCATTTCAGGCGCCGCCGCGCATGCGCCAATTGAACAAACCTTAACTCAGATCAACAGATCATAAAAGCGAGACGCCGTAAACTTCATCATATGCGGCGATGGTTTTTCTTGCGCGCTCACCAACTTCCGCCGCGCTCAGGCCCGGTTTATAGAGACTAGAGCCAAGCCCGAACGTGCGCACGCCAACCTTGGCGAAGTCAGCGTAATTCGCCTCGGAAACGCCGCCGACGGCGCCCACTTCAATGTCCTTGGGCAAAATGGCGCAGATCGCCGCGACGCCGTTTGGGCCTAAAACGCTCGCGGGGAAAAATTTCAACCCAGAAGCGCCCGCATGGGCCGCGCTCAAGGCCTCTGTCGGCGTGAAGACTCCCGGCAACGTCACCATTTTATGCGCGCTCGCAGCCTGTATCACCTCAACATTCACATTGGGGCTCACCATTAGCCGGCCGCCGGCGTTAGCGAGATCCGTCACATTTTCAACGCTCAAGACTGTTCCCGCACCGATATGACAATGGGACGGAGCCATTTTGGCAGCTATTTCAATAGAACGAAAAGGATCTGGCGAATTCAACGGAATCTCAATCGCCTCAAAACCGGCGCTCAACAGCTCCGTCACAACGCCCTCAGTCTCTTCCGGCTTGACGCCGCGCAAAATGGCTACAAGCGAGCGTTTCAGGGCTGGCCATGGAATAGAAGCTCTTGCTGTCATAAGTTTACTCTTTCTTCTCGGTAGGCCAAAAATGGCTGGCGGCTCGGTGAAGCCCGTAGCGAACGGCGTCATCAGCTTCAACAACGCGAATGGCGACCTCAAGATGGGAGAAAGTCGCCGCATATAATTTCCCAAGACCACCTGAAGCGATCAGAACCACAGGCTCTTTTTTCGTCTGGACTTCATATGCCGGAGACTGTAAAGCCGCCCCAATTTCCTGCCCAATCAACAATCCGGACAAACGAGCGCGCGCATCCTCCGGCGACGTTCCATGCAGCAATTGCCCTGCCCTGATCTGAAACAAGAAATTCGTCAAATTTTCAGGTTGGCGCGCACCCTGCTCCGCCCCGGCGAGAAAAGCCTCATCCGCCTCGACATTTACCCCTTCCGGTGAAATCGCGTGACGCAAAATCGACCCTTGCGCGATAAGGTTAAACATCTCCCCGGTCATATAGGTGGAAAAGCTCGCAAGACGGCCGCCTTGCAGCTCCACCCACTTGGAATGGGTTCCCGGCATGCAAATCACCGCGTCGCTCACCCCTTGGGCGAGAACTCCCAACAGCTGCGTTTCCTCGCCGCGCATAACGTCAGGTCGCAAAGGGTCGTTTTGCGCGATGCCCGGCAGAATGCGAATGTCGCGCCGTGTTCCCTCAATAGAAATCGCCTTATCGAAAACGCCGCTTAACGCTGTGGGAGTTTCAATATATCGCGCCTCGGCCCATCCCTGACGCGACCCCGCCATACCGCAAATGGCCACGGGCAAATCGTCCGAAGCGCCCAGCGCCGTCAGATGCTCTTCCAAAATAGCGCCGAAACCATCCCGCTCGCCGGCGCTCAAACCTTGATCGCTGCGCCGCTCTCCAAGCACCGAGCCATCGCGGGCCATCACCCATAATCTGAAACTAGAGGTTCCCCAGTCGACGACGGCGAAACTGGCGATTTGCGTCATGTTCATCTCGCAATATCCTTGCTGCGCAGACAGTCGACAAGACCCGCCGCAGAAGTCAAAATGTTCCACTATTTGGAATTAAGTTTTATTATTCAGAATAATCATGTTATTCTATCGTCTTTGTCAAGCATGAAACGGAGCAAGAAGACTTGACGCAAGCTAACTCGCCCCCCCTTCCACTGGCTCGTCAACACCCCAACGACCATAAGTCTAGCGACACAAAATCCGGCACTCTCGGCAAAGCCATGGACGTGCTGGAGCTGGTCGTAGAAAGTGAAAAACCGCTACGTTTCACTGATATTTTGGCTCTAAGCGATCAGCCGCGCGGCACTTTGCACCGCCAGCTCTCCAACCTCGTGACGGAAGGCTTGCTTCACCTTGACGACCATCAAACCTATGCGCCAGGGCTTCGACTATTAAAATTCGCCGCCAAAGCGTGGTCGGGCAACACTTTCCGCATGATCGCCGAGCCGCATTTACGTAAATTATCGGAACAAACAGGTGAAACGGTTCATTTGGGCGTTCTGCGCGGCCATGAAGTCATATATCTCGACAAGGTCGAGGGCCGCCAGAACGTTAGAATGCATTCTCAAATCGGCAACGCCTCCCCTTGTTATTGCACGGGCGTGGGCAAAGCGGCTCTGGCCCATTTACCCCAAACTGCTCTCGATCAATTGTTGCAAGAACTGGATTTTCGCGCCTTCACGCCCAAAACATTGACCGGGGCGGAAGCTTTACGGGCTGAGCTTGCGCAAATCCGCCAAACAGGGCGCGCCTATGACCGGGAGGAGCACGAAAACGGAATATGTTGCCTCGCCGCTCCGATTTACTCACATGACAAACGCCTGCTCGCCGGGGTTTCCGTTACAGGGCCTTCTTACAGAATAGACGAAAACAAACTTCAACAATGGGCCCCGCATGTCGCCAGCGCCGCCGCGGCTATCATGGCCGACATGCAGACGCGGCTGGGACCACGAGCTTACAGCCTCTCGTAACCCCCCAAGCGCCGTTGAGGCTCATTCTGGCTCGCCAGTGTTATTCCAATGGATATTTTCCAGGGCCTGGATTCGCGTCTTGGAGTTCTCCCAGTTCTGATGCGTCACACGACCGATCATCGCCTCCGCCAGCACCAAAAGCGCAGCGCTGGAATCCCACGTTTGGCCTGTTTCAATCGCGCAAGGCAAAACCACCTTGGCGTATTTCGCCACAGGCGACAGCCACAGGTCGGTCACCAAAATGATCCGCGCGCGCCGCTCGGCCAAATGGTGACCGACGCGAACCAGATTTTCCTGATAGCGGCGGATGTCAAAGATCACCACCACATCCCCCGCCTTTATGTCCAGCAGCTGGTCGCGCCAAGTGGAGGTTTGCCCTTGAAAGCGGCGAACGCCGGGGCGCACGATGCGCAAATGCGCCGCCATGTAACTAGCGATTCCTTCCGTAAAGCGCCCGCCAAGAAAATAAATCGCCGCTCTGGGATCGGACAATAACGCGCAAGCGGCCTCAAACTCCCCCTCAGGAATGCTTTCCAGACTTGCGCCAAGATTACTTTTCACCCGCTCGGTAAAAGCGCCCAAACCCCGACGGACGGCCCCATGCGGCCCATCACGCGTCTGACTTTTGTCCAAAGGCGACAAAAGTCCCGCTTGTATTTCCTTGTGCAGCGCCCGTTGAAACTCCGGGTAACTGAGATAGCCAAGACGTGAAACAAAGCGCAGCACCGTCGGCGCGCTTGTTCCCGCAGCCTCCGAAAACTCTGACGTCGTGGTCAAGCCGATACTGGGATAATTGGCCAGCAGCGCCCGCGCCACTCGTTTTTCCGCCGCAGTCAAATCACCGATGAGCGCATGGATGTCGTCCCGGATACTCATCAATCCCTCTTTTTCACAATCAAACCCGCTCACCTGAAAATGCACAAATTTACGTCTGGACAGAATGTATCAAACATTACAATATTGACAAGTCAGCATGAATGCTAATCAATATTACAGAAAATCACGCAGACTAAATTTGCGTATTTTGACTATGGTCGAAGGGACACTCCATGTCAGGCACACCACTGCTCGACCCCTGTGAAGGCGCGCCAATCGCCTTGGAGAATAGCGCCGGCCAATCGCCTGTGATTCTCGTTTGCGAACACGCCTCCAAAACAATTCCAGCCGCGCTGAACGGGCTTGGTCTTGCGAGTGACGCCCGCGACAGCCACGCGGCATGGGACATTGGCGCGCTGGCTCTGGCGCGGCGCATGTCGGCTCTACTGGACGCCCCCTTGATCTGGCAGCGATTTTCCAGACTGGTCTATGACTGCAACCGCCCGCCGGAAGCCGCCGACGCCATTCCGCCTCAAAGCGAAGTTTTCGCCGTTCCGGGCAACGTTAATCTTACGCCTGAGGCGCGCGCCCAGCGCGTGAACGAGATCTATCTGCCCTTTCAGCAGTCCCTTGCAAAATTTATCGACTCCCGCGCAAGCGCAAGCCCCGCGCCTGTCATCGTAACGGTGCATTCTTTCACTAAAATTTATAATGGCGCGCCCCGTGACGGAGCGCTCGGCGTGCTTCACGGAGCCGACGCCCGCCTCGCCGACGCCGTTCTGGCCGCCGCGCCGCGGCACGGACTGAGCGACGCACGGCGCAATTATCCCTACGGGCCGCAAGACGGCGTCATGCACACGCTAGATCTGCAAGCCGGCGCTCAAAGATATCTGAATGTAATGCTGGAAGTGCGCAATGACCTGATCACGGAGCCGGACCAGCAAGACGCCTGGGCGCAGACCTTAACGAAGGTTTTGCTGGACAGTCTGCGCACGGCGGCCAAAACACAAGACGCAAACTTGGGAAATGAGGGGCCATGCCAAGACCGATAGTCGCCTACGTCCGTTTCATGGACCGGATCTCCCGTTACACTGGCCTCTTCGCCATGTATCTGATTTTCCTGATGATGGGAATCCTTCTCTATTCCTCCATCATGAAAACGGTTTCTTTTCCGCCGCTATGGACCCTTGAGGCAGCGCAATTCGTTATGGTGGCCTATTACCTTCTCGGCGGAGCCTTCGCGCTCAAGGACGACAGTCACGTGCGCATGGATTTGGTCTATGGGCGCCTCTCGCCCAAAGGGCGCGCCTTGACGGACGTCATCACTATTTTCTGCATGATCACTTTTCTCGGCTTTCTGCTTTACGGCGGCATATCGAGCACCAGCTATGCGCTTGAATACGGCGAGCGCAGCTATTCGGCCTGGCGGCCTTATATGGCTCCGATAAAAATCATCATGTGCATCGGCGTTTTCCTAACCCTGCTGCAGGCCATAGCGATACTATTCAAAGATATCGCCACATTGCGCGGGGAGACGCTGTCGTGAGTTACGAGTTTATTGCCCTTTTGATGTTCGCCACCATGATGGTGATGCTGATCACCGGCCAGAGGGTGTTTGGAGCCATTGGCTTCGTCGCGGTGGTTTTCGCCTTGTTTCTATGGGGTGACGGCGGTTCGGAAATGGCTTTCAGCGCTTCAATGAAGCTCATGAAATGGTATCCGCTGTTAACGCTGCCGCTTTTCATATTTATGGGCTATATGCTCTCCGAAAGCGGCATCGCTGACGACCTTTACAAAATGTTCCATGTCTGGATGGGCCCCTTGAACGGCGGACTGGCCATTGGCACCATTGGCCTCATGGTGATGGTCTCGGCCATGAACGGGCTCTCCGTGGCGGGCATGGCCATTGGCGCCTCTATCGCCCTGCCGGAGTTGCTGCGCCGCGGCTATGACAAGATCATGGTTACCGGCGTCATTCAGGCGGGCAGCTCTCTCGGCATTCTGGTGCCCCCCAGCGTCGTTTTGGTTCTTTACGGCATGATCGCCCGTCAACCTGTTGGCCAGCTCTGGCTTGCAGGCGCCCTGCCCGGTCTGATGATGGCCAGCCTTTTCGTCGCCTATATCGTCATACGCTGCTGGATCAACCCCGCCCTCGGCCCCGCCCTTCCCAAAGAAGAGCGCAACGTGAGCTGGGGCGAAAAAATCAGCCTTCTCAGCGCCGGCATTCTGCCGCTGCTGATCTTTTTCTTCATGACGGGCCTGTTTGTCATGGGCGTCACCTCTCTTGTGGAAAGCTCCGCGGTGGGCGCGATCTCCGCAACCATCGCCGCGCTAATCAAAGGCCGCCTGTCTTTCAAGGTCTTGCATACGACCGTTCACAAGACCCTAGGCATCAGCTGCATGTTCATGTGGATCATTCTGGCGGCCTTGACTTTTGGCGCGGTTTTCGACGGCCTGGGGGCTGTCAGAGCCATTGAAGGTTTCTTCGTCGATCAGCTTGGCCTCACTGCATGGCAGATTCTCATCATGATGCAGCTGTCCTATCTGATCATGGGCATGTTCCTCGACGACACGGCGATGTTGGTGATCGTCGCCCCGCTCTATGTGCCTCTGGTCGGCGCATTGGGTTTTGACCTTGTATGGTACGGCGTGCTTTACACGATCACCTGTCAGATCGCCTATATGACCCCGCCCTTTGGATATAACCTGTTTCTCATGCGAGCGATGGCTCCCCCTGAAGTCACCCTTTCCGACATCTATCGCTCGATCTTCCCGTTCGTCGCCGTAATGGTCTTCGGCCTCGCCATCATCATGGCGTTCCCGCAAATCGCCCTGTGGCTGCCGAATCTGGTCTACGGCCGATAGGAACGGAAGAGGATACGGGAGGCGAAAACAAACGAAAAGAAGGCGTTTCAAAGCGCACGGTTCATAAAAAGCGCGCGCAAGACGCGCTAAAGAGCAAACGAATGGGCCGTGCGACGGCCACCAACAAGGGAACAGTAATCATGACCAATAGACGTGATTTCCTCAAAAAAGTAAGCCTTGCCGGGGCCGGGGCGGTAGGCGCCTCGACTCTGGCCGCCCCTTACGTGAAAGCGCAATCTCCGATCAAATGGCGCTTGCAGACTTACGCTGGCCCAGCGCTTGCCGAGCATGTGATCAAGCCCTCGATCGACGCCTTCAACAAGGCCGCCAACGGCGAAATGGAGATCGAGCTGTATTTCGCCGATCAGCTGGTTCCAACCGGCGAATTGTTCCGCGCCATGCAACGCGGCACCATTGACGCCGTACAGTCGGATGACGACTCCATCGCCGCCCCTGTCGATATTTCCGTGTTTGGCGGCTACTTCCCCTTCGCTACCCGTTACAGCCTTGACGTTCCCGCCCTGTTCAACAAATGGGGCTTGAAAGAAATCTGGGAAGAAGCCTACTCTGAGGTCGAAGGCGTGACCTGGCTTGGCGCCGGCGCTTGGGATCCGTGTAACTTCGCCACGAAAGATCCTATCCGCTCTCTGGAGGACCTTAAAGGCAAACGTATCTTCACCTTCCCCACCGCCGGGCGGTTCTTGTCGCGATTTGGCGTCGTGCCGGTCACTCTGCCGTGGGAAGACATCGAAGTCGCCATGCAAACGGGCGAGTTGGACGGCATCGCTTGGTCGGGCATCACCGAGGATTACACCGTCGGCTGGGCCGATGTGACCAAATACTTCCTCACCAACAACATCTCCGGCGCATGGTGCGGCTCCTATTTCGCCAACAGCGAGCGGTGGCAAGAGTTGCCGGAGCACCTGCAAACCCTGTTCAGGCTTTGCATGGATTCGTCGAACTATTACCGTCTGCATTGGTATTGGGCTGGAGAGGCGAGCTTGCGCGTCGACGGCACCAAGCTAGAGCTGACCACGATTCCAGACGCCGAATGGGCTAAGGTTGAAGCGGAAGCGGAGAAGTTCTGGGACGAGATCGCCGCAGAGAGCGAGCGCAACGCCCGCGTCGTCAAGATCTTGAAAGAATACAACGCGACGATGAAAAAGGCAGGCCCTCCTTATCGCTGCGCCTGAGCGCGCGACAACGCGATAAAACCATGACTGCACTGCCGATCCCGGGGCTATGTCCCGGGATTTCCAACGGACCGGGCGCCCGGTCTCCTTCCATGAAAAACAAGTGGCGAACCGATGGCTGACAAATTGACGTTCGATGAATTGAAAAAAGCGGTTTCAGGCGGAGAAATAGACACGGTTCTGGTCGTTTTCGTCGATATGCAAGGCCGGTTGATCGGCAAGCGCTTTCAGGCGGAGTTCTTCGTCAACGGCGGACATAGCGAAACCCACGCCTGCGACTACCTGCTGGCCGACGATATCGACATGGAGCCGGTGCCCGGATACAAGGCCGCCAATTGGGCTCAGGGCTATGGCGATTTCGTCATGAAGCCCGACATGAACACCTTGATGCGCGCCACATGGCTGGAGGGAACCGCGCTGGTGTTATGCGACGTTCTCACCCATCACCATGACCCGGTGCCACACTCCCCGCGCGCCATTTTAAAGCGTCAGCTCGACAAGCTTCACGACATGGGCCTCATGGCCTACACCGCCTCTGAGTTGGAATTCTATCTGTTCGACGAGGATTATCGCACCCTGCGCCATCGCCGCTACCGCGATCCGCAAACAGCGGGCGACTATATCGAAGACTATAATATCTTCCAGACCACCAAGGAAGAAGACGTCATGCGCGCCATGCGCAACACCCTTCAGGCTGCGGGCATTCCGGTTGAAAACTCCAAGGGCGAATGGGGGCCGGGCCAAGAAGAGCTGAATGTTCGCTACACGGACGCGCTGACCATGGCCGACCGCCATGCGATCATGAAGAACGCCATGAAGGAAATCGCCCACTCAAAGGGCAAGTCGATTACTTTCATGTCCAAATGGGCCTATGACCTGGCGGGCTCATCCTGTCACGTGCATATGTCCTTGTGGGACCGAGCCGGAGAAAAACCGCTTTTTTATGATCCGGACGCACCGCACACCATGTCGCCGCTCATGCGCCAATTCATGGCGGGGCAAATTAAATACGCCACCGATTACACCTATTTCCTCGCCCCATATATCAATTCCTATAAGCGCTTCCAGAGCGGTACTTTCGCCCCCACCAAGATCGTATGGAGCCGCGACAACCGCACCGCCGGTTTCCGTCTGTGCGGCGAAGGCACCAAGGCGATTCGCTGCGAATGCCGCATTGGCGGCGCGGATATGAACCCTTATCTGGGCTTCGCCGCATTGTTGGCTTCGGGGATTCGCGGCATTGAGGAAAAGCTTGAACTATGCGACGCCTTCGCTGGCGACGCCTATGGCGACGCAAAGCTGGAAAACATTCCAACTACGCTACGCGATGCAACCTCCGCCCTTAAATCGTCAAAAATGATGCGCGAAACTTTTGGTGACGACGTTATTGACCATTACGCGCATACGGCCGCTTGGGAACAAAGCGAATATGATCGCAAAATCACCGACTGGGAACTTATGCGCGGCTTCGAACGCTACTGAGGATATCATGAGCAGCACATTGAAACTCGTCTCGCCCGTTAATGGCGAGGTTTACTGCGAACGCCCCGCCGCCTCAGAAACAGAAGCGCAAGCCTCTGTCGCCAAAGCGCGCAAGGCGCAAAAAGACTGGGCCGCGCGCCCGCTGGCGGAACGTGTGAAGCTGGTGCTCGCCGGCGTGGAGCGCCTTGGCGCAATGAACGAGGAAATCGTTCCCGAACTGGCGTGGATGATGGGCCGACCCATCCGTTACGGCGGAGAGTTCGGCGGCGTGAAAGAACGCGCAGAATATATGTCCACCATCGCCGAGGAAGGCCTTGCGCCGCTCCTGGTGGAGGACAGCGACGCCTTTCGCCGCATGGTGAAGCGGGAGCCTCACGGCGTCGTTTTTATCATCGCCCCATGGAACTATCCCTACATGACGGCCATAAACACCGTCGCTCCGGCCCTGATCGCGGGCAACGCCGTCGTGCTCAAACACGCCAGCCAGACCATGCTGGTGGGCGAGCGCATGGTGCGCGCCTTTGTCGAGGCGGGAATTCCCGAAGACGTCTTCATCAACCTGTTTCTGGACCACGCCACCACCGAAGCCTTGATCGGCGCGCGCAGCTTCGATTTCATCAATTTCACCGGATCGGTCGGCGGCGGGCGCGCTATTGAGCGCGCGGCGGCGGGAACCTTCACCGGCCTTGGCCTTGAACTGGGCGGCAAAGATCCCGGTTACGTTATGGAGGACGCGGATCTTGACGCAGCCGTCGCCACGCTCATTGACGGCGCCATGTTCAACTCCGGTCAATGCTGTTGCGGCATTGAACGCATCTATGTTCACGAGACGCTTTACGACGCGTTTCTGGAAAAGGCGGTCGCCACCGTTCAGGCTTATAAACTGGGCGATCCGCTTGACCCTGACACCACGCTTGGTCCAATGGCGCACAAACGCTTCGCCGAAGAGGTGCGCGCCCAGACCCGCGAAGCCATCGCCGACGGCGCCAAGGCCCTGATCGATCCGGCGCTATTTCCCGAAGACGACGGCGGCGCTTATCTGGCGCCGCAAATCCTCACCAACGTGAACCACGACATGCGGGTCATGCGCGACGAAAGCTTCGGCCCCGTCGTCGGCGTCATGAAAGTGTCCAGCGACGAGGAAGCCTTGCGGTTGATGAACGACTGCCAGTTTGGCCTGACCGCATCCCTCTGGACCAAAGACGTAGAGCGGGCGGAGGCTCTTGGCGCGCAGATCGAGACCGGCACCGTATTCCTCAACCGGGCCGATTACCTCGACCCCGCCCTGTGCTGGACCGGCTGCAAGAACACCGGACGCGGAGGCGCTCTGTCCTTGATCGGCTTCCACAATCTGACTCGTCCAAAATCCTACCACTTGAAGAAGGCGTGAGCGCCATGAGTGCGAATGACATGAATTTGAAAGCCAATTGGAGCTACCCGACAGCTGTGCGATTTGGCGCCGGACGCGTGAGCGAATTGGCTGAAGCCTGCGCGGTCGTTGGCATGAAAAATCCGCTGCTTGTCACCGACAAAGGTTTGGCGGCTCTGCCCATCACCCAGAACGCTCTCGATCTTTTGGATAAGGCGGGCCTGGGGCGCAGTCTGTTCGCCGACGTTGACCCAAACCCCAATGAGAACAATCTGGCGCAAGGCGTCGCCGCCTTTCGTGAAGGTGGACACGACGGCGTCATCGCCTTTGGCGGCGGCTCCGGCCTTGATCTGGGCAAACTCATCGCCCTGATGGTCGGGCAAACACGGCCGGTATGGGATTTTGAAGACATTGGCGACTGGTGGACCCGCGCCGACGCTTCCAAGATCCCGCCTATCATCGCCGTGCCCACCACCGCCGGCACCGGCTCGGAAGTTGGCCGCGCCGGCGTTCTCACCAACAGCCAAACGCACGTCAAAAAGATCATTTTCCATCCCAAACTATTGCCGGAGATCGTGATTTGCGATCCGGAACTGACGGTCGGAATGCCAAAGATGATCACCGTCGGCACCGGGATGGACGCTTTCGCCCATTGCCTTGAGGCCTATTCCTCTCCCCATTATCATCCCATGTCCCAAGGCATCGCCCTTGAAGGCATGCGACTGGTGAAGGAAAATCTTCCTCTGGTCGCCCAGGACGGCGCCAATCTCACCGCCCGCGCCCATATGATGAGCGCGGCAGCCATGGGCGCGGTCGCCTTCCAGAAAGGGCTCGGCGCCATTCACGCCCTCTCCCATCCCATTGGCGCCGTCTATAACACCCACCACGGCATGACCAATGCGGTGGTCATGCCCCCGGTTTTGACATTCAACCGCCCAAAAATCGAAACGCGCATCGACCGCGCCGCCGCCTATTTGGGAATCAGCGGCGGCTTTGATGGATTCTTCGATTACGTGTTGCAATTGCGCTCAAGCTTGGGAGTTCCTGATAAATTGTCGCAAATGGGCGTCGGCCATGACAGGATCGACGAACTGACCGCCATGGCCCTTGAAGATCCAAGCGTTGGCGGCAATCCGGTGGCCATGACGGCGGAAAACACCAAAGCGCTATTTGAGGCTTGCATTTAAGCGCGCGTCAAACCGAAACCACGCCAATCGAAGACTTCGCGGCGACGCCGCCGCGAAGTCTTTTCCTCGCGTTCATAAACGCCAACTCAACCGGCCTCAGACAAGCTCTTGAAACTTGGCGCCAGCAGTCTCAACTGCTAATGTCACTGCTCAAGAATGGCCTTGTACTATCTGGAGTTTTGGTCCGGTGAACACCTGAAATCAGACCTGAGTGAAAAGCGCTCTCTCATTCCGCCCGGCGCTGTTGCGCTGGTTCCGGGCTTCCATCTGATTTTGGAGTTCACAAATGCTTGGCCCCTCCCCCGACGAACGCTATCCGTTCAATGGCGAAAAACACACGGTTTTTCTGAAGAACGTCATCACCAGACCCAACGTCGTTATCGGCGATTATAGTTATTACCACGACCCGGATCACGCTGATGATTTTGAGAATCGTAACATTCTCTATCATTTTGACTTCATTGGCGATAACCTGAAAATAGGTAGATTTTGCGCATTGGCCACCGGCGTTCAATTCATCATGAACGGGGCTAATCACGCCCTCTCCGGCTTTTCTGCTTATCCCTTCAATATTTTCGGAAACGGCTGGGAGCAGGGCTTCGATTTTTCGACGATTTCAGACGGATTTCGCGGCGACACATGCATTGGCAATGACGTATGGATCGGTCGCGAGGCGACAATCATGCCTGGCGTCGTCATAGGCGACGGCGCGATCATTGGAACAAAAGCCGTGATCTCCAGCAACGTCCCACCCTACGCCATAGTCGTTGGAAATCCTGGCCGCGTCATCCGGCGGCGCTTTGCCGCTCCCGTCATCGACGCCTTGCTGGAGATTGCATGGTGGAACTGGCCCATTGATCATGTAACCCGCCATCTTGCGGCCATTCGCGGGGGCAATATCTCGGCGTTACAGAATGCCGCATCCGCAATTTCTTGAAATCAAACCCGCAAAATAGCTAATCAAACGCCGGGGCCGTTAGCAAGCGGCCCCGGCCACTCTTACAGTCTCTCAGCCTTCGTAATATTCAGAATGTACCGTGCCAATGCTGCGAGCGATTTGCCGCAAGGGGCTCTCTTTTTCTCCCGGAGAAGAAAAAAGACCCAAAAAGCCGGAATTGGCCGGACGGCCTCTGGGCGAGTTTTCAAGCCCATCCGAGTAGACATACGCCATTTCTTCGATCAATTTATCATGATCATTATTGGCGATGGCGGACGCCATATAATCAACCCGATCATCCATATCATCCATTAGTCTCGTCATTGAACTGGCGTTCTTGCGCGCGTCGTCTCCAAGGGACTGCATGACTTTCGACCCCATTTCCGCCAGAAGCATTTCCGCCTTGGCCTTCGGACTCCCTGAACCGGACAAGATATTATCGATCGCTTGTCCTGAAAGATTGTTCCGCTCCGCGATTCCATGTTCGGAAAACCGATTTGAAACCATCCCTGAAAAACGCTCGCCAACTGATTGAGAGGCGGTCACAGATCCGCCTGACATGCCGCACGCCCCGAAACTCCCTCCCCCTTTCTGGCAACAACCTTGCGCCGCCATCCCCGACGGCGTCTCCCATCCCGGCATTCCCCCCGATACGCCTATAGACATCAACACATTGTTCAAAATAGATCCAAATACATTAGACATGGCGCCGGAATTGGCCATCCCCCCCATTCCGAAACCAAACAACCCTTGCATGATTCCACTCAATCCCAAGCCGGTTCCAATACCAACGCCTAAACCAACCGCCCTGCCTCCTGCCGAATTGAAGAAATTTTGATGGGCTGCAGAGCCCTTGCACATCTCACCTACAAATGAGTTTTCATAATCATTAAATTTTCCGTTGTTACTATAGTTAAAATTATTAATCATACTTCATCCCTTTACTAAGATAAAAATAAAATTTACATCGATGTAAATTGATTCATTTTTTCTTAAACTAAAAATAAAAATTACATATACATATTTCATTATCGTAATCGTGAATTTCAACCAAAAGTTAACAAGGAAATAAAAGATCGCCGCACTCTCCTCGACTACGTTTTTATACGCGCCTTATGCGTGCAAAATTTAAAAATTAACAAAACACCGCAAGCGGCGCTCGACGTCGCGCATTCTCAAGGTTAAAAGCAACCATGAGCACAGAACCAGATTATTCGGAAGCGGAACTGGAAGCCGGGCGGCTTTTGTTCGCACAAACTTGGACTTTCGCGACCAGCGTCGCGAAGATTTCGCAATTAACGCCGGCGGAACGGGTTGAAGTCGCCTTTGTCGGGCGCTCCAACGTGGGCAAGTCGAGCCTCATCAACGCGCTCACCGGGCGCCGCGATCTGGCGCGCACCTCCAACACTCCCGGCCGCACCCAGATGCTCAATTTTTTCACTGCGGAAAACACCCCCGTGGACCTGGTCGACATGCCCGGTTACGGCTACGCTCAGGCGCCCAAACATCTGGTTGATGAGTGGACGAATTTGGTGTTCTCCTATTTGCGCGGGCGCGCGACCCTGCGCCGCCTATTCCTTCTTGTGGACAGTCGTCACGGCGTGAAGGCCAATGATCTAGAAGCCATGAGCATTCTTGACACCGCCGCCGTCAGCTATCAGGTCGTTCTCACCAAGGTCGATAAAATCAAGGCCGGCGAGCTGGAGAAATGCATGAAGGACGCGGCGGAGAAGATTTCGAAACGCCCTGCGGCTCACCCCGTCGTCATGCAAACCTCGTCGGAAAAGAATTTCGGCGTTTCCGAGCTTCGAGCAGAAATCCTCAAGATCGCCAATTACTAGAAATAAAGCCGCGAAATTTTTCCAAGGCCTCATCCAGAACTTTATACGACGTTCCTCGTCGGCGGAGAAGGATTGAGCATGGAAGTCAAAATCGCTATAGAATGACGAGTTGACGTTTAAACTCGCCGTTTGCATTCAGACGCGCTTGAAAATGAGCCAGTTCAATATCAAGCGCCCCCCACAATCAATTTGCTGCTTGGATCGCTAAATGACCGTCGTGCCCCCGCAAAATCCCGCCCAGGTTATCTCGCAAGCGCTGCCCTATATGCTTCGATATGACGATCGCAAGGTTGTCGTGAAATACGGCGGCAACGCCATGGGCGATCCGGAGCTCGGCAAGGCCTTTGCGCGCGACATCACCCTTCTGCGCCAGTCAGGGGTCATGCCGGTGGTCGTCCATGGCGGCGGACCGCAGATCGGCTCCATGCTTGAGCGTTTGGGCATCAAGAGCGAATTCAAATCAGGCCTGCGCGTAACGGATAAGGCCACCGTGGAAATTGTCGAAATGGTTCTGGCCGGATCCATCAACAAGGAAATCGTTCACGCCATCAACAGCGAAGGCGGCAAAGCCGTCGGGCTCTGCGGCAAAGACGGCAATATGGTCACCGCGCAAAAGCTCATGCGCACCCAGCGCGATCCCAATTCCGCCATTGAGGAAGTGATTGACCTTGGCTTTGTCGGCGAGCCGGTTCACGTTGACCCGACGGTTCTTGAGCTGGTGATGAAAGAGGAGTTGATCCCCGTGGTGGCCCCCGTCGCCCCCGGCGCGGACGGACAGACCTATAACATCAACGCCGACACTTTCGCCGGCGCAGTCGCCGGCGCGTTGAACGCTCGCCGCCTCCTGTTCCTGACTGACGTGCCGGGGGTTCTGGACCGTGAAGGACGACTGATGAAAGAACTCACCATCAGTCAGGCGAAAGCCATGATCGAAGACGGAACCATCTCAGGCGGCATGATTCCCAAGGTGGAAACCTGCATAGACGCATTGGAGCGCGGCGTTGAAGGCGTCGTCATACTCAACGGCAAGGTGCCCCACGCAGTGCTTTTGGAGCTCTTCACCGATCAGGGAGCAGGCACGCTGATTCGCCCATGACCCCCCCCAAAAAAGCGAGCGGCGCCAAGACGCGCCGCCATCTCCATGATCTGCGCGCTTTTCAGGGCGTGGAGGCTTGGGTCTTTGATCTGGACAATACGCTTTATCCGGCGCAGACGAATCTATTCAAGCAAATCGATCAGCGGATTTCAGAATATGTCTCCCGCCATCTTGGTCTGGAGTTCTCCGCCGCGCGCAAGAAGCAAAAGGAATTCTACCGGGAGTATGGCACCACCCTGCGCGGCCTGATGCTAGAGCATGATGTGGAGCCTGACGCGTTTTTAGAATACGCCCATAACATTGACTATAGCTCCGTAGAGCCAAACCCCGAACTGGCCAAAGCGATAGAGGCCTTGCCGGGACGAAAGTTCATCTTCACCAATGGCGACCGCCCCCACGCGGAGCGGACGGCCGCGCGCCTTGGAATTACAGATCAGTTTGAAGACATCTTCGACATTGTCGCCGCCGACCTTCTTCCCAAACCCAACCGCCAAACCTATGAGGCGTTTCTCAAGCAGACGGGCGTCGCCCCAGCTCGCGCCGCCATGTTTGAAGATCTGTCACGAAACCTTGAAGTCCCTCATAGGCTGGCCATGCGAACGGTTCTCATCGTTCCCGAAGGCGCGCAAAACGTCTTCCGCGAAGACTGGGAGCTTGAAGGCGACGACGCCCCCCACGTGGATTTCGTCACCGACGATCTCACCAAGTTCCTAAAAGCCGTCGGCGCCGCAATTTCCTGCGCCTAAGCCTTGGGAAGGCTATCCGCCGCCGACGTTCCCTCTTATCAAAGCAATAGCAAGATCAAAATACCGCCTATGATCAGGAGGCAGCCCAGAAACTCCCACACGTTTATTTTTTCGCGAAAGAAGAACCATGACGCGGCGAAAGTAAAGACCAGCTCAATCTGCGCCAACGCCCTGACGTAAGCCACATTTTGCAGCGTCATCGCCGTGAACCACCCAGCAGATCCGACAACGCCGACGACGCCCACCCAACCCGCCACGCGCCAATTCACAAAACATGCGCGCAACTCGTCCGCTTCGCGCCAGCGCATCCAGACAGCCATGACGATAGTCTGGAAAACCGTGACGAAAGCCAGCGTAAACCCCGCCTGCATCAAAAAACCCGCGTCGCCCGAGAAAGGCGCGCTCGCCAGCGACAAGGACGCGGCGCGATAAGCTACGGCGGAGACGCCAAACAAGGCGGCTGACGCCAGACCAACCAAGGCCGAACGCCCCATAAGCGCGGCAATGATCGAACGTGGCGTCATGGAAGAGCGCGCAAGAGAGATCAAAGCCACCCCTATGACGCCGACGATAATCGCCACGACGGCGTTCATGGTGACCGTTTCGCCCAGAATCACGAGGCCAAAAATCGCGGCCTGCATCGGCTCGGTTTTTGAATAAGCCGTGCCGATCGCGAAATTACGGTAGGAAAATAAATAAACCAGCAAAAACGTCGCGAAAATTTGCGCTAATCCGCCAACCGCGCCGAAAGCGAAAAAGGAGAGATTGGGCTCGGGCCAGGCGAAATCAAAGCCGAAATGAAGCGCGCAAACATAGATCAACGCCACCGGAAACCCATATCCAAAGCGGATAAAAGTCGCGCCTGTCGTGCCGAGCGCGCCTTTCAGATGCTTTTGCAAAGCAGAGCGAAGATTTTGGCAAAACGCCGCGAAGATCGTGATCAGAACCCAGAATTCCATAAGCTATGCATCCGGCTGGAGAATGATTTTTAACAACCTTACAAACAATCTAGAAACAGAGGGCGGCTTTTTGCCAAACATCCCCATATTGACTTCCCCCGCCGGCGCCGCTTAGGTCCGCACATGATTTTCCAGTCACTCTTGAAGGACTTCGAATCCAATGACACAGGCCTCACCAGACCTTAACAGCTTGGCCGCGACGATCGACGCGGCGTTTGACAACCGCGACGCCATCACCAGCGAGACCACCGGCGATATCAGAGACGCGGTCGTCACCACGCTCTCTCTGCTGGACAGCGGCAAATTGCGCGTTGCGCAAAAGCATGGAAACGACTGGGTCGTCAATCAATGGACGAAGAAAGCCGTTCTTCTGTCGTTCCGCCTTAACCCCATGGAAGTCATCAAAGGCGGCCCGGGCGAAGCCGTATGGTGGGACAAAGTTCCTTCAAAATTCGATGGCTGGCAAGCTGGCGAGTTTGAAGCCGCCGGCTTCCGGGCGGTGCCGAACTGCACCGTTCGCCGCTCGGCGTTCATCGGCAAAGGCGTGGTCCTGATGCCTTCGTTCGTCAACCTCGGCGCCTATGTTGACGAGGGAACAATGGTCGACACCTGGGCGACGGTCGGCTCTTGCGCCCAGATCGGCAAAGGCGTTCATCTTTCAGGCGGCGTCGGCATTGGCGGCGTATTGGAGCCTCTTCAAGCCGGCCCCGTGATCATCGAAGACAATTGCTTCATCGGCGCGCGCTCCGAAGTCGTTGAGGGCGTAATCGTTCGCGAAGGCGCTGTTCTGTCCATGGGCGTTTTCATCGGCGCCTCCACCAAGATCATCGACCGCAACACCGGCGAAGTCTTCATCGGCGAAGTGCCGGCCTATTCGGTCGTGGTTCCCGGCAATCTTCCCGGCAAACCGCTTCCCGACGGCACGCCCGGCCCAAGCCTCTATTGCGCCGTGATCGTAAAGCGAGTGGACGAACAGACCCGCTCGAAAACCTCCATCAACGAATTACTGCGCGACTGACGCGCCGGCGCGAAAACATGGCGCGGCCAAGCATCTTGAATTTGGCCGCGCCAAGCCTTACCAACATATCCATCATCAAAGAACGAGCTGACGTGCTCTCAAGCGCGCCCACCCCGTACTGGACCCTTCATGCCGACCGAAAATGCGAAAAGTCTCAGCCCACTGAGGTTGTTTTTCACTCCCATCGGCCGTATCAGCCGCGAACCCTATTGGTTAAGCTTCGCATTGGTCTGGGCCTTGATGGGCATTCCATTCAACATCTGGCTGCAGTCTCTTGACGGCGCGCAAGGGTTGGACCAAGTCAGCCTGATCGACTTCATAGACTCCAATCCGCTGCTACCGCTCATGCTGTTCGCCGTTCAGTGGATCGAGCTATGCCTCGTCATCAAGCGGCTCCAAGATCGGGGATTGTCAGGCTTTTTCGCCCTGGTGATTTTTGTTCCAATGGTCAATATAATCGCCATTATCGTCATTGGACTATTGCGCGGCGTCAAAGGTCCCAACCGATATGGGCCATTTCCAAATTCCCGGTGGATAAAGAAATAATTCCATGAGCCAAGATCTCTCCCTCGCCGTGCGCATCGCCCAAGACCTGATCCGCCGCCCTTCGGTCACGCCAAAGGAGGCCGGCGCGCTTGAGACCTTGGAGCGTTATCTGCGCGCGTCAGGGTTTTCCGTGGAGCGCGTCACCTTCACCGAAGCGGGCGCCGACGACGTTGAAAACCTTTTCGCCACTATTGGTTCAGGCGCGCCGCATTTTGTTTTCGCCGGCCACACGGACGTCGTTCCCGCCGGCGATGAAACCAGCTGGAGCCATCCGCCCTTCTCCGGCGAAATTGTCGACGGAAATATTTTCGGACGCGGAGCGGCCGACATGAAAGGCGGCGTGGCCGCTTTCGCCGCCGCGGCCCATGCCTTCACGCAAACCAATGGCGGGAACTTTAGCGGAACCATATCCTTCCTGATCACTGGCGACGAAGAAGGCCCTGCGGTCAATGGAACCGTGAAGCTGCTGCAATGGGCGAAAGAACGCGGCCATGTTTTCGACGCCTGTATCGTCGGCGAACCCACAAACCCCGAGCGCCTTGGAGACGCCATTAAAGTCGGGCGGCGCGGCTCCCTCTCGGGCGTCATCACCTCAACCGGGGTGCAAGGGCATGTGGCCTATCCTCACCTGGCGAGAAACCCTATTCCGCAAATGCTGCCCCTTCTCACCGCATTAAGCCAACTCCGCCTTGATGAGGGCAACGAGCGTTTTCAGCCGTCCAATCTGGAGATCACCAGCATCGACGTAGGCAATGGCGCCACCAACGTCATTCCCGCAAAGGTCACGGCGAAATTCAACATACGATACAACGACACATGGTCTTTGCAGGAATTAAAGCGGAAAATCACTGACACGCTCCAAGAGGCCGCTGACGGCGTGCTGGACTGGAGCCTCGAATTCATGCCCGACGCCAGCGAAAGCTTTCTCACCCATGACGAGACGCTCATCAACAGTTTGAGCGCCGCAATCCGCGCCGAAACGGGCCGGGAGCCGGAACTCTCCACCGGCGGCGGCACATCGGACGCCCGTTTCATCAAAAATTACTGCGCCGTGGTGGAATTCGGCCTCGTTGGACAAACCATGCACCAGATTGACGAACATGTGGCCGTGGCGGACATCGACAAGCTGACGCGTATCTACGAATTATTCCTGGATAATTACTTTAAAAAATAGACCCTCTACAAAATAACATAAAAATAAAATATTTATTACTCAATTGCGAGAATAACAAAAACAGAAACTATATAATAATCATAAGGAATAGACTTCATGCTGAGATCCGATGAAATAATCCGATCATCTCAAGGCGCATGGGAGCTGTTTTTAAATAAAGAAAACGCAATGCGTTTCTTCGATTGCTCATATCGGGGATTCTGGCGGTCGTTTCTCGTCTTTTTTCTCCTAACGCCGTTTTTCATACTTTCGGCCTATTCTGAAAAAAGCGTCATACTCCATGAGATCCCGCAACTGGAGGCGAGCTTCCCGCATGGAAGCTATCTGGCGGCTCAAGCCATCGCTTATACGATGAACTGGTTGCTGTTTCCATTGCTGCTCGCAGCTTTCGCCGGGCCCTTGCAGGTCTCGCAAACATATGCGCCCTATATTGTGGCGCGTAATTGGGCGTCGCTGATTTCAGCGCTCATGTTTTCCATTCCCGCAGTTCTGTTTCTCATCGGCGCGCTGCCTATCGGCGTAATGGTTCTGATAACCCTGATCCTGATCGGAGTGATGCTGCGCTACCAGTATTTGATTGCGCGCACGGCGCTGCAAGCGCCCATGAGCATGGCCATAGCCCTCGTCATTCTTGATTTTCTTCTCAGTCTTCTCATTGGAGAAATCGCCGGCCGCGTCGCCGGCCTTTAATGGGGCGCAACGCCTAGACCAGCAAAGCTTTCGCTATTGAGAGACGCTCACGCCGTCTTGTCAGCGCCTCGCATAGAGCCGAACTTCTCAAACGCCTCAAGATCCTCCTCCGCTGGCCGGTAATCGACGCGAGTCAAATACAACCCTTCCGCCGCCGCAACCGGGCCGCATGCTTGACGATCCCTGGCCGCAAGCGCCGCGCGCACATCCTCCACGCTCCACTTTCCTTCTCCAACCAATTTGAGCGTGCCCACCATGGAGCGAACTTGATTATGCAAAAACGACCGTGAAGAGCATTCCGCCAGCACCAACGCTCCCTCACGCCAGACCCTGAACTCTTCCAAGGTTTTCACAGGGCTTTTCGCCTGACACCGCGTATGGCGGAATGTCGTGAAATCATGATGGCCGATGAAAACCTGCGCCGCCTCATGCATCGCCTGCGCATCCAAATCAGTTTTAACGTGCCAGACCAGCCCCTTCTCATGGGTTGGATGCGTGAGGCGGTTGAAAATTCGATATCTGTAGGACCGGCGTATGGCGGAAAACCGGGCGTCGAACCCCGCGTGCATTTTCTCGCAAGACAAAATGGCGACGGGATCAGGCTGGCAATGAAAATTCAGCGCGCCCATCACCGTTTTCTCGTCCCAGTCTTTTGATAGGTCTACATGAGCGACCTGCCCTAAAGCATGAACGCCAGCGTCCGTGCGCCCGGCGCCGCCAATCGTGACCACCTCGCCGGAAAACGCTTTGACCGCGCGCTCCAGCACCCCTTGAACGCCTACGCCGTTATTCTGCCGCTGCCACCCCACATAAGGACGCCCATCATACTCAACTGTCAGCTTATAGCGCGGCATATGACCAATCGTTATTCAAAGGCTTCGAAAGGAGAAGCAAAGGTGATCTCCACCGGCAAATCGCGGCGTCCCGCCTCGGTCAAATTCATGGCCATGAAGGCGTCGCCCGCGTAAGGCGCGGTGATTTTTCGCGCAAGAGCCGGATCAAACCCGAGCTTGGTGTAAAAGGGAGGAGGGCCCAGAACGACCACGAGGTCTTCCCCCATGGCTTTTAATTCATCAAGACAAGCGCGAATCAAGGCGCTTCCCACTCCCTGACGCTGAACTTCCGGCAATATGGACACAGGCGCCAAACAGCTAATGGCCAATCGGTGCCCCCTGCCCGCGCCAGTAACCCGGCTGAAGGCCACATGGCCGATCACCTTGCCATATGGATCCCGGGCGACGCGCTCCAGAACGAGAGCCGCGCAGGAGCGCAGCTCATGCACCAGCTCCGCTTCCGTGGCCTGACCAAAAGCCGAACTAATCAACCCATGAACCGCAAGTTCGTCACTTTTTTCGACCGGACCAATTGTCAAGTCATCCAGAGATGTATGGAAATCGGTCATAAGTCTTTGATTCCAATATTTTAAGACGGTTGGCGAAAGCTATGCGCACTTAAAAAACTTAAGTCAATTTGTATAGATCATTCAAACCGGGCCGACGTGTCAAGCTTTACCCCCCGTTGAAACTCATCCCCGGACATGGGCTTTTTACCGGCGCGCTGCACCTGCGACAATCGAACGGCGCCGGAGCCGCACGCTACTGTAAGAGCGTCCCCGAACACCTGTCCCGGAACGCCTTCGCCGAGGACGACACGCGAACGCAATACTTTTAGCCGCTCCCGCTTGCCGCCAATTTCAATTTCGCACCAAGCGCCTGGAAAGGGCGACAAACCACGAATATGATTATGAACCACGGTGGCGGGCGCGCTCCAATCGATTTTCGTCTCCGCCTTTTCAAGCTTGCGCGCGTAAGTCACCCCATCCGCCGACTGAGGCGTTTCGCCCAATCCCCCACGCGACAGCGCCGCAAGCGCCCGAACCATGAGATCCCCACCCAGAGAGGACAATTTATCGTGCAAATCTCCCGCCGTCATATCTTCCCCGATGGCGACCCGCTCCGCCATGCATATAGGCCCTGTGTCCAGCCCTTCCTCCATACGCATGACTTCAATGCCGCTCTGGGCGTCTCCCGCCATAATCGCGCGATTGATCGGCGCGGCGCCCCGCCAGCGCGGCAGGAGCGAGGCGTGAAGATTCAGGCATCCGTGAACGGGCGCGTCCAGAATTTCTTTGGGAAGGATCAAGCCATAAGCCACAACGACGGCGACATCCGCTTCGAAGCTTGCAAAACGCTCCTGCTCTTCTTTTGAGCGCAAGGAAGTGGGCGTGAACACGGGAACGCCAAGGGCTTCGGCCGCAGAATGCACGGGAGACTTGCGCAGCTGCATGCCCCGTCCCGCCTTGCGCGGCGGCTGACTATAACAGGCCACGACCTCATAGCCCTGCCCGACAATCTCCATCAAGGTTGGCGCGGAAAACTCCGGCGTTCCCATGAAAATCACTCGCAAGGTCATAATTAACGCCCTTTCCCGGACTTTTCATAATCGCTATGCGCGGCAACGTCCCCTGAACATGTTTCAAGACTCAGCGCCGTTTCGCCGCTCCTACACCGCGCCGCTAGAGCCCCTCGTTTTTCTCAGCGCTCGTTTTTCTCAGCGTCTGACCAATTCTATTTTTTGCCGGAGACTTTCGCCAATTTCTCAAACTTCTTGACGACCCTGTCTCGCTTCAACTTCGACAGATGATCAATGAACAAAACGCCGTTCAAATGGTCGATCTCATGTTGCAGGCAAGTTGCGAGCAGCCCATCCGCCGTCATCTCGCATTGCGCGCCGTCCCGATCGAGAAATCTAATCGTAATTTTTTCTGGCCGCTCCACGTTCGAGGTGTAATCGGGAATGGACAAACATCCTTCCTCATAAGTGGACAGCTCTTCCGAGCGCCAGACCACTTCCGGATTGATGACGACCATCGGTTTTTTCGGCTCGTCGTCGCGGGCTACGTCCAGCACCAACACACGCTTGGGCACGGCGATCTGGATCGCCGCCAAACCAATGCCGGGCGCATGATACATGGTCTCCAACATGTCGTCCGCCAGCTGGCGAACGGCGTCGTCGACGACGGAAACTGGTTTGCTGACCAACCGCAAGACACGGTCCGGCAATATGATGATATCACGAATTGTCATGGCACTTGCAATATGAGAAGTCGCTCGCAAGGTCAACGCGCATATGTCTTTCAACGTCAAACCTTTCCACATATAGGCGTTCCTGAGAGAATGTTCTATATTTGTTTCATGAAAATGATTCTGTTTCACTTCGGGTCAATGCCGGTGACCGGGGAACTGGCGTTACTTGCCGCGGCTCTCATTGGGCTGGCGCTTTTGCTGATCACCGCTCTTGGCGTCATGCGTCTGGCGAAGTCGCGCGCGCGCGCCGACGCTCAATCCTCCCAGCACACCCATCAGCTCGAAGCGCAAATTTCCGCTCTGCTGAAAACCCAAGCTGAAATGACGGGCCGCATGCAAACCATGGCCGAGGTTTTTGGCGGACGTCAATCGGACCTGATGCGGGCGGTCAACGAGCGTCTGGATGGAATGGGGCACAAGCTCGGTCAATCCATGGCCGACACCAGCCGCAGAACCCACGAAGGCTTACGCCATCTGCACGAGCGACTTGCGGTGATTGACCGGGCGCAACACACGATTTCCGATCTGTCAGGCCAGGTTCTTGAGCTGCAAGCCATTCTGTCAAACAAGCAAAGCCGCGGCGCCTTTGGGCAAGGGCGCATGGAGGCGATCGTTCAGGACGCCCTGCCTTCGACGCAATATTCCTTTCAAGCCAGTCTGTCCTCCGGCGCGCGACCAGATTGCCTCGTCAAAATGCCCAACGGCGCGCCGCCCCTAGCCATTGACGCCAAGTTTCCCCTTGAGGCCTTCAACCTGATCCGCGCCGCCCGCAATCCTGAAGAAGAAAAAGCCGCCCGCCGCCAGTTTCGCCGCGACATGCTCAAACATGTGCAGGACATCAAAGAGCGCTACCTGATCCCCGGCGAAACGCAGGACACCGCCTTCATGTTCGTTCCTTCGGAGAGCGTTTTTGCGGAGTTGAACGAGAATTTCGAAGACGTCGTGCAAAAATCCCATCGCCTGCGCGTCGTGATCGTATCTCCCGCCCTGCTGCTGTTGTCAGTTCAGGTCATACAGTCTGTTCTGCGCGACGCGCGCATGCGCGAACAGGCCCATTTGATCCAAACTGAAGTCGCTCACTTCATGCTTGACCTCAACCGGTTGGACGAGCGCGTGGGGAAATTGAAAACCCATTTCGCCCAGACGACGCGAGACATTGACCAGATTTCCACGTCGACGGAAAAGCTTGGCAAACGCGGCCAGCGCATTGAATCTCTCCAGCTGGGCGAGGCTGAACCCGCTCCCCTCGAAGGAGGGGAACGCCACAGGGGAAACGGAGCCGATGACGACGAAGTGTTGCGCGCGCCCATCAAACCTCTCCGGCGCCGCGCTGAAACCAACGTTCATGAAAGATAACGCCAGCCGCTACTGGCCGCCCGCGCTAGCGCAGAAAAATCAAAGCCGCCGGATCGACGTAATCGCGCCAAATTCGTTTCGACCAATACGCTCCACCGCCTCTGCGAGGGGTTCAAACGAAACGTCCATCGTATAACCGTTGGCGTGCAATAATGTCTTCTCGTCGCTCAAGACGCCCACATGCCCGCGCCAGAAAATCAGATCGCCTCGGCGCAGTTGCGAAAATTCCGTTGCAAGCGCCTGCTCCACGTCCAGAGCCACGCCCATTTTTTCCTGCATATCGCTGTCGCGCGGCAAACTTATTCCGCCCGCCTGCGCGGCGAGCTGAATCAAGGCGGAGCAATCCAGCCCCAGAGAGCTTCGCCCTCCCCATAGATACGGCGTTCCCACCAAAGATTCGGCGACGCTCACCCAATCTTCAACCCGGTGATCGTCATCCACAAGATGTTTCGCCACCATAGCCGCTCCATCCGCAAGGCAGGCATATTCTAGTCCCCGCACCGTGACCGTTTCAACCACCTGCACGCGCGCCCCCATTGAAAGCAAGCCAAGCGGCGGCGATTTAAGCTCCGGTCCCGGATAGCGAAAACTGCGTATGGCGGCCACCCGGGACACGCCCCCCACCGTCCCGCCATCACTCGCAGGCGCCGCCAGCGTCGCGGTGGGCAGATAACCAACATAACCGTCCGTTTTCAACTGCCCCCAAGCCCAGCCTTCCGGCGTCTCCTCGTAAACCGTGAAGGTTTCGCCATAAAGCCCCTCAGTGTCGATCGATCTATCCGCTCGCGGCTCACGTCGTATAGCCGCCAGATCGCCGATAATGCGCATCTCCCGGCCATCCACATAAGCGCCCGCGAGATAGCGTTCTTCATACCCACGCGCGGCGATGTCGGGACGAACCGGATGAAGGCGAGAGTCGAGAACTGGTTTCAATTCAAAATTCCTGATTATCGTTTCATCAATCGGCGCCAGAGCCAGGGACGCCGCTGGATAGGCTACATGGGTAAGCCCGCCCCCTTTCGCATCACCACGTCCGCGATATGCTCCACAAAGAGCGAGCCATCCACCGTGCGCGTTATGACCACGTTGCGCCGATCCGCCTCATCGCGTTTACGCGACAGCAACTTCAGCCCTCCCAGCGTGTCGAGCGCGCGCGTCACAGCGGGTTTCGTCACGTTCAACTTCTCCGCCAGTCCCCGTACAGTATGCGGCGGCGGCTCCAGATACACCGTAAGCAGGATCGCCGTCTGCCGCGCCGTCAGGTCCTGCCCCCCTTCGCGCACAAGCTCAAGCGTTACGTCATGCCAAAGCCTGATCGCCTGGGACGGTCGCAAATCAACTGCCATAAAGGCCGGTCCTCTTCCAACACCCATGAGGACAAATTATGACGCCATTTTGTTTCGGATGCGTTATTAAACGCGAGAGATTCTGGTTAAAGTTTCATAAAATCAATATTTCCGCCGTAAATAAGAGAATAAAGCGCGAATTGCCTGCGCCTCGCCCCCAAGACGGCGCCCTTCCCCATCCGAAGTCGACCACCCGTAAATATCCAAATGCGCCCATGACGCCGCATTTTCCACAAAGCGCGACAAGAACAAGGCCGCAGTGACGGATCCGGCGAAGCCCGCGCCGCTGGTGTTGATGTGATTAATGTCCGCCACGGTGGAATTGAGGTATTTCATATAAGGCTTCCATAGCGGCATCCGCCATGTAGGGTCGCTCACGGCCGAACCATGGCGCGCAATCGCCTGCGCCAACTCATCATCGTCCGTATAAAGCGGCGGCAACTCCGGCCCCAGCGCCACCCGCGCGGCTCCAGTTAATGTCGCCATATCCACCAGAAGCTCAGGGGCCTCCTCATCGGCCAAAGCAAGCGCGTCCGCAAGAACCAAACGTCCTTCCGCGTCGGTGTTGCCAATCTCTACGGTGAGCCCCTTCCGACTTGGTAAAATGTCGCCAGGACGGAAAGCGCCCCCAGAAATCGCATTCTCCACAGCGGGGATGATGACGCGAAGACGAACAGGCAACTTCGCCGCCATGATCATGGACGCAAGACCCAGAACATTGGCGGCGCCGCCCATATCCTTTTTCATCAACCCCATGCCGCCGGATGGCTTGATGTTGAGCCCGCCGGTGTCGAAGATCACGCCTTTGCCCACCAACGTCACTTTCGGGCGCTCCGCCTCTCCCCAATGAAGATCCACAAGACGCGGGGCGCGGCTGCTCGCCCGCCCCACCGCGTGAACCATTGGAAACCCTTTCTCCAGCAGCGCGTCGCCAACAACGACCTCGCCGACGCCCCCATGGGCGTCAAACAGCTCCAACGCGGCGGCGCAAAGTTCCTCCGGCCCCAGATCATTGGCCGGGGTGTTGATAAGGTCGCGGGCCAGTTTCACCCCGTCTAAAATCATCGCCAGATCCGCAAAATCAACGTCTTCAGAGACCATCAGCGTGGGACGGTCCGCAAGCGCTTCACGTTTCGAAGGCGAATAAGCGTCAAAGACATAGGAAGCCAACGCGAAGCCAAGTAAATTCTGCTCCAGCTCCTCAAAACCGGAAGACAAACGATAAACGCCCTTTGGCAGACTGGAAGCGAGAGACGACGCGTCGAACCCGCTCGCCGCCTTCGCCTCACCAACCCCCAAAAGAACGGCGGAAACTTCACCACCCTCCCCCGGCAAACACAAAACGGCGCCGCGTTCGGCGCGAAATCCTTGCGCTCGCGACCAGCTTGACGCGCTTCCGCCAAGCTCGACCAGCATCTGTTCAAGACCCTGAGTCCCAACAGCGTGAACAGGAACGCAGGCGAGAGCCGGATCGAAAGGGAGAAGCACGTTTTGCACGGAAAACCTCCAGATATAATGCTTGAGAAACGCGTCGCACAAGATATGGACCCAAGTTCGCGGATTCTCAACGACAATCCGCAACTCGCCAAAGTTACCCTTAAGCGCAATTATAAGGAAGCCATCAAGCGCGCAGCCGCCATGTTTAACGATCCGTTAGGGTTAACAAGCTATTTCTAGGACATGCAATTTGCGTTTTCCCAATCAGGAGCGTCCCTCATGGAGCCCTACGCCGTAACCACGCGTACGCGCGCAACCGCCACGAAGACAGTTCGCCTTCTCACCATAAGCGCAGCTTTAGCCGCGGCGCTTATGGTGTCGGGTTGCGCTTCCTCCAAACGCTCCGTGGGAACCCATGGAGCGGCCAGCGCTCATTATTACGCTCCCGGCTCTCAAGACGCCAGACGCGCGGTTGACTATTGGGGACGCGCCTATGAAAGCAATCCTAAGGACAGAGAAGCGGTTCTGAACTACGCCGCCGCCTTGCGGCGCAACGACCAGCTTCCGCAAGCCGAAGCGGTGCTGCGCAAAGCCGTTATCAACGACGGACGAGACCGGGACATCGCCTCCGCTTACGGCAAAACTCTCGCTATGAACGGCAAGTTGGACGAAAGCTTGCAGGTCATTCGCGGCGCCCAGTCGCCAACTCGCCCAGACTGGCGTTTAATGTCGGCGGAAGCCGCCGTCATCGATCAGATGGGTGATGGACAAACAGCCAGATCACTATACGCGCAAGCTTTGAAAATTGCGCCCGGCGAGCCTTCCATCTTGAACAACCTTGGCATGTCATATCTACTATCGGGAGATTTGAACGATGCGGAGACCGTTCTGCGCAGCGCTTCGCAAAGCCCCAAGGCCGATAGCCGCATAAGGCAAAATCTGGCGCTGGTTCTTGGTCTCCAGGGAAAATTCGGCGAAGCGGAGCAAGTGGCGCGCACGGAAATAGACCCAGCGCAGGCCGACGCCAACATCGCTTACCTGAAAGCGATGCTCGCAAAACGACGCGCCAACGGATAAGCGCAATCAGTCAAACCCAGTCAGTCGTTTAGAACGTTCCGGAAACCTGAATGATCACCGGCGTTATGATCACGGCGAATAGAACCGGCAAGAAAAAGACGATCATTGGCACAGTCAGTTTCGGCGGTAAGGAGGCGGCTTTTTTCTCCGCCGCCTGCATGCGCATTTCACGATTTTCCTCCCCCATAACGCGCAGGGCTTGCCCCACCGGCGTGCCGTAACGCTCCGCCTGGATCAAAGCCAGAACCACGTTTTTCACCCCCTCCACGCCTGTTCGCTTGGACAGATTATCAAACGCCTGTCGCCGGTCTTGCAGATAGGACAGCTCAGCGTTCGTCAGCGTCAGCTCTTCCGCCAGCGGAATGGACTGAATGCCGATTTCCTCGGCGACGCGATGAAACGCGGCTTCAATGGACATGCCGGACTCCACGCAAATTAACATGAGATCGAGCGCGTCCGGCCAAGCCCGCGAAATGGACTGCTGCCGGTTTTGGATCTTATTGGTCAAGAACAGATTGGGCGCGTAAAATCCAGCGCCTCCAATAGCCAGCGCTAGAGCCAGCTTCAAAATATCCGGCACTTGCGAGCTCACAATGCCGAAGATGTAAACAAGCGCCACGAGAAACAGGACAATAGGCATCACCAGCCGAGCAAACAGATATGTGTATAAAGGTCCCACGCCACGATAGCCGGCTTGCCTGAGTTTGAACTTTGTCGTGTCGTCGGACAGAA
This sequence comes from Stappiaceae bacterium, assembly GCA_048265185.1. Classification (GTDB taxonomy): domain Bacteria; phylum Pseudomonadota; class Alphaproteobacteria; order Rhizobiales; family Stappiaceae; genus JBLXBZ01. The sequence continues at coordinate 137,653 of JBLXBZ010000002.1, read as the reverse complement.
GAGATTGCAAGTTCAATTTGTCCACGAGTTGCTTGACTTGCTGCTTGGGTTGATTACGCAAGGAAGCGCGCGACGCGCTCTCCTTCGCCAAACGCGCTCTCTCCCGCTCCCTGATCTGGTTTCGCTCTAACGCCACGGATTTCATCCGCCCTTTGAGGCGGTCGCCTTCTAGAAGCGGCAACACCAGCGTCAGGATCGTGCCTGTCACCGCGATCATCGTTAAAACGGCGATGAGAAAATCCGGGTCGACGATATCCGACAAGTTGAAATTCATTGTTTCATCCGATCAAAAATCAAAATTGATCATTTTTTTCATAACGAGCATGCCGATGATCATCCAGATCGCGCTCCCCGCCAAAACGATATTCCCTATTGTTTCCGTGAACAACATATCGATATACCCCGGGCTGATGAGATAAAGCAGCCCGGCGACGATAAACGGTAAAGCGCCGATGATTGCGGCGGAAGACTTCGCTTCCATACTCATAGCCTGGATCTTGCCCTTCATGGTCTTGCGAGCGCGCAAAACCCGCGCAAGGTTTCCAAGAGCTTCGGACAAAGCCCCCCCCGCCTGCTGCTGGATAGAGACGACGATCGCGAGAAAATTGGCTTCCGCCAAAGGTATGCGTTCGGGAAGTTTCGCAATCGCCTCGGTCAAGGAGACGCCCATCTGCTGGGTCTCCACAATCCGTCTGAACTCAGTGGCGATTGGCTCGCGCGCCTCATTGGCGACAATGGCGATGCACTCTCCTAAAGGCAGACCCGCCTTTGTCCCGCGCACGATCACGTCAACCGCGTTCGGCAGCTCGTCAATAAACGCCTTGTAGCGCTTATTGCGCCTTCGCGCGACATACCAGCGCGGCACGCCAAAAAAACCAACGAAACCAAAGCAAGCGACGATAATATACGACGACGTTAGAAGCAGCGCCAAAAGGGCGCAGACAACGGCGCACGCCAAGCTGAACAACCAGAACCTCCGCTTGCTCCACTCCAGTCCCGCCCGCCTCAATTTAATTTCAAGCGGAATACGCGCATTGTTCTTTTGCTTCGCCCGCTGCTTCTCTTCAAATTCCTTAAGCTGATCCTGAACCGTGCGCCGGCGCCGGTCGTTGTCACGCGACGCGCGTCTTTCGGCATGCGCCTGCTCGCGCATGGTGACATTCCTGAGACGTTCTTCCTTGCGCTCGGTTCCCGCGATCTTGGGCTGGAACAGCGCGTATAAAACGCCGCCGATGCAAAGCGCCGCAAGCAAAGCCACAAGAATGCTGGTGACTTCCGGCGTCAAAAAGACGTCCAGATCAACCATGAAGAGCGTCCCCCGTCTCCGCTGCGTCCAACGCCTGGGCCAAGCGGTTCTCCTCGCCGAAGTAACGCGCCCGCTCCCAGAATTTTGGCCGGCCAATTCCAGTGGAGCGGTGACGCCCGATCAGCCGGCCGTTCGCGTCTTCGCCCAGAATGTCGTAAAGGAAAACGTCTTGCGTGGTGATGACGTCCCCTTCCATGCCCATCACTTCGGTGATGTGGGTGATGCGCCGTGAACCGTCACGCAATCTGGCCGCCTGCACGATAACGTCAATAGAGCCGACGATCATTTCGCGCAGCGTTCTTGAAGGCAGAGTGAAGCCGCCCATGGTGATCATGGATTCAATTCTCGACAGAGCCTCCCGCGGGCTGTTGGCGTGCAGCGTGCCCATGGAGCCGTCATGACCGGTGTTCATCGCCTGAAGCAAATCGAAGGCTTCCGGGCCACGCACCTCCCCCACGATAATCCGTTCCGGACGCATACGCAGACAGTTCTTGACCAAATCGCGCATCGTCACCTCGCCCTCCCCCTCCAAATTGGGAGGACGGGTTTCAAGGCGAACCACATGGGGCTGTTGCAACTGCAGTTCAGCCGCGTCTTCGCAAGTGATGATGCGCTCGTCGCTGTCAATGTAACGGGTCAGGCAATTCAACAATGTGGTTTTACCAGACCCCGTGCCGCCTGAAATCAACACGTTGCAACGAGAGCGGCCAATAATCTTAAGAATTGTCGCCCCTTCCGCCGAGATTGAGCCAAATTGGGTCAATTGATCCAGCGTCAGCTTGTCTTTCTTGAACTTACGAATGGTCAGCGTCGGGCCGTCGATGGCCAATGGCGGCGCGATCACGTTAACGCGCGACCCGTCAGGCAAGCGCGCGTCGCATATCGGATTAGATTCATCCACCCGTCGCCCGACCTGGCTGACGATCCTTTGGCAGATATTCATCAACTGCTTATTGTCGCGGAAATGAACGTTTGTCTGCTCCATCTTCCCCGCGGTTTCAATGTAAACGGTCTCGGCGCCGTTAACCATGATATCGGCGATGTCATCGCGCGACAGCAATGGCTCCAGCGGTCCATAGCCCAAAACATCGTTACAAATGTCGTCGAGTAAGTCCTCCTGCTCGGAAATCGACATTACGACGTTCTTCAGCGCGATAATATCGTTGACGACGTCGCGAATTTCGTCGCGAGCGTCCTCCACGTCGAGACGCGAGAGCTGAGACAGATCGATTGCTTCAACGAGCGCGTTGAATATTGACGTTTTCGTCTCGAAATAATCTTTCGTTCGCCGCTGCGGCGCGCGCTTGGCGGTGGACGCTTGCTGCGCGCCCGGCGCGTCGGCGGCTACAGTTTTAGGCGATTGCGCGGCGGGCATTGAGACGGGCGCTGGCGTCGAAGCCACAGGCGAGGGCGAGGGCGAGGGCGACGCAAGCCGCGGCTCTTGCTCCAAAGGCGGCGGTGATGCTTGCGGTTTTGCCGGAACAGATCGCGGCGCACCCGTATCGGAATTTCCACGTCGACCGAACATAACCCAAACTCTCACTTTCTTATCGATTAATCATTATAACTTCATCGCCATGAAAGCGCGAGCCAAAGGCGCGTCCTGCGCTCTTCAGCCCTCCCGCCTTACGCCGCCGCACTATTTTCAAATGTTGGCGAAATATAAGCCAATATCTCTTCTTCCGGAGCGCAGTTCAGCTTTTTGATCGCTTCAGCAAACGAGCCATGAACGGCTGCAATCCAGATTTTTTTTGTTTGTTGCTTTCCCCGCGATGGCTGACCGCCGCGGCGATTTTATCAAAGCTTGACGTGACCGCGTTCTTGGGCTCGACCTCGCCGACCATCTGGCCATTATTCGCCGCCACGCCAAAAAGTTGCGGCTCGAAAGGAATGGTGGACAGAGCTGTCAAATCAAGCGCCTTGATAAACTCATCCGCTTTAATTTCAGGTCTCTTGGGTACATTGACCCGATTCAGGATCAGGTGAGGCTTTGCGTCATTAGGACGCAATTGCCGCAACGTGTCCATCAGGTTTTTCGCATTACGCAGGTTCGACAAATCCGGCTCAGCCACCAATACGATTTCATCAGCATGGGCCAAAACGCGGCGGCTCCATGACGTCCAGATATGCGGAATGTCCATAACGATGAAAGGAGCGCCTTTGCGCATGACATCCAAAAGTCCGTCAAAAGCGTCTTCGTTATAATCATACGAACGCTCCAGCGAAGCCGGGGCCGCCAACAAGCTCAAGCGATCAGTGCATTTCGCCAGCAATCGATCAAGAAACGTCTCATCCAGCCGCTCAGGCGACGCCAACGCCTCAAAGACGCCCTGCAGCGGATCTTGATTGAAATCAAGGCCAGCCGTTCCGAAAGGCAGATCAAAATCGGCCAAGACCACGTCGCTATCAAAGGAGCGCGCAATCGACCACGCCACATTATGAGCGACGGTAGACGCGCCGCACCCCCCTTTTGCGCCCAGAAACGCGACGGTCCTTCCAAGAGGCTCCGCCGCCGGGTCTGAATACAAGTTGCTAATCGTCGAAATGATTTCAAACAACTCAATCGGCGCAACCAGATATTCACTTATCCCGCGATGAATAAGATCACGATATAAGGTCACGTCATTAACGCGGCCAATGACGATAACCTTCGAGCCGGGATCACAAACCTCCGCCAGACGCTCCAGTTCTTGGATCAATTCGAAGCGCTCGGCGCCGCTTTCCAGAATAATCAAATTCGGCGTGGGGGCGGAGCCATAAAACTCCACCGCCGCCGCAATTCCCCCCATAAGAACTTTCATATGCGCCTTGGACATGCGCCGATCGGCGGCGACCGCCTCGATCTCCGCCGCAATCTCCGAGCTTTCGCAGAAGGCCTGCACTGAAATCCGCGGCACGGGGCGAACGTCAAACACATCCGGCGAATCCTGTCGTCCTGCTGGATCGACTTTGCCGCCAGCGGCGTTTTCGTTCTTATCCGATGTCTCAAACGTCAGATCGCTCATGCCTCGCCCGTCCCCTTTGAACGACGACTTCTGACCAAATAACTCCAGAAGCAATCAGCCTTGAATTCAAGGTTCATTCTATTTCTCTCAAAGTCGGCTAGCGCCGCCCGATTAATTGCCCACATCGGAAATCTCGGCGCCGACGCCTTGCTTATATTCCGATGCGGTGATTTCGCCCTTGCGATATTTTTCAAACACCACGCCGCGGCGCATGGCGTCCGCCGGCGTTGAGGGGCGTGGCCCCAACAGATCTGAAGGGTTATCAATAGCGGCGGCCAGATTGGACTGTGTCGCGCATCCAAAGTTATAATAATTCGTATTGGAGAAATTTCCGCTAACGTCGTCCGGCCAACGCCCGCATTCATTGGTTTGCGCCGCCATTCGGTTATAGGCGAGACGGATAGGGGCGGAAACCGACATATCCTCAACGGGATAAGAGCGAGTGACGATGCGTCCGCGCGCAATGCCCCCGGCGGCGACAGCTTTGCGCAATTGCGGCGTCAAAGCGTGCACCGCCGCTTCATTCGCTCCGCCAGAAGGAGTAAGAAGCTCAACCGTCCCGCCGCCGCTCACGCGCGCCTGACGCGCGAACTCAGAGACCGTCGAGCCCATTTGCCTTGGCAGGCGGCGCATATTGGCGCCAATAGGCAAGTCGAGCGTTTCCGTTTTCTCCGCAATAACGATCGGGTGCTGCAACCGGTAATTATTCTCAGCAAGCGTGGTGCCGGTCGAAGCTGATTGACAGCCCGCCGTCGTCGCCATCGCCAGCAACATACCCGCGCGCCATGACATCTGGCGCAATCGCCCCTCACGTCTCATCGGCATTCTCCACTCTCTATTCATAGATGAAGCCCACCTGTCCATGATAGGTTCCTTTCGCCGGAGCGCCTGAGGTCCGATACACCTTGTTCAGCCGATTGAGAAAAATTGTGGAGGCGTCGCTCGCCGGAGCGAAGTTTTTGGTCGGCGTCACCACTTGCGAGCGCGCGACGGGACGCACCACATAAGGCGTTACGAAAACCACAAGTTCGGTTTGTTGGCGCAAAAAATCACGGCTTTTGAACAAGGCGCCCAAAATAGGCACCTGCATCAAGCCGGGCACCCCGTTCAAGTCCTGCTTGTAGCTTTCCTTCAACAAGCCCGCCATCACCAGGGTTCCCCCAGAAGGCAGCTCCACGGTGGACTCCGCCCGCCGCACTTTCAACGCGGGGATGGTCAGCAAGCCGGTGCGCACCGCCCCTTCCTGCGTCAATTCACTGACTTCCGTCTTGACCCTCAAGCTGATCCGCCCGCCAGACAGAACGACCGGCGTAAAATCAAGACCAACGCCGAAAGGCTTGAACTCCACGCCGATTTTTCCATCGTCGTTGGAGACCGGGACCGGGAATTCCCCCCCCGCAAGAAAGCTCGCGTTTTCACCCGATATGGCGGTAAGCGACGGCTCCGCCAACGTCCGGATGACGCCATCGCGCTGGAGCGCTTGAATCTGCGCGTTGATTTTAGTCGCCCCCGCCACAAAGCCTGTAATGCCGGTAGCGTCCGTTGGATCGAAAAGCCCAGCTCCCGCCCGCTCCAGAACGTTGGTGTTCACGGTGTATCCGGGGTTGTTATTGAAACCAACGTTATAATTGCCAATGCCTATGGAGCCGGCCAAGTTCACGCCGAGCTGCTTGATTATCGAACGTTCGACCTCCGCCACTGTGACCTTGAGCTGAATCTGATCCTTACCTTCGACGGCGATCATATTGAGGATCGACGCTTCCCCGCCTTCGCCCTTAGGCGCTAGCTTGCCGGCGAGGTCGGCCGCGCGCTGCGCGGAAATCGCGTCCGGCGCGGAGCCAGAGAGAACGATATTGCCGTTGATCGTCTCAACCTTGATCCGCGCGTCAGGCAAAGCCCGTCGTAAGATGGCGTTCAAGGTGGAGGTGTCCGCCTCCACCACAAGGTCGAAACTACCAATTTGCTCGCCGTTCCGACCAAACAGCACCAGATTCGCTTGCCCGGCCTTATTGCCAAGCACAAACACCCGGCGCGCGCTGCGGACCACCGCGTCGGCCACCTCCGGACTTGAAACAAGGACGTCGCGAACTTCTTCGCCAAGATTAATCACCACCGAACGACCAATCCCAACCCGCAACAAACGACCGGAGACCCTGTCGCCGGCGGCGATATTAATCGTTTTGGGAAAGTCACTTCCGGCGAAACCCTGCGTCGCAAATGATCCCAAAAGAAACGACGCAATCAATATGCCTCGCAGCGCGAGACCAAAAACGCCGCGCGCCAACTGGAAACCATCAGTTAAATGCTTGTAAAATCGCATTTTTTCAACGCCTTATAGGTTCTTTGGAGGAAACGCCGAATCTAACGAAATTCACGCCGCTACTAACAGTTTGAGCGCCGCCTTCATCATCGGCAGAATCCTGCGCGCTGCGCAAAGCAAGCGAAATGACCCCGGCTTGCTGGGCTTGCGCGACGATTTCAGCTTGAGCGGGAGCCAGTTCCAATGTCGCCGTTTGTCCCGGCGTCAAACTTTTATCGTCCTGCTCTCCCGCCGTTGTGGTGTCGATCGCCAGCACCCGCACATTCTCCAAAATTGTCTCACTCTCAAAAGAGCCGCCGTCCCGCCCGCCTATGGCTTTAGTTAAAATCAAATCGACCTTGTCCCCGGGCAGAATAAAACCGCCCGCCGTCGTCAGCGCCTCCACCGGCAACGCAATCGCCCGTTTTCCTTTGGGCAAAATCGCGGACATAAAACCACGGTCGGTGTCGATCAACCGCTCAGCTCGCACTGGCTCGCCGCCATAAATTGGCGCCTTGGCGATCCGACCGGCGAAGTCGGCCATGGCGTCCGGAGAGGCGGACCTCAAAATTACGTTTTCCGGAACCGCGTCCTTGGGCCAGGCAACCCACTTCATGTCCTCGTCATTCAATTGGCTGCCAAGCTTGACGTCAGCGGCGGCGACGAGAACGTCTTCTGTCACCACTTCTTTGGGCGTTTCTTCAACCTGAGCCGCTTGTTGCGGCTCTGAGTTTGACGTCAGCACCAGCCTTGCAGCCAAAAGACCAGCGACAACGGCGACACCCAGAACGACAAGTCGTGCGATTTTCATTTTTTCTGTCCCGTCGAAACGCATAAGGTTCGCGGTTGTGAACTGCATATCAATGCACAATCCGTCGACTTGAACGCACTTTGCGGGAGAAATAGTCAAGACATGGTTAATAACAGATAAGAGAAATTGCTTAATTTATTACACCATTATTGCATATCGCATATTTTAACTTTATTTTAATTTATTAAAAATTAACAATTATTACCATTAATTAACTAAAAAAGACCACGAACGCTCAAAGCGCCCACTCATAAACAGGCGAACCGCAACGCCGTCGCCCGCCGCTCCCCACGCCGCCTACGACCTAACCGACGTTTCAGGTTATTAGCGACCAAGCCATTCATCCTGCGGCACGACGAGAAGCTGATCGCGAAACCATTGCCCCGCGCGGCCCAAAGAACGCCGCTCCGTCCACACGACGTCTATACCTTCATATTCATCGCTTTGCTGAAAAGCGCAGGCCATGCGCAACAACGATCCCCTAGCCAAATGGCGGCTAACCGAAGGCATCGGCAATTCCGCCCAGCCAAGACCTCGCAGGACAAGGGCGACGATCAGCTCCGGGTTCTCGGCGCGCCAAATCTTCGGACTCTTGACTTCCTCGGTCAGCTCGTCCGGCGCGCGATAGCGGCTGTGAAGGACGATCTGCCGGTGCTGGCGAAGTTCAGCGTAACCAGGGCTTGGGCAGGCCGCGAGAGGATGATCTAGCGCGCAGACCGGCACGATTGCTGAATGCCCCACCCCCCTAAACTGGAAACCGACAGGGTAGCTCTCCTGTTCGATCATCAGACCAAGATCAGCTCGCCCTTCTTTCAGCAGGCCCCCGGTGTCGGCCGGACCAGTGGTGAAAATCTCCAACGAGACGGATGGAAAGACCTCGTTGAACCGCTCAAGCGTGGCGTGGAAAGGAGCAAGGTTAATCCCCTGCTCCACGACTAACCCCAAACGCTCCTCCGTTCCCTCGGCCATCGACCCCGCCTTGGCCATAAACTCCTGCGCGCCAAGCAAGATGCCGTTGGCGTGCGGCAAGAGCGCGCGTCCTTCCGCCGTAAGGGTGGGCGAGCGGGTCGAACGGTCGAACAGCAAGACGCCTGCGTCAATCTCAAGATTGGCGATTGCAGTGGAGACCGCCGATTGCGCCTTGTTCAAACGCCGGGCCGCGGCGGAAAAGGAGCCAAGTTCGGCGGCGAGAACGAAGGCTCGAAGGCTCTCGGGAGACATCATAAACCTATCTGATTCTTAGATTTTAGGTAACTTTATATCCCGCATTAACCTGATAAAAGCAACGTCAAATAGTACGGAGACAAACCATGGCGGACAAGGCAATTCTCAGGACGGGGCGTGACAGACTCCGCTACACGATTACTTTCGAAGTGACCGTGATGGCGACGCTAATTCCGGCAGGGGCGGCGTTCTTTGACAAATCGCTGGCGGACATCGGTCTTCTTGGAGTAGTTCTGGCCTTCAAGGCGATGGCCATAAGCTTCGTCTACAACTGGATCTTTGACCTCATCGACGGCCGTTATGGCCGCATCTCCAGCGAAAGATCGCATATTGGGCGCATCCTCCACGCCGTGGGCTTCGAGGCTTCTCTTACCCTTACCTCGCTGCCGATATACGTTCTGTGGTTGAAGATCGGGGTGATGGAAGCTCTGACTGCGGATATTGTCGTAACGACCTTTGTCGTTGCCTACACTTACGTTTTCACGCTGGCATACGATAAATTATTTCCGTTGGCTCGCCCACAAGCGGCTCCAAATGACGTCTTCTAAGTCTTGCGTTGAGGCGCACGCCTCATTTTCAACCGCTCAAAACGGAGAACCAGACCGTTTCCGGATAAATTTGCAGCGCCGCCGCCGCCAGCGCTATGCCATAGGGAACGCCGGTTTTCTTATCATGCAGCCTCAATATCCACTCTTGGCGCCGAACCAAAGCGGGTAAATAAGGCGTTTGACGAAAGGCGAGAAGAAGAACGGTCAACACCGCGCCATAAATCAACGCCAACAAAATAAAATTCAGCATTTGCGGCGTAAAGCCAAACCACACCGCGATGGTTGCGGCCAGTTTGGCGTCGCCTCCTCCCATCCAGCCGAACGCAAAACAGCAAAAGCACACCCCAAGAACGAGCGCGCCCGCCGCCAAATGCCAGCCGAACGTCGCAAGCGACAATTCAACATAAGGGGTTAAAACAAAAAATCCCGCTAAAAGCAGGATTGAAACACGATTAGGGATCGTCATGGTGAAAAGATCCGTCGCTGCGGCAAAAGCCACCAAGCAAGGAAAAATCACCAAAAGCGCCGCATTGAACATGATCAAAGCTCGCATGCGAACTGATGCGTCGCAAAAATAAAACCGCCTTGCAAGCGGATGATCGTCGTCACCCGCTTACCAATGCAATAGTCCATCAAACCGCGATCTGCAAAAAACGCAAATTCAAAGCGGATTGAGCTACTTAGCTGCCGCCAGAAGTTTTCGCAGCGGAAAGTTTGGTGCTTATGTTTTGGAAGATCGACTGCAGATCGGTGCCTAGCGTCGTGACGACGCCAATAATGACCACAGCGATAAGGCCAGCGATGAGACCATATTCGATGGCGGTTGCGCCGGACTCGTCTTTGGCGAAACGTGCAAAAAGATTTTTCATGACTATCTCCTAGAAATCCACACGATTTGACAGCACTTTGGCGACCTGTTTTGAGTTTCCGGCCGCTTTAAACAACCCCCTGATTAGGCGCGATTTATTTCAACAAAGTTAAATCGTTCGCATAAACATCGAATTTATCTAAAGTTAGAGAGAATATAGTTAAGTAAAAAACAAAATACAACACTACATTTCACAGCCAAAATGCATCATTTCCTCGCCACGGAACTACCTGAGCGCCCATGGCGAGGAAATGATGCAGAGTTCATTCTGTATCCTATTTCGACATTCCCATTAGGTTTTCATTCACCAGTTTAGCGTCAAATAGCATAAATACATCTAATGTAAGGAACTATCCATGCGACCGATCACGTCAAATATAATGGCCGCGCGCGCCCTCAGCTTCGGCGCCGTCGTTGGTTTGGCTACGGTTTTTTCGATTGCATGCCTCCCCCCCGCGCAAGCGCAGAGCCTGCCTTCCATCACAGTGATGACGGACCGCGCTAAAGTGTTTCGTATTGACGCCCCCGCCGACACGGTGATTGTCGGCAATCCGGCGATCGCCGACGTAACCATGTATGACCGTCACACCGTCGTGGTCACAGGCAAAATGTTCGGCTCCACGAATCTCGTCATTCTGGGAAAAGACGCAAAGCCGATCATTGACGAAATCATCACCGTGCGCTCTTCGCAAACAAATGTCGTCACCGTACAAAGAAACGCCACGCGCTATAGCTATTCATGCGCGCCCGATTGCGAGGCTACGATTCAGCCCGGCGACGAGAAAGAAGCGTTTGACACTTTACTCAAGCAAATCGAGGCGAAAAACACAATGGCGCAAACTGCGGCCGGGGCGCCTGCTCAATAGCAGTCACTCCATAAGTTTCCGTCGCGCCCAAGATTTTCCGTCGCGCCCAAGATAATGTAGCGCAAAATCCGCATTGATGATCTATATTATCAGCTGCGTATAATCGCTATTCAGGATACATTCCGTGACCAGCTTCAACAGCACGCCCCAAAAGAAAGCAAGAGCGGCAGGCTCCAAATGGCGGCCCAAACGCCTTATGCGCGACGAGCATGGGGTTACGGCGGTTGAATTCGCGCTGGTGGCTACGCCATTTTTCATTCTCATGTTTGGCATCCTTGAAATTGGCTTCTCATTTTTCATGAACAGGGTGCTGGATAACGCCGTTTCAGAAGCGGCCCGAGTAATTCGAACGGGACAGGCTCATCAGCAAGGTTTCAACGCCGAAAAATTCAAGGCTGAGATTTTCAAGCATCTTGGGGGGCTTCCCTTTTCCGAAAACCGTCTGGATATCGACGTTGAAACAATCGTGAATTTCGGCGACTACGATCCAGAGCCCTTGATCAAAAACGGCGAGCTCAATTCAGACTTCGGCTATGATCACGGTGAAGCTGACAGCATCGTTATCGTTGAGGTTATGTACCGCTGGCCAATGGTGACGTCATACCTGCAAACGAGTTTCGCCGATCTCGACAGTGGCGACCGCCTTCTCGCATCCACCGAAATTTTCAAGAATGAACCCTTTCCCTGGAAGTCGAAAACAGCCACGGGAGGCGGGTCGTGAGACGTTTTGAAAATGCGGCCAAACGTAGACTAAAGAGCCTGATGTCCAGCGACACTGGCGTCGCTGCGGTCGAGTTCGCGTTGATACTGCCGGTCATGCTCGTCATGCTGTTTGGAACAATTGAATTGGACAATGCGCTCAATCTGAACAGAAAAGTGGGCAAAGTAGCCACCGCAATCGCGGATCTCGTCACTCAGGGCAGCACCATCAACAACAACCAGCTCGAGAGTTATTTCGAAGCAGGCGAAGCGATTGTGCAGCCATTTCCAGATGGCGACCTGACGGTTGTGGTCGGCGCTATCGACTTTTTGCCGAAGAATAAAATTGAAGTCGTCTGGAGCAAGGCCCTGAACGGCTCGCCATGGAAGGTCGGCGCCGAACCGCCCATCGACATTCCGCAGTCCCTACGGGTCGAAGGCACGCAAATCATCATCGCCAAGGCCGATTACAGCTACAAACCGATGTTCAAGACCATTTTAAAAGATGTGTTCAAAACCGACAGCATCGAAATGTCTGAAACGGCGTATCTTTATCCGCGTTTGAGCGATACCGTCGCCTTTCAATAACGTAGCCGCCTACTTACGCTCGGCGGCGGCGGGCGTCTTTTCCAACCCGCCGGAGAGTTCCCGCATTCCCGATCCCGCGTTCAAAGACCGATGCGCCTCAGCAGCCACACGCAAAAACTGATAGTCCCCTGCGCTGACCGGCGAAAAATCTCCGCCCGCCTCCGGCGCAATCGCCATCATCGCCGCAGGTGAAATACGCGAAAGATCCAACAACAAATCCAGAATTCGCGACTTAAGCGCCTGCGGCATGTCGGCCCGAACCACATGCGCCGGACGGAAAATCGCCGGCGAACGCCAGACCACTCGCAGACTGCCGGGCGCTGCGCGCTTATTCGAAATCAAGTCAGACAAAGAGCCCTCGCCATAGCCGAACGAGGGATCTCCTGTGAAAGTCGTCCAACCGACAGCGGCGTCCACCCGCCCCTCAAGCAATGCTCCCCCCGCTGAAATCGGGCTGTCCATCATCAGGCTTTCCGCGAAAAACGTTGCTGGATTAACCCCCTCCTCGCGCAAAGCCGCTAATGGCGCGAGCCGCCCCGCCACCGAATGCCGGCCCGCCAGCGCCACCCGCTTTCCCCGTAGCATTTCCAGATCCACCACGGGACTGTCAGCCAACACATAAAAGACGGAATAATAATGCAGCCCGCCATCGCGCCCCGGCGCCGCCGCCAATGGCGTAAGGCATTGACATCGCGCCTGCCCTTCCACATAGGCCAGAGCCGACAACGGCGCATAATCAACGCTCCCTGCGATCAGCTCCCTCTGAAGGCGGCGCAACGTAGAAAAAACCCGCAATTGCACCAATATGCCCAACTCCGCCTCTAAGGCGGCGCGAAAAGGCTCCAACCGAGCGACGGATTGCGGTGAAATCGACGCTACGCCCAAACGCAGCGTTCGCGCGCGCGCCTGTTCTTCATCCGCCGCATCTTCCCACGGCGCGTCATACCCCTCCCCGTCACTTTCTGGCGATTGACGTCGATATTCCTCCACATAAGGCGCTGACTGGTCATACAAGAGGTCGGCGCCGCCCGTTCCGTTTGGCATTTGCGCGTGCGCCGTCTCCAAGGCCGCGCCGCCAGCCACCCCCGCCAAAACCGCAATCGCCGCCACCTTCAACGCGCGAAAAATCCGCCGGTGATTTGTCATGCAATCGTTCCCTGAAGGGCCTTATTCTGACCATCACGAATCAATATGGATGCTTTTAGATGAAACGCCAAATCAACACCGTTGTCTTCGACGTTGGAAACGTGCTGATCGAATGGGACCCACGCCACCTTTACAAGCAGCTCATCGAGGATGACGCCCAGATTGATCATTTTCTCACCAATGTATGTTCCACCGAATGGAATCTCGAACAGGATCGCGGCAGAAGCTGGAGCGAAGCTGTCGCCGAGAGAATCAAAGTCTTTCCGGAACATGAAGCGCTGATCCGCGCCTATGACGAGCGATGGAGCGACATGGTTCCCGGCGAAATAAGCGGCTCGGTGCAAATACTTGAAGAGTTGCAAGCGGCTGGAACGCCCCTGTACGCCATTACGAATTTCTCCGCAGAAAAATTCAAACTCGCTCAGAAACGGTTTCCTTTTCTCAAAACCCCATTCCGCGACATCGTCGTCTCAGGCGACGAGCAGTTGCTGAAGCCCGAGCCTGAAATTTATCAGGTTCTTTTTGAGCGCAATAATCTAGACCCCTCGCAAACGGTTTTCATCGACGATTCACGTCCCAATGTGGAGACGGCCAGATCCTTGGGCATGGCGGCGATCCATTTTCAAAGCCCCCACGCGCTACGAACCGAGCTGAAAGAATTGGGTTTCGACGTTTAACCCCCTAGGCGAGCCGCCTAGCCGTTCTCATAACCGATGAGCACGTTAACGCAATTCGTCCCCAGCGCCTCAACGGCGTAACCGCCCTCCATCACAAACAGCACTGGCGCGCCGAGGCGGGCCAGACGCGCGCCAAGCTTCAGGAAGTCGTCTTGCTTGAATTTGAACCGTGAGATCGGGTCTTTTTCATAAGTGTCCAGCCCCAGAGAAACGACCACCACATCAGGTGAAAACGCGGCTATGCGCTCAAGCGAGTTTTCAAAGGCCACGCTCCACAGCGCCCAATCGGCGCCAATGGGAATCGGATAATTTAAATTCATCCCTTCCCCTGGACCTTCCCCGATCTCGTCGGAATGCCCGAGATAATAAGGATATTCCTCGCGCGGATCCGCATGCAACGACGCGAACAACACGTCACTGCGACGATAGAATATATCCTGCGTTCCATTGCCATGGTGATAGTCCACGTCAAGAATGGCGACGCGCGACGCCCCTTCGTCAAGCAACCATTGCCCTGCGACGGCGGCGTTATTGATGAAACAATATCCGCCATAATAATCCCGCGCGGCATGATGTCCGGGCGGTCGGCACAGCGCAAATGCCGCTCTCTCGCCGTTGGCGATCAGCTGAGCGCCGCTCAGCGCCGTGTGCGCGCTTGCCTGCGCCGCCTCAAACGTATGCGCCCCAAGCGGCGTGCCCGCGTCGAATGAGTAACGACCAAGTAGGCCGTCAATATGCAGCGGCGACGGCTCATGCCTTAATCCGCGCACCGGCCAGACGAACGGAAAAGCCTCTTCGCCGATGCGTCCCTCGTCGATCCACCGCATCCAGAAATCTTGCAAAAACGCCAAATAGTCACGCTCATGAACCCGAGCCAGCGGTTCAAGTCCAAAGTCGTTCGGAGCCGTCACCGGCCCCAATTTTTGCGCCAAAAGCTGCTTATGCACGATTTCCGCCCGCGAGGGGATCTCCACAGCGGGTTTTAACGCCCCATCGGAGATTTCATGCTTTGGGTTATGCAAAAGCTGACTGGGCGAAAAGATCGTTTTCATGAAAGATCCAAATAAACGGGACAACTATCGACGGTTAAAAGAGACACCCAACCTTCTTTCGGTCAAGGCGAAACCCGCACGCTCCCCAACTCCGTTTCAGCTCAGGAAAACCGGAACTCGCTCAACTGTCGATAGACTTGCCCCGGATAAAGCGTACTGTCCGTGAAAAACGCCTGATTAGGACTATCAGGCCATCGCTGCGGCTCCAGACACAATCCGGCGCACGGCCCATAGCGCCGCCCGTCAAGCCCCTCCACCGGAACATTAATCATATCGCCGCCGTAAAACTGCACCCCCGGCTCCGTCGTCCACAGCTCCATCTTCAAACCAGATTTTACGCTTTTCAGACAAGCCGCGAAGCGCGTCTTTGTGGTGGGAAGTCCTCCAAGACAGTAATTATTGTCATAGGCGATGGTGTCGGTGTCGCCAACCGCGCGAACCGGTCGCTCGGCGCGAAAGTCATATGCTGTGCCGATAACAGAGGCGATTTCACCGTTTGGAATAGCGTCCTCGTCAATCGGTAAATAGCAGTCCGCCGCGATGCGAAGGCGGTGGCTGTAAATATCCTCGCCTCCATCAAGGTTAAAATAGGAATGATGCACAAGATTCATCACCGTCGGACGGTCTGTGGTCCCCACGAGCTCGCACGACAAGCCCCCTTTCCCGTCCAGACGATAACGGCACCGCGCCACGGCCCGCCCCGGATATCCTTCTTCGCCGTCAGGACTGACCAGCTCCAGAAGAACAGCGTCCCGGCTCGCCTCGACAATGGTCCAGACGCGGCGAGCGAACCCCTTCTCTCCGCCATGCAAATGGTGACGTCCGTCGCTATTTCGAGATAACTGGAAGTCGGTTCCGTTCAGGGTGATTTTGCCATGACGAACTCGATTGGCGAAACGCCCGACGATTGCGCCAAACAACGGCGAATGCCGCTCATAATCCTCAACCGAATTCAGACCAAGAACCACCGAACGCCCTTCGATCCGCAAATCGCGCAAAATCGCGCCGTAAGTCAAAACCTTCGCCTCGATCCCCGGCGCGCGCAAAAGGATCTCGTGCACCTTTTCACCGCTTGCAAGCGCCCCAAAGGGCTGCGCGTTCGAGATCTGACATAAATTCATCGCGTTACGGAAACGCCTCCTCCTATCAGCTCTTTTCAAAACAAGTAACCGCGCAGACGCCCACGTTTAAGTATTCGCGGACGCTTTAGCGATCTACCAAGAATTATTACACATAAATCTGTTTCAATAAATGCAAAGAAAACGTCATGCCAAAGAAATTTTCAGGATATCATCCTTTTTAAACGATCCTCTTCGCAATAAGGCAATCGTGTTCATTCCTGCAAAACCCATCTTGGGCAGCGCCACAAAGCCGTTACGGCTCAAAAACGGATAGGCGGAACAAGGGCGCAGCGCGCGTATCAAGACGCCATGCCTTCAGATGCGCGGCGCCGCCCCTCCTCTCAAAGCTTGATCAAATCGTTTGATTATAAGCCCCGACTTCGGGGTTTTCGCGCAAAATTGCGTCAACCGCCCGGAACATCTCATGCAAGCGCTCATTTGACACCGGACTTTCGACGACAACCACAAGCTCGGGCTTATTAGAAGAAGCTCGCACCAACCCCCAAGTGCCGTCCTCACAAACTACCCTCACGCCGTTGACGGTGATCAAATCCGTAATGGATTGGCCGCCAATTTTCTCGCCGCCTTCATTCATTTTCTTGAAACGCGCGATGACCCGCTCCACCACCTCGTATTTAACCTCATCGGCGCAATGAGGCGACATGGTTGGCGAACCCCAGGTTTTCGGCAACGCCCGGCGTAAATCCGCCATGGTCTTTCCCGGATTTCGGTCAAGCATATCCAAAATCGCGATGGCGGAGACTAGTCCATCGTCATAGCCGCGGCCGATAGGCTGGTTGAAGAAGTAATGGCCGGATTTTTCAAAACCCACCACGGCGTTCAACTCATTCACCCGCCGCTTGATATAGGAATGGCCGGTCTTCCAATAGTCCGTCTTCGCTCCATTGGCGATCAAAACGGGATCCGTATTGAACAGCCCCGTGGATTTCACGTCCACGACGAATTGACTGTCAGGGTGCAGCGCGGAAATATCGCGCGCCAACATGACCCCCACCTTATCGGCGAAGATTTCCTCGCCCTCATTATCGACCACGCCGCAACGATCGCCGTCGCCGTCAAAGCCCAGACCAACTTCCGCGCCGGTCTCCAGCACTTTGTCGCGCAGGGCGTGAAGCATTTTCATGTCTTCCGGGTTAGGATTATAGCGCGGGAAACTATGGTCCAGATCACAATCCAAACGAATGACCTGCGCTCCCAAAGCTTCCAGAACTTGCGGCGCGAACGCCCCCGCGGTGCCATTGCCACACGCCGCCACCACTTTGATCGGCCGTTTCAACCGGGCGCGATCCGTCAAATCCTTGATATAGACATCAGGAAAGTTTTCGACGAAAGCGTAAGACGCGCCGCTCTTCAGCTTGAAGCTTCCCTCAAGAACGATTTCCTTGAGACGACCCATTTCGTCCGGCCCGAAAGTCATGGGCCGGTCGATTCCCATTTTCACCCCGGTCCAGCCATTATCATTGTGAGACGCGGTGATCATCGCCACCGCCGGAACGTCAAGGGCGAACTGGGCGAAATACGCCATGGGCGACAAGGCCAGACCAATGTCGTGAACATTTACGCCCGCAGCCAGCAACCCGTTGATCACCGCCATTTTGATGGCGGCGGAATAGCTGCGAAAATCATGGCCGACGACGATGTCGGGGCGTACGCCCCGCTCATGGATCAAAGTTCCGATTCCCATGCCCAGCGCTTGCATGCCCATCAAGTTGATTTCTTTTTCAAACAACCAACGCGCGTCATATTCGCGAAACCCCGTCGGCTTGACCAACGGCAGGGACTCATACGCGTAAGTGTTTGGCGTCAAGGCGGGAACTGGCTTGGGAAACATGCAACCTCCAAAAAAGTACTTAATCATAGCAATTATGCATGGGAATAACGGCGTAAATTCAGGTTATTGAGATCCTTTAGCCGATGATATCCTTTTCATGCAACAATTTCACTGCGCGACCAAGAAACCGCGCTCATTTTCATTCACCATTTTCAGACACGCCTCACTTTTCAAGAACCATGACGCCATTGGAGATATCCATGGCGGAGAGGCGTTTCAGCGCCGACATGCCGAGCAGCGTCATCCCCAGCGCTTTATCAGGCAAAACCAGAGCGTCCACGTCGCGAAGACTGATCGCGCCGAGCTTGAGGCTGCGCAACGTGGCGCGCGCGCCGTATACGACGCCGTTGGCCGTGCGCGAGGCGGAGGTGAATTCATCCGGGCGCGGGTGAACGCCAATTCGCCGCGCGACGCTCAAAGGAACCGCCACCAGCGTGGCGCCCGTGTCCACCACGACCTCCACCGCCCGGCCATTAATCTGAGCATGTATGAAGTAATGTCCGTTGGACGACGCAGGGATCGACACTTTCCGACCGCGCGGCGGCGATTTTTTCTCCTGCGTTTCCACGACGAAATCGACAAGAGCGTCCTTTGCGAACTGCGGCGCGAGGGAAATGATTTGGCTTCGAATCCACGGTTGGTCCAGCGCCCAATCCTGAATCTCTCGCCATTGAAAAACGGCGACGACAAGAAAAATCAGGATAAAAATATACCGCCACATCAATCCGACCCTACGCTCGCCAGGGTCGCTATTCTACATGGCTTCCGTTTGCAGCACGTAAACGCCCGCCTCCCGGCGTTCACCACGTTGTCTCCACGTGAAGGCTCTGCGCATGACGCTGGATGTCCTGCGCCGTTGGCGCGCTGGACTGCGCCCCTGTGGCCAGACACGCCAGAGTGCCTGCGGCCACGCCTTCCGCCAGCGCCTGCGCAACCGGCGCGCGCCGGTCTACGGCCGCGGCGAAAGCGCCCATGAAAGCGTCCCCCGCCCCCGTCGTGTCCACAGCGCTTATTTTTTGCGGCGACACCCGCCAACGCTTGTCGCCCTGCGCCGCGATCACGCCCTTCGAGCCAAGCGTCACCACGGATAACCGCTCCGTTGAGGCAAGGGCCAAACACCCCTCGTAAGACGTTTCAGGCTCGTGACCAATCTTGGCGCAAGCCAATTCCGCCGCTTCGCTTTCATTGGCCACGATTACATCCACCTGATCGCTCACATCCGCCAGAACGCCGCCCCCCGCCGGAGCGATGTTCAGCAGGATGCGCGCGCCGCAGCTCTTGGCGTAACGAACCGCTTCACGAATGGGTTCAGGCTCCAGTTCCCGTTGCAAAACAAGAACGTCGTCTTTATCCAGCTCCCCCTCAAGCCACCGGGCGCTGACGCGCGCGTTGACGCCAGAGGCGCAAATAATCTGATTTTCACCCTTCGCGTCCACGCCAATGAGCGCTAGTCCCGTAGCGCCCTCCAAACGGCGAAGCGCCGTAAGGTCCACGGCCTCGCTCACAAGATTGGCCAGAGCGGAATCGGCGAATTCATCTCGCCCCACCGCGCCGATCATCTTGACCTGCGCCCCGGCACGGCGGGCGGCCAAGGCCTGATTTCCTCCTTTGCCGCCGGGAAAGCTCTGGTGGTCCGGCCCGACAACTGTTTCCCCCGCCACCGGCAACCGAGGCACGGAAACGACGAGGTCCAGATTGATAGACCCAAAAACTATGATCACGCTCAGCTCCCGCCAACTAAAAACGAACGGCGCTCAAGGCACAGCTTGCGCGCCGCAGATAACTTTATTTCCTCAAACCCAACCGCCGTCGACGATATAGCTTTGATTTGTGCATCCCGAAGCCTCGTCAGAGGCGAAAAACAGAACCGCCCGGGCAATATCGTCAGGCATTAACTTGCGTTTCAAGCACTGGCGATGAAAAATTTCCTTCTCTCCCGCCTCATCAAGCCACAGCTCGATCTGGCGTTCCGTCATAACCCAGCCCGGCGCGATGGAGTTCACGCGAATATTATCCGGTCCAAGATCGCGCGCCAACGAACGGGTCAGCCCAAGAACAGCGGATTTTGAAGCCGTATAGCCGGCCATTCCGCCCTGACCTATCATCCAGGACACGGAGCCCATATTGATGATAGAACCATTTTTCTCCGCCTGCATATCCGGAATAACGGCTTTGGCGACAAAAAACTGATGCTTGAGGTTCACTGCAATTCGCTCGTCCCAATACTCTGGAGTAACGTCCATCCAGGCATGGCGTTCATCATGAGCGGCGTTATTCACCAGAACCGTAATCGGCCCCATGACAGAGCGCAGCTTGTTGATCGCAGCCTCTGTGGCGGGAATGTCCGTCAGGTCGCACGCTTCGAAATAAACCTGATGCCCTGCGCCGCTCAGCTCCTTAACCAGCTTTTCAGACGGCTCTACCGCAATGTCGACAAATCCCACCTTGGCGCCTTGCGCTGCGAAATGACGGACAATCGATTCGCCAATACCGCTCCCCCCTCCGGTCACGAGAACAGGGCGGTTCTTCAAACTTGGATAACTCGCGCCATACTGCATGTATTTTTCCATTGCTGATGGGCCCCGCGGCTTACCTCCCGCAAGCACGGCCAACCCAATGTGATCAAAAGCCGTCGCAATCAAAAACGACGCGCTCCAGCTAGATTTAATTCTTCAAGCGAATTAAATCCAGAAGAAAGCTAAAGTCACTTGGTTCCGTACATCCTATCGCCCGCGTCGCCAAGTCCGGGCACGATATAGCCCTTCTCATTTAGCTTTTCGTCGATTGACGCCGTATAAATTTGCACGTCCGGATGCGCTTCATTGAATTTCTGAATGCCTTCAGGGGCGGCCAACAGGCACAAGAACCGTAAATTAGAAGCCCCCTCATCTTTCAAACGCTGCACGGCGGCGATCGCCGAATTGGCTGTGGCCAGCATGGGGTCGACCACCACCACGAGCCGCTCCGCCAAATTTTCAGGAGCTTTAAAGTAATATTCCACAGGCTCAAGCGTTTCAGGATCTCTGTAAAGGCCCACATGGGCGACGCGGGCCGCCGGAACCAATTCGAGCATTCCCTCAAGCAGCCCATTGCCCGCCCGCAACACCGAAGCGAAGACAAGTTTTTTGCCTTCAATCACCGGCGCCTGCATTGGCTGAATCGGCGTTTCTATTTCAATGGTGGTGATCGGCAAATCACGCGTCACCTCATAACACAGCAAGACGGAAATTTCCCGCAGAAGGCGCCTGAACCCTTGAGTCGAGGTGTCTTGCATTCGCATATGGGTCAGCTTGTGCTGAACCAGCGGGTGTTTGATAACGATTGCGCCTGACATTTCAGCCCTCATTTGTTTTCATACTTGCACCGCCTTCAGACGTGAAAGAAGGTGGTCTCTGGTCGGTTGATCGCAAAACGCGGCATTCAGCGCCGTTTCGGTGATACCGCGTAAATCCGCCTCGCTCCACCCAAATACGGCGGCGCACGATCTATATTCATGCCCAAGGGTCGTCCTGAAGAATGGAGGATCATCGGAGTTTAGGGTGACGCGGCACCCTGCCCGGCGCAGGAGGTTAACCGGGTGAAACCGCAAGTTTGAATAAAGCCCAAGCGCGAGATTCGATCCGGGGCAGACCTCCAGAACGATTTTCTCCTCCACCAAGCGGCGCACCACGTCGCCGTCATAAAGCGCGCGCACGCCATGGCCTATCCGACTGACTTTCAGAAAATCCAGCGCCGCAGTCACGCTTTCAGGCCCTGCGAATTCTCCCGCGTGAGCCGTTAGCCCAAGCCCCCCTTCGCCGGCGATTTTAAACGCCCGGGCGAAATTCGCCATATGTCCTTCCCGCTCATCCCCCGCAAGGCCAAAACCCGTGACCAGAGGGTGGGGCGCGGAAACCGCCTGACGCGCCACTTGCTCCACGGCTGCCGCGCCAAAATGGCGAACCCCCGTGACGATCATCCGTCCAATAACGCCAGTGACTGCGCTCGCCCGTTCAATTCCCGCCGCCAGCCCCGCCACATAATCGGCATAGGACAAGCCCGCCGCCGCCCCATGATCGGGAGAAATCATGATTTCTCCGTAGATCGCCCCTTCCGCCGCTAACTGGGAGAAATAAGCCTCGCTCAAAAGCGCATAATCTTCCGGCGCTCTAAATACCCGGCTCGCCTGGTCATAGGCCTTGAGAAAATCTGTAAAATCCGCCCAGTCATAATGACCCTCGTGATCGAACAACCCGGACAGGTCGATAGTATATTTATCCGCTAACCCGCGCACGAGAGCAGGTGACGCCGCCCCCTCAATATGCGCATGCAACTCCGCCTTGGGAACAACGCTTTGTAAAGATGCGGCCATGCGTTCCCCCGGAGCTTGCTATCCACGTCTCAGCGCGGCTTGTCTGAGCGTTCTTATAAAAAGCTCTGCCCGTGCGGTCCAGCGGCAATGCCAAGATGAGCGGCGACGCTCTCCCCGATATCAGCGAAACTAGACCTCACGCCAACTGTTCGACCCTTTACCCCACGACCGTAACACAGCACCGGCACATACTCGCGCGTGTGATCCGTGCCCCGCCAGCTTGGATCACAGCCATGATCAGCGGTGAGAATCAACAGGTCATCCGGCGCCAGCTCTTCCATCAACTCAGGCAACCGCCGATCGAAACGCTCCAACGCCGCCGCATATCCCGCAATATCGCGCCGATGTCCGTAAAGACTGTCAAAATCGATAAAATTTGAAAAAATCAGATCCCCATCCCCAGCCTGCTCCATGGCTTGAAGCGTGCAGTCGAAAAGCGCGTCATTTCCCGCACCTTTCAGCACCGCCGTCACGCCTTGATGAGCGAAAATATCGGAGATTTTGCCAACGCCGATCACCTTGCGGCCGTGCGCGACCAAGCGATCAAGCAGCGTCGGCTCAGGCGGAAGCACGGAATAATCACGCCGATTGGCCGTGCGCCTGAAGTCCTCGGGCGTCTCGCCAATAAAGGGGCGCGCGATCACCCGGCCAATATTATAAGGATCCACCAGCGCACGCACGATTTCGCAAAGCTCATAGAGGCGCTCCAAACCAAAATGAACCTCATGCGCCGCTATTTGAAACACGGAATCGCCGCTTGTATAGCAAATAGGCTTGCCGCTAAGAATATGCTCGGCGCCCAGCTCTTCTATGATCACGGTGCCGGAGGCGTGCTTCTCGCCCAAAATTCCCGGCAGTTTTCCTTGCTCGATAATCGCCTGCGTTAAAGACGCTGGAAAACAGGGATGCTCATGCGGAAAATACCCCCAGTCAAACCGCACGGGAACCCCCGCCATTTCCCAATGGCCCGACGGCGTGTCCTTACCATTGGAGACTTCGCGGGCGCAGCCCCAGAGGCCATGCGGATCGCCGGAAAAATCCAGTCCCGGCGCATGCGATCCGCTCGCCAGAGCGCCGGCCGCGCCAAGCCCGATGCGGTCCATATTGGGCAGTGAGAGCGGACCCGAACGCAGCCCCTCTTTATTCGCCTCGCCAGCGGCGCACGCCTGCGCAATATGTCCCAGCGTATCCGCGCCAACGTCGCCAAAGCGATCAGCATCAGGCGCATACCCTATCCCGAAACTGTCAAGCACGCATAAAATCACCCGCGGCATACATCATATCCCTTTGGTTTCAGCACCATATACAGGCGCGCCAATACGCTCCGCCACCACAGGGTCATCCGGCGCATCCCGCGCCGCTCCCACATTATAAGCTGCAATCAAGGTTCGGGCGGCGCGCTCCGCCGTCGCTTCGTCCCGCGCGTGAACGATCCCCAAAGGCCCATCGCTGTCCACCCGGTGGCCAACCCCGGCCAAATGCGTGAAGCCGACAGCGGGGTCAATCACGTCGCTCGCAATCCTGCGACCTCCCCCCAGCTCCACCACCGCGACGCCCACCGCCCGCGCGTCAACGCCGATCACCGTTCCCGACTCCAAAGGATAAACGGCCCGCTCCACCGGCGCATTGGGCAGATAAAGCTCCGCTTTTTCCATAAAGTCGTTTGCTCCGCCAAGGGCGCTGACCATTTTAGCGAAAACTTCCGCCGCCGCGCCGCTGTCGAAAGCCTCGCGCATACGCGCCTCGCCCTCACGCGCGTCAGCGGCGAGACCGCCTGTGGCCAGCAGCTCGCCGCCCTGCGCCACGGTGACGTCAAACAGCCGGTTGTCGATCTCCGTCCCTTTGAGGAAATTCACCGCGTTGAGCACTTCAACCGCATTGCCGGCGGCGGAGGCCAGCGGCTCATTCATATCCGTAATCAAAGCGCTTGTCCGGCACCCCGCGCCATTAGCTACATTCACGAGGCTTTGGGCCAACGTCCGCGCGCCCTCAAGAGTGGCCATGAAGGCGCCCGTGCCCCATTTCACGTCCAGAACCAGCCCCTGAAGCCCGGCGGCGAGCTTTTTGGATAAAATCGAGGCGGTGATCAGATCCACGCTCTCCACCGTGCCCGTGACGTCGCGAATGCCGTAAAAGCGCTTGTCCGCCGGCGCCAAATCCGCCGTCTGTCCAATAATCGCGCAACCAACCTCCCGCACCACCTTGCGAAACAGCTCGTTATCCGGCTGGGTTTGATAGCCCGGAATAGCGTCGAATTTATCAAGGGTTCCGCCAGTATGCCCTAGACCTCGGCCTGAAATCATCGGCACCGCCGCCCCGCAAGCGGCAAGCGCCGGCGCCAGCATCAGGGAGACGTTATCGCCGACGCCGCCAGTGGAATGTTTGTCCAGAACCGGCGCGTCAATATCCGACCAGTCGAGAATTGAACCGCTGTCACGCATGGAAAGCGTCAACCCTATACGCTCCTCCAACGACAACCCTTGAAAGAAAATCGCCATGGCGAGCGCCGCCACCTGCCCTTCGCTGACGGAGCCGTCCGTCAACCCATCGACGAAAAACTGAATTTCGTCGCGGCTCAAAACGCCGCCATCTCTTTTGTTGCGAATAAGCTCCTGCGCCAACATGTCAGTATCCCTCGCCCGAAACAGATGGACGCCCATCCAATTCGGCGAGCAAAGACTCCAAAAGCCCGCTGGCGCCAAATCGGAACGTCGCCGCGCACACCCAATTGTCACCCATAATTCGACTGGCCAGATCCAGATAAGCGGCGGCTTCATCCAGCGTGCGAATTCCCCCTGCCGGCTTGAACCCAACCTCCACGTTCGTATCGCGTCGATTTTCCTCAATGACCGTCAACATGATTTCGGCCGCTTCAAGCGTAGCGTTCACCTGCGCCTTGCCCGTTGAGGTTTTAATAAAATCGGCGCCGGCGGCGATCGCCAAATCGGACGCGGCGTGAATCAGGAGCGGGTCGCCAATCTCGCCGGTCTCCAAAATAACTTTTAACGTCGCGTTTTCGCAGGCGGCCTTGACCCTGGAAATTTGGGTTTCCGCAAATCCATGGCGCCCCGTGACAAAAGCGCGATAAGGCATGACCATGTCGATCTCGTCCGCTCCGTCCAGAACCGCTTTGCGCGTCTGGGCGATCACCGCCAGAGTATCTTCGCCCCCATGCGGAAAATTGACCACGGTCGCGATTTTCACGCCGGTCGGAACCAGCAGCGGACGCGCATAAGCGACGAACTCCGGCCAAATGCAAATCGCCGCCACCGAACCATAGGCGCTCACCGCCCGCATGCATAATTGCGAAATATCTTCCTGCGTGCAGCTGTCGTTTAAATTGGTCAGATCAACGAGACCGAGAACGCGTTTGGCCAGAAGCTGGCGCTCTGTCATGCTCATTCGACATTTTCCTCCCCGGCAAGATCGCGGACCACGCCCCGGATCAGTTTCTTTAAACGCGACACGGCCTTCAACGCCGTTGACTTGGTCTCGTCATGCGACAAAGGATGCGTCTGCATGCCCGCGCCGAAATTCGTAATCGTCGAAATCGCCGCGACCTTCATTCCCAGAAAACGGGAGATAATAACTTCCGGCGCCGTCGACATGCCCACCGCATCGGCGCCCAGCATACGCGCCATGCGAATTTCCGCGGGCGTTTCAAACGAAGGGCCGGAAAACCACATGTAGATCCCCTCGCCAATGGGCGCGCCTTGCGCCTCAGCCACCCGCCTGAACCGCGCCCGCAAGCCCAGATCATAGGCTTGACTCATATCAAGAAACCGCGCTTCATCCTCTTCGCCAATCAAGGGGTTCACGCCCGACCAGTTGATGTGGTCGGCGATCAGCATTGGCGATCCCGGCGCCAGATCTTCGCGTAGCGAGCCCGCCGCATTGGTTAGAATAACTGTATCGCATCCCAGTTTTTTCAATGTTTCAAGCGGCGTGCGCATAACGTCGGCCTTGCCGGACTCATAAAAATGCGCCCGACCGGACAAAATGGCCACGGGAAGCCCCTCAATGGTTCCTACGATCAACTCGCTTCCGTGCGAGGACACCGTGGAGACAGGAAAGCCCGGAAGATGCGTGTAGGAAATGCGCGCAGCGTCCTCAACGTCATCCGCTAGCGTCCCCAATCCGGACCCAAGCACCATGCCCAGCCTATAGGGTCCCGGCCTCGCCGCGCGCACGATAGCCGCGCATTCTTCACCATAACCGCTCATAGTCTAAATTCCTCGAAATGACTTCAGAAGCACGCTATTTTTCCGCGCGCGCCGTGGATTCCAACTGAAAGCTCGCCGGCAAAAGCTCTGACATTTTAAACTCTTGCCGCAGCCCCTTCAAATCACAGACGTGAACACGCACATCCAAACCAGCAAATTCGGCGAGACGTTGACGGCATCCCCCGCAAGGTGTGCATAAAGCGGCGTCGGCAATCACCAGCGCCTCGACGATACGCCGCCCGCCCGCGCTCGCCATAGCGCCTATAGCCGAAGTTTCCGCGCACCAACCTTCAGGAAAACTCGCATTCTCCACATTGCATCCAGAGAAAATGCGGCCATCGTCGCAAATAAGCGCCGCCCCAACCGCAAACCCGGAATAAGGCGCATAGGCGTTGGCGCGCGCGGCCTTCGCGGCCGCGAATAATTCCTCGAAGCGGCTCATGATCTCTCTTTCACATAAGCGGCGCCCCCCGCCTTCGGCGGCACCGCTTTACCAATAAAGCCGGCAAGAAGTATTACGGTCAAAATATAGGGAAGCGCCTGGAAGAATTGCACCGGAACTTCGCCTATTCCCGGAACCTCCTGCCCCTGCAAACGTATAGACGCCGCATCGAGAAAGCCGAACAACAAACATGCGAACATGGCCTGCACCGGCCGCCATTTGGAAAAAATCAGCGCCGCCAGCGCGATAAACCCCTTGCCCGCCGTCATATCCTTAATGAAGCCCGCCGATTGCGCGATGGACAGATAAGCTCCGGCGACCCCACAAAGAACGCCGCAGCAGATCACCGCACGATACCGCAGCCAAACCACCGATATTCCGGCTGTGTCCACCGCCGCCGGGTTCTCCCCAACAGCCCGCAAACGCAGCCCGAAACGCGTGCGAAACAGCACCCACCAGGTCAAGGGAACCGCGAGGAAAGCGACATAGACCAAAATATTATGCCCTGACAGCAACTCCGAATATATTCCGCCGAGCACCGGAACCTCGCGTAATTTATCGGCGAAAGGCAGCGTGATATTCTCAAAGCGCCCATCGCCGGAGATCGGCGGCGTGCGCCCCCCTTGATGAAACCACGCCTGCCCCAGAAGCGCCGTCAGACCCGCCGCCAGAAAATTGATGGCCACGCCGGAGACGATCTGATTGCCCTTATTGGTGATGGAGGCGAAACCATGCAGCAGAGCCAGAGCCACCGAAACCAGAACCCCGGCGCCCAGCCCCAGCCAAGCTGACCCGGAAATAGCCGCCACCGCGCCCGCGCCAAAGGCCGCGCCGAGCATCTTGCCCTCCAGGCCGATGTCGAACACGCCAGAACGCTCAGAGTAAAGCCCCGCCAAACACGCCAGCAGCAGGGGCGTAGACAGGCGCACCGTTGAATCGAGTATCAGAATGAACGTGTCAAACATAGCTGGCGCCTCACGCGTTTTTCGGGAGCGGTTTCACGCCTTGCAGCGCGCCGAAGAACCGCGCCAGAGCAGGGCGGAACATATATTCCAACGCCCCGGCGAAAAGGATCACCAGGCCCTGTATCACCACGATCATATCGCGGGTGATCGCCGGCTTTTCAAACGACAGCTCCGCCCCCCCCTGATAGAGCATCCCGAACAGCACCGCGGCGAAAATGACGCCAACCGGGTGCCCTCTCCCCATCAAAGCGACGGCGATGCCCACAAACCCATAACCGCTGACGAACTCGATCAACAATCGGTGCTGCGTTCCCATGATTTCGTTCACCGCCATCATGCCCGCAAGCCCTCCGGAAATCAGCATGGTGACGATGATGACGCGCACTGGCGAAATTCCGGCGTAAACCGCAGCGCTCGGGTTCGCTCCATATGTGCGGATTTCATAGCCAAGCGTCGTTCGCCAGATCAAAGCCCACACGCCCACGCAAGCCGCCAGCGCAATCAGCAAGGTCAAATTCACCGGCGACGCGCCAAATTCAAGAAACGGCAACACATCCCCCAGCAACGGCAGCCGCCCGCCCGCCTCAAAGGTGCGCGTTTCAGGCTGCATAGAGCCAGGTTTCGCCCAGATATTCACCAGAAGATAGACCATCAACGAGGCGGCGATGAAATTGAACATGATGGTGGTGATCACCACGTGACTGCCGCGTTTTGCTTGCAGCCACGCCGGAACGAACGCCCATGCCGCCCCCGCGAGCGCCGCCCCAGCCACGGCAAAGGGCATGGTCACCCACCACGGCGCATAGCGATCAAGCGCAAGGCACGCCACCGCGACGCCAAGCCCGCCGATATAGGCCTGCCCTTCCCCGCCGATGTTAAACAGACCCGCGTGAAAGGCCACCGCCACCGCAAGCCCGGTAAAAATGAAATTAGTGGCGTAAAAAAGCGTAAAACCGACGCCTTCATTCCATCCGATAGAGCCCCAAATGAGAATTTTAACCGCCTCAAGAGGGTCTTCCCCGATCAGCACCACCACTAGCCCGGACACAAGAAAAGCGGCGGAGACGTTCAAAAGGGGTATCAGACCGTAATCGGCCCAGCGCGGCAATTGTCCCGGGGTCATGCCGCCTCGCTTTTTTCTTTAACGCCGGCCATCAAAAGACCAAGATCGCTCTCCTCTGCGTCGGGAGCGCGCTCGCCCATCAACGCTCCGTCAAACATCACCAGAATTCGGTCGGAAAGCGCCCGCACCTCGTCCAATTCAACCGAGACCAGCAAAATCGCCTTGCCCGCGTCCCGCAGCTCCACCAATCGTCGATGGATAAATTCTATCGCGCCAATATCGACGCCTCGCGTCGGCTGCCCCACCAACAGAACCACCGGATCACGTTCAATCTCGCGCGCCAAGACGACTTTTTGCTGATTTCCGCCAGAGAAATTAGCGGTTTTAAGCTCACAATCAGGCGGTCGAATATCATAGGCCTCAATCGCCTGGCGCGCCGCGCCGCGCATCTGGCCAAGATTCAGAAACGGGCCGGAACAATAGGCCTCATCCCGGTGATATCCCAGAATCGCATTTTCATATTCGCTGAACTTCGTCACCAGCCCCATACGGTGACGATCTTCTGGCACATGGGCCAGGCCATAGTCTCGCATCATCGCTGGATTGAGTTTGGAATGGACCGGATCGAGCTCGCGTCCCTCAATGACAATACGTCCACTTTCCGCTGAACGAATGCCGGCGATAGCCTCCAGAAGCTCCGACTGACCATTGCCGGACACGCCGGCGACGCCGACGATCTCGCCAGCACGCACGGAAAATGAAACATTTTTCACCACATCGACCCCGCGCCCGTCCCGCACGGTCAATCCTTTCACCTCCAGAGCCGCAGGTCCGGGTTTCGCAGGCGCCTTATCCACGTTCAACAAAACCCGACGCCCCACCATAAGCTCCGCCAGCTCCTCCATCGTCGTCTCGCTGGTCCGGCGCGTCGCCGCCATTTCCCCGCGCCGCATCACCGACACCATATCCGTCGCCGCCATTATTTCCCGCAGCTTATGGGTGATCAGAAGAATGGTTTTCCCCTCCTCCTTGAGAACCTTGAGAATACGGAACAGGTGATCGGCCTCCGCCGGCGTCAGAACCCCCGTCGGTTCGTCAAGGATCAGAATGTCCGCGCCGCGAAACAACGCCTTCAAAATTTCCACCCTCTGCTGCAGCCCGACGGGTAAATCACCGACGATGGCGTCAGGATCCACTTTCAAATCGTAATCGTCCGCCAGACGTTTCAGCTCGGCGCGCGCACGCGCAAGACTCCCCCCCAGAAGCGCGCCGCTTTCCGCCCCAAGAACGACATTTTCCAGAACCGTGAAGTTTTCAACCAGCATAAAATGCTGATGCACCATGCCAATTCCATGGGAGATAGCCGCTTTTGAATCAAGAATGAAAACTTTTTCGCCGTCGATGAGAATTTCGCCTGAATCCGCCGTATAAAACCCATAAAGGATCGACATCAGCGTCGATTTTCCAGCGCCATTTTCACCAATAATCCCATGAATGGAGCCTTTGGCGACCTGCAGGTCGATGGACGAATTGGCGCGCACCGCGCCAAAACTTTTACTGATCCCTTTCAGTTCAATGGCTAATTGGCGCTTCGCATGAGTTTCACGCGCGTCATCATCGCTCACAGATCATCTCCCTATGCCCCTACCGCTTATCCGGGCCAACATTCATTTTCACAAAAGCAGGCCCGGCAGCATAGAAACGGCGCCCGAATTTACCGAGCGCCATACGGCGACGTCGCCTCAGTAAGGGCAGTTGTTGTCGGACATATAGTCATGAACGATAATTTTACCCGAAACAATATCACTCGCCGCCTGTTCAGCCGCCGCTTTCATTTCCGGCGTGATCAGCTTCTCGTTATTCTCATCCAACGACCACGCGACGCCGCCCTCGGCAAGCCCCAGCACCTGAACCCCCGAGGTCCACTTGCCGTCCATCGCGTCCTTGAAAGCTTCGGCCACGGCCACATCGACCTGTTTGGTCATTGACGTTAAAACGGACCCCGGATGCACGGCGTTCTGGTTTGAATCGACGCCAATGCCCAGTTTACCCGCATCAGCGGCCGCCTGAAGAACGCCAAGCCCAGTGCCGCCAGCCGCGTGATAAACCACGTCCGCACCGCGATCGAACTGCGATTTGGCCAGCTCGCCTCCCTTTACCGGATCGTTCCACGCCGCCCCGGTGGTGCCGGTCATATTCTCAAACACGACGGCGTCCTTGTTCGTCTCCAAGACGCCCTGCTTATATCCGCAGGCGAATTTACGAATGAGGGGAATGTCCATGCCGCCAATGAAACCGACTTTCCCCGTTTCAGAGGCCATCGTCGCGAGCAGGCCAACCAGATATGACCCTTCATGCTCCTTGAAAACGATTGAGCGAACATTTGGCAGATCTACGACCATGTCGACAATGGCGAATTGCGTGTCGGGAAACTCTTTCGCCACTTTTTCAATAGCGCTGGCCTGAGAAAAACCAATGCCGACGATCGGCGACATTCCGCGGCGGGCGAAATTACGCAGGGCCTGCTCGCGCTGAGAGTCATTTTGAATTTCAAAGTCCCGATAATCGACCCCGGTCTCTTTCTTGAACTGTTCCGCGCCGCGATACGCGCCTTCATTGAAGGACTTGTCGAATTTTCCGCCCAGATCATAAACCAAACCAGGTTTCACATCCGCCGCCATCGCCGCCGACGACAGAAGAACGGCCACAGCCGCCACGCTCAATTTACGAACCATGCTCATCTTCAATCCCCATCTTTATAGTGGCCCGCTTAGTCGTCCTTGGCCATGGTTGTTATATCTCAAATCTCATTGTGAGAATTCAGGCTCGGCGAGCTCAACTTGCTCGACCAAAGCTTTCGCCAGCGCCTCGTCAATCACCAGATCAGTAATGACCCCGGCGCGTAAAACGGCGATTGTCGCCGATAACTTCCCCGTTCCTCCCGCAAGCGCGATCACCCGCGCCCCGCGCACTTCTTCATAATCCAGCCCCACGGCCTGTTCGCCAAGGGCCGCCTCCACCCGGCGTCCCTGCAGATCAACAAACCGCCCCATGAGATCGCCAAAAGCGCCCACGTTCAACAAATCAGCTTGTTCTTCACGAGAAATCAGCCCGCGCTTCAACAGATGCCCCTCGTCTTCGATAGAGCCCACGCCAATCACAAACACGTCGGAACGCCCCGCGCGCGCCAACAAGGCCTGCACGCTGCGCTGAGCGAGAAACATCTCTTTCTCCCCCACATTCTCGGCCAGATAAGGAACCGGCAGATAATAACCTTCCCCGCCCGTGCGCTCGACCATGAACTGCACGACGTCATAGGGATTGGCGGACAATTTGCGTGTCAGAGACCCGGAGATGGAAACCACGTCGAGGTCCGGCCGCGAGATTTTCGGCATGGCCGCCACAGCCGCTTTCAAGGTGCGCCCCATGCCCACGCCCACTTGCGAAATCGTGTTGTTGGACAACAAATCTGACAGATAAGGCCCCGCGACCTCCGACACGGCGTGAATCGCAGCTTCCTCGGAGCCCGTCCCAAGATCCGGCGCGATCAAACACGTATTCAATGAAAAAGTTTCAGCAAGACTATTCTCAAGCTCAAGACATTCCGTCGGCCGCCCTTCCACACGAAACCGCACAAGTCCGGACTTTTGAGCGTGAGCGATAAGGCGGTGAACCTTTGCGGGAGAAACCCCCAATCGTAAGGCGATTTCGCCCTGTGTCGCGCCTCCCACGAAAGAAAGCCAAGCGGCGCGGATCGCCATATTCGTTGTCCAATCGCCTGACCGCCGTCGCTCCGCCACTTATCGCCCTCTCTTTAAACTGGAGCGCCCGCCAAAAAGAAAAGCGCTCAATCCATTTCGTCAATGACGTCTCATCCAAGCCAATCCGCCAACAAAGCGTAAACACATCGGAGAATCGAAAAAATATTCAGTGAACGAGATTTATTTCAACAAGTGAGCTTGCATAGACCTTAACAAATGGTCAAGTCCTGAAGAGTATCCTGCGCCGATTTTCTACCACGTAATTCCCTATCATGGCCGAACCGGAGCATATTGCTTCAATAATTTGGAGAAAGTTCTAGAAGTAACATATAGACGCAATCCGAAACGCAGATTTATAAGTCTGCGCGCGGCATTTGTTCATAGGCTTAAAAATTAAGTTTCCTGTTTGACGCGAAGCAGGTTACAATTAATTTGATAAGCAAATAAAATAGGCGGCACGATGAACGAACAACCAGCTCTCGCCCTGATTGCCCATGATGCGAAAAAAGACGATATGGTTGATTTCGCAAAACGTAACGTGAGTAAATTGGCCGCTTATAAATTGGCGGCCACAGGCACCACCGGAGGCAGAATACAGGACGCTTGCCCGGAACTAACCGTCAAACGACTGAAGAGCGGCCCATTGGGAGGGGACCAGCAGATCGGCGCATTGATCGCAGAAGGGCGCCTGAACGGTTTGATTTTTTTCGTCGATCCCTTGACGCCGCTTCCCCATGACGTTGACGTCAAAGCCCTGATGCGTCTGGCGCTTGTCTATGACATTCCAATGGCGCTCAACCGCACGACGGCCGAAATCTTACTTCGCTCCGCACGTCTTGCCGGGCTCGCCACGACATCATCTACACCCGAAATCGTGAGCGCGGGCGTATGACCCCGCTTCACCGCCCGGCGATGCGCCTTCGCTTTCCCGTTCTCGTGGCCGATGTCGGCGGCACCAACACCCGTTTCGCGCTGGTTTCGGACGTCAACGCCGCCGCTCATTCTTTTGAGCCTGTGCGCACGGCGGATTTTCCCGACATCGTTCAGGCGATCTCCACCACTGTTCTGGATCACACGTCGCTCATGCCCCGCACCGCGGTAATCGCCATGGCCGGACCGGTGACCGGCGATCAAATTCCCTTAACCAACGCTGACTGGATCATCGAACCCAAGGGGTTGATTGAGAGCCTTGGCTTTGAAACCGTCGTCGTTTTGAATGACTTCGAAGCTCAGGCTCTGGCTCTCCCTGGCCTGGAGGGCGACGACCTGAAACAGATCGGCGGAGGAGCGATCACCCCTCTTGGCGCAAAAGTCGTAATCGGTCCGGGAACGGGCCTTGGAGCGGCGACAATGGTGCACGCGGCCGAAACATGGATTCCAATCCCCGGTGAAGGCGGACATGTGGAGCTCGGACCCGTCGGTGAAGATGAATACCGTATCTGGGCTCATATCCCGCCCATGAAAGATGGACGCATCAGCGCCGAGCACATCATCAGCGGCTCGGGGCTTCCTCGTCTGGCCCATGCCGTGGCGGCGGCCGACAATGAGATCAGAAACTTCGGTGACGCCGCGGATGTAACCAACGCCGCGGACCACGGAGACCCGGTCGCAGGCCACGCCATGGAAGTCTTCTGCCGCGCCTTGGGGCGCGTCGCGGGAGATTTCGCCATTTCGTGCCTGGCGCGTGGAGGCGTCTATCTGGCCGGCGGCATTCCGCGCAAAATCGAACGCCACTTGAACAGCGGCGCCTTTCGCTCTTCCTTTGAAGCCAAGGCGCCCCACGCCCACCTGATGCAAGGCGTTCCAACCTTCCTTATCAACCACCCAAACCCGGCGCTTGAAGGGCTTGCGGCTTTCGCCCGCACCCCCTCGCTTTTCGCCGTCGAGTTGGACGGGCGCCGCTGGACACGGGAAGTCGCCTCTTCATAAGCTGTCCATTTTACGCTTTTCCCAATGCCCGGAAGCGGCTAAACCCGCGCCATGAAACCACACGCTCCCCCTCGCCTTCCAGTCGATGACGTTCTGGAGGAATTGCTCGCCGCCCTTGAGGCCAACCCCAATGCGGTGCTGGTCGCAGAGCCGGGCGCGGGCAAAACCACCCGCGTGCCGTTGGCCCTTCTGGAGGCGTCTTGGCGGGATGGGGGGCGCGTCATCATGCTGGAGCCTCGCCGCCTCGCCGCCCGCGCCGCCGCCGCCTTTATGGCCGCCTCCCGAGGAGAAACCGTCGGCCAGACCATCGGTTACCGGGTTCGCATGGACACGCGCGTCAGCGCGGAAACGCAAATTGAAGTGGTTACGGAAGGCGTATTCACCCGAATGATCCTCGACGATCCGGAGCTATCCGGCGTCGCCGCGGTGATTTTCGACGAGTTTCATGAACGCTCTCTCGACGGCGACCTTGGATTGGCTCTAGCTCTGGACGTTCAGGGGGCGCTGCGCGAGGATCTCAGAATTCTGCCTATGTCCGCGACCCTCGACGCGGCGCGCGTCGCCCAGCTGATGAACGACGCGCCGATTATTTCAAGCAAAGGGCGCGCTTTTCCCGTAGAAACGCGCTACTTGGGAAAAGGCTCTCCCGGCCGAGCCGAGGACCACATGGCCCGCTCCATCCAGCATGCGCTGCGCGAAGACGACGGCTCCGTTCTCGCCTTTCTTCCCGGGCAAGGCGAAATTCACAGAACCGCCCGTTTGCTCAAGGACAAATTGCCCCCGAATGTTGACGTGGCGCCCTTGTTTGGCGCCATGGACCCGAAAGAACAGGACCACGCCATTCGCCCCGCCAGCAAGGGGCGGCGAAAAGTGGTTCTCGCCACGTCCATCGCCCAGACGTCGCTCACCATCGAAGACGTTCGCATTGTAATCGACAGCGGCCTCGCCCGCGTTCCGCGTTATGAACCCGGCATTGGGCTGACGCGCCTCGCCACTGAAAAAGTCTCACGCGCTTCCGCCGATCAGCGCCGCGGGCGGGCGGGCAGAACCCAGCCCGGCGTCTGTTACCGCTTGTGGGACGCTCCACAAACTTCAGCCCTTCCCCCTCAGGACGCCCCCGCCATTATGGAGACCGACCTTTCTCGTCTGGCGCTTGATCTGGCGGCCTGGGGAGTGAGCGAGCCAAGCGATCTTTCGTTTCTGGACACCCCGCCTGCCGGCGCATGGAAGGAGGCGCGCGAAAGTCTGCGCGCCTTTGGCGTTCTGGACGAACAAGGGCGCATCACCTCATTTGGCCGCCGATTGTCGGCTCTTCCCCTGCCGCCGCGTCTTGGGCGCATGCTGCTGACGGCGGCGCGTGAAGACCTTGGCGGCCTCGCCAGCGAAATCGCCGTGGTTTTATCTGACCCACTCCTGTTTGGCCGCGCCCATAATCTTGGCGAGCGGATACAGGTTCTGCGCACAGGCGCAGCGCCTCGCATTAAGGAAGCCCGGCGCCTCGCCGCCCGCTGGTTGCAACAAACCACCGGCGAAAAAAAGCCGCGCCCCGCCGTTGGTCTGGAGTCATGCGGCCGGCTTCTCGCCCTCGCCTATCCCGACCGCGTGGCGCAAAGGCGGGACAGTTCCGGCGGATACCGCATGGCCAATGGCCGGGGCGCGCTTCTCGACACAGACGCGCCGCTTACCCAGGAACCATTTCTGGTGATCGCCGACGTGCAGGGCACCGCCGCCCGGGGACGCATAGCCCTCGCCGCGCCCATAGACCGCCAAACCATAGAAGATTTATTCGCCGACCAGATCGAGACGAAAACAATCGTCTCTTTTTCTCCATCGGGGGAAATTCGCGCCCGGCGCAAACGCCTCTATGGTCAAGTTGTTCTCGCGGACGAGATCGACCCGCACCCCGACGAAGACGCCATCGTCAAAGCCCTTCTCGCGCTGATCGCAAAACAGGGCGTCGGCCGGCTTCCCTGGACAAAGACCCAGTTGCGGTTGCGTGGTCGGGTTAATTTTCTCCGCAGCTCTCTTGGCGACGAATGGCCTGACCTCTCGGACGCCGCGCTTTCGAACGCGTTGGAGAATTGGCTGGCGCCCTTCCTGGCGGGGAAAGTCAAACTTTCGCAAATCGACGCGGAGGTTTTGGGGGCAGCCCTGTCAACGCTTCTCCCCTGGGATAAAATGGCTGAGCTGGAGCGTTTGCTTCCCAGCCATTTTGACGCTCCATCCGGTTCGCGCGTCGCCATTGATTACGCCCGCGCGGAAGGTCCAACCCTCTCCATTAGGGTGCAGGAGCTTTTCGGTCTCGATCAACATCCAAGCGTCGCCGGCGGCGAAGTTCCTCTGATTTTAGAACTGCTGTCCCCAGCGCATCGCCCGATTCAAATCACCCGCGACTTGCCCCAATTCTGGCGAGGCTCATGGTCTGACGTGAAGGCGGACATGAAGGGGCGCTACCCGAAACATCCTTGGCCGGACAACCCGCTTGACGCGGCGCCCACCCACCGCGTCAAGCCACGAAAATGACGGCAGCAAAATACAGCCGCTCCGCGTCACTCCGACATGGCGATCAGGCTGGCGTTCCCCCCCGCCGCCGCCGTGTTGATTGACACGACCTGCTCCAACGCATAGCGCGTCAAATAGTTGGGACCGCCCGCTTTAGGCCCGGTTCCAGACAGGCCGGAGCCGCCGAAAGGCTGGGTTCCAACCACCGCGCCAATGGTGTTGCGGTTGACGTAAACATTGCCCACCGCCAGACGGTCGACCACTTGTTTGACCGTGGCGTCGATACGGCTATGCACTCCGAGCGTTAGCCCGTAACCCGTCGCGGCGATCGTGTCCAACATCTTCGGCAGATCCTTCGCCGCATAACGCACCACATGCAAGATCGGGCCGAAAGTTTCACTGGTCAGGGCGTCTGGACTGTCAAGCTCTATGATATGCGGCGCAACCCAGTTGCCGCCGGACAATGCGCCCGCCGGCGCCTCTCCGGCAAACACCAGCTTCTGACTTTGCTCCATATCCCTCACATGGGTCAAAAGTCTTTCCCGCGCCGTTCGGTCAATAACCGGACCAATATCCGTCTCCGGCTTGAACGGGTCGCCCAAATGCAATTCAGCGGCGGCGCCCTTGAGGATCTCCAACATTTTATCCGCCACATCCTCCTGCACGTACAAAAGACGCAAAGCGGAGCAGCGCTGCCCCGCGGAACGGAACGCCGACATCATCACATCGTCGCACACTTGCTCCGGCAAGGCCGTAGCGTCAACCAGCATGGCGTTAACCCCACCGGTTTCAGCAATCAACGGCACGATAGGCCCATCCTTCATCGCCAGCGCCCGGTTAATGGCCGCCGCAGCGGCCGTTGATCCAGTGAACGCAACGCCAGCCACGCGCGGTTCATCCACAATGGCCGCGCCAAGTTCGCGCCCGCCGGGCAAAAAACACAACGCGTCTTCAGGCAAGCCCGCTTCATGCAGCAGTTTTACCGCTTCAAAAGCAATTAACGGCGTCTGCTCGGCAGGCTTCGCCACCACCGTATCGCCAGACACGAGAGCCGCGCAGATCTGACCCAGGAAAATCGCCAAAGGAAAATTCCACGGGGAAATGCACACAAACACCCCGCGCCCACGAAAGCGATAGCGGTTTTCCTCTCCCGTGGGTCCAGGCATCAATGTGCCGTCACCAAAAAGGCTTTTGGCTTGAGCGCCGTAATAACGGCAGAAGTCCACCGCCTCGCGCACTTCCGCCAGACCATCCGGCAAGGTCTTGCCGCCCTCCATCGCCATAATGGCCATCAACCGGTCGCTGTCGCGCTCCATCAAATCGCCCATGCGCTCCAAAATAGCCGCACGCTCCTCAACCGGCGTGCGCGACCAACGCCGAAACCCCTCGCTCGCCGCGTCAAAAGCCGCCGTGACGCAAGTCTCGTCAGCATCGATCACCGACCCCGCCAAGGTGGCTCCGTCGGTGGGAGACACCACCCGTCGCGCCGGCGCCTTGAATGATCTCATCCCTGAGATCAGAGGCCTGGCCTCCACTGCCGGGAACACCGTTTTCGCCATACCCTCCACAAGTCGCTGGCGCGAAGCGGCGCAGCCAAATTCAAGGCCTTTGGAGTTTTTTCGGCTCTCGCCATAGAGATCGAGCGGCAAGGTGATCGCCTTATTGCGCGCATTCGCGCCATGATCGAGCAGCGCGTCCGGGCGCATCAGGAGTTTGCTGATCGGCACGCTGGCGTCGCCCACCGCCGAGACGAAAGACGAGTTAGCGCCATTTTCCAGCAACCTGCGCACCAGATAGGCCAGAAGATCGCGGTGGCCGCCAACCGGAGCGTAAATCCGACAAGGAAACTTCTCCTTCTCAACCACCGTCTTGAACAAGCTCTCGCCCATTCCGTGAAGACGCTGAAATTCAAACCCGCCCCTATCTCCCGCCAGCTCAATAATAGAGGCGACGGTCAAGCCATTATGGGTGGCGAATTGCGGATAGAGAACGTCGCGCGCCTCCAGCATCGCCCGAGCGCAGGCCAGATAGGACAAATCCGTGGCCGCCTTACGAGTAAAAACAGGGTAGTCGTCAAGGCCGCGCTCCTGCGCCCGCTTGATTTCCGTGTCCCAATAGGCCCCCTTGACCAAACGCACCATGAATTTCCGATCAAGAGCTCGCGCCAGATCGATAACCCAATCCACGACTTCGCTCGCCCGCTTCTGGTAGGCTTGAATGGCGAGGCCAAATCCGTCCCATCCCGCAAGCGCTTCATCGCTCGCGGCCGCGGCGAACACATCCAACGAAATCTCCAGCCGGTCCGCTTCTTCCGCGTCAACGGTGAAATTCAAATTATGGGCCTTGGCCATTTTCGCCAGTTCAAGCAATTTGGGAACCAGCTCGTCGCGCACCCTCGATCCATGAACCGCTTCATAATGCGGATGCAACGCCGAAAGCTTGACCGAAATGCCGGGACGCTCCGGCAAGGGCTTTGCCCCCGCCTTGGCGCCGATCGCTTCAATGGCGTTGGCGTATGACCGGAAGTAGCGCTGCGCGTCGTCAGCGGTGCGCGCGCCCTCCCCAAGCATGTCATAGGAATAACGATAGCCCTTGGCCTCTTGCGAGCGCGCCCGCTCCAACGCCGCCTTGATCGTTTCGCCCAGAACGAACTGATGCCCCAGCACCCGCATCGCCTGCCGCGTCGCCGTTCGCACCGCCGGCATTCCCATGCGTTTCACCAAGGCGGAGAGCACCGTGTTCGGCTCCTCTCCCGGATGCAACAGCCGCGACGTCACCCCCAAAGCCCAGGAGGAGGCGGAAACCAGCCATGTGTCGGACTTACCTCCGTCGCTATCGTCAAAACGCGCGGCGGCCAACTTGTCCTCAATCAGCTTATCCGCCGTACGCCCGTCCGGAACGCGCAAAAGCGCCTCCGCCAAAACCATCAACGCCAGCCCTTCCCGGGTGGACAGCCCATATTCGCGCAGGAAATCCTCCACCCCGCCCAAACCGCCCTGAGAAGAGCGGATCGCTTGAATATAGGCGCTCGCCCGATCGTCGATTCGCATATCCGCCGCCGGATCGAAACGCCCCGCGTTCAACAATTGCCTGACCACTCCCTCGTCAGCAGGAGCGTAGGCTGAGCGAAACGGCGATATTTTCTCTGCGACAGACGCATTATTCGAAGCAGGCAGGCTCATAATTCACTCCAAATTTTCGTCGCGGATATCTCGCGCGCTGGCCATGAAATTTTCACTATGATATTCGCATTTTTTGTTTATTATTCACCAAAATTTATCTAAAATAATGGATAATACGCTAAAATGTCTAAAATTACCGACAGTATCACTGATTTAGACCGACTTGACCGTAAAATTCTCAAAGCCCTTCAGCAAGACGGACGCATCACCAATCTTGAGCTCTCCGAAAGAATTGGCCTATCGGCTACAGCCACGGCGGAACGGCAAAAACGCCTACAACGGGAAGGCTATATTCATGGCTTCTCCGCCCAGCTAGACCCGGTCAGGCTGGGTTTGGGGCTGCTGGTGTTCGTACAGGTGAAGCTTGACCGCACGACAGGCGACATGTTTGACGCCTTCGCGGACGCTGTGACGAAAGCGCCGGAAGTTCTGGAATGCCACATGGTCGCCGGCGGTTTTGACTATCTCATCAAGGCGCGAGTGCGGGACATGTCCGCCTACCGCAAATTTCTGTCCGACAGCGTTCTGGCGCTTCCCGGCGTGCGCGAGACAAATACTTACGCCGTGATGGAGGCGGTGAAGGACACGCATATTCTGCCCATTCCCAACTGAATAATTCCGCGCGCAAAAACGCGCAGGCCCTCACAAAGGCTTGTTTTGACGTGAGCGCCCAAATGCCTACAACTCATGCCACAGCGATGAAACTACGATGGGAATTCTCAAAATGAGGCGTTTACCTGCTTTTGCGGTCGCATTTTTGCTCAGCGCGTCCACCGTCGGCGCGGCGGACGTCGATCCGAAAAACTGGGCGCAAGTGCTGAAAAGCGCCAAAGGCGAAACCGTATATTTCAACGCATGGGGCGGAGAACCAAGAATAAACGCTTATATCGACTGGGCTGCAGAGGCCATAAAAGAACGGTATGACGTGACCCTTGAGCACGTGAAAGTCGCCGACACCGCCAGCGTCGTTTCAAAGGTCGTCGCGGAAAAAGCAGCCGGGCGCGACAGCGGCGGCTCCGTTGACCTGGTCTGGATCAATGGAGAGAATTTCCACGCCTTGAAAAACGCCGGGCTGTTATTCGCTCCCGGTTGGGCCGACGCGCTGCCGAACTGGAAATATGTAGACGTGGCCGGCAAGCCTGCGATCACCACGGATTTCGCTCAAGCCGTCGAAGGCCTCGAAAGCCCATGGGGCATGGCGCAACTGGTTTTCATTTATGACCTTGAGCGCACACCCACCCCCCCGCGCTCGCTACAAGAGCTGGCGGAATATGTGAGCGAGCGTCCCGGACGCTTCACCTACCCCCAGCCGCCGAATTTCTATGGCTCCACCTTTCTCAAGCAAGCGCTCCACGACTTGATCGACGATCCGTCGAAACTGCA
This sequence comes from Stappiaceae bacterium, assembly GCA_048265185.1. Classification (GTDB taxonomy): domain Bacteria; phylum Pseudomonadota; class Alphaproteobacteria; order Rhizobiales; family Stappiaceae; genus JBLXBZ01. The sequence goes on along the minus strand of JBLXBZ010000002.1, from coordinate 95,790 downwards.
ACAACCCGTAGTTGAAAATCGCTTTGCCGAAGACACGGCGCCTCTGTTCGCATTTCTTGACGCGCTGCACCCCAATCTGTGGCGCTCCGGCCGGGCGTTCCCCCAAAACGCAGCGGTGATGCGCCAACTTCTTGGAGACGGCGCCATCGACATCGCCTTCACCCATAATCCCGCCGACGCCTCCGCCGCTATCGCCAATGGCGAACTGCCGAACAGCGCCCGCACCTTCGTGTTTGGAACTGGCACCATCGGCAACGCTCACTTTCTGGCGATCCCCTATAACGCCAACGCCAAGGCGGGGGCGCTGGTCACAGCGAATTTCCTCCTCTCCCCGGAAGCACAGGCCCACAAGCAAGACCCGGAAGTTTGGGGAGATCCGACAGTTCTTGATATCAAAAGCCTGAAGACGGAGGACAAAGCCAGATTTGACGCCCTTGACCTGGGAGTCGCCACCTTAACGCCCGCGCAATTGGGGATCTCGCTCTCCGAGCCGCACTCAAGCTGGATGGAGCGACTGGAGAAAGAATGGCTAAAACGCTACGGCGTCCAGTAACGCACATCCGCTAACGCCGCTCGCCTGCCGCCGCAGCCCCCGCCCGAAACGGAAACGAAGATATTTTGCGAACATATTTTCTTTATCTTGCCCCCGTGACCGTAATCGCGTTGGCGCTCGGCCTGGTGCTTGCCGGTCTCGTCGGGGCGTTAATGCCAGCCTTAGGTTATTTCCCGGCGCTTGGATCAGACCAATTCACGCTAGCCCCCATAAAAGCCTTGGCGCAAACGCCCGGACTGGCGACCTCCGTGGCTCACAGCTTTCTCATCGGCTTCACGGCGAGCCTCGGCTCCTTCATTCTCATCATCACCTTCACCGCCGCCTATTCTGGCCGCCGTCTTTTTCACCGGGTTCAAAAGCTTCTCTCCCCTCTCCTGGCGCTCCCCCATGCGGCGGCGGCGTTTGCGCTTGCGTTTCTGATAGCTCCATCGGGCTGGCTCGTGCGCCTACTCTCCCCTTGGGCCACCGGCTGGACCCGCCCCCCCGACGTTTTAATCGTGCATGACCCGCATGGGTTGACGATGCTTCTGGCCCTGATCGCCAAGGAGACGCCTTTTCTATTCCTGATGCTCCTCGCCGCCTTGCCGCAAGTGCGCGCCGCAGATTTGAGGAAGATTTCGGCGTCAGCCGGCTACGCTCCCATAACAGGCTGGTTAAAAACAGTTTTTCCGCAAGTTTACCCGCAAATGCGCCTACCGCTATTGGCGGTCATCGCCTATTCAACCTCCGTTGTTGACGTAGCGATCATTCTCGGGCCAATGACGCCCGCCCCATTATCCGTACGCGTCATCGAATGGATGAACGCCCCCGACCTTCAGATGCGTTACGTCGCCTCCGCCGGCGCCGTTTTGCAGGCTCTGGTGTCACTGGCGGCCATAGGGCTATGGCTTCTCTTAGAACGCATCGTTCGCATTTTTGGGCGGCGTTGGTGCGTGAGCGGACAAAGACGCTGCGGCGACGTATTCCTAGCGCGCGCGAGCCTTGGCCTCATCCTCACCCTTCTCGCGGCGCTGCTCGCGGCCATCATCGTCCTTCTGCTATGGTCCTTCACCAGCATATGGCGCTTTCCGGACGCTTTCCCCGCCAGCCTCACCTTAGCGCGTTGGCGCGCCGCCCTGCCCGGACTAAGCGAAGCCCTTAGTCAGACCCTGTGGATCGGAGCGCCAGTGACGCTCGCCGCTCTTATTCTCACCATCGGCTGTCTTGAGCTTGAAACACGCGGCAAGACTCGCCTCATTCAGCAAACCGCCACTTCACGCAAGCAACTTTTGCTCTATCTGCCGCTGATCGTACCCCAGATCGCCTTTCTCTTCGGCTTGCAATTCCTCATGGCCTTTTGGCGACTGGACGCCAATATCTTCATGGTGATGATGGCGCATCTTGTTTTCGTCCTGCCCTATGTCTTTCTTTCGCTCTCCGCCCCCTGGCATGCGCTAGATCCGCGATATGCGGCGCTGGCGGCGGGACTGGGGGCCTCAAGCTGGCGCATATTGTGGCGCATACGTCTGCCGATGCTCACGCGCGCGCTGGCGAGCGCAGGCGCGCTTGGTTTCGCCGTCTCCACCGCGCAATATCTGCCCACGCTTCTCATCGGCGGCGGGCGCGTCGAAACCATCACCACCGAAGCCGTGGCTTTGTCGTCGGGCGGCGACCGGCGTCTCATCGCCATCTACGCCGTCTTGCAAATGACTTTGCCCTATGCAGGATTTTGTCTGGCCGCGCTCATCCCCACCATCCTTTTCCGTAAACGCAAAGCCCTCAGATCGTGATCATTTCTCTTACACAGAGCGCGCGCCCGTTGTCTTTTAAAGACGTGCGCATTACCAAAAACGGCCAACCGCTCATTGCGCTGAACGCGGAAATAAAACCCGGCGAGGGCCTCACCGTTATGGGGCCTTCTGGCGCGGGAAAATCAACGCTTCTGGCCTACGCCGCCGGGTTTCTCGATCCGGAGTTCCGCGCCGGCGGAAGCGTTTTTTCCGGCGACGAAGATCTAACCCGCCTCCCCCCGGAAAAGCGTCAACTGGGACTGCTGTTTCAAGATCCGCTCCTTTTCCCTCACCTGTCCGTTTTGGGAAATTTAATGTTCGCCATCCCTCCCACGGTCAGAAAAACGAAACGCCGCCGAGAGCTGGCCTTGGCGGCTTTGGCGGATGTGGAAATGGAGGAATATGGCGAACGCGACCCGGCCACATTGTCGGGCGGGCAAAAAGCGCGTGTAGCGCTCATGCGCGTGCTCTTGTCGGCGCCGCGAGCGCTGCTTCTCGACGAGCCGTTTTCAAAGCTTGACCAACATCTGCGCAGCCAAACCCGCCAACTTGTCTACGCGCAGGCGCGAGCGCTTCAACTGCCGATATTGCTCGTCACCCACGACCGCGCCGACGCGCAAACCCTTGAAGGGCCGATCATCGAGCTTTCATCGTAACGCTCCGGAAACCACACCCGAAGCCAAACGAAAACGGGAGCCGACAGCGGCTCCCGCAACATGCAATCCAGCTCTATGGCCAAGGCCGCTTTGGGCGCTTATTCCGCCTGATCAGCGGAATCGGCCTGAAGCATGCCATAACGCTCAATTCCGATCTGCTCGATCAGTTCAAGCTGGGTTTCAAGATAGTCGATATGACCTTCCTCATCTCCCATCAACTCTTCGAAGAGCTTCATGGTGACGTAGTCGCCAGCGGTGTTGCAAACTTCCCGCGCTTCCTGATAGAGAGCGCGAGCGGAATATTCGCCGGCCAGATCCGACTCCACCACTTCCTTGAGAGATTGACCAATGCGCAACGGATCAAGACTTTGAAGGTTCGGATGACCTTCAAGGAAAATGATCCGTTCGACAAGCTTGTCGGCGTGCTGCATTTCTTCAATCGACTCTTCACGCTCTTTTTTCGCCAGCTTGGTGAAGCCCCAATCTTCCAGCAGACGATAATGCAGCCAATATTGATTCACCGCGGTGAGTTCGTGGCGCAAAGCCCGGTTGAGATACTCAATGACTTTCTCATCGCCTTTCATGGCGTTCTCCCTCTCGAACGATTGAAACCAGAAATCCAAACTACAAGTTCATCGTAGAATCAAACACGGTTTCCTGATAAATTCTTAGCGTATAATGTCTATTTGTCATCTTCTTGTTCAATCGTACGACTTTCCGCATGAATTTCGTCAATTACGCGCGGAAAACATCCTCCACACCGCGGGCGGCATCCCAAAGCGCGAAAAACCGCCCCCGGCGTCACCATGCCTCCGCTGGGCCCAGTCAGAATTTTCCGCGCTCCACAACGCAAATCCTTGTCGCTCAACTTGTTACATGAACAAATGATCATTCAGCATAAATTCCATCTCGCATTCTTCATGCGGCTAACACATATATATAGGCGGCGCCATAAAAACCTGCGAGTAAAACTCAACAATAATCTCCATATATGGCTTCTTTATATTTTCTTTCACGTTATATATTGAAAAAATCCGTCTCTCGGGAGCATTGAATGACCGCCGAAAACCGCAAAACCATCGTACTTACCGGAGCCAGTCGCGGCATCGGCCACGCCACGGTGAAACGCTTTTCCGCCGCGGGCTGGCGCGTCATCACCTGCTCGCGCCAAGGCTTCTCGGATAAATGTCCATGGCCCTCGGGGCCAGAAGATCACATTCAGGTGGATCTTTCAGATTCTGATAGCCTTGAACTAGCCATTGACCAAATTCGCACACGCTTGAAAAAAGAAGACGGCAAGCTCTGCGCCTTGGTGAATAACGCCGGCGTCAGCCCCAAAGGAGCCGAGGGAGAGCGGTTAAACTCCACGCAAACGCCCATGGACGTTTGGCGCATGGTGTTTCAGGTCAACTTCTTCGCCCCGATCATGCTGGGACGCGGGCTGTTCGACGAGCTCAAGGCGGCGGGTGGCTCAATCGTCAATGTAACCTCCATCGCGGGCATGCGCGTGCATCCTTTCGCCGGCACCGCCTACGCTACTTCGAAAGCGGCGCTGGCGTCCCTGACCCGTGAGATGGCAGCGGATTTTGGCCCCCACGGCATTCGGGTGAACGCAATTGCGCCGGGCGAAATCGACACGTCCATTCTGTCCCCCGGCACGCAAGACATGATTCAAGACATCCCGTTGCGTCGCTTGGGCCGTCCGGATGAAGTGGCGGAAACCATATTCTATCTCTGCTCCAGCCCCTCGTCTTACGTCACCGGGGCCGAGATCCACATCAATGGCGGTCAGCACGTTTGACGCCCGCCTGAGACTTTACTCAGGTCTTCCCAGAGAAAAAACCCGTCAATAAGAAAAAGTACTTATATAATTTACTGCGCCTTTACCAGTACACGCCAATATTATTCTCTTGTTTCGCTGTGCGGAGAATAAAAAATGAATTGGAAAATAGGTCACCGCCTAGGCGCGCTGATTGCGTTATTCGCAATTGGCTTAATCGCTCTAATGGCTTATCAGGTTACAAGCTACAGAAGCCAACTTTACGCTGAACGGGAAACACAACTTCGCCAAGTGGTGGATGTGGCCATTGACATTCTCACCCGTGAGCAAGCGCTTGTTTCATCCGGCGAGAAAACTCTGGATGAAGCCCAAGCCTCCGCGCAAAGCATTTTACGAGACATACGCTACAACGGAGATGAATACCTCTGGATCAATGACATGCGCAACAACATGATCATGCATCCGATATCCACCAGCCTCGAAGGTAAAAACTTAAAAGACCTGCAGGATATAAACGGTAAGCACTTCTTTCAAGAATTCATCAAAGTCGTCAATACGAAAGGCGGCGGCCTCGTCGATTATTACTGGCCCAAACCCGGCTCTGACGCCCCTGTCTTGAAATACTCATATGTCGAAGGCTTCAAACCCTGGGGGTATGTGATTGGATCAGGCATTTACGTGGATGACGTTCAGGCCATTTTCTGGTCTGGTCTCATCACGACCGCCTTGATCGTCGCCTTCATCTTGGCCCTTTGCGGCGGAGCGGCGTTCTTGTTGATGCGTTCGATCACGCGTCCCACGTCAGCTCTGGTCTCTCGCATGGAAGAATTACGCAAAGGCGACACCGCCGCCGCCGTCCCCGGACTTGATCGCGGCGACGAAATCGGCCAGATGGCTCAAGCGGTCGAAGCGTTCCGCGAGGCGGCAATCGAACGCGAACAACTCCTGCAAGCTCAAGACGCAGGTCAAGAAGCCAACCAGCTCCGCCAACAAACCCTTGAACGTCTGATCGTCAATTTCAGACAAGCCACCACAAAATTACTTCAAAACGTCGACACCACCAACGGCGACCTCAACCGCACGGCCGAAACCCTCACTCAAGTGGCCGGCGCAAGCTCCAACCGCACCCATAGCGCCGCTAACGCCGCCGAAGACGCCTCTGGCAACGTCCAGTCCGTCGCCGGCGCGGCTGAAGAGCTGGCTGCGTCAATTGGCGAGATATCCCGGCAAGTTTCTCAAACCACGGACGTGGTTCACCGCGCCACCGACGGCGCGCGGCAATCCAATGAAAAAGTTGAAAGCCTTGCTCTGGCGGCGAATAAAATCGGCGAGGTCGTCACGCTCATTCAAGCCATCGCGGAGCAAACCAATCTGCTGGCGTTGAACGCGACGATTGAAGCCGCAAGAGCTGGCGACGCCGGGCGTGGTTTCGCCGTCGTGGCCTCGGAAGTGAAGGAACTGGCGACTCAAACCTCCAAGGCGACGGAAGAAATCGGCGCGCAAATCGCCGCGATTCAAGGCTCGACCGGAGAAGCCGTCAACGCCATCGGCGCTATCGCAAAGACCATGGAGGAGGTCAACGGTTACACCTCAGCCATCGCCGCGGCGGTCGAAGAGCAAGGCGCGGCGACCAGCGAAATCTCGCGCAACATTCAATTGGCCGCGCAAGGCACCCTGACGGTCGTCAACGATATTTCCGATCTGGCCCAAACGGTGACCGACACCAACAGCTCCGCAAGCTCCGTAACGGAAGCCTCCAAAGCCGTCTCCTCCACTTCTCACCAATTAAAGAGTGAAATCGAAACGTTTCTGCACGCTATTGAAGCCGCATAACGAGAGAGAACAGCCTCTCTAAACCTGTTTATCTTAAATACACGCAGCGCGCCTTTACAGGCGCGCTGTTTTTATTTTGAGCCTCTGTTTGCGGCGGCGGTTTTGCATCAGCTTTCCACCCCAAATCAATGAAAACAAACCACACGGAGATCTGTTCTTCAAAACCGTTCCCAGCGAGACATCCCGCTCGTTAGACTCAGCTCCGTTCAACGTTTGACTCCAGCCGGCGTTAATTTTCACGGCTAGTACAAATTCATGACTCAAAACAAGCACATCGCCGCTCACGAATACTTTATAGGCACGACGCCTAAATTCATAGCAACAGCAAAAATTCAAATAAACACTACAATATTTACTTATCCTTCATCCCACGAGGCGTAATTTGAGATAACAAAATTTCCAGTGGGGGCTCGAATGTCGAGTTTGTTGAAACTTCTAGGTAATCTACGCTTCTCCGTGAAAGTTGGCGGCGGCTTTGCGGCTATCATACTTTTGACCGCGGCCGTGGGCGCTGCAGGCACATTCGCTATCCTTGGGCTCAAGGAGCAATTTGGCGTTTCCGAGAAAGCAACCACCGTAATGGCGCGTTTGCAGGAAGTTTCCGCAGGACGAGAAGCCTATCTCACCTCGCGCAGCCCGGAGCTGGCGGAAGCTGAAGTCGATAAGATCGCTCAACTGGAGAACGACCTTATCAATTTGCAGCAAGCTGTCGTCGGCAATGAAACCGCCTCTACGGATGTCGACGGCGCCATTCAAGCCGTTGACCGCTTGAAGCTGGAATTCAACAACGTTACGCAAATGATCGTCGAGCAAGAAGGCTTGGTGGAGAATCTGACCACTTCCGTCGGCAAACTCGAAGCGCTGTCGACCATGGTGGATAACCAAATTCAATCCATTAGCCGAAACGCCCAACGCTCAGCCCAACAGGCGGCGACAATCCGCGGACAAGCCGACGAGATCGGGCGCACGGTAGCCACGATCCAACAGCAGTCTCTGCAAGTTCAATATCTCTTCCTGCAGTCGACCACCTCCACCGCGACTGAGGCCCTTGAACAAGCGACGACCCTGGCGGCGCAACTGGCGGAAAACTCAGCTAAGTTAGCGGAAATCAAGGTTGCCGGCATTAATCAGGAAAACTTGCAACAGCTCGCCGCCAAAACGGCGGAGCTTGATCAGGCCCTCAGCGCGTTGAAAGACACCAGCGATTTCGCGGAAGTGTACCAACTTCGGCAAACGGTCAAGACCGCCATCAGCGAAACCAGTGAAATGGCGACCCTGATCCGAGAAACGGCTTACAAAGCCATCGACAACGTTCAGAAAATTGCCCAGAAGAGCGAAGCCGATCAAGAAAAAGTCGGAATGGCCTCTGCGAACACCATAAAACTGGCCAACAAGGCCCTTGAGGTTCGCGCGGCGACGATGGAGCTCTTCTCCGGCATCGGCAATACAGACGCCGAAATCGTTCAGGCGCATTTGATAACTCTAGACGCCATCGCCAACATGCTGAAAAACGACGCCAAGTCATTTTCCATCATTTCAGGCTCCGTGACGGCGATTACAAAAGAGATCGCCAATTATGACGCCGCCTTCAATAAAATGGTGGCGAGTTCGGCGGCGCTGAAAGGCAAACGGGCCGAGCTGGACACTCTGGCGAACGAAGTTCGCAATCAGGTCGCCAATATCGTTGCGGCGCAGTCGCACACAGCCTCCCAGGCCGCCACAGCCTCCCTCAGCATCATTGGTTTCACTGTATTGATCGCGATCGCCCTAGGTGTGATTCTCGCGGTGGTTCTCTCCCTCGCCATCACCCGCCCGACCCGTGAACTCACCAATGTCATGGGACGTCTGGCGGAAGGCGACACCGACGTGGACATCACCACCGCCGACCGCAAGGACGAAATCGGTGAAATGAGCAAAACTGTTCAGGTGTTCCGCGACAACGCGATTGAGCGCGCCCACCTTCAGGAAGCGCAAATCGCCGAACAGGCCGCTCAAAATGAACGTCAAGAGCGCATCGAAGGCCTGATCATGAACTTCCGGGCGACGGTTCAGGAACTCATCACTTCAGTGGGCGACACAGCGACCGGCCTTGAAGACACGGCGCAAGCGCTTTCCGGCATCGCGCGCGAAAGCGCGGAACGGGCCACAGACACGGCCAACGCCAGTGAGGAAGCCACTCACAACGTGGAAAGCGTCGCCGGCGCGGCTGAAGAGCTGGCAGCCTCCATCGCGGAGATCGGTCGTCAGGTCACCAGCACCACGGGCGTGGTCAACGAGGCGACCAGAGGAACGCGGGTAACCAACGAGAAGGTGGAGAGCCTCGCCACCGCCGCAACGAAAATTGGTGAAGTGATCGTTCTCATTCAGGCGATCGCGGAACAAACGAACCTTCTAGCGCTAAACGCCACCATTGAAGCGGCCCGCGCAGGCGAAGCCGGCAAAGGCTTTGCGGTGGTTGCGGCGGAAGTGAAAGAACTGGCCAATCAAACCTCCAAGGCCACAGAGGAAATCGGGTCTCAGATTTCCGCTATTCAAGGATCGACCAAAGAGGCCGTAGACGCCATCGCCGCAATCACCACCACCATGGAGGAAGTCAACAGCTACACGGCCGCCATCGCGTCCGCCGTGGAGCAACAAGGCTCCGCCACCAATGAGATCTCCAGCAACGTCCAGCGCGCGGCTCAGGGAACGACGTCGGTGAGCTCCAATATGACCGTCCTCTCCCAGGCGGTCGATCAAACGAACCAGTCCTCGGAAATGGTTTTGAGCGCTTCAACGGAAGTCGGCGCAAAAACCCAGACCCTGCGCGCTGAAATCGAACGCTTCCTTAAAGAAGTCGCCGCCGCCTGAGGCTGATTTGCAACTTCTCAATTCGAAAGCGACATGAATAAACGGGAGCCTTCAGGGCTCCCGTTTTCACATCCAGCGCCCAAAGGCCGCCAACAATCTAACGCTCTCCCTAGAATGCCTTCACAAAGCAATATGTGAAAAAGGCGCCTAACGGCGCCTTCCTCAACCCATGTCGTTAATTTTCACACTGTTCAGGCTTTCGCGGCCTTGACCGCGCGCCTCGCCATGACCGTGATCAAACTGGCTCTATATTCGGCCGATCCATGAATGTCGGAAAGCAAATCCTGCTCAGGCGCCACGATTTCCCCAATAACATCCGCATTGAAGTCCACGTTCAACGCCGCCTCCATCTCCTTCATTCGGAACACCCCGTCCTGCCCGGCGCCCGAAACCGCGACGCGCACGCCGTCTTTGCCTTTAGCGACGAACACGCCAGCCATGGCGTAGCGGGAGGCCGGATTTGGATATTTGGCGTATGCGCTTTTCTCTGCGGCGGGAAAAGTCACCGCAGTGACGATCTCGTCTTCATCCAAAGCCGTTTCGAACATGCCAATGAAAAAATCCTCGGCGCTCAACTCTCGCTTGCTGGTCGTCACCGTGGCGCCGAGAGCGATCAACGCCGCCGGGTAGTCGGCGGCGGGGTCGTTATTGGCGATTGAACCGCCAATCGTACCCATGTGCCGCACATGCGGATCGCCGATCATTCCCGCCAGTTTGGCCACGCCTGGAAGCGCGTCTTGAACGATCTGCGAACTGGCGACTTCCGCGTGCGACGTAGCTGCGCCGATGCGAACACCGCCGTCATTCGTTTGGCTCACCCCTTTCATATCCTCGATATGACGCAGATCAATCAGATCCGTAGGCGCGGCGAGGCGCTGTTTCATTGTCGGAATCAGGGTCTGCCCTCCAGACAAAAACTTTCCATCTTCCGCTTTTGCAAGCAACGCCAATGCGTCCTGAATAGTTTCGGCGCGATGATAGGTGGTCTCATACATGATGCTTCCATCCTCAATTCTGGCCCGAACAACTTCGGGAATGAAGGTTATCAAAATCGCCGGCTTCACAAAGCCGGCGATGAATTTACTCGGCCGCGACCGATCTATTTTGAGCGTTTAGCGCGCGCCAGACCTTTTCCGGGGTCGCTGGCATGCTCAAATCATTATTCCCGATCGCGTCAGTGATCGCATTAATGACGGCGGGAGGAGAACCAATGGCGCCGGCCTCCCCGCACCCCTTCATTCCAAGCGGATTTCCCGGACATACGGTTTTCAAGGTCAGCAACTCAAATGAGGGAACGTCATCAGCCCGCGGCATGCAATAATCCATATAAGAGCCTGTCAGCAGTTGCCCGCCTTCGTCATATAACGCGCTTTCCAAAAGCGCCTGACCAATGCCCTGCGTCAGCCCCCCATGCACCTGACCTTCAACGATCATCGGGTTGATAATCGTGCCGAAGTCATCGGCGGCGACGAAATTGACAATCTCGGTTTTCCCCGTCTCCGGATCAACCTCCACTTCGCAAACATATGTTCCAGCCGGAAACGTGAAGTTGCTCGGATCATAAAACGCGCCCTCTTTCAGACCCGGCTCCATACCTTCCGGCAGGTTGTGAGCGGTATAAGCGGCCAGCGCCACCTCCGCGAACGCCAGTTTCTTGTCCGTTCCAGCGACTTTTAACTCGCCTCCCTCGATCACAATGTCGCTTTCCGACGCCTCCATGAGATGAGCCGCGATTTTCCGCGCCTTCAACTCGACCTTGTCCAGCGCCTTAACGATGGCCGACATGCCCACCGCTCCGGAGCGGGAGCCATAGGTCCCCATGCCGAACTGCACCTTGTCCGTATCCCCGTGAACGATTGCGACGCTGTCGGAGCCCACCCCGAAACGCTCGGAGACAAGCTGGGCGAATGTAGTCTCATGGCCCTGTCCATGACTGTGCGATCCGGTGAGAACCTCAATCGTCCCAACAGGGTTCACCCGCACTTCGGCAGATTCCCACAAACCCACGCCCGCGCCAAGCGAGCCCACGGCCGCCGAGGGCGCGATTCCACACGCCTCGATATAACAGGAAAGTCCCATGCCGCGCAGTTTCCCACGCGCCTTCGCCTCCGCCTTACGCGCAGGAAAGCCCGCCGCGTCAATGGCCTTATATGCCGCGTCCAGCGTCGCTTCATAATCCCCGGCGTCATAGCACATGATCACCGGCGTTTGATGCGGGAACTCACGCACGAAATTCAGACGCCTGAAAGTCGCCGGATCGATCCCAACCTCGCGCGCCGCCGTCTCCATCATCCGCTCCACCAAATATGTGGCTTCCGGACGGCCGGCGCCGCGATACGCGTCAACGGGAGCGGTGTTGGTGTAGACGGCTTTCACATTGGCGTAAATCGCCGGAATGTTATATTGGCCTGACAGCAAGGTCGCATAAAGATACGTGGGCACGGAGGAGGAAAACAACGACATATACGCGCCGAGATTGGCCACCGTCTTCACGCGGAAGCCAAGAATGCGGTGGTTCTCGTCAAGCGCCAGCTCCGCCTCGCTTTGATGATCGCGACCATGCGCGTCGGTGAGGAAGCTTTCAGACCGATCCGCCACCCATTTCACCGGACGGCCAACCCGCTTGGACGCCCAAAGACACACCATTTCCTCCGGGTAGATGAAAATCTTGGAGCCAAAGCCCCCGCCCACGTCCGGCGCGATCACCCGAAGCTTGTGCTCCGGCGCGATATTGTAAAAGGCCGACATGACCAGTCTGGCCACATGAGGGTTTTGCGACGTCGTCCAAAGCGTCGAGTGTTCTTCGGCGCTGTCGTAATCGGCGAGCGCCGCGCGCGGCTCCATGGCGTTTGGCGCCAAACGATTGTTGACAAGCTCCATACGCGTGACGTGTTTGGCCTTCGCGAAAGCCTCGTTCACCGCCGCCTCTTCACCGATTTCCCAGTCGAAGATCACATTGCGTTCAGCTTCCGGATGCAACTGAGGCGCGCCCTCCTGCATCGCCGCGACCGCGTCCACCACGGCGTCCAATTCTTCATATTCAACCACAACGGCTTCGGCCGCGTCATTCGCCTGCTTCTGGCTCTCCGCCACCACCACGGCGACCGCCTGCCCCACATGGCGAACGATCTCCGGCTCAAGCGCGCGCCACGCGCCCATTTTCATGGGCGAGCCGTCTTTTGAATGAACCATCCAGCCGCAAATCAGATTGCCGATCCCATCGGCCACCAGCTGCTCGCCGATCAACACCGCTTCGACGCCGGGCATATCCTGCGCGGCGCTTACGTCGATAGAGACGATTTTCGCATGCGCGTGCGGCGAGCGCACAAAGGCCGCCCACGTCATTTGCGGCAACACCATATCGTCGGTGTATTTGCCTTTACCAGTGATAAAACGCTTGTCTTCCTTGCGCAAAACCCGTGCGCCGATTCCCTCAACTCCCATAGCGTGCCTCCCTGCACAGCCGCATTCGCCGTAAACAATCGCCCTTTTCTTATTCTTTTCCAGCGCGACGGCTCGCGGCGTCATAACGTTCAAAATATTGAATAGATCAAGCAGATCCCCGCCCATGAAATCTCATGAGCACGTTACTCGGCGGCGGTTTTCATGGCCGACATCTGCTCGCTCGCGGCCAAAATCGCTTTGACGATATTGTGATAGCCGGTGCAGCGACAAATGTTGCCCTCCAGCTCATGACGGATCGTCGTCTCGTCCAGCTTCGCGTCGTGACGTTCAATCATATCAACGGCGGCCATGATCATGCCGGGCGTGCAGAAACCGCATTGCAAGCCATGATGCTCTTTGAACGCCGCCTGCACCGGATGCAGCTCAGCGCCATTGGCGAGACCTTCAATCGTAAGAATTTCAGCGCCATGCGCCTGCGCCGCAAGCATAGAGCAAGACTTGACGGCCTTGCCGTCCACGTGAACCACGCATGCGCCGCATTGCGACGTGTCGCACCCCACATGCGTGCCTGTCAGGCCTTGAGCCTCACGCAGGAAATGCACAAGCAAAGTGCGGTCTTCAACAGCGGCGGTTCGTTTTTTACCGTTCACCGTCATTGTGACAGTCGTCATGGTATCCTCCCTCAGATCCATAAATGCATTCAAACAGATTATGTTTGACCCATGAAAAACGTCAAAGGCTCCAAAAGTTCGCGTCCACTCTCCGAGCCGGATTAAACGTTCAAGAACTCATCACTCCCAACAAGGCGATCACCACCAAAAGAGCCAAAAGCCCCCACATCATCGGGCCTCCCAGCACGCCTTTGGTCGCAGCCCTCTCCACGCTTTCCTCAGCGTGATGGACAGCGTCCTCGACAGCATGCTCCACCTCTTCGACGGCATGCTCGTTCGCCAAAGAACGCGCCTCCTCAATCAACCCCGGATCCGGCTCAGTCCCGCCGCTTTCGGCTCCATCGTCCGCGGCGCCGCCCACTTGCGCGCTAAAGGATTTAAAAAATTCATCCGCCATTTTACGCGCGGTGGTGTCAATCAACCGCGACCCGAGCTGCGCCAGTTTTCCGCCCACCTGCGCCTTGACCACATAGCTCAGAAGAGTGCCGTCGCCATCTTCGGTCAATTTTACGTCCGCAGCTCCCTTGGCGAAACCGGCGACGCCGCCTTTGCCTTCGCCGACGATTCGATAGCTTTCTGGCGGGTTCAGATCTTCCAGGGTGACTTCGCCTTTGAACTTGGCTTTCACCGGACCGATCTTCGCCGTGACCGAGGCGTTCATCTCGGTCTCGGACGTTTTTTCCAACGCCTCGCAGCCAGGAATAGAGGCTCTCAAAATTTCCGGATCGTTCAAAGCCTCCCACACCTTTTGGCGCGGGGCTGAAATCCGGTGTTCTCCGGTCATGTCCATAAGTTTTATTTCTCCTCACGCGACGCAACAAACACCCTGCCCCACGCTCTTCGTCGCGGCGCCTTTCGCATGAACTGCGAAACTGCGAGGCAAGCCCTGCGCCAAGGTTTGCGATACGGCCATTCCCTGATCATCCACCGCGGAAGCCTTTGCCGCAAGGGGCGATTTCATCATGATAGGTAAAAATTATCCTCAGCGGTCCAAAGCCCGCCCCTTCGCTCTCGCCCCCACCACGCATTGACGGCGGCGGCATCGCACCGGGCAGTCAGTTGGACCTAACCAACTAACCGCCCGCCGGGAATCTAAGCCACCGTTCCTAGATCCGCACTCAAACCCACAGCCGACAGGTCAGAGCCCCTCAAAGACAAAAGGTTCAGCCGCCTCAAACGATTTGGTCGCATCGCCCGCATAGGTATGCGTCTGCTCCGGCCCCAAATCCAGACGCATGACTTGCCCCGTATCTGAAGAAAAATCGATCTCATTGATATTAACCCAGAACGTATTCGGGGTCCGCGCCGACTCAAAAAAGTAAAGTCCACGTTTGTGATCCACAACCGTGCGCCAGCGAGTTGAGCTAATTTCAGGACGTTCCGATGTGCCTATACCTAGCGGCACGGACGCATTTCGGATCACTCCAAATACGCTGGCCAACGCACGATCAGGATCGGTGTCTTGCGGGATGGCGTTCACATAGAAGGAGGCCCTTGCAAAGCGATCTGCCGCACGTGAGGTGCCGGGCAGCATCACTGTTCCACCGATTTCCTTCCAGTAGGAGTTCAGTGCAAGTTGCTTCTCGAAACGAGGAGAATTTGTCATAACTTGGTACTGCCGTCCGTGATGGACGATCGGTTTACCGCCGATATATTCGATGATCGCACTGTCGCCCCCAGCGTCGGACAACGACAGATGCAACGTCGTCAGACGATCCTGCCCCGGCACATTAGCCGACACCAAGGTGAAAGGCGGATCCCGCAACACTTCCACCGCTTCGGAGACAGTCGCGAAATTATCGAGCACATATTGCGCCCATGCCGCGATGGTCAAACCAGGCTTCGACTCCTGCGTGAACTCCGGATATTCCGATTCCGCCAGCCAAAGCAGATTTGCCGCTAACCCCGCTTCATTCACCCCGTCAGTGGTCGAGACATCATACCCCGTCGCCACGACCGACCCATATTTCGCCGTCCATTGCAGTGAATTGGCCCCTGCTTCGCCACTTCGCTCCATCCCGCGCGGCAGAGCGTAAAGGTTGGTCAGCATCGGCTCGCTCCAGTCCATGGAACGCGCAGTGATAATTGTATCATGCGCGCCCAGATAAACCACGCGGGTGCATGCTTCCGCCAGCGTTGCGGAAACTAATAGCGAGGTGGCGCAAACCAAGCAGGTGATGTGGCGAGCTCGGAAAAATCTGTTCATTCAAAAACCTCCAACGGCGTCAATTGGATCGCAATATGATAAATGAGTTAACGCGAAAGACGATTGGAAGGCAAAAACTTTCGGCCCCAAAACGTTTGACATCGAAAGCGCAACATCACTGAAGCCTCTGTTTCTCACGAATAAAAGTCGCGAGCGCGATGATGACTTTCGAGGAGCGCGGGATGATCGGCCGTGGATGCGGCCCCATCGATAACTGCTGGATTGGCGCACTTCCCATCTATCGCAAACTCCATAACACGCTCTCAGCCTCATACCCCTTCATAACCACAGTAATTTCTTGAAGGGCGAAGCAGCGGTTATGAGCGCCAAATGACGCAACATCATCCGTGACGATCAAAAGGGGGGCCAGCTCAGGAATTTTCTTCATCTTCACCGCAGAGTGATTGACCATCTTTTATGAGAGGAAGTTACTTCGCCATTTTGATCAAAAATTCCGATGAAGCTCGCTCATCTACTTCAACATCCTGATTAGGAAATTAAATATCAAGAATATACGCTTCATAATACAATAGACCTCATCGTTTAATGATTTAACGCATCTCGCCTTCAACTTCTTATTTTCAACGTTCCATGCGCCACGACGATTGACCCGCCCGCGCCATCGTTCTAATCGGTCATTTGTGAAGAATGAACAGAAAGGCTTCCATGGTGTCCGAACCCCGCAAGGCCCCGCCCGCCCAAAAGACCGGAGCCGCCAAATCCGCGCCTGCGCCCGCAAGCGGCAAGCCATCGGTTCCTCCTTCGAGCAAACCATGCGCGCCGCGCGGCCAGCGCCCAGAGCAGCTATGGCCGGTTATTTTGGAGACCGCAGGCTGGCGCGACTACGCTCTTCTGGACATGGGACACGGGCAAAAGTTAGAGCGCTACGGCGACGTGACCGTCATCAGGCCGGAGCCTCAAGCCATGGGCTCGCCCCGCCTGTCTGAAAAGACATGGAACAAAGCCGACGCCGCCTTCACCGGCGACACCGACGAAGAAGGCCCCGGACGCTGGAAGTTCGCCCGCGATCTTCCCGACGCCTGGGAAATGGCCTATGGCCCGGTGAAATATCTCGGCCGTTTCATGTCCTTTCGCCATGTGGGCGTTTTTCCCGAGCAGGCCGCGCATTGGGACTGGATCATGCGCGAGGTCAAAACCGCCAAGCGTCCCTTGAAGATCCTCAACTTGTTCGGCTACACGGGTCTGGCCTCATTACTGCCCGCCGCCGCTGGCGCTCAAGTGACCCACGTGGACGCTTCGAAAAAAGCCATCGCATACGCGCGCGAAAATCAGGAGCTGTCCGGCCTGAACCATCTGCCGATCCGATGGATCTGCGACGACGCCATGAAATTCGTCGCGCGCGAGGTAAGACGCGGCAACACCTATGATGGCGTCATTCTCGATCCTCCCAAGTACGGACGTGGCCCCAAAGGCGAGGTCTGGGATCTGTTTGAAAGCCTGCCGGAGATGTTGGACATGCTGCAAAAACTTCTCTCTCCTGAAGCAAGATTCATGATCCTCACCGCTTACGCGATCCGCGCCAGCTTTCTCTCCGTCCATGAGCTCATGGCGGAGAAGCTAGCCAAGCAAGGAGGATGTCTGGAGTCTGGCGAATTGGTCATCCGCGAAGAAAAAGGCCCGCGCGTTCTTTCAACCTCGCTGTTTTCACGCTGGAGCGCGCCATGAAAAACGGAGAAACCGGACGAATTCGCGAAGGCGCGGTGAAGCAAATCACGTCCCATTCAAACCCGATCGTCAAGGAAATCAAAGGTCTGGTGGCGCTGCGCAAACACCGCGCGCAGTCCGGGCTTTTCGTGGCGGAGGGCCTGAAGCTCGCCGCCGACGCGCTAGAGGCGGGCTGGACAGTGCGCTATCTAGCCATAGGCCCGGAGGCGCGCGACAACCCAATAGCCCAAAAGACCGCCGCGACCGCCAAGGCTCAAGGCGCTCTGATCCTTGAGGTCAACACCGCCATTCTCACCGCGATCACGCGGCGTGAAAATCCGCAAATGGTGGTGGGCGTTTACCAGCAACAGACGCCTGAGGCCTCCATTGTCGTCAATGACGGCAAAGCGGTTTGGGTCGCGCTCGACCATATCCGCGATCCGGGCAATCTTGGGACCATCATTCGCACGGCCGACGCCGTGGGCGCCGCCGGGATTATTCTCATTGGCGAGACGACCGATCCCTTCGCCGTCGAGGCGGTGCGCGCCACTATGGGGTCAATTTTTCATGTTCCAATCATCAAGATGACGCGCGCCGCCTTCAACGCCATGGCGGCGAAATGGTCGGGCATGATCGTTGGCTCCCACCTCAAAGGCTCGGTTGATTACCGGAGTTTATCCTATGAGGGAGCCACGCTTTTGCTTATGGGCAATGAGCAAGCCGGCCTGTCTGAGGAGATAGCGCAAACCTGCAGTCACCTTGTGCGTATCCCTCAGGTTGGACAAGCCGACAGTCTTAATCTGGCCGTGGCCACCGGGATTATGCTTTATGAAATCCGACGCCCGCAATTGGCGCTGTAAATTGAAATCGGGAGCGTGAACCATGCGTCTGTTCATATTTGGCGTCGGATATTCCTCTAAGGCCTTCGTCAACCACATGCGACGACGGTGCGCATGGATCGGCGGAACCACGCGCTCGCATGAAAAAGCCAGATCGCTATCCCAATTGGGCGTCGAACCTTTTATTTTCAATGGCGAAGAAGCTGGAGAAGGCGTCGCCAACGCTTTGCGCGCGGCGAGCCATGTCCTCATCTCCATCGCCCCCAATGAAACGAACGACCCGGTATTGGAACACCACGGCGCGCACATCGCCGCCGCGAAGCCCGATTGGATCGGTTACCTGTCAACCGTCGGCGTCTATGGCGATCACGACGGCGCATGGGTAAATGAGGACACGCCCTGCCGGCCTGTTTCCAACCGCTCCCTGCAAAGGCGCGCCGCAGAAGAAGCATGGCTCAATTTTTCGCAAACGCATGAGCTTCCTGTGCAGATTTTTCGATTGTCCGGCATCTATGGTCCCGGCCGCAACGCGCTGGAAAAACTCAAAAGCCGCAAGGCCAAACGTTTGATAAAACAAGGGCAAGTATTCAATCGTATTCACGTAGAGGACATTGCCGGAAGTCTTGAACGCGCCATGAGCGCTCCATCAACGCGGATATTCAACGTCACTGACGACGAACCCGCCCCCCCTCAGGACGTCATTTCCTTCGCAGCCGACCTATTAGGCGTCGAACCGCCACCGGAAGCGCCATTTGAAACCGCGGACATCTTCCCCATGGCCCGCTCCTTTTATGGAGAAAATAAGCGGGTTTCAAATGCAAGGCTACGACAGGAGCTTGGCTACGAAATGAAATACCCTAATTACCGCATAGCCTTAACCGAAATCCGTTCGAACGAGAAAAAAGCCACAAACAAACCATAGCGTGCATAAACCATAGAGAGTATAAATTTTTTACTCACCAAAAATAATATGTATTTATTATTCAAAGTAAAAACTATCTCCCGATATTCTCAGTAAAATTAAGTTACATATAAATTTTACTACATATTAATCTCACAAAATTATCCTCATACTAAATTTAATGAGGAGCGTCCCGTGAGAAAATCATCGCTGCACTGCATCAGCGTCTTCGCAACTGCGATGACTTTTGCGTTCACCCAGTCCTCACTTGCGCAAACCGCTGACGCGCCGCCTCCTGACACTTCCCAGCTCATCACGGAAGATGTTTTGCAAGACATCGATAGCTGGCTTGATAATGAGATCGTAAAACTTTCCATCAACGCCCAGAACGAACGTTATGGCCCCCTTACGGCTGAAAAAATCAATGCGCTCGACGCTCAATGGGTCAGAGAGCGTGAGGAATTATACAAGCCTCTAATTGCGGCGACGCTTTCAAATCCTCTCTCCGTCTATCTATCCCGAATTCAAGGGCAGTCCGTTGGCTTGTTTGTGGAAGTTTTCATCATGGACAACAAAGGGCTAAACGTCGGCCAGTCGTCCATCACCGGCGATTTCTGGCAAGGGGACGAGGCCAAATTCAAGAACACTTTCCCCAAAGGCCCCGACGCTTTGTTCATCGACGAACCGGAATTTGACGATAAATTCGGTATTTGGCGCGCCCAGATCAACAAAACAGTCACCGCCGATGACGGTGTGACGCCCATTGGCGCCGCCACGATTGAAGTCAACCTGACCGAGCTGCAACGTCGCCAGAACCTGGCGAAATAAGACCGCGGAAGATGAACATGCTCAAGAATATGTCTGTCATGACAAAAGGCGTGATCGCCTTTACTCTGTTGGCGCTTGTCAGTTTCGCCGCCAGCATCATCACCTTCACCAAATCAAACGACGCCGTCGAGGCTGTTAGCGAAAACAGCCAGATCCGCGAAGTAATTAGCGATCTGAACACGACCGAATTGCACGTGCTTGAGCAAGTCGTCGCATTGAAAAACTTTCTGCTAACCGGAAACCGCGTTTGGGTGGGGCGCTTTGAAGACGCCACGGCCCTCATCGAAGAAGATTTCAACGTCTTACGTCAAGATACGGCGACCATCGATTTCGGCGGAGACCAAATCGCGCGTCAGGAAGAAATCTGGCGTGACTGGCTATCCACCTTCGCTTCGCGGCAAATTCTACTCATGCGCGACCCCAAAACGGTTGATCTGGCGAAAGCCATTGAAGTCACGGGGAAAAGCTCGCAGGCAATTGAAACTTTCAAAGAGCAAAAGACCAATCTCCTCACCCAGTTGGCTGATCGCCAGACCACGCTTGAGGGCGCTCAACAATCGGCGCTCGGGCTGGTTGTGACAATCTCTCTGGTCAGCGCTGTCGTCATGGCGTTCTTTGCGGTCCTGCTTGGCTATCTCAACTTCACTCTCGTCTCCAGACCGCTTTCACGCCTGTCCGAAATCACCGCCGCCCTCGCCAACGGCGACATCAACGTCGCTTTGGAGAATGACGCGCGTAAAGACGAAATCGGTCAGATGGGGCAGGCGCTGCGGGTATTTCGCGAGAACCTCATCCGCACGACGGAACTCGAACGACAGACGGAAGAAGACCGCATTCGCAACGAAACGCAAAAGCGCGCCGAAATGGAAAAAGTCGCCAATGAGTTCGAAGCCACCGTCATGACGATCTCATCGGAAATCATCGCCGCCTCGCAGCAACTGGACGCCACCGCTACGGGACTTGCCACCATTTCCGCAGACACCACAAATCAATCCCTAACCGTCTCCAGCTCGGCCGAGCAAGCGACCACAAACGTGCAAACAGTCGCCAGCGCCACGGAAGAGCTATCCGCCTCGATTCAAGAGATCAACAATCAGATCCACGCCTCTTCTTCCATCGCCAACGACGCGGAGCGTGAAGTTGAACGAACCAATCAGGCCGTAAGTCAACTCAATAACGTCGTGGGTAAAATTGGCGACGTTACGAAACTGATCAATGACATCGCGGAGCAAACCAATCTTCTCGCCCTTAACGCCACGATCGAGGCGGCGAGAGCGGGAGACGCCGGACGCGGTTTCGCCGTCGTGGCCACCGAAGTGAAGGCCCTGGCGGAGCAAACGTCAAAGGCTACGGAAGAAATTGGCCGCCAAATCGCAGAAATGCAAACCGCGGCGGATCTGTCTATTGAGGCCACCGACAGCGTGTCAAAAATGGTCAAGACCATCGCCGAACGCTCCAACGCAATGGCGGCGGCGGCGGAAGAGCAAAACGCCGCCACCGGCGAAATCGCGCGCAACGTCAATGAAGCCGCCGCCGGCACGCGGGAAGTAAGCCATGCGATCAATGAAGTCAGCGGCTCCGCCAATCAGACGGGCGACCTAAGCGCGGAAATGCGCCTCGCCGTCACTGACCTGTTCCAGCGCTCCGAACGCCTGCAATCGTCAATGGAAGAATTTCTTCGAAAGGTCCGCGCCGCCTAAATTTATCGCGGCCTCTTCCAAGACCGCTGAAGGCTTTTATTTACACACCCACAAGGCCCGCGACGTGTCGCGGGCCTTGTGGCGTTTTCCTCAGATGACGGCCAAATCGCTAAATTTCGATTTTTTTCATTTCATCTTCACCTTGGTTCGGTTAGCGTGAGATCATAAACAATCAATCAAACAATGATTGAGTAAAAACACGCTAGGGGGGACAGAATGAGCGGCAATATTCTCGCCATTGATCAAGGAACGACCTCAAGTCGGGCGATTGTTTTCAATGCTGATTTTCAAATCGCCGCCACAGGTCAGCAAGAGTTTCCCCAGCACTTCCCTCATTCCGGTTGGGTGGAGCACGACCCAGAAGATCTATGGACCTCAACCGTCAACGTATGTCGTCAAGCTCTGAGCGACCTTGAGGGCGGCGCCCACGCGATTTCCGCCATCGGCATCACCAACCAGCGTGAAACCACCGTGGTTTGGGAGAAATCCACGGGACGTCCGATCTATAACGCCATCGTCTGGCAAGATCGCCGCACGTCCGAGTTATGCGCGCAGCTAAAGGCCGCCGGCCATGAACCGCTCGTCAGCGGCAAGACGGGCCTATTGCTTGACCCCTATTTCTCCGGCACGAAACTGGCGTGGATACTTGATAAGGTTCCAGACGCCCGCGCCAAGGCTGAAAAGGGAGAATTGCTGTTCGGCACCGTGGACACATGGTTGATTTGGCGTCTGACGGAAGGAAAGTCCCACGTAACGGACGCCACCAACGCGTCTAGAACCCTCCTTTATAACATACACGAAAACTGCTGGGATAAAGATCTCTGCGCCCTATTGAGCATTCCCATGGCCATGCTCCCACAAGTCAAAGATTGCGCGGATGAATTTGGCGTGACCAGCGAAACGCTATTCGGCGCGCAGCTTCCCATTCTTGGAGTGGCGGGAGACCAGCAGGCTGCGTCTATCGGACAAGCCTGTTTCGAACCGGGAATGATCAAGTCCACCTATGGGACCGGATGTTTCGCCTTGCTTAATACGGGTTCGGAACCCGTCGCCTCGCAAAACCGACTGCTCACCACCGTTGCTTATCGATTGAATGGAAAAACAACATATGCGCTGGAAGGGTCAATTTTTGTCGCCGGCGCCGTCGTGCAGTGGCTGCGCGATTCCTTGAAAATCATCAGCGACGCTTCAGAAACCCAGACTCTGGCGCAAAATTCCGATCCAGAGAATCGCCTCTATCTGGTTCCCGCCTTCGTTGGCTTGGGCGCGCCCCATTGGGACCCGGACGCGCGCGGCGCTATTTTTGGTTTGACCCGCGCCAGCGGACCAGATGACTTCGCCCGCGCGGCGCTCGAAAGCGTTGGCTATCAAACATACGATTTAATCGACGCCATGCGTTCGGACTGGACAACGCAAGAAAGCGTGGAAACTGTTTTGCGAGCCGACGGCGGCATGACCGCGTCCAACTGGACAATGCAGTTTCTCGCCGACATTCTCGGGGCGCCTGTTGACCGCCCCAAAATTCTGGAGACGACGGCCCTAGGCGCCGCATGGCTCGCCGGCCAAAAAGCTGGCGTCTGGCCTGACAAAACCGCTTTCGCGGAGCGCTGGCGCCTGGACCGGCGCTTTGAAACAGCTCTCGAAGCTGCCAGCCGCGACAAACTCATATCGGGATGGCGGGACGCGGTCTCCCGAACGAGATCCGGAGCCCAATAGCGTCGTGTGGCGGCGCCTATCCTTTCCCGCCATTCTTCATGGCGAGCAACAGTTCTTTCAACGCCCCCTCACGATGCGCCAAAGCGTTAGCCTTGCATTTAAGATAGTCCATCAAATATTCATTCCGCAGTTCAAATGAACTTTTCCGCCCGGAAGAGGCCTGTTTAGCCATACGACGCTTTGAAATATGCGTAGAATGGCCATCCTTACGCCAACCTCGATAAGGCCGCTGCGAACCGAAATTTCCGGAGAGTTTTTTGCCCGCGACAGGCCGGTTTGCACAGCTGTGCACAGTCTCCTTAAAAAAGGTCGCCGGATCTTTTTTGATTTCATCAAAAACGGCTTTTAACCTCGCCGCGTCCTGAAGAGCGTTCAACGGATTCATCAACTTATCTCCTTCAAGTAACATTTTTAACCGCCAACAACATAAATGCAGCCACAAAAGGTAAGACTTCACCTCAATCCATCAACTCTAGGATTCAGACGCCTCTGATAACGATGAAACGGACGACGACTGCGATTGACGAAAAATAGAAGAGTACGGCGGCGGCGCCCCAAATGAATCTAGAGAAAAGTAAGGTGGTGGCGACCCAAATAGATCTTGCAGCTCATGACCCGATACAGCCTCATCATAGAAGGGGGGCGACCCACCCCACGAAAGCGAGCTGCCCACTTGCGCGGCCTGAAAGGCTGAGTGCGCAAAAGGCGGCGTAGACCTTCCGCCCGACGCAAAAGCGGATGAGAGCGCCAAGCCCAACCCCGAATATGACGCTGTGGCGGGAGCCTCGGGCATAATCGGCGGCTCGCTAACCGCACCTCTACCTTGAGTGAAAACACTGTCCCCCCTCTCCCTGTTCGACTCAAAATTCCCATAAGAGCGGGAGCCCTCATAGGGAGTGTCTCGGGGAGTGTCTCGCACTCGAACCATAAGTCTCCTTAACGCCGATTCAGCGTCCTGGATGTTAGCGTCATACGTCCCTTCTCCTGAGATCGCCCCGTGAAGCAACGACATTGAAGCCGCCGCGCCACCAACAACTGAACTGTTTGCCGCATTGCCAAATCGGCCACTTCTTGGGCTCCGCCGACTTCCTAAGTCGTTATTATGAAAAATGTTTTCATCAGAGGACGTTAAACTTGCAGGCGTAGTCGCGGATTCAGGCGTCGTGAAATGTGGCGAAGCAGAAGAACTAGACGAGGAGGAGCTGTCACGTCCAATCCGACCATTGCAATTTCTCGCATGTGAGGCGTTTGAACCAACATCCATTTCTTCACTCCTCTACAATTACACACAAAGCTACAAAGGAGATTTATTTGGAAATTTAAAAAAATAACCTACATAGTAAACGTGTGCTCGTGCGCTTTAATCTAAGCAGGCGACGGCAGGATGGTGTTTCTTGCCGCAAGCATGAGGGAAGTCGGAATTATGTTGACTTATCGTAAGGTTTAAAAGATTTTAGGCGTATAATGATGAGCGAAACGATAGGCTTCGACTCATGATGCCTAAGGCGGGCGACTCGCACCTAACCTCTTCAGGTTGAATTTGGCTCGCCAATTCAAAATTGCTTGGAGAAAAAGACATAATTTTGCGAGATTTGTGATATCATAGACTTTAAAACTATTGCTTCTATCATTGAAGTTATGTTTTTTGGAGGAAAGGCTTCACAGCCTGAAAAGCCAACAGTGAAGATTAACGTTAGAGGAGATTGCGACCATTCGCCGTCCATTTCGCGCCCCGCCTCCCAGTAAGGATGGCCCGCGCACAAACCAAGAAATTCGCGTACGCGAAGTACAGTTGATTGATCACGAAGGTGAAAACCGTGGCGTCGTCCTGACGGAAGAAGCTCTGGCCATGGCCATGGATGCTGGTCTGGACCTCGTTGAGATTTCCCCAAACCAATCACCGCCAGTCTGCAAAATTCTGGATTATGGTCGACATAAGTACCAAGCCCAGAAAAAAGCGGCCGAAGCTCGCAAAAAGCAGAAAACCGTAGAGATCAAAGAAATTAAGATGCGACCAAACATCGACACTCATGATTATGAAGTGAAGATGCGGAATATGCAGCGTTTCTTTGACGATGGCGATAAGGTCAAGGTGACGCTTCGTTTCCGTGGGCGTGAAATGGCGCACCAGGATCTGGGTATGAAACTTTTGCACCGGGTTCGCGACGAAACGGCTGATATCGCAAAGGTCGAGTACTCGCCAAGGCTTGAAGGCCGCCAAATGATCATGATTTTGGCGCCTATTTCACGATAAAACCAAAAGCCAGACGCTTGTTGGAATATGCTCAATGCCCGGCGCGCGCCGGGCATTTTGCGTTTTCGGCGCCTTTTAATTTCATCAGATTATTTTCAAGGCGGCGTATGTTCGGGCTTGCCTCTCAAGGCCGGAGCGCATATAAACCGCCGGTCCAGAGTCGCCCGGCTCTTTTGTGGACGCGTAGTTGTATTTCTTCGCCAGTTCGGCGAACGACAACTCCAAACTACGCCGAAACAAATACCAGGGCATGCCGTGGCGACTTGACATGCACCAGTAATAAAGCGGCCGTTTAGGCCGCACCAAAGAAAGGATGCAAAATGCCCAAGCTGAAAACGAAGTCTGGGGCGAAAAAGCGCTTCAAACTGACCGCGTCAGGTAAGGTCAAATCCGCGCAGGCCGGCAAACGCCACGGCATGATCAAGCGCACGACGAAGTTCATCCGCAAGGCTCGTGGCACCACCACGCTCAGCCCGCAAGATGCACGCATCGTGAAGCAGTTCCTGCCCTACGGTTGAACCACCCCCTCGCATTTAAAGGATATATGCCATGTCGCGTGTCAAACGGGGTGTAACGGCCCACGCACGTCATAAAAAAGTTATCAAGGCAGCCAAAGGTTACTATGGCCGCCGGAAAAATACGATCCGCGTCGCCAAACAGGCGGTCGAAAAAGCGGCTCAATACGCTTACCGCGATCGTAAGGCGCGCAAGCGTAATTTCCGCTCGCTCTGGATTCAGCGCATCAACGCCGCCACTCGTGAACACGGCCTCCCCTATGGCCGCTTCATCGAAGGCTTGACCAAAGCCGGCGTTGAAGTTGATCGTAAGGTTCTCTCCGATCTGGCTATTCACCAGCCGGACGCATTCAAGGCCTTGGTTGACAAAGCGCAATCCGCGCTCGCTTGACCATAGGCGACGAGACGTTAAAGGCGCGCTCCCTGGGGCGCGCCTTTTTTGTATTCCACGGCCCTACGGCCAATCCAGCTCATGGCGTCTTTCGCCCCTTTGCCTCCCTCGCTCCAAAGCCGGCTCCCTGCGCAGAAGCCAACCAGAACGTCAACGCCTCTTGAGCCTTGCTTTCAGGCGGTTTAAACACAAACGGTTCTTAATCGCGGCCGCCGCGCGCTTTTCGCCGGACGCGCTCTAGACGTCGCATATTTCAATATAACGTCGGGAGATTGTATATGAATGGCCTGAAAGCGGAGCTTCTGCGCGGTCTATGGTATGTGGCCTGCCCGTCAAGCGAACTCACCCCCGGCAAAATGCTGGGCAAGAAGCTGATGAACGAACCTATTCTACTTGGCCGCGCGAGCAATGGCGCCGCGTTTGCGTTACGCGATATTTGCCCTCACCGCGGTATTCCCTTGCGTCATGGAAAGTTCGACGGCGAATCGGTGCAATGCTGCTATCATGGCTGGAAATTCGACACGTCAGGCACATGCGTCGATATTCCCTCCACCCATGAATACCAAACCATTGATTACTCCAAAATTTCCTGCGGCGCGTTTCCTGTGCGAGAACAGCAGGGGCTTATCTGGATTTATTTCGCTGAGAATGGAGAGAAACCTGAAGATGGGCGACAACCGGAACCGCCGATGCTCCCGGATTTCTCCGCCCAAACGCCCCCGAGCCTAGCGATCATGCTGCCTTTCGTCTGCTCCGTGGATCACGCCGCCCTCGGTTTGATGGACCCAACTCACGCCGCTTTCGTACACACTTCTTGGTGGTTCAAGAAAAACGCCACGAAACTGCGCGCCAAAGAAAAATCATTTGAGCCGGCCGAACTCGGCTGGGCCATGGCGCGTCACAAACTCCCCCCGCAAAACATCGCCTATCGCCTGCTCGGCGATGACGTCACCACGGAGATAATCTATCGGCTTCCGGGGCTGCGCATAGAACACATCAAAGGCTCCAAACATTCGGTCGTGGGGCTTACGACCATCACCCCCATTGACGAAGACACTACGGAAGTGCGGCAAATGTTCTGGGCCTCCATGGGATGGGTCTGGCCTTTCAAGCCCTTGCTGCGCCACCTTATGAAGGTGTTTCTCGATCAGGACCGACGCGTGGTGATCCAACAGCGGGAAGGGCTTGAGTATAACCCACGTCTGATGCTCATCAACGACGCCGACACCCAAGGCCGCTGGTGGATGCAGCTCAAGAAAGAATGGAGCGCCTCCGGCGAAGAGAACCGTCCCTTCCAAAATCCCGTTAAAGCGCGCGTGTTGCGGTGGATGAGTTGACGTGCCCCTTCCGCGTCCCGCGTTTTCATGCCCTTAGCCGCCGTCCCCATGAACCGCGCCTCCTCCATCAACAGGCTCAAACATGGCGCAGCGACAATTCAAGCGGCAAATTCCCTTGAACGCCCTCGCGACTGGATTCGCAAGCCGTTTCTGATAAAAGAGACCCAAGAGATCCACTTGAGAAATTCACGCTTCGCCATAAAAAGCGTAAGCGCCCAACGCCGCCAACATCCAAACGCCCCAACGGTTGAGTGACAATGTCCGAACTCGATACTTTAGAAACTGAAATTCTCGCCGCCATCAACGCCGCCGAGAGCGAAAACGCCCTTGAAGACGTGCGTGTCGCCACCTTGGGGAAGAAAGGCAGCGTATCGGAAAAAATGAAGACTCTGGGCAAGATGTCGCCAGACGAACGCAAAACCATGGGCCCGGCGCTGAACGGCCTTAAAACCCGCGTCGCCGACGCCATCGCCGAGCGCAAGGAACGGCTGAAATCAGCGGCGCTCGCCGCCCGCCTCGAGCAAGAACGCGTCGACGTCACCTTGCCCCTGCGCTCATCGCCGGCGGAAGAGGGACGCATCCATCCCGTATCTCAGGTGATTGACGAACTCACAGCGATTTTCGCCGACATGGGCTTCTCGATCGCTGAGGGCCCAGACATCGAAACCGACCATCTGAACTTCACTGCGCTAAACTTCCCCGAAGGCCATCCAGCCCGCGAGATGCACGACACTTTCTTCTTCAATCCCAAGGAAGATGGCGAACGCATGTTGCTGCGCACCCATACGTCTCCGGTGCAAATTCGCACGATGACGTCGCAAAAACCGCCGATTCGCGTGATCATTCCCGGCAGAACCTATCGTTGCGACAGCGACCAGACCCACACCCCCATGTTCCATCAGGTTGAAGGGCTGGTGATCGACAAGGAGTGCCATATCGGGCACTTGAAATGGATTCTTGAAGAATTCTGCAAGGCGTTTTTTGAGGTGGAAAGCGTCAAAATGCGGTTTCGCCCATCGTTCTTCCCCTTCACCGAACCATCAATGGAAGTGGACGTGGGCTGTGATCGCTCCGGCAACGAAGTGCGCATTGGCGAGGGGGACGACTGGCTGGAAATTCTTGGGTGCGGCATGGTGCATCCAAATGTGATCCGCAATTGCGGTTTGGACCCGGATGAATATCAAGGCTTCGCCTGGGGCATGGGCATCGACCGCATCGCCATGCTGAAATATGGAATGCCGGACCTTCGGGCCTTTTTCGACGCCGATGTGCGCTGGATTGATCACTATGGCTTCCGTCCACTGGACCTTCCAACACTCTTCAGCGGCTTGTCGCGTTGAGCGCCGCCCGCGTGCGAACTTAAGGAGCGAACGCTCGATGGCATCGCTGAGAATCATTATCGCCTTAATCATGTTGACGTTTTCCATGGGCCTTTCTTCAATGGCGAGCGCGCAAGACGCTCTTCCAGATGCGGAAAGACCTTTGTCTTTTGTTGACGTATGCTCCGAAAAAATCAACGAACGGGGGCGCCTTCGCTATTGTGACGAGTATTTTCGCGCGGCCCTTGGTCAAGAGGCTGATCCGATCCTGTATCTACGCGAACGGATCACAAGCCTGCGCGCGAACCACGAAGCCAACGCCATCCAAAAATACGAAAGCTTCCTGACCGCGGTGTCGATCACGGCGTTTCTTTCAATCGCCACCATTGTTCTGGTTTTAACGGAACGGCGAATTTCTGGAATTTCCCGCTGGGCTATTCTCACCTCTTCCGCCGCGGTTCTGGTGATTATCGTCACCATCACTGCAGGCTGGCTAGGAAAGTACCGCGCGGAACACATCGCCCAAATGGAATTGGGCTTGCTGCGAGACGCAATTGAAGCGGAAACGTCGCTCAATATCGCCGAAGGAAAAACCCTCGACAGCGAACAAGTCAGGCGCTGGACCCAGCAGATGACCAGTATCGGTCAGCGCTTCGCCGATAATTACGGCTCCGCTTCTCCTGTGCCCGACCTTGACCGATTTAACGTGCGCAATCTGCAACCCTGAATGAGCGTATCAGACCAGCCCACTTTCTCCCCGCAAGAGGTTGAGGAACACAGGCTTCGCAAAAGAGAGACGAACCGATGAAATTCACGTTGTCATGGCTAAAAGACCACCTCGACACCGACGCCACCCTTGACGAAATCGTCGACAAACTGACCATGATCGGCCTGGAAGTTGAAAGCGTAAGCAATCCGGCAGACAAATTACGTCCGTTTCATATCGCCAAAGTTCTGACGGCCGCCCCTCACCCCAACGCCGACCGACTGCAAGTCTTGAGCGTCGACACAGGCGAGGGCGCCCCCGTTCAAATCGTTTGCGGCGCCCCCAACGCCCGCGCCGGTCTGGTGGGCGTTCTGGGAAAACCCGGCGATTATGTTCCCGGTCTCGACATCACCTTGTCCGTCGGCAAAATCCGTGACGTGGAAAGCTTCGGCATGATGTGTTCTGAAAGAGAGCTGGAGCTTTCCGAAGAACATGACGGCATCATCGATTTGCCGGAAGACGCGCCCATAGGGATCAATTACGCTGAATATATCGGCCTTGACGATCCCGTCATTGAAATCGGTTTGACGCCGAACCGCTCCGATTGCGCCGGCGTCTCCGGCATTGCCCGGGATCTGGCCGCGGCCGGCCTTGGCAAGCTGAAGGAAAACCGCCCAGAGCCGGTGCAGGCCACCGCAGCTTCTCCCGTTTCCGTATCGCTGGACTTCGCGGACGGCCAGCCCCTATGCCCCGCCTTCGGATTACGGCTGGTTAAGGGCGTCAAAAACGGCCCCTCGCCACAATGGATGCAAAAGCGCCTCGTGGCCATTGGCCTTCGCCCCATCAATGCGTTGGTGGACATCACCAACTATATGACCTTTGACCGGGGGCGCCCGCTGCATGTCTTCGACGCCGACAAGGTCGCAGGCGATCTGGTGGTGCGCCGCGCTCGCGCGGGAGAGGAATTGCTCGCCCTTGACGGCAAGACCTACAAGCTGGACGAAAACATTGTCGTCGTCGCCGATGACAATGGCGTGGAGTCCATTGGCGGGATCATGGGCGGGGAACTCTCCGGCTGCAATGAAACCACCACCAACGTCTTGATTGAATCCGCCCTTTGGGATGAGTTCAACATTGCGCAAACCGGGCGCAAACTAGGCCTCAGCTCCGACGCCCGCTATCGCTTTGAGCGCGGCGTCGATCCGAACTTCTGCCTGCCGGGTTTAGATCAGGCCACCCATCTGGTTACGGAGATTTGCGGTGGGATCCCTTGCGAACTCTCTTTCGCCGGGGCGATTCCTGAACAATCCCTGATCATTGACTTTCCGTACTCGGAAGTAAAACGCCTCTCCGGGCTGGATCTGTCGCACACAGAAATAAAAGTAATCCTCACCCGTCTTGGGTTCTGGGTGACGGGAAGCGGCGACAGCGTCAAGGTAGCGCCGCCCTCATGGCGTCCCGACATTGAAGGCAAAGCCGATTTGGTGGAGGAAGTCATGCGGATCGCCGGCATCGACCAAGTGCCGTCCACCCCATTGCCACGCCCCTCCACCATCGCCTCCAAAATGCTGACCACCAGCCAGACCCGGCGCAATCAGGCGCGCCGCGCCCTCGCCGCCCGCGGCATGAAAGAAGCCGTCACATGGTCTTTCATTTCTCAAGAACAAGCGCAGGCGTTCGGTGGCGGCGGCGCGGACCTGGAGCTAGCCAATCCGATTTCCTCGGACTTATCGCATATGCGCCCCAGTCTCGTTCCCGGTCTGGCCCTCGCCGCCCAGCGAAACGCCGACCGAGGATATCCAGACGTCGCTTTGTTTGAAATCGGGCAGGTGTTTGAAAGTGACGCCCCCTCAGGCCAGAAAATGGTCGCCGCCGGGATACGTCGCGGAACCTGCGTCATGACGGGAGGCGATCGTCATTGGTCCGGAAACGCTTCACACGTCGACGCCTTCGACGCCAAGGCCGACGCCCTCGCCGCCCTTTCGGCGGCCGGCGCCCCGGCTGATAAATTGATGGTCTTCGCGGACACGCCCGACTGGCTTCATCCGGGCCGCTCTGGCGAATTGCGCCTTGGGCCAAAAACCGTTCTCGCGCGTTTTGGCGAGTTACACCCCGCTCTTCTGGATAAGCTTGACATTGAAGGGCCAATCGTAGCTTTCGAAGTGCTGCTCGACGCTATCCCCCAAACCAAATCCAAAGCGTCGCGCTCCAAAGGCGCGCTTAATCTCGCCGATCTTATGCCGGTGCGCCGAGATTTCGCTTTCGTGGTTGATAAAGAAGTTTCCTCCGACAAGCTCATCAAAGCGGCCCGCGGCGCAGAAAAACAGCTAATCACCCATGTGAACCTGTTTGACATATACGAAGGCCAAGGCGTGGCGGAGGGGCAAAAGTCCCTCGCCATCGACGTCACTCTACAGCCGAAGAAAAAAACCCTGACAGACGAGGAAATCGAGGCCATCGCCGCCAAGATCATCGCTTCGGTGGAGAAAGCCACAGGCGGGAAGCTGCGAGGCTAAATGAACTGAGCGCGCCCTCGCCGCCGCACGCGGCGGGGCGCATCCATAGCCGGCGAATACAATCAAACCAACCAAAAGCCAAGCCAGCCAAACACAAAACGGCGAGCCGTGATCCAGCCCGCCGTTTCTCAAATATTTCCGTGTCAATTCGCCGCGGCGCAGCGATCAATCATCCATCTTCAACGCTTGAATGAAGGCCTCCTGCGGAATTTCGACCTTGCCGAATTGACGCATACGCTTCTTGCCCTCTTTCTGCTTTTCAAGAAGCTTGCGCTTACGCGTGGCGTCGCCGCCATAGCATTTCGCGGTCACGTCCTTACGCAAAGCCGAAATGGTCTCGCGCGCCAGCACCCGCCCGCCGATGGCCGCCTGAATCGGAATCTTGAACATATGGCGCGGGATCAGCTCTTTCAATTTTTCGCACATGGCGCGCCCTCGGCGCTCCGCCTGCGAACGGTGAACCAGCATCGACAGCGCGTCCACCGGCTCGGCGTTGACCAGAACCGACATTTTCACCAGATCGCCTTCGCGGTAGTCGGTGATGGCGTAATCGAAAGACGCATAGCCTTTGGAGATTGATTTCAACCGGTCATAGAAATCAAACACGACCTCGTTCAACGGCAAATCATAGACCACCATGGCGCGGGCGCCGACATAATTAAGGTCCACCTGAATGCCGCGCCGTTCCTGGCAAAGCTTCAAGATGCCGCCGAGATAGTCGTCCGGCGTCATGATCGTCGCGCGAATCCACGGCTCGCTCACGGTCGAAATTTTCACCACGTCCGGCATGTCGGCGGGATTATGCAGCTCGATCATCTCCCCATCCGTCATCACCAATTGGTAGACAACCGACGGCGCCGTAGCGATGAGATCCAGATTGAACTCACGCGCCAATCGCTCCTGAACGATCTCCAAATGCAAGAGACCCAGAAAACCACAGCGGAAGCCAAAGCCGAGCGCGGCGGAGGATTCCATCTCGAAGGAGAACGAGGCGTCATTCAGACGCAAT
Source organism: Stappiaceae bacterium (assembly GCA_048265185.1). Classification (GTDB taxonomy): domain Bacteria; phylum Pseudomonadota; class Alphaproteobacteria; order Rhizobiales; family Stappiaceae; genus JBLXBZ01. The sequence goes on along the minus strand of JBLXBZ010000002.1, from coordinate 62,371 downwards.
TTTCCCATGGCCGCGCGCAGATCGTCAAAGTCATTGGCGTCAATTGGAAACAATCCGCAGAACACTACCGGCTGCGCTGGTTTGAAGCCCGGCAAAGCCTCCGCGCAAGGTTTTTTATCTTCAGTAATGGTGTCACCGACACGGGTGTCGGCCACTTCCTTGATCGAGCCGGTCAACACGCCGATTTCACCGGGGCTAAGGCTGTCCACCTGCAGGAACTTTGGCGTCATAACCCCGACCCGGTCCACGTCATAGACCGCGTTTGAACCCATCATCTTGATGCGCTGCCCTTTTTTCAAAGTGCCGTCGATAATGCGAACCAAAACCATGACGCCAAGGTAAGTGTCATACCAGCTGTCAACCAGCATCGCCTTCAAAGGAGCGTCCACATCCCCCTCCGGCGCCGGCAATTTAGTGACGATAGCCTCCAGAACCTCTTCGATTCCAAGTCCGGTCTTAGCGGAAATCATCAGCGCTTCAGAGGCGTCAAGCCCGATCACTTCCTCGATCTGCTCCCGAATGCGCTCCGGCTCGGCCGCAGGAAGATCAACCTTATTCAGAACGGGAACGATCTCGTGATCATTCTCGATCGCTTTGTAAACATTCGCGAGGGTTTGAGCCTCCACCCCTTGGGACGCGTCAACCACTAGTAGCGAGCCTTCGCAAGCGGCGAGCGAGCGCGACACCTCATAGGCGAAGTCCACATGGCCCGGCGTATCGATCAGGTTGAGCTTATACTCGACCCCGTCCTTGGCCTTGTAAATCAGGCGAACGGTCTGCGCCTTGATCGTGATGCCGCGCTCACGCTCGATATCCATGGAATCGAGAACCTGCTCCTTCATCTCGCGATTGGTCAGGGTTCCCGTCGCCTGAATCAAGCGGTCGGCAAGCGTGGACTTTCCATGATCGATATGCGCGACGATGGAAAAGTTTCTGATGTTGGAAATCGGCTCTTTCGTCATGAGCGCCCATTTACCACTGGCGAGCGCGTAGGCAAAGCATATTAACGCGCTTTACGGTGAGTTTTTCCAAAAACCTGCGTCTTTCACCACAGATCAGCCGGCTATTTCGCCAACAAAACGCTTTCGCAGGATTTTGGCAGCGCCGACAAGGTCATCGGAGGTTTTTTCTTCGCAGGTCTATCCCCCGGCTTCGGCACCCACGGCTCATCGGAAAGCCACCAGTCCAACGCCTTTCCGCATCCATCTCCGGGAGGTGGCGGGGCCTGATTCTCACATCCCGAAGAATCTTCGGGACAAGACATGCGAACATGAAAATGGTAATGATGCCCCCACCAGGGCCTCACCTTGTTCAGCCAGGCTCGGTCCCCCGTTTCAAACGCGCAAAGCGCGGATTTGATCGCAGGATTGACGAATATCCGGGCGACTGCGGCATCTTGCGCCGCGCTGCGAATTAACCGCGCCCGCGAGGCTGTCCATTTTTCAGGATCGACGCTGCGATCCGCGCCAGCAACATTCAAAGGGCCCTTGAGCATGGACACGGCGCTCACGCTCTCGCGTTCTTCGCGTGACAATCGGCGATCCGGCATTGGCGTCAACCAGATATCCGCATCCAAGCCGATTTGATGACTGGCGTGACCGGAGGTCATTGGTCCCCCGCGCGGCTGGGCCAAATCGCCCACCAGCAACCCATTCCATCCTAACGACGGCGCGCTCGCCGCCAAACGTTCGAGAAAAGCGATCAAGGCGGGATGGCCCCAATTGCGATTACGCGAAAGGCGCATCACTTGCCATGTGGCCCCATCGACAGGCAAAGCCTTCGCGCCCGCCAGACATCCTTTAGCGTAAGACCCTATGGAGCGCGCTGCGAGAGGCGCGGACGCATGGGCCGCGCCAAAATAATCGCGCGCCGGACGGCTCTCATCCAACAACGACGGACCGTCCGTTCGAAGCGCCTCTCTTACAGGCTTTGCCTGCGGCAAAGGCGCCGCAAAAACCGGCTGGGCGATAAAATTCGCCACCGCCATCATCACCGCCATCATCGGCGACGCCAGTTTCACAATCACCTACGCCTTCCCCTTGGAGCCGCTGGACGGCGCCATCTTAGGCCACCAATCAATCCAAACGCTCTTGCATAATATCAGCAATTTCATCCAACGTTGTGGTGTGATCGCGAATGATGCGATCCGCCACCCCGTTCAACACAATGATATTGCTCGGACGCGTATTGTCCAGCGCCTCAGCGCCGGCGGGAAGGGAGCCGTCCAGACGAATATAGCGGCTTGCGGTTTCACCCAGCATCCAACGCGCCTGCTCCTGCATATTGGCGCTTTGGCCGTTTTCGACTGCGGAGAGCAGCGGCTGATCATGCTTAGAGGACATCCATTCATGCGCGCCCCATTTCACCACCGACGAGAATGGGTGTCCTTGCGCCCGATCTGCGCCCACGCCAAGAGAGAGCACGACGATATCGGCGGCGTCCCAACCATTCGCCCGCGCCTCCATATAAGCGTTGAGAACGGGGTTCGCTGCAAAAAGAGAACCGTCCACGGCAACTTGGCTCTCCCCTTTCACCAAATTTTCAACCCGCGCCGGCTCAAAGAGAGCGGGTGTCGCCATTGCCGCGCGCACCGCCTCCCAAACATAATAATCGTCAGCGCTGGCGTGCTGCTCCGCGCCGCCATTAGACATGAACATCGGGCGCATGGCGCCAATATCATAGACCGGCAACAGCACGCGCGTCATGCTGGAGGCCAGCGAAGTCCAACCGAAAAGCGACTTCAAGGCCTTTTCAAGAAGACGTTCATCATATTTCTCATCAAAAAAGCCGAAAGGGCCAGAAAGCATTCGCTTCAACGGATGCTGGCGCGCAAAAATTTCGCGGGCGTCCACCTCAAAGAAACACCGAAGAGACGCCACGTCCGCCGCCGGAGACCCCGCTCTCGCCTCAGGCTTGGGAGCCGCGAGGCCCGCGGCGATCAATCCCCCCGTCGACGTTCCCGCGATCAGGTCGATATATCGGTGCAACGGCGCGTCCTTGCCGCGTTGCCGCAACCTGCTCTCAAGAGCTTCCAAAATGCGCAAGGGGATCAGGCCTCGCATTCCACCACCATCGATCGAAAGAATAATGCGTTTGCGTTCTGACATTGAAAGCCCTGTTAAATGAGGTTGAAAAGACGGGGCGACGCCGGTGAGCGATATTAAGAGTGGTTATCAATCAAGACGTTTCCATGGCGTAAACGCGTATTTTTTATTCAACGCGTTAAAAGTTCGCGAGTCGCCGCGCTCAGCCTGTCGAGATCCGCAGGCGTCGACAATCTGTGATCGCCATCCTTGATCAATGACAGAACCGTATCGCTGGTGGAAAGACACTCCATCAAACGAACCGCATGCTCCCACGGCACGGCGTCATCTTTCGTTCCTTGAAGAATCGTCACCGGGCAACCAAGATCAAGTTCACCATCCAACAGCAGGTTTTCGCGCCCGTCTTCGATCAATTTGCGGGTGATGACATAAGGCTCGTCGTAATCAGAGGGGCGCTCAAACCGTCCGTCGCGCATGATTTTTTCGCGAATTTCATCGGTGAACTCATTTTCCCACATGAGTTTCTGAGTGAAGTCAGGCGCGGGAGCGATCAGCACGAGCCCCTTCATCAAACCCGCCGCCGCTTGCCGCTCCCGCCTCAGGCGGCGCGCCAGAAGCAACGCGATCCATCCCCCCATGGACGAGCCGACAATAACCGTCGGCCGTTGGCAGAACTGCTCAAACACCTTCCAGGCTTCTTCCGCCCACATGGAGATGGAGCCATCCTCAAACGCGCCGCTCGACGCGCCATGCCCCGAGTAATCCATCCGTGTACAAGCGTAGTCGTTCGCCTTGGCCCATTCAGCCAGCGCAAGCGCTTTCGTTCCCGCCATATCGGATTTGAACCCGGAGAGCCACAAGACGCCAGGACGGCCCACCGCGCCCGCGTCATGCAGCACGGCGATAGCGCGCTCTGGCTCCCCTCCAGGACCGGATACCGGAATGAACTGCGGTTCTTGCGCCATCATACGCCTGCCTTTCTCAATAATTCCCCTTGATATCCGATTTGGCATATTCGGCGCCTATTGAGAAGCCCCGACGATCCACGATGAAATTGCCTTGAGCACATGACAATGGATTGAAAGCTCGTCATAAATAGGTGCAAGAACCGGGGGACAAAACGTGACGCGTCAGACTATCTTGCAAATTATTCCCGAATTGGAGACAGGCGGGGCGGAACGCACGGCCCTCGACGTGGCGGCGGCGCTCACGCGCAAGGGACATCGGGCGCTCGTTCTGTCCGAAGGCGGACGCATGGTGAAGGAGCTGGAGGCTCTTGGGGGAGAACATATTCTCTTTCCCGCACGCACTAAAAATCCTATGAAAATCTGGCTAAACGCCGCCCGCCTGAACAAATTGATCAAAAGCGAAGGCGTCGACCTCATCCACGCCCGCTCCCGCGCGCCAGCTTGGTCGGCCTATCTTGCAAGCAGGCGCGCCGGCGTTCCCTTCGTCACCACCTATCACGGGGTTTATAAGCAATCCTCCCCCCTGAAAGCATGGTATAATTCAGTCATGGCGCGTGGCGACGTCGTCATCGCCAACTCCCACTACACAGCGGCGCTAATCCACGAACGCCATCCTTTCGCGCGCCGCGCCACCACCGTCATTCACCGTGGCTCCGACCTCGCCGCTCTATCCCGCGAGGCGATCAGTGAAGAGAGACGGCAAAAACTGCGCGCCGCATGGGGGTTGTCAGGAGATGAGACGGTCGTGCTCAATCTCGCCCGCTTAACCGCATGGAAAGGTCAGAGCGATCTCATCGAGGCCGTGGCGCTTTTGCCCAAAGAGCTGCGACCCAATCTACGCGTCATTCTCGCCGGCGACGACCAAGGACGCTCCCAATACCGCCAGAAACTGGAAGAACAGATCACATCCGCGAAGCTGGAGCAAACAGTTCGCCTTGTGGGCCATTGCGATGATGTGGGCGCGGCGCTTTCGCTCGCCAGTCTTTCGGTGATCGCCTCCAATGAGCCTGAAGCTTTCGGCCGCGCCGCCGTGGAGGCGCAAGCCGCCGCGGTTCCCGTCATCGTCACCGATTTGGGCGCCGTGCCGGAGACGGTTCTGGCCCCGCCGGAAGCCGAGGAGAGTGAGCGCACAGGCTGGCGCGTTCCCCCACGCGACGCCGCCGCCATGGCCAAAACCATCGAGACGGCGCTGCAGTCGCCCGCTCAATCGCTGCTCGCCATCACCGACCGGGCGGCGACGCATGTGCGCCGCAGTTTCTCCAATGAGGCCATGTGCGCCGCAACCCTTGACGTATATGACAAGCTGCTCAACAGGACGGACGCGTCTTGAGAGAAATGGGTGAAAAAACCGCCGTTCTATTATTTCACGGTCAGGCGCCGGGAACGCATTTGTTGTTTGAACGCCCGCGGGAGATTATTCAGGCTTGGGCTTTGGAGGAAGTGCGCCCCGCTCTTGAGCGCATTGAAGCGGCGCAAAAGGCGGGATGGAGCCTCGCCGGCTATCTGACTTATGAGGCGGGCCTCGCTTTTGAACAAAAGCTGGCGCGCAATCCTCCATTAGGGCTGAGCGGACCATTGCTCTGGTTCGGCGTGTTTACGTCCCCGCGCGAGCTTGACGAGGGCGCGGTCAATGATTGGCTGCGCCGGGAGGCTAATGAGCGAAGCGCGCCGACAGTCTCCAATCTTACCTTCGACACGGACCAAATAGGCTATGACGCCGCTTTCGCCGCCATTGGCGACCACCTCGCCTGCGGCGACATCTATCAGGTGAATTTCACCATGCGCGCCAGCTTCCAGCTGCGAGGCGCCCCCGAGGCGATGATGATGAAGCTGCTTCGTCGTCAGCCGGTAGGGCATGGCGCATTCTTGCGCCACGACGGCAAAAGCGTGCTATCCTTGTCTCCCGAGCTGTTTGTAGAGCGTCAGGGGCGGCGGCTTCGTTCAAAGCCGATGAAAGGCACGGCACCACGCGGCGCGAACCCTGAGGAGGATCGCGCCCTCGCTGAAAATCTGGCCCTAGATCCAAAATCCCGCGCAGAAAACGTCATGATCGTCGATTTGCTCCGCAACGACCTGTCCCGCGTTTGCGTCCCCGGAAGCGTCAAGGTTCCTCACCTCTTTTCTGTTGAAACCTACAACACGCTTTTCCAAATGACCTCCACTGTTGAAGGAGATCTGGCGGAAGAGGTTGGATTCGCAGACGCCATGGCCCAGCTTTTCCCCTGCGGCTCGATCACCGGCGCTCCGAAACTGCGCGCCATGGAGATCATTCAGCAACTTGAGGTTAGCCCTCGCGGACTATACACCGGCTCCATCGGACACATCTCTCCCAACGGCGATTTTCGCTTCAACGTGGCCATTCGCACATTAGTGGTGGATGAGAAAGGCCGCGGCGAAGTCGGCGCAGGCTCCGGCGTCGTCTTCGATTCTGGAAACCACGCCGAATATGAAGAGTGTAAGCTGAAACTCCAGTTCCTCACGCAGGAAACCGAGCCCTTCGCTCTCATCGAAACATTGGCCCATGACCCTCAGATGGGATTTCTTCTATGGGAGCGCCATCTCGCTCGCCTCGCCCATAGCGCCCGCGCCTTCGGCTTCAACTTTGATCGAAACGCTGTGGAACAGGCGCTACGCGCCCGCGCCAGCTCCTATGAAACCGCTATGCGGGTGCGTCTGGAACTAACCGCGGATGGCGCTGTTGAAATCACCGACGCTCCCCTTTCCCCTACGCCCACACTCTGGAAAATAGCGCTTTCTCCGGAAAAAATGGACCCTGAAGACATTTTACTGCGCCACAAAACCACTCGCCGTGAATTTCTTGATGCAGCCCGCATGCGAATGATGGAAAGCGCTGGCGTTGACGAGGTTATCTTTGAAAATGCGAATGGATTCCTAACGGAGGGCAGCTACACTAGTCTTTTCGGGCAATTCAACGGCGTGCTGCTCACCCCCGCCCTGCGCCATGGCCTCCTGCCCGGAACTCTGCGCGCCGCGCTGTTGGAGACGGGACGCGCGGCGGAGGCGGATCTGACCCTTGACGACCTGCAAAACGCGGAAGCGATTTTCATGGGCAACTCCGTGCGCGGCCTGATCCGCGCCGAGCTGACCTCCCGCTAAACTTCCCCCATTCTCCCGTTTTTCTGGATAATTATTTTCCGTGCAGCCGGTTTATCCCCCCAACATCAACCATTAAATCTCTCTTATCAGTTCAAGGAGCAAAATTAATGACGAAACTCACGATCGTCGCCAATATTCACGCCCATCCCGACAAGATTGATCTGGTTAAAGGGGAATTGGAGAAACTGGTTTCGCCCACCCGCGCCGAAGCCGGCTGTCTTCAGTACGACCTGCACCGGGATAATGAAGACCCCGCGCATTTCATGTTCTACGAGACATGGGAATCACGCGAATTATGGCAAGTTCATATGAACGCGCCTCACCTCAAGCTCTATATGGACGCCACAGACGGCGCCATCGCCGAGTTCTCGCTCCATGAGATGAGCCATATCGCTTGATCGTCCCACCCCCGCGTTAAAACTCGGAGTTTTTGCAAATGAAAGCCGTCGCTCTAACCCATTACCTGCCCATTGAAGATCCAAACGCGTTTCTTGACGTCGATCTGCCCAAACCCGCGCCTTCGGGGCGTGACCTTCTGGTCGCCGTCAAGGCTGTCTCCGTCAATCCAGTGGACACCAAGGTTCGCAAGTCAAAAGACACGGAAGAAAACCCTCCCCGGGTTCTTGGCTGGGACGCCAGTGGCGTCGTGGAAGCTGTTGGCCCCGACGTCACCCTGTTCAAACCCGGAGACGAGGTCTATTACGCCGGCGACATCACCCGCTCCGGCTCCAACGCGGAATTTCAATTGATCGACGAACGCATCGTCGGCTTCAAGCCCAAAAGCCTCAGTTTCGCCGAAGCAGCCGCTCTGCCGCTGACCACCATCACCGCCTATGAATCCTTTTTCGAGCGCCTGGGCATTGATCGCGACGGCGCCGACAAGGGACAGTCCGTTCTCATTATCGGCGCAAGCGGCGGCGTCGGCTCCATTGGCGTTCAACTCGCCAAAGCGGCCGGACTGGTGGTCATCGCCACAGCCTCCCGTCCCGAGACCGAAAACTGGGTCCGGGAGCTGGGCGCCGACCACGTGGTCAACCACCGCGAGCCAATGACGCCGCAAGTGCGCGCTCTCGGGTTTGAATATGTCGACCACATCGCGATTTTCAACGACATGCGTCACTGGGAAACGGCGGTGGAGTTAATCCGCCCCCAAGGCGCGATCGTCACCATTGACGCCACCGACCTGCCCATGCCCATGGAAGGGATGAAAACCAAGGCGGCGAGCCTGCATTGGGAGTTGATGTTCACCCGCGCCATGTTCCAGACCCCAGACATGATCGAGCAGCACAAGCTCTTGAACCATGTGTCTAATGAAATCGACGCCGGCCGCATTCGCACTACTCTCAGCGAGGTTTTGAGCCCCATAAATGCGGCAAATATCCGCGCCGCGCACGCCCTGATCGAAACAGGCCGCGCAAAAGGCAAAATCGTCGTTGAATCCTTTTAACGTGGCGTCATTCTTGAATCGCTGACCACACGCGCCTTCGGCCATTTAGTCCGGAGGCGCGAACGCTCCCCGAAACGTCCATTCCCGCCCGCCAATCAAGCGCGTATAATCAAACGTGCTCGCGCCTCCAATCCTCCGCGCAGCCCCCCTCGCACCTTCTCAGAACAAGGCCATCGCCCTCGCGACCATCACCGCGGCGACGTGCATGAAAACTTCATGTTGACTCTTGTATACATGAATGCTTGCATACAAGAAATGCGAAGCAAATGGTGAAGCCGCCTCCGATGAATGAAATACTGGACAAGACCGAAGACCAACCGCCATTTGCTTGCGATATTGATCGCTCGCGTCCAATCGGCGCCCAGATCTATGAAATCATTCGCCTAAACATCATTCTGGAGAAGCTCAAACCGCTCGCGCCCATCAACGAAGCGGATCTGGCGGCATGGTTCGGCGTCAGCCGCACCCCCGTCCGCGAAGCCTATTTACGCCTGATCGGCGACGGCCTCATCAACGCGCAAAGCAAGGTGGGCACCATCGTCGCCCCAATTGACGAGGCGCGCGTACGCGAAGGAATTATTGTGCGCCGCGCCCTAGAGCGCGAAGTCGTCAAGCTTATTTGCGAAAACGCCTCACCTGTTCCCTCCCTTGATCGGCATATCGCCCTGCAACGGGTCGCAGTTTCCCACGGGGACCACATCGAGTTTTTTCGTCTAGACGAGGAGTTCCACGCAGAGCTGGCCGACCTCGCGCCCTTGCCGGCCGCATGGCGTCTGGCCCATTCCGTCAAGGCCCATACGGACCGCGCCCGCATCATGCTCACCGGCAATCTTCCCAGCCGCATCAATATCGCCTTTCAAGAGCATCTTGAGTTGATTGAGGCGCTGAAGGCCCACGATGGCGACTTGGCGCAAAGGCTCATTAGCAAACACATAAATTCAGCTTTCGAGGCTCTGGACGACAATGCTAAATAACGACAGGTTTTTTCCAGCCGATCCCACAACGCGGTCAATCGCCCGGCGTCTCTTTAAAGAAGTGGAGCGTCTTCCGCTCATCTGCCCCCATGGGCATACGGACCCGCAATGGTTCGCCTCCAATCAGCCCTTTTGCGACCCGAGCGAATTGATCATCGTGCCCGACCATTACATCTTGCGGATGCTTGGCTCCCAAGGTGTCGATTATGAGACGCTTGGCGTTCGAACATTAGCCGCCCCTTCAGCATCTATTGACGGGCGCGCCATATGGCGGTTATTCGCGCAAAACTATCACCTGTTCCGCTCCACCCCCGTGCGCCACTGGCTTGACCACACGCTTGAAACGCTTTTTGGCGTGGAAGCTCCCTTGTGCGGCGACAACGCCGACCAATCATACGACAAGATTGCGCAGGCTCTCGCCACCGAATCTTTCAAGCCGCGCGCGCTTTTCGAAAAATTCAATATTGAAGTTCTGGCGACCACAGATTCATGCCTTGATGATCTGACCCACCATAAAACGATACGTAGCGACGGCTGGAGCGGGCGCGTCGTTCCCACCTACCGCCCGGACATCGTCACCAATCCCGACGCCCTGGGCTTCGCCGACGCAATCCATCGTCTCGGTGAAATGACGGGCGAAGACACGCAAAGCTGGACGGGGCTTTTGAACGCTCACCGCATTCGCCGTCAGGCTTTCATCAATTTTGGCGCAACGGCGAGCGACCATGGCCACCCCACGGCGCGCACCTGCAACTTCAGCGATCAAGACTGTAAAAAGCTCTATGAGGCGATCCTCTCAGGCGCCGCCACCAGCGAGCAACGAGAGATGTTCCGCGGTCAAATGCTGACGGAAATGGCGCGCATGAGCTTGGCCGATGGCCTTGTCATGCAAATTCATCCCGGCTCCCGTCGCAACCAAAGCCCTTCAATCTTCGAACGCTTTGGACCCGACAAGGGTTTCGACATTCCCGGCCCCACCGATTACGTCGACGCGCTTCAACCAATGCTCGCCGCCTTTGGGCACGACCCGCGTCTGTCAGTCATTATCTTCACTCTGGACGAAACCGCCTATAGCCGCGAGCTGGCGCCTTTGGCCGGCGCTTATCCCTGCTTGAAACTCGGCCCAGCCTGGTGGTTCCATGACAGTCCGGACGGCATGACCCGCTACCGTGAAATGACGACGGAAACGGCGGGCTATTACAACACGGTTGGTTTCAACGACGACACCCGCGCCCTACCCTCCATTCCCGCCCGTCATGACATGGCCCGGCGAGTGGACTGCGCCTTCCTGGCGCGTCAAGTGGCTGAACACAGATTAAACGAAGACGAAGCTGCGGAGGTGGCCGTGGACCTCGCTTACCGACTTGCGAAAAAAGCCTATAATTTTGAGGACACCCTATGAAACAGACTTGGAGATGGTTTGGCGAGCCTGACGTCGTCGCCATTAACGACATCGTGCAAGCAGGCGCCTCAGGCGTCGTCACCGCGCTGCATCACATTCCAAATGGCGAAGTCTGGACGACGCAGGAGATCGAAGCGAGAAAACGCCTCATAACCCACCGGCGCGACGGCTCGCCCACCGGTCTCTCCTGGGATGTGGTGGAAAGTCTCGTCGTCTCGGAGGATGTCAAAAAACAGGCCGGGGACTGGCGCCACCATATCGCCAACTACAAGACCAGCCTGGAAAATCTCGCCAAAGCGGGAATTCAGGTGGTCTGCTACAATTTCATGCCCGTTCTGGATTGGACTCGTACGGACCTGGCGTGGCGCCTGCCCAATCTGTCCACCTGCATGCGTTTTGACATTATCGATTTCGCCGCATTTGATATTTTCATTCTGAAGCGTCCCGGCGCTGCGGAGGATTTTGACGCTGAAACCATGGAGGCCGCGCGCAAACGCTACGCCGAAATGTCGGAAGATGACCACAAAGCGCTTTTGGCCAATATTGTTCAGGGTCTTCCCGGCGCCAATCAAACCCATTCCTTTCACGACTTCAAACAACAGCTTGCGACCTACGACGGAATTGACGCCCAGCGCCTGAGAGCCAATCTTTTCGCCTTTCTTGAAGAAGTGGCGCCTTTTGCGGAAAAACTGGGCCTGCGTCTATGCTGCCACCCCGACGACCCGCCGTTTTCTTTGCTGGGGCTACCGCGCGTCATGTCCAGCGAAGACGACTACGCGCAACTGGTGACGGCCGTAGACATTCCCGCCAATGGGATCACGTTATGCAGCGGCTCCCTCGGGGCGAACCCCGACGTCGATCTTCCGGGAATGATGCGCCGCCTTGGTCATCGCGTGCATTTCCTGCATTTGCGCAACGTGCGCCGGGAAAGTGAGCGCTTCCCCGGCTCCTTTCACGAAGCCGCGCACTTGGAAGGCAGCACAGACATGGTGGAGCTGATCCGGGTCATACTTGCGGAAGAAACCCGGCGCAAAAACGAAGGGCGCGCTGACTGGAGCATTCCAATGCGCCCCGACCATGGCCATCAGATCGCCGATGATTTCAACCGCAGGGTTCAGCCCGGCTACCCGCTCATTGGACGCCTGCGCGGATTGGCGGAGCTGCGCGGCGTCATCGCGGCGCTCGCCTCTCAAACGCCCCGCGAGGAAGCCAGACCATGAACCGCGCGCCCTTAGCGTCTCATAACTGGCCAGTCGACGCCGACTATGATCCTCAAGCTCACGGCGTCGGCGTGGCGCATATCGGTCCCGGCGCTTTCCACCGCGCCCATCAAGCCGTCTACACCGACGACGCGCTCGCCGCCGCCGGCGGCGACTGGCGCATTCTTGGCGTCAGCCTCAGAAGCACGGAAACCGCCGACGCCCTTAACGCTCAAAATGGCCGATATACGCTCACAATCCGCTCCGACACCCATGCGCCTCCCACATATCGCACTATAGGAGCGCTGGCCGGGGCACTCTCTCCACGTGATGGAAGCGCCGCCATCCTCGAAGCTCTCACACGCCCGCAAATACGGCTTGTCAGCCTCACCATTACGGAAAAAGCTTATGCCGCCGACCGGGAAACCGGCGCGCTAAACGCGGACGATCCGCAGATCGCCGCGGATCTCGCCGCGCCGGAAACGCCGGCGAGCGCCATTGGCCTCATCACCCGCGCGCTTCAACTGCGCCGCCGCGCAGGCGCCTCCCCCTTCACCGTGATGTCTTGCGATAACCTGCCCGACAATGGTCGCCTGCTGCGCGCCGTCGTTCTGGGTTTCGCCGAGCGGCTGGAGCCGGAACTGGCCCAATGGATCGCAGATGAAGTCAGCTTTCCCTCCACCATGGTGGACCGGATCACACCCGCGTCCTCCTCCACGCTCCGCGCCGAGGTCCGCGCCGCCACCGGCCATGACGACCACGCGCCAGTTGAGACGGAAGCTTTTCATCAATGGGTGATCGAAGATAACTTTTGCAACGGACGCCCAGCCTGGGAAAAAGCCGGCGCGCTAATGGTGAAGAACGTCGCCCCTTATGAGAATATGAAACTGCGCATGCTCAACGGCGCCCATTCTCTGATCGCTTACGCCGGCTTTCTCTCAGGCTGTAAATACGTACGCGACGTAATGAGCGACGCGCAACTTTCGCGCTTGGTCGCAGCCCATATTCAAGCGGCGGCGCAAACCCTTCCCCCTCTAGAAGGCGTTGATTTCGTCCATTACGGTCAAGCGCTCTTGCAGCGTTTTCGCAATCCCAACATAGCTCATGAAACCCGGCAAATCGCCATGGACGGCAGTCAGAAATTGCCGCAAAGGATATTTGCGCCCGCTATCGACATTCTTCAGCAAGGCGGCGACGAAGCGACTTTCGCCTTCGCGACGGCTGTCTGGATTCGTTATTTGCAAGGACGCCATGAAAACGGCGAAACTTTTCCGATAAACGACCCTCGCGCGGAAGAATTCACGGCTTTATGGACCCAGAACGAGCGGGATTTGAAAAGCTTGATCGCCGCCATTCTATGCACCCCCAATCTCGCGCCGCCCGCCCTCGCAGGCGCCGCCCGCTTTCAAAACGCCGTGCACGCGCATTTAAAAACCATAATAACGGAAGGCATGGCGGTCGCAGTCGCCGCCGTGACGAAAAACCATGTCTCGTGAAATCGCCCCCACCTCTGAAAGGCCGCTCCGTTCAAAACGCCCCATGAACCTTGCCTTGATCGGTCTGGGCATGGCGTCAAAGCCGCATCTGGCCGCCCTTGACCAACTGCGCGAGGTGGTGAATGTGGCCGGCGTCCATAGCCGCGCTCCAGAGCGTCGGGAACAGATCGCCGCACAATTCGGCTGGCCCGTCTATGACAGCGTTGAAGCGATTTGCGCCGACGCGTCGGTGGATGGAGCCCTTGTGATTACGCCGCCAAACGCGCGCATGGAGATCGTCATGGCTCTGGCGCAGGCTGGCAAGCATGTTTTGATGGAAAAGCCGATTGAGCGGACTCTGGACGCCGCCCGTCAAATCGTTGAAATTTGCGAAAATGCGAATGTCTCCCTCGGTATCGTGCTGCAACACCGTTTCCGCGCAGGAGCCGAAGCGTTGAGCGCGCTTGTGCAATCGGGAGTGCTAGGAGCGATCCACATGGCGCGCGTGTCCGTTCCATGGTGGCGGGAGCAAAGCTATTACGAACACCGTGGCCGCGGACGCTACGACACGGACGGCGGCGGCGTCTTGATCACTCAGGCCATTCATATTCTCGACCTGACCCTTAGCCTCGTCGGTCCGGTCAAAGCGGTGAGCGCGCTGACGGGAACGACGCCCTTGCACCAACTGGAAGCGGAAGATTTCGCCGCCGCGGGATTGATTTTCCAATCCGGAGCACTTGGGTCGCTGGTCGCCACCACCGCCAGCTTCCCCGGCGCGACGGAGACCCTTGCGCTGGAGACGGAGAACGCAGGCGTTATGCTCACCGGCGGCGAATTGGTCGTTCACTGGCGCGATGGACGGCGCGAGACGATAGGCGAGATGACAAACACCGGCGGCGGCGGCGATCCCATGGACTTTCCGTGCGACTGGCACCGCGAGCTGATCAAAGATTTCGCCGCGAGCTGGCGTGAAGATCGCGCGCCCCGGATCACCGGACGCGAAGCCTTAAAAGTTCATGAGCTGATTGACGCTATCGAGCGTTCGGCCCGCAGCGGCCGCCGCGAGCCAGCGCAAAAATAGGCGGCGGCCTGTCACGGCAGTTCCCCGCCCTTTTAAAAGTCAAGCGTAAGCGCCCGCGGAATACGTCAGCTCATAACTATGGCTGTAGAGTTCGAACACAATCCCAAACGGATCTTCCACATAGACCATACGATAAGGTTTCTTTCCCGGAAAATATTCACGCACCGGCATTCTTTGCTTACCGCCTGCGGCGACGATTTTCGCCAGCAAACCTTCAACATCGGGATCTTGAATCGCGAAGTGAAACATCCCGTGTTGACGAAACGAAAGATTGTCTTGCGGGGCGCAATTTCCATCAAACTCGAACAGCTCGAAGCCAATCCGGTCAGCGGTGGCCAGATGCGCAATCCGCAAACGCTTCCAACCAGCCCCGAACACATCGGTGCACATTTGTCCGATGTCGCTGCCATCTTCAACAACTTCAGTCGGTTTCATGATGATGTAAAATCCGAAAACTTCGGTGTAAAATTTCACGGCGGCTTCCAGATTCGGGACTGACAAACCGATATGGGAAAATACGCGTGGATTTGAGGGCATCTTGGTTCCTTTCATTGTTGAGATGACAATAGCCCCACCAACGCCAACCTTTAAATTATCATTTAAAATTGTTTTGATAACGTGTAGTAATGATAAATGCTCAACTCTCAATGGCTCGAAACATTCACTGTGCTCTGCGAAATGGGCCACTTCACGCGCGCCGCCGAAAATTTGGCGATGACGCAGCCCGGCGTGTCGCAACACCTGCGCAAACTTGAGCGTCAGATCGGGCAAGCGCTTATCTCAAGGCACGGGAAGAGTTTCAACCTGACGCCGGCGGGCGAAGCCATATTCGCGCTTGGGCGCGCTCGACGGGAAGAAGAGCGCCAGCTCAAGCGCATGATCCAAAGCGACGATCCCAACGCCGGCGACGTGGCGATCGCCTGCTCGGGCAGCTTTGCAATGCTACTCTACCCGCAACTTCTGTCCATGATGAAAGATGCTCCGCGTCTTAATTTGAAACTGGAAGCCATGCCCCAGGAGGGCCTCGTCAAAGGCGTGCTAGAAGGCCGGTTTGACCTGGGCGTGACCAACCATAAACCAAGTCACCCTCGCCTTGACGCCGCTTATTTGGGCCGTGAAGAATTATGTTTGACGCTTCCCGCGAACGCGCCTTCGAAGAACCTCAGCTTCGCAGACCTTGAAGAACGCGGCTTCATCGCCCATCCTGATGGATACGCCTATGCGGATGAGCTGTTTTCTCTAAATTTCCCGGATCTCTACAACGGTTCAGATCGTCTGCGTACGCGTGGGTTCATCAATCAGATCAGCCAGATACCAGCCCCTGTGGCCGAAGGAATCGGCTACACTCTATTACCTCGCAGCGGCGTGAACGCTTATCCTGACAAACACAAATTGAGCGTGGCGACGCTCCCCCAAAACCGTCACTTCGAACTTTGGACAATCTTTCAGCGCGCGCGGGTCTTACCCCAACGGGCGCTCCGTATCATAGACCTGATCCAGCAGGTGGCCGACAACCTGGAGCTCAGCTGAAAACTTTCAAAAAAGCGACCACAGCGGGCCTGAAACCGTCATTCGCGCAAATTACCCGCCCTGATCGCTTCTTTAATCGGCCCACAATCAGATCCGCCCGATTTCACGCAGCTTGGTCTGAAGTGACATTTCGTCAATGGAGGAAAGCGGCAGGGCGAGAAATGCCGAAATACGATTGGCGAGCTGCCTGTAAGCTTCTGCAAAGGCGAGGCGCTTTTCCGCTTCCGTGCCTTCGACCGTGGCAGGGTCAGGCACGCCCCAATGGGCGGTCATTGGTTGCCCTGGCCATATCGGACAAGTTTCATTAGCCGCGTCATCGCAAACAGTGAAAACGAAATCCATTTTCGGCGCTTCAGGCTCCGCGAACTCATCCCAATTTTTCGAACGCGCGAAAGCTGTGTCTTGCGTCAGGTTTTCAAGCAACTCCAACGTATAAGGATGAACTACGCCCTTCGGCTGCGAACCAGCAGAAAAAGCGCGAAACCGATCAGCGCCACTCTTACGCAAAATCGCCTCAGCCATAATCGAACGAGCTGAATTTCCCGTACAGAGAAACAAAACATTATAAAGCTTCTCAGACATAATTGCTCCTAACAATCACACGTAACGGCTTCGATAACAGGACGGCAAATCTCTGGCGAGCCGTTACAACAATCCTCCATCAAATAAGCCAGGAGGTCACGAAAACCGGTCATGTCAGCGACATAACGAACCACGCGGCCGTCGCGTTCCGGTCGAATAAGCCCCGCATGCGCCATGACCTTCAAATGAGACGACGTAGTGTTTTGCACGGCCCCCACGCGCGCCGCGATTTCTCCTGCAGGAATACCCTTGCTTCCCGCCTGAACAAGAAGGCGAAACACCTCCAACCGGGTTTCTTGGCCAAGGGCCGCCAATGCGGCTAATGCGTATTTCTTTTCCATGCATCCGCACTTTCAGATTTATTGACGAGATGCAGTTTTATAAGCGACTCTCGCCCACTTGTCGCGCGTTCGTTCAACTGATTGCGCAAACTATCCATGAACGACCCTCTTCACATCGACGCAAAGCCTCGCCACCAGCGGGAAATTGGCGGCGCTTGAGGCGGTGCGCACCGTCTTTTAAGGATCAATCCACCGCCTTGAGCGATCTCATTATCCAAGGAAAACATAAGATTACTTCCCACATACGCTTTCCCACATCCCTCTTAACCGAAACGACCTGTGATATAGTCCTGCGTCCGCTTCTCTTTGGGGCTCGTAAAAATTGTCTTGTTGGAGCCAAATTCAACCAACTCGCCCAGATGCATAAACGCGCAATAAGCCGAGATACGCGCCGCTTGCTGCATGGAGTGCGTCACGATCACGATCGCATAATGATCACGAAGGGATTCTATAAGTTCCTCAATTCTGGCCGTTGCGATTGGATCAAGCGCTGAGGTCGGCTCGTCCAGAAGAATAAGCTCTGGCTCAGGAGCTAAGGTGCGCGCGATGCAAAGGCGTTGCTGCTGGCCTCCAGACAAAGCGTAGGCGGACTGATCGAGGCGATCCTTCACCTCATCCCAAAGAGCCGCTTGTCGAAGCACTTCCTCAACCCGCTGAGCCACCAACGCTTTATTATGAATTCCCCGAACCCTGAGACCAGACGCGACATTTTCAAAAATCGACTTGGGAAACGGATTCGGTTTTTGAAAAACCATCCCCGCCTTGAGACGCACCCGAATAGGGTCAATCCCCTTATCGACGATGTTCTGGTTCTCCGGCGTCAACAGGATCTCGCCCTTATATCGATTGCCGGGATAAAGATCATGCATACGGTTGAAGCACCGAAGCAAGGTGCTCTTACCGCACCCCGACGCCCCGATAAGCGCCGTGACCTTTTTTTCGGCGATCGGTAAATTGATGTTCTTGAGCGCTTGAAAGTCACCATACCAAAACGACAGGTCACGGACATCGGCTCGAAGCTCATCGGAAATAGCGTTTGGACGAGCCACGGAAGATTTTTCATGTTCTTCTGCGCCAGCGAATTCGCTTTTATTGAAGGTTTCCTGATTCATGACTGCCTCGGGTATTTAGATCGCTGAGAGAAGGTCATTCTTAAGCTCTCGCCGTCTTGCGCAAACGATAGCGGATCCAGATTGCAATGGCGTTCATGGTAAGCGTCATCGCTATAAGAACCAGTCCAGTCGCCGCGGCGTTGACGTGAAAAGCCGCTTGGGGGCGAGAAATCCAGTTGAACATCTGAATCGGCATAACCGTGAACGGCGAAGTCAGCCAATCCATGTTCACAAACGGAAACTCAGGTTGAACTGGAGCAGGCGGAAGAAACGCTATGAACGTAAGAGCGCCGATCGTCAGAACGGGCGCCGTCTCGCCGATCGCCCGCGACAGCCCAACGATCGCCCCCGTCAGAATTCCCGGCCGCGCCGCTGGGAGAATATAGTTCCAAATCATCTGCCACTTGTCGGCCCCCATGCCATAAGCGCCTTCCCGAACAATCAAGGGAATGCTGCGAACGGCTTCGCGCGTCGCCACAATGACCACGGGCAATATCAACAGCGCAAGCACGAGACCGGCCGTCAAAACGGTGCGCCCCAACCCAAGCGTATAGACGAACAACCCCAACGCGAGCAGGCCATAAATTATGGAAGGCACGCCCGCCAGATTGCTGACGTTGATCTCGATGATATCCGTCACCCAATTCTTCGGCGCATATTCTTCAAGGTAAACTCCGGCCATGATCCCAAGTGGGATGGCGATCACCGCCGTAGTCAACATCACAAGAGAAGAACCAACCCATGCCGATAAAATTCCCGCTTGCCCGGGACGGCGCGAAGGGAAGTTGGTTAAAAATTCATAATTGATACGCGCCAAGCCATCGATCAAAAGATCGACGATAAGGGCCGTCAACATGCCCATTGATAGAATTAGAACGAAAACCCCCACTACGGCGAAGATAACGTCACGGCTTTTGGCGGCGCTGATGACGCGACTGGCTTCAGCGTCGGAGATCGGCTTGACCCCTCCCCTTTCCTCCATGTTGGCGGCGCTCATCAGTAAACCTCGCGAAAACGGCGGCGCAGGAAGAAACCGGCCAAGTTGAAAATAAAGGTTAGAACAAACAGAGCGAGCCCCACCGCGAAAATCGACTCGTAAGCAAGCGAACCTTGCGGAAGGTCTCCCATCGCCATTTGCACAATGTAAGCGGTGATGGTGGCCGCTCCCTCACGAGGGTCGCCGGTCAAATTAGGGTTCTGTCCAGCAGCGATGGCCAGAACCATCGTCTCCCCCACGGCCCGTGACATCCCAAGAACATAAGCGGCGGTGATGCCTGAGAATGCCGCAGGGATTATCACCCTCACCGCGGTCTGAATGCGCGTCATTCCCAAAGCGTAAGCGCCCTCCCTCAGAGAGGCGGGAACAGCCCGCATGGCGTCTTCGCTAACCGACACAACGTATGGCAAAATCATAATTCCAAGAACAATGCCGGGAACGAGAAGGTTGAAGCCGGTCAGCCCCGGAATAAACATCCGAAAGAGCGGCGTGAGAAACAACAGCGCGAAATAGCCAAATACAACCGTTGGCACCGCCTCTATCAACTCCAGCAGCGGCTTGACGACCTCTCGCACTTTTGGCGGAGCGTATTCGCTAAGATAGATAGCCAAGGTGGTGCCTAGAGGTATGCCGATCACCAGAGCGATTCCAGCCGCCCACAAGGTTGCGGTTAAAAGCGGTAAAATTCCAAACCGGGGATTAGCGAAAACCGGCGTCCACTGGGTGTCGGTCAAAAACTCAAACAGTGGGACTTGACGAAAGAAATTCCAGGATTCGCTAATCAGAACGTAAACGATCCCTGTAGTCACGAAAACTGAAGTCGCCGCGGCCAGAAAAAGCAAAACGCGCATCAACCTTGAGATAAGTCGGCGACGAGCCAAATAGGCTTCAGTCGGCCTGAATTTACTCTTGATTGCGGACTTGTTCATTCAAGAACTCCAAAATGAAAGGCGGCTGCATATTGCAGCCGCCTCATCGGTTTTATCAGTTCTGACCAGCGGCGCTGACGAGCTCGTCAATAGTGACGCCCAGCTTGGAGCCGCCGTCAAACGCGGAACCTGTGGTGCGAGCGCTAAATTTGGCGAGCGCTTTATTCGAGGCTTCCGCAGGCAGCGGCACATAACCCACTTCACCAACCAACGCTTGTTGGTTTTCCGCGTCGAAAGCGAATTCGACAAACTGGTTGACGTGATCCTTGGCGTCCGCCGCGCCCTTGGAAATGTACCAGAAGATCGGGCGGGTTAACGGCTGATATGTGGAGTTTGCCGCCGTTTCAACCGAAGGCGACACGCATTCGCCATTCGCCTGCTTGATCGCAACCGGCTTCACTTTATCGAGATTCTCATGAACATAGGCCAGACCAAGGAAGCCGATCGCGTTCGGATCTCCGACAACGCCCTGAATGGTGACGTTATCGTCTTCAGTCGCCGTATAATCGCCGCGACTGGAGTGTTCCTTGCCAGTAATCGCGAATGTGTAATAGTCATAGGTGCCAGAATCAGTGCCGGCGCCGTAAAGACCGATTGTATCGTCCGGCCATGACGGATCGATCTGACTCCATTTGGTGATCTTACCTTGGGCTTCTGGCTCCCACATCTTTTTGAGCTGCTCAACAGTCATGCAAGAAGCGAACTCATTCGCTGGGTTGATGATGTTGGCGAGCGCGTCAATCGCGATCGGCATCTCGATATATTCAACGTTGTTCTCGGCGCAAAGCTCTTTTTCCGTATTGGTGATTGGCCGCGAAGCGCCGGTCACGTCCGTTTCGCCACGGCAAAACTTTTTAAATCCACCACCAGTGCCGGACAAACCAACAGTGACGCGGATTTTACCGCCTTGCGCGTTCTGAAACTCCTCGGCCATAGCCTCGGAGATAGGGAAAACGGTGGACGAGCCATCGACCAGCACCGTTGGAACGTCTTGCGCGTTCGCTTGAGCGAAAGAGGCGGCCAAAGCGATTGAAACCGCAGAAGTCGTAAGGAAGAACCTATTCATTGAGCCTGCTCCCATCAGAATTCAGTACGACGCCTTATGGCGACGGGAGACATCTAGGCGGCTTACGTTACAAAATAATGACAATTCTAAATATCTAGTAAGTTAGATATTTAGAATTGTCATTATTTTGTAACGCATCATAGCGACAAGACGCACGTCATTAAGATGCCGACGCCTACGACCTCGCCGCCCACAGTTTCATCGAGCAACGGTGGCGGGCGCATGGTGAGGGGGATTTTTCAGAGAGTAACCGCAAGGCTATGAGGCGAAGTTTATCAGAATGACCTAAATTATGTCTTTATTCGTATCGTTGTCACTTTTTCCCTGATATATAAAAACCTAGGAAAATTTTGTTAAAAAGATGAAAAAGTAACCTAAGAACTTATATGATGGCCATCCTCGCCCCAATATTTATACTTATCGTATTGCTTATAGTATATTTAACTATAGCAGCAATTTCTATCGCTTTCGCCACGACCGCTACGTCAGTAAAAACTGTTTCACAACTTTCCACTTCCCGGGCGATTAAGGTTTTTATATTTTTTGTTGGGGGATTAGGCTTCGCCTATAGCTGGTTCACTCTTGGCCCTGTGCCGAAAGGAGACTGGTTTGACAGGGCCTTTGAATGGGGAGTTAAATTTTCTCTTCCCTGCATGGCTGGCTCCATCACAATGATGGCCGCGGCGCTCAGCCTCAAGTTCTACGCATGGCTCATCAACAAAGGCTACATCCAGGCAAAGAGATCTCATTCACGTCTTTATCTCGTCATTGGTTTAGGCGCTTTAGCAGGATTGTGCACGCTCATCGCCATTGAAAAAATCTATTATAAGATTTCCGCCCGACCGCCCCCCATTATGCTTTCTTTTGACGGCGAGCCGACCCATTGCGTTTGGAAAGATACGACCATTCGCGACCGGCGGAATTGGAGCGCGTCTAGGCCTATAAAATCAATTCGACTATCACGAGGTCAAAAAATACGCTTAGACCCGCGCGTTCGTCTTACGACGGAATCATTCACCGTGCGTTTTGGCGTCGAAACCAATGGCGAGACAAAAATATATTACGGAAACTCAACAGATTTCAGGCTATTGGATTTCAGAGTCGATCAAAACTGCCAGTGGTGAACTAATTTCTGTCTATATCACTTGGCGCAAATGTAATTAATCTCACCTTCTCGCAAAACATAAACAGAATAATATTAATTACTAACATCGCCTCTCCAACAACAATAATACCCGCAGCGCCGTCTGGATCAACTAGGCGTCAAACGCCGACGACAATAGCCACGCAAACGCCAAATAAGGAGGCTATCCATTCCGACACTGCCGCGCATGTCAACAAACCCAGACTTTGAACGGCGCCACCACAGGCGACGACGTCCAAATCTCATGAGGCAGAGCTATCACGCCGTAGCTGCGCCAGCGTCGCCGGGCCCAAAACTCCGTCGTTCGCAAGATTCGGATGCGCCTCTTGATAAGCCAGAACAGCGGCTTTCGTCTTTGGGCCAAACGCTCCGTCAATCGCGCCAGGATCAAACCCTCTGGCCATCAGAATTTTCTGCGCCTCAATCACGGATTGATCGGCGGTCTCCGGCTTCATTCCCGGATAACGTCCGCGAAAAATAATGTCGGCCTCGCCGCTGCGACGTCGGGTAAGCTCAGGCAAAACGCGCCCACCCGCTTTGTTCCACAGCTTGAGCGAGGCTTCCGCCTCGACGAATTTCTCCTCCAGGTAGCGCTTCACCCAAGTGGCTTTATGAATAGCTCCGGTATTGAAATCAAACGACACAGCGCCGTCAAAAGCGTTTTGCGAAAGCACACCCATACGGTTTGAGACCCGCGCTTCAAACTTCCCCAGATCGCGTGACAGAATATCTTCCGCCTCTTCTTGAGTGATCGTCATCCCGACTTTCACCATCGGAGCCCCCGCCTCACTAGTGTGGCCATAACCGATTGTCAGAACGCCCGCCACGTCGCGATACGCTCGCAACTCGCAACCCTCATGCACGGCGATAAATGCGCGTCCCTTGTCGCTAACTTGCATAATCCTGCCTCCATATCTGGAAATGAGCTCGCCAAAAGAACAGTCATTTGGAACTTCATTTCACAAAATAGCTATGCGCTAATATTAAAATACAAAATTCTCTATATTCTAATAACTACTTAAAAATACTCGCAAAATTCCGCCGAAGGACGTTGCGAACATAGATTCAAAGAGCAATCAATACGCTCGCGCGCCATCAACCGCGGCGATAATGTCAAAGCCTGATCGACGTTAAAATCCTAGCCGACAAAGTCCTGACCGACTCCAACTATATTCTACCACGCGTCGGTGATTGGCGCGTCATCATGGATGATCAGATTTTGGATATATTGAAAATCGGACCGCGTGGCGGCGTCTATCAATAGGAAGAACCATGCAGAAGATCACTACCCCAAATGGGGAAACACTAGTTGTCCTTCCCCTTGCAGACTGCGAAAAACTTGTCGCCAGATCCAACGTCACCGCGGCTGACAAAGCGCTCGCCAAAAGCGAGCATAAGCGCGCGGCGATGTTCATACAGTGAGCGCAAAGCGCGTCGAGGATAATCGTATCTTCGCCGCGCGGATCGAGAGACCGTCGCAATGCTTTGGCTTCACTTGAAAATATTGAAGCTGAATTGGCGCTGCGCCCCCCTTCTGTTAGTTAGCGCGCGGTAGGCTTTTCATCCCTGCGCGCTTTCTATTCGGGAAACAAAGCTGGCGCCCAGACACCGACAACCCCTCGCCATGCGAATATGCTAAAAGAGCATTTTCATGAAAAACAACTTATGGAAGCAAAAACCATATGACGCGGTAGCCAATTGCGAGGCCGCCATTAAAGAGCAGGAGAAATACAATATCGAGCACAATATCTTTTCATCCTCAGTCACCAACGACGTCTAGCCTCCACCGCCAAAGTGGAACATGCTCCCTATCGTCTTGATTCAATTCCATATCGAGTTCGCATCGCAACTGAGCGGCTTGCCTGGATGCTCTCTTTCTTTTTTGGAATCCGTAGTTGAAAACAGAAGCCCGTCGGGCGGCGCAAGAGATACATGGCGTCAGCTTCCCGATGTGTGCGTTCAGGAGTACGTTCCGGCGTGCAAACTGGCCTCGAACTGAATTTAGTTCAATGAAATCAGAATTTTAAGGAAAGTGGCGAGCCCGGAGGCACTCGAACCCCAACCAATCCGTTACGTTGCCATCGCTGTCTTTCGGATCGCCGATTTGGGGTTTGGCGGGGTTTGGAAGCAGGCCATTGAAAGATAACAAGAAAACGGGACCGAACCGGAATGGGCGAGGTTCGCCCAAACTGAGACTGAGGGCCATTCTGAGCCAAACTACAGCCTCGCGGCGCGTCTATGAGGTTCGGTCGGTTCCCGCAAACCCCTTTGATAACACGGAAAACCCATGCCCGTCAGGGCGGTGTCACTGGCTCGCAATGGGGATAATGGCGGACAGAGAGGGATTCGAACCCTCGATACGGTTGCCCGTATACACGCGTTCCAGGCGTGCGCCTTCAACCACTCGGCCACCTGTCCACTTCATTCCTGCTCAGCAGGAGAGCCGCAATATAGCTGGGCTTCACGCCAATGCAAGGGTTAAACTCACGTGTTTGCATAGGTTTTCAACAGATGGTTTCAGAGAACGCGCGAAAGCCCTTCCGTTTGAAGTTAATCGCGCGTTCAGAGCCCATCCATTGAAAATCTCACCGAGCCGCCTTCATTTCTTCCGCCAAACGCAACTCGCTCGCGTTGCGTGATTTAGAGAATGGGGCCAACAAACGATAGGCCGCAGGCGTCACCAACAATGTGGACAGCGTGGCGAAACCCAAACCGCCAACGACGATCCACCCCAACGCCTCGCGCGCCTCCGCCCCCGCCCCAAAGGCGAACACCAGCGGCAAACCGCCAAGGACGGTAGAAATCATGGTCATCATCACCGGGCGCAGCCGCAACAGGCAAGCGTCGCGAATGGCGCTTTCAACGTCCTGCCCC
Organism: Stappiaceae bacterium; assembly: GCA_048265185.1. Taxonomy (GTDB): domain Bacteria; phylum Pseudomonadota; class Alphaproteobacteria; order Rhizobiales; family Stappiaceae; genus JBLXBZ01. The sequence goes on along the minus strand of JBLXBZ010000002.1, from coordinate 37,089 downwards.
TCTTCACGCAACTGATTGGCGAACTCCACGATCAAAATGCCGTTTTTCGCCATCAACCCCACCAGCATGATGATGCCGATCTGACTGTAAACATTTATTGACCCGCCAGTAAGCGTAATCGCCACAATAGCGGCGGCCAACCCGAACGGCACGGTCAACAAAATAATCATCGCGCTGATGAAGCTCTCGAACTGCGCTGCAAGAACAAGGAAAATAACCACAATGGCGAAGCCGAAGGTGATGAACACATTTGAAGAGGTCTGCTCCAGAAGCGCCGCTTCGCTGAGCAAAGTGGTGGTGACGCCGGGCGGCAGAACTTCATCGGCGATGGCGCGCATGTCCTCAACCGCTGTCGCCAGATCATAGCCGTCCGCCAGTCCGATGGAGACCGGAATCGCCCGCAACTGCGCCTCCCGGTTCAACTGCGGCGCAACCGCAGTCTCTTCAATGGAGACGACAGAGGATAAAGGCACCATTGTCCCATCCTTCGTACGCACAAACAGGTTCTCCAGATCCCGCGTGGTGCGCAAAGGCGCGCCGCCCGCCTCGATATTGACCGGAATTGAATCATCGCCGATGAAAACTTCCGCCGCCGTGTCGCCATCGAGAAGCAAACGCAAGAGTTGAGCTATATTTTGAACGGAGACGCCCAACTCCTTGGCCACCTCCCGGTTCACATGCACCAAAAGCTGCGGTTGGGTGGTGTCATAATCAATAGACACCCGACCAATTTTCTCTCCGAGCTCATCTTGCATTTTCTGGGTCAAATTTTGCGCCGCCGCATCCAGAACGTCATAATCGCCGCCGCTCAAGGCGAAACGCAAACCCGAACCAGCGCCGCGAACACCAAGCGTGTTCGGCTGGCGCACATAAACTTTGACCCCGGTCAACCGCGAGACCTGACGATTGATCTCCGCCGCTATAAGCGCCTGATTGCGCTCTCGCTCGTCCCAAGGGAGCAGCTTGAGAAAGATAAAGCCCCCATTGGACGTGCCGCCGGTTCCCGCGATACTGAGAAAGGACTCGCCCTCGCCAGCATCAATGGTTTTTTGAATGATTGTTTCGATCTGACGAATTTTATTACGCGTATACTCGACGCTCGCCCCTTGCGGAGTACGCACGGATAAAAACACCAGCCCCCGATCTTCTCGCGGCGTCAACTCTTTGGGCAGGGATTCATATTGAACGACGCCGAAGACGCAGAACATCAACGATCCCGCGATCACCACCGAAGGAGCCTTCAAGGAAAACTCCAGCCCCCAACCGTAAATCCGCTGAAAACGCAGGCCCAGCGCACTGACGCCCCGGCGTAGAAATGACGGCGACTTTTGCTCCGCTTCGGATTTTTTCGCCTTCAACAGGCGCGAGGCCATCATTGGCGCCAAGGTCAGCGCCACAAATGAAGACAGCATCACTGAAATCGCCAAGACGAAACCAAATTCGGAAAACAATCTTCCCACGCTGCCTGGAAGAAACGAAATTGGAATAAACACGGCAGCCAAAGTTGCCGTGGTGGTTATGACCGCGAAAAACACTTCCCGCGCGCCAATGACGGCGGCGGCGCGAGGCCCGTCGCCCTTGGAGATTCGACGCATGATGTTTTCCAACACCACGATGGCGTCATCCACCACCATGCCCGTCGCCAAGACCAGCGCCAGAAGGGTCAAGACATTGACGGAAAATCCTGCGAACCAGATCGCAGCGATGGTTCCGCACAAAGCAATGGGCACCGTGACGGCGGGGATCAAAGTGGCGCTGACAGAGCCAAGGAAAATGAAAATGATGAGAATGACGATCCCCGTGGCGAGAAACAACGACAACACCACTTCGCTGATCGCGCCGGAAATGAAGTCCGCGTCATCCGACATGACCTGCACTGTGACCCCATGGGGCAGGGATTCATTTAACTTAGCGACGGCCGCTCGAACGCCATTTGACACATCAATGGTGTTGGACTTGGCCTGGCGCACGATTCCCATGCCAACGCCGGACTCGCCGTTGGCGGAGAATATTGTCGTGCGCCTCTCCGGCCCGTAGCTAACATGAGCAACGTCGGAGATACGCGTATTCTCGTCTATTTTCAGGCGGGCGATGTCTTGCACCGTCTTGATGTTGTTATCGGCCCGCACCACCAGTTCCTGCTTGTCTGTTTTGACCGAACCAGCGGAGACGTTCGCGGCCAAATCAGCCACCACTTCTTTCATGTCGTCGGGCGCCAACCCTCGGCTGGCCACGGCGAGCGGATCGACGGCGATGGTGAACACAGGGTCACGGTCCCCGTAAACCGTCACATCCGCCACCCCAGCCACCGCCGCAATACGGTCCACGATGCGGTCATTGACCAGTTGCGTGACCTCTTCAACGCTCATTCCCGGCGCGCGAACCGCAAGGCGCATCACAGCGTCCGCGTCAGCGTCGGCTTTAACGATGGACGGATCATCCGCATCATCAGGAAGCTGGCGCGTCACCCGGGACACGGCGTCGCGCACGTCGTTGGCCGCCGTCTCCACGTCGGTCGCATCGGAAAATTCAGCCGTTATCCGACTGCGACCAAACCGAGACTGTGACGAAACGGAAACAATGCCCGGAGAGCGTCCCACAGCCTTTTCCAGAATGCTCGTCACCTCGGTGTCGATCACCTCTGGCGTAGCGCCCGTATAATAAGTGGTGACGGTGACGACCGGACGATCAACGTTCGGCAATTCGCGAACTTCAACGCCCAAAAGCGCCGCCAAACCGGACAAAACAATAAGCAGGCTAAGAACCACCGCCAAAACCGGACGGCGAACGAACAGCGCCCCAACGCCTTTTAGATCAGCCTCCATTTTCAACCCCTGCCTTTGCGAGCGGCGCTCGTATCATCATTCGTCACCGGGATTGGCGCACGCTTTAACTTTTTATCCGTGTTCTGCTGATCTGCGTCTTGGAGCGAACGATCTGCGCTTGGTAAAACCCTGACCGTCAAACCGTCGCGCAAATCCTGCGTGGTCTCCGTAATCACAACGTCGCCTGAAACGATATCACCGCCAACGAACACCACATCGCTCTCCCGATCCAAAACGCTCACGTCCTGTCTACGGACTTTCCCTTCGCTTAAAAGCCAGACATAAGAGCCTGACTTATCCCAGTGCAGAGCAATCGCCGGGATCGTCGCCAACATCTCTCCAGTGAGCAACACCTTCACGTCAAAGGAAAGCCCCGGCAAAATACGGTCGTCGTCGTTTTCGACCTTGGCCTGAACGCGCAGGGTCCGCGAGGCGGAATCGATCCGGCTATCCAAAGCGGAGACCACGCCTTCGAACTTTTGCCCCTTCATGGCGTCGCTCATGACCTCGATCAAATCGCCCCGCGCCACCTTGCCAAGAAACCGTTCCGGTACGACGAACTCGATTAAAATCGTCGTCCGATCATCCAGCGTCGCGATTTTCGTCGTGGGAGAAATATAGTCGCCGATTTCAACGTCGACAAAACCGATCACCCCATCGAAAGGAGCTATGACGGATCGGCGCGTGAGAGCGACTTGCGCAGCTTCAAGGTCCAGCTCCGCGTTTCGCAGCGCCGTTTCCGCCGTTTGCAACTGAACCGACGAAATTGTATTGCTGGAAATCAGTTGCTTGTAACGGTTCAATTGGTCTTTCGCATCCTGAACCGCGACCTTGGAACGGTCCACCGCCAACGCTTCATTTTGACTATCCAGCTGCATGATCAACGCGCCGGCCGAAACATGCTCCCCCGCTTCAGCATCCAATTTCACCACACGCCCCGACGTTTCGGCGAAAAGAGTCGTGCTTTTAACGGCCGTCCCCGTGCCGACGGCGCGCACGAAAGTATCCGCCGCGCGCGTCTCAACCTTAGCCACGCGAACCAGCACCTCGCCGCCGCGCCCTCTTCCCGCGCTTCCCGCGCTTCCCGCACGCGCGGGTCCTCGCCCGCCCCCAGCTTTGGAAGCCTCCCCCACCTCAGAAACTGGCCACAGCGCAAGACCTATCTTCTCCAACGCCGGAACCGGCTTAGAGAACAACGGCGGCGCCGCGATATAGAGATAAGCGACGCTCGCGCAAACCAAAGCCAGAAAGAAAACGCGGCTAAATATGGACATTAGAACAACGACCCTTGACCTCTAGAAGATTGATTTTTTTGAGAACCCATAATCAACGGTCGATTTTACGCGTAAAATCCACGCACCTTAGAGATCTCATTGCTTTAGTTTTAAATGAGTTTTTCGCAATGGCGAACCCGAGAATGCATTTGGCGACATTCTGATACAATTTTTCAAACCAATGTTGGTTATTCGCCCGTCCCGAATGCGCTTCTGAAGATTGACAGCATAACAGGCTCTCGCCATAGTCCTAATGTAACCAGGGGAGTCTCGACAAGAGGCTGAGAGACTGCTGGCGTGGCGGAGCGATCCTTACACGCAGCGCAGTGACCCGTTGAACCTGATCCAGTTCACACTGGCGTAGGGACGGTGCAAGCGCTGATGACGATCACGGCCGCCGAATGTGGCCGAAGCGGGACATGACGCGCAATCTTTGCGCGCTTTTGTCTTCAATTTGTCAGCGCTCTTCATCTTTCCATACCGGGACTGGGTCTCCAACGCCTATGGCGAGGAGCCTCAAATGTCTAACTGTAAAACAAGCGTCTCCACTGGCGCGCTTCCCGCATCGAGAAAAATCTACATCGCCGGGAAGTTATATCCGCAGATCCGCGTTCCAATGCGGGAGATAGACCTGCACCCAACCGCAGGCGAGCCGCCGGTGGCTGTTTACGATCCTTCCAGCCTCTACACGGACCCCGCCGCTCAAATTTCGATTGCAGACGGCCTACCTCCTCATCGTCTGGCGTGGGAATCCGCAGCCGCCCAGCTTAGCGTCTATGAAGGGCGCGTATCTCGCCCCGAAGACAATGGCGGCGCCCAAGGCGATAAACGAACGCCCGAATTTCCCCTCATCCGCCAGCCCATGCGCGGCAAAGACGGACATGCCGTCACGCAATTGGCGGCGGCGCGCGCCGGGATCATCACTCCTGAAATGGAATTTGTCGCCATACGCGAGAACCTTGGCCGAGAAAAATCCCTGCCCTTAGGTGAGCGCGGCGGCGAAAGCTTTGGCGCGGCGATCCCTGATTTCGTCACGCCTGAATTCGTGCGCGATGAAATCGCTCTCGGGCGGGCGATCATTCCCGCAAACGTCAATCACCCTGAGTTGGAGCCGATGATCATCGGCCGCAATTTCCTTGTTAAAATCAACGCCAATATCGGCAACTCCGCCGTCACCTCCTCCATGGAGGAAGAGGTTGAAAAAATGGTCTGGGCGATCCGTTGGGGCGCGGACACCGTGATGGATCTGTCAACCGGGCGCAACATTCATAACATCCGCGAATGGATCATCCGCAATTCGCCCGTTCCCATCGGCACGGTGCCGCTCTATCAAGCTTTGGAGAAAGTGGGCGGCGTCGCAGAAGATCTAAGCTGGGAGGTTTACCGCGACACATTGATCGAACAGGCTGAGCAAGGCGTAGATTATTTCACCATCCACGCCGGCGTTCGCCTGCATTACATTCCGCTGACCGTGAACCGCGTTACCGGCATCGTCTCACGCGGCGGCTCCATCATGGCGAAATGGTGCCTGCATCATCACAAGGAAAGTTTCCTCTATGAACGTTTCGAGGAGATTTGCGACATCTGCCGCGCCTATGACGTCTCCTTCTCCCTTGGCGACGGATTACGCCCGGGCTCCATCGCCGACGCCAATGACGCAGCCCAATTCGCCGAACTGGAAACCCTTGGGGAGTTGACGAAAGTCGCCTGGGCCAAAGACTGTCAAGTCATGATCGAAGGCCCTGGCCATGTGCCCATGCACAAGATCAAAGCCAATATGGACAAGCAGTTGGAGGTTTGCGGCGAAGCGCCCTTTTACACTCTCGGCCCTCTGACCACGGATATCGCCCCGGGCTATGATCACATCACCTCCGGCGTCGGCGCGGCGATGATCGGCTGGTTCGGCACGGCAATGCTCTGTTACGTCACGCCGAAAGAACATCTTGGCCTACCCAACCGGGACGACGTGAAAACCGGCGTGATCACCTATAAGATCGCGGCGCACGCGGCGGATCTGGCCAAAGGCCACCCGGCTGCGCAATTGCGTGATGACGCCCTGTCGCGCGCCCGCTTCGAGTTTCGCTGGGAGGACCAGTTCAACCTCTCGCTCGATCCCGAAACCGCCCGCGGCTTTCACGATGAAACCTTACCCAAAGAAGCTCACAAAGTGGCTCATTTCTGCTCCATGTGTGGGCCTAAATTCTGTTCAATGCGAATTTCTCACGACATCCGCGCTGAAGCCCAAAAGGAGGGAATGGAGAAAATGGCGCTCCGGTTTAAAGACGGCGGCGCGCTTTATATGCCGCTGAATGCAGCTGCCAGCTCGGGAGAAGAGCCATGCGCATAGCCGTCGTTGGCGCCGGCGTCGCCGGGCTTGTCGCCGCGGTTGAGCTTATGCGCGCCGGCCATGAGATCGACATCTATGAACGCGCCGACACTGTGGACGGCGGCGCGTCATGGCTGGCGGGGGGGATGCTCGCCCCCTGGTGCGAAGCTGAAAGCGCCGATGAGGAGGTGACGCGCCTCGGTCGGCGCGCCCCCGACTGGTGGGAGGCGGCGCTGCCACGCCACATCCGCCCCCTCGCGCGCAAAGGCACGCTCGTGGTGGCCCAACCTCGCGATCAGGGAGAGTTAACCCGCTTCGCCCGCCGCTCCAGCGCCCACCGTTGGCTGGAGGCGGATGAGATCGGCGCGCTAGAGCCTGATCTGGAGGGACGTTTTCAAAAAGCCCTGTTTTTTGAAGATGAGGCGCATCTTGATCCCCGCGCGGCGCTTCTGGGGTTGGAGGAGGTTCTTCGCGCTGGCGGCGTCCAATTTCATTTCGGCCGCCCTTTCACGCCGGATATGAGCGCAAACGCGCAAGTAACCATCGATTGCCGCGGTATTTCCGCGCGCGCCGACATATCCAAACAATACAAGAAAGATGAGCTACGCGGCGTGCGCGGTGAAATGTTGCTGCTTCAAACGGACGAAATCACGCTCTCCCGGCCCGTTCGAATGCTGCATCCGCGCATCCCCCTTTATATCGCGCCGCGCAGCCAAGGCCGCTTCATGGTGGGGGCGACGATGCTTGAAAGCGATAGCTGCGCCCCGCCGACGGTGCGCTCGATAACAGAACTCTTGAACGCGGCCTATGCGCTTCATCCCTCCTTCGCTCAAGCCCATGTAATAGAAACGGCGGCGGGCGTGCGCCCCGCCTTCCCCGACAATCTGCCACGAATTATCGTTTCACGAGAACCCTGGCCGCATGGTCCGCGCGTTCATTTCAATGGACTTTACCGCCACGGATTTCTGCTCAGCCCCGCCTATGGCCAGACGCTGGCGGAAAACCTCGCCTCTCACCTCAACAACAATGAGCATAGTCAGGAGATTGCGCCATGAAATTAATCGTCAATGGAGCCGCTTTTGAAGCGACGGCGACCACCCTCGCAGCCCTACTTCCTGAATATGGCGTGGACGAGACCTATACCGCCGCCGCCCTCAACGGAGAATTCGTGCCGCGAGATGAGCGAGAGCGCCACCCCTTGCGCGAAGGGGATCGAATAGAACTGCTGCAACCAAGACAGGGAGGCTGAGACGCACGTCATGCTCAAACTTTATGATACGCAATTCGCCTCGCCCTTTTTTCTCGGCACCGCGCAATACCCCTCGCCCTCAGTTATGAATGAAGCCATTCAGACGGCCGGTTGCTCCATGGTCACCGTCTCCCTGCGCCGGGAAGCGGGAGAGGGCCGCGCCGGCGACGCCTTCTGGTCGATGATTCGCGACAGCGGCGTGAAAGTCTTACCCAACACCGCCGGATGCCACACCGTGAAAGAAGCGGTGACCACAGCGAAAATGGCGCGCGAGGTCTTTGAAACCAACCGGATCAAACTGGAGGTTATTGGCGAGGCGGACACGCTGCAACCGGATGTTTTCGCCCTTGTTGAAGCCGCCCGCCTTTTAAGTCAGGATGGCTTTGAAGTTTATCCCTATACAACCGAAGATCTGGTCGTCGCCCAGCGCCTTCTGGACGTCGGCTGCAAAGTGCTCATGCCTTGGGGCGCGCCCATCGGCTCTGGCCAGGGCTTGGTCAATCCCTACGGTCTGCGCAGCTTGCGCGCCCATTTTCCCGATGTGCCCCTGATTATCGACGCAGGGCTGGGACGCCCTTCTCACGCATGCAAAGTGATGGAAATGGGATTTGACGGCGTCTTGCTCAACACGGCGGTGGCCAAGGCAGGTGACCCGCCCATGATGGCAAAAGCTTTCGCATCTGCTATTGAAGCGGGACGAACCGCCTTTCTCGCCGATCCTATGGAGCCGCGCGACATGGCCGCCCCCTCAACGCCAGTCTTTGGAAAGGCCACTTTTTGATGAGCGCTTCTCTTGATCCATTTTATCTTATTATCGACGGCGTCCAATGGCTGGAGCGCCTGCTGCCGCTTGGGGTGAAGCTGGTGCAGCTGCGCGTCAAGGATATGGATGAACCTGCGCTGCGCCGCGAAATCAGCGCCGCCAAAACTCTGTGCGCAAACCATGATTGTCAGTTGGTGATCAATGATCATTGGCGCCTCGCCATAGAGGAAGGCTGTGACTTCGTGCATCTGGGTCAGGAAGATCTGGAAGAGGCCGACGTCGCGGCGATCCGCGCCGCTGGTTTGAAACTTGGAATCAGCACCCATGACGAAGCGGAGTTGGCGGTGGCCCTCGCCCATCGCCCTGAGTACATCGCGCTTGGGCCAGTTTATCCCACCATTCTCAAAAAGATGAGCTGGGCGCCGCAAGGCCCGGAGCGAGTGGCGCAATGGCGAGAAAAAATTGGCGCCACGCCATTGGTGGCCATCGGTGGTTTGACGCCGGAGCGCTTGTCGGGGGTCTTTGACGCCGGAGCGGACGCCGCCGCCGTGGTCACCGACATCACCCGCAACGCAAACCCCGAGGAGCGAACCCGTCAGTGGCTCCGCGAGACGCGCCAGTATCTTTCAAAATAAAGTCGATCAAGATTTCAAGATCATTTGATAATCCTGCGCGTGCATCATCCGCACGTAGGTAATCGGTTGGTCAAGAAGCCAGGTGGTTCGCTCAAAGTTAAACAGCGGATCACCGGCCGCAACGCCGAGAAGCCTAGCCTCATCCGCCGTTGACGCGGAAGCGCTGAGGCGAATCTCCATTTCCGAAAACGGAGCATGGCGAACAAGCCACTCATTTGGCCCCATATCGGAGAAAACCACCTCGCGCACCTCCGGAACCGCAGAAAGACAGATCCAGCGGTCTTCATATTGAAACGGGCGACTGTCAGAAAAATGCAGACAGCGCACATGCAAAACCTCGGCGTCCGAACACAGCTGCAACCGACCGCGAATATGCTCCGGCGCCGCTCCCACCTCCCGGCTGAGAACCGTGAACCGATAAGCTGCGCCCATAGCCTCCACTTCCGCGCGCACCAGCGGAATTTCCATACGCGCCTCACGCACCGGATGGGCTGCAACGCGGGTTCCCGCACGGCGTTTGCGCTCCAGAAGGCCTGTTTGCGCCAGTTCCCGCAGCGCCCGATTAACGGTCACCCGGGCGCAGCCGAATTCCTGCGCCAACACCTCTTCATTTGGGATCAGCATTCCCGGCGACCAGACCCTATCGCGCACGCGCCGAAGAATTTCCTCCTTGATCATCCGAAAGGAGTTGATCCGTTTGGAAGGGGTCGGCGTTTCAACCCCTGAAATTTCACCCGTCAAAGACTCCCCCTCAGCCGCGCCATCACCGCCCGATAACGGTTGGTGATCCGCTCATGATCCACATGCGATCCACCTTTGACCACACGCCGCCCCGCGGACCAGACGTCGCTCACAAGCCGGTCATCGCCGGCGAAAATCCACATATCAAGCACCCCATCGCCGCGCACCCCCTCAAGATGAACCGATCCGCCGTCCAGCGCCGTCAGATCCGCCAGTTTCCCTTCCTCGATCACGCCGCAATCCCGGCCAAGCGCCCGTGCGCCGCCCGCGCAAACGCTTTCAAACAAAACCCGTCCAACAGAACGCTCCGCCGTCGCCAGAACCGCCCGCCGCCGATCACGCAAACGTTGAGAGTACTCCAGCGTCTTCAACTCTTCCGACAGCGAAATCCGCACGTTCGAATCAGACCCCACGCCAATATGACCGCCTGCGCCGAGATAATTCTCGCCGTCGAAAATCCCATCGCCAAGATTCGATTCCGTGATCGGGCACAAACCCACCACCGCGCCGCTGCGGGCCATTTTCAAAACTTCTCCAGCGTTCATATGCGTAGAATGAATCAAACACCAGCGATCATTCACGTCATGGTTGTCAAACAGCCAATCCACAGGACGCGCGCCATAAATCGCTTCAACCTCGCTGATTTCATCCACCTGCTCGGCTATATGCATATGCAGCGGGCGCCTCGGCAGCAACCGCGCCGCCCAAGTAAGATCTTCCCGAGAGACCGCGCGCAGGGAATGAGGCGCCGCGCCCAGAACCGCATCGCCAGCAAGACCGCCCAGCGCTTTCTCCGCGCCTTGCAATATACGTTCATAATGATCACGGTCGGTTTTGAATCGCAGCTGACCGCCCTTGAGCGCTCGCCCATCAACGCCCCCCGTCGCGTAATACACCGGCAATAACGTCAGCCCGATTCCGCTAGCTTTAGCCCCCGCGGCGATACGGCGACTAAGTTCCGCAGGATCATCATACGCCGCCCCGCCCGGTTGGTTATGAAGATAATGGAACTCCGCGCTGGCGCCATATCCAGCTTCCAGCATCTCCATTTGCACAAAGGCCGCCACCGCCTCCACATCCTCCGGAGAAAGCTGCCCAAGAAAGCGATACATGACCTCGCGCCAAGTCCAAAAACTGTCGAACTTGGCGCCTCCACGACGCTCCGTCAGCCCCGCCATCGCCCGCTGAAAAGCATGACTATGCAGGTTTGATGGAGCGGGGAGAAGAATATCGACGCGCTCATCGGCGCGAAATTCTTCAAGGGTTTCATCAACGCGAACCGCAGTGATCACGCCAGTTTCGCTGATTTCAACGCCAATGTTTTCACGCCACCCATCGGCAAGCAGCGCCGTCTTTGCCCAAAGCCTCGTCATGTCCGCCTCTTTTTTAAGATTGACAATTATGTGCATACATATCCTAAATATACAAACATATATTAAGAGCTTTCGGAGGAGACCCGCATGGAGGCGAAGATGAGCGCAAGGGCCGGCGCGAAACTGTTGCGCAACGCGAGAATCGCGACGATGGCCATGGCCGCCCCTAACCCGGCCTCCACGTCAGAATATGCTTCCTACGGTCTCATTGAAGACGGCGTTCTGGCGATCGACGCGAACGGCGACATCGCTTTCATCGGCGAGAGCGCCGACCTTCCCGCACCCCTCGCCCAGTGGCCGGCTGAAGATCTTGGCGCACGCCTCATGACCCCGGCGTTGATCGACTGCCACACCCATATTATCTTTGGCGGCGACCGCGCGCGCGAATTCGAGCTGCGTCTCGAAGGCGCCAGTTATGAAGAAATAGCCAAAGCCGGCGGCGGCATTGTCTCCACCGTCAACGCCACCCGTTCAGCCAGCGAGGAGGAGCTGGTGGAGACGGCTCTCCCCCGGCTGGACGCGCTGATAGGCGAAGGCGCCGCCACAGTTGAGGTTAAATCCGGTTACGGTCTCACCATTGAAGATGAGTTGAAAATGCTGCGCGCGGCGCGCCGCCTCGCGCAACTTAGAGATATACGGATCGTCACCACCTATCTTGGCGCCCACGCCACGCCGCCAGAGTATAAAGGCCGCGCTGACGCCTATATTGAAGAAGTGGTGCTGCCGGGTCTCAGCGCCGCCCACAAGGAGGGCTTGATCGACGCGGTTGACGGCTTTTGCGAAGGCATAGCCTTTTCTCCCGCTCAGATGGCCCGCGTTTTCGATAAGGCGGCGGCCTTGGGCCTTCCGCTAAAGCTGCACGCCGAGCAATTATCTAATCTTGGCGGCTCCAAACTCGCCGCCTCCTATGGCGCGCTTTCAGCCGATCATATCGAATATCTCGATGCTGACGGCGCGGCGGCGATGGCGGCGGCGGGAACCGTCGCGGTTCTTTTGCCCGGAGCTTTCTACACGCTTCGCGAGACTCAAGTCCCACCGGTGCAAATGTTGCGCGACGCCAAGGTTCCCCTCGCCGTCGCCACAGATTGCAACCCCGGCACCTCGCCCATGGCCTCAATCCTGCTCGCCATGAACATGGCCTCGACCCTGTTTCGCCTGACGCCTGAAGAAGCGCTCGCCGGCGTCACCCGCGAAGCCGCCCGCGCTCTTGGGTTACAGCGCCAACTTGGCACTTTGGAGGTGGGAAAACGCGCTGATTTATGCGTCTGGGATGTTAGAGAGCCTGCGGAGCTGGCCTATCGCATCGGCTTCAACCCTTTGTTCCGGCGTTATTTCGCTGGAAACGCCGGAGTTTCATTATGACCTTGATCGTTACCCCCGGGCACGTCGCCCTCACCGACCTTGAACAAGTCTTCCGCGAGAAAACGCCTGTCAAACTGGACCGCGCGGCTCGCGCTGACGTTGAGGCTAGCGCGGCGATGATCGCCAAAGCCGCTGCGGGCGACACGCCCGTCTACGGCGTCAACACCGGCTTTGGCAAACTCGCCAGCATCCGCATTCCAGCAGACGACGTGGCCACGCTGCAGCGTAATCTGATCCTGTCGCACTGTTGCGGCGTAGGCGCGCCTCTCGACGCTGACGTCACCCGCCTGATTATGACCATCAAGTTAATGTCTCTTGGCCGCGGCGCCTCCGGCGTTCGCTGGGAGTTGATCGAGCTGATCGAGGCCATGCTAGAGCGCGACGTCATTCCGCTCATTCCCGGGCAGGGGTCCGTCGGCGCCTCCGGCGATCTGGCGCCGCTTGCGCATATGACCGCCGTCATGCTAGGCGAAGGCGAAGCCTTTTATGGCGGCGAGCGCATGTCCGGCGCGCAAGCGCTGGCGAAGGCGGGACTTGAACCAATCGTTCTTGGCGCCAAGGAAGGGCTTGCGCTCATCAACGGCACGCAGGTTTCAACCGCGCTTGCGCTCGCCGCTCTTTTTCAAACCTGGCGTCTCGCCTGCGCCGCGCTTGTCACCGGAGCCCTGTCCACGGACGCCGCCATGGGCTCAGGCGCGCCGTTCCGCAGCGAAATTCACACCCTGCGCGGGCATCCCGGCCAAATTGACGCCGCTCACGCCCTTCGCCGTCTGATGGAAGGCTCGCAAATCCGCGAAAGCCACCGCGAGGGCGATGAGCGCGTGCAGGATCCCTATTGCATTCGCTGCCAGCCGCAAGTCATGGGCGCTTGCCTTGATCTGCTGCGCCAATGCGGGGTTACGCTCATACGCGAAGCCAATGCGGTGACCGACAATCCACTAACGCTTTCCGACGGCTCCATCGTCTCCGGCGGTAATTTCCACGCCGAACCCGTGGCCTTCGCCGCAGACCAGATAGCGTTGGCGATCGCGGAGATCGGATCGATCACCCAGCGCCGGATCGCGCTTCTGGTCGATCCGGCCTTGTCCTTTGGATTGCCCGCTTTCCTTTCGCCGAAACCGGGGCTTAACTCTGGCTTGATGATTGCGGAAGTCACCTCCGCCGCGCTAATGTCGGAGAATAAGCAGAAAGCCCATCCGGCCAGCGTCGATTCAACTCCAACATCAGCCAATCAGGAAGACCATGTGTCCATGGCTTGTCACGGCGCCCGGCGCCTTCTGGACATGAACGCCAATCTGGAGCGCATCATCGGCATTGAAGCGCTGACCGCCGCTCAAGGCGTGGAGTTTCGCGCGCCTTTGACAACCAGTCCGGCTTTGGGTCTGGCGCTGGTGAAAATTCGCGCCAGAGTCTCACGTCTTGAAGACGATCGATACATGGCGGACGATCTGGAGCTGGCCGCCAAGCTTGTGCGGGATGGAACGTTAAACCGCGATCTGGCAGAAGACATTCGTCCTCGCCTTGACCCGATGGAGAACCTCTAATGACGCCGGTGGAGATCAAAGAAGGCTCCTCGCCAATCATATTGGGCCTGCCCCATACCGGAACCTATCTGCCGGAAATAATCTTCAACCGCCTGAACTGGCGCGGCCAGAGCCTGTCCGATACGGATTGGCATATCCATGAGCTGTATCAGGACCTACTGCCACAGGCCACGACGGTGCGCGCCACATTTCATCGCTATGTGATCGACGCCAATCGCGACCCGTCCGGAGACAGTCTTTATCCCGGACAGAACACCACAGGCCTCGTTCCCCTGACGGATTTTGACGGCAAGCCTATCTGGAATGAAGGCGAGGAGCCCGGCCCGGTGGAGACGGATGAGCGCCGGCGCCTGTTCCACGCGCCCTATCACGCCGCCCTCAGTCAACAGATCGAACGGGTGCGCGCAACACACGGGGTGGCGATCCTGTACGACTGCCATTCGATCCGTTCCAACATCCCATTTCTGTTCGAAGGGGTGCTGCCGGATTTCAACATCGGCACCAACAATGGGGCCACCTGCGCTGCGGTGATCGAACAAACCGTCGCCGACATTTGCAACCGCGCGGAAGGCTTCACCAGCGTAACCAATGGCCGCTTCAAGGGCGGATGGACCACGCGCCATTACGGAACGCCGGCTGACAACATCCACGCGATCCAAATGGAGCTCGCCCAATCCACCCATCTGGAGAGCGAAGCTTCGCCTTATATCTATCACTGGAAAAAAGCCGAAAAAATTCGCCCTTACTTGCGCGACATCCTGCAATGTCTTGAGCAGCTGGCTTTAGAAGGCGCGCTGACGTCGCCACATAATTCGGGAGAGACCCAATGACCAATCCGCGTCACAACATTCGCACCGTACGCGCCGATCATGGAACGGAGCTTTCAGCGAAATCCTGGCTGACGGAAGCCCCTTTGCGCATGCTTATGAACAATCTGGACCCAGACGTGGCGGAAAAACCGCACGAGTTGGTGGTTTATGGCGGCATCGGCCGGGCCGCGCGCACCTGGGCTGATTTCGACAAGATCGTCTCCAGCTTGAAAAGCCTGAATGACGATGAAACATTGATGGTGCAATCAGGCAAGCCCGTGGGCGTTTTCAAGACCCACAAGGACGCGCCCCGCGTATTAATCGCCAATTCCAATATCGTGCCCCATTGGGCCAATTGGGATCATTTTAACGAACTCGATAAACTTGGCCTGATGATGTACGGTCAGATGACTGCGGGGTCATGGATCTACATCGGCACCCAGGGCATTGTCCAAGGAACCTATGAAACCTTCGTCGAGGCGGGACGCCAGCATTATGACGGCGACCTGACCGGCAAATGGATTCTCACCGGCGGTCTTGGCGGCATGGGCGGCGCCCAACCTCTGGCCGCCGTCATGGCGGGAGCCTGTTGTCTCGCTGTTGAGTGCAACCCGGAATCAATCGATTTTCGTCTGCGCACCCGCTATCTGGATGAAAAGGCGGAAACGCTGGACGAAGCGCTGGCGATGATCGAGCGCTGGACAAGCGCGGGAGAAGCGAAATCCGTCGGACTTTTGGGCAATGCCGCGGAGATTTTCCCCGAACTCGTACGCCGGGGCGTCAAGCCCGATATGGTCACCGATCAAACCTCCGCCCATGATCCGCTCAACGGCTATCTGCCCAAAGGCTGGACCATGGCCGAATGGACGCAGAAACGCGAAAGCGATCCAAAAGCCGTTGAGAAAGCCGCCCGCGCCTCCATGCGCGAGCAAGTCGCCGCAATGGTGGACTTCTGGAACGCCGGCGTGCCGACCCTTGATTACGGCAACAACATCCGTCAAGTCGCCAAGGAAGAAGGACTGGAGAACGCTTTCGCCTTCCCCGGCTTCGTTCCCGCCTATATTCGTCCGCTCTTTTGCCGCGGCGTCGGCCCCTTCCGCTGGGCGGCGCTTTCCGGAGATCCGGAAGACATTTATAAAACCGACCAAAAGGTCAAAGAGCTCCTGCCGGACAACGCTCATCTGCACAATTGGCTCGATATGGCCCGCGAGCGGATCAGCTTCCAAGGCTTGCCGGCGCGCATTTGCTGGGTGGGTCTGGGAGACCGGCACAGGCTTGGCCTAGCCTTCAATGAAATGGTCGCCAATGGCGAATTGAAGGCGCCGGTGGTTATAGGCCGAGACCATCTGGATTCGGGCTCCGTCGCCTCTCCCAACCGGGAAACAGAGGCGATGAAAGACGGCTCCGACGCGGTCTCCGACTGGCCGCTTTTGAACGCGCTTTTGAATTGCGCCTCCGGCGCCACATGGGTTTCGCTCCATCACGGCGGCGGCGTCGGCATGGGCTTCTCCCAGCATTCCGGCATGGTCATCTGCTGTGACGGGTCCGAGGACGCCGCGCGGCGTATCGAACGCGTTCTCTGGAACGACCCGGCCACAGGCGTCATGCGCCATGCGGACGCGGGCTATGACATCGCGCTTGAATGCGCCCGGGAGCAAGGGTTAAACCTTCCCGGAATTCTCTGAGCTTACCAAAAACCTTGCGCAAAATGACGCAACTCACGAGGGGAACTGACAATGAAAAGACGTGACTTTCTAAAAACCGCAGGCGTTGGAACGGCGGCGGCGGCCGCGGCGGCGACGCTCTCAGCTCCTGCAATCGCGCAGAATGTTTTAAAGTGGAAGATGGTCACCGCATGGCCGAAGAACCTTCCCGGTCCGGGCGTCGCCGCCCAGATGCTCGCCGACCGCATCACCGCCCTTTCCGGCGGCCGTATCGAAGTTCAATTGTTCGCAGCCGGCGAATTGGTTCCCGGCAATGGCGTCTTTGACGCCGTGTCAGAAGGCACCGCCCAGCTTTACCATGCGGTTCCCGCTTATTGGGGTTCAAAATCCAAAGGCATTCTGTTGTTCGGATCGCAGCCCTTTGGCCTTCGCGCCGATGAGCAAGTCGGCTGGCTGCGCTATGGCGGCGGACAAGAACTTTATGACGAAATCTACGGTAATTTTGGTCTTAAGCCCTTCCTTTGCGGCAACTCCGGCCCGCAATGGGCCGGCTGGTTCCGCAATGAAATCAAATCCGTTGACGACCTGAAAGGCTTGCGCTTCCGCACCACCGGTCTGGCTTCTGAAATGTGCGCCAAACTTGGCATGGCCGTTCAAGCCATGGGCGGGCGCGACATGTTCCAAGCTTTGCAATCCGGCGCTTTGGACGCGGGCGAGTTCATTGGCCCATGGTCGGATTCCGCTCTCGGCTTCTATCAGGTGGCGAAAAACTATTACTGGCCGGGCGTCGGCGAGCCATCCTCCGCAGAAGAATGCGCCATCAACAAGGAAGCCTATGAATCCTTGCCGGAAGACCTGAAGCAAGCGGTGACCTACGCCTGTTCGTCGCTCTATAATGACGTGTGGACAGAATACACCACCAAAAACGCTCTGGCGTTGAAAAAAATGGTCGACGAACAAGGCGTCATCGTACGTAAATTGCCTGACAGCGTCATCACCGCCATGGGCAATGCGGCGGGCGAAGTTATTGAAGAGCTGCGCAACTCTGATGACGATCTCGTCAAACGCATCACCGAAAGCTTCATAGCCTATCGCGCCAGCATCAACGGCTATATGCCCTATGCCGACAATGGCGTCATGAACGCGCGCGAAATGAAATATAATTATCCGGTCTGAAACCTGGCTGATTGATTTCACAGACCGGAATATGACGCATACGTCGGAACGACGCGTATTATATTCCGGTCTTTCCCCCCCCTTCACCGGAGCCGAGCAATGGACCGGATCGCCGACCGACTGGACCTCGTCAACCAACTTGTAGGCAACGCCGTGCGCTGGTTCGCTCTCGCCATGGTGCTGCTTCAGTTCGCCGTCGTCATTCTGCGTTATGTTTATGGCGTCAGCTTTGTTTTTCTTGGCGAAGGCGTTCTTTACATGCACAGCGCCTTGTTCATGCTGGGCGCCGGTTACACCCTGCTGATGGACGGCCATGTGCGCGTTGATATTTTCTACGCTCGCCTGTCTCCACGAGCGCAAGCCCTCGTCAACGCCGTCTGCGCCGCTTTTTTTCTCGCTCCCGCCATGATCCTTCTCGGATGGTTTTCATGGCCCTCCGTGCGTAATTCTTGGGCGGTTCTGGAAGGCCCCATTTCCGTGGGCGGCATCCCCGCCTCTTTCCTGCTGAAGTCCCTGATCCCCGCATTTTGCGCTTTGCTTTTGGTGCAGGGACTAGCCTGTTTTTTGCGTGACATGGCACGCGTGCGCGCCTCTGGAGCCAGCGAATGACCCTTCCGCTTGACTTGATGATGTTCGCGGCCCTGATCGGCGCGATTTTGATCGGCTATCCGGTCTCGTTCATTCTGGCGGGCGTCGCCGCCCTATTCGCGCTGTTTGGCTGGGCCACGGGCCAATTCGACATCAGTTTGCTGGGCGCCCTCGGCCAACGCTCCTTTGGCGTTTTGACCAACGACGTCCTGATCGCCATTCCCTTGTTCGTCTTTATGGGCGTGGTGCTTGAGAAAAGCCGCATCGCCGAAGAACTTTTGGAGTCCATGGCGCGCCTGTTCGGCCCCTTGCGCGGCGGTCTTGGCATTTCAGTCGTGCTCGTGGGCGCGCTTCTAGCCGCCTCCACCGGCATTGTCGGCGCCACCGTCGTGGCCATGGGCATGATCGCCTTGCCCACCATGTTGCGCAACGGCTACGACCCCAAGCTCGCCTCGGGCATTGTCTGCACATCCGGCACCCTTGGACAGATCATCCCGCCGTCGACGCTCCTGATCATCCTCTCCGACGTCATGTCAAACGCCTATCAGCAAGCCCAGTTTGAACAGGGAAAATTCACGGTGGAGACCATTTCCGTTGGTCAGGTCTTCGCCGCCGCGCTTCTTCCCGGCCTGCTGCTTGTGGGGATTTACATCGTCTATCTCCTGGCCACGGCGTGGCTGTCGCCCAAAAGCGCCCCCGCCATGTCTCAAGCGCTAGAGCGCCCGTCCCTTGGCGAAATCTGCGCCGCCATTCTCCCGCCAATCCTCTTAATCATCGCCGTGCTTGGCTCCATTCTTGGCGGCGTCGCCACCCCCAGTGAAGCCGCCTCCGTCGGCGCGATCGGGGCCTTGCTGCTGGCCGGCGCAAAAGCCGGTCAATCTCGCACCCTAATAATACTCGGCGCGGCGGCCTTGGGCGTATTGGCGCTGCTGGCCGGCTTTCATCCCGTGCGCCTGCAACGCACCGACGCCTCGATAGGCGACTGGGTTATCGGCGCGATCGCCACCCTGCTGATCCTTCTAGCCGCCGCCGCCATTACCCAAGCGCTATGGCGAGCGCGTAACACCCACATGCTGAAGCCGGTCGTGACCTCGACCATGACCGTCACCGCCATGATCTTCGCCACCATTTTGACCGCCAGCATTTTCTCGCTTGTGTTTCGCGGCCTTGGCGGAGACGCCAGGATCGAAGAGTTCCTGCACCAAATGCCGGGCGGGGCCATGATGGCGCTGGTCTTTGTCATGGCGCTGATCTTTGTGCTCGGATTCTTTCTCGACTTTGTTGAAATCTCGGTGATCCTGCTACCGCTGGTGATCCCCCCCCTTATCCTGATGGGACACGATCCCGTCTGGCTTGCGGTTCTGGTGGCCATTAATTTGCAAACATCTTTCCTGACGCCCCCCTTTGGATTCTCGCTGTTTTACTTGCGCGGCGCGGCGCCGAAGGAAATCACCACCGGTCAAATTTATCGCGGCGTAGTCCCATTCATCGCTCTGCAGATCTTCGCCATGGGCTTAATCTCTCTAGCGCCGTCAATAGCCACAACCCTTCCGGGCATTTTCTTCTAACAAAAAATTCAACCCAACAACCTTCAAAGCCTCCTTTCACAGGGGGCTTTATTTTTATAACTAACTCAATAACTTATATTATTAAAACTTCATCGAAGATCGCGCTCGCACCCCATCCACACAGCGTCGAAGCAATTTTAAGCTGTAAAAGTCCCATAAACTGATATGATGGTTGCGTCAGTCGATAATTACAACCGACGACGAAACAATATTTTCAGCAAGGGATATTGAAATGTTCGCAACCAACCATTTTACCCAATCAGGGAAAGCGGGACTGAAAGCGCTCATGCTTTCAACCACCCTACTCACCGCCGCGCCTATTACGCTATCCACTCTGGCGGCCACGCCTGTTCTGGCCGCCGCCCCGATCGACGCCTTATCCGCGGAAGATCGCGCTTTGTTGGAGAAAAACGCTGATCTGACGGCCAAGCTCTCCAAACAAGAAATAAGCGCCATCATTGATGAATTTTGGACAGAACACGAACCATTCCGCAATTATGTGGTCGACTACTCAAAAGATACATACTTTCATTTCAAGCGCGCCATGATGCAAATGTCTCGCAAAAATGTCAGAACCCATCCGAAAGAATATGTTGACCTGTTTCGCATGCGCGCCGCGCATCAGGAAAACCCGCCACATGATCCGGTGGTGCGTATCTATCATGATCCAGATGAAGCTTGCGATGACACCAACAAGAACTCGAACACAGCATGCGCGGAAGAAGCCACCAATGCAGTCGGTCCGTTGATTAACCCTAACTACAACGCTGCGGAAGCCTACAGCGAAAACCAAACTACCGCTCATATTGCCGCGGGAGATCTCGTGCAGTCCGTAAATTATTCCGCGCCCATGGAATACTTCGTAGAAGAAAGTGGCGCTACTCTACCGTTTGTTTCATGCTAGGTTGAAGTTAACACATATTATAATCACGAAGAAGTAGGATATACTACGCCGGAGGAAATTCCAGAATCCTGCGTTAACGTCAATTTCACCACGACCAATTTCGACAACATGGATTTGGAATTCTTGGGAACGACCCCCGCCGGAGCGATTGAAGCGACCGACGCCACTGGAGCAACAGGGGAGAGTTTTGACGTATATAGCACTCAATCGCCTATTTTTAGTTATATACACGCAACCGCGATATACGGCAAAGAAGGAGATACCGACAACAAACCACTTGGGATATATGCACTTCAATATTACGACTTGAACTTCGAAAAACCCGCAAAGGACGTCAATCAAGAGGCGTCCAGCGCCCAAGCCGCCGCGACAAATGCCGTTACGCAACTAAACGCGCCGCTAACCGTAATTGGTGATATTAATGTTACTCACCCCCAAGATAGCCGCGGGGCGGGCAGCCAAATAAGATACTGCCATGCAAGAATGTCTCGTGATTGCGACTATCACAACCAAGGTAATATAATAACATTTCCATTACAAGGTGAAGTAGTTATTACAAATCCTATCGATGGGAATAAAGCACTGTCTTTTCCTGACAATTGGGACGATTTGGAGACAAAAAATGGTTGGGAGCATGTTACTGCCTTCGCCTCGATCAGCCATAAAAATCGCGATGGCGGCGGCTGCGAGCTCTTTGGCGATCCCGAAAAGCCTGAATTGGGAATGGAGTGGCTAAAAACAAAAGCGACCACCTCTCCAACGAAGATAACATGGGACGATCAATCTCGAACGTTTACATCCGGAGAGTTCCGGAGTTGTTTGCCAAGGAACACTTCTTTCGCTTTTGTGCAGGCATTCAATCTCCCAATTGTCCAAGCGCTGAAATTGCCGAATGTTCCAGTAGAGCAAAAATCCTATAGAACCGCCAACGCGACTATTATAAGTGGAGTTAATCCGGAGAAATACTTTGAAGGGTTCACTTATACATTTAACATCAACACACTCCCCAACATGACCTCTTTCTGGAGCTGTATTGTCGGAGAATCCATTATCCAATATGAAAATGGCGAAACCGGTCAAATCAAGGACGTTGTTGAGGGCGCGCGTATCGTCATCGACGAAAAGGGAAGCATTGGCGCCGTTCAAGCAATCTATCGCGGCGAGCCGGATGGCGAAGAAGTCCACAAGATCGTCACCAGCTCCGGCCGCGATCTATCGCTCACGCCAACTCATCCGTTGACCCGTAAAACGGCCCTGACCGCAGAAGAGGAAATCGTTCACCCAACACAGCTCAACGTCGGCGATTTGGTGCTCACGGTGGATGGTTATGAGGAAGTAGCCTCCCTCTCCAGCTACATGTATGAAGACCGCGTATTCAACCTGCGCATTCTTCCTGACAGCGAGGTAGACGGCTCCGGCTCACAATATGACAACACCTTCGTCGCCAATGGCATGGTTATCGGCGATAGCGAAATGCAATGGGCCCATGACGACGGCAAAGGCGCCGGCGCGGTCGCCTATGACCCCACCCCATCGCGGGTGGAAGTCGTTGGCGGCAAAACATGGAGAGTAAAAGGCGACACAAGAACCGAAATCAAGAACGCCACGACGATCCAATAAACACAATCCATACACCAAAAAATGATCCGCTGGAAATCTTCCAGCGGATCATCCATAGTCAGGCTTTTTAAAAGCCTGACTATTTCTTTGCGCCCACATATAAATGAATATGGTCGCGCAACTATCAGGTGAAATCTACACGTCGGCAACCACGTCTTGACGCTGCTCGCCCAGACCTTCGATGCCAAGCTCCACCACATCGCCAGCTTTCAGGAATTGCTGCGGCTTCATGCCCATGCCCACGCCAGGAGGCGTGCCGGTGGAGATAATGTCCCCAGGGTGCAAGGTCATGAACTGGCTCAGGTAAGACACCACATGCGCGACGCCATACACCATTGTGTTCGACGAACCATCCTGCATGATTTTGCCGTTCACCTTCAGCCACATGCCCAGATTTTGTGGATCGCTTACTTCATCCTTTGTCACGAGCCAGGGACCGGTCTGACCAAAATTGTCGCAAGACTTTCCTTTTGTCCACTGCCCCGCGCGCTCCGCCTGAAAGGCGCGCTCGGAAACGTCATTGATCACGCAATAACCCGCCACGTGCTCCAGAGCCTCCGCTTCGGACACATATTTCGCAGGTTTGCCGATAACAACGCCAAGCTCGACTTCCCAGTCGGTTTTTTCCGACGCTCTGGGCACGATGATAGGATCATTCGGCCCACAAATCGCAGA
Source organism: Stappiaceae bacterium (assembly GCA_048265185.1). Classification (GTDB taxonomy): domain Bacteria; phylum Pseudomonadota; class Alphaproteobacteria; order Rhizobiales; family Stappiaceae; genus JBLXBZ01. The sequence continues at coordinate 13,993 of JBLXBZ010000002.1, read as the reverse complement.
AGTCGCCTTCATGAAAATAACCGGCTCGGGAGGAACCGCCATTCCAGTTTCCGCTGCGTGATCGGAATAGTTCAACCCGATGCAAATGAACTTCCCGGTCCCCGAAACACAGGCCCCCAAACGCGGGTTGCCTTCAACCAACGGCAAACTTGCAGGATCAACGCTTTTAAGCTTGTCGATATCGACAAGAACGTCGCCGGCAATGTCCTTCACATGAGCGGACAGATCGCGAATCCGTCCATCAGCGTCCAACACGCCGGGCTTCTCCGCTCCGCGTTCTCCATAGCGCACAAGTTTCATGAATTATCTCCAGTTGAGGTTCTCGACATGAGACGCCGAAAAGTCAGATGGTCCAACCACCATCAATTGCGTAGGCTTGCCCGGTCGTAAAACCGGCTTCATCGGAGGCAAGGTAGCACGCCAGCGCCGCCACCTCTTCCGCATCTCCGAGACGTCCCATCGGTTGACGGGCCATGAACGCGGCGCGGGCTTTTTCATAATCGCCCTGCTCGCGCATTCGCTCTTGCAACGATGGACTATCCACCGTTCCAGGACAGATCGCGTTGCAGCGAATTCCTTTCGCGACAAAATCAGCCGCCACCGATTTCGTCATCCCAATGACCGCAGCCTTCGTAGCTCCATAGATAAAGCGATTTGGCACGCCTGTCACCGAACTGGCCACAGATGCGATATTGACGATCGAGCCGCCGCCATTCTCCAACATGGCGGGCAAAACCGCCTTCATCAAACGAAACTGCGAACGCACGTTCAGCTCAAACGAAAAATCATAATCCTGGTCAGAGCACTCCAATATGGAGCCGCCGGCCACAAAGCCCGCACAATTGAAAAGAACGTCAAACGGCCCTTCGTCGCGCGCCGTCGCCGTAATTTGATCAGCGTCCAAAACGTTCAAAACAACTGTTTTCAACGCCAGCTCACCAGCTTCTTCGCGCAAAGACGCAAGCGCTTTTTCATCTATATCAGTGGCGATGACGTTCGCGCCCTCCCGCGCCATACGCAGCGCCGTCGCGCGTCCAATCCCAGCGCCCGCCGCCGTGGCCAAGCATTTTTTCCCCGACAGTCTGTTCATTCGTTCGATCCTTGTCATGTCTTGATGAAGCCTCACTCGTCAGCTTGCCGGACAAGTTACGACGAAACAGCCCTCATCCATTAGCCGGTGCGCCAAAGCGCCTACACGAAAACGCGCTTCATCGATTTTCTCCACCCGCAGCGCCGCTTTAAACACGGCGCAGCTTGCGCGGAACATCGCCGAACCTGATTAACCCCAAGAACAACGGAAGATCCGGCGCCTCTCTCACCGAAAGCGCGCCTTTGATAGTTCAGCGTAAGTTCTCGTCGCCCGGTTAAGGCGACGAGAAATATCATCGACTGACGCTCATCTTGCAACCTCAAAAACAAATTTTTGGTCAGAAGAACATATTCGGCACAAACAGAACAAGTTGCGGAAAAAACACCAGCAGCAGCAGGACGCTGACCAACGGAATAAGGAAGATCGACGTCGCGGAGACGCAACGTTCAAAAGGCACGCCCGAAACCTTGGACAGCACGTAAAGCACCATCCCCACCGGAGGGGTGAGCAATCCGATCATCAGGTTCAAAATCACGATGACGCCCAAATGAACAGGATCAATCCCGACCTTCAACGCAATAGGCATCAGAACCGGCACCAAAATGGTGATCGCCGCTATGGTTTCCATGAAACAGCCAACCAGCAAGACCAACACCATGATGATCAACAAAACCGCAGTCTTGTTCGTGGTCAACTCCAGCAAGTTGCTCGCCAGCAGGTCCGCCACCTGATTTGCGGTCAAGATCCATGCAAACACGGTCGCGCCGGCGACGATCATAAGAATTGACGCGGTCGTCTCCACCGTCTCGATCGAAACGGACAGAAACTGTTTCCAGTTAAGATTGCGATAGACGAACAGGCCAAGGAACAACGCATACGCCGAAGCGCATACGGCTGCTTCCGTCGGGGTGAAGGCGCCGGACACAATGCCGCCGACAATGATCACCGGCAGCATCAACGACAGAAACGCCGATTGAAACGTGGTCAACAAAGCGCCCATATGGAAGTTGGCGTCACGCGGATAATTGCGTTTTTTCGCAAGCCAAGCCACCATGATCATCAAGGAGACCGCCATCAAAACGCCAGGAACGATGCCGGCGGCGAATAATTTCCCGATGGAGGTGGACGCCATGACGCCAAAAATCACCATGGGCAACGACGGCGGAATAATCGGTCCGATAGTGGAGGAGGCAGCGGTGACGCCCACAGAAAAGTCGTCGTCATAGCCAGCGTCCCGCATAGCCTTGATTTCCACCAGGCCCAGCCCGCCAGCGTCGGCCACCGCCGCGCCGGACATGCCGGCGAAAATCACTGATGAACCGATGTTCACATGCCCAAGGCCACCCGGCAACCAGCCTACCAGCGCCTTGGCGAAACCAAAAATCCGCGTGGTCAGTCCGGCGGTGTTCATCAAGTGCCCGGCGAAGATAAAGAAAGGAATCGCCAGCAGCGGAAAACTATCCACGCCACCGATCATCGTATGCAGCAAAAGAACGTCGGGAAGCCCGGCGATCGTAATATAAACCAACGCTGAGACGCCAAAAGCGACGGCCACAGGCGCGCCGATAACCAACAGCACCACAAGTGCGACAAACAAGGAAAGCAGAGCCATTACGCGCCTCTTCAGATCAACGGGGAACCATCAGCCAAATCTTCAGCAAGCGCATCCGCACGCTTTCTCCACATCTTTACGAGACGGAAAAGAGCGGCGAGCGTCATTGCGACAAAGCTGGCGCCGACGATCCAATAAATAATATTTTTCGGCAATGCGACGGAGGTCATTTGTTGGAAAGCGGTCTTTTGCGACAAACCAACTGACAACCAGGCGCAAAACCCGAAGAACCCCACAGACACGACCAATGCAAAGAGGCTCATACCCTTGACGATAGGAGCGGGCAGCATCCGGTAAAGGAATTCAAGGTAGATATGACCATTTTTACGCACGCATGTGGCGGAGCCGACGAAGCCGACGAGAATCAGCAAATAGCGCGCGATTTCCTCTGTCCAGCCCAAGGAGTCATTCAGTACGTAACGCGTGAAAAATTGCAGGAAGACAATTCCAAACAAAATCCAGAAGAACGCCAAGGCCGGATAGTCTATCCAGCTGGGGACCACAAGCGGCGTTTCAATCTCGAAATCAGGATGCGGCTTATCCTGCGCGGAGTCGCCGATGAGAGGGGATTGAGTCATAAATGGGGTTCCAGTTGAAGCGTGAACGCTCGCGGAAATTTTCCCGCGAGCGCAACATACTCAATGAAATCAGCTTTTGATTTCCTGAAGGCGCTCATAGACCTCTTTGGGGAACGGCACGTCGCCCCCGGTCAGCGCTGGCTTCACCATTTCAATGAATGGCGCCCGGTCAACTTCATGAACGTTAACGCCTTGCTCGCGGAACCAATCTGACAGCTCCATTTCCTGCTTGCGGATCTCGTCAGACGCCTCAACCGAGACTTCGTTCAGAACCTCACGCAAGATCGCCATATCTTTTTCGCCCAAACGCGCGGCGGTTGCGGCCGAAACGACGGAAATCAGCGAGTTTGTGATGTGGCCCGTCAGATTGATGTCGGACTGAACTTCATAGAATTTTTTGAACTTGATCGTTGGCAGCGGGTTTTCCTGCGCGTCAACCACGCCCTGCTGCAAGGCGAGATAAACTTCGGAAAACGCCATTGGCGTTGGGTTGGCGCCAGCAACTTCCGGGAACATCACGTAAGCGGGCGCGTTTGGCACGCGAATCTTGAGACCCTTCATGTCCTCAGGCGTGAGGATTGGCTTATTCGCCGTCACATGGCGCGCGCCATAATAAGTCAACGCTTCGACTTCATTGCCGCCGGTGGCTTTCTTGTAGCCATCAGAGAGTTCAGCGAAGAGATCGCTTTCTCTATAGGCTTTCCAGTGGTCGTAATCGCGCAAGGTAAACGGGTAGTCGGAAATCGCGATAGGACCATAAGAACTGGAGGCGAAGGCCACGCCCGTGTAGATAATATCCACAGTGCCCAACGACAAAGCCTCATTGATCGCGGCTTCCTTACCCAAAGACGACGCCGGGAACACCTTGATGTCGTAGCGACCGTCCGTGCGTTCGTTGAACAACTTGCCAGCTTTCACCGCAGCTTCATGATATGGCGTCGCCACTTCATAGACATGCGCCCATTTCAGTTCTTCAGCCGCCTGAGCCGCAAAAGTTGAAAACGACATTGCAGCGGCGACGGCCAATACTGCAGGCTTCAAGTTCCGATATTTCATTTAAGTCTCCTCCACTTATATAAAATTCGCTGATTTTTAGCTTATTCTACCTCACGCCCACCCCCCACGGGCGAAAATTTTTAATCCAACGTCCTCCGTCTTCTTCTCGCATATTCGAGACTGCAACATGTTTCACAAATTTCAATCGATTTAAACAGCAATCTTCAAGAAATTTATTTGATTATCCAGCTCATAATTTAGCCACTGACCTGAAAGCTGGCGCCTTCAACTTTCATTTTATCAATTGCCGACCAGTCCCAGGCGATGCCCAATCCTGGCTTTTCGGAAGCGAAAGCACGGCCATTTTCAATGCGCATCCCCTCTTCCGTGATCAGGTCCAATTGGGGAATATACTCAAGCCAAGCGGCGTTTGGCGCAGCGCATGTCAGCGCCACATGCAACTCCATGAGAAAATGTGGACACACGGGAACATTATGCGCCTCAGCCAAATGGGCAACCTTGAGCCAAGGGGTGATCCCACCGATTCTCGCCACGTCCACCTGCACAATGGCCGCCCCTCCAAGACACAAATAATCTTTGAATTGGCTAAGAGAATACAGGCTCTCCCCCACCGCTATAGGCACGGAAGTGGCGCTGGCCAACCGGGCGTGTTCTTGAATATCGTCGCCCGGCATAGGCTCCTCAAACCAAGCGCATCCGAATTCCTCCAGCACTTTCGCCCGCCTTGTGGCCTCCGCCCGGGTAAAAGCTTGATTTGCGTCAGTCATGATCTCAAAGCTGTCGCCAACGGCGGCGCGCACCGCCGCCAAACGCGCCCTGTCTTCGGACAAATGCGCCCGCCCAATCTTGACTTTCGAGCCGCCAAAGCCATTTTCCTTCGCGCGAACAGCGTCTTCAACCAACTCAGACGTTTCGATATGCAGCCAACCGCCTTCCGTGGTGTATAGCGCAATGGAGCTGCGCGCGCCTCCCGCCATCCGGTGTAAGGGAAGGCCCGCTTTATGGCACCGCAAATCCCAAAGCGCGGTGTCTATCGCCGCCAGAGCCAGCGACGTAATCGCGCCAACGGATGTGGCGTGCGTCATGAACAGAAGATCGCGCCAGATCTGCTCCACATCCCCCGCTTCGCGCCCGATAAGCGCCGGGCACAGCGTATGGCGCAAAAGCGCTATAATCGATGGCCCCCCAGTTCCAATTGTATAGGTGTAACCAACGCCAACCGCCCCATCCGCATCATAAATGCGCACCATGGGGGTTTCTTGAGAGTCGAAAGACTGAATCGCATCGGAGCGCTTCACCTTAGGCTTCAAGTCCACCATCAAAATTTCGACACGTTCAATTTTCGCCAAAAGACCCTCCCAGATCACTGCGCGTCAAGCGCTTGCCGCGACATTAGACCGGCCTAGCGTAATTGGTAAAGCAACGAACGCGGGAAACCTCCCCCCGGCGCAATCCCCTATAAAACGCAGCCGCCGCGCGCGCTTCCCGTTCTCAAAGGCGCGCCTCTTTTGCCCCCCCCCCACAAACAAGTGCGAGAATGGCCTATTTACAGCCAACCCTCCAATACCGCATATTGCGCCAATCAAGTAGAGTCCCCGCAAGAGTTTCATTCTAAAAACTCAAGCCAACCAACGGAAACGGTTCACCGCGCAAGCGGCGTCATCACGCTAAGGCCAGTCAACTCCCACAGGCGACGCAGAACCGGCCATGAACAACTCCAGGAAAGCCCATGAAACGCATCGACGCTCATCAGCACTTCTGGTCTCTCTCACGTTTCCATTACGCATGGCCCACACCTGATTTGACGCCGATCTACCGGGACTTCGCCCCAGAAGATCTCGCTCCCTTGCTGCACGAAAGCGGAATTGACGCCACGGTCCTCATTCAGGTTATTGAGAACCCGGAAGAGACAAAATTTTTTCTGGAAATCGCGGAGAAAACACCTTGGGTATCCGGCGTCGTCGGCTGGATCGACATGAGCGATCCTGCGCAAATCCCAACCCTGAATGAATTCGCGGCCTACCCCAAGTTTTGCGGCATTCGCCCAATGATTCAGTCAATTTCGGAGCGGAACTGGATGCTGCGGCCTGAACTTGACGCTTGCTTCAAGCGTTTGATTGAACTTGACCTAACCTTTGACGCTCTGGTTTTACCAACCCACCTCGCGCCTTTGTACGAACTGCTGCAACGCTACCCAGAGCTGAAATGCGTTATCGACCACGGAGCGAAACCGGAAATTCGCAACACCCTCTTTCAATCTTGGGCTGATGACATCGCCCGAATCGCCGACGACACATCCAGCTACTGCAAATTATCGGGGCTGGTCACCGAAGCCTCGTCTGACTGGAAGGCGGAGGATTTGCGCCCTTACATGGAGCATCTGCTCGCAAGCTTTGGCCCAAACCGCCTCATGTTCGGCAGCGACTGGCCCGTGGTCAACCTCGCCAGCAACTACCGCGCCTGGATTGAACTTGTCACCCAAACTCTTTCAACGCTCTGTAAAACGGATCAGGACCAAATCTGGGGCGGCAACGCCGCCACGTTTTATAAACTTTCGTGCTAAACAGCTTCCGGCGACTAGAACAATATTGGCGGCGCTTAATCAGCGGCGACAGACCAAATCACCAAGTCAACAACTCACTTGCCTGCAACCATAACTGTGGATCGCAGTCCTCGACGGGAGCCCATTGCCCATTCGCATAATACGAGCATCGCAAAATTTGAGACTCTGGCGACAAAATCGCATCTTCACTTTCCGTCCAAAATATATAAAGTCGCCCAAACGCAAACACCGGCTGCACCACCTGAGCATAAATTTCAAAATCAATAGCCAATATGACTGGCGCGCCGCCGTCATGAGAAGTGAAATGTAACGAAAACGCCCACGGCCTATCGCCTGCCTTCACTGCCTCCACATGCAAAGGCGGGGCGTCCTCAAGAAATTCTCCCCAAGATTCTCGACCAACGATCCGCCTTTGGCCAATTGGCGCTTGCGTCAATTGATGCACTATACCATTCTCAGCCAAATTCGAATCTCCGTATATAAGAATTAATAAAACAATACAAATTTAGTTGTAAAAATATATTATACAACCTTTAATTGAAATTATCCCCGCTTTATTTTCGCCGCATTCCTTCGCTCTATAAACATCCATAAAGCCATGAACACGTGCATGGTGCGACCTCATGCCTGCAGTGGGCCATAAAGCAAAAGAACGATGCGATTATAGTGCTGAGGGCGCGTTTATATTGGCGGCGCATGGGGCGAAAATGATAAGCGATTTCACAAATCAACTTATACTGCCCACTGTGCGCAAAAAATAAACGCTGTTTTCACAACGGGACCAATGAATTTTGACCGCACAGCGCCGTCGTCGCCCCCCCTTTCGCGCCTCCTCCACAACCGAAACGCCCGCTGCAAGCGGAACAGCACGCGCGCATGCAAGGCTAAAACGTTGGCTTGTTCTTGTTTGCGCCGCTTTAATTTGCGTTGTCATAGCCTTTATGGGCGGACGTTTACTGCAGCCAATAGTTGGCGACTATCTGCTAACTCGCCTAAGCGCGCCTAAGCCTTTTCCAGATAACGTCGTTATTGTCGGCTTCGATGACGAGACCCTTGCAGGGCTCCCCTATAGATCGCCTATCGACCGTGGTTTTCTGGCCCAAATTATCAATCATGTCGACATGGGCGCGCCCAAAGCGATCGGGGTGGATATTTTAATTGACCAATCAAGTGAGCAATCAAAAGACGATACGCTCAAACACACGCTAAGAACTGCAAATGCGCCACTCGTCATGGGCTACGCAACGGAAGAGGATGGATTGGCGACGCGTCAGATTGAATATGAGACGGCATTCCTCGACAGCGTCAGAAAAGGCCTGGTCGCCTTGGCCCGAGACGAAAATGACGGCGTTATCCGCCAGATCATATCCGGACGAGAGACGGGAGGCGAATGGATGCCGAGCCTACCGGCCGCGATGCTCGAAGCCGCTGGAACCGCCTTCTCTCAGCCCTCCGGACGGATCGCTTATTTACGCACCGCCACAGGCGCGCCCGCGCAAGTTCCCATATTCCCCGCCCACGCCGTCTTGCTGCTTCCCTCCACATGGTTTGCCGATAAATACGTTTTAATCGGAACCATTCTGCCCACCTCCGATAGGCATCTAACCCCTTTCTCGCTCATCTCTGGCGCGGAGGCCGGCACATGGAACGGCATTGTGATCCATGCTCATATTTTAGCGCAATTGCTGCGCGGCGACGCCCTCACCACCACGCCGCCGCTGATGTCGCTTCTCATTGTTTGCGCCCTTATCACTGTCAGCTTTTGGCTTTTCACAACAAACATAACGCCCCCATGGCGATTTTTTGGCCTTACGTTTTTACTGAGCGCCCTCTGGGCGGCGGGCATTTATGCGTTTCGCGTACATTCTCTTCTTCTGCCTCTGGCGGCCAGCTCGATCGGCATTCTTCTGGCCAGCGCCGGATTGACAATTCGCCTATGGATGCAAGATCGAAATGAGCGGTTTTTTATCCGCGAAGCTTTCTCCCGCTATGTCAGTCCCGCATTGATCACCCGGCTGATGGCGGATCCCAACGCCTTGAAACTTGGCGGAGAAAAGCGAATGATAACATACATTTTCACCGACCTTGAAAATTTCACCTCCTTGTCGGAGGGACTTCCTCCCGAGCAGGTCGCCATACTTCTGAATCAATATCTTGACGAAGTCTGCGCGCTGTTTATCGAAGAACACGCAACCATTGATAAAATCGTCGGCGATGCGGTAATCGGCTTCTTTGGCGCTCCCGAGCCGCAGGACGACCAGTCGTCGCGCGCCGTAAAACTAGCGCTGAAAGTCGATAAGTTCTGTGAAGATTTCCGTCAAAACCTGCGCAAGAACGGGATCGAATTGGGCGCCACTCGCATCGGCGTTCACCGAGGAGAGGCGATTATCGGCAACTTCGGAGGATCGCGCTTTTTTGACTACACCGGCATTGGCGACACAGTGAACACAGCCGCCCGACTGGAGGCGGCCAATAAATATCTGGGCTCGCGCATTTGCGTCAGCAGCGCGGTGAAAGACGCAGTTGGCGACACCCTGCCCGAGGTGGAGTTTCTGCCCATAGCGGCGGTGCGGCTCAAGGGCAAAAGCGATTCAATATCCTGTTTCCAACCGCACCAGATTTCCAAACGACAAAATAACGTTCACACAAAAGCCTATCTTGCCGCATATCAACTTTTGCAGCTGAAAAGTCCTGACGCCTGCGCCGCGTTCCAAGAACTCGTCAAAAGATGGCCCGAAGATCAAATATCCCGCCGCCATCTGGAGAGGCTGCAACGTGGTGAAAACGGCGCTGATTTTGTGCTTACCGAAAAATAATTCGCTCTGCGCGAGGGAAGCAAACTGGAGAGAATAATGATGCGAATTTTAGCGCCCGGCGCAATGTTGCTAGCCTTTCTCACAGGCCCCTTCACGGCGCATGACGCAATTGCTGAAGCCGCCGCCCCCCTGGACGAAAAAGTGGAAGCAAGCGCCCCCCCCCTCGCCTCGCCTGAAGGCTACGTCATCATCGCCACAACCGGCGTTAATGGCTCCGTGCTCCCCGGTCAGAGGCTCACCGCCGCCGACCCGCTAGAATTGCCCTTAGGGGCCAAGGTTAGCCTGATTTCCGCAAACGGTGAAATCATCACGCTTCTGGGGCCGCGCTCCGGTCCCATCACCAATAAGGCGCCGGCTCCCGCGTCGAAAAAACAGGCGAGTTGGCGTGAAATTCTGCCTGATCTATCGCGAATCCTGAAAGGGGAAGCCGCGACCACCAATGTGCTCGGCGCCTCACGTCTGGTTGAAGAAAATCACGATTTCCTTGAAGGTCAACCAGAGCTTTGGGTTGTGAACGCCGACTATTCCGGCGATTATTGCGTCAAACCGCAAGGTCTTGAACTGTGGCGTAGAGACTCTTCGCAAGCGTTGGTCATCGCCGTACAGGACGCCGACACAAAAATCGAAGACCTGAGCTGGAACGCGACCGAACCCGTTCTTCAGCTTCCCAATTTATACACGCCGCAAGAAGGACCGCTGGCGATCTCCATGGGCGAGGAAACGCGCGACTTCACCTTGCATATTCTGCCGGAGGCGATCGACGAAGGGGACACCGCCTCCGTCTTGCGCTGGATGGTGGTCAATAACTGCGCGCAGCAGGTGTTGTCGCTCGCAGAGAGATTGCACCGCACGTCGCTGGTGGCGATTGGCGCAAAACAGCAATAGCCGAGCCTACGCGCACTGACCGCCCTCTCCAGCTCACGCCGCCGCGCAACCGGAGCAAAGACCACGAATTTCAACCGTTGTCTTCGCAGGCTTGAAGCCATGGGAAACAGACCATGACTTCAAGCGCTCTTCAATGAGGTCGTCGGAAAATTCGCTCACCATCCCACAGTTATCGCAAATGGCGAAAGCGGCCACTTCCGTCAAATGGCAATGCGGATGAGAACAGGCGACAAAGGCGTTCAGGCTTTCAAGCCGATGCACCAGCCCAGCCTCCAGAAGCTTGTCGAGCGCGCGATAGATCTGCAACGGCGCTTTCAAGCCCTCCCCTCGCAACTCGTCAAGAATATTATAAGCGCTGAGCGGTCCTTTTGAACGCGTCAGCGCGTCAAACACCAAGGCCTGATTCTTCGTGAGTTGTGAAACTGCGCTCATTGTGACGCTCCCCGATCTGAAACGGCCGCTAGTCGGCGGCGGCGGCCAAACGGCGCCATTGACAGAATAAACAACGCCAGCGCCGCCACCACAATGGACGGACCGGAAGGCGTGTCAAATTCAAGCGATCCGAATAACCCGCCGATCACCGCCCCCGCGCCAATGCACGACGCCAGCACCGCCATGAACTCAGGCGTGGAAGAAAACCGGCGCGCCGTCGCCACAGGTATAATCAACAGCGACGTGATCAGTAAAATTCCAACGATTTTCATCGCAATCGCGATAACCGCCGCCATCAACAACATGAAAACCACACGCGAACGTTGCGGATGCAACCCCTCAGCTTCCGCCAGCTCCGTGTTGACCGTCGCCGCGAGAAGCGGGCGCCACAACCAGATGAGGACCGTGAGAATGAGCGCGCCGCCCGCATAAATCATCACAATATCCTGTTTGGACACAGCCAGAATATCGCCGAACAGGAACCCCATGAGGTCAATGCGAATCCACGTCATGAAAGCGACAATGACAAGGCCCAGCGCAAGCGTGGAATGAGATAGAATACCCAAAAGAGCGTCAGTAGACAGACCGGCTCGCCGCTCCAGAAGCAACAAGGCGATGGAAACCAACGCGGCGACCAGAAACACCCCAGCCATCAAATCGATTTCAAACATGAAAGACAACGCCACCCCCAAAAGCGCCGAATGAGCCATTGTGTCGCCAAAATACGCCATCCGCCGCCATACGACGAAGCACCCCAAAGGCCCCACGGTCAACGCCAGACCAACGCCGGCCACCAAAGCGCGCGTAAAAAAGTCATCCAGCATCGCGGGTCTCCATCTCGTTACAATCACAAGCGCACGCCCCGTGGTCGCACGCGTGTTCATGCTCATGGCCGGCCGCTCCATCAACATGACGTATGCGCCCATCAGCCAAATGCGTGTGATCATGTTGATGCCGGTAAATCGCCAGCGACTCAGCCGCCCGGGCGCCGAACATACGCGTGTATTGCGGACTGGAAATCACCGTCTCCGGCGTCCCCCTGCAGCACACATGACCATTGAGGCAGATCACCGTGTCCGTCTGCGCCATCACCACGTGAAGGTCATGCGAGATCAGCAGAACCCCGCATCCAGTTTCATCACGAATATCGCGGATCAATTGGTAAAGCGCCACTTCACCGGTGAAATCCACCCCTTGAACAGGTTCGTCCAATACCAAAAGATCCGGCTTGCGAACCATCGCTCGCGCAATCAAAGCGCGTTGAAACTCGCCCCCGGACAAATGCTGCACTTCAGCCTGCGCCAGATGGCCAACGCCAACCTTCTCCAACGCTTGCGCGATGTCCGCCGCAGAATGGCGACCAGTCAGCTCCATCAAACGCGCGACGGTCAACGGCATGGTCCAATCAATCACCAGTTTTTGCGGCAAATAGCCGATCTTCAGTCCCGCCGCGCGCCGGATTTCACCTTCATCGGGCTTCAAAACGCCGGTGATCATTTTGGCCGTCGTGCTTTTTCCCGATCCATTGGGACCAATCAATGTAACGATTTCCCCGCGGCGTATCTGCAGGTCAACGCTGCGCACGAGCCATCGACCACTACGTCGCACGCCAACGGATCGAGCGTCAATCAACGCGGCCGCCTGTGTTTCATTCAATACCATTTTTCATCCAATCAACGCTTGCGCCGCTATATGCCATACGTTATAGCATAACGCAAATGAACGTTATACTATAACAACCAAAACACCCACAAGCAGAGATCAACCTCATGTCGCCACGAACCCTGAGAACATCTGTATTCACGCTGTTTTTATGCGCCACCAGTCTTGCTGCACAGGCGCAGGAGCCGCTTAAGGTCGTCGCTTCAATCAAGCCGGTGCATTCAATCGTCGCCTCGATCATGGAAGGCGCGGGAGAGCCCAGCCTTATCGTCAAAGGCAACGCCTCACCTCACACCTATAACTTAAAACCTTCCGAGGCAAAGGAGCTTGAGCAAGCTGATCTCATTTTCTGGATAGGCCCCAATCTCGAAGTTTTCCTTGAAAAATCGATCGAAACCTTGGGTGAAGGCGCCAAAGTGACGGAGCTTTCCCATAATCACGATCTGACCAAACTCAAATTCCGCGAAGGCGGGGCTTTTGAAGATCATGATCACGGCCATGACGCTCACAGCGACCATGATAACCATGATGACCATGACCACAAACATGCCGATCATGATGACGACCATGATCATGAAGCGCATGAACATGAACATGAACACGAGCACGAGCACGAGCACGAAGAGAAACACGCAAGTCATGACCATGACGACCATGACCACGATCCCCACCATGGCCATAATCACGACGAAACCGACCCGCACTTTTGGCTTGATCCCCACAACGCCGTCGTCATGGCCACTGAAATCAAAGACGTTTTGAGCGAAGCCGACCCAAGCAACGCGGCTCTCTACGCCTCCAACGCCACAGCTTTCAAAGAAAAAATCACCGCGCAGGACGCCGAGTTAAAATCGCGGCTCGCGCCAGTGAAAGACAAAAAGTTCATCGTTTTTCATGACGCCTATCAATATTTTGAAAAACACTATGGCCTGCAAGCCGCCGGCTCGATCACCATCAATCCGGACAGGGCTCCCGGCGCCCAGCGCTTGAAAGAAATCAAGGAAAAAGTCCTTGAGGAAAACGCAACATGCGTTTTCGCCGAGCCGCAGTTTGAACCGAAACTCATTTCCGTCGTCATTGAGGGCACAAAGGCGAAAGCCGGCGTGCTTGATCCAGTCGGCGCAGGCTTGACGAATGGGCCTAATCTATATTTTGAGTTGATGCGCGCCATGGGCGCCTCATTCGCAGACTGCCTGTCCGCGACAAAATAAAAGGCGAGGCTTCGCCAGCCGCTCCCTGCTTGCGCGCGCCGGGCGCAACGTCACGCCCGGCGAGTTCTGGCAAACCCTATTTGGATTTATTCATCGCCGCGGCAAGAGCTGCGGCGAGAGCGTTGTT
>JBLXBZ010000001.1:0-773485 GCA_048265185.1 Stappiaceae bacterium | reverse complement strand
TGTGACGGCGCGCTGGGCGGCCTATGACGAGGCGGCGGTTCGTCAGGCGCTTCGCACGGCCACAGGACGAGGAACCTTGCAATGAGCGAATTGATTGTCGAGGCGAATATTGCCGACGCGGACGGGTTTTACGAGGAATTGTTGCAAGCTCATGAAGGCTTGAGCGCTGAGCGCAGCGCTGCGTTGAACGCACGTTTGATTTTGCTTCTGGCGAACCACATCGGTGATCGTGACGTGCTGCGCGCCGCTTTCAAAGCGGCGAAGGAGGCGGGTGAATGAGTGAAGTCATACTCTATGACTACTGGCGTTCGTCAGCGAGCTATCGGGTTCGCGTCGCGCTGAATTTGAAGGGACTTTCATATCTCGCGCGTCCTGTGGACCTGTTGAGCGGCGCACATCGGAGTGAGGCGCATCTGCAGCGCAATCCTCAAGGCTTATTGCCGGTTCTGGACATCGACGGCCTGCAATTGACGCAGTCACTGGCGATTATTGAATATTTGGAAGAGACGCGACCAGGGCCGGCTTTGTTGCCTAGGTCGGCGGGGGAGCGCGCGCGGGTTCGAGCGCTCGCCGCCGCCATCGCCAGCGACATTCATCCGGTGTGCAATCTCTCGGTGGTCGCCCATGTGGAGACGCTTGTCGGCGCAGGTCAAGAAACAAAAGTCGCCTGGATGCGCCATTTCATTTCCGCAGGACTTGAGGCTTTCGAAAAGCTTCTTGAAAGAGAAGGGACCGGACGATTCTGTCATGGGGATCAGCCGGGGCTGGCCGATATCTGTCTGAGGCCTCAGCTCTATAACGCTCAGCGCTGGGGCGTGGATTGCTCGCAGCTCACGCATGTTAATCGGATCGCGCAAGAATGCGATGGGTTGGAGGCGTTCAAGCGCGCGCATCCTGATCAGATTGGGCCGCCGCCAAAGGTTGAGTAATGCTTGAGTCGCCGAGTTGCTAGATATGGCTAAGGCTTGGCGGCGTGGCTTCATAACTGACGAAGATCATTTTTGGGAGGAATAATCATGGTATCCGCATTAAATAAGGTTTCTCAAACATGTTGCGCCGCTTTGCTGGCGGGAACGGCGCTGGCGGGAAGCGTTACAATCGCCAACGCCGCCGAGCTGGTTCTCTCCAGCTGGTTGCCGCCGCGTCATCCCATCGTCCTCAAGGCGATCAAGCCTTGGGCGAAGGAAGTGGAGAAAGTCACTGACGGGCGCGTGAGCGTTCGTGTCTTGGCCAAACCTTTGGGGGCGCCGCCGGCTCATTTCGATATGGCCGTGGAAGGCGTTGCGGACATCACATATGGTCTGCATTCCTTCACCACGGATGATCGCTTCGTGCGCTCGCGCCTTGGTCAGTTCTCCTTTATTGGTGACGATGCGGCAGTGGCCTCGAAAGCTTTTTGGAATGTTTACACCACTGATCTTGACGGCCAAGCCGAGCACAAGGGCGCAAAGTTGCTCGGCGCTTTTGTTCACGGACCGGGGTTGCTGCACACCAAGGACGTGAAACTCACCAAACCGGCTGATCTTGACGGTTTGAAAATCCGCACTCCGGGGGGCTATATCGCCGATCTCATGTCAGACCTCGGCGCGACGACCCTCTTCATGTCGTCGCCTGAAGTGTATGAAAAACTGTCGCGCGGCGTTATTGACGGCGTGGCCTTCACCTATGAAGCTCTGACGGCGTTCAAGCTCACCAAGGACATCAAGTATTCCATGACCGTTCCCGGTGGTCTTTATAACACCACTTGGTTTTTGGTGATGAACGACGGCAAATGGAACGACATCTCCAAGGAAGATCAGGCGGCGATTGAAGAAATCTCTGGCGAGGCTTTCGCCGAACTTGTGGGCAACGCGTGGAACGACGCGGACGCCGCTGCGGTTGAAAAGATCGAAAAAGCCAAGATTGAAGTTTATCCGGCGTCGGCGGAAATGCTGGCGAAGGTGAAAACGGATGCGGCTAAATATGAAGCGCAGTGGAGCGAGACGCTGAAAGCTGATGGGTATGACGGCGTTAAGGCGTTGAAAGACTTGCGCGAAAAAACTGGCGTGTCCTTCTGATCATGGAGAAAACATCTCTGCTTGGCGGCCTGAGCCTTTCGCTCGGGCCGTTGTTGAACAAAACTCTCGGGCTGGCGGCGGCGATGCTGTTGCTGGCTCTGGCCGCGGTGACATGCGTCGACGTGATGGGCCGCTATTGGTTCAATGCGCCTCTGGCTGGAGCGTTTGAATTGACGGAGGTTTTGCTTTGCGCGCTGGTGTTTGCGGGATTGCCGCTGACGACGGAGCGGCGTGAGCATGTGGAAGTCGATTTATTGGACATGCTTCTGCCTAGGGGGGGGAATCGCGCGCTTCAAGGTTTTGCGGGCGTCGTCTCGGCGCTTGTTCTGTTTGCTTTCGCATTTAGCGTTTTCGAACAGGCTATGAAATTGGCGCGCGATGGTTCCGTCACCAATGCGCTGGCCGTTCCTCTTTCTCCATTGGCTTATTTCGCCGCCGTTTCCTGTTTCTTATGCGCGTTGATCAGTCTTTTGCGGGCTGTGTTTGATCCACCGCCGATTTTTGGGGGCGCAACTGCGAAGTCGTCTGACGCTCCGACTAACGAAAGCGTAAAATGACCGAGTCCCTTGTTGGTTTTGCCGTGCTTTTGGCGCTGATATTTCTGCGCGTTCCCATTGCTTTCGCCATGGCGGGGGTGGGAGGCGTTGGCTTCGCGCTGATGCGCGGCGTCCATCCCGCAATCTCGATGACGGGGCAAACGGTGCTCGACACCGCCTTTTCCTATTCGCTTTCGGTGGTGCCATTGTTCATTTTTATGGGAAATGTTCTGGCCATATCTGGCGTGGCGCATGGACTTTTCGCCGCGGCGGACCGGGTTTTTGGGCGAATGCGCGGCGGATTGGCCATGGCCTCGGTCTTGTCTTGCGGGGGATTTTCCGCGGTTTGCGGATCGTCGCTGGCCACCGCCGCCACCATGTCGAAAGTGGCCATGCCCTCCATGCGCCGCTTTGGATATGCCGATAGTCTGGCGGCCGGTTCAATCGCGGCGGGGGGAACGCTCGGGATTCTCATTCCCCCCAGCGTGATCCTGATTATCTATGGCATATTGACCGAAACCGACATCGCCAAGCTTTTCATCGCCGGCGTCATTCCCGGCGTCATCGGCATCGCCTTTTACCTTGGCGCCGTTCTGGTGGCGGTTCGGATTAACCCAGATCTCGCGCCGTCTGTGAGCGAGAGCGAGCCCATGACCCGGCGCGAATGGATTGGCGTGTGGAGCGTCATAGGGCTATTCGCGTTCATTATGGTGGGAATTTATGGTGGGTTCTTCACGCCCACGGAAGCGGCAGGCATTGGCGCGGGGGCGTCATTGGCGATTGCGGCGGTGCTTCGCACGCTGTCTCTCGTCACGCTTGGCAATGCGATACGGGAAAGCATTCGCGCCTCCGCCATGATTTTCGCTGTGATTATCGGCGCGGAAATTTTCACCAATTTTGTCAATTACGCCGGTTTGCCGGATGCTCTGGCGAGCTGGGTGGCGGATCTGGACGTTAGCGCGTTTGTCGTGATTTTGGCGATTGTCGGCGTCTATTTGATCCTTGGCTGCGTACTGGAAAGCCTGTCGATGATCCTACTGACGGTGCCGGTGTTCTACCCGTTGATGTATGAGCTGGATTTTGGCGTGGAGCTGCTGCAAGATCCTGAATATGCGCTCATCTGGTTTGCGATTATCGTTGTGGTGGTGACGGAAATCAGTTTGATCACGCCGCCCGTGGGGATGAATGTTTTCGTGCTTCGGTCGGTTTTGCGGGACGTGTCATTGCGGCAGATCTTTGTGGGGGTGATCCCTTTCTGGATCGCGGATATTTTCCGCCTTGCGTTGCTGGTAAGCGTTCCGGCGGCGTCTCTTTGGCTTGTGCAGTTGATGGGGTAGCGCCCCTTCAACTGCAAGTGATGAAGGTCTCAACGCGTTAGCCAGTTAGGTTTGCGCTTTTCAAAAAATGCGCTGACGCCTTCTTGCGCCTCCGCCTGTTCCCATGTGTCGGCGAGGCGAGTGATCGTGTCGTCAATCACTTCGGCGTCAATTTTGGGGCCGAGCGAGCGGGCGAGGGCCTTGGATGCGGCGACTGCGCCGGGCGCGGCGGACAAATAGGGCTTTATCTCTTTCTCCACTTCGCCTTCCAGAGACTCTCGCGGCGTCATGCGCGAGACTATGCCCAGATCCACCGCTTCATTTGTATCGAATATTCGCGCCGACATGAACACCCGCCGGGCGCGCCCTTCGCCCATGCGCGCAATGACATAAGGACTGATGGTCGCCGGAATTAACCCCAGACGGGTTTCGGTGAGGCCGAATTTCAAGCCTTCCGCGGCGACGACCACATCGCAAACGCACATCAAGCCAACGCCGCCACCAAAGGCCTGGCCTTGCACCTTGGCGATCAGGGGTTTGGGCGTCTCGTTCAGGGTGTTCAGCATCATGGCGAGTTTGCGCGCTTCCGTCATGCGGATTTCGCGCGTGGCGGAAAACTGCTCGCGCATCCATTCAAGATCTCCGCCGGCGCAAAAACTTTGACCGTCTCCGGTAATCACCACCACGCGAACGGAAGCGTCTTCGCCCAGTTTCTTCGCCGCTATGGTTAATTCGTCGATCATTCTTCCGGACAGGGCGTTGTGTTTTTCTTCGCGGGCGAGGGTCAGGGTTGCTACGCCGCGCGCGTCCTGCGTGACTTTTAATGTTTGGTAACTCATGAAACGCTTTCCCTTAAAGTGAGGGCGAAGGCCGCCGCTTCATCAAGTTTTGCAAGGTTAAGTCCGGTTTCAAAGCCTTTTTCAGCTAAAAAACGCGCTACGGAGTTGGTGGAGACATTGCCTTTCGCGCCGGGGGCGTAGGGGCATCCACCAAGCCCTCCTACGGCTGCGTCAAAGGTTCTAAGGCCCTTTTCAAGACTTACTTCAATGTTTTCAAGAGCGCGTCCCTTGGTGTCATGGAAGTGTCCGGCGAGGCGGGAGGCGGGAATTTCCCTTAACAGCGCGTCCAGCATGCGGCCCGTGGTTTGCGGCGTGGCCGCGCCGATGGTGTCGCCGAGAGAGACCTCATAACACCCCATCTCGAGTAAGGCTGAAGCCACGCGCAGCACGGCGTAAGGGTCTGTCGGCCCGTCAAAAGGGCAATCTGTGACGCAGGACACATAACCGCGAACGGGAATATGGTCGTTTTTAGCGAGAGTCGTCACCGGCGTGAAACGGTCCAGACTTTCGGAGATCGAGCAATTTATATTGTTTTGCGAAAAACCTTCCGAAGCGGAAGCGAAAATAGCGACTTCATCGGCCTTTGCCGCGCGGGCCGCTTCATAGCCTTTGAGGTTTGGGGTAAGGGCGGCGTAGGAAACTTTCGGTTTGCGGGTAATGGAGGCCAGAAGCTCGGGCGCGTCAGCCATTTGCGGAACCCATTTAGGGCTGACGAAGCTGGTGACCTCGATTTTCGTAAAACCGCATTCGGACAGAAGGTCGACGAGCCGGGACTTGTTTTTCGTTGAGATACGCACCGGCTCATTTTGAAGGCCGTCTCGTGGAGCCATTTCGAAAACTGTAACGCGTTCAGTCATTTTTTCCTCAAATCGCCATGCGATATTTGAGCTCACCCAGATGAAACTCAGAGGGCGTGATTCTCGCCAGCTCAATGGATTTCTTTTTGACAACTCTTTCGGGGACGCCAAATGAGCAGGCCAATTTTGCAATTTTAGCCTCAATGGAGCGTAAGCGCCACCGTGTTGGAGAGGCCGGACGAGAAGCGATAGGATGAAGCGGAAGAGGTGAATATGTAATGACTATTCAGCGACTATTCACATTGGATCTGCGATGGTGCGGTGAAACGGTCGGTATCGCTTTTCGTAAATAAATATTCACTGACCTATTTGAAACTATATGGGAGTTATGACTATGGCGAAGATGACGATATATAAGCCGTTTGATATGTCTAATTTTACGTTACCTTATGGCGATGTATATTATGCTTCAGATAGTAGGTATGAAATATCTTATAATTATGGAGAATTCATTCAATTAAGAGGTGATTTTTATTACTATCGTGATAGTGTTGATGATGGTTATATTGATAATATTTACTACTCGATATATAATTCCGGCGTATTTGATATTTCAAATATGAGTATTAACGCTTATCCTGTCGCTAATAATCTACGCGACAGCTACACGGATGGATTCCTGAGTTATGTTCTGGACGGAAATGATTCAATTTCCGGGTCTAACGGCCGCGATATTATCGATGGCTTCGCCGGCCATGATTACATTGAATCCCATGGCGGCGTAGACACTGTTCTTGGTGGGAGCGGCAATGACCGCATGTATTTGGGCTCAGGCGATGATTTTGGCAAAGGCGGCGCGGGCAATGATTATATTGACGGCGGAGCCGGGCGCGATATTTCCTATTACGGCGTCAACCGCAGCCAAGCTTCCGTTTATCGGGAAGGCAATGAGCTGAAGGTTTACCTGCCCAATCTGAATGAAACCGATACGCTCTATAGCATTGAGCGCGTCGAGTTCACCAATGGCACGCTGGCTTTTGACATCGATGGCAATGCGGGGGAAGTTTTCCGCCTTTATCGCGCTGCGTTCGACCGGGTTCCGGACACGCCGGGCCTGTCGCATAATGTCGAGTTGGTGGATGAAGGCATGGCTTTGACGACCATGTCCAACGCTTTCTTGGGATCGCAAGAGTTTCAAAACATTTATGGAAGAAACACCACGGATCGGGAGTTTCTTTACGCGCTGTACAATAACGTTTTGGAACGAGATCCTGATCAGGCTGGACTTGAGGGATGGGAATATCTTTTGCAAAGCGGTCAAAAGAGCCGGGCGGATGTTTTGCTTGGGTTTTCTGAGAGCGCGGAAAATCAGAATTACGTCAATCCGACCATTGAAGACGGCATTTGGCTGGTCTGAGTTTGTTTTGAGGCGATTGCGTATCTTGAAACGGCCCCTTTTCGGGGCCGTTTATCGTTAGGGGGGGGACTGTTGATCTCTTGCGCGTCATCCGCCTTGTTGCCATGTTTTGATCGCCTCGACAGGCGAAAGCAGCATGATGACGTTCAGGGTTAGATTGTCGCGAATGACCCAGAGCGCTACTAATTCGAAAAACACCGCCAGAGCAATCGTGACCCAAACCGGCAAACGCGCGGCGAAATAGAAGCCCAAAAGCATCCAGATAATATCGAAGACGGAGTTCAGGACGCTGTCGCCTGTGTAGCCAAGGGCGATGGTTCCCTCGCGGTAACGGTCAATAATTAGGGGGCTGTTCTCCAGGATTTCCCAAGAAGCCTCTATGACAATAGCGATCAGGGCGCGATCGCCAACGTGAAGTTTTCGCGCGCCGAGCCACAATACCCCGTAGAATATCATTCCATGGATGATATGCGATAATGTGTACCAATCGGCGATATGCTGGGAGTTGTCGGAGGAGGTGACGTCGCTCGTCCAGAGCTTGATTTCACCGCAGGTGCAAATAGGAACGCGGCCCATAGCCAGAAGAATGATTGCGGTGAGGGCGATTAAGCCAAGGCCGATGAGAATTTGTTTGCCGGTAACGTTTGAAAATATGGGGAGGGACATCGGTTTCCTTGTGCAAATCTGCTAGAAGTCTGGCTTTTACGCCCAAGCTCAAATAAATCATGCTGGAGCGCAATCAATTGAAAATGGGCCAAACGCTGGGGCGCGTCGGATATATTAGCATCTGTTATCTGATGTGAATATGCGCCATGATTTTGGCAAGGAGGTTTTATGAGTGTCACGAAAGAGACAAATGGGGCTAAGTCGGGACACCCCTTCGCCAACCGGCGGACCTTCGCGATTATTTCTCATCCGGACGCCGGTAAAACGACATTGACCGAAAAACTGCTCCTTGGGGGCGGGGCAATTCGCGCCGCTGGGCAGGTGCGCGCCCGCGGCGAGCGGCGCAGAGCGCGTTCGGACTGGATGAAGATCGAGCAAGAACGCGGCATTTCCGTTTCCTCATCGGTGATGACTTTTGAGCGTAACGGCATTATCTATAATCTGCTGGACACGCCCGGCCACGAAGACTTCTCCGAAGACACTTACCGCACTCTAACCGCCGTTGACGCCGCCATCATGGTGATTGACGCGGCTAAGGGGATCGAGACGCAAACCCGCAAGCTGTTTGAAGTTTGCCGCATGCGCGATATTCCCATCATCACCTTCATCAATAAAATTGACCGCGAAGGGCGTCACCCTCTTGAGGCGCTGGACGAAATTCAGGAAGCGCTGGCGCTGGACGTGACGCCAATGACCTGGCCCGTGGGCATGGGGTCCGATTTCTTCGGCGTTTATGACTGGCGCCAGAAAATTTTCATGACGTCGGAGAACGGCATCGGCGGGTCCTATAACAAGCTCGAACAGGTTAGCGGATTAGAAGACCCAATCCTCACGGACACGGTTTTTGATCGGATCATGGAGGAGTTGAACGAAAACGTTGAGCTGGGCGCAGAAGCCTATCCCGAATTCGACAAAGATTCATTCCAGGAGGGGCATTTGACGCCGGTATTTTTCGGCTCGGCGCTGAAAGATTACGGCATTGACGAACTTCTCGATTTTATTGCGCGTGAAGCTCCGGCTCCTCACGGACAGCCCTCTACGGAGCGCGTCATCCGCCCACAGGAGCCTGCGGTTACAGGGTTCGTGTTCAAAGTGCAGGCGAATATGGACCCCAAGCATCGGGACCGGATCGCATTCGTGCGTTTGTGCTCTGGCACGTTCAAACGCGGCATGCGGTTAAAACATGTACGCGCGGGGAAATCTATCGCCGTGTCCGCTCCGATTTTCTTCTTCGCCGAGGAGCGGGAAATTGCGGAAATCGCTTATCCGGGCGACGTCATCGGGGTTCCGAACCATGGGCAGCTTCGCGTGGGCGACACATTGAGCGAGGGCGAGGAAATCCATGTCACGGGACTGCCGGCTTTTGCGCCTGAGGTGCTGCGCCGCGTGCGGCTGTCGGACACTATGCGGGTTAAACAAATGCGCCGCGGCCTTGAAGATCTTGCGGAAGAAGGCCTGGTTCAGATCTTCAAACCTTCAATCGGCTCGAACTGGATCGTCGGCGTGGTGGGCGTGCTTCAGCTTGATGTGGTGGTGGAGCGCTTAAAGCAGGAATATTCCACTGAGATCGGTTTCGATATGGTTCAATATAACACGGCGCGCTGGATTGAGTGCGACGACGAAGGGATTTTGAGCAAGTTCATGGAGGTCAATCGCATGAACGTGGCGCATGACCGCGATGAAAAGCCGGTTTTCTTGTTCAAGAGCGCTTGGGAAGTGTCTTATATCGGCGAAAAGAACCCGGATATTCGCTTCAGGGAAACGCGGGAAATCGTTCATACCGCAGCAAGTTAATATCGCGAAAGTCTTCTATTATTGGTTATGTGCTAAGTACGCCGCCCTCTTGGGAAATCGGCTTTCGTCGTGGAATTGCTCTATTAGAGCACAATTTCACGCTCCGCCGACCAAGGGGCGCGATTACTGGCTTGAGCAGCTTGAAAGCGACGCTTTAACTTGGGGCGGGATCAAATCTTGATCTGAATGCCGAGCTCGACCACGAGCGTGGGGGGGATTCGATAGGTATTGGGCGCGTCCGAGGCGTTTTTGCTGAGCCAAATGAATAGTTTTGTCTTCCAGCGCCGCGACCATTTTGGACCAACGTAAGGCGTTGGGGAGCTTCGGGGAGAGAAGACCAATTGCCTGTTGGACATGAAGAACGAGGTGTTTGAAATGTCTATGTCGACGCCGTTTCCGCGTGCGGCGATAAGACTTTTGGGTATGTTTGGTTCGTCCATATAGCCGAATGTAAGGATAATTTGCTCGAAGCCTTCGCTCAAAACCTCATGGGCCACGCGCTCAGGCGGCGGAATTTTAGGACTGTCGCTGTAGTTTATCGTCAGCAGGATGATGCGGTTTTGCAGGACTTTATTATGGCGCAAATTCTGTAGCAACGCGGGAGGGGCCATATTCGCTTGGCTGGTGAGGAAAACCGCGCTTCCATCTACGCGCAATTGTCCGCTATCCCTGATTTGCGAAATGAACGGATCCAAAGGCTCTCCCGTCCATTCCTTGAATGAGCGCATTCTCGAAATCCCGGTCTTCCAGGCGTGCATCCCTATAGCTATGAAGCTGGCGAGGAGGATCGGCATAAGTCCGCCGCTGAAGAGTTTCGTCAGATTGGCCGCAAAGAAGCTTAAATCAATCAAAAACAAGGGAAATAGGGTGATCGCCATCAACCAGTAAGACCATCTCCACATTAGCCTTGCGACGATTACGGCCATGAGCGTCGTGACGACCATGGTTCCCGTGACGGCGACGCCATAGGCGGAGGCCAAAGCTTGAGAGCTTTGAAATGTCACCAACATGATAATGACGCCGAAAAAAAGCAGACGATTGATGCGGGGCACGTAGATTTGCCCCATGTGATCTTCGGACGTATGGCGGACTTCCAAACGTGGCAAAAGACCTAATTGCACAGCTTGTCGGCTTAAAGAATAGGCGCCGGTGATGACTGCCTGGCTAGCGATAATCGTGGCAAGCGTGGCGAGGATAAGGCAGGGTAACAATAGAAAATCTGAATACAGGCCAAAGAATGGATTTGAGATCGACTTATGGTCCGTCAAAACCAAAGCTCCCTGGCCCAGATAATTCAGGGTGAGGGCGGGTAGAATAAGGACGATCCAGGCGCGTTGTATTGGACGTCGGCCAAAATGGCCCAGATCCGCATAAAGAGCTTCAGCGCCGGTCACCGCTAGAAAAACAGCCCCGATGGAAATCAGGCCTATGACGCCATTGTGGGTCAGAAACTCGACGCCATGGCGGGGATCTATGGCCATGAAAACCGCTGGATGAGCGATGACATGCGTTATCCCGCCGAAGGCCAGAAGTAGAAACCACGCGAGCATAATGGGGCCGAAGAAAGCCGAAACACGTTTGGTTCCATACCGTTGAAAAAAGAATAAGGCGGAAATGATGACGAAGCTGGCGGGCAAAGTCAGGGCGGCGAGATCCGGGTTATAATGCTCGATTCCCTCCATCGCCGATAATACGGAAATAGCTGGCGTAATGATCGCGTCGCCAAATAAAAGCGCCGTTCCGATAATGCCCAGACCAAAAACCAACGCCGATAAATGGCCGCGACTTGCGCGCCGGGCAAGCACCATGAGCGACAGCGGACCGCCTTCGCCTTGATTGTCCGCTCTGAGAATGAGGAAAATATATTTAACGGTGACGACGAGAATGAGCGCCCAGATGATGAGAGATAAAATTCCCAGAACCGCGGCCTCCACCGCAACTCCTGAGCTGATTACCGGTGTGAGCGCCGCGCGAAACGCATAAAGCGGACTGGTGCCGATATCTCCAAAAACGACGCCGATGCAGCCCAAAGTAAGCGCTAAACTCCCGGCTTCTATTTTCGGCGAAGCGGATGAAGAGGGCGGGTTTGGGAAAGATTTCTCAGCGTCTATGACCGTTCTCCACTTAAAGATATTAATTTACGTTGGGGCGCCTTTTAGTTGTTGTTGATGTTAGTATCAGTATTTATCAGGAATTTGACAACTCTTCCTGCAGAATTTCTAGCTCCAGCCATTGCTCTTCCGCCGTTTCTAGCTCGGACTGCAGCTTGGATATATCGCTCATCAGCGCCGCGAATTTTTCAGGCGCGCGCGTATAAAGGGATGTGTCATCCAGTTCGCTCTGGATTTCAGCTATGGTTTTTTGCAGCTTTTCGATGGTTCCCGGCAGGGACTTCAGCAGGTGTTGCTGGGTGAAGCTGAGCTTGGGTTTGGTGTTGGAGGCCGCCGATTTTTGTTTGTCTTTCGCGGGTTTCTTTTGCTTTTGCTTGTTTGATGCTCTGGCGCGCACGCTTTCGCCTTTTTGGGCGAGCATGTCGGAATATCCACCGGCGTATTGACGCCATAGTCCGCCCTCTTCGGAAACAATGACCGAGGTCGCGACCCTGTCGAGAAAGTCACGGTCATGGCTGACAAGTAGAACGGTTCCGGCGAAGTCGCTTAGAAGCTCCTGCAGAAGATCCAGCGTCTCCAGATCGAGGTCGTTGGTCGGTTCGTCGAGCACGAGAAGATTGGAGGACATGGCGAGGGCGCGCGCCAGCATTAAACGGCCGCGTTCTCCGCCCGATAAAACGCCCACCGGAGTGCGCGCCTGTTCGGGCGCGAACAGAAAGTCCTTCATGTAGGACATCACATGTTTGGTTTCATCGCCCAGAACAACCGTGTCGCCGCGTCCGCCGGTCAGAACGCTCGACAGCGTGTCGGTTGGGTTTAGCTTTTCGCGTTTCTGATCAAGAGTGACCATTTCCAGATTGGCGCCTAGTCGAACCGAGCCTTCGTCAGGCTCCAGCTCTCCGGTCAGCATTTTTAATAGCGTTGTTTTACCTGCGCCATTGGGACCAATCAGGCCGATCCGGTCGCCGCGCTGAATGCGTGTGGAGAACGAGCGCACGATTGGCACGCCTCCGAAGGACTTGCTTACGCCCTTCGCCTCTATCACCATTTTGCCGGATGTCTCGCCTTCGCTAACGGTGAGCTTGGCGGAGCCTTGGGGGCCGCGGTGCTCTCGTTGTTTTTCGCGCAAATCCGCCAGTTCGCGCACTCGGCGCATATTACGTTTGCGCCGGGCCGTGACCCCATAGCGCATCCAGTGCTCTTCTTGGCGAATTTTTAACGCAAGGCGTTGTTGGTCACGCTCTTCTTCTTCAAATATTTTGTCGCGCCATTCTTCAAAGTGCTCGAAACCTCGCTCCTGACGCCGGGATACGCCTCGGTCGATCCAGACGGTTGCGCGGGAAGTGTTTTCCAGAAAGCGTCGGTCATGACTTATGATAACCAGAGCGGATTTCATTGAGGCGAGTTCGCCCTCCAGCCATTCGATCGCCGGCAGGTCAAGATGGTTGGTCGGCTCGTCTAGAAGCAAAATGTCGGGCTCGGGCGCCAGCGCGCGCGCGAGGGCGGCGCGTTTGGCTTCGCCGCCGGATAGGTTGGTGGGGATTTCCTCTCCGCTCAACCCTAGAATTTCAAGCAGATATTGAACACGATAAGCGTCGTCGCCGGGCGCTAGGCCGTCTTGAGCGTAATCGAGAACGCTGGAGAAGTTGCTCAGATCCGGCTCTTGCGACAGATAACGCAAGGTTTGTCCCGGTTGAATGAAATATTCGCCGCTATCCGGCTCGATCATATTGGCGGCGATCTTCAGCAAAGTGGATTTGCCAGAGCCGTTTCGCCCAACGAGGCAAATGCGGTCGCCTTCCATGATCTGAAGGTCGGCTCCGGTTAAGAGCGGGGTGGAGCCAAAAGTGAGCGCGATGTCGCGCAAGAGCAAAAGCGGTGGAGCCATATTGATTTGATCACAGACGTTTGAATTGGTCGGCGCGCGGGCGGCGCGCCCTTTGTCGCGTTCCTCTATCACATTCGTGTTAGCTTTCACCAGTCACGTCAGCTTCCGCCGCCGGCGAGATAATCGCTTCATGTGATCGCGTTCAGTTCCTGCAAGAGGTTCTGGGTCATGGAAAGTAGCACGGTCATGGCCTCCCGGGCCTCGTCAGGGGCGCGCCGGATCATGGCGTCAAGAACGAACCAATGTTGATCCAGAGCGATTTTGCTTTCCTCGCCATTGACTTCGGCGGTGGCGTAGATTGACGAGCGAAGAGATTCTTCAATGCAGGCGCCAAGGCCAGACAAAAGCGCGTTGCCGCTGGCGGATAGAATTAAGCGATGAAACAAAACGTCTGCTTCCAGGGTCTCTGGAGAGCGAACGCCGTTTTTGGCGACCATAACGCCGTGGGCCTTGCGAATATTCTCTAATTGCTCTGTAGAGGCGTTCACTGCGGCTAGAGCTACGGCTTCCGGTTCGATGATGGTGCGAATACGCATGAGTTCTTCAAGGAAGACCTGTCTGGGCATGGCTTTTTGACGCCAGGAGAGCATTTTCGCATCCAGATAATTCCAGTCCATCGATGGGCGGACAATGGTGCCGAGCTTCGGTCTGGAGGTGATCAGTCCCTTGCCGGCGAGTATTTGCAACGCTTCGCGCAGGCAAGTGCGGCTTACGTCCATCGTCGCTTGCATTTGCGTTTCAGTGGGCAAGGTGGAGCCAGGGGGGTATTCACCGCGAAGAATCGACAAGGCGATTCTTTCGGCCGTATTTTCTTTAAGGTTGCCTTGACGCAAGGGACGCCGCCTATCTGCTATGGGTCTTGGTTGCTGAAACGGAGGTTTCGGAAGATCGCCGTCTAAATATGCGAGCGGCGACGAGCTAAAGTCTGCGAAGGCTCAAGCGCGTTGGGCGAGTTTATAGGCGATCAATACACGCCGCGTCAAAGTGTGTTGCAATTTTAAAGATGCTTGTTTCCAATTCACCACCAAAATTAGGCGCCATTTTGTGTGAGAGCCTTTTATTGTTTGATAGAGTTGAAAAAAAATTCATGCAGTGAAATTGTTTTGGATCGCCGGTGCGGCAAGCTTGTCGAGCAGAAGCGTTGGGCTGAAAGAACGCTCAAAAGCGTAGTGATTAAAATAACAAGGGAGCGGATGGATATGGCGAATGGACTTAAAAAGCTTAAACTTGGCGCGCTGACGATTGCGCTTTTGGGAGGGGCGATGCTGTCCGCTTCGGCGGAGGTGGTTTACAACCGCGGCAATGACGGCGACCCGGAAACGTTGGATCAGCATAAAACCTCCACCGTCGCTGAAGGCCATATTCTGGCCGATCTTTATGAAGGGCTTCTGGTTTATGACGCCAAAGCCAAGGTTACGCCCGGGGTCGCCGCCAGCTGGACGCAATCCGATGACGGTTTGGTCTATACGTTTAAATTGCGTGATGATGCGAAGTGGTCCAATGGCGATCCTGTTACGGCGCAAGATTTCCTCTATTCGTTCCAGCGGATCATGAAACCGGAAACCGGAGCGAAATACGCCAATATTCTCTATCCCATCAAGAATGCCGAAAAAATAAACAAGGGTGAGGGCGGGGTTGAAACCCTCGGCGTCAAGGCGCTGGATGACCATACGTTGGAAATCACGTTAGAGCAGCCGACGCCGTATTTTCTTCAGCTTTTGACCCATCAAACGGGGCTGCCGGTCCATTCCGACAGCGTTGAAAAATTTGGCGGGGACTTTATCAAGCCGGGGAATATGGTCACGAACGGCGCTTACATGCTCGATGAGTTCACTCCGAACGACAAGATTGTCATCACCCGGAATGACAATTTTCATGATGCTGAGAATGTTCAAATTGATAAGGTTGTCTATTATCCCTTCGAGGACCGTTCCGCTTGCGTGCGCCGCTATGAAGCTGGAGAAATTGACAGTTGCTCCGATCTTCCCACTGAGCAAATGGATGAGCTGAGAGAGAAGTTCGGTGATCAGGTGCGCACGCCGCCCTATCTTGGA
Organism: Stappiaceae bacterium; assembly: GCA_048265185.1. Lineage (GTDB taxonomy): Bacteria > Pseudomonadota > Alphaproteobacteria > Rhizobiales > Stappiaceae > JBLXBZ01. The sequence goes on along the minus strand of JBLXBZ010000001.1, from coordinate 758,010 downwards.
ACTTATTATTACGCCATTCGCTCCGATAAAGAGCCTTTCGACGACGTGCGTGTTCGTCAAGCTTTGTCCATGGTGATTGACCGCGACTATATCGCGGATGAAATCTGGGCGGGGACCATGGCGCCTGCTTATTCGCTTGTTCCGCCTGGAATTAACAATTACGGCGAGCCAGCCTATGCGTCTTTCATGGATGAGCCTATGCTCGATCGCGAAGACGAGGCTTTGAAGCTGCTCGAAGAGGCCGGGTTTGGACCTGACAAGCCGCTTGAGGTGGAGATTTCTTATAACACCTCCGAAAACCACAAGAATACGGCGGTGGCCATCGCCGATATGTGGAGCAATATTGGCGTGAAAACGTCGATGCTCAACCGTGACGGGGCCAGTCACTTCGCGTATTTGCGTGACGATGGCGATTTCGACGTGGCGCGGGCGGGGTGGATTGGCGATTATTCTGATCCGCAAAGTTTTTTGTTCCTGCTTGAATCACACAATACAGGTTTCAACTACGCCAAATATAATAATCCAGAGTATGACGCGCTGATGCGGGCGGCGGAAAAGGAAACGGATCTTGAAAAACGCGCCGGCATTTTGAAACAGGCGGAAGCGATCTTTATGAAAGACGCGCCTTATATTCCAATCATGTATTATTCATCCCATAGTCTGGTTTCTCCGAAATTGAGCGGTTGGGAAGACAATATTCAGGACAAACATTTGTCTCGTTATTTGACGAAAAAATCATCCTGACCGACCGACGGGGCGCGCCTTGCGAGGCGCGTCTCGTTCTTCAAAGGAGAGAGGGATGTTCGCTTATGTGACGCGGCGATTATTGACCGCTATCCCAACGTTGTTTTTCATTGTTACCGCGGCTTTTTTTCTTATCCGCGTGGTGCCGGGAGGTCCGTTTAATCTGGAGCGACCATTGGAAGCCAAGGTGATGGAGAATCTAAACAAGATCTACCATCTCGATAAGCCTTTATGGGAACAGTATTATTATTATTTAGGCAATTTGCTTCAAGGAGACCTTGGTCCCAGTTTTGTATATAGGGACTTCTCCGTGGGAGAGCTGTTCGCCGCTGGCTTGCCGGTTTCCGCCCAGCTTGGCGCCGCAGCGCTCACTTTGGCTCTCGTGTGCGGAACGCTGCTGGGAATTGCGGCGGCGCTGCGCCAAAACAAACACGCGGATTACGCCGTGATCACGCTCGCCACGCTTGGAATAACCGTGCCGCCATTTGTGGTGGCGCCTCTTCTGTCGCTGGTTTTCGGCGTGTGGCTTGGCTGGTTGCCGGCTGGCGGGTGGGGCGACGGCGCTTTCGTCAATAAAATATTGCCGGTGGTCACATTGGCCTTGCCGCAAATTGCGGTCGTAACGCGTTTGACGCGCGGGGCGATGATCGAGGCGTTGCGCTCTCATCACATTCGAACCGCGCGGGCCTTTGGGTTAAACTCCTGGACAGTGGTCGTCGTTCACGGACTTCGGTCGGCGATATTGCCGGTGATCTCATATGCGGGGCCGGCGGCCGCCGCCTTGATGACCGGCTCCGTGGTTGTGGAAACAATTTTCGGCATTCCGGGCGTTGGCCGCTATTTCGTTCAGGCGGCGCTCAACCGAGACTATACGCTGGTGATGGGAACGGTGATCGTGATTGCGGTTTTTATCATTCTTCTCAACTTGGCGGTCGATCTTCTTTATGCGCTGATTGATCCGCGCGTTCGGCTCGGAGGGTGAGGGCATGACTTTGAGCAATGCGCATGGGAGGGGTGCGACCGGCAAGCATGAGAGCGCGCCGGTTGAAGGACGGTCCCTTTTGCAGGACGCCTTTGCGCGCTTGCGCCGCAACAGAGCGGCGATGGCGGGGATGATTTATCTGGCGCTCATGACCTTGGTTTGTCTTGCCGGACCCTATTTCACCGGGCACGCTTATGACGAGGTTTATCAGGCCTATGTGAAGGTTCCGGCGAGTCTGGAGCCGTATCCACACGCTGAGGCCGTCAAACCTGCAATGGAGAAGGCCTTGAAACGCGCGCGGGTGAAGGTGACGGGCGTTGAAATTCAAGGGGATGAAATTCGGGCGGATATCACGTCTTCCCGGGAAATAGATCCTCGTATCGTGCGTTATGTCGAGCGGGGGGATCTGTTTCGCAACGCGCGCATTGAAGCGGTTTCCGCCGACAAGACGAGCGCGGTGATTATCGCTGAAATTCGCCGAACAGTATTTTTGTTCGGCACTGACACCACCGGTCGTGATCTGTTGACGCGAACCTTGGTGGCGGGACGAATTTCGCTGGCGATCGGCCTTCTGGCGACTGTCGTGGCGATCACCATCGGCGTCGCCTATGGCTCTATTTCCGGTTTTGTGGGAGGGCGCGTCGATCTCTTGATGATGCGGATCGTCGACGTTCTCTATTCGCTTCCGTTCATTTTCTTCGTGATTTTGCTCGTGGTTTTCTTTGGTCGTAATTTCATCTTGATGTTTATCGCCGTGGGCGCCGTCGAATGGCTCGATATGGCGCGGATCGTGCGCGGGCAAACGTTGATGTTGAAACGACAGGAGTTCGTTCAGGCGGCTGAAGCGCTGGGCGTTGGCGACGGGGCTATTATACGGCGGCATATCATTCCTAATCTGGCGGGGCCTGTGGTGATTTATATGACGTTGCTGGCGCCGAAAGTAATCTTGCTTGAAAGCTTCCTGTCGTTTCTGGGACTTGGCGTGCAAGAGCCTATGACCAGCTGGGGAGTGTTGATTTCTGAAGGCGCTCGAGACATTGGCGGAAGCCCGAGCATGCTGATTTTCCCCGCGTTTTTTCTCACTGCAACCCTGTTTGCATTGAATTTTATCGGCGATGGGTTGCGTGACGCCCTCGACCCCAAGGATCGCTAAATGAAAAACGATGCTAAAATCGAAGCGTCAGACGTCATTCTGGACGTCAAAGATCTCCATGTGGACTTTGAAACCAACGACGGGCCGGTAAACGCGGTTCGCGGAGTGGACGTCAAGGTCTTCTCCGGCGAGACAATCGCGATTGTGGGAGAGAGTGGTTCGGGGAAAAGCCAGACCATGATGGCCGCCATGGGGCTTTTGTCGGCGAATGGGCGCGCGCGCGGCAAGGTTTATTATCGCGGCGAAGATCTGTTGCCGTTGCCCTTATCCCGCTTGAACAGGATACGCGGCGCGAAAATGACGATGATCTTTCAAGAACCCATGACCTCGCTCGATCCTTTGTATACGATTGGACGGCAAATTTGCGAGCCGTTGGTTCAGCACGGCGGGTTGTCGTGGAAAGCGGCTAAAGCGCGCGCTGTGGAGTTGTTGCGTCTCGTTAAGGTTCCCGAACCTGAGCGTAAGGTGAACGCCTATCCTTATGAAATGTCCGGAGGGCAGCGTCAGCGGGTGATGATCGCCATGGCGCTGGCCAATGATCCTGACATCCTGATCGCTGACGAGCCGACAACGGCTCTGGATGTGACGACGCAGGCGCAGGTGCTTGAATTGCTCGCGGAGTTGCAGCGACGTCTTGGGATGGCTGTTGTTTTCATCACGCATGACCTTGGGGTCGTGCGTAAGATCGCCGACCGCGTCTATGTCATGGAGCGCGGGCAGGTGGTGGAAGAAGGCCGGACGGAGCAAATTTTCACCCAGCCGCGCGAAGCCTATACGAAAATGCTGCTTGAAGCCGCGCCGGAAGGGGAAAAGCCGCAGGTGGGCGAATCCCGCCCTGTCGTGCTTGAGGCTGAAGGCGTCAGCGTGAGCTTCAAGACGCCAACGTCTTTCCTGAAGGCTCCGCACGTTTTGAAGGCCGTTGACAATGTGTCGTTGCTTTTGCGTGAAGGTCAAACGCTGGGCGTTGTTGGAGAAAGCGGCTCGGGAAAGTCCACGCTGGGGCGCGCGTTATTACAGCTTCTTCCCCATGAGGGGAGCGTGCGGTATCTGCAACAAGAGATTTCCAACGCCGATAAGAGACGCATGCGACCTCTTCGCCGGCAAATGCAGATGGTGTTTCAAGATCCATTCGGTTCTCTCAGTCCGCGCATGAGCGTTGGGCAGGTGATCACGGAAGGTCTTTTGGTGCATGAGCCGCAGCTGACGCGGGCCGAACGTGACAAGCGCGCCTGTCAGGCCTTGGAGGAGGTCGCCCTCGATCCCATTATGCGCAACCGATATGCCCATGAGTTTTCAGGAGGCCAACGTCAACGTATAGCTATCGCCCGGACGATGGCGCTTCAACCCAAGCTGGTGGTTCTCGATGAGCCGACGTCCGCGCTTGACCGCACCGTGCAGAAACAGGTCATTGAGTTGTTGCGGGATATTCAGGAACGTCATGGGTTGACTTATTTGTTCATCAGCCATGACCTGTCGGTTGTTCGGGCTTTAGCGGACACGGTTATGGTCATGAAAAACGGGAGGGTGATTGAAACGGGAAAAACCAGCGAGATTTTTGAACGTCCTTGCCAAGACTATACGAAAGAGCTGATCACCGCCGCTGAATTGCTGTAAGCCTGAGCTGAGCATGTTGCCGATGCGTCACTTCACTTGAGATCCTGCGAAGTTTGCCGCTGATCATCGTTATGTGACTTGCAATTTTTGCGTCAGCTCGTCACAAGCTTATCCAACTATAGATAACGTTGGTCGAAGCTTTGGCCTGGGTTTGGTGAGATGGCGGGAGATTGCGAATGGCGCTTAATGATAAAGCCGGTTCAACCGGCGCTGGGCTTGGGCTGAGGGAGCCGGCGGCCGGCCTCGCCGCTGGAAGCGGCATCAGATTGTCCAGGCGCGCTTTCGTCATTGGCGCGCCGCTTGCTCTGGCCGCCTGTCAAACGACCGTTGGTTTGCCCGGGCAACCGGCCTTGCCAGATGAAACATTCGACTATGCGGCGGCCTATGGTCCGATGGAAGATGACGGCTTTAAGTTGCCTGCGATCAATTACACCGCGTTTGACCGTAAATTCTGGCGTCAGGTTGTCGATTACGACACAAGCGAGCGCGCTGGAACAATCGTGGTCGACCCCTATGCTAAGTTTCTGTATTGGGTGCTGCCGGGCGGCAAGGCGCTGCGTTATGGAATCGGCGTTGGTCGGGCCGGTTTCGCTTGGTCTGGAGACGCGATCATTCGCATGAAGCGGGAGTGGCCAATTTGGCGCCCTCCACGGGAAATGATTGCGCGCAAGCCGTCGCTTGAGCGTTATTGGGTCGACGGCATGGAAGGCGGCTTGCGCAACCCTCTTGGCGCGCGCGCTCTTTATCTTTGGCAGGGGCGCGTGGATACGCTCTATCGCATTCACGGTACGAACCGGCCGAACAGCATCGGAAAAAGCGTCTCCAGCGGCTGCATTCGCATGTGGCAGCAGGACGTTATCGATCTTTACGCCCGCGTTCCAATGAACACGAAAGTCGTGGTTGTTGGCGCTCCAAGTTAAGAGCTTTCCATGATAGGTGGGTTCAAATTCGATTTAGCCAGCCGTGTCGTTTCATGACGCGGCTGGCAAAACCACGTCATGCATGATCAAAGCATAGTGGCAGGCGGCGGCGGCGAGTACGAAGCAATGCCATATAGCGTTATGAAATGGTAGGTTTTGGGCCGAATAGAAGATGGTGCCAAAGCTGTAAAGGCCCCCGCCTGCGGCGAGAAGAAGAAGCCCTGGAGTCGTGAGGTTTGAGTATATTGGCTGGATCGCGATGATCCCAGCCCATCCAAGGCCCAGATAAATTGGCAGCGTGAAGCGTTCAAATTGGGTGAGATGCAGAAGTTTGATGGCAATTCCAGCCAAAGCGCCCGCCCAGATCACGCATATGAGCGTTACGCCAACCCAGCCGCCGATCACAATAAGACCTAACGGGGTGTATGTGCCGGCGATCAACATGAAAATCGCCGAGTGGTCAAGCCGGCGCAGGACGCCGCTTTTGTTGTCCTTGGCGAAAATGTTATAAAGACCAGAGCAAGTGAGCATGGCCATGAGGCAAAAAGCGTAGATCATGACGCTTGCTTGGCGGATGACGTCTTTGCCGGGCCACAACATGCTTATGAGAAAGGCCGTCGCCAATAAGCCAAGCGCCACGCCAATGACATGCACGGCGCCGTCGGCGATTTTTTCCGATTTGCTCTCTACACGCATCAATTTGATCCTGACTGTTTTGCTTTAATGAATTGCCGACTTTTCAAGCCCCCTTTGCGCCTAACACGACAGGCGCGCCGATTGAACCGAGCGCCTATTTTCGTAGAACCGGCCATGATGGTTATTGATATTATCTGACGCTCATTGGGCTTTATCCCGTTCCTGGACGAGAGCGTCCTCAACAGAACCTATATAGAAGACGTTTTCGGTTGTTACGTCGTGGGTGTGAAGCACGTTTTTAATCTCTTTATTGGCGCCGCAGATATAGAGGCGAACGCCGCGCCGGGCCGTCTTGTGGGCGAGGCCTTCCATGACGTTTGCGCCGGTGGAGTCTAGAAAGGGCGCCGCTGAAAAGTCAATGATCAGCGCTTTATGGGTGTCGTGAATTTGATCGAGAACCGACCCAATCGAGGCCGCCGCGCCAAAGAAGAAGGCGCCATGAATGTGATATATGACAACTTCGGGGTTCTTGGCGGCGCTCTCGTCGTAGACCAAACCTTCATCCGCTTGATCTTGGCGAACGAAAGGCGTTTCGGTTTCGACGGAAGCCGTCTGGCTCATGCGGTTGATGAAGATCACGGACCCTAGAGCGAAGCCGACGATGATCGCTTCGGTGAGGTCGCGGAAAATCGTGAGAAAGAAGGTGGCGCTTAATACAGCCGCGTCGCCCCAGCCAGAGCGGAGCAGAACGGCGATGGCGGGCTTTTCAATCATGTTCCAGGCGACTACCGCCAAGACGCCCGCCAGAGCCGCTAAGGGGATGTAGGAGGCCAGAGGCGCCAGCGCCAGAATGAACAGCAAGATAAAGGCGGAATGCAACATGCCAGCGACGGGGCCGTGAGCGCCGGCGCGCACATTGGTCGCCGTGCGGGCGATGGTGCCGGTGACGCAGAACCCGCCGAACAGGGCGGAGCCGATATTGGCGGCTCCTTGCGCCACAAGCTCGCAATTTGAACGGTGGCGGCGTCCGGTCATTCCGTCCGCCACAACGGCGGAAAGAAGGGATTCAATCGCGCCAAGCAAGGTGAAGGAGATGGCGGTTGGCAGTAATTCAAGCATGAGATCGGGAGAGAGGGACGGCAACTGCGGCAAGGGCAGAGTTGAGGGGATGCCGCCGAATTTCGAGCCGATGGTTTGAATTGGCAAATCCATGAAGGCCGAAGCGGTGGTGGCGGCGACTACGGCGATCAGCATTCCCGGCCAATGGGGGCGCAGACGTTTGAGGCCCACGATCAGAGCTATGACGGCGATTGAAAGTGCTACGGCGGCGGGGGTCGCCGTGGGGGCGGCCGTCCACAAAGCAGCTAGCTTCTCAATGAGCTCTCCGGGCTCATTCTCTAGGGTCAAGCCTAAAAGCTCTTTGATTTGACTAGCGAAAATAATCACGGCGATTCCGGCGGTAAAGCCGACGGTCACGGGAAAAGGAATGAATTTGATATAGCCGCCAAGGCGAAGAAAGCCGACTAGGGTCAGCATTATTCCGGACATGAAAGTGGCGAGGATTAGCCCTTCAATTCCGTATTGCGCGACGGTGTTGGCAACAAGCACGATGAACGCGCCGGCGGGGCCGCCGATCTGAAAACGCGAGCCGCCTAGAGCGGACACTAGAAAACCGCCGATGACGGCTGTGTAAAGTCCTTGAGCGGGCGTTGCGCCAGAGGCGATGGCGATGGCCATGGATAGGGGAAGCGCCACAATCGCAACCGTTAGCCCGGCGAGCGCGTCGGAACGGAGCTGGGGGGCGCCATAACCTTCGCGTAGAACGGTGATCAGTTTAGGAGTGAAGAGATCAATGAAACTGGTTTTCTGTGAGCTTGTGGTCATTTTCCGCGCCTTAATTTGGCAAGGCGGCGGGATCGTCGGCAAGTGTCGGCGGTCGCCGTCGCTAATAGTGAGAAGCTAGTTTCTGGTTTTCGTCTCAGGTGATTTTAATCGCACGCCGCGGCCGCCCTTGGGGCTATCGGCGTTTTCGGCGATGAGGTCCACCCCCGCCAAATCAAGAGCCTCAATGACTTTAGTCAGGCTGTCGACGACGCCGCGTACATTGCCTTTGCTGGCCTCCATGCGCTGGATCGTTGGAACGGAAACGCCTGAAAGCTCGGAAAGCGTTTTTTGGTCTATTCCCAGCAGCGCCCTTGCGGCGCGCATTTGCGCGGATGTGATCATGGGTATCTCGTCTAATATGTTATAATAGCTGCTTATAATGTCTATATTGATATTTCAAGCATCAATAATAATGCTCTATGATGAAATTGCGTTCAGGTTCAGATGGAGACGTCTTGCCCTGAAAGTGGCGTCATGGTGGGATGGCGGGAGTTTTCCCACAAGTTGAATATGTTTTCCTGTTCCAAAATTACCTCTGGTGATATGACCTGCCCATGACTGTGAAAATCAATATGGGAGAGCTTGCGTCCGGACTGACGGCGGAGCTTGATCTGGAAGAACTTATTGCAACGCGCCTTCTCGTTCAGGGGAACTCGGGGTCCGGGAAGTCGCATCTGTTGCGCCGTCTTTTGGAGCAAAGCGCCAAGTGGGTGCAGCAGGCGATTATTGATCCTGAGGGGGATTTCGTGACCCTTGCGGATCGGTTTGATCATGTGGTCGTCAACGCGGCGGGCAGTGAGAAGGACCTCGCGTTGATCGCCGCGCGGGTGCGCGAACACCGAATATCGGTGATTCTCAATTTGGAGGATCTCGAAGTCGATCGACAAATGAAAGCCGCGGCCATTTTTCTGAACGCTTTGTTCGACGCCGAGCGCGAGCACTGGTATCCGATGCTGGTGGTGGTTGACGAGGCGCAGTTGTTCGCGCCTTCCGCTTCCGGCGATGTGGGAGAAGATGCTCGCCGCGCTTCCCTGGGCGCTATGACAAATCTCATGTGCCGGGGGCGCAAGCGTGGTTTGGCCGGAGTTATCGCCACGCAGCGCTTGGCCAAATTGGCCAAGAACGTAGCGGCCGAAGCTTCGAATTTCTTCATGGGCCGAACCTTTCTTGACATCGACATGTCACGCGCAGCGGATTTGTTGGGTATGGAAAAGCGCCAGGCGGAAATGTTCCGCAATCTTGATCGTGGGCATTTTATCGCTCTTGGCCCCTCTCTTTACCGCAAGCCCATGGCGTTAAAGATTGGCGAGGTGGAGACGGTTGGTCGGGGCGGGGGAGCCAAATTGACCCCCTTGCCAGACCAGCCTGCTGGCGACGTTCATGAGCTGTTGTTCCAGCCTGCGCGCGAGGGCGAAAGAGAAGCCATGAGTGTGCGCTCCGCGCCTAAGGCGTCTTCAACGGCGGATGTGCTGTCCAATCTTTCCCAGCGTATTCAGCACCCCGTCAGAGAGACGGCGGCGGCGAGCGTTGACGAAGGGGAGCGCGCGCGGGTTTTGGAGGAGATCATGAGCGCGTTGATGGCGGAGGCGGACGCCGCGTTTCAGCCGGTGGCGACGCTCTATCAAGATTTTCAGGTGAGGTGCCGGATCGCGCAGGTTTCCGGCGGAGCGCCTTCGCTTCAGGCGTTTCGCGAATTGCTTTCCGTCGCGCGCGCCGGGGTGGACACGCAGGATGTGGATGAAGAGGAGTGGGCGAAGGCTCAATCCGTCGCCGAGACTTTGCCGGAGGATATGCGCGGTGTTTATCTTTTGATCGCCAAAGCGGCGGTGGCGGGGGCGCCCTGTCCGGAGGATGACGAGATCGCCAAAGCCTATGGCACGCGCTCAAGGGGGCGAGCGCGCTGGCTTTTGACGCATCTTGAGGAGCGGGGGTATCTTGTGTGCGCTAGTGACTTGCGTGGAAATCGGATCGTCACCTTGAATGACTTGGGATGGCAAACCTGCGCGGCTGGGCCCGGAGTGAAAGCGAGCCGTTGAGCGTTCAGCGTTTTGTCGTCGTTGTGAGAGAGCCGGCGCGAAAGCGTTTGGCGCCGGCGCTTCGATGATCAGAGTTTTAACGCGGCGGCGATGTCTGCGATCAGCCGTTGGTGGGTTTGCCGACGTGCGACGCCTTCCGGGTCGGTGCAGATAGGATCGTCGTTCAATTGCTTTAAGGTTTCCTCGGCTCCGGATTTGCATGGAGCGAGGAAGGTGAAGTGATTGGCGGGCGCGATGACGCTGTAGCTCGCCTCTGGAAGACGCGCCACGAGGTCATGGCCGGTTGGTCCTACATCCGCCGCTGGGGTTCTGTTTGTACGTCCCAGATTGATGAAATGCACTGGAGTTTCCGTCTGGGACAGGCTCTCCTGCGTGACCGAGCCGGCGAAGCCGGGGTCAATCGCCACCACGCGTGTGACGCGAGCGTCTTTGGCGTTGGCCGAAAAACCCGGTTGCTCCGCAAATTTTGTTTGGGCGCGAACGTAAAACCAACAGTCGGCTGCGTTTGGCTCATTCGTGCAATGGGCGTCTTGAAGCTTGCCGTCAAAGCGAAGGCCGGCAATCCCAAGAACGGTTGAGCCGCCAAGGGAGAAGCCCACGGCGCTGATCTGATCCTGATCTATAAACGGGGAGAGGATCGCGTCAGAGAGAACCATGTCCAGAGCCGCGCTAATATCTTTCGCCCTCATGCGCAGGTCTTGGGATCGTCGAGGCGAGCTGTCTCCGGTCGTTGAACCAGGATGATCCACAGCCACCACGATCGCGCCTTGAGCGACAAGGCCGGAAGTCAGCCAGCCCAGCGTGTCGGAATTGCCGCCAGATCCATGAGACAAAAGAATAAGAGGGTGCGCTCCTTTTTCCATGGCGGGCGCCATGAGCGCCATGGTTGGCTCAAACAGCAGGCCGCCGCCTATGGGCATGGAATAGCTGTTTGAGCCGGCGGGGTACCAGATGGAGCCTGCAACGGGGCGTGCGCGGTGGGCCGTCACCATATCGAAGCGGTCGTATCCGGGCATGGTCTGGGCATATGAAGGGTGGGCTAAGGGGAGTGAGAGTGCGGCTAAAAAGATAAAGGTCGCAAGGCGGTGCATGATATTCTCCATTTATTGACTTCGGTGTCGTAATATGAAGAAATCCGCCTTTCAGGCGTCCTATAAGTAGGATTTTGGTCGTCTTGATCCGGATATTGGACCTCAGGCGAAGGTGAAACTCTCGTTATGCTGATGATTCCCGTGCCGGCTTGCGCTGCGTTGATTCTTGGCTATTTGTCGTTGCGCAGCGTTCTTGCGGGTGAAAAGCCGCTTATGGCGACGTTGCTTGCGGCATGCGCGCTGCAGTCCTTGGCGGTGGCGTTGGTCGCCGGTTACGGCGTTGAAACTCTTCAGCCCATATTGCCGATCACGGCGTCGGCGGTTCCGCCATTGGCGTGGATTACCTATCGTGGGGGCATGTTCGGCTCGGTCAGATTTACGCAGTGGGCGCCTCATGTCGCCGCGCCTGTTTTTGCCGGTTTTTGCCGCCTTTTCGCGCCTGTAATCCTTGATGTGGTGGTGCCTTTGATTTTCGTAGGCTATGGCGCGGCGATACTCTTGAGCTTGCGCAGGGCGCATGATTTGCCGCTTGCGCGGCTTGAATCCGGCGGCCGGCCTCAATTGCTTTGGCGCTGTCTCGGCTGGCTTCTGATCTTCTCGGCTTTGAGCGACGTGGTCATTGGGATCGCTTATTTCACGGGAAATCAAGGTTGGGCTGGGGCTATCATCAGCCTTTTCGCCACCCTTATGTTGTTTTTTATCGGCTTTTTGGGGAGCTTGCGTGAGACGGCGGGAGAGGCGGAGCCTGTTGCGGAGCAAACGCCCGCCTCCCAGAATAGCGCGAATGAGAAGGAGTTGACGGAAGACGGTGCAATCATCAAGCGGCTTGACGCATTATTGGAAGAGGAGAACATATATCTCGACGCGAGTTTGACCCTGAGGCAGATCGCCCGCCGCCTGACGCTGCCAGAAAAACGGTTGTCGTCTGCGGTCAATCGCGTGAGCGGAGAAAACGTATCGCGCTATATTAACAATTGGCGGATTGAACACGCCTGCAGATTGATGAAGCAAGGGGGGAGCGTCACCAGCTCCATGCTTGACAGCGGCTTTAATACGAAATCGAATTTCAACAGGGAGTTCTTGCGCGTAAAGAAAAGCAGCCCGAGCGAATGGGCGAAAGCGCAGCGCGCGTAAGCTACGGATGAAGAGGCGCCATCCGCCAAAATCTCTTGTTTACTGGTTTTCAAAATTCGCTGAATGCTCCCGAAGAATTATGAACATGCCGCTGCAAATAATGACGGCGGAGCCGACAAAGGTTAACGTGTCGGGAATCTCGTTCCAGAAAACCCATCCTAAAGTCGTCGCCCAAAGAAGCGCGGTGTAATCCAGCGGGGCGATGACCACGGCCGGGGCCAGACGGAACGCTTGTGTCATCATCGTCATGCCCGCGGTGCCGAATATGGCGATCGCGAAGAACAGCCAAAGATCTTCCGTTCTGATCGAGGTCCAGAAAAAGGGGACGATGAATGCGCTCAGCAGAGCGCTGGTTCCGGTGAGGTAAAGAAGCAGCGTCCAGACGCTCTCACGCTGATCCACCCATCGGGCGCTGATCATGAGCAGGGCGTAGATAAAAGCCGTTGCGACAGGTAGCAGCGAAGCGGCTTCAAAAGACGTCGCGCTCGGGCGGACGATGATCAGAACCCCGAAAAAGCCGAAAATCACCGCCATCCAGCGCCGCCAACCGACATGCTCTTTCAAGAACAGGGCCGAAATCGCGGTAATAAACAGCGGAGCGACGAAAATCAGAGCAGTGGCTTGCGCAAGTCCCAAATGCATAATGCTGGTGAAAAAGAGTATAGTTGCGCCAATCCAGAGGACGCCCCGTAAAAAATGCGCGGATGGTCGCCAAGATTTCAAAGCTTCAACGCCGCCAATTTTCGCAGCGATAAGCAGCGCGAAGGGTAATGCGATGACGTTGCGCATGAAAAGGATTTGAAGAGGGGAGTATGTCTGCGTCAGGGTCTTGGCGAGAGCGTCATTCACGCTAAGGCAGGCGACGCCCGCGCACATCATGAGAACGCCAGCGCCTGCTCTATTTCGAGCTAGCGGCTGTATCGAGTTCGTCGTCAAATTAGCCTCCCAGCATAAGAGGCTAATCTAACAGAAATTACAGTGTTGTCATGGGGGCAATCTGGGGAGATGACGTTGACGACGAGAGCGCCTTAAACAAAGTTTGGTTGTCTTCTTGTTCTCGACGCTCCATTTTCCCCGCGATTTTTTGAAGTGGGCGGCTTTGTCACTATGTTGGATTGGTTTCCTTGCAGGGGGAGGCGACATGGCTGTAGAGCGCCACTCCCAAAGTGAACAAGGTTAAAATCGCGGCGATGACGAAAGTCATTGAGAAGGCGTAAGCGATATCCGCCGAAGGCGCCTGCGAGGCTTCGCCTGTGCCCAAAATGGCGACGAATACGGTGGACATGGCGGAAGCTCCGGTCATTAGGCCCAGATTGCGCGAGAGGCCGAGCAAGCCGGAGATATTGCCGCGTTGTTGTTTCGGAGCGTCAGTCAGCACCGCCGTGTTGTTGGCGGCGAGAAACAGCTGAAAGGCCGGGGTCAGCGCTATCAGAGCAGTCAAATAGCCGCCTACGCCGAAATATCGTGGCAAGAAGGCCAAGCAGAGCAATCCGAGCGCCGTCTGCGCCAGGCCAATAATCATGACACGCCGTGCGCCGAGGCGGTCCGTCAGCCGACCCGCGGGAACGCCGGAAAGCGCGGCGACGATTGGCCCCACCGCCATGACCAAACCGATTAGCGCTTCGTTCAATTTCAGCGAAAACGCTAGAAAAAACGGGCCGATAACCAGCGTGGACATCATGACTGCGCCGATCGCCCAGTTCATGACGAACCCGGCGCCTGTCGTTCGCGTCCGCAGCAAGGCCATGGGCGCTAGCGGCGCGGTCACGCGGGTTTCAACGATCACGAAAAGAGCGGCTGCAATTAGAGCCGTGAAGATCAGAACGCCAGACGATACGGGGATGCCGGAGGCGCCGCCGCTTGTGGCGAGCGCGTAGGCCGCCAACGCAATCACCAGAACAAGGGTTCCTGGAAGATCCAGCTCTTTGAGCGACGTGGCTGCCCGTTCGGAGTCGCGCGTGATGGCGGTGATAGACAAAACCAACGCGAGACTGGCGAAAGCGGCGAGTAGCCAGAACGCCATTCGCCAATCCGCCCATGCCAGCAGCAGGCCGCCAAGCGAAGGGCCGAGCGCCGTCCCCGCCGCAGAGGTCGTCCCGAGCAATCCCATCGCAGAGCCAAGCTTTTCGGTTGGAACGAGGTCGCGGGCGATCGACATAGGAAGGGCGATCAGGATGGCCCCGCCAAAGCCCTGCAAGGCGCGTCCGACGATCAACGCGCTTAGCGTTGGAGCCGCCGCGCTGAGAATAGAGGCGGCGATGAAAAGAACAAAACCGGAAAGAAGGACCCGGCGATGGCCAAAGAGGTCGCCGAGTCGTCCGGCTGTCACGATCGTGACCGTAACGGACATGAGATAGGCCAGCACGACCCACTGAACGTCTGAGACTGTCGTTGAAAAACTACGCGTCAGGGTGGGAAGCAGGACTGAGGCGATACTGATTCCCATTGAAGAGATCAGCGTGGCGGCGGCGAGGACGAGTAATGCTGGAATGAGAGTTTGGGGCTGGGGGGTGTCGTTCATTATAATTTCTCTTGTCTTTGATAATGGTCGGAGACTATCCTGCCACTTCAAGTAAACTTGAGGTCAATCATGAAACTTCTGGATATCGGAGTTTTGTCAAAACAAAGCGGCGTTCCGCCCTCGACGTTGCGTTATTACGAGGAAATCGGACTGATCCAGTCGGTTGGACGCCATGGATTGAGACGACAGTTCGACACGTCTGTGGTGACGCAGCTTGCGTTGATCTCATTGGGAAAAATGGCGGGTTTTTCGCTTGATGACATCAAGGGCGTATTCACCAAGGATGGAGCGCCAAAATTGCCGCGTGCAGGGTTGCGTTTACGCGCCGATGCTCTTGACGAACAGATCCGCGGGTTGAGACGGTTGCGTGATGCGCTCCGACATGTGGCGGATTGTCCGGCGGAGACGCATATGGATTGTCCGAAGTTCAAACGTCTTGTGGCTTTCGCGTCGCGTTCGGCCTGCGCTAGAAAGCGGTGATCGCCAGCGCTTGCCCTGCCCTGTCGAATTCACGTGTTTTGCGGCGTTTATTACGAGAAAAAGATACGTTTCGCTTTTGGTCGCATGAAAAGGGAAACGACATGAGTGTGGCGCCAGAGGTCGTAAGCCTCTGGCTTGTTTCAGTTTTTTGACGTCGTCAACGTTACGCAATCGCAGCGTCAGGACGCGCGCCGCCAGCCGGGGAAAGGGTCGGGCAAATCCGCCCATTGATGCGGCGTGAATTCAACTTCGTTTCCGATGAGCGCCGCATCCAGAGCGGCGGTGATGGCGGCTTTGTCCATGCCCGCTCCGATGAACACCAGTTCCTGCCGGCGATCGCCGAAAGGCTCCCGCCAGTTCCTGTTCAGGTAGTTGACCGCCTGTGGATGGTCCGGCCAGCGCTCTTTGGGGACGGTCGCCCACCATAGGCCCATCGGTTTGATGCTGCTCAATGCGCCGGCGAGCGAGAATTCGGCCAGCCAATCTGGGCGGGTGGCGACCCAGAAGTGGCCCTTGGCGCGGATTACGCCGGGCAGTTGGCCGTTCAGCACATTATGAATTTTCTGCGGATGGAATGGACGACGCGCCCGGTAGACGAAGGAGGACACGCCGTATTCTTCGGTCTCAGGCACATGATCGGCGAAGCCGTAGAGCTCTTTCGCCCACATCGGATGCAGATGCGCCTTGTGGAAATCGAACAGCCCGGTGTCAAAGATCTGGTCCTGCCGCACCTGACCGTAATCGGTCTCGATGAGTTGCGCGTCGGGATTCAGCGACGTAATGATTTTTCGCGCCGCGTCCAGCCTCTCGGCCCCTGCATCGCTGACTTTGTTCAAGATAACCACATCGGCGAACTCGATTTGATCCACAAGAAGGTCCACCAGCGTTCGCTCGTCCTCCTCGCCCATGCTTTCCCCCCGATCCCGGATGAAATCGTGACTGGCGTAATCCTTGAGCAGGTTCACGGTGTCGACCACGGTGACCATCGTGTCGAGTCGGGCGACGTCAGACAGGCTTTCACCGGATTCATCGCGGAAATCGAAGGTGGCCGCGACGGGAAGAGGTTCCGATACGCCGGTGCTCTCGATTAGAAGGTAATCGAAGCGTCTCTCATCGGCGAGGCGCCGCACCTCCAACAGCAGATCGTCGCGCAGGGTGCAACAGATGCAGCCATTGGTCATTTCGACCAGCTTTTCCTTAGTGTGGCTCAGATCGGCGCCACCTTGACGCACGAGATCGGCGTCGATGTTTACCTCGGACATGTCGTTGACGATGACCGCGACACGCCGACCTGAACGATTGTTGAGAACATCGTTCAACACAGTGGTCTTTCCAGCGCCGAGAAAGCCCGACAATACGGTGACGGGCAGACGCATATCTTTTGCTGTCATGATTTCGACCTTGTTACGTTATACAGTAACACAATATAAATCATGAGAAAATTTTGCAAGCCGCTTCTTGTAATCGCAGGAACGCAGCCTTGCCGACAGGCTTCGTGAAACCAAAGGGCCAATAAGGAAAATACAATCAGATCAAAACCGTATCGACGTTCTGGGAAGTAGGGGGCGCTGAACCGGGTAATTACGCCCAACTTTGCGAGTTCGCGCTCTCGTTTCTTTATCCATGCGGTTGCGGCGGGACGTCTGTCAAATGTCTTTGTCTCATGATAGGAAGCGCCTTCTCGCGTCACTCGCATGCGCGCCTTGATAACTGGCGCTGCCTCCTTGCTCTTGCGCGCGAGATCGTTCCCATGTGGCTTGTTCGATTGGCGTAATGTGCTAAGTCCAACGTCGAAACTGGCGGATTTGTTGTAAAATGAGCGGAAAAGACGAAGTTGAAGGACTTTCAAGTGCCTGAAAAAACAAAAATATACGACTTGTCAAAAGGCGTTCGCCTCTCCGTCGCTCCGATGATGGATTGGACGGATCGCTATTGCCGCAAGTTTCATCGCTTGATTAGCCGCGACGCGCTTCTTTACACGGAGATGGTGACGACGGGGGCTATAATTTACGGTGATCGAGATAAACTTCTGGGATTTGACCCGTGCGAGCATCCGGTGGCTTGTCAATTGGGCGGGTCGAATCCCGCCGACCTGGCGGCGGCGGCGCGCGTCGCCCAGGAATATGGTTATGATGAGATCAATCTGAACGTGGGATGCCCATCAGACCGCGTTCAGTCAGGCCGTTTCGGCGCCTGTCTCATGCAAGAGCCAGAATTGGTGGCGGCTTGCGTGGGGGAGATGAAAGCTGCGGTTTCTATTCCCGTAACCGTGAAATGCCGAATTGGCGTTGATGAGCAAGACCCCGAACAGGCGCTGGACGCGTTGGCGGACGCCGTTTTGAAAACCGGTTGCGACGCATTGTGGGTGCATGCGCGCAAAGCTTGGTTGAAAGGGCTGTCGCCGAAGGAAAATCGGGACGTCCCACCTCTGGATTATCAACGTGTTTATCGGCTCAAACAGCGTTTGCCGCAGGTCTATGTGGGCCTCAACGGCGGCGTTGTGGACATGGAGCAAGCCGCCGAGCATTTACGCCATGTGGATGGGGTGATGCTTGGCAGGGCCGCTTATCACAACCCGTGGATACTCTCACAGGCCGACGCTCTGTCGGCTGCGCCAGAGGGGCGCGCCGAAGGGGAGGGAGCGCAGATGAAAAGCCGGGTGGATATTGTCCATGATTATTTACCTTTCATCGAGGATCAACTCGCGCGCGGCGTCAAACTTTCCTATATGACTCGCCATATTTTGGGGCTTTTTCAAAGTGTCCCCGGCGCACGAACGTGGCGCCGTCACCTGACGGTCGAAGCGGTCAAGCCGGGGGCGGGCGTTGAGGTGGTGCTCGCGGCTTTGGAGGCGGTTGCGCCAATTGAGAATGAGAGCGCTTCCGCGCAAGCCGCCGAATAACGATGATTTATCTTTCTCATGAATATTCTTGTTTCATAAACGGCAAAATGAGAAACATGATTGGCGTAGAGTGATGGAGCTTATTCTGCGCAGCCTTCCGTCTATGGCTTTCTGTGAAACACGTCCTTTTGAGCAGCCGTATTTGTAATGAGATTAATAGGCTCGCCAATCGTTCGTTTCATTAGAGATTGATTTTGCAGACATTGGAAATGATATGGACCTTTCTTGGGTGAACGGTGAATTGGCGGGACTCGCTCTCGCCTTGATTGCTTCAGGCGCGATCGCTGGGTTGCTTGCGGGCATTTTCGGGATAGGCGGCGGTGCGGTGCTCGTGCCGGTTCTTTATCAATTTCTGAGTTTCTTTGGCGTGGATGAAGGCGTGCGGATGCATATCGCCGTTGCTACGTCCTTGGGAATCATCGTGCCCACGTCCATTCGCTCGTTTCTTTCCCATAAGAAGCGCGGAACGGTGGATCTGGAACTGCTGAAAAGCTGGATCATTCCCGTACCGTTCGGCGTTGTGACGGCCAGCGTCGTCGCCGCTTATGTTTCGGGCGCTGAGTTGAAGGGAATTTTCGCCGTTATCGCCATTGCTGTTGGATTACGCATGTTGTTCAATCGGGAAAGCTGGCGTTTGGGGGCTGACATTCCGGGGAATCCCGTGAGGGCGATTTGCGGCGTCGTGATTGGGTTTCTGTCCACCTTGATGGGCATTGGCGGCGGCGTGATGAACAATACGTTCATGACCCTCTTTGGACGTCCTATCCATCAGGCTGTGGCGACGTCGGCTGGAACCGGCGTGCTGATCTCTGTCCCCGGCGTTTTGGGAATGATCTGGGCGGGCTGGGGACATCCGAATTTGCCATCATTCTCTCTTGGGTACGTCAACTTGCTGGGCGTGGCTTTGATTATACCGATCACCACATTCGCGGCGCCTTACGGCGTGCGTATCGCGCATGCATTGCCGAAGCGCGTTCTTGAAATTTCCTTTGGCGTGTTTTTGTTGATTGTCGCCTTTCGCTTCGGCGTCAGCTTGTTCTATGGCTAATCAATTGCGAAGAGCGCGCAAGTTTCAGCTTGGCGTTTTACGGCGCGCTCGCTTCACCGCCTTGGTTTCGGCGGCGCCGCCGTTCACGGCCTAAGGATCAGACGATCGCCCTGAACGCTCCACCCTGACAATTTGTCCAGGGCGGAGAGGCCAAGAAGGCTTCGCTCCAGCGCCCCAGGGCGCGCGGCGAAGGCGCGTATGTTTTCCATCTGAATTGAGCCAAGACGTAATCGCGCGATTCGAATGGGCGCAACCATGGTGACGCCATTGGCTGTGGACACCGGGGTCGTATAGGCGAGGTCGGCGGAGTCAAAGCCGGCGGCGGCGGCGTCTTCCGCTCGTAAGGTGACGGCTGACGCGCCCGTATCAACCAGCATTCTCACGCGAACGCCGTCAATTTCGACGCTGACGTTAAAGTGGCGGCTGTTGTCGCGTATGATTTCAATGGAGCCGCCGGGTTGCTCAAAGGCCACGCCGGGCGCCAATACGCCCAGAACGCGTGCGCCGACTTGTTCAGCCTCGTGGCGGAAGGCGTAAAGGGTGACCAGAACCAGAGCCAGCCCGCCCCAGCCCAAGACAGCTTTGCCAACCTCACGTAACTTGGGGCGGGTCAGAATGACGCTGATGGTCAGGACGATTGCGATGGCGCTTAATGAAACTATTTGCGGCAAGTCGTCGACTGGAGCTAGAGCGGCCCAAGTTTTCGGATCGCCGACAATATACAGATAGATCGCCGCGCCAATCACCAGCGCAATCGCGAGGAGAACAAGTTTCCGCAGATAGGTCAAAGGGGCTCCCACGCGGTTTTATCGCCTTTGGCGTCTGTTTCTTTCGGCGCGTCAAGAGAGCGGTGAGGTAGGGTCGCCATGATTTCAAGGCGTTGATTTTCGTTAAACTTAGACCACAAACGCACTTCGTCTATGCTGCGCTTACACCCGGAGCATAATCCGCTCGCCGCATCTATGCGGCATAAAAGAACGCAGGGCGTGGAAATGGTTTTGGCTGTGTTGTCCATGACGCTCAGATATAGGAACTACTGGTTCTTGGACAAGATGCGCAGCGGCGCGGTTAAAATGGTGATGGGGGCGGTGATGATGATTTCCGCCGTGCCGCCAATAACGTCGCCGACCGTCGCGCCTACTGAGTTCACTTGCGTTTGCAGGCTTTCCTGATTCACGGCGAAGCCGTGCTTTGATATCATTTCGCGCAGCTGCGGCGCGATGACGCCAAGCTGGGCGAATTTGGCGTGATTGGCTGAATCTTGCGATTCCAAATTGGTGAGGTCAATGACGACCGCGCCAAGCTCGGCAAGCTCCGTGTCATTGCCATAACCGCCAACGCGGCTTTTCCCGCCGGCCAAAAGGCTGGAGACCTTCAAGGCGCGGTCATCTCTGGAAACCAAGATCAGGAAGGGGCGTTCAGGTTGGCCAAACCGTCTTAATTGTGATTTGAAGACGTCAATGTCTAAATCAGGCGCCGCTAGAACAGTTAATCCCATTTGCTTTTCCGGCAACGGGTTTTTTGACAATTTGATTTGTCGCAAGGTTTCTACAAGAACCCAATTGCCCATGGAGTGGGCCATGATGTTCACCTGTTCCGCGCCGCTGGCGTAGATTTCGCGAATTGTTTTTTCAAGGCCGTCGCGGGCGGCGGTGGCGCTGTTGTTGTCGTAGACATAGTCGGTGAGCTCGCCGCGGGACGCCCAGGAAAATAGAACGGGAACGTCGGTGGCGTTGGAGTCGTTGACCACCTGCGCGAAGCGATAGAGCGCTTCGGCGTATCTGGTGTTATAGCCATGCACGAACAAAAACACGTCCCGCTCGCCTTTGGGGCGTTTGGCCAGTTCTTTACGAAGGTCCGCCTGAAACGCTTTGGCGTCGGGAATATAGTCAGTGGATCGAAGCACGAAATCCTTGTTGGGATCTCCTGGAGGCGTGGATGGCCATTCAACGAGCCCCGGCACATGGCTGGGCGGAATGGAAATAACGGCCTGAGCGTAGTTCACTTCGGTTGCACGTTCGCCGTTGAAATAGGTGGAGGGGCGTTCATCCTTTTCACGGGTCGTCGCGATCAGGATTTTGTGCGTCTTGGCGTTTTCGGCTGGTTCCGTCGATATTTCAAGCGATCCTACGCCGGGGCGTGAGCCGCAGGCTGCAAGTCCACCCATGAGGCCGATTAACACGATGAGGCGTGTGAGCTTGGTGAAGGACGTTGAAAGCGCAGGCGCCGGCAAAGATGATAACTTCTGGACGAAGGCGATAAACATCAAAACACCAATCAAAAGCGGAAGAACATTCAGATCAATTTACGGGCAAACTACCACAGCTTAATGAAATATAAACATTCGAACGTATTAAAGCGCCATTTTAAGGGAGCCTTGTCGTGAACGTTGCGTTTAAGCCACGCATGCGGCGCCGAGGAGAAGGGCGAGATAAGTGAGCTGCTGGACGGCGCCTAGCGCATCGCCCGTTTGTCCGCCTATTTTTTTCTTGGCGAGCCGCATGAAGCCCATCAAACAAATGACGCTTAGAGCGACGCCGCTTAAAAGGGAAAGCGGCGGAACCACAAGGCAGGCGAGCGCAACCATGACCAAGGCGCTGAGGCCGGCGACAATGAGGCTTGAGCGCGTGGGAGAGCCAAAGCGGGCGGCAAGCCCGTCCGGGCGGGCGCTGGGAAGCCATCGCCAGAGCGCCGCCATGTGAAAACGGGAAACGGTTTGCGCGCATATGAACAATAGGGCTGCGCCAAAGCCTCCATGACGTTTCAGTAAGTCGGCGAGAAGCGTCACTTGAAGCGTGAACGCGATAATCAGCGCCATGGCCGCGAAGGTTCCAATTCGGCTGTCTTTCATGATCTCAAGACGTCGGGGCGTAGACGTCGCGCCAAAAAAACCGTCGGCGACGTCCGCAAGGCCGTCTTCATGAAGCGCTCCGGTGAGGGCGGTCATTAACGTTGCGGCGAGGATGGAGATTACAATCGCCGGCGCGGTGGTGAGAGGACCGACGAATAAGATCAACGCGGAGGGAAGGGCGAGGATAAACCCTGCTATGGAAATCATTCTTGTCTGGCGTGAGAAATCTGGCGGGCGGGCCGGATCGTCGTTCTTGCTGAGTTCAGGCATTGGGATGCGCGAAAAAAAGCGCAGCATTGCGCCAAGATCCGCCAGGAAATCCACTGGGAAGGCGCTTGTTTGTGGCGGGTCGGGCTTTTCTGGGTCAACTGCTTTGATCATCACGCGTTGATCCTGCTTTGCGGTTTGCGTTTATGGGGTTTATAGATCCTTGCCGACTTACGCGCCATTGTTCCTTGTTGTCTGGAGTTTGTATATGTCTATGTCTTCCACCGCTCTGCCTTTTGATGACATCCGCAATTTGATCACGTCGATGCCGGGGCCGGACCTTGAGGCGGCGGAGCAGGTGAAAGCGCGCGACGGGCAACTGACCAAACCGGCAGGTTCTTTGGGGCGTCTTGAAGAGTTGGCGGAATGGGCGGCGACCTGGAGCAGTTTAGGAAAGCCTCAAGTGATTCGTCCGCTGGTGGCCATTTTCGCCACGAATCACGGCGTGGCCAATAAGGGCGTTTCCGCTTTTCCTTCCGAGGTGACGCGGCAGATGGTGGAAAACTTTGCCGCTGGCGGCGCCGCGATCAACCAGATTTGCATTGCTCATGATCTGGGCTTGAAGGTGTTCGATCTGGCTCTGGACATGCCCACGCCTGACATTACGGAAGAAGACGCGCTGGACGAGGCCAATTGCGCCGCGACAATGGCTTTCGGCATGGAGGCGCTTGCAGGCGGCGCCGACCTTCTGTGCGTCGGCGAGATGGGAATCGGCAACACTACTGTCGCCGCCGCTGTTTTGAACGGATTGTTTGGAGGGAACGCTGCTGACTGGGTTGGTCCGGGAACTGGCGTGGACGCTGCGGGGCTTAGCCGTAAGGTGAAGGCGGTGGAAATGGCGGTGAACCGTTTGAACGGCGAGCGCGACCCTCTTGAAATTCTGCGGCGGGTCGGCGGGCGGGAAATCGCCGCGATGGCGGGGGCCATTCTCGCCGGGCGCCATCAACGCGTTCCGGTGATTATCGACGGCTATGTGGCGACTGCGGCGGCGGGCGTATTATACGCCATGGACGCTATGAGCCTTGACCACTGCCAATTTGGCCATGTGTCGGCGGAGCCGGGGCACGTCATGGCGTTGAAAAAAATGAATAAGACGGCCTTGCTTGATTTTGGCATGCGTTTAGGCGAAGGCACGGGAGCGGCGCTCGCCGCCGGCTTAGTCAAGGTGGCGATTTCCGTTCACAATGGCATGGCGACATTTGCAGACGCGGGCGTTTCGCAAAAATCGGAAGATTAAGAACGTAGGCCAAACCCCAGCGCGCGGGTCAAGAGGCTTTTCGCGCAGCTGCGCTATTTATGGAGACGACCGGCGCGGGCGTCTTCTCCGGCGGTGCATGGGGAGCAGGCTCGGAGGCGCCGCTATAGGCGGGCGTGGCTTCCAGAACCCGGGTTGAGGGGAAGGTCACAAGAGCTTCCGTGCCTTCCCTCAATTTTGAACGCAACTCAAAATTCCCCGAGTGCATATGCACAAGAGCTTGTACGATCGACAAACCAAGTCCTGAGCCTTCCTCGGCGGTCTTGACGCTGATTGATCCTTGTCCGAACGCCTGCATCACGAGTGGCAATTCTTCTTCAGCAATGCCCGGCCCATTGTCGCTGACAGACACATATTGACCGCCGCCGTTAGTCCAGCCGACTTTTATCGTCACGTCGCCGCCTGAGGGCGTGAATTTGACTGCGTTAGAAATCAGGTTGAGGATGATTTGGCGCACGGCGCGAGCGTCCACCCAGATTTTTGGCAAATTTGGCTCATGCGCTTCATGGAGAGTGATTGACTTTTTGTTGGCGCGGATCGTCATCATCCCCAGGCAGTCGTTTAGCACGCTGGTGAGTTGAACGAGTTCCTCGTTTAGTTCGCAGCGCCCCGCCTCAATTCTCGACAGGTCAAGAATCTCATTGATGACATTCAGTAAGTGTTGACCTGATGAATGAATGTCTCCCGCATACTCGCAATAGGCCGTGTTATACATCGGTCCGAGGACTTCATTTTTCATGACCTCGGAAAAGCCAAGTATCGCATTCAATGGCGTGCGCAGCTCGTGGCTCATCGTCGCAAGAAAGCGGGATTTGGCCAGATTGGCTTCTTCCGCACGTCGGCGCGATTCATCGGAAACGGCGTTCGCTTGCTCTAGCTCCGCGATCAGGTGATCTTTTTCCAGCCGATATTCCAGCGTCGTGATTTCCGATGAACGCAATTGATTTCCAAGGATCAGGAAAAAGCCTTGCGCGCCAATGGCCATGGCGGTCATGGCGTAGTGAATGGGCGTTTGTTCGTTGAGGAATGAAACGATAATGGCGATGGTGACCGGAAAAGTTGCGGCGAACAACGCTCGCGGCAGAGATGACGAGAACATGGTCGCCATGGCGATGACAACCAGCATCGTCGCGAACTGAAAAACCTCGAAACTGTTTTGAGCTGCGTGTACGGGAGGAAGAAGGAAGAAAAAAGCCCAACAGATTCCACACAGGAAGTCACCTATAATCAATTGCCTTCGCGTGGCCTCAAGCGAAGCGAGCGTTGGCTCCTCTGTCTCAAATCGGCGGCAGCTGCAAAGCATCAAACTATGGGCGACCAAGGTGAAGCACAGCCAGACGACGATCAAGGGAGCGGGCGCCCATAAGGCCGAAATGCTTGCGACGACCATTGCGAAAAGCGGTAGGGCATAGGTGGCGTTGCGCCGGTTCTTGGTGAAAAGCGCCATTAACTCGTAGTCGAAGGCTGGTTTGCTCCCTTCGCTCGACCCCAGTTTGCTTCGAACGTCTTTTACGGTGCGGGCCACGGCGCGCCGACGCTTGGCGCGCTCGCTGTTAAGTAGAGTTTTTTCTTCGCTTGCCCTCGCCTGGTCGAAACTCATGCGCATTGCAACCTGTTCCTTCGCGGAATATTGCCGCTTATGTCGTTCTTTCATGCATCATGAGCAGCAACTGTTAATATGTAGCTCAAATAACTGGTTAACGGATGATTGCTTGCGGCTTGGGTCTTTAGGGATAAAAATAAAAGAGAAACAATTGCCGGAGACTTGCTTTGCAAAATTACATGACGCGGGATCTGGCGCGGCTCAGCAGGAAAATAAACGCCTGCCGGATCTGTGTTGAAACGCCATTGGGAAAGCCTTTACCACATGAGCCGCGACCGGTTTGCGTGGCGTCCTCTACGGCTCGGATCGCCATTTGCGGGCAAGCGCCGGGGACGCGGGTGCACGCCAGCGGTCGCCCCTTCACCGATCCGTCGGGAGAGCGGCTGCGGGCATGGATGGGGGTTGACGAGGGAACGTTTTATGATCCTGCGCGCGTGGCCATCATCCCGATGGGGTTCTGTTTTCCGGGGCATGACGCGAAGGGCGGGGACAAGCCGCCGCGCAGGGAATGCCGCAAGGCCTGGCATGATCAGCTTTTCGCCTTGACGCCACAGCTGGAGCTGTTGTTGGTGATCGGGCAATATGCGCAAAACTATCATCTAGGAGCGTTGCGGCGCGGCTCCGTTCGCGAGACGGTGGCTTCATGGCGGGAGATCCGTTTGCGCTCACGCCAAACTCTTGGCCGTATGATGACGCCGCTGCCACATCCTTCATGGCGTAACAACGCTTGGTTAGCGCGTAACAGCTGGTTTGAGACGGAGCTTTTACCGGTCTTGCGCGCGGATGTGGCTGCTCTGCTGTAATACGGGGCGTCCATGAAAGGTGATGTGCAAGCGTTCTGTCGCATGTAGCTATGGAGGAAGAAAAACTCAATTTTATTGGATTTATTCCTCATTCTTGCATTTATCATGGTGCATTCGTACGAGTGGTGGTAAAATTTTTTAAAATATTTAAGATTGAGGATCATTTTATGATTGATCGTATTGACCGCCGCATACTCTCGATTTTGCAAGAGGATTGCACTGTCCCTGTTGCTGAAATTGGTCGTCGCGTGGGGCTTTCCACGACGCCTTGCTGGCGACGTATACAGAAAATGGAAGAAGATGGCGTCATTCAGCGTCGGGTCGCCATTCTTGATCCAAAAAAAATCAACGCCAAGGTGACCGCTTTCGTGGCGATCACCACCAGCCAGCATAACGACGACTGGCTACGCAAGTTTTCCGACGTCATTCGCGAATTTCCCGAAGTGGTGGAATTTTATCGCATGGCCGGGCAGGTGGATTACTTGCTGCGGGTCACAGTGCCGGATATCGAAGCTTTCGACCAGTTTTACAAAAAGCTGATTGCTAAAATCGATATTGGAGACGTTTCGACGACATTCGCCATGGAGCAGATCAAATGCACCAGCCAATTGCCGCTCGGGTATATTCCGGCGGAAAAGGTGAAGTCAGGGGCCGTCTGAGCGTAAACGGGGTTTATCCCAACTCGTGAGTTAGTGAAGCACCAAAAATCTCGGCCCCTTTGATGGGAGGCCGAGACGTATAGAGCGCATAGATAAAGCGTAATGGGCTTGGCTTAGTTGTTTTTGTCGGCGTTGCGCAGTCTGGCTATCAGGCTAGACGTATCCCAGCGATTGCCGCCCATTGCCTGCACTTCGGCGTAGAATTGATCCACGAGCGCCGTCACCGGCAACCGCGCGCCTGTGTCATTGGCTGTTTTCAGGCAGATGCCAAGATCTTTGCGCATCCAGTCGACCGCGAAGCCGTAATCGAATTTTCCATCACGCATGGTTTCCCAGCGGTTTTCCATTTGCCAGCTTTGAGCGGCGCCGCCGGAAATCGCCGAAATAACTGTTCCAACGTCCAGTCCGGCTTTTTCGGTGAAATGGATGGCTTCCGACAAACCTTGCACGAGGCCTGCAATACAGATTTGGTTGGCCATTTTCGCCATCTGTCCAGCGCCGCTTTCTCCCATGAGACCTGCAAATTTTGCAAAACACTCAATAACGGGCTTGGCTTTGTCGTAATCGGCTTTGTCGCCGCCGATCATCACCGTGAGAACGCCGTTTTCGGCGCCCGCCTGACCGCCAGAAACGGGGGCGTCAAGAAATCCGCAGCTTTTTGCTTTCGCCGCTTGATATAATTCGCGCGCAACCTCCGCCGAGGCGGTGGTGTTGTCGATGAAAATCGCGCCGGGCTTCATGGCGTGAAAAGCGCCGTCCGGCCCTGTTGTGACGGAGCGAAGGTCGTCGTCATTGCCAACGCAACAGAAAATGAAATCCGCGTCCTTGGCCGCTTCCTTTGGGGTTTGCGCTTTGTCGCCGCCGAAATCCGCCACCCATTTTTCAGCTTTTGCGGATGTGCGATTGTAAACGGTGACGTCGTGACCGCCGCGGGTTTTAAGGTGGCCCGCCATGGGATATCCCATAACGCCGAGGCCGATGAAGGCTAATTTCGCCATTTGTCGCTCCTATAGATGTGCCTTGATAAAACGTCGTTCCGGTAAGTTGGATCAGCTGCGCCGGTGGTTGGCCAGCGCTTGCTCCAGGTCAGAAATCAAGTCATCGCTGTGCTCGATGCCTACGGAAAGACGGATAAGGTTTGGTTGAACGCCAGTGGAGACGCCTTCAAGGGAACTGCGATGCTCTGCGAGACTTTCAACGCCGCCGAGAGAGGTGGCGCGCTGGATAAGATTGAGTTTTCCCACCACCGACAAAGCGTCCTTGGCGTCGCCGTGAACGAGAAAGGACATCAGGTACCCAAAGCCGCCCGTCATTTGCCGCGCGGCTAGCTCGTGAGCCGCGTGAGAGGGCAGACCGGGATAAAGCACGGCTTCAATGGCGGGGTGGGCGTGGAGATATTCGGCGATTTTCTGCGCGGTGGCGCACATTTTCTCTAGCCGGATCGCCAGAGTTCTTAGGCCGCGTAGCAAGAGATAAGCTTCAAAGGGGCCCATGACCGCGCCGGCGTCATGGCGTTCGGCGCAAATAAACGCCCATGCGTTGGAGTCCGCGTCTCGGACGCTGACCACGCCGCCGAGCGCGTCGGAATGTCCGTTCAGCACTTTTGTGGTGGAATGAAGTACAAGGTCCGCGCCAAGATCCAGGGCTTTCATCAACAATGGCGAGGCGGTGGTGGCGTCAACCACGAGCACGCCGCCAGCGCCGTGGACGGCTTGCGCAATACGCGAAACATCGGCGACGCGCAGGTGTGGATTGGAGGGAACTTCGATAAAAACCAGATTTGGCTTTTCTTTTGAGATCAATGTGGTGAATCCCTCAGGATCGCTCGCGTCGGCTTCTATCAGCTCCACCTTGTTGTGCGCGCAGTGTTTACGCAGCCATAATGTGGCGCCCCAGTAAATGCCGGATTGGACGAGGATCGCTCCATGCGGGGGAACGCTGCGGATGACGGCTGCGATAGCGGCCATGCCGCTGGCGAAAAGGCGTGAATCGCTAGCGTTCTCCAGCGAGGCGATCACATGCTCCACCTGACGGATCAAGTCGTTGTCGTCGCGGCTATAAAGATGAGAAGCGCTGACCAGATTATAATCGCTGTCACGGGTGAAAGTCGTGGCTGTCGGAATGGCGGGAACGACGCCGCCAGTTTGCGGATCGGCGGCGCCGCCGCCATGAGCGAGCAGCGTTTCAATGTGTTGCGATTTATCGGACATGATCGACCTTTCTACGCAAGTGCCGCCGCGGATAGGCGGGCACGAGAACTTTGCTTTGAATAAAAGCTTGAGCGGGACGCTGGAGCCATGAGCTGGCGCCGCTTGATGGAAAACTATCCCGCTCTTTGTAGATGGCGTGTAAGTCTGGTTTCAAGCCCGTTCCACACGCGGCGCAAAATTTCAACGATCGCGAGATAGATAATGGCCGCCCAGATATAGGTTTGAAAATCGAATGAGCGCGAGTACGCCCGCTCCGTTTCCCCCATTAGATCATAGATCGTGATGATCGATACAATGGCGGAGCCTTTGATCATCAGGATGATTTCATTGCCATAAGGGCGCAGCGCGACGATCATGGATTGGGGGAGAATGATTTTCCCGAAGGTGATGTGGAACGGAAGGCCAAGCGATTTGGCCGCTTCCCACTGGCCCTTGCCGATGGTTTGAATGGCTCCACGTAAAATTTCTGCTTGATAGGCGGCCGTGTTGAGGACGAAAGCCAGAACGGCGCAATTCCACGCGTCACGGAAAAACCACCAAAGTCCCACGTCGCGGAAAAAGCCCACGAAAGAGCCAACGCCATAATAAATCAGGAAGGTTTGCGCCAACAGAGGGGTGCCGCGGAAGAAATACACATAGGAGAAGCCTAGTGCGGAGAGCGCCCGGTTGCGCGACATGCGCGTGTAAGCGAGCGGCAAGGAGAGAAGAAATCCAATGGCGATGGACGTCGCGACCAGTTGTAAGGTGGTGATGGTCCCGGTTAGAAATTTGGGAGCGTATTTTTGATAAAAATCGCCGTCGTAGCCGCTGATCAACACCCAAATTACGCCCAGTCCGCATAGAGCCCAAAAGCCCAGAAGACCAGTTCCTATAATCCGTGCCTTGCTCCATGAGCGCGGTTTGGGCGGCGGGGGAGTTTGGGTGCGCTCTGACGCCGCTGTTTGCGCGGGGGGCATATGGCTCATGTGCGTTTCTCCCCGCGTTTTGTCCAGGCTTCAAGTTTGCCAAGACCATAAGAGGAGATGATCGACAGAGTGAGGTAGATCAGGCAGGCGACGCCATAAAATAGAAACGGTTCTTTGGTCACCCGGGCGGCGACGCCGGTTTCGCGTAATGTGTCGCTCAAGCCGACCACCGAGACAAGCGCGGTTTCCTTCAGCAGGATAAGCCATAAATTGGATAAGCCAGCGAGAGCGAGGCGGATCAGTTGCGGCATTATGACGAGGAGCATTGTTTGCCGCGAAGAGAGGCCGAGCGCTTGCCCACCTTCATATTGCCCTTGGGGAATGGCCTTAAAAGCCGACATGAAGACTTCGCAAGAGTAGGCGGAAAACACTAGGCCAAGCGCCACCATGCCCGCGAAAAAGCTGTTTATCTCTATGTAAAGATTATCAAAAAACAGGTCCGTAATATTCTTGATCAGAATTTGCGCGCCGTAATAGACGATGAACAACGTCAAAAGTTCGGGCAGGCCGCGAAAAATCGTTGTGAAAATATCAGCGGCGGACGCCAGCGACTGTTCACCCGAATTTTTCGCGAGCGCCAGTAAGAAACCCAAGATCAGTCCAAAAGGCAGCGTCGCCAACGCGAGCAGCACGGTGACCTGCACGCCTGATACAATCTGATCTCCCCAGCCGTCTGGACCGAAAGAGAGAAGCGTCAATGCTTCGTTCATGTAAACGAGCCGTCGTTAGAGGCGGAAATCGGCGCGTTTTTCTTGATGAAAAGAAAAGCGCGCCGTCACCATCGTATTTATTGATTATCAGTCGCCATAGACGTCAAACGCGAAATACTCGTCATTGATCTTCTTGTATTCGCCATTTTCGCGAATAGCGACGATCGCGGCGTTGAACATGTCGCGCAATTCACCGTCTTCCTTACGAATAGCGATGCCGGCGCCAGGGCCATTGATTTCAAGATCAGGCGTTAGAGTGCCCAGAATTTTACAGCAATCGCCGGCGTCTGAATCCACCCATTCCGAGAGAACCACCACATCGTCGATAACTGCGTCAAGACGGCCATTGGCGATGTCGAGCTTATATTCGTCCGGGGTCGGGTACAGTTTCAGGTCGGCGTTGCCGAGCTTTTCTTCCGCGTAATTAGAATGAGTGGTCGAGGATTGAGCGCCCAATAGAACGCCGTCAAGATCTTCGTTGCTCGTGCCTTCCAGCGAACTGTCTTTGGGGACGGCGATCGCGGGGGGCGTATTATAGTATTTATTGGTGAAGCCGACTTTCTTCTTGCGTTCTTCGGTGATCGACATGGAGGCGATGATTGCGTCGAACTTGCCGGCGAGAAGGCCTGGAATGATGCCGTCCCAATCTTGCGTGACGAATTCGCACTCAACCTTCATTTCCGTGCAAAGAGCCTTGGCGATATCAATGTCGAAACCAACCAGCTGACCATCAGAGGTGAGGCTGTTGAAGGGAGGGTAGGCGCCTTCCGTGCCGATCCGCACTTTCGACCAGTCTTTGGCTTCGGCGGCGCCCATAAGCGCCAGAACGGTTACGGCGGTTGCGGCGAGACGTGTGAAACGCATGTGAAAATCCCCTACATTGGTTTTTATGGGAGAGACCCATTTTTTATCTATCGAATAACGAATATGCATACTCCCACTAAATTTATGCGACTTTCAACATTTTTAAGCGACAAGTGAAATTCGTTTAAAGTCACAGCTGTGGGTTTAGTCACAAAATATCCGCCAATGGAGGAGTGTGACCTTCAATTGAGTGTTTGTTTTCTTTTTGTTCGTGTCTGGACTTTTCAAGTAAAATTTTTTCTGATTCGCGCTTTGAGCTTATGAGAACCTGTTCTGGGGGGCGCCAGTTCGTCTCAAAAGGGGCACGGCGCGCGGAAGGTGCAAAAGCGGCCGTCAGAGGGGTGGTGAATCGTCAGTTCTTCGGCGTGAAGTTGAAGACGGGGAGCCGAGCGACGGGCGGCCTCATGGGCGTAGAGGTTGTCGCCGAGAATAGGATGGCCAAGACTGAGCATATGAACGCGCAGTTGATGTGAGCGACCTGTCTCCGGCGTTAGAAGCATGCGGGTGGCTTGACTCTCGCGCTCCATCACTCGCCAGCGCGTCACCGAAGGCTTGCCATGAAGATGGCATATCATCTGTTTGGGGCGATTGGGCCAGTCGCATATGAGTGGTTCGTTCACCACGCCTTCGTCTGCGTCGACTTGCCCCCAAATGCGAGCGACATAGGTCTTTTTCGTTTTCCGGCGTTCAAATTGCAGCCCTAGATGCCGGTGAGCTTTCGCGTGGCGCGCCATAATCATCACGCCGGAGGTGTCCATGTCCAACCGGTGAACGGTCCGCGCTCCGGGAAAAATATCTTGCGCGCGTCGCTCCAGACAATCCGCGTGATCGGCCGCCTTTCCCGGAACGCTCAATAACCCGCTTGGCTTTGAAAGAACTAGGATATCTTCGTCTTCATGGAGCACCGTGAGTTTAGGCTCCATAGGGGGATTATATTGGAAAGGTCGTGGCTGAAGGGTGAGCATTGCGTGTTTATAAAAAGCTTTGCGCCCGGGTCAAGCGCGTTACTGGTGGACATTGGGCGATCAGCAGGAGGCGAATGCGCTGAAGGGAATGAAACGCACTAAGTCTCCCACGGCCACGCGGGAGGTTTCTTCGGGAATTTCAATGAGGCCGTCCGCTTCCCGCACGCTTGAAATCAGGCCAGAGCCGTCGCGGGGAAACTTCGTAACTCCGGTGACGAGGCCGTCATCGTCGGTGGAAAGAACGCCGCGCAGAAATTCTCTTCGACCGACTTTTTTCTGTGTAATTTCGAATTGAGCGGGAACCTGCATACGCGGGGGCGAGGTAAACGCTCCGCCCGCCAGTCGGGAGAGAAGGGGACGCACGTAAAGTAAAAATACAATCATCGCGGCTACGGGGTTTCCCGGAAGGCCGACGATCGTGGTTGCTCCGATTTTGGACAGGAGAACCGAACGACCGGGTTTGATGGCGAGTTGAAGTTGTTCGCACGAGCCGAGTTCGGATAATACGCGGGCGAGATGATCTTCTTCGCTGTGGCTGGCGCCGCCGCTGGTGAGGATTACGTCATAATTTTGGGCGGCGCTTGACAAGATTTGGGTTAATTTCTTCGGATCGTCGCCGATAACGCCGAGGTCGGTGGCGCTCGCCAGTCCTGCGGGAAGAAGAGATGAGAGCAAAAAATGATTGGCGTCATATATACCGCCTTCGGCGAGGCGCGCGGGCGGACGGGCGAGTTCCGAGCCGCATGATAAAAGCCCAATGCGCAAGCGCGGCGTCACCTGCGCCTGCGCGCGTCCTGTTGAAGCTATCGCCGCGATGTCTTGCGCTTGCAGCCTTCTTCCAGCTTCCAGAATTCGTTCTCCCGCCGCCACGTCTTCGCCGGCGGGGCGTTTGTTGGCGCCTACGGCAATGTCTGGCGGAATGATTACATAGGATTCGCCGTCTTGTTCGTGGAGCGCGCAGTTTTCTTGCATGACCACTGTATCCGCGCCTTCAGGCATGGGAGCGCCTGTAAAGATTTGAGCGGCGGCGCCGGCGCGTAGTCTGGAATGGGGCGTGTCTCCGGCGGCTATGCGTGCGGCGAGGGGAAAGAAACCGCCGGTTTCATTATAGTCGGCGCTGCGGAAAGCGTATCCATCTACGGCGGAATTGTCATATGGAGGGATATCTCGCGGGGCGTCGATGGCTTGAGCCAATATGCGGCCATGAGCGAGGGACAGCGGCTCCGTCTCCCAAGAGCGTTGCAAGGGGGGAAGTTTTTTCAGTTTCGCCAAGAAGGCGTTGTGGCTTAACACGGGATTCTCCTGATCGGCGCCTGCGTTAAGGGAGGTGCTGAGCGTGATTGCGACATTGCGGCGTAGATTGAGGCGGCGGTCCTTAAGTCTTCAGGCTCGTTCACGTTGAAAAATGGATCAATGTCGCGGTTCCCTATTCTCTGGCAAGGAAAACTCACCGCGACATGGGGGTGCCGGTTCACAAAGGCGAAGACCTTGGGGTTTTCGCCTGAACATAGAAACGCGTGTAAATCGGCGCGCAAGGAGACATGCCAAAGGGCGACAACGGGATGAACGCCGCCTTCGCTACGTGCGAGGGCGATAGTGTGTTTTGCGCTCCGTGTGGCGTTGGCGAGCTGGGAAACGGTGTCGCCGGGCAAAAAGGGCGTGTCGCCGGGAATGCTCGCCAGCCAATGGGCGCGGGGGGCGTTGGTCGCCATCCAGTCGAGCCCGGCGAGAACGCCTGCGAGAGGTCCGGCGGCGACGCCTTCCGGATCCGGCGTTATGGGGAACTGTGCGGCGCCGAAGCGCGCCGGGTCGCCGTTGGCGTTGAGAATCAACCGTTTCACTTGCGGGCGAAAGTTGGCGCAGATGTGATCCAGCATGGTCACGCCGTTTCGACCGTCGCCGCCGATTATCTTGAGGGTTTTATCACCGCCGCCCATTCGCCGGGATTGTCCGCCGGACAGAATGCAGCCGATGACGTCGGGCGCGGGCTCTTGCACAAGGGGAGAGGGGTCAGTTTTCACGTTGGGGCCGCCGTATGAGAATGAATATTCCACCGGCGATCAGTCCCCAAAACGCGCCGGATATGCCGAAAAAACTTAAGCTGGAGGCGGTGACCAAGAATGTCACCAACGCGCTTTCTCGGTAAGCGTCGCTTTGCAAAGCGCCGTGCAGGGAAGAA
The DNA here is from genome assembly GCA_048265185.1 of Stappiaceae bacterium. Taxonomy (GTDB): domain Bacteria; phylum Pseudomonadota; class Alphaproteobacteria; order Rhizobiales; family Stappiaceae; genus JBLXBZ01. The sequence goes on along the minus strand of JBLXBZ010000001.1, from coordinate 723,534 downwards.
CCAAGAGCGCCCAGAAGGGCGAGGCCCGCCACCGCTTCGATCAAAATTGGCGGAGCGCTGGCGACCATGGCGACGGCCAACCCAGCGCTTAAAGCTAAAAAGCAGTAAAGAACGCCGCCGGTGATCGCGGCCCAATAGCGCCGAGCGGGATTTGGATCCGCGTCGGGACCGGCGCAGAGCGCCGCCGTTATTGCGGCGAGATTTACCGCATGGGCGCCGAAAGGGGCCGATAATGCTGAAAAAATCCCGGTGGATATGAACAAGGGACCTGGTTTCGGCTGGTAGCCATTGACCTTCAAAACCGCCATTCCGGGAATATTCTGCGAGGCCATGGTGACGATGAACAAAGGAAGGGCGATGCCGATCGCAGCTTCCAGAGAAAATGTCGGCGCGACGAAAACCAGCAATGGTTTGGCGTCTTGTAAATCGATTGAACCGGGCTCCATGGTGAAGGCGATGATGAGCGCGGCGCCGACCACGGCCACGGGAACGGCGAGCAGGCGATTGAAATAGGAGGCGATCAACCATGCGCCGATGATAGGCAGCGCCATCAGGGGAATTTCTCCGATCGCCTCCACGGGCGCCAGACAGAGGCCAAGCAGCACGCCGGCCAGCATGGCGTTGGCCAGCGGAGCGGGGATCATGGCGATCAAGCGCCCAAGGGGGCGGAATGAGCCGGCGATAATGATCAGGGTCGAGCTGATAATAAAGGCTCCGACAGCGGCTGAAAAGCCTCCCTCCGGCATGGGAGAACCCGCCAGAAGCGCTGCGCCGGGGGTCGACCAAGCCAGTGATATGGGCATTTTATAGACGAGGCTCAACGCGATCGCGCCCAGTCCCATGGCGATGGAAAGCGCCATCAGGCCTGATGTGGATTGCGCGGGCGTTGCGCCCATGGCGCTCAAACCTTGCAGAACCACGGCGAAGGAGCTGGCGAAACCGACGACACAGGCTAAAAGGCCGGCGGAAATTGTGGTAAGCGAAGGCCAGCATGATTGCGGCGCAGGTTGTGAACTGGAAGGGGTAAATTCGTTCATCACGCTCGGCCCTGTAGTGAATGGGGAGGTCCCGCGAAGAGAGCGCTCCAGTTATTAGATTACTGGCCCCCACTATTAGATTACTGGCCCCCACGCTATACTTTACACAAGAATGGCGGCGCGCAAAGGGTGCGAATATGCGACTTCCATAGCTAACGCTTTAAAAGCCGCCAGAGGATCTTCCATAGAAAAGCTGGCTGAGGGTAAACTGGGCTTAAGGCTCGGGCTTGCGCGTAAATCGCGAAACGACATCCAGCAGGGAGCAAAAATTCGTGTCTTGGCGCTGCGACGCAGGAGGAGAGAAGTGTCTTCCAGACGAGAATCCGCTCTGGCGCATTCAAATGTGTCGAGGACGCAAACGAGCGGCCCCTCCAACCATTGAAAAATACTGGTATCCGTCAGGAGAAGAGCGCCGGTGACACCGTTTAGACGGTTGAGCCGCCTTGATCTACTTAACGTTTTTTCGATGTCGAAGTCCGTGAGCGATCGCATTGCAGCGGAGGCGACTTTTCCCTCAAAACACAGTTGATAGGTTTCCATAGCCGATCCCTCGCAGCTTCGATTCGAAGGCAAGCTTGCGCTCGCGAGGTTCCTAAATGGTAAACGCTTCATGACTTTCTCTGGACATCGTTTGGATAATAGGCGTTAAATTTTATACTGGATCAGCCAGAAACAGGCGCGGTCAACAGGGATCATTGACCTTGGGCCAAATGAATATAGGTTTGCGCGTGAAATTGGAGTTCTAACTGGGCTTCGAATGGGGCGCGGCATGTTTTGGAAAAAGGGGGCGGCGATGCTGTCCAAGGACGTAATTCTCAAAGAGCTTTCAAAGATCAAAGGACCGGATCTGGAAAGCGACATCGTTACGCTTGGTCTGGTGTCGGAGATTTTTATTTCCGACGGTCGGGTGGCGTTTTCAATCTCCGTTCCGGCGGAACGCGCGAATGATCTGGATCCTTTGCGCCAAGCGGCCGAAAAAATCGTCTCGCAAATTCCGGGCGTGGAAAAGGCGATGGTGGCTTTGACGGCGGAGCGCGCGCCAGGCGCGTCCACTCCTTCGCCCAGGCCCACGGACGGCAAAGCTTCTGTGCGGCCCACCACAGGAAAACCTGCCGCCGCGCGTGATAAACCCGGCGTCCCGGGCGTGAAGTCCATAATCGCGGTGGCGTCGGGAAAAGGTGGCGTCGGCAAGTCCACCACCGCCTGCAATCTAGCGCTTGCGCTGGCGGCTAACGGGTTGAAGGTCGGCGTTCTTGACGCCGATATTTACGGGCCTTCAGTTCCGCGCCTGTTCAAATTATCCGGCAAGCCAGAGGTTGTTTCAGGGCGTGTGCTGAAACCGATGCAGGGATATGGCGTTGAGGTGATGTCCATCGGCTTTCTGGTGGAGGAAGACACGGCCATGATTTGGCGCGGGCCAATGGTGATTTCGGCGATTACCCAAATGTTGCGGGAGGTGGCGTGGGGCGCCTTGGACGTTCTCGTTGTCGACATGCCGCCGGGAACAGGTGACGCGCAATTGACTATGGCGCAAAACGTTCCGCTCGCTGGAGCCGTAATTGTTTCCACGCCGCAGGATCTGGCCTTGATTGACGCGCGCAAGGGATTGAACATGTTTGATAAAGTCAGCGTTCCAGTTTTAGGAATTGTTGAGAACATGAGTTATTTCATCTGTCCCGACTGCGGCGGACGCCATGATGTGTTCTCTCATGGCGGGGCGCGCGCCGAAGCTGAGAAACTTGGTGTTCCGTTTTTGGGAGAAGTGCCGCTTGATATGGCGATTCGAAAAACGTCCGACGCGGGGGAGCCTGTGGTGGTGAGCGATTCTGAAGGCCCCCATGCTTTGGTTTACCGCGAGATAGCTCGTCGGGTCTGGGAGCAGGTGGAAAAGCGTCATTTTGAAAACGCGCAAACCGCGCCCAAGATCGTTTTCGAATAAGACTTTGGTCGCCGCAATTAAAGAGTTTTTTTGACTGCGGCGACAACCAATTTAGTAAGTTAGACTGTGTGATTGATTCATTTTTCCAACCGGTTGATTCAATTTCTGAAGTGGTGACTGAGAGATTAGATCAGGTTGTGAGCGAATATTTTCAATCTGTGCTTTATACATTGAAACAGCCTGAATTCTCTCGACTTTCCAAAAACCGAATTTATTTATGGCGAATAAATTTTGGATAGCGGAGGGTCCAGACCTCCACGAATTCCGTTTGAAAAGGTGATTTCATGGAGATGCGGGATAACGGCGGGGCTATTCTCGCGATGATGATCGCGATGATTGGGTTTATATCAAACGATTCCCTCATTAAGGCTGTATCGCTTAGGCTGCCGCTTGGCGAAATTATTTTTCTGCGCGGCCTTTTGGCCGCTGTGTTGATTATAGTTATTTGCGCTTTCACTGGTACGATCCGTCAATTCAATCAACTGAAGAACCGCTCGGTGGCGCTGCGCACCATCGCGGAGGTTTTTGCGACTATTTGTTATCTCACGGCTCTTTTTCAGATGCAGATCGCCAATGCGACCGCTTTGCTTCAGGCCTTGCCGCTGATGGTGACAGCGGGAGCGGCGTTGTTCTTGGGCGCGCCGGTGGGGTGGCGGCGTTGGAGCGCTATTGGCGTTGGATTCATTGGCGTTTTACTTATTGTCCGGCCAGGGCTGGAGGGATTTAACATTTGGTCGTTAGTTGCGCTTTTGGGCGTTTTTTTCATGTCGGTGCGCGACCTTTCCACTCAGACGATATCGAGTAACGTTCCAACCTTCGGCGTGTCGCTGTGCGCCTGTATTGGCGTGGCGTTCGCGGGAGCTGGAATGGCGTCATTTGAGACATGGCTCACGCCGACTCCGGATGAATTTTTTCGTCTTTTGGGCGCGGCGGGTTTCTTGCTTATGGGGTATGTGGCCATAATCATCGCCATTAGAACCGGTGATGTTTCCGTGGTCGCACCGTTTCGTTATTCAATTATTGTTTGGGCGTTGATCATCGGGTATTTTGTTTGGGGTGACGTGCCGGATTATCTCACCATGTTTGGCACGGCGATCATTGTTATGACTGGAATTTATACATTCTTCCGTGAACGTAAGTTACAGCGATAATCAGGGTCAGTTCAATCACCTTCATGATATCCGTTATACAGGAGAGAGCGGCGCGCCGTTGGGTTTGCTTCGTTATTTAACGTTCGCCTATTGAGCGCGCCGCATTGAATATGGCCGATCAAAAATCAACTTCGTCGACGGTTAAACAACCGTCTCTAGCTATATTGATCGCTATTTCCGCCATCAATCCGCTTGCGATCAATATCTACCTTCCCTCGTTGCCCAAATTGGTGGACGTTTTCGGCACGACCATGTCGATGGTGCAATTGACGCTGTCGCTTTATCTGGTTGGCGTCGCGTTGGCGCAAATCATCATTGGGCCATTGTCGGATCGTTATGGACGTCGGCCGGTGCTGCTTTGGGGGATGGTGATTTTCGTCATCGGCAGCGCTGTCTGCGCGGTCGCGCCGACAATTGACGTCTTCATTTATGGGCGCATCCTCCAGGCGGCGGGCGGGTGCTCGGGAATCGTGTTGGGGCGAGCCATCGTGCGCGACGTGCATGCACGCGAACGAGCGGCGAGCATGATCGGCTATGTGACCATGGGAATGGCCGTGGCGCCGATGATCGGTCCGGCCATTGGCGGGGTTCTGGACGAGATGTTCGGCTGGGTGGCGACATTTCAGTTGCTGACCATTTTGGGAGTGCTTGTCTTGATCGCCGCCTATGTCAATTTGCATGAAACGCATTTTTCGCGCGGTTCTGCCGGTTTTTCCGGTTTGCTCTCCAGTTTTTCGCTCCTTCTGACCATGCCCGCTTTCTGGTGCTACGCGCTTACGGCGGCCTTCACCTCCTCGGTGTATTTCGCCTTTCTTGGCGGGGCCCCCCATGTGGCGGACGCCTTGCTCTCTTTGAGGGCGTCGGAGTATGGCCTGTATTTTATCCTAGTGGCCGCCGGCTATATGGTCGGAAATTGGGCGACGGGACGTTTCGCCGCTCGCGTTGGGGTTGGCCGTATGATCCTCATCGGGAACTGTATTTTGCTGGCGGCCATCGGGGGCATGATCGCAGCGTTTTCCGCTGGGTATTTACATCCATTGTCGTTGTTCGGGCCGATGTTTTTTGTTGGCGCAGGCAATGGCCTTAGCTTGCCGAGCGCCGTGGCGGGAGCCGTCAGCGTGCGACCGGATCTGGCGGGCGCGGCGGCGGGACTGTCCGGCAGTTTGCAGATCGGCGCCGGCGCGGCGGCCTCCGCAATTGCGGGGTGGCTGCTGTCCGGGATTTTATGGCCGGGCACAGTCTGGTCGCTGGTGTTGGTCATGGTGGTGGCCGCCAGCTTGTCTCTTCTTGTGGGGCTCGCCGCTTTCGTGGTTGAAAAGCGCAATTGAGACGGACGGAGTTTGAGCTGTCGCGCCGGCTTTTCTTACCCGCCGGTCACGCTCATATGCCTTGAAACGGCAGGCCGTTGCAGCTTGCGGTCGATAATAAAATCATGCCCCTTGGGTTTTCTGCCAATGGCTTCGTCAATCGCCCGGTGCAGCAGTTCGTCGCTTTCGCTGGCCCTTAGCGGCGCGCGCAGGTCCGCCTGATCATCCTGACCTAGGCACATGTATAGTTGTCCGGTGCAGGTCATGCGAACCCGGTTGCAGCTCTCGCAAAAATTATGGGTCATGGGGGTGATGAATCCAAGACGTCCACCGGTCTCCTCAACTGCTACATACCGGGCCGGTCCACCGGTTTTATACGGCAGGTCTTTCAGCGTGAAACGCTTGCTCAACATTTCTCGCACTTGAGAAAGCGGGAGATATTGATCGGTTCTGTCTTCGTCAATTTCCCCAAGAGGCATGGTCTCGATCAGGGTGAGGTCAAAGCCTTGTTCATGGCACCATTCGAGCATTGGAATGATTTCTTCGGCGTTGACGCTTTTTAGCGCCACCATATTGACCTTGATTTGCAGGCCGGCTGCGCGGGCTGCGCGCATTCCGTCCATGACCTTGCCGAAATTTCCCCAACGCGTGATCGCCTTGAACCGGTCAGGGTCTAGAGTGTCCAGAGACACGTTCACCCGGCGCACGCCGCAAGCGTAAAGCTCTTCGGCGTAGCGGGTGAGCTGGGAGCCATTGGTGGTGACCGTCAGTTCTTGCAGCGCGCCGGTTTCAAAATGGCGTGAAAGCGAACGAAACAAGCTCATGATGTTCTTGCGCACCAAGGGTTCGCCGCCGGTGAGGCGCAGGCGGCGCACGCCTTTGGTGATAAAGGCCGAACATAAACGGTCCAGTTCTTCCAGCGACAAGACTTCGCGTTTGGGGAGAAACGTCATATCCTCGGCCATGCAATAGACGCAGCGGAAATCGCAACGGTCCGTAACTGACACGCGAAGATAGCTGACCTCTCTGCCAAAGGGGTCGATCATTGACGGCGATAAATTGTCCGGCGAATTGCTACCGATCAGTGATGACCTATGCGCGTTATGTTGCGCGCCTTTCGTATCCATTGCCTTTCCTCCCCCGAAGATTTTCCCCAACGCTCGTTTTTTCGTGGTGACGAGCTTTTATCCATATGAGGGTAACGGTTTGTCACGCAAGGTCAATCATCAGGCGATGTCTTCCTGAATGTTGTGACAAGATTTATCTGAAGACTTCGTTGTTTTAAGCTTATATGCGGAGTGTGTGGAATGAGTTGAGATAATTAGGAGATCTGAAGTTGTCGCAATCATTGGACAAGCCTTGGCCGACGGAGCTCCGCTTGAATCGCGAAAAAACACTTTTGACCGTAGCCTTTCAAGATGCGAAACCTCATGAATTATCCGCCGAGTATTTGCGGGTATGCTCGCCGTCCGCCGAAGTTCAGGGGCATTCGCCCGAGCAGCGCAAAACAATCCCCGGTAAACGAAACGTAAAGATTGTCGATATCCAGCCGGTTGGAAATTACGCTGTCAAAATAATCTTTGACGATACGCATGACAGTGGCATTTTCTCGTGGGACTACCTGTATAAACTGATCCATGAGCGTGATATTCGCTGGAATGGATATTTGCGGGAACTGGAGGAGAAGGGGTTATCTCGTGGGTGAGGCGCTTATGAGCGCCGTCCAAGAGTTTGCAGGGCCAGCTCCTTATTTTGTCCTTGCAGCGCCAGTTGGTTGAAAACCCCTGAAAGGCGAGAAACCTGCTCAGGGTTGCCTTTTGAAAGGGAGCCGTCCGGACGGTAGAGGTTGTTTTCAAAACCGACCCGTGCGTGTCCCCCAAGAGCTAGCGCGGAGGTGAGAACGCGCTGCTCGGAAAGCCCAAAGGCGCACACCATCCAGCTTGAGCCTTCATACATGGAAGATTGCTGGAGCGCGGCGAGAAAGCCGATAAGCGACATCGGGTCAGATTGCTGATCGGCCGTATAGCGGCCAAGGACGAAAAGAACCGACTGCGGACCGGGGGGGATGATTCCTTCTTTTTGAGCATGGGTTAATCTGATCATGTCTTCCGGGCTATAAAGGATATGTTGGACGCCGACATTGGCCTCCTGCGCCCAATGATAGAAGTTGCGCGCATGTTGTATGTCGCCGTCTTTGGGCGCCATTTCCGATAGAGCGACGGAGACCGCGTCGGGGACGACTGCTTTAACCACCGCGCTTTGTTCTTTAGGGCTATAAAGGCCAACGGCTTCAGTTGTAATTTGCACCGCCATTTGCGGGCATGAGTGGGCCATTTCATCAATCAACTCTCGGTAAAGTCCTGCGTCGAGAACGTGTTTGCCCTCGGTTCCGCGCACATGGGCGTGCAGCGCCGCAGCGCCTTGGGCGAAGCATTCGCGGGCGACGGCCACGGTCTGCGCTATTGTTATCGGCAATTCGGGATGATCGGATTTGCTGCGGCGCGCCCCGTTGGGCGCGCACATGATCAGCGCGTGGGGGAGGGCGAGCCGGTTCATTTTAGCCCCACTTGCGCTAAGGACAGGTCGAGCGCTGCGCCAAGCTTGTCGATCAGTTCGTCAAAGTGATGACTTTCGCAGATGAATGGCGGCGCAAGCAAAATGTGATCGCCAGACTTTCCATCGATGGTTCCCCCCATGGGGTAGCAAATTAGGCCTGCTTCAAAGGCGTTTTTCTTGATCCGGGCGTGAAGCTTCAACGCCGGGTCAAATGGCGTTTTGGTTTCGCGATCGGCCACTAGCTCAAGACCGCGGAACATGCCGCGTCCGCGAATGTCGCCCACGTTTGGATGCTCGCCGAACGCTTCCTTCAATCGGGCGTCCAGTAGCTCTCCTTGCGTGGCCGCACGCGCGGCGAGCCCGTCATGGGTTAGCCGGGCGACCACCGCATGGGCCGCCGCCGCCGCCACCGGGTGACCAATATATGTGTGGCCATGTTGAAAGAATCCGGAGCCTGTCTCAATGGCCTCATAGATTGCCGCAGTGCATAGCATGGCGCCAATTGGTTGATATCCGGCGCCCAAGCCTTTGGCGATGCAGAGGATGTCCGGCGCGATCTCATCCGCCTCGCAAGCGTAGAGATGACCGGTCCGGCCCATGCCGCACATAACTTCATCCAGAATGAGCAAGACGCCGTAAGCGTCGCAAATTTCACGGATGCGGGCGAAATATCCCGGGGTCGGCGGAACGGCTCCCATGGTTGCGCCGACCACGGGCTCGGCGATGAAAGCGGAGACATTTTCTGGGCCAAGCCGCAGGATCTCAGCCTCCAGTTCGTTGGCCGCCCTCAAACCATAGTCTTCCGTGCTTTCCTGTTTGCGCTGGTGTCTGTACGCGTAGCAAGGAGCGATATGGGACATGGGCACAAGCATGGGCTCAAATGGCGCTCGCCGCCACATGTTGCCGCCGGCGGCGAGCGCGCCAAGGGTGTTGCCATGGTAACTTTGCAAGCGTGCTATTATTTTAGTTCTCATCGCCTGACCGCGTTCAAGGTGGTATTGGCGCGCAAGCTTGATCGCCGCCTCCGTGGCCTCTGAGCCGCCGGACAAAAGATAAACCCGGTCGAGGGAGCCGGGTGCGCGGTCGATGAGAAGCTCCGCCAGTTTTTCCGCCGGTTCGCTTGTGAAAAAACCGGTGTGGGCGAAAGCAATTTCGTCTATTTGCCGTTTGACGGCGCTGCGAACTTGCGAGTCAGAATGGCCAAGGCAGGATACCGCTGCGCCTCCGGATGCGTCGAGATAGCTCTTGCCGTCGCTATCAATGATATAACAGCCTTCCCCCTTGACGGCGCGCGGCGGCGTAGTTCCTGCGTTTCTGGGAAATATATGTGACATCTGTCCGCTTTCTGAAATTCTATTTTGACAAGGATAGCGGGAGAGAGAAAATAGATTCAATTAAAAGATTGCGGTTTACATGTTTATGTTGAACCCCATATGTGCAAAGGAACAAAAACCGCCACCTGCCCCCGCCTATGTTTTTGAATCCCTGAAGTCAGGACATCCGAAATGCAATCCATCATCTCCATTTCCGAAGTGTCAAAAACATATGCGTCAGGGTTCAGCGCGCTTAAGAAAATAGATCTGGAGATTCGTCGAGGAGAGATTTTCGCGCTTCTTGGCCCCAATGGCGCCGGTAAAACCACCCTGATCGGGATAATTTGTGGCCTGGTCAATCCATCCACCGGGACCGTGCTTGCGGACGGTCATGACATCATCGCAGATTATCGGGCGGCGCGAACGAAAATTGGTCTTGTGCCTCAGGAGCTTACCACTGACGCATTTGAAACGGTTTGGGCTACGGTGAATTTCACGCGCGGCTTATTCGGCAAGCCGGCGAACCATGCTTATGTGGAGCGAATCCTCAAAGATTTGTCCCTTTGGGACAAACGCGACAGCAAGATGATGACCTTGTCGGGAGGAATGAAGCGGCGGGTCATGATCGCCAAGGCGTTGGCGCATGAGCCGCAAATCCTGTTTCTGGATGAACCGACCGCGGGCGTTGACGTTGAGCTGCGCCGGGATATGTGGGATGTCGTGCGGGTGCTGCGCGACAATGGCGTCACCATCATTTTGACGACCCATTACATTGAGGAAGCCGAAGAAATGGCGGACCGTATTGGGGTCATCAATAAGGGAGAGATCATCCTCGTCGAGGAGAAAGTCGAATTGATGAATAAGCTGGGGCGCAAGCAGTTGATCTTGCAATTGGCGGAGCCTCTGGAGACTTTGCCGCCAGCGCTGTCAGAATATGAATTGGAATTGACCGGGGAAGGGGGCGAGCTTGTCTATACGTATGACACTCGCGGCGAACGGACCGGCATCACCGCGCTTTTAGCCGACCTTAGCGCTTGTGAAATTCGCTTCAAGGATTTGCAAACCAAGCAAAATTCGCTCGAAGACATATTCGTGAACTTGGTGAGGGAACAGGCATGAATTTATATGCGATCAAGGCGATTTATATGTTCGAAATGGCGCGCACATGGCGGACTTTGCTACAAAGCGTCATCTCGCCGGTGATTTCGACGTCCCTCTATTTCGTCGTTTTTGGCGCGGCGATCGGTTCGCGCATTCCAGAAATTGACGGCGTTAGTTATGGCGCGTTTATCGTGCCGGGGCTGATCATGCTGACTTTGTTGACGCAAAGTCTGTCGAACGCGTCATTTGGAATATATTTCCCCCGGTTCACCGGAACGATCTATGAAGTTCTTTCCGCGCCGGTTTCCTATTTGGAGGTGGTGTTTAGCTATGTGGGGGCGGCGGCGACCAAGTCCATCATCCTGGGTCTTATCATTCTGGTCACCGCCTCTTTGTTTGTGCCCTTGAGGATTGAGCACCCTTTTTGGATGGTGTTGTTTCTGGTTCTGACGGCGGTCACATTTTCGCTCTTCGGTTTCATCATCGGGATATGGGCCGATGGGTTTGAAAAGCTGCAACTGGCGCCGCTTTTAGTGGTTACGCCTTTGGCCTTTCTCGGGGGGAGCTTTTACTCCATCAAGATGCTGCCAGAATTCTGGCAAACGGTTAGCTTGTTTAACCCGGTGGTTTATTTGATCAGCGGCTTCCGCTGGGCGTTTTATGGACAATCTGACGTCAATGTGGAGATTAGTCTTCTAATGACTTTGGCCTTCATGGGGGGATGCCTATTGGTCATCCGCTGGATATTTAAAAGCGGTTATCGCCTAAAGCCTTGAAGGTGAGGACGCTGTGCCGACGGGTGCTATTCTTAATAGCGTCGCGCTTATCAAAGACATTATTCATGAACGGCGGTTTAATGACGGCGCATAAAGCGCGTCCGCGCTGGAAGTTACTGTTGATGCGGAATAATAAAATTTAATTGAAACATTTGGCTGGGCGGTGTCTTATGCACCTGATTCTGAAAAATAACGATTTTCTTATTCGATGATGAAAAATTCTTGATCGTAATAGATGCGAGTTGAAGGACAATGGAAATAAATCTGTTGCTTGCCGTCACTGGCATTATCATTGCGATGTTGATCGTGGTTCTTTCTTCATTGAGAAGCCATAAGGTCCACGGCGTCGACACTTTTTGTCAGGCCAGTATTCTGGCTATGTTGGGAATTGTCGCCTTTATGTTGATTGGACAAGCGCCGCGTTTCATCACGCAAGCATTTTCCAATATCGCGCTGATCACGGCGTCCATGTTGATGTATGTGGGGGTGTTGAAGTTTCTTAATCGGCCGATCTATTGGACGTGCGTCTGGCTCTTCGCCATAGCCTATTCACTTGCGATTATCTGGTTTGTTTTCGTGGACGCCAACGCCGTTGGACGGTTGCTTATCGGATCGACGATCGCTGGCGTTATTTTCTCGCTCATTGGCGTGGCCATCTTGCGCAGCGCGATGGACTGGAGAATGACCTCGGCCGCGTGGTTCACCGTCATTGCTTCTTTCTTCGTTGGCGGATTACATTTTTTGCGCTCTGGATTGGTGGTGTTTGGAGTTGATGAGCCAAACAGCTTTAATGACCCCACGTTCTGGAATCTCGCGTTATCGGTTGCAAGGACAATTGAGATACCTTCCGTGACATTGGGGATGATCCTTCTGGTTCAGGAGCGGATCATGACGTCTATGCATTACGCGTTGACCTATGACGATTTAACGGGCGTTTTCTCTCGTCGCTCTTTTTTGGATTACTGTGAGAAGATATTTTCCGAGGTAAAGACTGATTCACAGAGCCCTGAGACCTTGAATGCGATTCTCTTTCTCGATCTAGATCGTTTTAAAGCCATCAATGACGAATATGGTCATTCGGGCGGGGACGCCGCGTTGACGCATTTTTGCGACGTGGTGCGGGAGTTGTTGCGCCCTGGCGATCAGTTCGGCAGAATGGGCGGTGAGGAATTTGCTATTTTGCGCCAGAATGTCACTCTAGCGGAGGCTGAAGCGCTGGCCGAGCAGATTTGTCAAACTGTTCGCCGCTCGCAATTGGTTCTCAATGGGAACGTCATAACTTTAACCATTAGTATTGGCGTTGCGGTGTGCGCTCGGGGGGAAAGTCTGGCGAGCGCCATGTCACGGGCGGACGCCGCGCTTTATCAGGCTAAATTTTCTGGCCGCGATAAATATTGTTTTTCTAAAGAGGCCGCTGTCGGCGAGGAAGAAGATCGCAGATCTCTTACGTATAGCTCTCCTTACGGCATGCGTTCCTTTGACGCGCCGATACGCCCAACGTCGCATCCTAAGGGGCGAGCGCCTAAGCCTAAAGTGCAAGGCGTAAAAAAGGTTTCGGAAGAGAGTGAGCGTTCGCTGCGCGCTGGCGAGGCGAGCTAAATTAACTTTCGAAAATAAACCGTACGGCGACAACTGTTCCCACGCCAATTATGACCACCAGCAATAATGGCGCCCGAAGCGCGGCGAAGGCGCAAACGGCGGCGGCGATTGTCTCCGCTGGCCCCGTGGCCAGCGCCGTTGGCGCGATGACCGCCATCAGGACGGCGGGCGGAACCGCTTGAAGGGCGGCTTCCAGCCGCGCATTGAGGCGGATATGGCGGACCAAAACCAGTCCGCCAATGCGGGTGAAATAGGTGACGATGGCCATGCCGAGGATCGCCAGAAAGGTCGTCAGGTCCAGGTTCATATGGTCTCTCCTTGCGGGTTTGAGGTGTCTCCCGCTTGATAGGCGGCGACGAAGACGCCGGCTAGCGCTCCCGCAGCGATGTACCATGCGCCGGGAATGAACATATGGGTGAGAACCGCTGCGCCGCCGCTTGCGGCGAGAATAGCCCCCGTCCGCGGACCTTTCCAAAACCCCATCACCAGCGCGATGAAAACCGCCGTGAAGGCGAAGTCCAGCCCAAATCTGCCCGGATCGCCAAGGGAGGAGCCAATGGCCGCGCCAAGCGCGCTGGATATGACCCAGCTGAAGTAGAGGGGAAGAGCCACGCCTGCGCACCACAAGGGGGTGAGGGCGCATTTGAGCGCGCGGTGTTCGGCGAGCGCCCATGCTTCGTCGGTGAGAAAGAAAAAGCCGAGAATTTTCTGCGTGGGGGAGAAATGGGTGAGTTTGGGGCCAAGGGAGGCGCTCATGAGCATGTGACGCAGGTTCACCAGCAATGCGGAAAAAGTCAGGGCGGAGATTGAAATGGGCGATTGCCAGATATCCAGCGCTACGAATTGCGCGCCGCCGGCGAAAACCATTCCGCTCATGAGGCCGACCTCCAGAGGCGATAATCCTTTTCCGGCTGCGAGAGCGCCAAAAAGCAAGCCGATGGGAAAGGCGGCGATGACGATTGGCAAAATAGCGAAGGCTCCGGCGGAGAGCTCTTTTATCTTGGAACCGGTTGCGGGGCTTGAAGACAATAACGCTTACCTTCTGTTTGGATTAGCTGAATATAGCCTCGCTTAAATCGTTGGTCTTGGATGAAATTGCTCTGCGGCGGCGATTTACGCGTTGGCGGAAATATCAGAGACGGGCTCTGAAGACGCCGGGGGTGACGCCCATGCGCGCCTTGAAATGGCGGTTGAGGTGGCTCTGGTCGTAAAATCCGCAGGCGAGAGAGACTTCGCTGGGTGGGGCGCCGGCGGCGAGCAGGCGCCGGGCGTTTCGAACGCGAAGATCCGTCAAATAACTATGAGGCGTTTGGCGCATTTCTTTCTTGAAAGCGCGAATGAGATGGTGGCGTGATAGACCGCTTAGTTTCGTTAGCGTCTCAAGGTCAATGTCGTCGGCGTAATGAGCTTGAAGAAAGTCGCATATCCGCCTGATGGGTCCAGGTTCCCGGTGTGACGAGGTTTTGGGCTTGACTTCGCTGTGTCTGATCAGGGCTTGGGAGAAGGCATGGTGCAATCTCTCCTCTCTTTCGAGTTGGTCGCCTTGCGCCTCAAGGAGAAGGTGAGCGCTGATAAAGACAGAGCATAGGTCGGGATCAGAAACCAGAGGTTTGGGGAACCATGGCGTTCCGTGAAGCGGGCGTTGAGCAAGGTCCTCGGCTATTGCAGTGAGAAGCGCGACGCTGGGATAACTCATGCGATAGACATAGCCGCCGCCATAGGTTTCGCCGTCGTGAACTTCCTCCGGGTTGACCATGCAGAAGTTTCCAGGTCCGGCGTAATGGCGCTCGCCTCGGATGGTGAAAGCTTCGCAGCCGGAGAGGATCGTGCCTAGAACGAATGTTTCATGGGTATGAGGCGCGTAACTATGGGTGTGAAAGCGCGCGGCCAGACATTCCATCGCTGGGCTTGAAGGGGCGTACGTGAAGGGATAGGCGCGAAACAGGCACGCGTCTTCCCCTTCTTTCAAGGCGCAGGAAAACAGGCTTTGTTGTTGCGTGATCGGATCCATTGCGCTGCAGGATAAGGGCCTGGAGGGTGGCTGTCTTGGACAAAATCGGCGAAGATCGATGAGCTTGCGCTCACCGGTCTTCGTGTCGTTTCTTTAAACTCAGGTCGTTTCAGAAAGCGTGCGCCGACGTCAGGCGTTATGGTCGAAGGTGACGGTTTTGACGCGGGTGAGATCCATCAACGCGGCCATGCCTTTTTCCCGGCCATGGCCAGATTTTCCAACGCCGCCGAAGGGCAGCTCGACGCCGCCGCCCGCGCCATAGGTGTTTATGAACACCTGACCGGAGCGAAGGGCTTTCATCATGCGCATTTGCCGCGCGCCGTCGCGGGTCCAGACCGCCGCCACCAATGCGTAAGCAGTGGAATTGGCGATTTTTACCGCTTCCTCTTCCCCGTCGAACTTGATCAGCGTCAAAACAGGGCCGAATACTTCTTCCTGCGCCAACTCGTGATCGCCGTCTACGGGGCCGAACACATGAGGGGCGACGTAATAGCCGCCTTCCGGCGCGTCGTCGGCGATGGTTCCCGAAGCCAGCAAAGGCGCGCCGGAGGCGATGGCGCGCTCAATGAATTTTTCCACTCGCTCTTTCTGACGCGCGTTGACGAGGGGGCCAAGATCGCGCTCATCCCAATAAGGACCGGCGATCAGGGCGCTGAAGCGCTTGGCGATTTCCGCCGAAACTTCATCCCAGATCGAGGCTTCAATTAGAATGCGCGCGCCGGCCGAGCAGGTTTGGCCGGCGTTTTGAATGATCGCTTTGATCAGGACGGGCATGGCCTTGTCGAGATCTGCGTCGGCGAAAACGATTTGCGGCGATTTGCCGCCAAGCTCCATGGTGCAGCTTGTGAACTGGCGCGCGGCCGTCGTTTGAACGATCGTTCCAGTTTCGGGCGAACCGGTGAAGGCGAGGTGGTCAAGATCTGGGTGCGCGGCGAGAGCTGCGCCAGCGTCATGTCCATAACCTGTGACGATGTTGATGACGCCGTCTGGAACGCCCGCCTTGGTTGCGAGGGCGCAGAGCGTCAGAACGGAAAGACATCCGTCTTCAGCCGGCTTGATGACCACCGTGTTGCCGGCCGCCAGATTAGCGGCGAGGGAGCGCGCGCCCATTTGCGCCGGATAGTTCCAAGGGATGATCTGACCGACTACGCCATGAGGCTCGCGCAATGTCACCGCGAAATGTCCCGGCAGGAAAGGAATCGTCTCGCCGTGGATCTTGTCCGCGGCTCCAGCGTAGAACTCGAAATAACGGGCGGCAACGTCGATATCGGCCAAAGCTTGAGCCATTGGCTTGCCAATGTCGCGCGCTTCCAGTTCCGCAAGTTGCTCTTTATTCGCAAGAAGCTCTTCGCGCAGGCGCAAGAGAATGCGCGCGCGCTCATAGCCCGGCATGACGCCCCATGGGCCCTCTTCAAAGGCGGCGCGGGCGGCTTTCACAGCGACGTCGATGTCTTCAACGGAGCCCGCCGCCAGCGTTCCAAGAACTTTTCCGTCGGATGGGCTGCGGGTCTCCAGCACTGCGCCTGAGGCGGCGCTCCGCCATTTTCCCGCGATAAGGCATGAGGTTCCGGAAAGAAATGACGGAAGTAAGTCATCGGTTGATATCGACATTTAGAAGTTCCCAAGTAGGACAGAATTGAATTTTATCGCAGAAGAAAACATCATCCGGCGCCCATGATGAGTTGGACGGGCCACAGAGCGATTTCAGGAATATAGGTCACCAACATCAAGCAACCAAAGACCACAAGCACGAACCACATCAGGTGCGGGATTATTTTCTCTACAGGGATATTGGCGACAGAACAGGCGGCGAATAAATTAACCCCTAGCGGCGGCGTGAACATGCCAAGCGCTAGATTGACCACTACGATCACTCCGAAATGCACCGGATCAATGCCGTAAGTGATGGCGATGGGAGCGAAGATGGGCGCCAGAACGAGTATGGCCGCAGATGTTTCAATGAACATGCCGATAATCAAAAGCAGGACGTTCACCGCAAGCAGGAATGAGTATTTGTTTTCAAATACCGTGCTCACCCATTTGGCGATTTCATTCGGCAGGCCGGAGCGAGAGATCAGGAAGGAGAAAAGGGCCGCCGCCGAGATGATCAGCATGATGGCGCTGGTGGAGACGATCGTCTTCTTCAAGATGGCGGGAAGGTTTTTGAAGGATAATTCGCGGTAAATGAAAACGCCGACGACAAGCGCGACGAATACAGCCGCCGCGGAGGCTTCCGTTGGCGTGAAGACGCCGCTGTATATGCCGCCGATAATCACCACCGGCACGAGAAGGGCGGGCGCCGCGCGGCCAAGAGCGCTTAAAACGCTTGGGCGATCATCGCCGTCTTCTTTGCCCAGCCCTTTGATCCTGCACCAAACCAGAACGGTGATCATTAGGGCGGCGGCGACCAATATCCCCGGCCCGATGCCCGCCAGAAACAGTTGGCCGATGGAGGTTTCAGTCGATACGCCATAAAGAATGAGCGGAATGGAGGGGGGGATCAAGACGCCCAGCTCGGCGGAACTGGCCTGAATGGAGGCGGCCATGGGAGTTGGGTAATTGTGCTTGACCATGGCGGGAATGAGAATCGAGCCGATCGCAAATGTGGTGGCGACGCTAGAACCGGACACGGAAGCGAAAATCATGCAGGTGAGGACGCAGGTGCAGGCCAAGCCGCCTTGCACGCCGCCAACAAGCGATTTCGCCAAGTCAACAAGACGGCTGGAAATTCCGCCCTCGGACATCAGGTTGCCGGCGAGAATGAACAGCGGAATGGCCATCAGCGGGAAAGAATCGATCCCGGCGAACATACGCTGTGCGACCAATAGCAAGGGGAGGCGACCTTGCACTTCAATGCCGACAACGCTCGCCAGACCGATGGCGACGGCGATGGGAACGCCAAGCAGAAAGAAAATGATAAGGGAGAAAGCGATCGCCATATTCATGTGGCTGCTCCTTCGACGTCGGATGTCGTCTCTTCAGCGCGTGGTTCGAAACCGCGCAGCATGCAGCCAATAATTGCGATGATCGCAAAAACGGCGCCCACGGGGAGCGCGACGTAAACCCAAGCTATTGAAACCTCAACGGCCGCGAGCGTTTGCCGGGCGACGCGCTGCGTCATGCCAATTCCCTGATAGAAAAGAATCGCGAAGAAGATGAGTGAAAGCATATGAGCGAAGTGAAACAGCGCGCGGCCAAGAGTTCTGGGCAGCATGTGCTGGATCATTTCCACCGCGATCATGGTTCCATGCCTGAAGGCAGGCGCCACCCCGAGAAAAACCGACCAGATCATAGCGGAGCGGGTGATTACTTCCGACCAGGTGGAAGGATGGTCAAAAACAAAGCGCGTTATCACCTGATAGAAAGCCAGAGACGCAGCGATTATGAGAAATACGATCGCGCCAAACATCGCGATCGCGGTGGTCCAATGTTCAATCCGGTTAAATATACGCATGGAGACATCCACTTGATCGAGAGTTTGGAGCGAAAAATCCGGAGCATTTCTGCTCCGGATTCTATCGGTAGTCACTGAACCAAGTCGATTACTTGACCGCTTTGATCCGCTCAACCATTTCGTCGCCGTATTGATCGGTGTAGACGGTGTAAGCTTTTTCAGCCAAGGCGCTGAAAGGCGCTTTGTCCACGTCGGTGACGACGTTCATGCCTTTTTCCTGAAGAAGCGCCACGCCTTCGTTTTCCAAACGGTTGACTTCGGCGCGTGTGGCGACTGCGGAAGCCTTGGCGGCTTCATAGAACCAGGCTTTCTGCTCGTCGGAAAGACCTTCAATCAGCGCTGGCGAGGCCAGAACGGCGACCGGCGAATAGACATGGCCGGTGAGCGACAGATTGTCTTGAACTTCCCAGAATTTCGTCGCGGTGATCACCGTGATCGGATTCTCCTGACCGTCGACGACGCCCTGCTGCAAGGCGGTGAACAGCTCTGGAAACGCCATTGGCGTAGGCGAGGCGCCCATTTCTTCAAACGCAGCCATGTGAACCTTGTTTTCCATGGTCCGCAGCTTCAGGCCTTTCAGGTCCTCAGGCGTTTTCACCGGGTGCTTTGAATTGGTGATATGGCGGAAGCCGTTTTCAGACCAAGCGAGGCCCACCAGATTGTTTTCATCAATCTTTTTCAGCAACTCTTGGCCGATTTCACCGTCGAGCGTGTTGCGCGCATGGTCATAGTCGCGGAAAAGGAATGGCAAGTCGAGCGCGTAGACTTCAGGCACGAAATTGCCAAGCGGGCCGCTTGACGTGATGACAACGTCAAGCGAGCCGATTTGCAGGCCCTCAATCATGTCACGCTCGCCGCCAAGAACGCCTGCCGGCGCCTGTTTTCCACTCCATTCGCCGCCGCTCAGCTCTTCAAGCTTTTTGATGAATGCGTCAGCGCCAACGCCGTAATGTGAGTCCGGCGACAGTGAGTGGCCAATGGTGATGCTTTGCTGCGCGGATGCGCCGGTGACGAGGGCCGCCGCGGCCACGAGGCCCATAAGAATGCGTTTCATAAATAGATTCCTCCCTGAGTAAGTTCATATTCGTCAATCAACAGATGGATATCTGTCAATATGGTTTTTGACGATTTCCGTGAAATTTGCGTCGGCCTGAAAACCAAGCGCCTCAGCTCTTGGAGCCGTTATCCCCCCGGGCCAACTCGCGACGATTTCATGAATCGCCGCATCTGGTTCGGCGGTGATGAGTTTCGCTTTCTCCTCCCCGCCAAGTTCCTTTAGCGTTTCGATCATTTCTCCCACTGAAACCGAAATGCCGGGCAATGTGATAGTGGTGTCGCCTTTTAACGCCTCTTGCGCAAGCCCTAGTGTTTTCACCATGGATTTTACAGCCATGTCCGGCGACATAAGATGTAGTTTCAAATCCAATTCGACGGGAAGCGTTGCTGGCTGGCCGTTCAAAGGTTCGCGAATGATGGAGCTGGCGAAGCTGGAGGCGGCCTTGTTGGGCTTTCCCGGTCTGACGACGATTGTCGGGAAGCGGATTGCGCGCCCCTTGATAAAGCCCTTTCGGGCGTAGTCGCGCACCAGATATTCGCCAAGGAGCTTTTGCGTTCCATATGACGATTTAGGCTGAGGGAGCATGTTCTCGTCGATCGTCTCGTTATTCGCGCAGGAAAAAACCGCCACCGATGAGGTCAGCACAAATACTGGAGGGGCTTCAAACATACGGCATAAATCAAGAATCTTGACCAAGCCGTGAAGGTTGACGTTCATGCCCAGATCGAAATCTGCTTCAGCGCCGGCGCTGACGACGGCTGCCAGATGGATGATGGCGTCCGGCTGAAGTGATTTAAATAGCACGCTGTTTTCGGGAGAGGCGACGTCCCCCACAAGAACCTGACACTGCAAATCGCCGAGCTCAAACGCCTCCAGCGGAAAGGGCTGAATGTCCGCTAGAATCAATTCTGAGATATTTCGCAACTCGCCGTTGACGACGATGGAAGGGTTTTTCACAAGGGTTTCAACTAGGAGCTTGCCTAGAAAACCGGCGGCGCCAGTGATCATTACCTTCATTTCTTGTGGTCGCTCCTCGTTGAGGGTGGGCCGGTTTTCCTCGGCTCAAAAAAGCTTATTGAACTTTATTGCGAGGTTTGGCGCATGGATCAAAGGCGTTATCATTTTCTGCAAGTCAGATTAACTGTTGGGTGTTAGCGCTGTCAATTGCTTGTCTGATAAGATGATAAGATGATCTTGGCGGCGCCGAGCGCGGCGAGCTGGGGCTGTTTTGCATCTTCCGCCTTGGTTGAATGGCGGTTTCGTTCTTATGCCGAGGCTCCGGGGATTAGCGTGAAGCCTACGTCGACCACGCTTTCAGTCGGTTTTCCGTCGAGCTTCGCCAAAATTTGTTCTGCGGCGCGTTTGCCGATCAAGTGACGATGTGAGCCGATGGTGGTGAGGGGGATGGGCAATTGCTGGCCAATGTCCAAACCATTGAAGCCTGCGATGGCCAAAGTGGAGGGGATATCAATCCCCTCAGCCATGCAATGAAAAACGCCGCCCGTGGCCATGTCGTCATTGGAAAAATAAACCACTTCAAGTGGCTGGGACCGTGTGGCGCTTTCCTTCAATAGTTTCGCCAGTCCCTCGCGACCAAGCGCGACGGAAGAAGGGGCGGATAGAAGCTGCACGCTCGCGGGCTGTTTGCCAGCCTCGATCAATGCGTCGTTGAAGCCCTGAAGACGAAAGCCTGCGCGCTCGTCTTGCTCAATGTCGTGCCCCACGTAGCCGAAGTGGTTATAGCCACGCCCAAGAAGGTAGTAGGCCATTGATTTCCCTGCCTGACGGTGGGATATCCCCACCGCCATGTCAATGGGATTTATGTCGATGTCCATGAGTTCCACAATGGGAATTTCAGCGGTTTTTAACATTTGCACCGCATGGCCGGTGTGATTGGCTCCGACGGTGATGATTCCAGCGGGACGCCAGGACAGAAGGCTTTCGATAAGGCGTTCTTCACGCTGAAAGTCGTAATTGCTGATCCCAAGCACCGGATGAAATCCGCTGGTCTCCAGCGCTTCTTCAGCGCCGTTCAATACGTCAGGAAAGACGATATTGCTGAGGGAGGGAAGAATAACCGCGATCTGGCTGGACCTGTGACCGGCGAGCTGGCCCGCCAAACGGTTTCGTACATAGCCGACTTCCTTAACGGCGGCCAAGACGCGTTCTCGTGTAGTTTTTGAGACATTCGCCGCGTCGCGCATGACCCGCGAGACCGTTATTTCACTGACGCCGGCGCGTTCTGCCACTTCTTGCAGCGTCGGGCTTGGAGTCGCGTCGCCGCGAATGCGCCGGCGGCGTTGAGGATCTGATATGGAAGAATCCCGCTCCGACATCATGTTCCTGCATCAAAGGGTTTGGTGAAGGGAAGGCGTGTGCGTTTTGCTTTCACAACAGGCCTCGTCAAATTGACTTTGGAGGAATCTACAGCATAATGACAGCGCTGTCACTAGATTGTGGCGAACTCGACTTTTCCAGCTCCGCTGGTCTTGTCATTAGACACGCATTCTCAAGCCGAGGTGATTTAAATGCCGACACTCGCCGCCAATCTTTCGATGATGTTCACCGAAGTTCCGTTCATGGAGCGGTTCCGGGCGGCCGCCGAAGCTGGCTTTCGCCATGTGGAGTATTTGTTTCCTTATGATTTCGACGTTGGCGAAATAGCGGCGGCGCTTGAGGAAAATCAATTGTCTCAGGCGTTGTTCAATTGTCCTCCTGGAGATTGGGAGGGGGGAGAACGCGGCCTCGCTTGTCTGCCTGAACGGCAAGACGACTTTGATCGTTCTCTGGATGTGGCGATGCGTTACGCGAAAGCCCTTTGCGTTCCGAAAATTCATCTGATGGCTGGGATGGGAGACGCAAATAACTCTGCGCAACGAAGCCGCTACGTCGCCAATATCGCGAAGGCGGGCGCGTTCTTCGCCAGCGAAGGCGTTCAATTGGTGATCGAGCCGATAAATGGGCGGGACATGCCAGGTTATTTTCTCAATGATTTTGACTTGGCGTCGCAGATTATTGATGAAATCGGTTTGAAACATGTGGCGCTGCAGTTCGATTTCTATCATTGCCAGATCATTCATGGGGATTTGATCCGCCGTTATGAAGCGCTCGCCCATAAAGTTGGGCATGTTCAGATCGCCGGAGTTCCTTTGCGCCATGAGCCGGATGTGGGCGAGGTGCATTATCCCGCCATTTTTGAAGCTTTGGACGTAAGCGGCTACAGGGGCGCTGTTGGCTGTGAATACCGGCCACGCGCCGAGACGGCGGCCGGCCTTGGTTGGGCGCGACCCTATTTAAGAAAATCCTGATTTTCATCAAATTTCTGGAGTATCGAAATGTCGATTGTTTTGGGCGTTATCGCCGATGATTTCACCGGCGCGACGGATATCGCCGGAATTTTGGCGCGCAGCGGCGTGGAGGTGTCCTTGCGCACCGGGTTGCCGGAGGATGGCGCGCCGACCTCCGCGCCGATCGAAGTGATTGCGCTGAAATGCAGGACCAGCCCCGTGGAGGAGGCGGTCGAACAAACTCAAGCAGCGCTCAAATGGCTGCGGAAAAATGGCGCGCGGCAAATATTCTGGAAATATTGCTCAACCTTTGACAGCACGGAAAAGGGCAATATCGGGCCGGTGTCGGAAGCTTTGATGCGGGAGCTGGACGCAGATCAAACGATTTATTGTCCGGCGTTTCCGGAAAATGGTCGCTCCATATATATGGGATATCTTTACACGGGATCTCAGTTGTTATCCGATGGACCAATGAAGGACCATCCTTTGACGCCCATGCGCGATTCTAATCTGGCGCGGTTGTTGTCGCCGCAGGTTACGGGCGCGGTGGGAAATGTAGCTTATCCGGAGGTGCGGAGGGGCGCGGGAGAAATCGCCGCCTCTCTGGCGCGTTTGAAGACGGAGGGCGTCTCGCACGTTATCCTTGACGCGATAGAAGACGCGCATTTGCATGAAATCGCGGTCGCTTGTCGGGACTTTCCCTTGCTTACCGGCGGATCCGCCTTGGCGATGTCTTTGCCGGCGCTTTATGAGCAGGCGGGGTGGCTTGCGGCGGACGCTGCGAATTTTGAGAAGCCTGAAGTTTCAGGCGGGATTCTGATGCTGGCCGGAAGCTGCTCGGCCATGACGCGGGCGCAGGTGGCGGAGTTCGCGAAGGATAACCCTGTTTTCCGTCTTGACCCAATGAGGCTGGCGGCGACGGACGCGCCGGTTGAAAGCGGCGAGGGGCTTAGCGAGGCGCTTCGCTGGCTTGACGCTCAGGCGCTGGAGGCGCCGAAGCTGGTGGCGGCCACGGCCGAGCCTGTGGAACTGAATAAAGTGCAAAAGGCGCTTGGCGTGAGTGAAGCTGGAGAGCGCGTGGAACGCGCGTTGGCTCATATCGCTCGCTATGCCTTGCAGCGCGGAGTTCGCAAAATCGTCGTGGCGGGAGGTGAGACCTCCGGGGCGATCACGACTGAACTTGGCGTTTCCAATTTGCTGGTTGGGCCTGAGATAGCGCCCGGCGTTCCGTGGACTTTCGCGCGGGTCGCAACAGGGGACGATGCTTCAACAACCGTCGCTTTGGCGTTGAAGTCTGGTAACTTCGGCAAGGAAACCTTCTTTAATGACAGCATTCAGCTGCTGGAGGAAAAATGACAGAAGCGGCGCTTCGTGAGGAAATGGTTTTATTGGGGCGCTCTCTTTTTGAGCGCGGTCTGACTGCGGGAAGTTCCGGCAATTTATCCACCAGATTGCCGGACGGTGGATTTTTGATGACGCCGACCAATGCGTCTCTTGGGTTTTTAGACCCGGCTCGCTTGGCCAAGCTGGATGACAATGGAGACTGGTTGGCGGGGGATAAGCCGACGAAAGAAGATTTTCTTCATCTGGCCATGTATCGCGGGCGGCCGAAGCTGAAGGCCGTTTCGCATCTGCATTCCACCTATAGCGTGTGCGTGTCTTGCATGTGCGAGGGGGCGGATGACGATCTCATTCCGCCGTTGACCCCTTATTGCCATATGCGGGTGGGGCCAGTGGCGCGGGCTCCTTATTTCGCTCCCGGTGACAAGACGCTTGGCCCGATTATTCAGGAGTTGGCTTTGAAGCATTCGGGAATCATTATTTCCAACCATGGACCGGTGGTTGGCGGGAAATCGTTGCGCGATGCGGTTTTCGCCATTGAAGAACTGGAGGAGAGCGCAAAACTTCAGTTCTTGCTCAAGGATCGGCTAACCCGGCCTTTGACGCAAGAACAGCTGGAGGAATTGGACGCCATACGTCTGCGCTGATCGTATCGGTTGGTTTTGTTCGAAGCGACATTTATCCTACAAAAAAAGTCGCTGGTATCTTGCAAAAAAGATGCGGGCGCCGGAAGGCTTCACCATCAAAGCGTTGAGTATTTTAAAATAGGAGGAGCGGCATGTCCGCATTTAAACGGATCGGCCTGATCGGCGTCGGCTATATGGGGCATGGCATTGGTCTCAATGTGGCCAAGAACGGCTTGCAACTGACTTACCTGAATCATCCCGGAAATCAGCCAACGGCGGATCTGGACGCTTTGGGGGCTAAAGGGGTTGACGATATCGGCGAATTGAGCGCCGCCAGCGACGCAATTATTTTGTGCGTGAACGGCAGCCCTCAGGTGGAGGCTATCGTTCTGGGCGAAAATGGTCTGATCAAGCGACTTGGCGCTGGCCAGATGCTTGTTGATTGCTCCACGGCCAAGCCGCGCTCAACTATGGAGGTGGCGAAAGCTGTTCAGGCGACGGGATGCCGCTTCGTCGACGCGCCCATGACGCGCACTCCGAAGGAGGCCGCAGAGGGCCGCCTTAATCTTCTTGTTGGCGGGTCTGAAGAGGACTTTGACGCTATTAAGCCGGTACTTGACACTTTCTCTGAAGTGGCGCGGCGCGTGGGGCCTATCGCCAGCGGTCACCAGATGAAGCTGTTGCATAATTTTGTTTCAGTTGGTTCAATTGCTCTGTTGAGCGAAGCGGCGGCCTGCGCGAATAAATGCGGACTTGATCCCGAAGTCTTTGTCGACGTGCTGCGTCAAGGCGGCGGGCGAGGAGCGGCTTTGGATCGCTTGGCGCCTTATCTCACGGAAAAAGACGCTTCCGGCTTGAAGTTCAGCATGGCCAACGGCTCCAAAGACCTTGATTATTATAACGCTTTGGCTGAAGGCGAAAGCGCTTATGATGGCGTCGCCAAAGCGGTGCAGGCGATGTTGCAGGCGCAATTGGCCAATGGAAACGCCGATCGTTTGATGCCGGAGCTGGTCGATTTACTCGGGTGATTGTTTTGGATGCGTCCGGTTTTTGTGAGCCGGGCGCATGAATGAGCGGCGCCTAGCTGAATAAACGCGCTGTAAACCCATGCGCCATCAAAAATGCGCGTTCGTGCGAGCGCGTTATTTAAGGTCTCTAATATATCGGAAAAGTTAAAATGGTACGCCCAACGGGACTCGAACCCGTGTTTCTGCCGTGAAAGGGCAGCGTCCTAGACCGCTAGACGATGGGCGCGGACGACAACCGCGTTGTCGTGAGCGGTTTATAGGAGGGTTTTTTCCTATGGGCAAGAGAGCCGTCTCATTATATCCACAGGTATTGGCGAAAATAAGCGCGGCGCATCCATAGCGCCGCGCGGAATTACGGAATTGGTTTACCAGTTGCCGGTGTTTGGCATGGATTTCCATGGTTCTGCTGGAGCGAGCGCGTCGCCTTTTTGCAGGAGTTCGATGGAAATTCCATCTGGGGACTTGATGAAAGCCATGTTTCCGTCGCGGGGAGGGCGGTTGATAACAACGCCTTGCTCCTGAAGTTTTGCGCATGTGGCGTAAATGTCGTCCACTTCATAGGCGAGGTGGCCGAAATTGCGTCCGCCGTCATATTCTTCTGGATCCCAATTGTAGGTTAGCTCCAGCAGAGGCGCTCGGTTTTTTTCGCCCGACTCAATATCTTCCGACGCCGCCAGAAAAATCAGGGTGAAGCGACCAGCTTCATGCTCGGTTCTGCGCACTTCGGTGAGGCCGAATTTGTTGCAATAGAAGTCGAGTGACTTTTCCAGGTCCGCGACCCGTACCATTGTGTGAAGATAACGCATTTTTGTATCCTTCTTTCATCGCGCCCAATTGGAGACGTTAAGAGCTGATCGACCTTAATGTGAGGAGAGGCGTTGGACGTCAGCTCTCTGAATTGCACAGGGCTTCTGAGTTACATAGGGCAGGGACCCGGGAGGCGGCCCCATTAACCATCGCGGTGAACGCCATTTAGGCGCGTGTCTAAGAGTTGGTTGAGGAATCGTTGTTTATCACACCGCGCGTTATTCTCCATGGTTAAATAGCTTGATGACGCGCATATGTCAGCGGAAGTCGCTTGGCCGCGCGTTCCCGGTCTCTACCACGGGCGGCGTATTTTCCTGCGAAACCGTTTTAGGAAGGGAGCGTTGCGTTGATTTGCCGTTTCAAAGAAGGGGCAAGTGAATGTTTGGAGGCGTAGAGCTTTTAAGCGATGGTCAAACACAACAAATGCATATTAATCGTTGCGATTTCTATTCGCAACCTATGTCGATATTCACCTTTTTATGATTTTGGGCTGGAGGTCGCCGCTCTGAGTGTTATCCTTTTCTTAAAGTGAATCGGTGGTTCGCTCGAATCATCATTGATTAGTTGGCGGAACGCGGGCGCCGTTGCGAAGGGGACGAGGACATGCGGATGAAGATCGGGCCGACCCCTCATTCGTTTGATGAGAAAGTGGATCACACATCAACGGATTTGGATGTTGTAGCTGGAACCATCAAATGGTTTGACGTAGCCAAAGGTTATGGGTTCATCGTTCCTGATGATGGCGCGGCTGATATATTGCTTCACGTGACCTGCCTGCGGCGCGATGGTTTTCAAACAGCATATGAAGGCGCGCGCGTAGTTTGCGAAGTTACGCAGCAAGAGCGTGGTTTGCAGGCTTTCCGTGTTTTGTCCATGGATGAATCTACAGCGGTGCACCCCTCGCAACTTCCCCCCTCTCGGACTCATGTGCAGGTAACTCCTGAAAGCGGCTTTGAAAAAGCTGAGGTCAAGTGGTTCAATCGAGTCAAAGGTTTCGGTTTTCTGGTTACGCAGGAAGGGGAGGAAGATATTTTTGTTCATATGGAAACCTTGCGTCGGTACGGCATTACCGAATTGCGTCCAGGTCAGCTGGTGATGGTGCGTTTTGGGCAGGGGCCCAAAGGGCGAATGGCGGCTGAAGTGCGCCCGGTGGGCGCGGGCATTCATATTCCCGCGTCGCATTGAGGTATTAATGGCGACGTGCGCCGGATTTTCAGGATTTTAAATGACTAGTTTTTTGCGCCGCGCGCACAAAGTGTTGTTTCACTTTGGATCTTCGATAATTTTTGTTTTGCTGACGCTTTTCAGTTCGGCTGGCGCTGTCGCGGATGATATGCGCACCGAGAAGCTGACTATATCATCAAAAAGTGGCTTGCATGTTTTTAATGTTGAAGTCGCCGATACGAGCGCCGCGCGTGCGAAAGGGCTGATGTATCGACGTGATATGGCGTCTGACGCGGGAATGCTTTTCGACTTTGGCAAAGAAGGACAGGTCCACTTCTGGATGAAAAACACCTATTTGCCGCTTGATATGATTTTCATCACCAAGTCTGGCCGTGTGGCGCGCATCGAGAAAAATGCGACGCCGCTTTCGGAAAAGGTGATTCCTTCAGGCCAGCCTGTCCAATATGTGCTTGAAGTTCTTGGTGGAACTTCGGAAAATTTGGGAATTGAAGCGGGAGATCAGGCTCAGTCGCTTGCGATCGAAGCCGGGACGGCTGAGTAGTTTGGCTAAAATTCGTGGTTTTGAAGCGCCGTGAAAATAAATTCAGTTTAATCCTGTTGACAGTTGTTCAAGGCGCTTGACTTTAGTCGTTCAAATCACGTAAATCGCATCTACCAGACGTCGGGGTATAGCGCAGCCTGGTAGCGCATCTGCTTTGGGAGCAGAGGGTCGCAAGTTCGAATCTTGCTGCCCCGACCATTTCTCCAAAATTTCTCCAAATGTAATTTAGTTAAGTGCAGCGATCTTTCGTTCAAAGATTTGCGCATATATTCTCTTTTGTATTCAATTAGTTTAATATGGAAAACGGAAATTCCGCGAGCGATATGATTTTACAGTTTGGCCCCGACGGATTCCCGGTTGGCTCGCCTACGCATATCATGGATATGGAACTTTCGGAGTGGGGCAAAAAATGAGCTGGATTCATTTTTACGGCGTTGGCGATTATGCGTCTGTTGTTTGTGGATATTGAAAATAGCTATTGATTTCCCGAAAGTTTTTAGCGATAAGCCAACCATAGTCGCTGCCGTAGCTCAGGGGTAGAGCACTCCCTTGGTAAGGGAGAGGCCGAGAGTTCAAATCTCTCCGGCAGCACCATTTATTCTATAAAATCCTGTTAGTTAAATAAGTTCGCGAATTTTGTGCGAACTGTTGAGGTTTGAAAATTCAGAACAATGAGTGAACGATTGCGTCATCTGGCATATTTCGCCGGTGAGGGCGGATGGTCTGAAACCCTCTTGAAAAACTTGGCGAAGGATTGCTCCCTCAGTCTGAATGTCTGGCTAGAGAGAGCGTCATGCCGGTTGCGTCTTCCTGACAATCGCCGAACAGGCGCGCATCGGATAGTTTTGCCGATGTGGTCGTGCCTGTAAGGCGTGGCCACGCGGCCGCGTTCGGCCTCGGCCTCTACGACTTTAGGCCATTCATAAGGAACGTCCGCAGGCTCGATATTTTATTTTGGGGCTTCGCGCTCTTGGTCAGGCTGCGCAA
Source organism: Stappiaceae bacterium (assembly GCA_048265185.1). Taxonomy (GTDB): domain Bacteria; phylum Pseudomonadota; class Alphaproteobacteria; order Rhizobiales; family Stappiaceae; genus JBLXBZ01. Next base: position 694,431 of record JBLXBZ010000001.1, on the reverse strand, counting down.
TCCGTGGCCTTCCAACGTATCCAGGACCAAGCAGGCGACCGCATTCTCATCGCTATAGGATGAAAACACGCCTGTTTTGGCGCCCTCTTTGAGGCGATCGACAATCACGCCGATCAAACGGTCGCGGTTCTTTTCGAAAACACCGGCAATCGTTGCGTTGCGCTTGGCCTCTGTCAGGATCTCGACGCTCAGCAATGCCTTCTCGGAAAGCGACGCATAGCTTGCGTATTCATCTATAAATCGCTCCAGCGCGACTTGCGGATTCAATATGGCGGAGGAGGGCGCTGGGAATTCGGAAAAATCTTCGCGCCGAAATCAAAAAAGGCCGCCCTAAAGGACGACCATGTGGTCACGCGTGGAACGATCTTACTGATCGTGGTAGCCGAAAATCCATATCCAAGCGAACAGGCATTGATGGAACACTGCCCATTGAATCGAGGCCGTCGGCCGCAAGGTGGTCAAGGCGTTCTTTCTGTTTTTCACCCAATGCCCCGAACCAATCCGGATTGAAGAAAACATTCTCGACATGCTTCATCACAAACTGAAGGCATGCCGAGGCTCGTGTCTCGTCCGCCAGTTCTTCGAGCTGATCTGCGATGACCTTTCCGGGCGCACCGTCGATATTCCGCCAGGAAATGCAGATCATTGCGCTGGACTCACCCGCAAATGAAGAAATAAAAACCTGCTCGAGAAGCTCGTCTACGTATCCTTTTTGAAGTTCTGCGCCGTGGAGGTCAGTAAACGGCGACCACGCGCCTGCAAACATGAACGGAATAGGCGCCGCAAACTCAAAGATCAGAGAACTAAGCACATCTGTCCGGGCGGCCACCAATGCTGTGGTCAATGCGTCATGAGTGGCCTTCAGATCGCGTCGAGCAGCTTCGTTGCCCGTGTCTATTTCATCAAGCATCTTCTGAAGCATGAACTGCTCAAAAGGTTGCAGCCCCTTATCGGCGCCCCTCAACGTTTCGCGTAAGTGAGAGCCAGCATCTTTCCCATAGAGTTCTCGGCTCATCGTCCGATAAGCGACGGCGAGACACTGGTCGGGACGTCCGGTAAAGACTTCATTCTCGATGCAAGAAAAAATCTCCCGATCATGTTTGCTGCAAAAACCATGGAAAACGGACGCATCCTTGATGCCAATCCTTTTCACGGATAATTTGCCGCCGTTTTTATTCATATCAGGAATGCTGGCGCCGTATTGCAGCACATGCCCATTCTCGGCGATCTTGGCGAGATTCGGGCCCCGCGAAACAGTGTGTGCTTTGATCACGCCGCCTTCGCAATCTCCCAAGCCCACGTCGCGTGCCCAGCACTTCTTTTGGGAAAACGCCTTGCGATTTACATCTACCGCGGCCCAAGGATTTTCTCTTGGCTGAGCATCACGACCAAGGTGGCATTTCTTATACTTCTTGCCAGAACCGCACCAGCATGGGGCGTTTCTGTCTCGGCCTTTCATTGTACGGCTGTCATGCAATCGGAACCTGCCTTTATCAGTTGCGGTAATTGTCATCGGGCCATCTGCTCAGATTGCAAAGATTCCTGTAATGCGTGGCGGCGGGCAAGTCTGGCTTGGAGCGATCATCCCGTTACCGTCCATGGCTGCGCGGAATTGCACTGGGTAATGAAATAGTCCGCAAAGGATTACGGACAACATCTTAAAATATAATGTTTTCAAGCTTCAATTCAGCAATTTCCGTCGTCGAATTTGATGAAGGCCCGCCAATCCTCGCGTCGGCCGAAGGCTTTCTTGAGCGAGTTCACCTGTCCGCCATAGCCTGCCTCTTCCAGCATGGCTGCCACCCGCAGAATTGGTGAGCCGGTCCAGTAGGCGGCAAACAGGATTTGGAGAAGTAGCCGCTGTTTGTCGACACCGAAGGTGAGGGTCTTGTCACCATGCCAAACGAGTTCGCAGTCATCCGAATGATCGATCGGGAAATGACGCTGCGCTTGGTCGGGGAACACTCGCGCCCCGAGAACCTGCGGCGAGATCGCGAGCTTGGCCGGATCACCCGCAACATCCGCTACGTTGATGATGTGGTTCGCTTCTGGGCGGTCTCGGGAATGCGCTCGGCGGGTATTGTAGGGGCGGGTGGAAAGAGACGGTGGGCGTTCTGAGTGTCGCCACGTGTCGTGGGTCGTTTCGATTCTGCTTCGCAAGCAGTATTCAATCGGCAGAGCAGGCAGGTCGTCCTCGCTCCTTTGATCAAGTGGAGCGTCAGATCGCATAACCTTCCAGACGCTACCTCTTGCCGTCGCAAAATCTCTCCTGAGGCCCCGCCGTGATCATTCGCTTGCGGAGACGTGACAATTTTCAATCGCGCAGAGATTCACAAGGAAAAAAATCGATTGGCAGCTGTAAGTATTTCATTAACTCCGCCTCTAAGAACCTGTCCGAAAACATCTTGAGTCTCTGGAATCACTTGTGATTCCCTGCCGATATTGCGGATTGAAGGAGATACAGGATGTGGACGGCGGAAGATCGGGTCCGGTATGGACGTCATGGGTTGCGGTATTCAAGTGATTTGACGGATGCGGAATGGGCGCTGATCGCACCACTGATCCCGCCTGGAAAGCGCGGGGGAAGACGTCGGTTGGTGGACCTGCGCGAGGTCGTGCAGGCCCTACTTTATATTCTTGAGACGGGATGCCAGTGGCGGCATCTGCCCAAGGATTTTCCGCCGCGCAGCACGGTCTGGGAGCATTTCGATCTCTGGAGCTATGACGGGACGCTTGCCCGCATCCAGGAGACGCTCCATGCGGAATTGCGCACAAGGGACGGTCGCTCGGTGACCTGCGCCACCGCGTCCATCTTGAACTCGTCCGAGTAGCGAATTTACCCTGACATTTGCATCTTCCTTTGCTTCCAAAATTACCAAGCAAAGCGTCTACAAATCTAGGGGCGCCTCAGTTCAGGATCGTGACGGCGCCGCGCTGGTCCTCGACCGGCAGACGCGACAGCGGTTTCCGTCACTCAAGGTCGTCTTCGCCGATCAGGGTTATCAGGGTCCGAAAGCGGCGGCGGCGGTGGCTAGGACCGGGTCATGGAGGCTCGAAATCGTCCGCCGCGATCCGAACCAGAAGGGCTTCGCCGTCCTTCCGATGCGGTGGATCGTGGAGCGGACTGGAGTTGCTTCATTTCCGTTCCGGTTTTCTGCGAGCAATGCTCGCCATAGAGGAGACCGGATATGGCGCCCAAACATAGTGAAGATTTCAAACGCGAAGCGGTCCGGATCGCGACGCACAGTGGCTTGACACGGCGGCAAGCGGCCTCAGGCCTCGGTGTCGGATTTTCGACCTTGGGCAAGTGGAGGCGGGACTATTCGACCGATCCGGCTGCAGCCGAGGACGTGGAACTGCGCCGCGAGCGAGAGGAGAGGGAGGTGTTAAAAAAGGCCGCAATCTTCTTCGCGAGCCAAAAGCAATGAGATTTCAGTTCATTGCAGAGTATCGTGGAGATCTTCCACGCGCCCATCTGCGCCGCCTGATGCAGGTTTCGGACCGTAGGCTCCGTGCTTGGCGTCGCAGGCCGCCATCACTGCGTCAGCGCCGCGATATGATCCTTCTAGCTCATATCCGCGAACAGTATCGGCTCAGTCTGGGCAGCTATGGCCGAGCGCGTATGACGCAGGAATTGAAAGAGCTTGGTATCCAGGCCGGTCAGCGCCGCGTCGCCCAGATCATGCGCGACAACGGCATTCAGGTTCTGCGCAGCCGTAAATTCAAACGCGCAACCGACAGCGCCAGACCAAAAATGGGCCGGGGACATAACCTACATCTGGACGCGTGAAGCTTGGTCATACCTCTCTGTAATCATTGATTTATACTCAAGGCGCGTGATCGGTTGGGCTGTCAGCAACCGGATGAAACGCGATCTGGCGTTGCGGTCCTTGGACATGGCCATCGCGCTGCGCCGGCCACCACCTGGCTGCATTCACCACACCGATCGGGGAGCCCAATATTGTGCTCACGAGTACCAGAAACGCCTTCGACGTCACAAACTGCTGCCTTCAATGAGCGGCAAGGGAAATTGTTATGACAATTCCGCTGCCGAGAGCTTCTTCAAATCCCTCAAGGCCGAGCTGATTTGGCGAAGCGCCTGGCAAACGCGCCGGGACGTCGAGGTCGCGGTATTCGAATACATCAACGGCTTCTACAACTCGCGCAGGCGCCATTCAGCGCTGGATGGAAAATCACCCGTGGCCTTCGAAAAGATCGCCGCCTAACATGAGCAACACACCGGAACGGAACCGGTGCAACTCCAACATCCACTGTGGAGATAACAACCTCGAGATGAGCCAATGACACGACAGATTTGGTTTTTCTACGGCCGCCTCATTGCTGTTCACCAACATGCGGCTCATTGGCGAAGACGTCTGCGTGTAAACCGATGGCGAAGCTGAAGAAAATGGTAGGCGGTCTGTTGTTGCCATCCCTTTTTTGCTGGTTTTCCCAGCGCCTGCACCTCACGTCAATGCCTTCAAGCCAAGTGACGTCGTCAAAAGGAGTGAGGTTCGAACCGGGTCGCTTAACGCGGTCGAGACCGGCGTCGAAGCGCTCCCCTGGATCCCTCGAAATTCAATACGTTTTCAATGTCTTACATAAATTTGACCAAATCGGCGTAGTCATCAGGTCCGGAGAATATCGGCCCAAGAGAATGCATTCGGGCCTTCTGGCGACTACGCCAGTGCAAAACCCCACCCGCATACCCCCCGAATACAACGGAAAAATCCGGCCGCCGCCGGATCGGGAGAGCGTTTTCGAAAAGGTAAGTGGCGGAGGGGGCCTGACGTCGAACCTTCTCTGCTCCATCAGCGGGGTTTTGCGTTTTACGTCGCAGGGGGGCGCAAATCTATTTGCGCAGTGCTTCGCGGCCCGTCATTCATGAAAGCGGATCTTTCCGAGTATGTTTGGCGGTCCATCGGAGCCATTGCAGTTCATTCATATATGTTGTCATGTTGAATGACCCAAGCAAGCACAACGATTTCTCGCTGCACACGACCAAATCAACGTCATCTTCCGCCCACGTCGATACAGCATGCCAGCTAACCATTATCGCCAAGCCCGACTTGATGCTCTCGACCTCTGGAAAGGATACGCACTTGAGATGGTAGCTTAAACGCCACCGCGCTAGCTACTTTCATCTCGACCTCAACAAGTTGGCAATGCCATAGATCCCTCACTGACGATCCGGTTGCACGCGGCGCGATATACAGGCGCACCGCCTTCTGCATTGTCTCATGCAAGAACCACGTGAGCTGTCCAGACTTTCGACAGGGGTGCGCTTTATTCCCATTACCTCCTGCCCAGCTTGGGATCGGAGTGTTAGACAATGGTCCCGGCCGGAAATCACAGCGCTCGACCCCGACCGGCGCGACCGCACGCCGTGAAACATTGGTATGCGGCCGCGTTTGGCTTGGGGCCGTCAGGTCACCGGCTCGCCCTTGGCAACAGCCTGCGGGCGCCGATCAAAGAGCCACGGCACATCGCGACGATGGCTGGCTTCGAAGGCTTCGATCTCGGCCATCTGCGTTTTGGTCTGGTCGATTTCGTCCTGACCGTTCAGCAGGGCATCGCGGCGCACCGCGTCGACCTCGAAGCCAAAGACCGTGCCGTCCGCCAGTGTGACCTGACAGGTGGTCAGATCAACCGTCACCTCCTGCCCGGCCTCGGCGGCCTGCATCACGCGGGTCAGCTCTTCAGCGGGAAGACGCACCGGCAAAATGCCGTTCTTGAAGCAGTTGTTGTAGTGGATGTCGGCAAAGGACAGCGCGATCACGCTGCGGACGCCATAATCGCGCATCGCCCAAGGCGCATGTTCCCGCGACGAGCCGCAGCCCCAGTTCTCAAGCGACACGATGATCGACGCCTTGTCCCAAGGCGCCTTGTTCAGAACGAAGTCCGGTTTCACCTCACCATCGGGGCCAACGCGATACTCCTGAAAGAAGCCCCAGGCGAGACCGGTCTTCTTGACCGCCTTCATCACATGCTTAGGGCTGATCATGTCGGTATTGACATTGTCCCACGGCATCGGCGCCACGATCCCGGTAACCTTGCTGAATTTCTCCATGGCTCAGGCCTCCCACTGGCGGATGTCTACGAAATGGCCGGCAATCGCAGCGGCGGCGGCCATGGCCGGGCTGACAAGGTGGGTCCGTCCACCCAGACCTTGCCGCCCCTTGAAATTGCGGTTCGAGGTGGAGGCGCAGCGCTCGCCGTCCTGGAGACGGTCGGCGTTCATGCCAAGGCACATCGAGCACCCTGCCTCGCGCCAGTCGAAACCGGCTTCCTTGAACACCTCATGCAGGCCTTCGGCCTCGGCCTGAAGCTTCACCAGACCCGAACCCGGCACGATGATCGCCGTGACGCTGTCAGCCACCTTGCGCCCGCGCACCACGCGGGCAACCTCGCGCAGGTCCTCGATACGGCTGTTGGTGCAAGAGCCGATGAAGACACGGTCAAGCGGGATGTCGGTGATCTTCTGGCCCTCTTCAAGCCCCATGTAGTCAAGCGCGTCGCGCAGCGAAAAGCGGCGGGCTTCGACCATATCCTCGGTCGTTTCGGGGACTGCTCCGACCACCGGAGCCACATCTTCGGGGCTGGTGCCCCATGTGACCATGGGCACGATATCTGCAGCGTCGACCTCGACCACACGGTCGAATTCGGCGTCATCGTCGCTGTGGAACTGTGCCCAATAGGCCAAAGCTGCATCCCAGTCCTGATCGCTGGGCGCCTGCGGGCGACCCCGCAGATAGGCAAAGGTCTTTTCGTCCGGCGCGACCAACCCGGAGCGGGCGCCGGCCTCGATGGCCATGTTGCACACGGTCATGCGCGCTTCCATAGACATGTCGCGGATCACCTGACCGCAGAATTCGATGACATAGCCCGTGGCCCCGTTGGCCCCGATGCGGCCGATCACATTCAGGATCACATCCTTGGCAGTCACACCGCGCGGCAAGGCCCCTTCGATCCGGATTGCCATTGTCTTCGACTTCTGCTGAAGCAGGCTCTGGGTGGCCAGAACATGCTCGATTTCGGAAGTACAGATGCCAAAAGCCAGCGCCCCAAAGGCGCCATGGGTCGAGGTGTGGCTGTCGCCGCAGACAATGGTCATGCCCGGCTGAGTCAGCCCCTGCTCCGGGCCCACCACATGGACCACACCTTGCCGGATGTCGTCATAACCGTAGTAATCAAGTTTATGCCGCGCCGAATACTGGCGGATCAACCGCAATTGCAACGCGGCCTCGGGATCGTCGGTTTCGTCGGTGCGGCCAACATGGGTCGGAATGTTGTGGTCGGCCACGGCGAGCGTCGCCTCGGGGCGGCGGACCGCATGGCCCTCGCGTTCGATCGTGTCGAAAGCGGGGGCACTGGTCACCTCGTGGAGGAACTGCTGGTCAATGTACAGAATGGTCGCCCCGGCGGCGTTCTGGGCCACTACATGTGCGTCCCAAATTTTATCGTAAAGCGTCTTGGCCAAGAGAACCTCCTGCCATCGGTCGTTGATGTCATGAGTAAGGGATACGGTAAAAAATTTGTTACAACAATCAGATTTCTTTTCCACGTTATGAAAAGAAAAACGTCGAAGGCGATACCGATTGACTTAAGTGGTGACGCATTCCATTGAAATGGCGACTTGATTAACATCGGAAATTCCAAAACAAATTTCAATCTAAAGTGGAGGTGGCCATGATCTACATAACGAGCCAGCCCAAATCGGCAGCCGGTCGCGGCTCTCAAACGCTGAGCGAACGAGCCTATGACCAACTCAAGGCGATGATTCTGTCGAACGAGCTTCAGGGCGGCCGCAACATGCTCGAAGACGAGGTGGTCGAACTCGTCGGCATGAGCCGCACGCCCCTGCGCGCCGCACTCGCCAAGTTGGAATACGAAGGGCTGATCACCATCATTCCCCGGCGCGGCATCAGGATCATGACGGTCACTCTTGACGATCTGTTCGAGATCTACAGTCTGCTCGAAGCGGTGGAAGCTCTAGCGGTGGAGGTTCTGGTCAAGGCCGACAATCACGCCGTAACCGGGGCGATTTTGGTGGGGCTGGTCGATGAGATGGACGCCGCCCTGACGGAAAACCAGCTTGATACATGGGCGTCGACCTATTCGTTGTTTCACCGCACACTGGTGGGGCAGACCGGCATGCAGCGGCTGGAAAAACTGGCCGAAAACCTATTGGATCAATCGCACCGCGTGCGCATTTTTACGCTGCGGATGCGGGACAAGCCGCTGACCGTGAACGCCAGTCAGCTTGCGCTGGCCGAGGCCATCCGTGATGGCAATCTCGACAGGGCGCTGCAGATCAACAAACGCCATGCCCAGAAACGCCTTGAAGAAATCGCGGCGATTTTCGAACGGTTCTTGCTGAAAGAATTGTAGAGTCTGGCGACATACGGCGCGCATGAAGCCACCGCCCTAACCACCAAGATAGAGCCTCACCAGCGTTTCGTCGCCCATGAGATCGGCGGGCAAGCCGTCGAATACGGTTTTGCCTGTTTCCAGCGCCATCACCCGATCTGCGGATCGCAGCGCAAGATCAATGTCCTGTTCAACCAGCAAGATGGCCGCGCCAGTGGCGCGGATCTCTTCGAGTTTCTCGAACACCATCTGGAAATAAAGCGGCGACAGACCCGCCGTCGGCTCATGCCCACCAGAAGCGCTGGGCCCAGCAGCAGCGCGCGCGAGATCGTCAGCATCTGACGCTGATCACCGGACAGGTCTTCGGCCAGACTGTTGCGGAAATCTTTCAATTCTGGAAATAGGGCCAGCACCCGTGCAATCGCGGCGGCACGTTCCGAGCGCGGCAGGTGCTGGGCGCCAAGACGCTGATGTCGGTTCCGTCCAGAACGATGCGCCCGCCGCGCGGGCGAAGAAGGCCAGACACGGCCTTGATAAGCGTCGACTTTCCGGCCCCGTTCGATCCGATCACCGCGAGCATTTCTCCAGCGCGACGGTCATCGACACGCCATTGAAGATGGTCATGTCGCTATATCCCACCACCAGATCGTCACAGCACAGCACAGCAAAGTGGACGCGGACATGTCAGGCAACCTCCTGCCGTTTGGCGCCCGGCGCGGCCATGCTGCCGATACGCCCAATGCAAGAAGTATCCGTAGTGCGGCTCGCAAATTGTGTGGCATAAAAATTTATTAGTGTATTTTAAAAATTTATTAGCGTATTTTTTATCGGGCTCGACAGCAAATTCTCTTCGTCCGAAACCACTCAGTCACCAAGGAACACCCCATGTTGACCAACACTTTCTCCTTTTCTTACGCAGACCGACTGGTTTCGCGGTTCGAACGCATCAATGCGAACCCGTACGGCAACTACGCTGCCTTCCGAAGCGAAGTGTCCGAAATGATCGCAACCGAGCCGCTCCTTCGTGAAGAAACGGCTGACATTGCGCGCCTGTTCCGTGAAACCCGCGCCGATGAGCGCAAGGTGGCTCTGGTCAAGAACTGCCCGATCGACCGCGATGTGCCGGTCTACGATCCCGATGATCCAGTCTGCTCGAAGCACATGTTGAAAAAGACCTTCGTGGGTGAGGTTCTTCTTGAGGTTATTTCGCAAACCTGCGGCCTGCCGATCCTGTCCTACACCACCCGCAATGACGGCGACTTCTTTCAGGACGTCTATGCGCAGAAGAAATATTCGGACACCCAGACTCAAAAAACCGACTCCGATCTTTATTTCCACAACGACCGGACGGCCCACCGGGTGCGCGCGGATGTTCTGTGCCTACTTGGGATGCGTTCGGACCCAGCCAATGTGATCAACACCAAATATGTGCATGGCGCCGACCTGCTGAGCCTGATTGATCCCGAACTGCACGACATTCTGCGTCAGCCGAACTTCATGACGCCGTTCGACTTTATTTCGCAGGACTCGAACGAGTTTCAGGTCAATTCGGACAACCACCCGATCCTGATCGGTGAAAGCGCGTTCCGCTACTACGACGTGCGCACCACGGTTGCGGCCTTGGCCCCAGCGATTGCATGGCGCGCGCTGGCGGCGGTCAAGGACGCGATCACCATGGCGCCGAAACTGCATGTGCCGATCCAGACCGGCGAGCTGTTCATCTTCCCGAACCTCGAAGGCCTGCACAGCCGCGACAAGGCTCATGTGCCGAAGCCGGAAAACGCCCGCGAGCGTTACCTGCTGAAGACCTACAATTTCTGGAACGAAAGCCGCCGCGATGCCTTTGCCGATCTCTACGTCGAAGGTCTGCCTGGCCTCGTGGACGACGCCCGGATCGACGGCAAACCCAAACTGGCCACGGCCTGAGTTACGGCCCAATCAAGGAGAGATACGATGAAACTGATTTCAGTCGATTTCAACGAAGGTGACACGCTGCCATCCAAGGCGGTCAACGCCCAGATCGGCGGACAGGACAAATCCCCCGTTCTGGTCTTCGACGGCGTTCCCGCCACCGCCAAGAGCCTTGCGCTGACCTGTTATGACCCGGATGCGCCGACAGGCTCGGGCTTCTGGCACTGGATCGTGGTGAACATCCCGGTTCGGACCAGCGGCCAGCTGTGCAGTGAAACCCTGCCCGAGGGCGCGGTGGAGGCGCCGAACGATGCCAACATGCAGGGCTACATGGGGGCGCTGCCGCCCGCCGGGGACCCGGCGCATCGCTACGTGTTCACCCTGCATGCCCTGTCCTGCGACAGCATCGACGCGGGGGCCATGCCGCAGGCCTACGTCCGCTTCACCATCAAGACCAATGAACTCGCCAGCGCCAGCACCACGGCCGTCTTTGCCAACACGGCGCCGGCGTAACATGCAAGAACTGGAGACCTCTCGTGAGTATCCCGCCGATCCTCGATCCGACACCTGACGCCATTGCCAAGGCCGTGGCCCATCTGCGTGCCGGAGAGATCGTGATCTGCCCGTCCGACGCCAACTATGGCATCGCGGTCGATCCCTTTAACCCGGATGCCGTTGCATCCTGCTTTGAATCCAAGAACCGTCCGGGCGTGAAGCCGCTGACTCTGTTCGTGGCGGACCCGGGTGACTGGCGTCGCTTCGGCGCCGCCGACAACGAACGTCTGATCGACTCGCTGGCCAGCCTCTACTGGCCCGGCCCACTCAACATCGTGATGGACAAGCGGGACGGCGCGCCGAACCTTGCGCTGCACGAAGACGCAACGATCTCGGTGGCCTGCCACGCCAACCCGGTAGTGCGCAGCCTGGCTTGCGCCTTTGGCGGGGCCATCGCCATGACTTCGGCCAACCTGTCGGGCATGTCCGATGGCGTGCTCGTCGATGTCGATAACGCGGTGCAGCACGTGGGCAAGTACGTCAGCCTCGTGCTGCGCGGCGGCCCGGTGGAGACGACCGCATCGACCACCATCCTACGGATCGATCACACCATGGCGCTGCTGCGCGAAGGCGATCTGACGTTCGACCAGATCAAGTCCGACGTTTTCGAACTGCAATGACACCTTCCGGATGCGGCCTATGGGGTCGCATCCGGAACTGACCAAAGGTATTCCAATGCTTTCGTTCCAGACCCTCGTGTCGCGGTTCCTCCAGTACCGGGTGGTGTCGCGCTTCTCATTCTACGTGCCGATTTTCGTGGTCGCGCTGCTGGCGGCCGGGTTCTCGTTCGGCGCCGTGGGTGGCATCCTGTTCGTCTATGGCGTGACGACCATGCTGTTCGGCGGTCTGGCGCGGCGCGTGCTGAGCACGCGCGGCCCGGCGGCGACCATCGCCTTGGGTGAGGTCGCAAAACTGGGCTCGAATGCGCTGATCGGCGGGGTACTTTTGGCGGGCGCTGCGCTGTCCGCGTCGCAGGCCATGGGCGTGCTGATTGCGGCGCAGGTGCTTGGCGGGGTAGGCTATTGCTTCGCCGCCGTGGGAGATGGCAGCTTTCTGGCCCATGCCGGTCGGGTGACCAACGCCCCGTCTGAGGTGCAGACCCGCGCGCAGGCCCGCTCGTCAAGCTACATGTTCATGTCCTTCCTTGCGGCCGGCTGCGTGGGCGCGGCGGTGTTCCAGATCAACCCAGCGCTGCCCTTCTTCATGACAAGCGCCGCGAACCTTGCCGCCGCCCTCGTCGCCATCGCGGGCCTGCGCCTTCCCGCTCCGGCCAAAACCACGGCCGGCGAGCAGAAGGTGGATGCGGGGCGGCTGGCCTTCACGGCATGGCTCGAACTGTTCGGCTATAGCTTCATGCGTGCCGTGGTTCTGACTCTGCAATTGCTCATCCTGCCGGTGTGGTTCTTTCTCCACCTCAAGATCGAAGTTGCCTTCTTCGGCGTACTCTTCGGGCTTTACACCTTCTCGGGCTTTCTTGGCGGGCGGTTCTACCCGCGTCTGGCTGAGTGGTTTGGCGCACGCGGTGCGCTGGCGGTGGTGCTTGGCGTGACGCTCGCCTCCTTGCTGGGCTTGGGTCTTGGCTCGGCGCTCTGGGTTACGTTTCTCGCGCCGGTCGGCATGTTCTGCGCCGCCGGGATGCTGCGGCCCGCTTTCCTACCGGTTCTGACACAAGCCCCGACCGCAATCGGCGGCACAACCAATGCCGTCCCGCAAGCCGAACAGCTGTTCGGGGCGCTCAGCGCCACCGCCTACCTGGGCTGCGGACTGGCCTTCCAATCGGGGTGGACGCAGCAGCAGCTCGTGCTTGGCTCTACCGTTTTCGTCGCGGGCGTCTTTGCGCTGCGCGCCGTGCTTTCCACCTTCGGTGCGCCCGTGGCGCAACCGGACTCCATCGACTGACCTTCAAAAAATATCTTATACCTAAAGGACTTACCTGATGACCGGCAACAAGAAAGTTCACTGGAACGGCAGCGTGCAGACCGAGGCCATCGCGACCCTGTCGCAGCCCGGACACGTCATCGTCAGCCCGACCAAGGTTGGCTATATCATCATGACCACCGACGCCGCAGGCCTCGAGCGCAAGTTCGATTGCAAAATGCGCAAGCGGAACAAACCGGGCGTCGTGCTTTGCGGCTCGATGGAGCAGCTGCGCGAGCTGGCCGCGATGAACGACGAGGTCGAAGCCTTCTATCAGGCGCATTGGGACCAAGACATCCTGCTTGGCTGCATCCTGCCGTGGAAGGCCGAAGGCAAGCGCCACATCCCCGACGATGGCTCGGCCGAGCTGATGATGGACGGACGCGACACCAGCTGCTTTGTCATCAAGTTTGGCGTACCTTCCGAGAACGTCGTGCGCACCATGTGGGAAGAACAGGGCAAGTTGGTCTTTGCAAGCTCGGCCAACCCTTCGGGGCAGGGCAACCGGGGCCTCGTCGAAGGTATCGGCGACCGGATCGAAGCCGAAGCGGACCTGATCGTGGAAGCTAATGACTATGTCGCCTCGGTACAGCCCGACGCCGACGAAACCACCCGCTATGAACAGGGCGTGATGGTTTCCATGGTTGACGACGCCGGTAACCTCGTTCCCGAGCAGAAGCAACAGCGCGGCGTGTCACCGGTTCCGGTTCTGATCCGCAAGGGCTTGAGCGTGGACGCCATCGTGGTCCATCTGTCAACCAGCTTTGCGTGCTGGGATTTCCGCCACGGTCAATACTATTGACGCCCGCATTTTGACGATTTCAGACGGAGTGATCCTATGCGGACCTGTATTTTGACGTCTTCCCTTTTGCTGGCCGCCGCCCCGCTGGTCGCCGAGGGATGAAATTCGGCGCCGGCTTTCCCTCCGCTAGGTTGCGCGCCTCCAGTTCACGATCGTCTCGCGCCGCGACATCGAATTTTCGGGCGATGTGCAGCATCTGCTCCAGCTCCTGCGGCGGCAGCTGGTTGGACAGTGTCGGCGGCGGTCCAATCCAAAGCTGAGATGCCTCGCGGAGGCCAATCGCGGGCCGGACCGGAATGCGGGACAGCCAACCTGGATGGAGCGCGAACCAACGCGCGACCGCATCTTCAAGCGTGGTCTGGTAATTGCGCGCGGGCTTGTAGCCGGAGATCCAGTCCTCTCCGAGGGCTCTGAGAACCGCGCTGATGTTCTGGTGCTTGAACTCAATCGAACTGCGGTTGCGGTCGATCTGAGCCTGAAGATCGCGATTGTGAGCGGCCTTTTTATAGGACTAGCCAGCGAAGTCCGCAGCCAGCATCGCGAAGATCAGTGCGGTGTCACTGGTTCACAATGGGGATAATGGCGGAGGGGGTGGGATTCGAACCCACGGTACGGTTGCCCGCACGCCGGTTTTCAAGACCGGTGCCTTAAACCACTCGGCCACCCCTCCGACAGCTACCCGTTTCGATGTTTTTACGGGCAAAGTCAAGAATTTTGTCAGTTAAGTCCATGGAAAGTGTGGAAAGTTTTCAACCGCCGATCCGTATCAGTCAGGGCGAAATTACGGATCGGCGGTTGTCGCCGATTGTGTCAGCGGTGACGTGGGCGTTCGTCACGAGCTTTTGTAAGCTGAGAGCGCTCACACGCCTGTGATGCTAATCACATAAAATGCGACTTTTTCCAGCGCGTTAATTTATATAGATAAAATGCTATTGCTCCAGTCGGTGACGCCGTCTGGCGCTAAGCTGGCGTAGGGAGTAGGGCGTAAAAACGCCGGCCTCTTTTGGAGGCCAGCGCGGAGCCATAGCGTTCTAGCGTTCAGATTCTGATCAGCCGTTGGGAGGCGCGACGTCTACGCTTGCCTATTCCCACTCGATTGTTCCGGGGGGCTTGGACGTAATGTCATAAACGACCCGGTTGATGCCGCGCACTTCATTAATGATGCGCGTCGCGGCGCGGCCAAGAAACTCCATATCGTAGGGATAGAAGTCCGCCGTCATACCATCCACCGAGGTTACGGCGCGTAGGGCGCACACAAATTCATATGTGCGACCATCGCCCATGACGCCGACGGTTTGCACCGGCAGCAATACGGCGAACGCTTGCCAAATTACGTCGTAAAGACCAGCCTTGCGGATCTCGTCGAGATAGATCGCATCCGCTTCCCGCAAGATATTGAGCTTATCACGGGTTACGCCGCCAGGCAGGCGAATGGCGAGGCCTGGGCCGGGGAAGGGGTGGCGCCCAATGAAGCTGTCGGGCAGGCCGAGCTCGCGGCCAAGCACCCGCACTTCATCCTTGAAAAGTTCGCGCAAGGGCTCCACGAGCTTCATATTCATGCGCTCTGGCAAGCCGCCAACATTGTGGTGCGATTTGATCGTTACAGATGGACCGCCAGAAAAGGAAACGCTTTCGATCACATCCGGATAAAGGGTGCCTTGCCCCAGAAAATCCGCGCCGCCGAGCTTTTCGGCTTCTTCTTCGAAGGTTTCGATAAACAGGCGGCCAATGATTTTTCGCTTGGTTTCAGGATCTGAAACATTTTCCAGCTCGCCAACGAATTTATCCACCGCATCCACGTGGATAAGATCCAGATTGTAGTGCTCGCGGAACATGGCGACCACTTCGTTGGCTTCGTTTTTGCGCATTAAACCGTGATCAACCAGAATGCACGTCAGCTGATCGCCAACCGCTTCATGGATCAAGAGTGCGGCGACTGAAGAATCCACCCCGCCGGAAAGAGCGCATATAACGCGTTTATCGCCCACTTGATCCCGAATCTTCTGCACCATCGACGCGCGGTAAGCCGCCATGGACCAATCGGATTTCAAACCGGCGATCTTATGCACGAAATTGGCGAGAAGCTTGCCGCCGTCTGGCGTGTGCATGACTTCCGGATGGAACATGGTGCTGTAATAGCGCTTTTCTTCATTCACGCAGATGGCGAATGGCGCATTTGGCGAGACGCCAATGACCTCAAACCCTTCCGGCGCGACCGTCACCCGATCGCCGTGGCTCATCCAGACCGGATATTTCTCGCCTACGTTCCAAACGCCGTCAAAGAGGGGCGACTGTTTGAGAATTTCAACGTCGGCGCGGCCAAATTCGGCGGCGTGTCCACCTTCCACCTTGCCGCCAAGCTGTAAACACATGGTTTGTTGACCATAGCAAATGGCGAGAATGGGAACACCGCTGTCAAACACCATTTGCGGCGCGCGGGGAGAACCGTCCCGCGTTACCGAGTCTGGGCCGCCCGAGAAAATGACGGCTTTGGGCGCCATTTTCTTGAATGCTTTTTCGGCGGATTGGAAAGGAACAATCTCAGAGTATACACCCGCTTCGCGCACGCGCCGCGCGATAAGCTGCGTTACTTGAGAGCCAAAATCGATGATGAGGACGCTATCTGTCATGGGCGGCTTTTAACTGCTTTAAAGAGGATTTTGAACAAAAAAATAGCGCTTTCCGTAAAATTTATCATCCTCATGAAAAATGAGAGTTTTCGTTTGGGAAGGGTGGGTTTTCCCGCTCGCTATTGTTGTTTCTCTGTTTGCTGATTGGCGAGGATCACGCCTAAAAACTGGCCGAAACGAACTCGGTCTTGCGCGCCAAGCCCTTTGAGAATAGCGCGTTCTTCCGTGAGTAGTCGGGCGTTGACCGCAGCACATAGCGTTCGCCCTGATTTAACGGGTTTTAATACAACGAGCCGGCGATCTTGTTTGTTCTCTGTTTTCTTAATCAGTTTACGGTCTCTTAGCCGTGTCGCCGCGCGGCTTATCGCTACGAGGTCGTGTCCGGTCGAGCGGGAAAGCTCACGCACGGACACATCTTCATCTTCCATTAACGCCGACAAGACACGCCACTCAGCGAGAGAAAGATCGTATTCGGTTTGTAAGAGGCGGCTAAGCGCGCGTTCGACGCCGCGCGCCGCCGATAGAATTTTCATCGGCAGATAATTATCCAACTTAAAGCTCTGTTCATTTTCGAACAAGCCGTTTTGAAAGTCGCCGCCAAAAGGTTCTTGCGCCATCTCGTGTGTGGCCCTGCTTATCAAAGGTTATTTCATATAAAAAGATATGTTTTGGCGGTTGTTGGGTAAAGGTTTTTTCTCAAAGAATGACGATAATATTACCCGCTTTCGTTACTTGCATGACCAGAATGATGAACGCAGAGGAAAATAGTCTTTATTTTTGTCTAACGACAATCTTGCCAAGTCGGTTGAATGGGGCGCGCCAAGTATGGAGAAACGCCGTCTTCTGGAGTTATTATCACAATTTGGCGAAGATGCGCTATCTACGCCGCCGTTCCTCTTTCAAGGTGGAGGAGGTCTGTAACCGCCGTATTAGCGAGTTCATATTTCAGAGTTTTACTGAACGAGAAAATACTGTCTTTGCGCGACCTTAAAGGTTCTGCTTCGGCGCGTTGAGAGAAATTCTGGCTATGACTTGTCAGCCAATGGCTTGGCTTTTGTCGTCATCCACATCTTCAAGCAAACGTTCGAGCGTGCGTGCGGCCGGTGCAGGAGCTCCGAATATGTAGCCCTGAACTTCGGTGCATCCCGCCTCGCGTAAGAGCTCCACCAGCTCCTTGCTCTCAACGCCTTCCGCCGTAGTGGTGATGCGCAGACGATGAGCAAGGTCGATAACTGTTTGAACAATTGAGCTGGCGTCGCCGCTTTCCGTCATTTTGCGGACGAATGATTGATCGATCTTGATCTTGTCAAATGGAAAGCTTTGCAAGCAACTCAAAGAGGAATAACCGGTTCCAAAGTCGTCCATGGAAATGTTGATGCCGAGTTCCTTGATGCGCATTAATGCGGCGCGCGTGGTTTCGTCGTCGCTTAGCAGGGCGCTTTCAGTCACCTCCAATTCGAGACGCTGGGCGGTGAGACCGGTTCTCTCCAGAGTTTGAATGAGGAAGGGCATAAAACGTGAGGATTGCAATTGGCGCGCGGAAACATTCACCGCGAGCCTGACCGAATGCGGCCAATTGGACGCTTCCTCGCAAGCGCGGTTAAGCACCCATTCTCCAATTACAAGAATAGATCCGGTTTCTTCGGCAATCGGAATAAACTCTATTGGGCTAATCATGCCGCGTTGTGGGTGACGCCAGCGTGCGAGAGCTTCCATGCCGGAAATTTTGTTGGTTTCGAGTAAAACCTGAGGCTGGAAATAAACTTCAAATTCGTTGTTGGACATGGCGTTATGCAAGTCCGTGATCATGGTTTGTCGCGCTTTGGCGGTCAAAATCATCTTTTGTTCGAAAAAACGGTAAGTGTTGCGTCCGCTGGTTTTGGCTTTGTAAAGTGCGAGATCGGCTTCTTTTAGAAGTTCATCTGCATTCAGTTCACCCTGTTCTGCGATCGTAATGCCAATGCTGACGCCGATCGCCACTTCTTGATCGCCAAGCTGGAAAGGAAGCGCAAGCTTGTTGATGATGTTTTGCGCCAGTTGTTCTATATATCCTCTACTACTTGCGATCTCGGTGACAATGGCGAATTCGTCCCCCCCCAAACGCACGACCAGCTCATTAGATTTTATGGTTTGTGATAATTTTTCTGCGATTTGAATAAGAAGCTTGTCTCCAATGGGGTGTCCAAGGCTGTCGTTTACCGTTTTGAATTCGTCGAGATCAAGACACAAGACGCCAAAGGGGGCGCCATGGTCTCGTTGTTTGGCAATCAGGTCTTCTAGATGTTCGCGAAAGCGCATTCTATTTGGCAGGCCTGTCAACAGATCATGCTTCGCCAGATGCAGTAAACGGTCGCGAGCAAGCTGGCGTTCTGAAATGTCTTCAAAAATTACAACCCAACCGCCGTCATTGAGAGGTTGGCGTGTCATGACGATAATACGCCCGCTTACTAGCTTATAAGCGTATGACTTACTTAATGTCGTCGACCAATCATCACGTTCTGGCAAAGGGGGCGCTTCCGCGTCCACAACGGCTTCTTGCGAAACGTTTTGAGCTGCAAACAAGGCGCTCCAACTCATTCCCGGGTGAATGTCGTTGGCCGCGCAGCCGAAAAGCTCCAAATAGCGGTGGTTCGCAACAGTTAGTTTCTTCTCTTCGTCGAACATACATAAACCATGCGCCATATTATTGAGGGCCGCATCGAATCGTATGTTTTGGTCATGCAGTTCAGCCTCGCGGCTTTTTAGCGCCTTGTTTTTGTTTTCAATGCTGATTTTCAAGATATCTCGTTCTTTGGCTGAAGCTTGTAGAACGACTACGGCCCGGGCGATGTCGCCGATCTCATCAAGGCGTTGAACGCCTTCGACAACACGTTCGTATTTACCGGCGGCGACCTCGCAAACGGCTTTGGTGATTTGCGTTAACGGAT
The DNA here is from genome assembly GCA_048265185.1 of Stappiaceae bacterium. Classification (GTDB taxonomy): domain Bacteria; phylum Pseudomonadota; class Alphaproteobacteria; order Rhizobiales; family Stappiaceae; genus JBLXBZ01. The sequence continues at coordinate 675,319 of JBLXBZ010000001.1, read as the reverse complement.
TGCTGATTTCCTTGGAGAGCGCAATTGATAGAAAAACTAAAAATACAGTTCCAAATACGCCGAGCGCCACTAAAGAGGTGATCAGAGTGTTTTGTTCTTTTTTACCAATGAGAAGCAGCTCGCTTTGCGTTGAGGTGAGGGTCTCTATCGGCTTTAGAGCGCATATTCTCAAATCCCAGATGGTCTCGCCGCATTTGAAAATAAAGTCACCATCGTGCGAGACGCCGAGCTTGGTTGGCGGAGCGTCTGGAATTTCAACCATTTGCCGTAATTCAGCGCTTGAAACTAGTTTGTCATTATAAAAAACTTCAACGCCGACCGATGCAATCCTGGCGAAATCCATCAGCGTTTTTTCATTTGGTCTTAGCCAGCGTTGAGCAAGCAACCCCCCGGCAATTTCACCGAAATCGTCGAATAGCGGCGCGAATATCATCTGAGAGACTTCACTTTGGAGATCGCCGGGAATGAAGACACTGCTGCGGGAGCTGCTTAGAAGATCCGTCATTGTCACTGGCGTCATTGGATCGTTCTGCGTCAGTAAAAACAAAAGGCGGTCATGGAATGAAAGCCGTTTTAGTTTTTGCTCAATGTCGATCAGATCCGCTTTATCTGAGGAGGCTCCGATGACGTTGCCATGCGGATCAAGAACGATAATGCTATCAACCTCAGCCGAATTTGCGGCGCGGCCGAGGAGTTCCGAAATAGCCACGACGTTTCGAGAGCGGACCGCGTTTGCGGTGTCAGCACGGTTTGCGATAGCCTTTATTCGCCGGGTCACATCGTCAAATAGGAAATCGAGACGCGCCGATGCATGACGCACGTCGGCTTCAAGAAAACCGGAAAATTGATTGATGGAAATCCGTTCGAGTTGCGCGCTTTGACGATTAAGACTATTTTCCAGCTGAAAAATCACCAGGCCTATTAAAGATATAAAGGTGATTACCGCTGTTCCGGCGACGGCGGTTGCAAATCTCCTGGAAATTGAGCGAAATGGGCTATTCACGCGAAATTAGTCCTTAATTGGTGCGCCGCCATGGTTTCTGACCGTTTTTGCCGCATTGTCTGATTTTACGAAATTCAGAAACAATCTGATGTCTGGATCCTCACCGTGGTCTTTTTTAAATATTAGTGCGAGGGTCACCGCGCTTGGATAGTCATTATCCGTGGGCATATGACCATCTATTTTTAGGACGGATGTTGTGTTGAATGCTTCACGGCTGAAGGATCCAAATCCAACTGCGCCTTCTACGTCGCGAACGGTTTGTATGGAATCTTGCGTAGTAAGGGCGACCTTGGAATGAGCCGTGAGCTCAATATCTTTCCAGCCCGGCATAGCGTCTCTTAAACTTTGCAATGTGCTGTCGCTGTCCTCGCGTCGAACAACCTTTATTTTTTGGTCAGTTCCGCCAAATTCGATCCAGTTTTTTGCCTCTCCGGAAAAAATTCGTCGTAGTTCTTCACTGGTTAATTCTGTGACGCTAGTGGAGTGGTTTGTATATATAGCAGTTGGAATTTTGGCGATTGGGATATATTTAAGATCTTGATCTTCTTCCGTTTTTTTTAAAGGACGGGTCACGCGACCCAAGCGTTCTAGTTGGGCTAAGACTGCGACGACGCCGCCGCTTGAGCCGATGCTAGGCGGGGTTGAGACCGTGATGTGAGGATGTTGTTCCGTGAATTCCGCGGCAAGCGCCTGCAAAAGCTCCAACCCGTCGCCTGTGCCGACGATCGCTAAGTCTTTAGGGAAGCTAATAGAAGGAAAAATAATGATAAAAATTATCGTATATAAAATTTTAAATATTGATTTTATCATATGATTCTCATCAATTCTTATATTTAATTATTTTGTATTAAATTATTTGAAATAAAAATTTAAAATTTATCTTTTGGTTTATAGTTATTGTATATTTTAACTATGTATATACCTGATGTTGTGACCGTAGGTATATCTTTTTCATAAGATAACAGTTTGGAATTCAATAAAATCTATAATGGGATCAGTCTAGAGCACGCATGTGGCGAAATGATGTTATTGCAACTTAAAGTTGCAATTGCGAGTTTGAGCAGCTATTTCGCTGAATAATTTTCTCTGAATTTTTTTGATTTAGGGAGTGAACGGAGAATGGAAAATGATGCTCGTTGAGTAAAGTAATTTATGTATCTGTCAGTATTTACGCTATATCCATGTTTTAAAAATTATAATTACCTTACGTCATATTAAGCTGGATTTTTAATGGTTATTCTTTTATTCAAGAAAATATCTTTTGTGTTGCTACGCTGCTATAGCCGGTGCGCCCTTTGTGTTTTACGCGTCTCTAATCGATTGCAGGTGCTGAAATGAAAGAATTCATTACCGTAAGCCCGTCGGGCAATATGTTTATTGACGGATTGCTCTGGGGGAACGCCTGGCTACATCCAACGACGATTACCTATGCTTTCAGTAATGAGCCTCTCGTGTCGGACGGGGACGTTGCTCTAACGTGGACCGACTATGAAATTAGCCGGGTTGAAGCCGCGCTGGATCAATGGTCAGCGGTGGCCAATCTTGGCTTTCAGCGCATTGATGATCCAGAAAACGCCACGTTGGTCTATCAACTCGGCATTCCCTCCGATGACGACGACGATGACGAGTTTGCAGGTTTGGCCCTGCCGCCCGGCGAGCCTGAGTTTGGCGAAAATTCGGCTGGGTGGACTTTCTTGTCGCCATTTGAAGAGGATTGGGACCGAACCGGTGGGAATGGTTCCCTTGAGGCGGGCGGTTATAATTTCATCACCATCATCCATGAAATCGGTCATTCCCTCGGCCTCGCTCATCCTCATGATGACGGCGGAGCCTCGACGATTTATCCCGGCGTAGAGTCCGACTCGGATGTGGGCGACGGTCCCGGCTTTAACCGCGATATCTTCACGATCATGTCCTATAATAATGGCTTGGGACTGAATGAAATCACGGGCGGGCCATTGGGCTACGGCTGGTCGGCGACGCCTATGGCTTTCGACATCGCGACGATTCAGCATATTTATGGCGCCAATGAAACTTATGCGGCCGATGATGACGTTTATGCCTTACCGGGGCGTAATGACGTGGGAACTGGCTATAAGACGATTTGGGATACGGGCGGTGAAGACCTGCTGTCTTATGAGGGAGGTAGAAACGCGATTCTGGATTTGCGCGCCGCTAGTCTTGATCCGAGCGATGGCTATCTGGCCGGCGGCGGGTTTTCTAAGGCGGAAGGCGTTTCCGGTGGGTTTTTTATCGCTAATGGCGTGGTGGTGGAGAATGCGTCAGGCGGGTCGGGCGACGACCTGATAGTCGGGAATTTCGCTGACAATGTGATTTCCGCCGGCGCGGGCGATGATATTGTATTCGCGAGCATGGGGGCGGATGTGGCCTTTGGCGGCGGCGGCTTCGATATGTTTGATCTGGACGAGCTGAAAAGCGATGTTTCTGTGCTGGTCGCTGAAGGAAAACTTATTTTAGACTGGGACGAGGGGCGCTCGTCTTTGCAATCGTTTGAATTTGTCGAATTCTATGATGGCTCTCTCGCTATCGCTTCTAATTCGGATGAAGCGGTTGTCGCCCGTCTCTATCAAACCTTGTTTGATCGGGATGCGGATGCGGTCGGTTACGCTCATTGGCTTGCTTTCGTTGAAGGAAATGCGTCTGCGGCGGATGTTGCGGGTATGTTTCTGCATTCTGCGGAAGCGCAGGCGCTGCTCGCGCTTGATAACGACAGCTTCGTGGAGCATTTATACGCCAATAGCTTTGACCGGGAGGCCGATGAGCATGGCGCGACGCATTGGGTCTCCACCTTGGAGATGGGGGAGTTAAACCGGTCTGAACTTGCAGTTGTTTTTGCGCAATCGGCGGAGGCGGTGGCTTTAATGGGAGGCAGCGTAGTCACGATTGCCGATGAAATCGCTTGAACGAAGCGCCGCCGCGTTTTTCCTGGCGAATGGAAGAGGCGGCGATTGGCGCTGGATGTGGCTAAGTCCAGATCCGGCGCCGTTTATTTTTCTTCGCCGTAAAGGCGGAAAGCGGAGAACTTCAACCCGGCTTCTCCGGTGTTGACCCAAGTGATTTCAGCGTTGAAGGTGACTTGTTTGGAGACGAGGTCAAGTTGGACTTCATCGCCAATTTTTAAAAGTCGCGTTGTGACCGATATTCGGCAACCGCCTTCGCTTATGTCTTCGACAATGCAGGATAAATTTTGTGGATGGCGCTTCAAAATCGCCGGCCAGTTACATGCCTTGCGAGTAGCTATACGTCCGTCATATTCGATGAGTTTAGGTTTTGGCAGAGGCATCTCTTACTCGTAAATCATTCTGATGACGGGAAACATATTTTGAGCGGGCGTTTATGCGCCGCATTCGACTGGTTAGCGTTTTTTGAAGATGATACATGATTTGATCGCGTTTTGGGGGAAATTGCTCGACCGATTTCAAACGTTCAAGCTTCCATGCGATAAGCATTGTTTTTAATCGTTTTTTAGTGTGTGATCGCTGACGAATATGAAAGTGACGTTTGATAGAATCTAACGCTGTTTTGATGTAAACGTCAGAGTGATCGTGTCTGAAACGTTAGCGCTAATTTGCGCCGTCGAATGATTTGTTGCACTTCCTGTCACAATGCCAGATACAGCTTGAACAAAGTCCTTGGTCAAAACAAGATTCCCCAAAGCGTCAACCAAATGATTGCGCCTTGGCGCTTAAAGCGTATCTCGATAGAAGCCTTGGCAAGTGAAATGAACTGGAGAAGTGAATGAAGGACGCGGGACGCCTGTCGGCTGCGATTGAGGTTCTGTCTGACGTTGAGGTCAATCATCGACCTTTGCAGGATTCTCTCAAGGATTGGGGGCGTTCTCACCGGTTTGCCGGCTCGGGTGATCGGGTGGCGATTGGCAATCTCGTATTTGACGCCATGCGCCGCCGCTCTTCGCTTGGCTGGATCATGGACGACAGCTCTGCGCGCGCGGTGGTTCTCGCCACATATGCCGTGATGTGGGGGCAGGGCGGCGAGCGTTTGCAAGAAGTGATGACTGACGACAAGCATGCGCCAGCGCCGCTCACCGAATCTGAAATTACTCGACTGGCAGCGCCAAATGACGCTGAGGCGCCGGAATGGGTGCGCGCCGACGTGCCGCAATGGCTATGGCCTTATTTCACGAAGACTTTTGGCGCCGACGCTTTAGTCGAGGCGCAAGCTTTGGCTTCGCGCGCGCCCATTGATCTGCGGGTCAACCGGTTAAAAAGCAATCGTGAAAAGGTTCTCAAACGCCTTGCGCATTTGAAGGCGGAGCCTTGCGCGTCGTCACCTAACGGCGTTCGAATTCAGGCGCCGTCGGGCGCGGGCCGCCTTCCGCATATTCAGGCTGAAGAAGGCTTCCGTAAAGGATGGTTTGAGTTGCAGGATGAAGCGTCCCAGATTGCCGCGCTTATGGCGCAGGCCTGCGCTGGCGAACAAGTTTTTGACATCTGCGCGGGGGGCGGCGGGAAAACCTTGGCGCTGGCCAGCGACATGGGCAATCGTGGGCAGATCTATGCTTATGATTCCAACAGGTTGAGGCTGGCGCCGATTTATGAACGCTTGAGTCGCGCAGGGGTGCGAAATATTCAGGTTCAGGACCCTAAGACCAGCGATCTTTCTGATCTTGTTGGGAAAATGGATCTTGTGTTTGTGGATGTGCCTTGTACGGGAACTGGCGTGTGGCGCCGGCGACCGGACTCTAAATGGCGCTTGAGCGAAAACGCCTTGGCGGGGCGACAGGAAGAGCAGGCGCGCGTGCTGCGTGAGGCGGCTTCATTTGTGCGTCCGGGTGGAAGGCTTATTTACGCCACTTGCTCGCTGCTTCCTTTGGAAAATGAAGATCAGGTTCGCTCGTTCATAGCGCAAGACAGCGGCTTCTGCGTGGAATCTCTTGAGGATGTTTTCAATCGCAGTTGTTCGCCAGATGCGCCGTCCCCGCGCATCAGCGAAGAAGGGTTTTTGACGCTTAGCCCCGCGCGCACCAGAACGGATGGATTCTTCACGGCTATGCTTCGTAAAGCGGCTTCCTAAAAGGTAAGGAAACGGCGCTGCGTGGAAACGGCGTTTCCTGTTCTCGTTTTTTGACAGGGGATTTGATCAAGTGCAGCAGATTGGCGTCTGCGGCTTTGAGGCGCGGCGTTACCCTGGGGGGGGATCGGCGAACAAGTCGCCGTTAAGTTCATTTTGATCCGAGGTCGCGTCGTTCGCGGATGGCGTGGCGGCTGCGGTTTCTTGAGAAGGTGAAAACGCCTCTGGTGGCGCAGTTTCCTTGAGCGGCAGGTTTGGAGGCGACAAGCGCTGCTTCAGGCTTTGCAAATCTTCTCGCAAGTCATCGGGCAGTGGTTGCGAGCGAGCCACGCTCATCAGGATGGCGCGCGCAATGTTTGGTCGTCCGGCGGCGGCGGCGGCGGCTCCAAGGGCGTTGCCGGCTCGTTTGGAGCCGGGCGCCAACTCCCATGCTTCTTGCGCATGATGAATCGCGGCGTGCAGATCACCGTTGCGTCTGGCCGTCGCGCTCAGTTGGATATGAATTTCCGGGTCTTCAGGGGAAAGACGCAAGGCGATCTCATATCGGTTGTTCGCATCGGATATTTCCCCCCGCGCCAAATGAACCGCGCCGAGAAGCATGTGTCCTCCTGTGTCGCGCGGATATTTGTTAATAGCGCTTCTAGCGAGCTCTATGACCTCATCCAGTCTGTTTCGCCGTAAATAAGCGCGTCCGAGGCCAATGATCGCCTGCAAATAGGCGGGGTCTTTTTTCAACGCCGCTTGATAGTGAACGATCGCAGCGTCAAGTTGCGGGTCAGGCGCGCGCGCGTCGGCCAGAAGCGTGTGAGCGGCGGCGCTGTTTGGAAGTAAAGTCAAAAGGCGCTCTGCGATGCGAGCGGCTTCTTCAAAGGATTCTTGGCGAATAAGAATTGTCGCCAATCCGTAAAGCGCATTGTGATTATTGGGCGCGCGTTCAAGCGTGGCGGCGAAAGCGTCGCGCGCCGGTTCTAGCTGCCCCATGAGCAAAAGCGCGTTGCCCAAATTCGCCCGTGCGTTTTGATGTCCGGGAGAGTGGAAAACAACCTGACGTAACCGCGCTATTGCGTCTTCTAGTTGTCCAAGGCGAAGCAAGGCGGTTGCGGCGCGATATTTGAATTCAATGTCGTCCGGCTGTTTACTGATCAAGTCTTCATAGATTGACAATGCGGCGTGAAAGTCGTCGCCGCGCTCATATTCTTGAGCCTGAAGAAGCGCTTCGGTCAACTGACTGTTTGTCATCAGCATGGGCGTATCGATCCGTTTCTCCATGTCAAGCTCGTCCCTCTGGCGCGTCGGGTTTCCCATTTCTCGCCCCTAATGGATCGAATCATGATCCGTCCTCTAACAACTCTATGATTAACAATGAGAACGGTCAAAATGTGGAGGTGTCTGGGTCGATGTTGAACGCTGACAACTGTGGATGACATTCGTAACGTTAGGGAAAGCGCGATCATTTCGCCTGTGTCTGGGCTGAATTTGTGTTGTTCAAATTGGAAGTGAGTGATTTTCCTTAAAGCGTTCAAATGGTCGATAGGAAGAGAAGTTAAGTTTCGCTAAAATTTGCACTGGATCCATCAAGGGGTTATGTGTTCACTCTATATAGGATATAGGCGCGACGCCGCGCTTCATTGTTTGAAGGATGACGACTATGAGTAATACTTTCACGCCGACCAATGATGGCGCCGCTAAAGCCGACGTGGGGCAAATCACGATTGACGGCAAAGTCTACAAGCTGTCTGATCTGTCAGCGGAAGCCCAATCCCATTTGCGCAATATTCAGGAAGTGGACCGCAAGATCGCCGCGGCTCAAAACGAAATTTCCAACATGCAGACGTGGCGTACGGTGCATACGCATTCGTTGAAGGCCGAGCTTCAAAAACTGGCTTAAGCGCTAATTGTAACTGTAGCGGAAAGACGTGCGAAAGAGGCATGCGTGGTCATGCGTTTTTGGGGGCGTTTTTTCGCTTTCAGCGTTGTATGCTGGCGGTTACTCTGGTGGCGTGGACATAGTGGTAAGGCGAATTTTGTGGCGTTTCCTGCATCAATCAATTTGTTTAATTCAATTCCTGAAGCCGTTTCCGTGGATATTTGGCATGACCCGTTGTCCGATAGACTGATGTTGCGGTTTGATGAAGGAGCGACGGAGCCAGGTCCTTTGCTGATTGGTGAAATGACCCGCAGATTAAGCGCCATATTTCTTGTCAGGTTGGGTGAGATTTTATTGGGTGAGGGCGAGGGGGGAGACGTTAACGCCAATAGCGGCGCCCGAATTTTGGATACGGTTGTCTCAGACCATCGAAAAGCGCTTTCCAGAGCGTCAACGACAACAAACCCACCGGCGGCGCTCCCGACTTATAAACGAAAAACGGACCAAGGACTGGAGCTGTCGCGCGACGATCAAAGGGATCGTTTGTTCCTGATCGAAAAGCTTGATTTGCAACGGCGGGGGACCGGGCTAGTCCTCACATTCCGACAGAGTGAGGAAAATCTTCCAATTGGAGAGATGCCGCTCCAGGTGCGTATGGCGCTGTCGCATTTTGACATTCATGTTTTGCTCGACTTGATATACCGGAAAGCATGGGAAGGCGAATGGGGCTTGGAAAACAAACTTCCGTGGCTGAAAGAAATATATTCTGACAAGTCAAAGAAAAAGCTGGGCGTCGATGGTCAATTGCTGAATTGATCGTATTGTTTTTCGTCAACCGATGAGGAGGTTGCCGGCTTTGAAACCCGGCGCAGGTTTTCTACGCCGGGTGAGGTTTAAAATGAAATTTTGCGCCTGTTACGTCAGTCTTGGATTTGACACGAACAGATCGCCGTCCGCGGTGGTCATGCCTTCAAGCGAGGGGATCGCGCGGTTGTAAGTGAACTGGCACGGCTCAGCGATCAGGATGTTCCAGTCCCATTTATGAAACATGTCGGTCAGCTGCCCATCTATCAAACGCGAATGAGTGCCGACGAACATGTAGCGCACCCGCTCTTCAAGAAGTTTCTGGCATCGAGACAAGATTTCAACTTCGGCGCCCTGCACGTCTATGTGCAGGTAGTCGACGCGCTCGAGGCCGGAGAGAATCGTCTCCAGAGAATAGGCGGGAATTTCAAAAGTTTCATGGGGATGTCCGCGGTAGTCGACGGAGTAGCTTGTTTCGCTGACTTTTCCTCCGTAATCGACTTCGGAAACTTCCTTGGGGAAATTTAAAGTCGTATCTGTGTGCCAAGCCGCGCCGAGAAATGTCTTAGCGTTCACTGATGAAGCGTCGAGATGATTATTGGCGAGATGGCTTTTTATCCAAGAGTGCTTTTTGGCGTCTGCTTCTACAGCCACCAAGTTCAGGCGTTTAAAGCCTAAACGGCGGCAGATGACGCCGGAGGCGGAGACCCATGGCCCCCAGCCCGCGCCAAGCTCGACCGTTGTGAACTCATCGCGACTCGGCGTTCCATCAATTGCGCTTAAGAGAGCGATATACTCGCTTGAGGCTGCAAATACGCCGTCGCTATTCAAAGGCAGATCTGGGAAGACCTTACCAGAAAGCGCTTCACCTTGGGGAAACCACTCCGCCGTTGTGGTCACGCCAAGAAAATTGGTGAAGAAACCTTGTTCCGCCGTTAACGCGTCGGCGGGAGCCTTGTATTTTTCCAAAAGTTCTGCCGGCGTCATATTATGTGTCCAATCTTTATAGCTATCGTCATGCAAGTTACATTGGCCTGAATGTTTGGATCAATATAACTCGATATAAAATTGCGCGTATTCAAATCCAAAAACTGACGAGCGGTTTTATGTCCGGAGTTTCCACTCGCTTGTTGACGGGGTTTTATAGTGGACATCGGGCAGATTCAAGCCATCTCTTTGGCGAGGGAAGGGCGGCTTCAAAAGCTGAGAATAATAGTAGATATAGCTTTTAAGCCGAGGGAGAAGGGGAGGCAGAATAGCCGTTGTTTTCTCTAGTCGCATTTCTTGTGCGTTACGGGTAGGGTGTGTGTGCGTCATTGATTTTAAGCGCGCCTTATTTCGCTCTTAAGATTTGTTTTGCGGTATGCTTCGCATTTTATGGGGAGTATTATTTCAATGAATGCAGAACTTCGGAAATTAACAGTCACAGGCGTTCGCGTATCTTAGCGCTTAAAATTATTGAAGCGCTGGACGAATATAACTTGAAAGATTAAATTTAGCGCATTTGTTTCATCGTGATCAGGATAAGGGGCGGCAATCGTTCCGCCGGGAAAAGCTTTGTCAACGTTACGGGCATTTATCGGCAATCTATGGCTATGTAGAGCGAGGGTTTTAGCTCAATGGGATTTTTACCTTGATTTTTTGCGCAGGAAGATCAAACAACACAGCGAGCTGGCACATGACGATGGATCTCTGGGAACGAATATGAAAGATAAAACGCCTCTCAGTCTCGCGCTGAAAAAATACAGGTCAATCCTCGGCACGACGGTTGTGTTTAGCTTTTTTATCAATATTTTGATGTTTGTCGGCCCGCTCTATATGTTGCAGGTCTATGATCGCGTGCTGCAGAGCCGAAACGAAGTCACGCTGATCATGCTCACCATCATCGCGTGTGGAATGCTGGCGGTGTACGGGGTTTTAGAATTTTTACGCTCGCGTATGCTCGTTCGCGCGGGAATGCAGTTTGATGAATTGCTTGCGAGTCCGCTGTTTCATCGGGTGTTGCGAGGAACCTTGATTCTTCCCGGCGCAAATACCCAGTTCGCTCTTGGCGATGTTGATAAACTGCGAGAGTTTTTGACCGGCAATGGCTTGCTCGCCATTTTGGATGCGCCTTGGGTTCCGATTTTTCTTGTGGTCTGTTTTCTTTTCCATCCGTTGTTGGGCGTTGTCGCCACGGGCGGTGCGGTGATCATCTTCGCCTTGGCGTTGGCGAATGAATTATCGACGAACAAAACGCTTCAGGAAGCCGGAGCCGCGTCTCAGTCCGCGAATCATTTCGCGTCGACAACGTTACAGAACGCAGAAGTGATCAAGGCGCTGGGTATGGAGGCGCCTTTACGTCAGAAGTGGAATGATCGACATAAGCAAATGCTGATTTTGCAAGCCCATGCGAGCGATCGTGCGGGAATGGTTATGTCGGCGTCCAAATTCGTTCGCATGACGTTGCAGGTTTTCATATTGGGCGCAGGGGCTTACCTTGCATTGACCGGCGCTATTTCTCCGGGAATCATGATCGCCGCTTCAATCATGATGGGGCGGGCGTTGGCCCCGGTGGAGCAAGCGGTTGGCCATTGGAAGCAATTCGTGGCGGCGCGTACGTCCTATGCGCGACTGAAGCGGTTGTTCGAGCAGGTCCCGCAAGAAGACGATCGCACAGACTTGCCGCCTCCTGAGGGGAAGCTATCTGTAGAGCAACTCGTTTCGGTGGTTCCTGGCACGCGGACGACTATTCTAAACGGCGTCACTTTCGCGGTTGATCCTGGAGAGGTTCTGGCGATCGTCGGTCCAAGCGGCGCCGGTAAGTCAAGCTTGGTTCGCCACATCGTCGGCGTATGGAGCGCGATGGCGGGGCATGTGCGCTTGGACGGCTCTGAATTGTCTCATTGGGAAGCGGACAAGCTCGGGCGTTATATGGGCTATTTGCCGCAAGACGTTGAGTTGTTTTCCGGCACCATTTCGGAGAATATTTCCCGGTTCCGCGAGAACGAAGACGAAAATGTCATTAAAGCCGCCATGGCGGCCGGGGTTCATGACCTGATTCAAGGATTGCGCGAGGGGTATGACACTCAAATTGGCGAGGCCGGAAGGCAATTGTCGGGTGGTCAGAGACAGCGTGTTGGCTTGGCGCGCGCTCTGTTTGGAGAACCGAAGCTTGTCGTTCTCGACGAGCCTAATTCCAATCTTGACGCGGAAGGGGAAGCCGCGCTGATGAACGCCATTCAGGTATTGAAGGCGCAAGGCGCGACGGTGGTGTTTGTCTCGCACAAGGCGAATTTGCTGGCGTTGTCGGACAAGGTTTTAGTTCTGAATGGTGGCAAGGTGCAGGCTTTTGGGCCGACGAAGCAGCTCATGCAGCCTTCGGCGAATGCAAAGCAGGTTGAAGGACAGGAGCGGGCGCCGGCTCAAGCCTCTGCTCCCGCCGCGAGTTCACAAAAACCACATGGTGGCTCATCCGCATCTGGTTCGCTGTCGGCAACAATGAAAGCTTCCGCCCATGAGTAAGAAATTGACTGATCAATCTGCGTCGACCGCGGCGAGTTCAAAATCTTTTAGTCCGCGACCTTTTGTATTCGCCGGTTACACGACGATATTTTTAGCGTTTGGCGTTCTTGGCGGCTGGGCGATGATCGCGCCTTTGGACAGCGCCATCATCGCCTCCGGCACTCTGTCGGTAGAAAGTTCACGCAAGATTGTTCAGCATTATGAGGGCGGGATTGTAAAAGAAATTCTGGTCAAAGAAGCTGAAAGGGTAAAAAAAGGCGATGTTCTTGTTCGTCTGAACCCTATTCAGGCGCAAGCTAATTTGTCCATGGTGAATACGCGGCTTGAGATCGCTCAGGCAGAAGCGGCGCGGCTGATTGCCGAACGTAGCAACTCTGAGGTGGTGGCGTTTCCTTCGGTGCTCACGTCTAGCAATGATCCTCGCGTTAAATTCGCTATACAGGGGCAGAAAAATCTGTTTTTGGACCGGATGTCAGTTCGTAACAGTCAGATCAAAATTTTAGAATCTAAAATTATTCAGTTAAAAGGGCAGGTTTCTGGTCTTGAGCAGCAACGCGACGCCGCGCAAATGGAAATTGATCTGATCAAGGCGGAGGTGGAGCGCTTGGTCGAGGGCGAGGGAAAAGGGGTGGTCTCAACCAACCGCCTGTCTTCCCTGAAGCGGGAACAGGCGAAATTATCCGGCTCTTTTGGAAGGTTGACGTCTGAAATTGCCCGAACAAATGAAGCTATTGGTGAAACTGAGTTGGAAATTGTGCGCGTAAAGCAACAGTTTAGCGAACGCGCAGCGACTGAGTTGAAGGAAGTGCGTGATCAACTGGCCGAATTGGAAGAGCGCGCTGTCGTTGCTGGCGACGTATTTAGCCGCACTGATATTCAAGCCGACGTTGATGGAGTTGTGCAAAACGTGAAGGTGCACACCATTGGCGGCGTGATCAAGCCAGGTGAGCCGATTATGGAAATCGTTCCTGTTGATGACGAAATTGTCATTAGCGCTCGATTGCGGCCCATCGATATTGACAGCGTAGCGGCGGGAATGGAAGCTGAAGTGAAGCTGTCGGCGTTTGCAGATCGCTACCTACCAAGCGTGTTTGGCAAAATTGCTTATCTTTCGCCAGATATTTTGCTCTCGGAGGACGCTCAGAGAGAGCCTTATTATTTGGCTCGCGTCGTGGTTGAAGAAAGCGAAGTTCCAGATCAAATTCGCGGAAAGCTGGTTCCGGGAATGCCGGCGGAAGTGATTATCCCGACCGGGGAACGCACTGTGGCTGAATATTTGATCTCGCCGCTTGAAAATGCGTTACGCAAGAGTTTGCGTGAAGAGTAAGCCTGTCAGGCTTCGCGCCGCTTAGTTACGCGCGCGGTTCGTCGTGAAATTTAATCCGCTCATGAGTTGAAGTATGGGCGGATTGATAGTCATGTCGGATATGATCTTAAGATAAGGAATTGGGTTCCTCATCTTTTTTAGTTGTCTCTCTCAAATAGCATTCTGCTGAATTGCGATGTCATCGCCGTTATAGATTATTATAAATATCCAAAGCTAATGGAACGTCTTGGAAGAGTTTTGATCTGCCATGATGCAAAACAAGAGCGCCATTACAATAGTCATTGAGAATAGCGGCGTCATGAGAAACGAGCAGTAAGGCGCGATCAGCGCGTTTCTCAAAAATTTCTTCTTTGCATTTTCGATGAAACCGCTGATCGCCAACGAAGATTACTTCGTCGATCAAGTAGCAGTCGAAATCAATCGCAAGAGATAGACCGAAAGCCAGACGCGCGCGCATCCCTGAAGAATAGGTTTTAACCGGTTCCTTGAGATAATGTCCAAGTTCCGAAAAATACTCGACGTAGTCCAAAACGTCCCGATAGGGCTTGTCATAAATTCTGGCGATGAATTTGATGTTATCGACGCCGGTGAGGCTACCTTGAAAGCCGCCTGAAAGCCCCAGAGGCCACGACAGGCTCATGTCGCATTCTATCTTGCCGCTGGTGGGGTATTCAAGACCGCCGAGCAAGCGAACGAGCGTCGATTTTCCTGCGCCGTTACGCCCTAGAACAGCAAGGCGCTCGCCTGGATGGACGTCGAAGTTGACGCCATCCAGAACGCGCTTTGTGCTATGACCAGTATGATACTCTTTAACAAGATTACTAACGCGTATCATTGCAGCTCGACATAAGAACGTGCGTCTTTCAGGAAGTATAACCCCAGAACAGTGATCACCGCAGAGGTGTAAATCGCTACCGGGATGTTATAATACACCGGAACGGTTGGACCGAAGTAACCGCCTCGAATAAGTTCGACGGCGGTTACTTGCGGAAACAGAACGATAAGGGGATGAACTTTCTCCGGCAACCAGCTCACCATATAGAACGTGCCCGATAGGGGAATCATGATGTAAGAAATCGGGTGCCATATTTTTTCCACCACTTCGGAGCGTTCGCTGAGAGAGCCGATTAAGATGGATATGGCGACGGAAAACCAAGCGTAGATGAACCAACCTAGCAGCATAGGGCCTACGTCGTACGGAACCTCAACATACCCCCAGAGGTAGAAGATCAAGCCCGTGATGAAGAAGGCGGCGAGGGTGCCGACCACTTCAACGGTCATTCGCGCCATATACATGGAGAAAATCGTCACCTGACGGTGATACATCAACTCCAAATTCGCTTGCATGCAACGCAGCGCTCGCATGACGCAGTGTCGGTACATGAGCAGCGGCATATATCCCGATAGCAAAAAGGGCACGATGGGCGTTTCCACATGAGCGTCCGATTTGACGATCGACCACATGGCGATAACGCCAAGACAGAACATGACCGGCTCGGCGATCACCCATGCGAAACCGATGTTATCGCGACCAAAGCGCGTGTGGATCTCACGCATAACCAATGCTCCGGTGACCCTGCTTTGCGAGCGGAGCATTTTGCGGGCGTTGGCGAGGCGACTTTCTTTTTGGGGAGCTGAAGCGTCCGTCATCAGTGTTTGTGCTCGCGCGCATTTACATAGAGCAGCCATAAAATTGCATAGCCGATGAAGAAACTCATGAAAAAGGTGAGAATCCGCAAGAGACGCTTTGGATAACGCGCGTAATCGGGAACGTTCGGCTCAACGATTCTCTCCAGGTATAGCTGCTTTCTTATGGCGTCCATCCTCGCAGAGGAAAGGGCCGCCTGAGCTGTTAAAAGAGCCTTTGCGGCGAATTCGCCTTCGAGCATCATTTTCTCATATTCGGCGTAAGTTCCAACGACGGAGCCATCCACGCCAAGAAGCTTTTCACGTTCGGCGCTCAATTGATCGGTGACGGCTTGTAGTCGTTGACGTAAAACGGGTATTTGCGGGCTTTGCGCCGCGCTCTGTTCAAGCTGGCGCAGGGTTGTTTTGATGGTGACTTCTTCCGCGCTTAGTTCCGCGATCAACTCCAAGGCCTGTTTGGACGCCACTTCTGGATCCACCATTCCTTCTCGGGTTCGGAACTCCGTCATTTTTAGCTGATTGGCGATAACGCGTTTTTCCGCAATCTCAACTTCCTGGCGCGCTAGATTGGCCGCGTCCTCCAGCGCCCGTTTGTTCATGGCGTTGACCAAATCTTCGCTGCGATCCAAAAGCTCAAGAGCCACGGCTTGCGCGTCTTCGGGGGTGAACGCCTTGACGGTTAATTCGGTAATGCCGGAGGTCGCGTCGAAAACAACGGTCACGTAGTTGAGGTAATGGTCATACATGCCCTCAAAAGTGTCGCCGTTTATAAGATTTGGAAAGCGACTGAGGAAGTCCACATTGTCTCGCGCCATGATTTCGCGATAGTTGACGCTGGTCTCCAGATCGTGAAGCGCGTCGCGGGAGGTTATAAAGTCAATGACGGAAAACGTGTCTTCTTGAGCCGGGCCAAGACCGGTTGTTTGCAATAAAGCCCCAATGCCGGAGATCTGGGGTTTTTGCGACGAGCGGATAATGAATTTCGCCTCGGATACATATTGATCAGAGGCGATCAGCAAATAGTAAACTGCGGCGATCATGGTCGGAACGATGACGAACAGAATAAAGGAGCCTTTGCCGCCAAAGCTAAGAAGATCGCGCCAGTTGCTTTTTGAAACGTGGTCAAGAACGCCGTTAGGGGCGTTGCGAAGCTTGCCAAGAGCTCCGGATTTTGCGGTTTTCGCCGGATGTCCGGGGTCCACATGTCGCCCGGCCTGCACAGGCTGAACGGGCCGGAAATTACCGGAGCTTTCCGGTTTTGCCATATTTAAGTCCCTGACTTTATTTTCAGTCATAGTGTATATACGTCGCAGCTCTTATAGATCCGTCGTCAAGCTCGCGCTGACGAGGTGGCTTTGGGAGATTATGTTTACCCTGTTCCGATAACAGCATCAAGAACACGCTCTTTCTTCATAAAGGCTATAGGATCATACGTTTAGGATTGATAGGGGAAAGCATCAAATTGGGCGATGATTTCTCGCGAGTGATTTGTCCGAGTTGACGATTTTATCGTGAGGGTTTAATCCGCTGCATGCCGTCCTAAAATTTAGCTGGCGGTTGGCGGCGCGCGCCGATAGCGGCGTTGCGTGACGGTAGCGGAATTTAATTGATCCTGTTGTCCTTCGGGGCATTTTCTAACAATGAATTGAAAAGGTGGCCGATCGATGTCCAAAACTGCTCTGATCACTGGAGTGACCGGTCAAGATGGCGCATATTTGTCCCAGCTCCTATTGCAAAAGGGGTACAAGGTTTATGGCGTCGTGCGGCGGTCCAGTCATTTTGGCGTCAATGATCATCGGTTGCGCTGGTTGGGCATCGAGAACGATATTGAATATCTTGATGGAAACCTCACTGATCTGTCTGGTTTGTGCCGCGCGGTTCGCCGAACCAAGCCAACGGAAGTATATAATCTCGCCGCCCAATCTTTCGTAAAATCGTCCTGGGAGCAGCCCATTCTTACAGGGCAGGTTACGGGCATCGGGGCGTTGAATGTTCTGGAGGCGGTTCGTCTAGAAGCGCCTGAAGCGCGGTTCTATCAAGCCTCGTCTTCAGAGATGTACGGGTTGATTCAGCAACCTGTTCAAAATGAACAAACGCCGTTCTACCCGCGTTCTCCTTACGCGGCCGCGAAGCTTTTCGCCCATTGGACAACGGTGAATTATCGCGAGAGTTATGGTTTTCACGCTTCGTCAGGCATTTTATTCAATCATGAATCCCCTTTGCGCGGATTGGAGTTTGTCACGCGGAAAGTGACTGACGCCGTCGCGCGGATCAAGCTTGGCGAACTCGACGTTTTGGAAATGGGTAATCTCGACGCCAAGCGCGACTGGGGACATGCGAAAGACTATGTGCGGGCCATGTGGCTTATGTTGCAGCAGGAGAAGCCTGACGATTATGTCGTGGCGACTGGACGCACGACCACCGTTCGCGACATGATTAAAATCGCCTTTTCTCACGTAGGGCTTAATCCGGACGACTATGTGCGCATCAACCCTGAGTTCATGCGCCCGGCAGAGGTTGATATTCTTCTGGGGGATCCTAAAAAAGCGCAGGAGCAACTTGGCTGGAGCGCGGAAATTTCTCTTGAAGAGATGATTACGGAAATGGTTGACGCTGATCTCAAGCGCTATAGCGGTAATAGACGAGACGGCTGATAGCGTATCGGTTTCGTAGCCTTCGCATTGTCCGGTGTTTCGGCGCAGAAAAAAGGTTAGTGGCTTATGTTGTATCCGGTTTTGGGGTTAGCCGGCCATTTTACCGCGTGGTGCAGGGTCGTCGTTTATGAATTGGCCAAACCGCTGGGACGTGTGGAAGACGCTGAGAACCTTCCCGGCGGCCTTGCTGATATTGGTAAAAGTTTATTGTCTTCGGGGGCGGACCATCTTGTGTTTTCCGCCGGGCGACCGGACCTCGAACTTGTCGCCTCTATAAGAGAATCCGGAAGGGCGTTTCTGTATCCCGTTGCCGACCCCCGCCGCGCCGTCCTGCATATGATCAAGGTTGGGAAGTTGGATCATTTGCTCGCCGTGCGTCTTTTGAGCGGCGATTGTTCCTGTCTTGCGGGGCTTGTGGACGCCCCTAATTGCGTCAGATTAGAGCTTCGCGACGCGTTGCAGGATCCCGTGGGCGCCATTTGGAAAATCGCGACGGCTTTTAATATTGAGGCCAGCGACGCCGAAGTTCGGTCTGTTTTGGCCAAGACGCGGGATATTTTGACCAAAGCGGTGGACCCTGAAGAGGGGGGCGATGACCCACGCTCGGCGTTGATTGAGGAATGTGGAGAAACGCTCGGCGCTTCAATCGACTATCTGATGTCCGGGTTCGAACCTGCGCTCTTGGGGGAGCCGAACGCCTCCTTGATTATCACGCGGGATTTCTTTCTCGCCGGAGATCCGCCTCATGACCATGTGACAACGCCGCTTGATATGACGGGACGGGCGAGGTTTCTCGTTTTCGGTCCATATATGCACATTCCCGCTGGCGACTGGAGCGTTCGCTTCGTTGTCGCCTTTTCGAGCGAGGCGCAGGGAACGTTATGTGCGGTGGATATTGGCGCTTCCGATGGACCAGCTTATCATGAGTTGGGACGGTCGAGTTTCACGATCTCCGCTAAGGGGCGCATGGAGATCACCATGAATTTCGAGCACAAGGATCCGCTGACCTCGATACAGGTGCGTTTGGCTACTGAAAAAGCGGTTTTCGACGGCAAGATCGCTGTAGGTTTCGCGGAGTTTCGCAAACGCCTGCCTCAAGCGGACGAAGATCTCAATCAGCTTAGCGATTTTTCTCAAAGTTGAAGAATTAAATCGCCGCCGGCCGCCTTGATGGGGCGTTCGCGGTGGTGTCGCCTGCCCAGCGTAAGCGGTTTTTGGGCAGGCGTAGGGAGGTGTTTCTCCTCAAGTCACATGACTTTCGCGTATAAATCGCGAAGTTTTTCGGTATATGCCGCAATGGAAAATTTTTGCGCTTGTTGCACGCCGCGTCGCCGTAGTTCAGCGCATAGGTCGTCATCCGCGTCCAGCTTGCGAATTCCATCGCGAATGTTTCCGGTCTCTATCGGGTTGACCATCAAGGCGGCGTCGCCCGCCACTTCCACCAATGATGACGTGTTTGACGTCAAAACGGGCGTGCCCAGCGCCATGGCCTCCAGCGCAGGCAGGCCAAAGCCTTCGTAAATAGAAGGGAATGTGACCGCGCGGGCGCCTTTGATCAGACTGATGAGAAAGTCATAGGGCAGATAGCCAAGAGAAATTATGCCGCTGCCATCCGGGCGCAACGGGTTTTCCTTGATCATCTGAAGTTCGTCTTCGTTCTGCCATCCGCCAGAAGAAACAATGACTAGAGGTTTTTTCACCCGCGAGCTGAGGTAGGCTTCGATCAGGCGTTTGACGTTTTTTTTGGGCTCCACCGCGCCAAAAAAGAGAAAATATCCGCCCGGCTCAAGTCCGAAAATACCGGAGACTTCATCCGCGACGGCCTCGTCCGATTTGTTGATGGCTTCTTCGGGAAGAGCGATGGACTGATAGGTGTTGGTGACGCGGGCGGGATCTATCTTGAGCACCTTGATGATGTCTTGCCGCGAGTGCTCTGACACCGTTA
This sequence comes from Stappiaceae bacterium, assembly GCA_048265185.1. Classification (GTDB taxonomy): domain Bacteria; phylum Pseudomonadota; class Alphaproteobacteria; order Rhizobiales; family Stappiaceae; genus JBLXBZ01. Next base: position 655,516 of record JBLXBZ010000001.1, on the reverse strand, counting down.
CGATGTGATCGGCTGACGCCGCGAGCTTGTTCATCAGCTTATAAGTGTTTTTCCGGTTGTCCAGCGTCGCATATGGCATCACCAGAGGCACGAGATCGTGAATGGTGTAGATATTGGGCGCGTTTTTCACGGAGACAGGCATCTGGAAGGTGAAATGCGCCAGATCTGGTGGGACGTCAAACGCAAGCTCCAGAAACTCGCCGCGGGTGGAGAAGTATCGTCCGGCGCGGGAGAAAAGGTGGCGGGCGACATATCTCTTTTTCGCTTGAGTCAGGCGATGGCGGATCGGGTCTTCATAGACGAAGCCTTTGTCCGGCAACGCTTGCGCTTTGGTGGTTCTGGAGAAAGAGACGTAGCTTTCGATCAGATTGCGCGCGTGATCTAAAGTCGTGAGTTTTCTGCTGCGCTCTTCAAACAGAATTGCTTTCGCCAAATCAAGATCTTTAGGAATGACGCCCTTGAAGTCGTAAAAGAGTTCCGGCTCAATTCCCAGCGAAGGCGCGATTTTAATCAAGGCGCGGGCATAGGTGGCGACGCCGGTGCCTTTGGGCAAGGCTATGTTATAGCTGTCATACAGGACGCGACGTTTTTTTTGCGCGGTTCCGGCGTTTGAATCGTTGTTAAGCATTTGTCGCTTTCACCTGGTTTCGCTGGTAGTCGAGCACATCCGCCAACAGGGCGGTGAGCGGTATTGAAGGCTTCCAGCCGGTCGCCTTATAAAGCGCCCGGGACGAGGCCTTTGTCTGGGGTATGTCGGATGGCCGCATTCGTTCCGGATCTTGCTCGATCGTAATGGCTGTGGGAGACAATTCCAAAAGTGTTTTGAGAATGTTTTCTATGGATACAGGGACGCCGGAGCTGATGTTGAATGTTGAGCGTGAGGGCAAGTCATTTGCTCTGGCGATCAAGTCCAGCTCCGCGGACATCACGTCGTCCACATGCAAAAAGTCTCTGTGCGCTTCAAGGTTCCCAACCTTGACCACGGGGGGGATAAGCCCTGCTTCAATTTGGGCAATCTGGCGCGCGAAGGATGGAATGACGAAACGCTGGTCCTGCGTGGGGCCGCTATGATTAGCAGGTCGAACTGTGATGAGCTTGGAGCTTTCAGGCAGAACGTCCGCGAGCAGGGCTTCTGCGGCGGCCTTTGAGCGGCCATAGGCGTTTTGCGGGAGTAAAGGACTGTCTTCGCTCATGACTCCTTGAAGAAAACTCGCGCCGTAAACCTCAATCGTGCTTGTGAACAGAACAAGCGCATTGGGCGCATGGCGGCGAATGGCGTCGGCAATATTAAAGGATCCAACCACATTGACGTCCCATGTGTCGGCCTGTCCTCCGGCTTGCGCGGCGCCCACCGACGATTGCGCGGCCAAGTGAACTATGACGTCAGGACGATGGGCGCGTATTAGTTCGGCGACATCCGTTTTGTTCGTTATATCGCAGGAATGGGCGCGCCAGTTGGCGTTACTTTTAAGCTCCGGCGGGAGAGTTGTTGACGTGATCGCCAGATGCGCGGCGGCGGGGTCGGCGATTTGGGCGAGACGGCCCAGAAGTTTGCGCCCGACGAAACCGCCGGCGCCGGTCACTAAAATCTTTCCGGCGATCAATCCCGCATGTGTCATGGTTTGAAACTCATTTGTCGGTTGAAATTCATTTGCCGCTCATGAATTGATTGAACTTCACATAGGCGTAGAAAGGCCGGCCATTGCGAAAGCTTCACCGTCAGCTTGTATAGATCGTGCGCGCGAGGGGCAACTTGATAGCTTGCAGACGAGGTATTTATTGTGCCGCCGTGATGCGGCTGCGCGGCGTTTCACGTTGTTGTACGTTCTATTGAGGGCGCGATTGAAGGCCTGAATTACGGGAATGATTTTTCATCAAAAATAAGCAAGCAGACAATTTGGGGTTTAAACTCTAAAGGATGCGGGCTTGGAAGAATTTTTTTTCTTCTCACGGGTTTCAATCCGAACGCCAACGCTCGCGTCTCAACGGCGCGTGACTAAAATCAGCTTCAACGAGCGGAATTTTCCGCATCCCTTTATTTAGGGGAAGGCAAGGCGGTGTTCCGCTTACTTCGATGGAGTGACAAAGGTGTCAGATCGGCGCAGCCATTTAAAACGTCTCGAAGCGGAGTCGATTGAGATTATTCGTGAAGTCGTGACCGAAATGAAGAATCCTGTGATGCTTTATTCCATAGGCAAGGATTCGAGCGTTATGCTGCACTTGGCGCGCAAGGCGTTTTATCCCGCGCCGCCGCCTTTTCCCTTGCTGCATGTGGACACCACATGGAAGTTCCGCGAAATGATCGAGTTTCGTGATCGCGCCGCGCGGGAGGCGGGGATGGAGCTGTTGGTGCACTCCAACCCGGAAGGGCTTCGCGATAATGTCAATCCTTTTGATCATGGATCGTCATACTACACGCAAATCATGAAGACGGATGGGCTCAAGCAGGCGCTTGATCAACATGGCTTCGACGCGGCGTTTGGCGGAGCGCGCCGGGATGAGGAAAAATCTCGGGCCAAGGAACGCGTTTTTTCTGTGCGCTCTTCTTCTCATGGTTGGGATCCGAAAAACCAACGCCCTGAACTGTGGTCACTGTTCAACACGCGCGTTCGTCCGGGAGAGTCTATTCGGGTTTTCCCTTTGTCTAATTGGACTGAGCTGGATATCTGGCAATATATCCTCGCCGAGAAAATTGATATTGTGCCGCTGTATTTTGCGGCCGAGCGTCCCGTGGTGGAGCGCGATGGCCAATTGATCATGGTGGACGACGGGCGTTTGCCGCTGCGCGGCGCTGACGAGCCAAAATTGCGGCGTGTGAGATTCCGCACCCTTGGTTGTTATCCATTGACGGCGGCGGTGGAGTCCAGCGCCGCCACTTTGCATGAGATCATTCAAGAAACCTTGATCGTGCGCACGTCTGAACGCGCGGGGCGGATGATTGACCATGACGATGCGGCGTCCATGGAGAAAAAGAAGCGGGAAGGGTATTTCTGATGAACGGCGCGGCGCAGACGGTACCTGATTATCTGGACCAGCAAGAGCGAAAAGGCTTATTGCGGTTCCTCACTTGCGGCAGCGTGGATGATGGAAAATCGACGCTCATTGGCCGTCTTCTGTTTGACACCAAATTGATCTTTGAAGATCAGCTCGCCGCTTTGCGGCAAGATTCCAAGCGCCATGGAACCGTTGGCGCGGAAATGGATCTTGCGTTGCTTGTGGATGGGCTGGAGGCGGAGCGCGAGCAAGGCATCACGATCGACGTGGCCTATCGCTTTTTCGCCACTGAAAAGCGCAAGTATATCGTGGCTGACACGCCGGGGCACGAGCAATATACGCGCAATATGGCGACCGGCGCCTCCACGGCCGACGCCGCGGTTATTCTCGTGGACGCACGCAAAGGCGTTTTGACCCAAACGCGTCGGCATTCGTTCATCGCCTCGCTTCTTGGCATTCGTCACGTTGTCGTTGCGGTTAATAAAATGGACCTTGTCGACTACGCGCAGGAGACTTTTGCTGAAATTGAGCGGGAGTATCGCAATTTCGCTCATACGTTTGACTTTGACACGCTTGACGTGATTCCGATCTCGGCGCTTACCGGTGAGAATGTGATGCGCCGGTCTGAACGCACGCCATGGTACGCCGGCGCCAGTTTGCTTGAGACGTTGGACGAGCTGCAAGTGGATGAAGGTTACGCCGAACGACCGTTCAGAATGCCTGTGCAATGGGTGAATCGTCCCAACCTTGATTTTAGAGGGTTCGCAGGAACCATCACCAGTGGCAGAATACGGCCCGGCGATGAAGTCGCTGTCGCAAACTCCGGTAGAACCAGCCGCGTCAGCCGTATCGTCACCATGAACGGCGATTTGGAGGAGGCGCGGGCTGGAGACGCCGTGACCTTGACGATAGCGGATGAGGTGGACATTTCTCGCGGCGACGTGCTGGCGGCGCCTGACGCTCGGCCAGACGTGAGTGATGGATTTTCAGCGCATCTGATCTGGATGCATGAGACGCCGTTGAAGCCGGGTCATCCTTATCTTCTGAAAATAGGCAAACGCACGGTCACGGCGCATGTCAGCAAGATCGGTCATCGTATTGACGTCAATTCTTTCGAGCAAGTTCCGGCGAGCGAGCTTGGCATGAATGAAGTGGCGCATTGCGATGTGAACCTGTCGGCGCCAATCGCGTTCGATCCTTATGAGGTCGACAAGGAGATGGGCTCGTTCATTCTCATTGACCGGGCTAGTTATCAAACCGTTGGCGCGGGGATCATATGGCAGGGGCTCCGGAGGGCGGATAATATTCATCCACATGCGCTTGAGGTGAATAAAACCGCGCGCGCCGCCGCCAAAAATCAGAAGCCGGTGGTTTTGTGGTTCACCGGATTGTCGGGGGCCGGCAAGTCGACCATCGCCAATCTAGTGGAGAAAAAGCTGTCTGAGCGCAATTTGCACACCTATCTGCTGGACGGGGATAATGTGCGGCATGGATTGAACCGGGACTTGGGATTCTCGGAAAGTGATCGTGTGGAGAATATTCGCCGCATCGGCGAAGTGGCGAAGCTGATGGTGGATGCCGGGCTGGTGACGCTTGTGTCTTTCATCTCGCCTTTTGCCGCCGATCGGCGGATGGCGCGCGAGCTGATGGAGGAGGGGGAGTTTGTGGAGATTCACGTTCGCGCTCCGCTGTCGGTGGCGGAGCAACGCGATCCCAAGGGGCTCTATAAAAAAGCGCGCGCCGGCGAGATACGGGATTTCACAGGAATTGACAGTCCGTATGAGGCGCCGGAGAATCCAGAGCTGCTTCTGGATACGGCTCGATATGACGCTGACGCGTTGGCGGAGACGGTCGTAGAGTATGTTCTGACGCGTTAATCTGATGCGTTTATTTTTGTTACATTGAAAATGAAAACGCCGGAAACAATTGTTTTCCGGCGTTAATTTTATATTTTTATTATCTGAAAACGACCGTTCGTTCGCCGTTTAGGAGAATTCGATGCTCTAGATGGTCGCGAACGGCTCGCGCCAAAACGGTGCTTTCAATGTCGCGTCCCATGGCGATGAAATCAGAAATCGACATGGCGTGATTCACTCGGCCAACGTCCTGATCGATAATTGGGCCTTCATCCAGATCCGGCGTTACGTAATGAGCCGTTGCGCCGATAAGCTTCACGCCTCGGGCGTGTGCTCTATGGTATGGCTGCGCTCCTTTGAAGCTTGGCAAGAATGAGTGGTGGATATTGATCACCTTTCCGTAAAGCTTGCGGGAGAGCCTGTCGGACAGCACTTGCATGTAACGCGCCAGAATGACGAGATCGATGTTTTGCTCTTCCACCAGCTTGTCGAGAGCCGCCTCCTGCTCTGGCTTGGTGTCTTTGCTGACGGGCAAGTGGTGGAATGAAATTCCTTCGCTCTCCACCCGTTTGCGCCAAGTTTCATGATTGGACACAACGCAGGTCAGCTCCATAGGCAGTTGGCCGATGGAGTGGCGGTATAAAAGGTCATTTAGGCAATGCCCCATTTTTGATACGAGAATCATCACGCGCGGTTTCTGACTGAGGTCGCGCACTTGAAAGTCCAGATCATATGCGGTGGCGACAGGGCGAAACCCTGCGGTGAATTGTTCCCTCGTCATGCCTTGAGGGGTGGAAAAGGCGACGCGCATGAAAAATCGACCGGTCGCCGGGTCGCCATATTGGGCGCTTTCGGCGATATTGCAGTCCTGCGCCGCGATGGAGTTGGCCACGGAAGCGACGATTCCCTTACGATCTGCGCATGAAAGCGTGAGCACGAAGTCGGCGTGAAGATTGGACAATGTGGGCATGGGCGTTCACTTTTATGTGGGGCCGTATGGCCAGTTTGGAAGTATGGGAGGCATACGCACCGAACGGTGTAATTAAAAGAAAAAATTGGGAATAATTCCTGTTTTTGCAATATTTGCGCTATGGGCGAAGCGTCAGGCGGCGGCAAGCGTTGCCTTTTAACGTAAAGCGGGCAAGAACATTAGCGCAAGGCGTCGCCGGGCGTCTGCGACTTTTGCTGGAGATTTGAACCGGATGCGTCCTAAGATCGAATAGCGTGAAAGACGAAATGACCACTAAGATTGTGATGGATGTGACCCGGCTTCTCAGCCGGGGATTGCGGGCGTCGCCAACGGGTATAGACCGCGTTGAATTGGCGTATCTGGGGCATTTCCTCGCAGGCGAAGACTATGACGTTTCTCTGGTTCAGATTGGCGCTTTGGGCGCGCGCGTGCTCAATCAGGCGCAAGGGCGCGCGCTCTATGAAAGAACCGCGCGCAATTGGGGCCTGCAAGCCGAGTTCCAGAATTCCGGCGGAGCTTTCACGCGCGTCCTTGAATTTGTTGAGAGTGATTTCAAGTGTAATGAAATGACCTCCGTGATTGATGGCGACGTTGCTGAAAGCCTCAGAACCCCAAGAAAACTTTTTGAGGAGTTCGTCAAACCATTATCGCCGCGCGCCCGACACGCCGCGCGTAAGCTGATGCGCGGCGGCTTTTACGTCAATGTGGCTCATAGCAACTTGAACCGCCCGGCGCTGGCGAGCTGGTTACGGCGTACGGGGTTGCGGTCGGTTTTTCTGATCCACGATCTTATTCCTATCACCCACCCTGAATATTGCCGCGATAAGCATGACGCTTTGCACCGCAAGCGCATGGATACGGTTTTGCGCTTTGCGCATCATGTGATCGCTAATTCGCAAATGACCAAGGATGAGTTTTTGCGTTTCGCCTGCGCGCGTTCGGCGCCGCCGCCTGAGGTTAGCGTTGCGTTTCTGGGGATTGAATCTGTTTTTCGTGAGTTTGAGCGTTTGCCGGACCTGAAGCCAGGCCATCCCTATTTCGTGGTTTTAGGCACAATTGAGCCTCGTAAAAATCACCTCCTGCTTTTGAATGTCTGGCGTGATCTCGTTGAAAGATACGGTGATCAGGCGCCGAGACTGGTTATCATCGGTCGGCGCGGTTGGGAGAATGAGAATATTTTGGACATGCTTGACCGTTGCCCGGCGCTTGAAGGTCATGTTCTTGAGACGGGGAAGTTGTCGGATAAGGAAGTCGCCGCTTTAATGCGTTCCGCTAACGGAGTTCTTGTTCCATCCTTTGTGGAAGGGTTTTCTCTGCCCGTGGTGGAGGCTCTGTGTCTGGGCGCGCATGTAATTGCTTCCGACATTCAGGTGCACCGGGAAGTGGGAGGGGAGCATGTGAAATACCTGTCTCCCATTGACGGCGTCGGGTGGCGGAGCGCGATCATGGAGCTTGCGGCTCAGGGGCCGTCCGTCTGCGAAATTCCGCAGCTGGAGCAGATGACGTGGCCGGCCCATTTTTCGCAAATTGACGAAATCTTCGTCGAGTGAGCGCTTGTCGTTTCTCGTCAGCCACAAGAAACGCGCGTCGCTTCAAGCGTTAGAACAATCCTTCCGTTTCGCCTTTGGCGTTGAGGCCGATGTGATTTGCGGAGGGCGTTTTCGGCAGGCCCGGCATGGTCATGATGTCGCCGCAGACCGCGACAATGAAGCCGGCGCCAGCCGCCAGCCGTACTTCCCGCACAGTGATCGTGTGTCCGTCTGGGGCGCCGCGCAAACTCGGGTCGGTTGAAAAAGAATATTGCGTCTTGGCCATGCAAACGGGCAACTCTCCGTAGCCATCCGCTTCCCATTGTTTAAGCTGGGCAAGGGCGGATTTATCTATCGACACGTCCTGCGCCCGGTAAATTCGCTGGGCGACTGTCTTTATTTTTTCAACGAGCGGCATTTCGTCAGGATAGAGCGGCGCGAAATGTGATGCTTCGGTTCGCGTCAACTCCACGACGCGAGCGGCTAGCTCCAGCGTTCCTTCCGATCCTTTCTCCCAGTGTTTGCAAACGATGGCCTCGACGCCGATCGAAGCCGCATACTCTTGCAGCGCAACGATTTCCGCATTGGAGTCGGTGGCGAAGTGGTTGATGGCGATGACGAGCGGGACGCCAAATTGACGAATATTTTCTACATGGCGCTCAAGGTTGACGCATCCGGCCAGAAGAGCGTCGACATTTTCCGAGCCAAGCTCGTCTTTCTCCAGCCCGCCGTTGAACTTCAACGCACGGATGGTGGCCACCAACACTACTGCGTCCGGTTCTAATCCGGCCTTACGACATTTGATATTAAAGAACTTTTCGGCTCCAAGATCCGCGCCAAAACCTGCTTCGGTCACCACGTAGTCGGCAAGTTTGAGCGCGGTCTGGGTCGCGGCGAGGGAGTTGCATCCATGGGCGATATTGGCGAATGGCCCGCCGTGAACGAAAGCGGGATTGTTTTCCAGCGTCTGAACCAGATTCGGCTGGAGAGCCTCTTTGAGAAGCACCGTCATGGCGCCGTCCGCCTCCAGTTCGCGGGCGGTGACGGCGGTTTTGTCGCGCCGATAGCCAATGACGATATCTCCAAGGCGTGACTGCAAGTCCTTCAGGTTGGAGGCGAGGCAAAAAATCGCCATTATTTCCGAGGCGACAGTGATGTCGAAACCGGTTTCGCGCGGATATCCATTTGCCGGGCCCCCAAGTGACGTCACCACTTGTCGCAAAGCCCGGTCATTCATGTCCAGCACGCGGCGCCATGTGATCCGACGTTGATCTATCTCCAGCGCATTGCCCCAATAGATATGATTATCGATCAAGGCGCTGAGCAAATTATGCGCTGAGGTGATGGCGTGGAAGTCTCCAGTGAAGTGAAGGTTGATGTCCTCCATGGGAACCACTTGCGCCCGGCCGCCGCCAGCGGCGCCTCCTTTCATGCCAAAGCACGGGCCGAGGGAGGGCTCGCGCAGACAAATCGCGGTTTTGGCGCCGATGCGATTCAGCCCATCTCCAAGGCCGACAGTGGTGGTCGTTTTGCCCTCGCCGGCGGGGGTGGGGTTGATTGCTGTGACGAGAATAAGCTTGCCGTTCGAGCGATCTTTTAGCGTCGATATGAAATCCGCCCGTATTTTTGCTTTTGTAGCCCCGTAAGGATCAAGCGCGGCGTGGGGGATGTCGAGCTGTTTTCCCACGTCGGCGATCGGGGCCAGAGTTGCGTTGCGTGCAATTTCAATATCGCTCATCATGTGGAGTGACTCTCTCGCTTGTTTTTGAGAGGGTAATCTGCATTTTCGTATCTGTCAGTTAGTGTTTGCAGAAATTATGAACTTCACGTGGAGGCGGTTCTTCGAAACCAATTGGAATTGCGTTATCTTTAAATAATATGATGATTTTCTGAGCTTGTTTTTATGCCGTTGTCGTTCTGATGGCGGAATTTATTTTCAGACTGTTTGGTGGATGGCGAACAAGGTTTTCAGTTTTGAGCGATTTTATGGATCAGCCGGATTCGGATTTTCAAATCGCGGAGTATGTGCTCGGCGCAAACGTCACCGCGCTCGCCTTTGGCGCCTCTTCGACAGTGGCGGTGGCTAGCGGCGATACAAAATTGACTTTTCTGCAGGCGCAAATGTCCAGCCTGTCGCGGTTGGACCAAATCGACCTTTCCGCCTCGACTGAGCCAACAGAAAATGGCGCGGCGGTTGGCTATGGGCCGGTGCGGAGCCTCATGCAGTTTCGCGGCGGCTTTATCGTGAAGGCGTCTCATGGGCCGGTTCTTTTTTGCGAAATTGATGCAGCGGAAGATGTGGTGTTCGATGCGGGCGCGCGAATGAGTTTCGTCTCCGTTCATGACGATACTGGCTGGATCGCCGCTTGTGACGATGAAAACCTGTATCTTTGCGACCCATCGGGCGTTTTAAACTCAATTTCTTACGATGAGGCGGGGGCGGAAGCTCTCTGTTTTTCTCCTTCGGGAGAGTGTGTGGCGATGCTCACCGATACGGGGGTTTTCGTTCTGGATATGCAGAGCGGAGAGAAAAAACTGTTGCGGTGTAAGGGAGGGACAGGAGTGTTGAGCTGGTCCCCGGATGGACGGTTTATCGTGGTGAGCTCTGAGGAGAATACGTTTTTTGCATGGGATTTAACGCGTGGGAGACGGGTTTGCTTCGGTTCGTTTCCCGACCACGCCTTGAACTGCGCGTGGACTGAAGACAGCCGATATTTCAGCTGTTCGGGCTATGATCGATTGACGCTTTGGGCGTTCGGGAATGAATTCGCCTCCGGCCCGGAAATGGTTCAAATAGGCTATTCGCCAAGCGCCAAAGTCACCGTGGTTTGCGCTCAGCCGCATGGAGCGTTGATTGCCGCCGGATTTTCTGATGGAACGGTGTTGATTTGCGGTCCGGATCAAAATCAGGTGGTCAAAGCGCGGCGTCCTGACGGACAAACGATCACGGCCTTGTCATGGTCGCAAAATGGGGCTTTTCTGGCGAGCGGCGGCGCGGCCGGCGCAGTGACCCTGATGCAATATGGCGTCTGGTCCGGGGCGCAAATTTTGCAAAACGTTCTGGCGGAACTTGAGTAAGTCTCATCGTGATTTTGGGGACGCGGCGCGATGATCCGCCGCGTCATAATCGCCGTCCGGCTTGAGGCGTTATTCTAGCGTAGAAGGCTGCCCAAAAGCGAGGTGGGGGTGACGACGCCGACGCGTTTGCCGGCGCTGAGGACGGCGACGGGCGTGTTCTGCTCGGACAGGCGGCGAGCGAATTCGAGAACAGGCGTATCTTCGTCGACCTCGATATCAGTTTCACCGTCGCCGTCCTCCATCACATCCTTCGCCCGCAGAAAAGTCAGCGGATTGGAATAGGCGACGAACTCCTCGACATAGGCGTTTGCAGGCTTCGCCGCTATCTCGTTGGGCGTTCCGCACTGGATGATCCGTCCGCCTTCCATGATGGCGATGCGGTTCCCGAGTTTGAAGGCTTCATCAAGGTCATGCGACACAAAGACAATCGTTCGTTGTAAGCGCGCCTGAAGCTCCAGTAGTTCATCTTGCAGCTTGTTGCGGATAAGCGGGTCGAGCGCGGAAAAAGGCTCGTCCATCAGCAGGATAGGGGCGTCGGTGGCGAAAGCGCGCGCCAGGCCCACGCGTTGCTGCATGCCTCCCGACAGCTCGCTCACCTTGTTGTCCGCCCAATCGGACAAGCCGACGAGTTCAAGCTGCTCTAGCACCTTTTTGCGCCGCGCCTTTTTGTTCATGCCGCCGAGCTCAAGGCCTAACCCGACATTCTCCGCCACGCTGCGCCACGGCAGTAAGCTGAACTGCTGGAACACCATGGCGAGACGTTCGCGGCGGATGCGGCGCAGGTCGACGCCGGAGGCTTCGGTGACATTCGCCAGCGCGTTTCCGTCGCGCACATGCACCGCGCCGCGCACGGCGGGGTTTAGCCCGTTGACACCGCGCAGGAGCGTGGATTTACCGGATCCCGACAGACCCATGAGTACGAGAATTTCGCCCTCTTTAATCTCCAGAGAGCAGTTATGAACTCCGAGAACCTGAGCGCATTTCTCCTGAACTTCGGAGCGATCCAGCCCTTCGTCCATATAGGGCAGGGCGCTCTCGGGGGCGTTTCCGAACACGATAGAGACGTTGTCGATCTTGACGGCGATGTTCGCATCTTGCGTCATTGCGCGTCTCCTTTGTTGAGCATCCGGTCGAGGATGATGGCGAGCACCACAATTACAAGGCCGCTTTCAAATCCGAGCGAGGTGTTCACTTGATTAAGCGCGCGCACCACGGGCACGCCAAGGCCGTCCGCGCCAACAAGGGCCGCGATCACAACCATTGAGAGGGCGAGCATGATCGTTTGATTGAGGCCCGCTTTGATCTGCGGTAGGGCGTAGGGGAGCTCCGCTTTGAAAAGAACGTCCCGGTCGGAGCCGCCGAAGGCGCGCACGGCCTCGGTCAATTGCTCCGGGGTGGAGGAGACGCCGAGCTGCGTTAGCCGGATCGGCGCGGGCAGCACGAATATAACGGTGGCGATGAGGCCCGGGACCATGCCGATGCCGAAGAAGACGATCGCGGGAATCAGATAGACGAAGGTCGGCAGGGTTTGCATCAAATCAAGGACCGGACGCAGGACCGCATAAAAGCGCGGACGATGCGCGGCGGCGATGCCGATCGGCACGCCGATGGCCATGCAAACTACACAGGCGGAGAGAACAAGCGTCAGGCTTTCCGTCGTTTCTTCCCAGTAATCTTGATTAAGGATGAAGAGAAAGCCGAGCGCCACCAGCAGGCAGGTTTTCCAGTTGCGTTGCAGCGCCCATGTAAGAGCGACAAAGACGAGCACGACAAAGATTGGCGGCGGCGTTTGCAGGAGCCAGAGGATCGCGTCGATCATCGTTTCCATTGCGACTGAAAGCGCATCCAGCGCTCCTTCCGCATGATCGCGTATCCATTGGAACGCCGCGCTGGCGAAATCCCCAACCGGCAGCTTGTTGTCAGTCAGCCATTCCAAGTTCTGTCCCTTTCCACTGTTTTGCGTCGTCCCAGAAAAACGCCCCCGGTTCAAAGTGGGGGCGTTGCGGGATTGGAGGGATCAGAGTCCGAGAGAGGCCTTGACCGCAGGAAGACCTTCTGCGCCGTCTTTCGTCTTCACCCCTTCGAGCCAGCCGTCCAGCACCTGGGGATTGGCCGCGAGCCAAGACTTGGCTGCATCCGGGGCTTTCTCTCCGTCATTGAGAATTGCGCCCATGATTTCGTTTTCAAGTTGCAGCGAAAATTCGAGATTGTTCAAAAGAGCGCCGACATTGGGGCACTCTTTCACATAACCCGCCCGGGTGTTGGTGTAGACGGTGGCGCCGCCGTAGTTGGGGCCGAACCAGTCATCGCCGCCCTTAAGGTAGGTTAGGTCGAAATTGGCGTTCATGGGATGCGGTTCCCACGCGAGGAAGACGATCGGCTCGTCTTTTTTCGACAAACGCGCAACTTGACTGAGCATACCCTGCTCAGAGCTTTCTTTCACGTCAAATTCTTTCAAGCCAAAAGCGTCGTCCTTGATCATGTCCATGATCAGACGGTTGCCGTCATTGCCTGGTTCAATGCCGTAGATAGTCTCATCCAGCGCGTCAGCCTGCTTTGCGATGGCTGCAAAGCTGTCGACGCCAAGCGCTGCGCCAGCGGCGTTGGTCGCAAGCGTATATTTCGCGCCTTCGAGATTTGCGCGCACAGTATCCACCGTGCCTTTTTCACGATATGGCGCGATATCGGCCTCCATCGTCGGCATCCAGTTGCCGAGGAACACATCCACATCGCCCTTTTCAAGAGACACATAGGTTACGGGAACGGACAGCACGCGAACATCTGTTTCATAGCCCAAAGCGTCGAGCACGGTGGTTGCCACAGCGGTTGTCGCCGTGATGTCGGTCCAACCTACATCGGAAAAAGTCACCTTGCCGCAATCTGCGAGCGCCGTGGTGGCGCAAAGTGCAAAAACGGAGGAATAAAGTGCGAGTTTCATGTTGGCCCCTGTGTTGATGAAAGTTATTGATTGACGAGTCAATTAATAATGCCATATTTCAGAAAAGCAACCGCAAGAGATAAAAGGCGTCTAAATGGCGGGTAAGTCACGCAAATCAGAGAAGGAGCGCAGGGCGGAGCTGATCGAAGCGACGATTCGAGAGATCGGCGCGACGGGGTCTCTCGATGTGACGACCAGCCAGATCGCCAAAAACGCAGGTGTTTCCGCTGGCCTGGCCTTTCATTATTTCGGCGACAAGGAAGGTTTGTTTCTCGCCGCCATGCGCTCCATCCTGACCGATTACGGCGTTGATGTTCTCAAGGGGTTGCAGGGCGCGAAGACCGCGGACGATAGACTTCACGCTATCGTGCAGGCCAGCTTCGGCATGTCGAGTTTCCGGCGCGAAGCAATTTGCGCTTGGGTGAATTTTTATGCGCTTGCGCTGCGCTCTGAACCGGCGCGGCGGTTGCTTTATGTCTATCAACGCCGTTTGCACTCAAATCTTGTCTATGCGCTGCGCTCGAAGGTTCATGAACGGGCGCCTGATGTGGCCCGGCGCGTCTCCGGCCTGATCGACGGCCTCTATTTGCGCTACGCCCTCGACACGAAAGTGCTGCGCAGCGCTGAAGAGGCCATCGGCGCCGTCGATGGGTCGGAAGGCGCCCAGCACGTGCTTCGGGCGATCGCCGCCGAATGCACTGAAGTTCATGAAAATGACGACATTTCCCTCGCCGACGCAGATCCGAATCCCATCGCCCCACTCGCGGGGCCGCAGGAGTAGAAATGACCCAAGACTTCCAGCCGAAAGCCAGCCATTTCATCGATGGCGCCTATGTCGAGGATACGGCGGGCGCGCCGATTGAGGTGATTTACCCACACACGGGCAAAGCCATTGCGGTTTTGCACGCCGCGACGCCTGCGATCATTGATCAAGCGCTGGAGTCCGCCAGAACGGCGCAGATCGAATGGGCCGCCTTGTCCGGTTCTGAGCGGGGGCGGGTGCTGCGCCGCGCCGCTGAAATCATGCGCGCGCGCAACCACGACCTGTCGGTGATCGAAACGCATGACACGGGCAAGCCCATGTCCGAAACGCTTATCGCCGACGCTGCCTCAGGAGCGGACGCGCTTGAATATTTCGGCGGGCTGGCGGGAACGCTGACGGGCGAGCATATTCCCTTGGCGGGGGGGGATTTCGTTTACACGCGCCGCGAGGCTCTGGGCGTTTGCGTGGGGGTGGGCGCGTGGAACTACCCGATCCAGATTGCAAGCTGGAAGGCCGCGCCCGCATTGGCTTGCGGCAATGCTATGGTGTTCAAGCCTTCGGAAATGACGCCGCTTAGCGCATTGCAACTGGCTGAAATATTGCTGGAGGCGGGCGCGCCTGCGGGATTGTTCAACGTGGTTCAGGGCTTTGGCGAGACGGGCGCGTCCCTCGTCACGGACGCCCGCGTGAACAAGGTGTCGCTCACAGGCTCGGTGCCTACGGGGCGCAAGGTCTACGCCGCCGCCGCCGACGGCATTCGCCATGTGACCATGGAGCTTGGCGGTAAATCTCCAATCCTCGTGTTTGATGACGCCGATTTGGAAAACGCCGTCTCCGCCGCGATTAACGGTAATTTCTATTCTACGGGCCAGATTTGCTCCAACGGGACGCGCGTTTTCGTTCAGGAAGGTCTTTACGATCGCTTCGTGGCTCGGGTGGCGGCGCGGATGGAAGGAGCGGTGATTGGCGATCCTATGGCCGAGAACACCACCATTGGCCCAATGATCAGCGAACGCCAACGCGCCATTGTTGAGGGCTATATCGCCAAGGGCGTTAAAGAAGGCGCGCGTTTGGTCAAGGGCGGCGAAAAGATCGATGGTCAGGGCTTTTATATCGAACCGACCCTTTTCGCCGATGTCACTGACGAGATGACTATCGCCCGTGAAGAGATTTTCGGGCCGGTCATGTCGGTGCTGAAATTTGCCACTGAAGAGGAAGGGGTCAAACGCGCCAACGCCACCGAATTCGGTCTGGCCGCCGGGGTGTTCACCAACGACCTGACCCGCGCGCACCGCGTCGCGGCGGCGTTCGAGGCGGGTACTTGTTATATCAACGCTTATAACCTCACGCCCGTAGAGGCGCCATTCGGAGGTTCTAAGCTCTCGGGCGTGGGGCGTGAAAACTCCAAGGCGGCGATCGAGCACTACAGCCAGATCAAAAGCGTTTACGTCGGCATGAACGACACAGAAGCGCCGTTTTAAGGGGGGCGTGATGCAAGCGGAATATGTGATTGTCGGGGCGGGGTCCGCGGGCTGCGCTATCGCCTATCGTCTCGCTGAGGCGGGTAAAAAGGTCATTGTGATCGAGGAAGGCGGCTCTGATGCAGGCCCCTTTATCCAGATGCCGGGCGCTTTGTCCTATCCGATGAACATGGCGCGCTATGACTGGGGCTATCAATCCGAGCCTGAGCCGCATTTGGGCGGGCGCCGTTTGGTCACGCCTCGCGGGCGCGTTCTGGGCGGGTCGTCGTCAATCAACGGCATGGTCTATGTGCGCGGGCATGCTTGCGACTTTGATGCATGGGAGAAAATGGGCGCGCAAGGGTGGGCCTATGCCGATGTGCTGCCTTATTATAAACGCATGGAGAATTGGGACAGCGGCGGGCATGGCGGCGACCCTGCTTGGCGCGGCAAGGACGGCCCCCTCCATATTTCGCGTGGCAAACGCGACAACCCGCTGGTCAAAGCCTTCGTCAAGGCGGGCGCGCAAGCAGGCTATCCCACCACCGATGACTATAACGGCAAACAGCAAGAGGGCTTTGGCCCCTATGACGCGACGATTTACAAAGGGGTTCGCTGGTCGGCGTACAGAGCCTATCTCAAGCCCGCTTTAACCACGGGAAATGTCGTAATCGTGCGTGGATTGGCGCGTAAGGCGGTCATCGAGGAGGGCAGGGCCATAGGGGTGGAGATCGCACGTAAGGGCCGTGTGGAGGTGATCCTCGCCACGTGCGAAGTGATCTTGTCGGCTTCGTCGATCAACTCGCCCAAGTTGCTGATGCTTTCGGGCATTGGTCCGGCGGCGCATCTAGCAGAACATGGAATCGACGTCGTTGCTGACCGCGCGGGCGTGGGCCAAAATCTTCAGGATCATTTGGAGCTTTATATTCAGCAAGCGGCGACTCAGCCCGTTTCGCTTTTCAAATATTGGAGTCTTCTAGGCAAGGCCTTTGTTGGCGCTCAGTGGCTGCTGACCCGTAAGGGGGTCGGTGCTTCGAACCAATTCGAAAGCGCGGCCTTCATTCGCTCTAAAGCGGGGGTGCGTTACCCGGACATTCAGTATCACTTCTTGCCGATCGCCGTACGTTACGATGGCCAGGCGGCGGCGGAGGGACACGGGTTTCAAGCCCATGTCGGACCGATGCGCTCCAAATCTCGCGGGCAGGTGACGCTCAATTCCGCCGATCCCAAAGACGCCGCGCGTATTTTCTTCAACTATATGTCGCATGAAAGCGATTGGGAGGATTTCCGCACCTGTATTCGTCTGACCCGCGAAATATTCGCGCAAGAGGCTTTCGCCCCCTTCCGAGGTCACGAAATTCAGCCCGGGGATGCGGTGCAATCGGACGAAGCGCTGAACGATTTTATTCGCGAGCACGCAGAAAGCGCCTATCACCCCTGCGGCGCCTGTCGCATGGGGGCCAAAGACGATCCTATGGCCGTGGTCGATCCTGAATGCCGCGTTATCGGCGTGGAGGGGCTGCGCGTGGCGGATAGCTCCATTTTTCCGCAGATCACCAACGGCAATCTTAACGGGCCGTCGATTATGACCGGCGAAAAGGCCGCCGACCACATCCTCGGAAAGCCTCCATTGGCGCGTGAAAATGCGCAGCCGTGGATTTCTCCCACATGGGAGACTTCACAGCGCTAGGGCGGGGAGAGCGCTCAGAACGTGAGGATAAATATTCAGGAGGCGATGGTGACCCCGGCAGGATTCGAACCTGCGACCATTCGCTTAGAAGGCGAGCGCTCTATCCAGCTGAGCTACGGGGCCATTTTACATAGAAACTGCTTGTCTTCTATCCGCAGCGAGGGGGCGCTGTCAAACAGGTGAATCGCACAATCATGGTGAAATTCACTGTTTGATATGGATCGTATTTTGTTTCTTGATTCTGTGCTTAATGGGTCCAAGGCATATAGCGGTTGAACTTGAAGTTGTCGGCGTAAGCTATGGTTGGAACAGGTCGTTCCTTCGGAGCTTCTATCCGGTATGACAACCCGTTGCGTTTTGCATATGCGATGGCGTCCTCTTTGGTCTCGAAGCGCAATTTGATCTGCTGCTTCATGTCGTCGGAGGATGTGTATCCCATCAAAGGGTCAATTGAACGAGGGCTTTCCGGTTCGAACTCAAGCACCCAGGTGTGGCTTTTCGCCTTACCTGACTGAGTGGCCGTTTTGGCCGGACGGTAAATTCTTGCCACCATCTCAGAATGATCCCGCAGTTGTTTTAAAATGATCCAGCGCATGCTCGCGCTGTCGTTATAGTGTTTATTTATCCGGATGAGAGCGAAGTCAACGCCGCATTTCAGAAACTATGAGCAGCGTTAAGCCGGCCGGGCTATTCTCCCGCCGCATAAGGGGGCGTTGACGCCTGTGGTCGCCGGGAAACTTATGGGTAGGCCGCGTAATGTCCGCATGGCTAGAAATGCGAAGCACTCCGCTTCAACCGCGTCTCCGCGCCACCCAACTTCGGAGGCGAGGCGGGTTTTGACGCCCGCGCGCAAGCCTATTTGCTCGACGAGATGCGGGTTCTTGCCGCCGCCGCCGCAAATGATTAACTCCGCAGGCCGCTCGGGCAAAAGATCAAGCGCTTTGCCCACCGCCGCCGCCGTAAAGGCGCTGAGGGTTGCTGCGCCGTCTTCGCAGCTCAATCCGTCCGCCATCTGAGCGGTGAAGTCATAACGGTCCAGAGACTTGGGGTAGGGCGTGGTGAAATATGGATGGGTTAAAAGGCGCTCAAGCCGTTGTTCGTCCACGGCTCCGGCTTTGGCGATCAGCCCATCGCGGTCCATAACGCCCTTGCCGTGCCGCTTGATCCAGTCATTGAGCGGCCCGTTCGCCGGACCGGTGTCAAAAGCGATGACGCCGGCCTCGCTGTCGGGGCAGCTGATGTTGCCGACGCCGCCAAGGTTCAGAACCGCGGTTTGTGGGGATTTGTTTTCAGGCGCGAGGCTTTCCAACAAAGCTCTATGATAGATGGCCGAAAGGGGGGCTCCTTGTCCGCCTGCGCGAATGTCTGCGGTGCGAAAGTCATAGACCACGGGAACGCCCAGACGTCGGGCCATCAGTTGGCCATCGGCCAGTTGCCGGGTGTCGCCGCGGCGTGCGGAGGTGGGGGCGCGGTGAAGGACAGTCTGGCCGTGGAAGCCGATAACTCCCACATTATTTATCGGGAAGTCGTTCTCTTTGAGAAAATCGGCGACCGCATCCGCTTGCGCGCACGAAAGCAGTTTTTGAGCATGGGCGAAACTCGTGGGCTCAGGGCCAATGAAGCGCCATTCTAGCGCGTCGTCGACAGCGGTCGCTATGGCGCCGTTCACCTCATCCGGGTAGGCTGCGAGCGTCCAGGGGCCGAATTCATGAATACGCTCGCCGTCGGTTTGTAAAAGCGCTATGTCGACCATGCCATCGAGCACGGTGCCCGTCATCAGGCCCACGGCCCAAGCCGCCTTGTTGTTCGCCGTCATCCCCTTGGTCCTTTCGCTTTATTCAATTGTCGCGATCCAATCGATCAGCGCGTCGCGAATATGCGGCATGTCATTTTCTGGAAAATCGTATTCTTCACCGTCGGGCGTTCTCAATGCGTAATCGATTGCGCATTGAAGCGCCAATGAATGAGAGAGCAGAAACGGAGCTATGGCGTGGGTGTGTTTGCGCATAGGGGCGACGCCATAGTCGGACATCAGCGATTCGCGAGCGCCGCGCATTAGAACAATCAGAGCGGCGGCGCCGTTGAAAGTGGTGTCTTGGGCGATGAACACGCCATAAGTCGCCAGCTTTTC
The DNA here is from genome assembly GCA_048265185.1 of Stappiaceae bacterium. Lineage (GTDB taxonomy): Bacteria > Pseudomonadota > Alphaproteobacteria > Rhizobiales > Stappiaceae > JBLXBZ01. The sequence goes on along the minus strand of JBLXBZ010000001.1, from coordinate 636,107 downwards.
CGCCTGTGTCTGAGTCGCCGGGGTCTGCGCGTCCTGTGGCAATGACAATGACACCGCCGGCGTAGGCTGCTCTGGCGCGTAAGTTTCAATGCGTTCTCGAAGTTGTCGCATCTTGTCCGCATCGCTCGCGCGGGCTCTCGAAGCGCCATAAGCCTTAAATAGTGGTCCAGCGATTGCGAGGCCGATTGTGACGGCGATAAGAACTGCGATAATTTCAAACATTCATCACCGGCGGCGTCCCCATGGCGGTATTCTTGTTACATTATGAACGCTACAGCTTTCCAGAAATTAAAAGGCGCGGCGTGCAGGAATAGAAAAAAACTATTTCGGCTGATTTACGCATGTGACCGGATGACGTGGGACAGGTCAACCGGAGATGATGCGTTGCATGTGGTCTCGGGGGCGTTAAAACTCTTCTGGATAGTTTGATTTATGCGCGATTACGGCGGGTGGTTGGATGGTTGATAAATCAGGTCTGAGTTGGTCGTTGATGAGAGAGAGCGATCTTGGCTCTCTCGCGCCTATAATGAAGGAATCCTATCCGGATCTGCCTGATGAAACCGAAGCGTTTCGCGAGCGTCTCGCTCTTTTCCCCGCTGGCTGCCGAGTTTTGAGATCCGGAGACGGCGTTTTGGGATATGCGATATCGCATCCGTGGGTGTTTGGCTCTGCGCCAAAATTAAATGCGCGCTTGGGCCAGATTCCCCGAAAACCGGATGTTTTCTATATTCATGACGTGGCTATTTCTTCGCTGGCCAGAGGGAGAGGAGGGGCGCGTCAGCTCTTGAGCGATTTGGCGGAGTTGGGCGCGGCTCTTGGCGTCGAACGGATCGCTCTTGTGGCGATCGCTCAAGCGGTGAGCTATTGGGCCGCTCGCGGTTTCGAGCCGGTCTCAGCCGCGCAGACGGCGCATATGGACCTTAGCGCCTATGGGGAGGGCGCTTGCTACATGGCGCTTACGCCTGCGACTTCGGGGCGATAGGGCGTCGTCGTTTTGGGGCGCGCGAGGATCATCACCCAGAAGTTACGCCATTTTCCGTCGGTTCGTTTGGTGTGAGCCAGCCCTATTTCCGTTACATGTGGGTTCAACAAATTGTGGTTGTGATCCGCCGATTCAACCCATCCTGTGAAGGCGGCTGCATAGTCGGCGTATCCCGCTCCCAGGTTCTCCGCTCCGGCGACGTTGGGATATCCGGCGGCGTCGAGACGAGAGGCTAGCCCGGCGCTTGAATGCTTTTGCGTGCTCATGGTGTCGCGCTTGGCGATATAGACCGCCATGTCCATCGCGATCCGATCAAGGAGAGTGTTATTCTTGACCGGCGCGAGAGAGTTGGTGAGCCGATAAGCGTTCAGACGCCGCAGCGCCGCCGGCATGTTTACAGGAACAGGCGTGACGACCACATTCTCGGGAATCTTCTCAAGACCTGCGCACCCTCCTAAGCTGATCGCGGCCAACGCGCTGGCGCCGCCTAGCAGCAAAAACCTTTTGCTGGGTGAAATGTCGTTTTTCTTCATATCCCTTGATTGTCCTGTCATTGGTCTCCACCGTCGTTGCGGTTAAATTTCTATCCGTCAAAGGGATAGGGGCCCGGATAGCTTTCGAAATAAGCCATATGCGTAATAAGTCCGGCGTTTTTCGTATAGTGATGCAGAAAATAAGCCGGCGGCTCCAGTGAAAATTCAGGAGGGTTCATTCCCGTGAGATCCAAAGCCAGCTGATGGGCGGTGCTTGGCGCTATGGTGACGGTCACGCCCGCGAAATTTGCGAATATGGGCCGGTGAACATGGCCGCAGATAATTCGACTGACGCAAGGCGCCTTTTCAATGATCTTTTGAAAAGCGGGAGAGTCGCGTAAGCCAATTGCGTCCATCTTCGCAAGACCGGTGGCGATTGGCGGGTGATGCAATGCGATTACGACCGGGGTGTCGCAACTCGTGATCTGCGCCTCTAGCCAGGACAATTGCGTGGAACCCAAGTTTCCATATGGCTCTCCGGGGACGGAGCTGTCTAAACATATCAAGGTCAAGTCGCCAACTTGGACCGCATAATAAATTTTGTCCTCTGCGCCGTTTTCCAGCGGACCGGCGTTTGTCAGAAGTTTGCGCATTAAAGCGGGGTTGTCATGATTTCCCGGCAATGTGAAAACCGGGCAGTCGAGCTGGGTCAGCTGATGAGCGAGACCGGCGTATTCGCTCTCGGCCCCGTCATTGGTTAAATCTCCGGTGATCACTATTCCATCTATCTGCGCCGATAGGGGTTTCAAGGCGGAGAAAGCGTTGAAGGCAAGGCCGTTCGTGTCCACAATCTGACAAAAGAGCTTGTCGATCGGGCGCATATGCAGATCTGTAATTTGCACTAATGTTGTCATTTTCGGGATCTTTCCTTCAAGCCTTCAGCCATCGAATTTCGCCTCGATACAACATGCGTTCGAATAACTTGTGACACATGGAGCGTATCGTCTTTCATCCGGTTCGCTGAACTCAATGGTTCCCCTTTCATCCTCTCTCATGTAGGAGGTTCGCATGTGATAGGTTTAAGCATCGGGCGACGTATATGACCACTTCCGATCAAAGTGAGATGAATGCTTCGATAAAGGGCTCCGCCGCCGAAGGGGGAGGGGCGCACTCTCCGGATGACCTCGCGAGGATTGGGCGGGTTTCCGACTTCGCCTGGGTCCGCTTGTTCGGGCATCGCCTGATCGCGCCATTGCTGCTGGTTGTTTTGTCGGCGGCGATGTTTGCTCCCGGCTTGATGAGCGTGCCGCCGCTTGATCGTGACGAGCCGCGCTTCGCTCAGGCCACCAAGCAAATGCTGCAAAGCGGCGATTATGTGGATATTCGGTTCCAAGACGATCCTCGCCATAAAAAGCCAATCGGGATTTATTGGATTCAGGCGTTTTCCGCAAAAATAACCGGCTCAGGGGAAACGTCGCCGATATGGGCTTATAGGCTCCCGTCATTTCTGGGAGCGATTGCGGCTGTGCTCCTAACCTATTGGGCCGCTCGGGCATTCACGTCTCCTTCCGGGGCTTTGCTCGCCGGGATTCTTCTCGCTTCCATTATCCTCCTTGGAACTGAAGCGAGGCTTGCCAAAACGGATGCGATGTTATTGGCGTGCGTGGTTGCGGCCCAAGGAGCGCTTGCCCGCTTGTATTTGAGCACCGGCGAGCGTCGGCGATGGGGGATGTCTTTTGTTTTGTGGACGGCCATGGCCATGGGCGTGCTTGTGAAGGGGCCGCTTGTTCTGATGGTGCTGGGGCTGACCATGGCGGGCCTTTGCATTTATCAACGTGACGTGCGCTGGATGAAGCGAGCGGCGCCATTAGCTGGCGTTCTTTGGCTGGCGGCGCTGGTTAGTCCATGGTTGATCGCGATTTCCCTCGCCACGGATGGGCAGTTCTTTCAAGAAGCTTTGGGTAAAGACCTGCTGGGTAAGGTGGCCAGCGGTCAGGAAAGTCATGGAGCGCCGCCCTTCACCCATTTGGCCGCCGGTTTATTGACGTTTTGGCCTCTGCCTGCGTTCGTGGTTTTTGTGCTCGCCGCGCTGCGTCCGTTTGGTTTTCGGCCGGGCGTGGCGTTTTGTCTGACCTGGTTCGTTCCTTCGTGGATTGTTTTTGAACTCGTGGCGACGAAGTTGCCGCATTACACTTTGCCGTTGGCTCCCGCTTTAGCGATTCTGTGCGGCGTCGTCTTGAGTGAAACGTCTAATTTCAAGTATGGAAAATTTACGCGCTGGGCGGCGACGCTTCTGTTTGCGATCCCTGTGGGGTTGGTGATCATCGTTAATATCGGGGCGCCGGCGTTTTTGGGTGTGTGGCCGTCGCCGCCGGCGGTGATGATTGTTCTCCTTGCTGGATATTTCGCCTATCTCGCCGCCAAGAAAATCCAGTCAGGCGCGCCATATGCGGCCATTCCATCCGTCGTTTTATGCGCGTTTGGTTTGTTTTGCGGCACATGGGCGTTCACCATGCCGGCTTTGAAGCCCATCTGGATTAGTCCGCGTTTGACGGCGGCTGTGTCGCAGGCGGCGCAATGCGAGCATCCGGTCGTGGCGTCGGCGGGGTTCAACGAACCTAGTTACGTATTTTTGCAAGGAACGGATACGTTGCTAGGATCGGCTGAGGAAGCGGCGCGACACCTTGGCGGCGCTCCGGACGCCAGCTGTTTTGCGGCCGTGGTTGAAAGTCGTGAAGAAAAGGCGTTCCTTGACGCCGTGCGTGAAAACGGATTTGAAGTTCGTCTCGTCTCACGTGTTATGGGATTGAATATTAATGGCGGTAAGGAGCTGAATATAGGAGTGTACCTCCCTATATCGGACCAAAACGCAAGTGGTGAAAGCGCGGATATGGGGAGCCGGGGATGAATGTTGATGCTGACGGAAAGCATTCCGAGCAATCCGTGAAAAGTCGCATGAAAGCTCATTTCGCACGCATGAAGAAAAACTTCGCCGCTGTTCGGCAAGTTTTGTCGAGGCGAAAAGTCCGTGAAGAGCGGCTTCATGTTCCGTTGACGACCGGATTTCGCCCTCAAGACGTTCTGGCCGTGTTTTTGCTGACCGTCGGCGCGGCGATCGTCTTGCTGGATATTCCTACGTTCCCATGGCTGCAATCCTTGCCGCACGCCTACCGCGAAGGGTTTTCTTTCGTTACCGACTTTGGCAAGGCCCATTGGATATTGTGGTCAACGGGGCTGTTTTGCATCGGCATGACCTTGCTTGATTGGGAACGCCTCACGTTCCGTGTGAAAATGAGCCTTATCACGGCATGGACGTATTGCGCTTTTATTTTCGTCACTGTCGCGGGAAGCGGCGTGTTGGTGTTGATTTTCAAATGGATCATCGGTCGTGCGCGCCCTAAATTTTATGAGGAGCTGGGACCTGTTTATTTTGACGTTCTGGGCTTTAATGGATCTTTCACCAGTTTTCCCTCCGGCCATTCCACCACGGTGGCGGCGATGGCGACGGCGCTTGCATTGATCTTTCCAACTTGGTTATGGTTGATTGTGGTTTGCGCTTTTTGGCTCGCCTTCAGTCGGATCATGGTGGGCGCCCATTATCCGAGCGACGTTGTGGCGGGAACATTGCTCGGCGTTACATTCACCATGATATGCGCGCGTTGGCTCGCGCGGCGGGGCGTAGGGTTCAAAATGTCGGGTGGAAATTGGCCAAAGCCGCTTATTAGCCCTTTTTCCGCAAAAATATGCGCTAGATCCGTGTGGCGGCTCTTTCGCGGACGGCTTGCTTTGTATAAAGCCGTCACAACTGAAAGAGATCCGTCCGACCTCCCGAGTGAAATGGCGCCATGATTCATCGAGAAATAATCGAACCAGAAACACTTTCCACTTCAGTGGATGTAACCGTCGTCATACCTGCGAAGGATGAGATCGGTAATCTGCCAGGTTTGTTGGATGAAATTTCCACAGCCCTGACGGGTCGTTCTTTTGAGGTTATCGTTATTGATGACGGCTCTAGCGACGGCACGGATCAAATGTTGCTGGAATACGCTGGGCGAAACGCCTGGCTGAGGGCTATCCAGCATGAACGCTCTTGCGGTCAAAGTTGCTCCGTGCGGAGCGGGCTGCTTATCGCGCATGGCGCCGTGGTGGTGACGATCGACGGCGACGGCCAAAACGATCCGGCTTATATTCCCGCGCTTCTGGACGCGCTTGAGCGGGCGGGGCCGTCCGTGGCGCTGGCCGCAGGGCAACGGCTGGGACGAAAAGCGAGTTTCTTTAAGCGTTATGCTTCACGTTTCGCCAATGGCTTGAGAGGTTGGTTGTTGCAGGACAACACGCGCGATTCAGGTTGCGGGCTGAAGGCGGTGCGCCGCGAGGTTTTTTTGAGGCTTCCTTACTTCGATAGCTGGCATCGTTTTTTGCCCGCTTTGGTCTTGCGCGAGGGGTTTGGGGTTGTTCACGTGGATGTGGTTGATCGCGAACGTCGTCACGGCGCGTCGAAATATGGAATTTTCGATCGGGCGTTGATAGGGATTCTCGACCTTTACGGCGTTTGGTGGTTACGTCGGCGCAGAGCAAAAATTCCAATGGTCGCGACGATTGTCGATCAAGCCGGCGCCAGCTCGGCTGAGGAGGTCTGATCATGATTGATCAGTTTATAAATTGGCTGCATGTGGTGTTCGTGGAGCAATTTAGCGGATGGATTGTGCTGGGCTTCGTGGCCCAGTTTATGTTCATGATGCGCTTTGTAGTCCAGTGGCTCGCATCAGAGCGTGTGGGAAAATCCATCGTGCCCGTCGCTTTTTGGTTCTTCTCCATTGGCGGGGGAATGTTGCTTTTGATTTATTCGATTAAACAGCAAGATCCGGTGTTTATAGCTGGGCAAGCGCTTGGTTTAGTGATTTATTTTCGTAACCTTTGGCTTATTTTTAAAGAAAAACGTAGAGACCCGACTCTGTAATTGATTTTCTAATCCGAAAAGAACTAAGAAGCGAGAAGAGCACGCGCCTTAGTTCTTTGGCTTTCCTTTGGAATACAGGTCCTTAAAGGGCGGCGAAGCCACGCTGAAGGTCAGCTCGAATATCTTCAATGTCCTCCAGTCCGATATGAAGGCGTATCATGGGAGCCTGGTTCGGTTCCTGGCTGGCGGTGCGTATTCCTTTCAGCCGCACGGGAATCGCTAGGCTTTCAAAGCCGCCCCACGAAAAGCCGATGCCGAAAAGGTTCAGCGCGTCTATAAATGCGTTCGATTGCGCGTCGTTGTGGCCGGCTGTGAATTCAAAGGCCATGAGGCCGCTGGCTCCGGAAAAATCTCGCTTCCAGATTGCGTGTCCAGGATCGCTTTCTAACGCTGGATAATAGACGCGGGAGACTTCCGGACGGCTTTCAAGCCATGACGCAATGTCCAGCGCGTTGGTCATATGTTGGCGCAGACGCACGCCCATGGTGCGTAAGCCGCGCAGCGCTAGATAGACGTCGTCCGGCCCCACGTGCAGCCCGAGGGCGCCATGCGTGTCGTCAAGCGCTTGCCACGCCCTTTCGCTTGCGGCGACGGTTCCGATCATAACATCGGAATGGCCGACGAAATATTTTGTGCCCGCTTGAATGGACAAGTCCACGCCGTGGTCAATTGGTTTGAAATATACCGGGGTCGCCCAAGTGTTATCCATTAAAACGTAAATGTCGCGCGCGCGCGCTGCTTGGCAAATGGCTGGGATATCCTGCATTTCAAAGGTCAGAGAGCCTGGCGCCTCGGTGAAAACAGCTTTGGTGGCGGGGCGAAAGAAGGCGGCGATGTCGGGAGAGGCGGGGTCGTAATATTCCACTTCAACGCCCATGCGCCGCAAAACCGTGTCGCAGAAATGGCGGGTAGGGCCATAAACGCTGTCGGTGACGAGAAAGTGATCGCCCTGACTGAGCACCGACAAACAGGCGAGCGCGACGGCGTTCAATCCGGAGGTCGCCAGTTTGGTTCCCGCCGCTCCTTCCAATTCGGAGACGGCCTGTGCAAGCGCGTCCGTCGTCGGCGTGCCTCTACGCCCATATGAATACGTCTGATTGCCCGAGTTGAGGGTTGCGGTATCAGGAAACAACACAGTTGATGCGTGAATGACTGGTGGATTCACGAAACCATGATTCGCCTTAGGGTGGCGCCCGGCGTGGGTTAGCAACGTGTCTGTTTTTTGGGTTGGGTTAGATTGTTTTTTAGTCATGTTCACCTTCTGTACAGTGGTAAGTTTTTCGCCGGGCGAAAATTTAATCATATTTGAGTAGAGTTCTATGGTCCGCTCTTGACCCTGCCTCCTAAATGCCCTCGTATGCAAGAGTGAGGTTGAGAATGTTGTTTCGACCCTGGAGGGAAACGTATGGGTCGGGCAACCGGGTTTTATCCAATTCGAAAACTTCCAGCGAGCAAAGCTTCTATGGGTAACAAAAAGGCTGCAATTCAATGAAAAACAAGCTTCTTCCAGTCATTATGAGCGCCGCGCTTGGCGTCGCCGCGACTACGGCGTCCGCAGCTACACTTGAAGATGTGAAAGCGAAGGGGTTCGTTCAGTGCGGCGTGAGCCAAGGACTGCCCGGCTTTTCAAATCCGGATTCCGCAGGCAATTGGTCCGGCATCGACGTTGACTTCTGCCGCGCCGTCGCCTCTGCGATTTTTGACGACGCAAACGCCGTCAAGTTTACGCCGCTGTCAGCCAAAGAGCGCTTCACAGCGCTGCAGTCAGGCGAAATCGACGTTCTGTCGCGTAACAGCACATGGACAATGACGCGCGACTCCTCGCTTGGTTTGAACTTCACTGGCGTCAACTATTATGACGGGCAGGGCTTCATGGTGCGTAAGGCGCTCGGCGTAACTTCCGCTCTTGAGTTGTCCGGCGCAAGCATTTGCACCAACACAGGAACGACCACTGAACTGAACGTGGCCGATTACTTCCGCGCAAATGACATGCCTTATGAAATCGTCGCTTTTGAAAAAGCGGACGAAGTCGTTCAGGCATACGACGCGGGTCGTTGCGACGTTTACACGACCGACGCTTCCGGACTGTACGCGCAGCGTCTGAAGCTCACAAACCCTGGCGATCATACGGTTCTGCCTGAAATCATCTCCAAAGAGCCTCTTGGGCCAGTTGTTCGTCAGGGCGACGACGAGTGGTTCAACCTCAACAAATGGGTGCATTTCGCAATGGTGAACGCTGAAGAACTCGGCGTGACGCAGGCCAATGTTGAAGAGATGAAAAGTTCCGATAATCCTTCCGTCAAGCGTTTGCTCGGCGCCGAAGGCGCTTATGGTGAAATGGTCGGACTTCCTAATGACTGGGTTGTTCGCATTGTAAAACACGTCGGCAACTACGGCGAAGTGTTTGATCGTAACGTTGGTCCTGACACACCGCTCGGAATTGCTCGCGGCTTGAACGCGCTGTGGACGAACGGCGGTCTTCAGTACGCGCCGCCAGTTCGGTAATTTTGAACCACATATTTCCGGTCACGCTTGCGGGCGTGGCCGGTTTTTGATCGTCATTTGACTTTTAAGTGACATTCAGAAGGGGCTACATGCGGGCCGACCCATCATAATAAAAAGATAGGCGGTCATTTGGGTGGTTGAGCTTCGGAAAACCAAAAATAAGCTGGAAACCGAAGGTGAGCCATCTGTTAGCAGGCGAGGGTAAATGGCTGTTCAACAACAAACGTCGGTGAAAAAACCGCCGCGGGCGTCTCTTATGAACGATCCGAAGGTGCGCGGAATTTTCTTTCAGGTTGTCCTGATTGTCGGCATCGCGATTTTTTTCAGTTGGATCGTTCGGAATACATTGATTAACTTGGAGCGTCAAAATATCGCTTCAGGGTTTGAATTTCTGAATAACACTGCCGGTTTTGGCATTATTCAATCAGTGGTCGCATATACAGAAACTTCAAGTTATGGCCAAGCCATGCTTGTGGGGATATGGAACACTTTGATCGTCGCCGTCATTGGCGTGTTTTTAGCGACAGTAATCGGTTTCACCGTCGGGATCGCTCGATTGTCAAACAACTGGATGATTTCGAAGCTTGCATATTGCTATGTGGAAGCTGTTCGAAATATTCCATTGCTTCTGCAAATTTTCTTTTGGTATTTCGCCGTTCTCCGCGCGGTTCCTGGCAAGCGAGATAAATGGTCGTTTATTTTTGATACGGTCCATCTGAATATTGCGGGCTTGCGCGCGCCTAAGCCGATTTTTGAAACCGGCGCCTTCATGATGGTTATCGCGTTGGTGATTGGCGTTGTTTTGTCGATTGTCGTCAGAGCGTGGGCGAAAAAGCGTCAGGCGGCCACCGGGCAACCGTTCCCGGTTTTTCTAACGGCTCTTGGTTTGATTTTCGGTTTGCCGTTAATCACGTATTTCGCAACCGGGACGCCAATGCATCTTGAATATCCAGTCTTTGTCGATACCGGGCCGATTTTCCGCCGCGGATTTGAACTTGGAACCGGACTTAACGTTATTCCTGAATTTATCGCGTTGACGTTAGCATTGGCGATTTATACCGCTGGATTTATTGCGGAAATTGTTCGCGCTGGCATTCAGGCGGTTAATCATGGTCAAACGGAGGCGGCTCATGCGCTTGGCGTTCGTCATGGGTTGACGCTGCGTCTTGTGGTTATCCCACAGGCGATGCGCGTGATTATTCCACCTTTGACCAGCCAATATCTGAACCTTACTAAAAACTCCTCTCTCGCGGTTGCAATCGCCTATCCTGATTTGGTCTCCGTTGGTGGAACCGTTCTTAATCAGACAGGTCAAGCGATTGAAATCATTGGTATATGGATGCTTGTGTATTTGACGATCAGTTTGATCACATCTTCCTTCATGAACTGGTACAACCAGCGCATGGCATTGGTAGAGAGATAGGAGGGAAGAAAATGTCTCAATCAGATCTGTTCTACCTACGAACCAAGGATGCGCCGGTGCTGCCGGCGCCTGTTTCCACCACTGGCGTTATCGGGTGGATGCGTACGAATTTATTTTCCGGCGTGTTCAACACCATACTCACTTTGATCGGCGCGTGGATCGCCTACTCGATTTTTGCGCCGCTTATCGAGTTCGCGTTTCTCAACGCGGTCTGGACGGGGGATAATCGGGAAGTCTGCATTGCGCCCGCCGATTCCGGCGTGCACATGGGGGCGTGCTGGGCCTATGTCGAAGCCTACTTCCCGCAGTTCATTTATGGACGTTATCCCGTGGAAGAGCGTTATCGGGTCGATATTGTCTTCTTTTTATTCGCGGCGAGCCTTATTCCTTTGGCTATTCCAAGCGTGCCGTTCAAAAAGACAAACGCTTTGTTTCTGCTCGTCGTCTTTCCGATTATCGCGTATTTCCTGCTAACCGGCGGATTTGGAATGCCGATCGTCGAGACGTCTGTATGGGGCGGATTGCTGGTCACTCTGGTGATCGCGGTGACGGGCATTGTCGCTTCGCTTCCCATCGGCATTCTCTTGGCTCTTGGGCGGCGTTCGCAAATGCCGATCGTCAAGCTGTTCTCCGTGATTTTCATTGAGTTCTGGCGCGGCGTTCCCTTGATTACGGTCTTGTTTATGGCGTCAGTCATGTTGCCGTTGTTTTTGCCTGAAGGCGTGACGTTCGACAAATTACTGCGTGTGTTGATCGGGGTGACGTTGTTTTCTTCGGCTTATATGGCTGAGGTCGTGCGCGGCGGAATGCAAGCGATTCCCACGGGGCAATATGAAGGGGCTAAGGCTCTTGGTTTGCGTTACTGGCAAATGATTGGCTTAATCATCATGCCTCAAGCGCTAAAGATGGTCATTCCTGGGATCGTCAACACCTTTATTGGTTTGTTTAAAGACACGACGCTAGTTTTGATCGTCGGGATATTTGATCTGCTGGGGCAGATACAATCATCCTTTACGGATCCAACGTGGTCGTCTCCTTCACAGGGCCATACTGGTTATCTATTCGCGGCTCTAATCTATTTCTTCTTCTGTTTCAGCATGTCTCGTTACTCTATCTTTATGGAGAACAAGCTGCACACCGGGCACAAACGTTAGCAGGTGTTGAGTAGGCAGGAAACTTTATGGCCATTGGCCGGGTTGAGGTGTGGCGCGCCATCGGCGTTGCAATATCCAGCCCGCCAGCATCGAAATTTCCGGACTGGTATGGTCTGATTTGATTCGGAGAAATCCAATGAATGACAGTGCAGCTCAAGAGTCGCAGGCAGCGACGCCCCGCGCCAAAATGCAGATTTCCGACACGGACGTCGCCGTGGAAATCATCGGCATGAACAAGTGGTATGGTGATTTTCATGTGTTGAAAGACATTGACCTCAAGGTGATGAATGGCGAGCGGATCGTGATTTGCGGCCCATCCGGGTCCGGAAAGTCGACGATGATCCGCTGCATCAACCGATTGGAGGAGCATCAAAAAGGAGAAATTTTCGTCGATGGCATTGAACTGACTAATGACTTGAAAAAAATCGACGAAATTCGACGCGAAGTTGGAATGTGCTTTCAGCACTTCAATCTGTTTCCGCATTTGACGATTTTGGAAAATTGCACCCTCGCGCCTATATGGGTGCGTAAAATGCCGAAGAAAAAAGCTGAAGAAATCGCCATGCACTATCTGGAGCGGGTGAAAATCCCCGAGCAGGCGGATAAATACCCCGGGCAGCTTTCCGGCGGTCAGCAGCAACGTGTAGCAATCGCTCGGTCATTATGCATGAATCCGAAGATCATGTTGTTTGATGAGCCGACTTCAGCGCTTGATCCGGAAATGATCAAGGAAGTTCTCGACGTAATGGTCGGACTGGCGGAAGAAGGCATGACCATGTTGTGCGTCACCCATGAGATGGGATTTGCGCGTCAGGTGGCTAACCGTGTGATCTTTATGGATCAGGGGCAAATCGTGGAGCAAAACGAGCCGGAGGCCTTCTTCACCTCACCGCAACATGAGCGGACCAAGTTGTTCCTTAGCCAAATTTTGCATCACTAGAATTGCGGTTTCGTCTGACGTGAAGACATTATTCGTAGTCAAGTTTCTGAGTGTCGCTCTTTGCAAAGAACGGATAGAGATTTGGTGGTGAGTTTTATGTTTAAGAATGAAAGACCCGCCTTTTAGGCGGGTTTTTTACGTCATATTACGGGAGCGTATTATAGACGCGTTCCTAAAAGGAACGCCTGTTCCGTATGTCTGAGGAATCTTGCAATATTAGCGCGTTATAAAATTCAGTTCATGACATAAAATTGGCGCAGTCGCCTGAAATTGGTGGATAAGCCTTGCGACATTTTTCAAGACACTTCGAGTGTGTTAATGAAGCGTCAACGGAAGTCGATATTTCGCGAGAAAGCGCCGGTTGAGCAGTAGTGCGCTGTGCTTTGATGTGTTCTGAATCGACGTGTATCCGGATCTAGATACGATTGATGAAAGAGAGCGCATGCGCTTCAAGGGTAAGTCCTTTATGGCTATCGTTCTTTCGCCGGAGAATCCGTTTGAGGATTGGCTGCGCGAAGTGGACAGGATTATCTCTCGTTCGCCAGGATTCTTTTTAAACCGGCCGATCGTCCTTGACGTGCGCGGTCTGAAGCTTTCTTCAGAAGAGTTGATCGCGCTGGTGGATCAGATCAAAAGCCGAAAAATTCAGATCATGGGGATGGAAGGCATCGCCGCCATGCGTATTCCCGAAGGGTTGCCGCCTAGTATTTCCGGCGGTCGCGAAGCGGGAGAGGTCGCGTCCCCGGTTGTGGACGAAGCGGAATCTGACGCTTCAATGGCGAGTGGAGCTGTTTCGAACTCCATGAATTCAGAGGGGAACGCCAGCGAAGGCGCCAGTTTGAAGGCGTCCTCGAGGGAGGCGAGCGAAGGACGCAAATCCGGCGAAACCTTGATGATTACGGAACCTGTTCGTTCCGGCCAAAGTATTTTATATCCGGACGGGGATGTGACGATTGTTGGGTCGGTCAGCTCCGGCGCTGAAGTGATAGCAGGCGGGTCTATTCATATTTACGGCGCGTTGCGGGGACGAGCGCTGGCTGGGGTGGCGGAACTTCCGGATTCGAGAATTTTTTGTTCAAAGCTGGATCCGGAACTTTTGTCCATTAATGGCCTTTATAAAGTCGCCGATGATTTGCCAAAAGAGCATTTGCATCAACCCGTGCAGGTGCGGCTTGAAAATGATAACCTGATTTTTGAAAAATTGTGATGATCACGGAAATGGAAGCATAACAAAATGGCCAAGGTCGTCGTCGTAACATCAGGAAAAGGCGGTGTCGGAAAAACGACGTCAACCGCAGCTCTCGCCGCCGCGTTGGCGCGTGGTGGTGAGCGGGTATGCGCAATTGACTTCGATGTCGGCTTGCGAAATCTTGACTTGGTGATGGGCGCAGAGCGCCGCGTGGTTTTTGATTTCGTCAATGTGGTTCGTGGCGAGGCCTCTCTGACGCAGTCGCTTGTGCGCGACAAGCGGGTGGAAAACCTGTTCTTATTGCCGGCGTCTCAAACGCGCGACAAAGACGCTTTGACCGAAGAAGGGGTTGAAAGCGTCATAAATGAGCTGCGTCTCGGTTTTGATTGGATTTTATGCGACAGCCCGGCGGGGATTGAGCGGGGCGCGACTTTGGCCATGCGGTTCGCCGACGCCGCTGTGGTCGTATCTAATCCCGAGGTGTCATCTGTGCGTGACTGCGACCGGATTATAGGACTATTGGATTCCAAAACGGTTGCGGCGGAACGCGGGGAGCGTATGAGTAAGCATTTGCTCATTACCCGTTATGACGTTGAGCGGGCGAAGACTGGCGATATGCTGCAAGTAGACGACATGCTTGATATATTGAGCATTCCTCTTATAGGAATCGTGCCTGAGAGTCGCGAGGTTCTGAAAGCGTCCAACGTGGGCTCGCCTATCACGTTGGCCAATGAGAACAGCGCGCCTGCGCGCGCCTATCTGGACGCGTCGCGCCGCCTGAAGGGGGAGGACGTGCCGATTACGATCCCGACCGAAAAGAAAGGGATTTTGGGCAAGTTGTTTCGAGGGCGCGCGGCATGAACCTGTTTGGCTTTCTCTCGCGTAAATCTTCTTCGGCGTCAGTGGCTAAAGATCGCTTGAAAATCTTGCTGTCCCATGAACGGGGAGTGGATAGCGGTAACGCGATGCTTATAGCGAAGTTACGCGAAGATATCCTCGAAGTCGTGCGCAAGCACGTGGAGATTGACCCTGAAATGGTCAAGGTTGAAATGGATCGCGAGGGGGAGACGACGTTGCTCGGGATTGACATCGAGATCTCCACGCAGCCAGCTCAAAACTCGCGTTAAAATCTGCCATGCGCCGACCATCCCCTTGTTCGCCGTTCCCAGTGGCGAGATTAGGGGAGGGATGGCGCGAGGCGCTCGCGCGGATGTGAGCGGTGTTGAATTCCAGTTTTGCAATCTCGTCCTATAAAGTTGAACAGTCGCCGTTTTGATATCAGAGCCGGCGTGGCGTGCGTTCCATGTGGGAGGAGTTCAAGATGACGCCATGGACAGATAGAGCTGGCCGGTTTTCTCTTCTGAAATTCATCACGTTTTTACTCATCCTAACGCCTGGCGTCGTGTTGGCTTATTCGTTGTGGGCGGGCTCCGCTGGAGCCAAGCCCGTGACCCACGCCATTCATGACACAGGCGATTGGGCGATCAGATTTTTGTTGCTTTCTCTGGCGGTCACTCCGCTGCGCCGTATTGGCGATTGGTCGAAATTGATTGGCGTTCGGCGAATGCTTGGCCTAGCGGCTTTATGCTATGGGCTATTTCATCTTGGTTTTTACGTTGTCGATCAACGATATGATTTGATTGAAGTTGGACGTGAAATTGCGCTTCGTATTTATTTGACGATTGGTTTTCTGGCTCTGTTGGGCATGTGCGCTCTTGGGGCGACCTCCACGGATCACGCCATTCGAAAGATGGGCGCGAATTGGCGTAAGCTTCACAAATTGACCTATGGAATCGCCCTATTGGTGATTATTCATTATTTTCTTCAGTCGAAAGTGGACGTGACGCAGGCGACTCTTGTCGCCGGGTTATTCATGCTTTCGATGCTTTATAGGTTGATGCAGCAGCGTAAAATTCCATTCACCCCATTGTGGTTGGTGGGGGCGGCGGTGCTCGCCACCGCATTGACCATGGCTGTTGAGACAGGTTGGTTTGCGTTGATGAGCGGCATTCAGCCGGAGCGGGTTTTTTGGGCTAATTTTGATTTCCGCTATTCTATTCGACCATGCTGGTGGGTTGGGGGCGTCGCTGTAGCTTTGGCGGGCGTCTCTATTGTGCGATCACTTGTTCCGGCTAAGGCGCTGCGCGCGGTTTTGCCGCAAAAGAATTAGACATGATCTGTGGCCCGCTTCCCGCGCGCTGCTCATCTCCGTCCGTTTCTCAGTCATGTTGAATTATAGCTGCTGTTAAATACGCCAACGCCCGCCAGGGGGAGGGCCTGGCAGGCGCTGTGTAAGGGTGATCCTGGGAGGTGGATCACCACGGCAAGGCGGCTTCACTCGCATGCAAACTTATTTCCACATGCCAAGAGCGGCGCCCATAGTTTTATTATATGGGAATGAAACCCGCTTTCGTCCAGAGCTTACGTTGATTAATGGTTATAAGTCTCTGAATTGGCGTCATAAAATATCTATTTGAAAGCGGCGTGATGCCCTTGAACGCAATGACGGGGCGCTGGCCCCAAAAAAAAGCGCCTGCCGGATTAACCGATAGGCGCTTTGATCTGAAACTTCTAAGTACCCACCTCTTTGAGGAGGGATCAATTTGAAGTTTGACGCGAGATGAACTCAATGTCTGCGCGGCCAATGCCAAGATCGCTAAGCTCACGGTTTGATAGACGTGACAATTCGTCATAAGTGCGGCGGTAGTTTTTCCAGTTGCGGTATTTGCGTACGACTGTGTCGAGCATGATATGCCTCATATGTAAGATATTTAGAAACTTGGTGGCGATTGTGCGGTGCATCATCTCGCCGTTGCTGACTATATAAGCTGCAATTTTTCTTTTAGGGAGAGGAGAAATCGCATGACAGGTCTGCTTTTTGTGCAAAGCAGCATTAATTTGCATAAAGAATTGGCAGGGGAGTTTTTCAAGGCGAAAACGCGCCGAACAGAAAAACGCGTCATTCATGCGAGCTGTCACGCTCTCACAAGCGAGGTTGAAAATCTGCCGAAGGACTCCGGCGTTTGCTTTTTATTCTTACGCTTTTTCCGGATGGAATCGTGGCGAGTCCATGAGCTTGTTTGAAAATGAGTATTTGTTTTATGACGTAAATTACGAAGGGCGGTGAAATCGCATTTCTATGCGTGATAAAAAAATGCTAATGGATTCAAATGTATGAAGTGGGTTAGGCGACAGATCATCTTGTTTTTGGAGGAGTAAATATGCGAATGCCCGCCAGTGGGAGGAGGTACTGGCGGGCATCGCATTATCCGAACAAGGCTGGGAGGAGGATGCCTTGCCGGTGCACGTTCAGGGGCGTGGGAGGAGGTACACCCCTTGGAACGCGATTATGTTTCAGCTAAGTCGCTGAATTTCGTCTGACGTTGCGCTGGACTTGTTGTCTCGCCGCCGCGTCATCTCTTGATCAAAGGTATATTAAATTCGCTTTTCGAATTAAAGTGCAAAAAGCGCATGACAGCCCTGCGCGTTGTGCAATGCAAAAAAAATCACGGGTTTTAGCTTTTTCCTGAGCATGTCTCTTTTACGAATTATCCGCGTCTATATTTTTATGCGGTGCGATTGGTCGTCTTTCCAGCAACTCACGCAAGAAGCGGCCCGTGTGGCTTTCCTTCGAGGCGGCGATCTTTTCCGGCGTTCCTTCTGCGACGATCAACCCGCCGCCATCTCCCCCTTCGGGGCCAAGATCAACGATCCAGTCCGCTGTTTTTATGACTTCGAGATTGTGTTCGATAACCAGAACCGTGTTGCCTTGGTCCACCAGCTCATGCAGGACTTCCAGAAGTTTCGCCACATCATGAAAATGCAGGCCGGTCGTCGGCTCGTCGAGAATGTAAAGCGTGCGCCCGGTGGAGCGGCGCGCAAGCTCCTTCGCCAGTTTGACGCGCTGCGCTTCGCCGCCAGATAGCGTGGTGGCCTGTTGCCCGACCTTGATGTACCCTAGACCGACCCGGGCGAGCGTCTCCATCTTGTCGCGAACGGAGGGAACGGCTTGGAAGAAAACCGCCGCTTCCTCCACAGTCATATCCAAAACGTCCGCGATGGATTTCCCCTTGAAGATCACCTCCAAGGTCTCGCGATTGTAGCGCTTGCCTTTACAGACGTCGCATGTGACGTAAACGTCCGGCAGAAAGTGCATTTCAATCTTGATGACGCCGTCGCCTTGACAGGCTTCGCAGCGCCCGCCCTTGACGTTAAAGGAGAACCGACCGGGGGCGTATCCACGGGCCTTGGATTCGGGCAGACCTGCGAACCATTCCCGTATTGGCGTGAAGGCGCCCGTGTAGGTGGCCGGGTTGGAACGCGGCGTGCGCCCGATAGGGGACTGGTCAATGTCGATTACCTTGTCGAGATGCTCTAGCCCGTCAATTCGTTCGTGGGGCGCTGGATTGTCGCGCGCGCCGTTCAGCTTACGCGCGGCGGCCTTGAAGAGCGTGTCGATCAGGAAGGTGGATTTGCCCCCGCCAGAGACGCCGGTGATGCAGGTGAATAGACCAAGAGGAATTTCCGCCGATGCGTTTTTAAGATTGTTGCCGCGCGCGCCAACCACGTGAACCGTTCTGTCCGGGTTTGGTTTTCGACGTTCTTTTGGAATCGCGACGCTTTTGGCGCCGGACAGATATTGGCCGGTCAGGGAGTTTGGATTCGCCAGAATATCGGCGGGCGCTCCCTTGGCGACGATTTCGCCTCCATGGACGCCTGCGCCCGGCCCCACGTCCACCACATAATCGGCGCTGAGAACCGCGTCTTCGTCATGCTCCACGACAATGACCGTATTGCCAAGATCGCGCAAATGTTTCAGCGTCACCAGCAGCCGTTCATTATCGCGCTGATGCAAGCCAATGGACGGTTCGTCTAATACGTATAAAACCCCCGTCAGGCCTGAGCCGATTTGAGAGGCGAGGCGAATACGCTGGCTCTCTCCGCCTGAAAGAGTTCCCGAAGCGCGCGAAAGAGCCAGATATTCCAGGCCGACATCGTTCAAGAACTTCAATCTATCGCGGATTTCTTTCAAAATACGAGTGGCGATCTCAAGCTGTTTCTGGTTGAGTTTTTCTGGGAGGGCGTCAAACCATTGGGCCGCGTTTTTTATAGATAGCTCGGTGATTTCCCCAATATGGCGCCCGGCGATTTTTACGGCGCGAGCTTCCGGTTTTAAGCGGTAGCCCTCGCAAGCTGGGCAAGGACGCTGTGACTGGAACCGGGTTAGCTCTTCACGCACCCATTGCGATTCCGTTTCGCGCCACCGCCGCTCAATATTGCGGATCACGCCTTCAAACGGCTTATTCGCCCGATAATTGCGCGAGCCGTCGTCATAGGTGAAATCGACGGCTTCCTTGCCGGTGCCAAAAAGGATGGCGTGATGAACGTCTTCCGGTAAATCGCGCCAGGGCGTCGCCATGGACACCTGAAAGTGGCGAGAAATAGCCTCAAGGGTTTGCGCGTAATATGGAGAGGTTGATCCGGTTTTCGCCCAAGGCGCGACGGCGCCGTCTCGCAGGGAAAGATCAGGGTCCGGCACGACGAGCTCGGCTTCAAACGCTAGCGTCGTGCCCAATCCGTCACAGGAAGGGCACGCCCCAAAGGGGTTGTTGAACGAAAACAGGCGCGGTTCAATTTCCGAAATGGTGAATCCCGATACGGGGCAGGCGAACTTTTCAGAGAAAATCAGGCGCTTTGGGGCGCCGTCGCCGTCTTTTTCATCGGCGTATTCGGCGATTGCGATTCCGTCGGCGAGTTTTAGCGCCGTTTCAAGGGAATCCGCCAGCCGGTTGGCGATGTCGTCATTGACGACAATTCGATCCACCACCACGTCAATGTCGTGTTTGAACTTTTTGTTGAGTTTCGGCGCGTCGCTGATTTCATGAAAGGCGCCGTCGATCTTGACGCGCTGAAAACCTTTTTTCATGAGATCCGCCAGCTCTTTGCGGTATTCGCCTTTGCGCCCTCGTACAATTGGAGCAAGAAGATACAGCCGCGTTTTCTCCGGCAGCTCCATAACTCGGTCGACCATCTGGCTGACGGTCTGGCTCTCGATCGGCAGACCCGTGGCGGGTGAATAGGGAACGCCGGCGCGTGCGAATAAAAGCCGCATGTAGTCATAGATTTCTGTGACGGTGCCCACCGTCGAGCGCGGGTTTTTCGAAGTGGTTTTCTGTTCGATGGAGATGGCGGGCGACAGACCGTCGATTTGATCTACATCTGGTTTTTGCATCATCTCCAGAAACTGGCGCGCATAGGCGGAGAGGCTTTCGACGTAGCGACGTTGGCCTTCGGCGTAAATCGTGTCAAATGCGAGAGAAGATTTTCCTGAGCCGGAAAGCCCCGTCATTACGATCAATTGGTCGCGTGGCAAATCCAGGTCTACGCCCTTGAGATTGTGCTCGCGCGCGCCGCGGATAACGATTTTTTTTGAATTCGCAGGCGCCGTTGATCTGGAGGAGTTGGGCATCAGGTCTTAAATCCTTGTTAATTAAGAAGCTTGGGACGCACGCGCAACGTCGATAGTCGAGATCGTTGAATGAGAAGCGAAGTTACTTAGATAGGGCGCTGCATGCGCCATTCCGAGTGGTTCCTGAACGGTTGGGTTCAGAATCACAGCCTGTTAGCACAATTGTTTTTTGATGTGAGTCTTTTTGCAAGAACAAAATATGAACGACATCCTTGATTTGCGTAACTTATGCGCGCTATGGTTTGCTGTGTAAGGATTGGCTCTCTTTGCGCATAGGCTATTGGCGAATTGGCGGGCGGTGAGGCCATGGCCTCCGGCTTGTGGAAAACTTGGCGTTGAGGCCCGATGCGAAAAGAAAGGCGCCCTGTTATAAATTTGAGGTTGCCGATAGCGGTGGGCGAGGCTAGGCATCCTATATGTTCAGATCGGGAGTTTAACGCATGGCGGGCAGCGTCAATAAAGTCATTCTTGTTGGAAATCTGGGAGCGGACCCGGAAGTTCGTCGTATGTCGGATGGTCGCCCGGTGGTTAATCTGCGGATCGCAACCTCGGAAAACTGGAAAGATCGGAACACTGGGGAACGCCGGGAGCGCACCGAATGGCACCGCGTGGTGATCTTTAGCGAGGGACTTGCCAAGGTTGCTGAAAATTATCTGCGCAAAGGCTCCAAGGTTTATATCGAAGGCCAATTGCAAACGCGTAAATGGCAGGACCAAAGCGGCGCGGATCGCTATTCAACCGAGATTGTTCTTCAGGGATTCAACTCGACGTTGACCATGCTGGATGGACGCGGTGAAGGCGGCGGTCAATCGGGCGGCGGGTCCGACGGCGATTATGGCGGGTCTTCCGGCGGTGGATATGGCGGCGGCGGATTTGGTGGCGGCGGTGGATATGGCGGAGGCCAGTCCGGCGGAGGCCAATCCGGAGGTGGTCAGCCAGGCGGTGGATTTGGCGGCGGAATGGACGACGAAATTCCATTCTAATCGACATTTTTGTTTTTGATGAAAATAATTCTAAGTCGTGACGGCGTATGTTTGGCGCCGTCACGACTTATATTTTGTCTTTTATTTTCTCAGCGCCGTTGAAGAGGGGCGCGTCGTTATTTTCCTTCCTGAGAAATTTCCCGGCGCAACATTTCTTCATGATGGTGCGACGCCTGAACCTCAATGAAGACGCGTCGCACGAGTGGAAACTTCTTTTTTATTTCGATTTCGAGTTCAAAAATCGTTTCTTCCACTTTTCCAACCATCAAATCGTCTTGGAAATCAATGGATAAAGCCAATAGAACGTCTTTGGGGCCACGGTGTAACGTGCGTATCTCGTTGAGCTTGTGAACCGTTTCAGTTGTTTCAACGATTTTTGTGATGGCTTCGACCGTCTCCGGCGCAGCAGATTCTCCGACTAAAAGACTTTTGGTCTCATAGGCCAGCAACGCCGCCGTCGCCGCCAATATTACGCCGATGGCGATTGACGCGGCTCCGTCAAGCCAGGGAAGTTGCAGATATTGCGCGCCCAACAAGCCGGCGAATGCGACGATCAGGCCAAGCATGGCGGCGGTGTCTTCAAACAGGACGGTGAATACTGTAGGGTCTTTCGATTCTTGAACGGCTTGAAAATAAGTGCGCGCGCCTTTGACCGCGCGGAACTCTTTGAAGGCGATCCACCATGCGCCAGCTTCAAAAATCATCGCTAACGTTAGAACGCCATAAGCGATATATGCGTTCTCCACTGGGTGGGGGTTGCTGATTTTCACGACGCCTTCATAAATGGATACGCCCGCGCCGACGGCGAAAATCAGAATAGCCACCACAAACGCCCAGAAATAGAGCTCCACCCCATAGCCGAAAGGGTGTTTTTCGTCAGCGGGTTGGTTGGATTTCTTGATTCCGTAGAGCAAAAGCCCTTGATTTCCGGTGTCGACGAGAGAGTGAATGCCTTCCGATAACATCGCGGAAGATCCCGTGTAGAAAGCCGCCGCAAATTTTGTCACTGAAATTAAAGAATTTCCGACGAGCGCTGCGATGATTACTTTTTTTCCGCCATGAGCTGCCATTGATGCCGCGTGCCTTTGGTTACAGGATTAGAAACATGAACTGGGGCGTTGTGATCCCGTTTGAATTTCATAACGAAGACGTGACCCTATGATGATCAAACGTGGGATAAAATAGCAAACTCGGTGGCGTTAAGCATAAGCTGCCCGTTGTTTTTTGCGATATTTCGTCAATTTGGCCGGTTGCTTATCGCACGGAGAATTATCAGGCGTTGAATTTGTTCAGGAGAACGCGGCGTGGGTGGAAGATTTTTTAAAAGACTAAGCGTGGCTAGCGTCGTTTTGAGCGCGTTCGCTTTGCCTGTTTGCGCGGGCGAGGCGGAGGTGATCGAGGTTAAAGCTCAAAATACCGGCGCTAATATCTGGACTTTTCAGGTGACGGTTCTTCATGCGGATAGCGGCTGGGATCACTATGCGGATAAATGGCAAGTTCTCGCTCCGGATGGTTCTGTCTTGGGGGAGCGAATATTGTTGCATCCGCATGAGAATGAGCAACCATTTACGCGCAGTCTTTCAGGGGTGAAAATCGCTCCTGAGATCACCAAAGTGCGTGTGAGAGCTCATGACAGCGTACATGGGTTTGGCGGCGCGGAAATAGTCGCGCCCCTGCGCTCGCAGTAGCTGATAGGGGCGCTATGGAAGCGTCAGTACATTTGTATGAATGAGACGATCCCGTCTGCGATGAATTGAACCGAAAGAGCGGCGAGTAAGACGCCGAGTAGGCGGGTGAGCACTTGCGCGGCGGTGTCCCCCATCAGACGTTCGATCCGATCTGCGAGAATGAAGGAGATCAGACAAAGCCCGACGATGAGCGCAATGACCGTCGCCAATCCCGCATAGGCGACCGTTGTCGGCGCCTGCGAAGTGAGCAGAATGATGGCGCTGATGGCGGCGGGGCCGGAAATCAGGGGAATGCCCAAAGGAAAAATAGCGACGTCATTAAGGTCTTCATTGTGTGCTATGGCTTTTTCCGCCGTCTCGGTTTTTCGCTGCTGGCGTTTTTCGAACACCATTTCGATGGCGATGATCAACAGCAATAAACCGCCTGCTATCTGGAATGCGGGAACGGAAATGCCGAGCATGCCCAAAATGGATTTTCCCGCCAAGAGAAATGCGAAGAGGATCGCGCCGCCGATCAGGGTCGCCTTTATGGCGATGGCGCGCCGTTGACGCGCGCTTGCGCCCGAGGTGAGGGCGAGAAACATTGGAGCCAGACCAATCGGATCTATGGTGACGAACAGCGTCGCGAAAGCGTTGATGAGATAGTCGCCGAGCATGATTTTCTCTTTCGTTTTTCTGTCGCGGTTCGTGTTTGGATTGAATATTTTTGCTATTTCACATGTCTTGAGTGTAGCGACTATGCACAAGAACTGAAGCTTTCTATTTAATGCTTTGATTCATATGTTTTTTTATCAAGCCTTCGCCGGATTAGAAATTTGTGGTGAAGCGTGGAATCGGGTATAAGAAAGTAGTCAAGCAATCAGATACGAGACACTTCATTGTCAGATCACGCCAATAATGCGGCGAGTGGCGGTTTGCCATCCGATATCCGTCCCATTTCCATTTCCGATGAAATGAAGCGCAGCTATCTCGATTACGCTATGAGCGTGATTGTGTCCCGCGCGCTTCCAGACGTTCGCGATGGATTAAAACCCGTTCACCGGCGCATTCTCTATTCAATGCATGAAAATGGCTTCGAATGGAACAAGCCATACCGTAAGTCCGCCCGCGTAGTCGGTGACGTCATGGGTAAGTATCACCCTCATGGCGATAGCGCGATTTACGACGCGCTTGTGCGTATGGCTCAGGACTTTTCACTGCGACTGCCGTTGATTGATGGTCAAGGGAACTTTGGCTCCGTCGACGGCGATCCGGCCGCGGCCATGCGCTATACGGAATGTCGACTTCAAAAAGTCACGCATGGGCTTTTGAACGATATTGACAAGGATACGGTTAATTTTCAGGACAACTACGATAACTCTGAAAGCGAGCCTGTCGTTCTTCCTGCGAAATTTCCAAATCTGTTGGTCAATGGCGCCGGCGGCATCGCGGTGGGGATGGCGACGAATATTCCCCCGCATAACCTTGGGGAAGTTATCGACGCGTCGCTGGCGCTGATCGAAAACCCGGCGCTCACCACTGAAGAATTGATGGAGATCGTTCCGGGACCGGATTTTCCAACCGGCGGAATGATTCTTGGTCGGTCGGGGATTCGCTCCGCCTTTGAAACAGGTCGCGGCTCCGTGGTTATGCGCGGAAAAGTGGACGTGGAGGAAATTCGTAAGGATCGCCACGCCCTTGTGATCACCGAAATTCCCTATCAGGTGAATAAGGCGTCGATGATCGAAAAGATCGCGGAGCTGGTGCGCGAGAAACGGATTGAAGGAATTTCCGATATTCGCGACGAATCCGATCGCAGCGGCATGCGTGTGGTCATTGAGTTGAAGCGCGACGCTGTTCCAGATGTATTGCTGAATCAGCTCTATCGTTTCTCTCAGCTGCAATCCACTTTCGGCGCCAATATGGTGGCTTTGAACGGCGGCCGCCCGGAGCTGATGAACCTGCGCGACATGCTCACGGCCTTTATCGCGTTCCGCGAAGAGGTCATTGGCCGGCGGACGCGCTATTTGTTGGCGAAAGCGCGTGACAGAGCGCATGTGTTGGTCGGTCTGGCTATCGCGGTGGCCAATATTGACGAAGTCATTCGCCTTATTCGGATCGCGCCGGATCCGGCGACAGCGCGGACGCAGCTGATGGAGCGGCGTTGGCCGGCGAAGGACGTTGAGTCGCTGATCCTGTTGATCGATGATCCGCGCCACATGATTCAAGACGATGGAACTTATGTGCTGTCCGAGGCGCAGGCGAGAGCCATCTTGGAGTTGCGTCTGCAGCGGTTGACGGCTCTTGGGCGTGATGAAATCAGCGATGAGTTGAATAAACTTGGCGAAGAAATTAGCGATTACCTCGAAATTCTGCGCTCCAGAGCGCGAATTCTGGAAATTGTCTCGAATGAATTGATCGAGGTCCGCAATGATTTCGCCACGCCGCGCCGGACGGAAATTGTCGAAGGCGGCGCTGACTTTGACGATGAAGACCTGATCAAGCGCGAAGAAATGGTCGTCACCGTTTCTCATGCGGGATACATCAAACGTGTGCCGTTGGACACTTATCGCGCGCAGCGACGCGGCGGCAAAGGCCGCTCGGGCATGCAGACGAAAGAAGAAGATTTCGTCACGCGACTGTTTGTCGCCAACACGCATACGCCGGTGTTGTTCTTCTCCTCGCGCGGCATTGCTTACAAAGTGAAGGTATGGCGTTTGCCTCTTGGCGGGCCGACCTCGCGCGGGAAAGCTTTGATCAATCTTTTGCCGATGGAGCAGGGCGAGCAAATTTCCTCGATTCTGCCTTTGCCTGAAAATGAGGAAAGCTGGGCTGAGCTTGACGTGATGTTCGCCACAACGGGCGGAACCGTAAGGCGCAACAAATTGTCCGACTTCTCCCAGATCAATAAGAACGGCAAAATCGCCATGAAGCTCGAAGACGGCGACGGAATCGTCGGCGTTGACACTTGTACGCTCGACAATGACGTGATGCTGACAACGGCTATGGGGCAGTGCATTCGCTTCCCCGTCACCGACGTGCGCGTGTTCGCCGGACGTAACTCCATCGGCGTGCGCGGTATTAATCTGGCCGAAGGAGATCGCGTGATCTCCATGTCTATTCTCAATCATTTTGAGGCTGACAGCGAGGAGAGAAACGCGTTCCTCAAGCGCTCCAGACTTTTGCGCGGCGACGCTACGGATGAATCTGATTCGGAAAACATCGAAGGCGGCTCGTTGTCGCAAGAGAAGTTCGACGCCATGGAGGCGGCGGAAGAAGTTATCCTGACCTTGTCTGAAAACGGATATGGGAAGCGGTCTTCTTCTTTTGAGTACCGGGTCACGGGCCGCGGCGGAAAAGGGATCACCGCGATGGCCGTTTCAGAAAGAAATGGTTCGTTGGTGGGCTCGTTCCCCGTTGGCGAGCGTGATCAGATAATGTTGGTCACCAATGGCGGGCAGTTGATTCGCTGTCCAGTGAACGGCATTCGCGTCGCTGGACGCGCCACTCAGGGCGTTATTGTCTTCAACACTGCGGAAAGTGAAAAAGTTGTCGCTGTTGAGCGTGTCAGCGATGATGAAGACGCTGTTGAGACTGAAGACGTTATTGAAACTGGAGATGGCGGTGCGGTGGTTGGCGAAGCGGCGCCTGTTGCTGCGGAGCCGGCGACTGGCGCAGAAGACGACGCGGCGAGCTGATTAACTTCTCTTCTGCGAGAAATGATAAAAAACCCCTGAAATCAATCATGATTTCAGGGGTTTTTGCGTTGATTTCCATGTTTGTAACGCCGTGAGTCGCGCTGAACTTATTCGTTGTTGGGAGGAGGTGTTTGTATTTGAAGTGCTGCCTGACTAACTTGGCGGGCGCAAATGTGGTGATTGACGCGTTGAGCCTGCGATTGGAATAATTGGCGCGGCTTACGTCAGTGAAATTTAAAAATTGAATGGATAGAATAGAAAAAGTGGCTCCCCGGGCCGGATTCGAACCAGCGACCAAGCGATTAACAGTCGCTTGCTCTACCACTGAGCTACCGGGGACCATTTAAATCGAACTTCACGTTTAGAAAAGCTCGAACATAAAATAAGCGCCAATTTACGCAGATTTTATAAATATGAGTAAGTGGCTCCCCGGGCCGGATTCGAACCAGCGACCAAGCGATTAACAGTCGCTTGCTCTACCACTGAGCTACCGGGGAACAAAATTCCTCAGCGACGCATCACTGCGCCGATGGCGTGCATATAACAATGACATCGCACCTTTGCCAAGCGTTTTATCATTCTTTTTCCACAGGCGGCTTAATATTGCACATATCTGGCGGTTTCGAGGAGGGGAAAACCATTGCTTGTTGAACGTGCGACTTCGGTCTACAAAAGCATGTGATCGGTTCCTCATGCGTGGCGAAGCTGCGTGGAGGTTAAATGGGAATGCGGTGAGAAACGACCTAATTCGGGGTTTTGAATCCGCAGCTGCCCCCGCAACTGTGAGCGTAGAGCAAGCTTGCAATAATCCACTGGAATTCGTTTCCGGGAAGGAGCAGGCGTTGCGTTGAAGCGCGAGCCAGGAAACCTGCCGGTTCAGAGTCGATAATCACAACCGTCGGGTGGACGGCAGGAGAGATAATATGAAATTGCCGCTTTTTAATTTGCATTCTCTGACATCGCGTTTCGTGACGTTTGGCGCGGCCGCGCTTCTTGCTACGCCGGCTGCGGCGCATCACGCCATGGACGGCGAGTTGCCTCAGACATTCATGCAAGGCTTGCTTTCGGGCTTGGCGCACCCTGTCATTGGTCTTGACCATCTGGCCATGGTGATCGCCGTTGGCGTGGCCGCGGGGCTTGTGGGCAGCGCACTGGTTCTGCCGTTGGCGTTCATCATAGCCACCGTGGTCGGCGTTGGTTTACATCTCTCGTTATTTGATTTGCCGATGGCGGAATTGGTTATTGCGTTAAGCGTGGTGGGAACGGGGGCGTTGATCGCTTCCGGAAAGTCTTTGCCGCTCGCCGCTTATGGGGCCTTGTTCGCGGTCATTGGCGTATTTCACGGCTACGCTTATGGAGAATCCATCGTTGGCGCAGAGCAAAGCCCGCTTGTGGCCTATATCATTGGCTTTGCGGTGGTTCAATTTGTAGTGGCTTCATCCGCGGCGATGTTGACTAGCACGGCCGGTTCGGCTGGTTCTGTTCCAATTGGCGCTCGGTTGACTGGCGCGGCGGTTGCGGGAATCGGGTTTACGATTTTCGCCGGACAGATTTTGCCTGCGGGTTAACTCCGCCAAACAACGAGTCGTGCACTTCATGCGTAACCCAACGTCGATTGAGACGTCGGTGACTTTGGTCTTGGGCGGAGCGCGTTCTGGTAAGAGCGCCTTCGCCGAAGCATTGGTCACGGATTCTGGGCGTCGTCCGGTTTATGTTGCGACCGGCTCGGCGCTGGACGCGGAGATGGTGGAGCGAATCGCCAACCACCGGGCCGCGCGAGGCGAGCTCTGGCGAACGATCGAAGAAACCACGGATATCGCCGAGGTGCTGGAGAGGGAGGCGAACGCCGATGTGGCGATTCTCGTCGACTGCCTCACCCTTTGGTTGACCAATCTCTTCTTCGCCGACGAAAATATTGACGCTGAAACGCAAAAATTATGCGCTGTATTAGCAAAAGCGCGTGGCCCCATTGTTTTCGTTTCCAATGAAGTGGGTCAGGGCATTGTTCCAGATAATGCGCTGGCGCGACGTTTTCGTGATGAACAGGGGCGTTTAAACCGGCGCATCGCCGAGGTGGCGACGCAAGTCGTTCTGGTCGCCGCCGGCCTGCCTTTGTTGCTGAAACCAAATCCAACACAAGCGGAGATCAGCCTATGAGCGCTGGACAAAAAATACCCGCAACGATCGTCACTGGTTTTCTCGGCGCTGGGAAAACAACCTTGCTGCGTAATTTGCTGCGTAATGCGGGAGATAAACGCATCGCGCTGATCGTCAATGAATTTGGCGACATGGGTTTCGACGGCTCGCTCGTAGACGGATGCACGGACGCCGATTGCGCCGCCGATGAAGTGGTGGAGCTCACCAATGGCTGCATCTGCTGTACTGTGGCTGATGATTTCTTGCCGACGATGGAAATGCTTATCAATCGTAATCCGGCGCCGGATCATATCCTTATCGAAACGTCGGGTTTGGCTTTGCCGCAACCGCTTGTTCGCGCGTTCAATTGGCCAAGCGTCAAGACGCGTGTGAGCGTTGACGCCGTGGTGACGGTGGTGGACAGCGCCGCCGTGGCTGCGGGCCGCGTGGCCGCCGATGAGGCCGCCGTCGCCGCCCAGCGCGCCGCCGATGACGCCCTTGACCATGAAAGCCCCGTAGAGGAACTATTTGAAGATCAGCTTATTTGCGCTGATCTTGTGGTGCTCAACAAGCTGGACTTGATTGACGCGGACGCTGCGGCGGGCGTGCGGGATCGGGTTGGTGAAATGATCCGCCCTCGGGTGGAAATCGTCAGCGCGGAAGGCGGCGTTCTACCGCTGTCTGTTCTGCTTGGACGGGCGTGCGCGTCTGAAGATGACCTTGGCGGGCGAGAGGCTCATCATGATCATCACCACGATAATGACGACCACGGCCACGATCATCATCATGACGACTTTGAGAGCTGGGTGATCGCGGTTTCGCCGTTTTCCTCGCTTGAAGAGATAAAAGAGAAAGTGTCGCTCGCTATGGCCCAGAAAGGAGTCTTGCGGATCAAGGGCGTCGGGTTAGTCAGGAATCGCGATTCTCTCGCCGTCGTGCAGGCGGTGGGGCCACGGGTGGAGACATGGTTCGCCCGCGAAGCGCGTTCGCCGGGAAATCTGGTGGTGATTGGTTTGAAAGGATTCGACGTCGAGGCGGTTCGCAAACTGTTAGGCGATGAGGCGGGCGCCTAGGCGATGCATATTCTGGCGAGGCCATCAGGGCGGATTGACGGTGGCGACGACGCGATTGATCTGGGACAATCTCCTGCGGATATCATCGTGCTGAGTGCGGCGGACACTGAGATATCCGCTTTCGCGGACGCGGCGAAACATCTCCACGCCACGAAAGAGGGGGGAGACGTCACGCTGAGATTGGCGAATCTGATGTCTCTGGCGCATCCGTTCTCGGTCGACACCTATGTGGATCAGACGGTTCAGGGCTCCAAGCTTGTGCTGCTGCGTCTTTTGGGCGGCGTGGGGTATTGGCCTTATGGTCTTGAACGGCTTGTGGAGGCGGCGCGGGGGTATGGGGTGCTTCTCGCCGTGACGCCGGGGGATGATCGCTGGGACGAGGGGCTGGAAGGATATTCAACGGTCGATGTCGAGGTGGCCAAACAGCTCTGGCGTTATTGCGTTGAGGGGGGCGCGGGAAATATCGGCAACGCGCTGAGATACGCGGCCCATATTTTGGGAAAGGGGGAGGCGCCAGCTCCGCCGCGTCCATTGCCAAGAGCTGGAATTTATCTTCCCGGGCGCCGGGATGCGGGGCTTTCGGATCTTGAAAGCACATGGCCGCAGGCGGATCGACCTCGAGCGGCGGTGGTGTTTTACCGGGCGCTGGTGCAAAGCGGACAGACGGCGCCGGTTGATGCGGTTATCGACGGGGTGCAGCGGCGAGGCTTGAACGCGGTCCCGGTTTTCGTCGCTTCGCTGAAAGACCCCGAGTGCCGCGCGGTGGTTGAAACTTTGTTTAGCGAAAAGCCGCCAGCCGTCGTTCTCAACGCCACCGCATTCGCCTTGTCGAAAGCTGGCGAGGAACATCGACCGACGATTCTGGATCGATGGGGCGCGCCTGTATTGCAAATGGTGTTTTCCTCTTCCAGCGAAGAAGGCTGGCGCGAAAGCGATCAGGGGCTGGGCGCCCGTGACTTGGCCATGCATGTGGTGTTGCCGGAAGTGGACGGCCGGATTTTGGCGCGGGCCGTCTCCTTCAAGGAGCAGTGCGCGTTTGACGAAACCATTCAGGCGGCGCCCATGCGCTTTGTTCCCAAGCCGGACAGAGTGGAGTTTGTCGCGGCCCTGGCGGCGCGGTGGGCCGCTTTGGCGGCCATGCCGAATCGAGATAAGCGCGCGGCGCTGATTCTGGCGAATTACCCTAATAAGGATGGCCGGCTGGCCAATGGCGTGGGGCTGGATACGCCAGCTTCTTGCGCGGCGCTGCTGCAGGCGATGAAGCTTGACGGATACGAGGTGTCCGACGCGCCGGAAAACGCCTCTGGGCTGATGACGTTGCTCATGGGCGGCGTGACCAATGCGTTGGAGGGGCGAGGTGAGCGGATCACGACTGAAGCCTTGACGCTTGAGGCTTATGACGCGCACTTTCAAACTTTGCCGGAAGAGACGCGCGCGAAAGTCATAAGCCGTTGGGGCGCGCCTGAAAATGACCCGCATGTGGAGGCGGGGGCGTTTCAACTGGCTGTTCATCGATTCGGTAACGTCGTTGTCGGCGTCCAGCCAGCGCGCGGCTATAACATTGATCCGAAGGAAACCTACCACGATCCGGATCTCGCTCCGCCGCATCATTATTTCGCGTTCTACATTTGGTTGCGGGAAGTTTTTCGCGTCAACGCGTTCGTGCATCTGGGCAAACATGGCAATCTGGAATGGCTGCCGGGCAAGGCGTTGGCGCTCTCTCAAGCTTGCTTTCCCGAAGCGATTCTCGGGCCTGTTCCTAATATATATCCCTTCATCGTCAATGATCCGGGCGAAGGCGCGCAGGCCAAACGGCGCACGTCAGCCGTTATCGTCGATCACCTGACCCCGCCAATGACGCGGGCGGAAAGCTATGGCGTTGCCGGTCAGTTGGAAACTTTGCTGGATGAGTATTATCTCGCCGCTGGGGTTGATCCGCGCCGCACCGCCGCGCTGACTCGCGACATCCTCGACCTTTCCGCACGCGAAGGGCTTGATCTGGACGTGGGCCTCAGCGCCGATATGGATGAGATGACGCGACTTGCGCGTATCGACGCTCATTTGTGCGACTTGAAAGAACTGCAGATTCGCGATGGCTTGCATATTTTAGGGAGCGCGCCGCAAGGGGAGCAACTTACGGATCTGCTGGTTGCGCTGGCGCGTACGCCGCGCGGAGGAGAAGCGAAAGACGCCAGTTTGTTGCGGGCGCTCGCAGATGATTTCGAATGGGGGGAGTTTGATCCGCTGGAGTGCGATTTCGCCGCTCCTTGGGCGTATTCTCGGCCTGAAGTTTTGACGGGGCTTACCACGGCCGCATGGCGCAGCAACGGCGACGCGGTGGAGCGGCTTGAGATTTACGCTCAAAGCCTCGTGGCCGGGGATTTGGCGCCGCCCCAATCGTTCCATGCAACGATGGCGGTTCTTGCGGAAATCAACAACAGGCTCCGTCCCGCCGTCATCAAAAGCGGCGCGGCGGAAATCGACGCCGTCTTAACCGGCTTGAATGGCGGGTTCGTGCCTCCTGGTCCATCCGGCGCGCCGACGAGAGGCCGCCCGGACGTTTTGCCCACCGGAAGAAACTTTTATTCCGTGGACGTGCGGGCGGTTCCAACACAGGTTTCATGGCGTATCGGCTCCTTAAGCGCGGAACGATTGCTTGAGCGACATTTTCAAGATGAAGGCGTTTATCCTGAGGCCATCGTGCTGACCTGTTGGGGGACGGCCAACATGCGCACCGGCGGCGATGATATCGCGCAAGCCTTGGCTCTCATTGGAGCGCGCCCCCGCTGGGAGGGAAACTCTGGCCGGGTGACGGGGTTTGAGATTCTCAGCCTGTCGGAGTTGAAGCGGCCACGGGTCGATGTGACTTTGCGGGTTTCCGGGTTTTTCCGCGATGCGTTTCCTCATCAGATGGACCTATTTCAATCGGCGGTGCTGAAAATTTCCCAACTGGACGAGCCTGAGAGCGCCAACCCTTTAAGCGCACGGGTGCGGCGTGAGGCGGAGGAGATGATTACTCAAGGCGCCTTGGAGGAGGAGGCCTTTCGCCGTTCGGCGTTTAGAGTTTTCGGTTCGCGTCCCGGTGCTTATGGCGCAGGTCTGCAAGCGTTGATTGACGAGAAAATTTGGAATGACAGGTCTGATTTCGCTGACGCGTTTCTCACTTGGGGAAGCTATGCCTACGGCGCGGGAGCGCAAGGCGAGCAGGCGCGCGACGGGCTGGAGACGCGGTTGAGAAAAGTCGATGCGGTTGTCCATAATCAAGACAATCGAGAACATGATTTGCTTGATTCTGACGACTATTATCAGTTTGAGGGAGGGCTGGCCGCAACTGTCGAGAGTTTGAGAGGAAGCGCGCCGCAGGTTTATCATAACGACCATTCACGCCCGGAACGCCCGGTTATTCGAACTCTGGAAGAGGAAATCGGCCGCGTGGTGCGTGCGCGGGCCGGCAATCCGAAGTGGATAGCCGGCGTTATGCGCCATGGTTATAAAGGCGCTTTTGAGATTGCGGCGACGGTGGATTATCTCTTTGCTTTCGCGGCCACGACCCGAGCGGTGAAGGATCATCACTTCGATCAGCTGTTGGCCGCTTATCTGGAAAATGACGAGGTGCGCGGGTTCTTGGAAAACTCCAATCCGGCTGCGTTACGTGAGATTGTCGAACGGTTTTGCGAAGCGATTGATCGCGATATCTGGAGGCCGCGTAAAAACAGCGTCCATGATTTTTTAAAGGCCTTGAACACAGGAGCCATGCAAGATGAGTGACCGGAAAGCGGAGATGACCGAGGAGGAGCTGAACGCTCGTCACGCGGATAAAATGAGAAAGAAAAAAGCCGCCCGCGATAAAATAATGGCGACGAAAACCATTGAAAAGGGGCTGTTGATCGTCCACACGGGCAAGGGAAAGGGCAAGTCAACCGCCGGTTTTGGCATGGTTTTTCGCTCACTTGGCCATGGGCATAAAGTGGCGGTGGTGCAATTTGTCAAAGGGCGAATCGAAACCGGCGAACGAATGGCGCTCGATCGTTTTTCTGATCTGGTGACCATAAAACGTATGGGCGAGGGCTTCACTTGGGAGACGCAGGACCGTCAGAGAGATATTGACGCGGCGCGGGCAGCATGGGACGCGGCGAAAGAATTGATCCGCTCTGGCGAGAACCGTCTGGTGCTTTGCGATGAGCTGAACATCGTTCTACGTTATGATTATTTGCCAATCGCGGAAGTCGTTGAATTTTTGCAAAATGAAAAGCCCGAGAACGTTCACGTGGTCGTCACAGGGCGTAACGCCAAAGATGAACTGATCGAAATTGCTGATTTGGTGACGGAAATGGAGCAGGTCAAACATCCGTTCCGTTCGGGCGTGAAACCGCAAGAAGGCATTGAGTTCTGAAGGCTCGCCTTAGCAAGGGAGGGGCGGACGTTTTGAAAATATTTGATAGCCGCAATCGCCTTCATACCAAGAATCACGCCGAGATCGTTCGTTCCTATGAAATAATCCGAACGGTAATTGAATTCTGCGCCGCTCTTTGCTTCGTCGCCGGGAGCGTTTTATTTTTCTATGACGATTATATTTACGCTGGAACGTGGCTTTTCGTTATTGGCTCGTTGTTTTTCGCCTTTCGTCCGACGATCCGCCTGTTGCTTGAGTTTCATCTGGTGAATTTGCCGATCCCTGATGAATTTCGTCCCTATGGGACGGAGCGGGAGGATCGAGCGAATTCGACGGAGGAAGGCTGACATGTCGAAACGACGCTCGCCGGCTTTGATGGTTCAGGGAACTGGTTCTAATGTTGGAAAAAGCCTCGTTGTTGCAGGGCTTTGTCGACTTTTCTCGAATCGGGGTCTTAAGGTCGCGCCCTTCAAACCGCAAAATATGTCTAATAACGCCGCAGTGGCGGAAAATGGCGGGGAAATAGGCCGGGCTCAGGCTTTGCAAGCTCTTGCGGCGCGGGCGCCTTTGTCGGTGCATATGAACCCGATTCTCCTTAAGCCAGAGACAGACGTTGGCGCACAGGTAATTGTGCAAGGGCGGCGATTCGGAGCCATGAAGGCCAAGGAGTATGGATCGAAAAAATATGAACTCCTTCCAATGGTTATGGAGAGTTTTTCATCTGTTTCATCGAATGCGGACCTTGTGCTGGTTGAAGGCGCGGGAAGTCCTGCGGAAATTAATTTACGCGCTGGCGACATCGCTAATATGGGCTTCGCCGAAGCGGCTGACCTGCCTGTAATTTTGTGCGGCGACATCGACCGGGGCGGCGTCATCGCTTCTCTGGTGGGAACCCACTCGGTGTTGGAGCCGGAGGAGCGGGCCCGCATCAAGGGATTTTTCATCAACAGGTTTCGCGGCGACGCCAGTTTGTTCGTCGAGGGAGAGAGGGAGATCGCGGCGCGAACCGGCTGGCCGTCGCTTGGCGTCATTCCATGGTTTCAAAACGCTTCGAAGCTGCCTGCGGAAGACGCTATGGATCTGGCGAGCGGCGCGGGCGCCAACGCAGGGCGAGTAAAAATCGCCGTTCCGGTGATCAGCCGCATAGCGAATTTCGATGACCTAGACCCGTTGCGAATGGAGCCGGAGGTGACCCTTGAGCTTGTGGAGCCGGGCCAGCCTTTGCCGGGGGACGCGGATTTGGTCTTGTTGCCGGGCACGAAATCCACAATAGGGGATCTGGCCTTTTTTTGCGCTCAAGGTTGGGAAGTGGACCTTGCTGGACATATGCGCCGGGGCGGTCAGGTTTTAGGCGTTTGCGGCGGGTTTCAGATGCTCGGGCGAGAGATTCATGATCCGGAGGGAATCGAAGGGCCGGCGGGATCTGTTCAAGGGCTTGGTTATCTGGACGTTGAAACCACTCTTACGTCCGAAAAACGGGTTGTTGAGGTGCAAGGCGAAGATAAGCGCTTTGGCGAAATGATTCGAGGTTATGAAATTCACATAGGGCGCACGCGGGGAACTGATTTGGCGCGGCCTTTCTGCGAAATTTCTTTTGAAGGCGGCGCGGCGCATGAGGACGGCGCCTGTTCGCTAAATGGGCGGGCGTTGGGAACTTATGTGCACGGCCTCTTCGCCGCGGATGGTTTCCGTCGGGCCTTTTTGAAAGAATTGGGGGCGGGGTCGTCATTGAACTATCAAACTTTGGTGGATCAAACCCTTGAGGAGCTGGCAAGCCATCTTGAGCGAGCGCTCGATATTGAACTCTTGTTAAAAATAGCGAATCAATCTTAGCGCTTTTCAAGCGAGTAGAAACGCCGTCTCAGCTAGAGCGATGAGGAAAACAAACACGCCCCATGCGCACGCCATGACGCGCAGGGACCGGCTTATGTCGTCAATCACGATCTCCCTGCGGCCATCTGGATTGATCCATGGATCGTCAACGCTATAGCCGGAATATTGTCGCGGACCGGAGAGGGCGACGCCCAGATTGGCCGCCATGGCGGCTTCCGGCCATCCGGCGTTGGGAGAACGGTGCAAACGACTGTCACGCATCATGACTTTGAAACTGTGGACGATAGACCCACCGCAAATAGGGGCGCTGAGCGCGATCAGGACGCCGGCGATACGGGACGCCGGAAGATTGATCAAATCGTCAAAACGCGCCGACGCCCAGCCAAAGGCTTGGTGTTTTTCAGTTTTGTGTCCAATCATTGAATCAGCCGTATTTACCGCCTTATAGACAAGCAGCCCCGGCAGACCGAGAAGAGCGAACCAGAACGCGGGGGCGACGACGCCGTCGGAAAAATTTTCGGCGCCAGATTCTATCGCAGCGCGTGAAACACCTGATTCGTCTAGAAGGCGCGTGTTTCTCCCCACAATCATCGCCACAGCTTCGCGCCCGCCCTGCAAACCATTGCGCAGAAAGCCGGCGCGAACCGCCGCCACATGTCTGTAGAGGCTGTTTTGCGCGAGAAAAATCGCCGCAACCAGAATTGTTCCAAATTCGCCATAAGGAAGCAGGCGAAAAATCGCCTCCATAAGCAAACCAAGCAAGAAAGCGCCCAGAGCAAGGCTTGCGAGAAAGGTCAATCCACGAATAGCGCGGCCGTTGGGGGGCGTGCGAGGCGAGTTGAAATCTTGATCTGCAATTGAAATGACTTTGCCAAAAAAAACCACAGGATGCGGAATTCGGCGCCAGATTCTGTCTGGATCACCAATAAAAGCGTCAAGAACGAGCGCGCCGATGAGAAACAGCAATGTGTCGGAAAAAAGCAACATCGGCTTAGCCCTATGGTCTTAAGGGGATGGGCTGAGCGATTCGAGCGCCGCCGCGACCGCCGCCAGTTCCGCGTTATTTGCGGGCAGCCCTAAGCGTATTATCGTCGGATCGAAGTCAAAAAAACGAGTCCAGATTCGCTTTTGCGCTAAATGCCGATGCAATTGGGCCGCGTTTTCACAGCGAAGCAAGCGAAAGAGGTCAGTCCCTCCCAGCACATTCACGCCAGCCTTGCGGATTACGTCGTCGAGTTTCGCGGCGTCGTCCCGCAGGCGCTGGCGCGTCATGTTTCGCCAGTCCTCGTCGCGCAGCGCTTGCGCGCCAATGGCGAGCGCCGGGCCGGAGATTGACCAGCCGCCGAAGTCCGCCGCCAAAAGGGACGTAACTTTCTCCGAGCCGATCGCAAAGCCGAGTCGCAGCCCCGCGAGACCGTAAAACTTTCCAAATGAACGCAGCACGATTACAGGCAGCTCCGGCGCATGCGCAAGATGCGGCAAGATGCTGATTTCAGGCGTCACATCGGCGAAAGCTTCATCTATGATGAGAAAACCGTTCTTGTGGGCGAGGGTGCGCGCCAGTTCTATCAGTCGCTGGGGCTGGCGCGTGCGCCCGTCCGGATTGTTCGGGTTGACGAGGAGTATGATCGAGGCCTCGCCCCGGGCGGCTTCAAATTCGGCGCTTTGCAGGCTTCCAACGGGAGTGACGCGCCGCCCGCTACGACGCCAATGGGTTTCATGACTGGAATAGGTGGGCGAGAGAATCGCCACGTCGCCGTTGGGAAGGATAGACGGGAGCCGGGCGATCAGAGCTTCAGTTCCCGCTGCGGCCGTTATAGCGAGAGATTTGGGGACGTTGTAAGTCTTGCGGGCGGCGTCAAGGAGTTCCGCTAATGCTTTCCTGCTCGGTAAAACGCGCCATATATCGTCGCTCAGGGCTTCGCGCCAAGGCCAAGGGCGAGGATTGATTCCGGTCGAAAGATCGATCCAGTCACTTTCTTCGCCTCCATAAGAAGCGATCGCGTCGCCCAGATCTCCACCGTGCTGCATTTGCCTTCATCTCTGACTAGTTTCGTACCTTCGCCCGGATGATACACGAAAATTGACGCGATATGTGGCGGCCGCAAAAGAGAGGCGGTCCTGGAGGGGCTATTTGCGAGAAATTCGGCAATAGATGCTTTTCACCGGGCGCGTGGTGAGTTTCGCTGTGGGGTGGACGCGCTCGGGAGAGAGTGTTTCGAAGTCGTAGCGGCGTATAAGGCGCGCAAGAATAAGCGTGCTCTCCGCCGTCGCGAATGAGGCGCCCGTGCACACCCGCGGCCCCAATCCGAATGGAAGATAGCTTCCGGGCATGATCTCTTTCTCGCGCTCAGCGGAGAATCGGTCCGGGTCAAAATATTCGGGGTTTTTCCAAAAATGCTTGTGACGGTGAATCAGCCAAGGTGAAATCACCATCATCGTGCCTTTTGCGATGTTGTAGGATCGCAGCTTGTCGTCATCATTGGCGATGCGCGTTATGAATGAAACCGGAGGATAAAGCCGCATGGTTTCGCGGAAAACGTCGCGGACCAGCGTCATGGCGCGCGTATGTTCAAAGGTGACCGGACCATCGCCGGCCACCCGGTCCACTTCCTCACGCATTCGTCGAACAATATGAGGCTGTTGAGAAAGTATGAATAGCGCCCATGTTAGAACGCTGGCGGTCGTTTCATGACCCGCCAAAAAAAATACGGCGATCTGGTCAATCAGCTCTTCGCGGCTGAATGATTCGCCAGATTCGTTATCCTTGGCCGTTATGAGGTCGGCGACAATGTCGTTGAAATCTGTGTCGCGATCTTCCAGCCGCTTGTCGATCAATCCGCCGAAGCTTTCGCGGATATGGTCGCACATTTTCAGGACCTCCGGCGGCTGGGCGATGTCCTGCCAGGGGCGGGAATGAAGTATGTGGCGAGTCTCCACCTGTGCGACGGAATTTTGATAGGTTGCGAACGCGCGAAAGACGCTGCGGGCGGCTTCGCTCTCTATCGGTTGGGAAAACATCGTGCGAAACACGATATCCGCCGTGAGATGACTCATTTCCTCTTCAATGGAAACCGGAGCGCCGCTTGCGGAAAGTTCGTCAAAGTGGTTTTCAAAATCATCAGTCGCTTCGATCATCGCCTGAAAGGCCGCTCTGATGCGCATGTGTGCGAACGCCGGGTCGATCATACGCCGCTGACGCACCCATTTTTCGCCGCCGGAAATGAATATGCCGTCGCCCACAA
This sequence comes from Stappiaceae bacterium, assembly GCA_048265185.1. Classification (GTDB taxonomy): domain Bacteria; phylum Pseudomonadota; class Alphaproteobacteria; order Rhizobiales; family Stappiaceae; genus JBLXBZ01. The sequence goes on along the minus strand of JBLXBZ010000001.1, from coordinate 596,984 downwards.
GTGGTTTGAGCGCGCCAACCATTAAATCACTTTTAGGGTAATTAGCGACTTTTTTGACCATTATCTCCCGAATGGTCTCAGGATGGTTCACGATGTAAATCGGCCGTTTTCCGAAAGAAACCGATGACATATGCAGGGTGTAGGCTTGTTTCGGGAGCATTTGAAGAATGTTGCGCTCTCGCAAGACGGCCAGTTTCAACAGCGTCGTTAGACGGGATCTGGGCGTGGGCGCAGGGGGGCGAAAAAAGGGGGGGGCTGTCATGCGCCAAAATGTACCGATGCAAGGTTTGAATGTCGATGCGTTCTATCGCGGTATTTATGTATTTTATGAGTGACCGAAAGGCCATGATAACTTTGACGGCGTTTTTTAGGTAAGGGTTTTTCCACAAGCGTTGCCGTATCTGAGATGGGGATAATGAAAAAAATAGGGCAATAAGCGCTTTGTAGACGAAAAAGGCGTCGTGGGTCGTCTGGAGCGCTTGACTTACGTTTCATAGCGCCGTAGATCAGCGTCACTTCGAACGGCGCAGCGCCGCTCGGAAGCGGGTGTAGCTCAGTTGGTTAGAGTGCCGGCCTGTCACGCCGGAGGTCGCGGGTTCGAGTCCCGTCACTCGCGCCATTTTAAAACGACGGTTTCGGCCATCGCTAAAAATGGCGCAATTTGCGAATAGGTGAGCGGGTGTAGCTCAGTTGGTTAGAGTGCCGGCCTGTCACGCCGGAGGTCGCGGGTTCGAGTCCCGTCACTCGCGCCATTCGCAAAATAGGCAGTTGATTTCAAAAATCAATTACTCGCATCGGCTCCGTCATGAATTTGACGGGGCCGCGTGCGCGCTTAAGGTCTTGTTATTCATAAACCACCTGAGTTGTAGCTCGCGCCTGCAAGGCGATGCGGCGCGATGCGTAAATTTGCCGCAGACTAGGTTATCTTGTCGAAAGAATGGCGACGCTTCATTTTTTTCGTTCTTTTGAGTTCCGGCGCGCTGGCGGATTAATGATAACTGACGTTTTTTCCTGCGATGTTTTTCGCAAAAACGCTCGAATTCAGTAATGGCGGGATACGCGACCGGCGCTTAAAATTCATTCACGCGATCGTCTTGCGCTGAATTAATCAATCGATATCATTGGTCAGGGACTTGCGTTGACGTAGTGCGTGGTCTAATCGTGCCTTCGCAATGCAGCGATCTACTTTACGCCAAAGTGATGATGCGTGGCGACGGCATGTTGATATAAAACTGACTATCTTGAGGGAAGATAGTCATCCAGTTTTAACCGCCAGCCTGATATAAGCAAACTAAGCTATGGCGTATTGATCAGCGGCCCACCTTTTTGGTCCATGTGCAAGGACGCGTTTGAGCATGGAAGATATTCTCAGGGACTATGTCCCAATCATCGTTTTCATCGGCGTGTCGCTGGTGATCGGGCTGGCGCTTCTCGTGTCGCCCTTTTTACTGGCTTTCAAGAGCCCCGATTCTGAAAAGCTCTCGGCGTATGAGTGCGGCTTCAACGCATTTGACGATGCGCGCATGAAATTCGACGTGCGGTTCTATCTCGTGTCGATCCTCTTCATCATCTTTGATCTTGAAATAGCGTTTCTGTTTCCTTGGGCGATCTCATTCGGCTCTCTGGGGTGGTATGGTTTTGGCTCAATGATGGTGTTTTTGGGCGTTTTAACGATCGGGTTCGTTTACGAGTGGAAAAAAGGAGCGCTGGAATGGGATTGACGACGCAGCAGCCGCTCATCGCCCAGCAGCCGAAAGGGATCATCGACCCCAATACTGGGAAGCCCATCGGCGCGGATGATCCTTTCTTTCTGCAAATGAACGATGAATTGGCCGATAAAGGATTCGTCGTCACAGCGACCGACAATCTCATTCAATGGGCGCGCACCGGCTCGCTGATGTGGATGACGTTTGGTCTGGCGTGCTGCGCGGTGGAGATGATGCAAATGTCCATGCCGCGGTATGACGCGGAGCGATTCGGCTTTGCGCCGCGCGCTTCCCCGCGTCAATCCGACGTGATGATCGTGGCGGGCACGTTGACCAATAAAATGGCGCCGGCGCTTCGCAAGGTTTACGATCAGATGCCGGAGCCCCGCTATGTGATCTCAATGGGATCTTGCGCGAACGGCGGCGGTTATTATCACTATTCTTACTCCGTTGTTCGTGGATGCGACCGGGTCGTTCCCGTGGATATCTATGTTCCCGGATGCCCGCCAACGGCGGAAGCTCTTCTTTATGGCGTGTTGCTTTTGCAGAAGAAAATCCGACGCGTGGGTACGATTGAACGTTGAGTGGGAATGTTGAATGCAATTGGACGCTGAGATTGGCTCAGCGCTCTTCATGAGGGCCCGGACGTAGCGGGACCAAATGGATGGGGCAAGGACTTATGGACGACACGCTCTTGGAACTGGGCGAGCATATTCAGGCGTCGCTCAATGACGCTGTTGATAGCTGTAACGTCGCTTTTGGTGAATTGACGCTCAGTGTTGGGCTTACGTCACTAACGACTGTCATGCGTTTTTTGCGTGATGACGCCAGATGTCAGTTCGTCAATATAACAGATATTTGCGGCGTTGACTGGCCGGAGCGCGAGCGGCGGTTCGATGTTGTCTATCATCTTCTTTCTCCGAAACAGAACCTTCGTATCCGCGTTAAAGTGATGACGGATGAAGAGACGCCGGTTCCTTCTTTGTCAGGGGTTTTTCCCGCCGCCGATTGGTTCGAGCGTGAAACATACGATATGTATGGCGTGCTGTTTTCTGATCATCCCGATTTGCGCCGAATTCTGACCGATTACGGTTTCGACGGCTTTCCGCTGCGCAAAGATTTTCCGCTTACAGGATATGTCGAAGTTCGTTACGACGATGAAAAGAAACGGGTTGTTTATGAGCCGGTTCGCTTGACCCAGGAATTCCGTGACTTTGACTTTCTCTCTCCGTGGGAGGGCGCTGAATATGTGCTTCCCGGAGATGAAAAAGCCAAGACGAACTGAGGAGCAGAGAGCTGATGACAAACTCAATGTCGGGTGGTTGTCTTTGCGGCGCCGTTCGTTTCACAGCAACGCCTGAGAATGATGAGATGGGCGCGTGTCATTGCGGCATGTGTCGGCGCTGGAGCGGTGGTCCATATCTGGCGGTTTCTTGCGGCGAAAGCGTGAAAGTCGAGGATGAGGCCGTATTGAAGTCCTACGCTTCTTCGGAATGGGGAGAGCGGGTTTTTTGCTCGAATTGCGGGACGTCTTTGTTTTGGCGTATGCGTGATGGGAGTCATACGAGTGTGGCCGTCAGCGCTTTTGACGATCCGGGCGCGTTCCGTTTTACGCGCGAGATATTTATCGATGAAAAGCCGGGCAACTACGCGTTTGCAAATGAAACAACTAAAATGACCGGCGCGGAAGTCGTCGCTCTTTTCGCGCCAACACAGGAACCTCAACATGGCTGAGGCTCAGGTCCGTAATTTCAATATTAACTTCGGTCCGCAGCATCCTGCGGCCCATGGTGTTTTGCGTCTCGTTCTGGAGCTTGACGGCGAACTCGTCACGCGTGTTGATCCGCATATCGGCCTCTTGCATCGCGGCACTGAAAAACTGATCGAGCACAAGACCTATCTTCAGGCGGTGCCCTATTTTGATCGCCTTGATTACGTAGCTCCGATGAATCAGGAGCATGCTTTCGCGCTTGGCGTTGAAAAGCTGCTAAATATCGAAGTTCCAAAGCGTGGCCAGTTAATCCGGGTTCTCTATTCGGAAATAGGCCGGATCTTGTCGCATTTGTTGAATGTGACCACGCAAGCCATGGATGTCGGCGCGTTGACGCCGCCGCTCTGGGGGTTTGAGCCGCGCGAGCAGCTGATGGTCTTTTATGAGCGGGCCTGCGGCGCGCGCATGCATGCGGCTTATGTGCGCCCGGGCGGATTGCATCAAGATTTGCCGCAAGCCCTTTTGGACGACATTTGGGACTTTTGCGATCCTTTCCTTCAGACCTTGGACGATATTGAAGGTCTCTTGACGGAAAACCGCATTTTCAAACAGCGTAATGTTGATATTGCGGTGGTCAAGCTGGAGGAAGCATGGGCGTGGGGCTTTTCCGGCGTCATGGTGCGCGGCTCGGGCGCGCCTTGGGATTTGCGTAAGTCACAACCCTATGAATGCTATTCGGAGCTGGATTTCGATATTCCTATCGGTAAAAACGGCGATTGTTACGATCGCTATTTGATCCGTATGGAGGAAATGCGCCAGTCCGTTAAAATTATGAAGCAATGCCTTGAAAAGCTCACCATTGAACGCGGGCCGATTTCGTCTCTTGACGGGAAGGTCGTGGCGCCGAAGCGCGGCGAGATGAAGCGGTCGATGGAGGCGTTAATCCATCATTTCAAGCTTTACACTGAAGGGTATCATGTGCCCGCAGGCGAGGTTTACGCCGCAGTCGAAGCGCCTAAGGGCGAGTTTGGCGTTTACCTGGTGGCGGATGGGTCCAACAAGCCCTATCGCTGTAAAATCAAAGCTCCTGGCTTTGCTCATTTGCAAGCCATGGATTTCCTTTGCCGAGGACATATGCTGGCCGATGTGTCGGCGGTTCTTGGTTCGCTCGATATCGTGTTCGGAGAGGTGGACCGGTAATGTCCGTACGTCGCCTTCACCATGAGCAGCCCGAAGATTTCGCTTTCACGGCGGAAAATCTTGAATGGGCGCGCAAGGTTATAGATCGCTATCCCGCCGGACGTCAGGCGTCTGCGGTGATTCCATTGCTCTGGCGTGCGCAAGAGCAACATGACGGCTGGCTTCCAGAGCCTGCGATTCGCGTGGTCGCTGAAATGCTTGGCATGCCCAAGATCCGCGTTCTGGAAGTTGCGACATTCTATACGATGTTCCAGCTGCAGCCGGTGGGGAAAAAGGCGCATGTTCAAGTTTGCGGCACGACGCCATGCCAGTTGCGCGGCGCTGAAGATCTTGTTCGGGTGTGCAAATCGAAGATCGCCGCTCACGCTCACGAGCTATCCGAAGACGGCGATTTTTCATGGGAAGAAGTCGAGTGCCTTGGCGCTTGCGTGAACGCGCCCATGATTCAGATTTTCAAAGACACATATGAGGATCTGACGCCTGAGAGCCTTGCAGGCTTGTTGGACGATATTGCGGCTGGGCGGGAAGTGACCCCGGGGCCTCAGGTTGATCGCCGGTTCGGCGCGCCGGAAGGCGGCGCCGTGACGCTGAACGAAATCGAGGATAGCACGAAAGGCGCGGATCCCGCTCCTCATGTGGTGAAAGGCGCGGAACAGGCGTCGCATGCTTTCGCTGGCCCGTCGATCAATGGCGGCGGTAACGATTATAATGGCGTCCCCACGCCGGCGGAAGAGGCGGTTGCTCGCGTTATCAATGAGCACGCGACCAAAGTGGCTAACGACGCGCCAACGAAGGCGCCTGAGCCAGCCAAGAAAGTTACCGCCTCCAAGCTTGAGGGTGACAAGGGCGCCCAGGCCAAGGCGGCGACGCCAAAGGCGAGCAATCAAAATGTCGGGAAGCCCGACAGCTCTGACCGCGCCGAGGTCGAGGTCGCACGCTCCACGAAATCTGCGGCGGATGAACCGCAAGAGGGAGAGCGGCCGGTGGTTCTCGACGCGCCGCGCGATGGCGGCAAGGACGATTTGAAACGCATCAAAGGCGTTGGACCAAAAATTGAATCTCAGCTTAACGACCTAGGGGTCTTTCATTTCGATCAGATTGCGAATTGGACGGAAGACAACAAAAGCTGGATTGACGGATATTTGAAGTTTCGCGGTCGGATTGATCGCGAAGAGTGGATCCCACAGGCAAAACTTCTTGCTGAGGGCGGTGAAACCGAATTCTCGCAGCGCGTCGCCAAGGGCGACGTGCCGTCGAGCAAGACATAAGGTGGGGGCGACGAGATGCTGAAAGATCAGGATCGTATCTTCACCAATATCTACGGTCTGCATGACTGGGGTTTGGAGGGCGCGCGTCAACGCGGGTCTTGGGATGGCACCAAGGCGATTATTGACCAAGGACGCGATTGGATCGTCGAGCAGATGAAAGCTTCGGGATTGCGCGGCCGCGGCGGCGCAGGGTTCCCGACGGGCCTCAAATGGTCCTTCATGCCGAAAGAATCCGATGGTCGTCCCGCTTATCTGGTGGTGAACGCCGATGAGTCCGAACCAGGCACTTGTAAGGATCGCGAGATCCTGCGTCATGACCCGCATCATCTGATCGAGGGATGTTTGATCGCAGGCTGCGCCATGGGCGCCATCGCCGCCTATATCTATGTGCGCGGCGAGTTCATTCGCGAGCGAGAGCGGTTGCAGGCGGCGATCGATCAAGCCTATGACGCAGGTCTTATCGGCAAGAACAACGTTCATGGCTATGATTTCGACGTTTATGTGCATCACGGCGCCGGCGCTTATATTTGCGGCGAAGAAACCGCCCTTCTTGAAAGCCTTGAAGGCAAGAAGGGACAGCCCCGCCTGAAGCCGCCGTTCCCTGCGAACGTCGGGCTTTACGGGTGTCCAACAACGGTCAATAACGTTGAATCCATTGCGGTCGCGCCAACCATTCTGAGACGCGGCGCCGCATGGTTCTCTGGACTTGGCAAGCCAAATAACGTGGGAACGAAATTGTTCTGCGTGTCTGGTCACGTCAACAAGCCGGCCACCTTCGAAGAGGAAATGGGCGTTTCATTCCGTGAACTCATCGAAAAGCACTGCGGCGGGATTCGTGGCGGTTGGGACAATCTGCTGGCCGTTATTCCCGGCGGTTCTTCCGTTCCATGCGTGACGGCGGAAAATATAATTGATTGCCCAATGGATTTTGACAGCCTCAAGGCGCAAGGCTCCGGTCTTGGAACTGCGGCCGTGATTGTCATGGACAAATCCACGGACATCATCAAAGCCATCGCTCGGCTCAGTTATTTCTATAAACATGAAAGCTGCGGCCAGTGCACGCCGTGCCGCGAAGGCACCGGTTGGATGTGGCGGGTGATGGAGCGCATGGCCAAGGGCAACGCCTCGAAAGAAGAAATTGATATGTTGTTCGCGGTGACTAAACAGGTCGAAGGGCACACGATTTGCGCTCTTGGAGACGCCGCCGCATGGCCTATTCAGGGGCTAATCAAGAATTTCCGTCCTGTTATCGAGGCGCGGATTGATGAATTCACAGCCAAGCCGCGGGTTCGTCCGTTGGCGGCGGCGGAATAAGCGGTAGGGAGACTTGAGCGATGTCGTTGCGGAAAGTTTTCGTCGACGGAAATGAGGTCGAAGTCCCGGCCGAATATACTCTGCTGCAGGCGTGTGAGGCGGCGGGCGCGGAAGTGCCGCGTTTTTGCTTTCACGATCGGTTGTCGATCGCCGGCAATTGCCGCATGTGTCTGGTTGAAGTGAAGGGCGGGCCGCCAAAGCCAGCCGCTTCTTGCGCCATGAACGTGCGCGACCTGCGCCCGGGGCCAAATGGCGAGGCTCCTGAAATTTTCACCAAAACGCCAATGGTGAAAAAAGCGCGCGAAGGAGTGATGGAGTTCCTTCTGATCAACCATCCGCTGGATTGTCCGATTTGCGATCAAGGCGGCGAGTGCGACCTTCAGGATCAGGCGATGGCCTATGGCGTCGACGCTTCTCGCTATTCGGAGAACAAGCGCGCCGTCGAAGACAAATATATCGGCCCTCTGGTGAAGACGATCATGACGCGCTGCATTCACTGCACGCGCTGCGTTCGCTTCACGACGGAAGTTTGCGGCGTTTCTGATCTTGGGCTTATCGGCCGGGGCGAAGACGCGGAAATCACCTCCTATCTCGAAGGCGCCCTTTCATCGGAAATGCAGGGGAATGTGGTTGATTTGTGCCCGGTTGGCGCGCTCACCCATAAGCCTTATGAGTTTCACGCGCGTCCATGGGAGTTGAAAAAGACCGAAACCATCGACGTTATGGACGCTCTCGGATCCGCCATTCGCGTGGACACGCGCGGCCGTGAAGTTATGCGCATCATGCCGCGGATTAACGATGCGGTGAACGAAGAGTGGATTTCCGATAAGAGCCGCTATGTCTGGGACGGTTTGAAAACCCAGCGTTTGGATCAGCCTTACGTGAATCATGATGGCCGGCTCAAACCAGCGTCCTGGTCCGAGGCTTTTGCGACGGTGGCCGAACGGCTTAAAGCTTGCGGGGGAGCGAAATCGGCGGCGATCGCAGGCGACCTCGCCAGCGTTGAAGAAGTTTTCGCCCTGAAACAGTTGATGGGGCTTCTGGGCTCAAGCCATATGGATTGCCGTCAGGACGGGGCAGCTCTCGATCCGGCGCTCGGACGGGCTTCTTATCTGTTTAACGCGGGCGCCGAGGGCATCGAAGACGCCGACGCCGTATTGCTCATAGGATCCAATCCGCGGCTTGAATCGCCTGTGCTGAACGCGCGTATTCGCAAGCGCTGGCGTATGAACGGGCTTCCCGTGGGCGTTATTGGCGAGGCTGCGGATCTGACCTATCCGACAAGCTATCTGGGCGCAGGGCCTGAGACCTTGAGCGACGTTCTCGCAGGCTCGCATCCTTTCGCCGATGTGCTGATGAAAGCGGAGCGTCCGTTGATCATTATCGGGCAGGGGGCTTTGATGCGCCCCGACGGCTCCGCGATCTTGTCGGCCGCCGCTCAATTGGCCGAGAAGACCAGCGCTGTGAGCGACGACTGGAATGGTTTTTCCGTGTTGCATACGGCGGCTTCCCGTGTGGGCGCCCTTGATCTGGGCTTCGTGCCGGGCGAGGATGGTTTTTCAGTGGCGCAAATTCAAAACGCCGCGGCTCAGGGCGAGCTTGACGTTGTTTTCCTTTTAGGCGCCGACGAGCTGGATATGTCATCCTTTGGCGACGCTTTGGTAGTTTACATTGGAACTCATGGGGATCGGGGCGCTCATCGCGCCGACGTTATCCTTCCGGGCGCGACTTATACGGAAAAATCCGGAACCTGGGTGAATATGGAAGGGCGCGTTCAAATGGGCGACCGCGCTGGTTTCCCTCCCGGGGACGCGCGGGAGGATTGGGCGATCTTGCGGGCCTTGTCCGCGGCGCTCGGTACGCCCTTGCCATTTGATTCGCTTCGCGAGCTTCGAATGAAACTTTATGCGGAATATCCGCATATGAGCGAGATCGATATGGTGGCTCCCGTTGACGTGACGGGCGTCTTCGCCGCCGCCAAACTTGGCGGTGATATGGACAAGAGCGGTTTCTCTAACGCAGTTAGCGACTTCTATCTTACCAATCCGATTGCACGTGCGTCGGCGACTTTGGCGGAATGCTCCGCTCTCGCCAAAGCCCGCGCAGTTGAAGCAGCCGAATAAGGGACGGGGGCCAATATGGCTGACATCTGGATGGATTATCTCCTTCCTTTTCTGATCATGCTGGGCCAGAGCGTGCTTTTGCTCGTCGTGCTTCTGGTGATTATCGCTTATATTCTCTATGCGGATCGTAAGATCTGGGCGGCGGTGCAAATTCGTCGCGGCCCGAACGTCGTAGGTCCCTGGGGATTATTGCAATCCTTTGCCGATCTTTTGAAGTTTGTTCTGAAAGAACCCGTCATTCCATCGGGATCCAATAAAGGCCTCTTTTTGCTTGCGCCTTTGGTGACGGTGACGTTGGCTTTGGGCGCTTGGGCGGTTGTTCCCGTCGCTGATGGCTGGGTGATCGCGGATATTAACGCGGGGTTGCTTTATATTCTGGCGATTTCGTCGCTGGGCGTTTATGGAGTGATCATCGGCGGGTGGGCCTCCAACTCCAAGTATCCGTTTCTTTCAGCGCTTCGCTCCGCCGCGCAGATGGTCTCTTATGAGGTCTCCATCGGCTTTGTGGTGGTGACTGTTCTTCTTTGCGCTGGGACGATGAACCTGTCCGGCATCGTCACCTCACAAGAAAGCGGCTTGGCGAACGCGATCGGCTTGCCTTGGCTCAGTTTCCTCAATTGGTACTGGCTGCCGTTGTTCCCCATGTTCGTCGTGTTCTTCATTTCGGCGCTGGCGGAAACCAACCGACCTCCATTCGATTTGGCTGAAGCTGAATCAGAGCTGGTCGCCGGCTTTATGGTCGAATATGGCTCGGCGCCATATATGATGTTCATGCTGGGCGAGTATGTCTCTATCGCATTGATGTGTTCGTTGATGACGATCATGTTCATGGGAGGGTGGTTGCCGCCGCTTGATATCGCTCCTTTCACTTGGGTTCCTGGAATTGTGTGGTTCCTGCTCAAGTCGCTGATGGTGTTCTTTATGTTCGCCATGGTGAAGGCGATGGTGCCGCGTTATCGTTACGACCAGTTGATGCGTTTGGGATGGAAGGTGTTTCTGCCTCTGTCGTTGGCGATGGTGTTTATCGTCGCCGCCGTACTGATGGTCATGGGATGGGCGCCTTGAGGTTAGCCGCTTGTGCCTGATTTTTCGCTGGCCGGCGTGACAGGAGCCATGGTTGGGGGCTATGTCGGTTGGCTAGACTATAAAATCTTGGTCGCCGTTCTCGATGCGGCGGCCGAAAAACAAACGCAGACGCAAGGCGGCTTTGGTTTTTTACAACGGCGTAAAAGATTTTTACGTCTGTTGATTTTCGGGATCACTATGGCGGGAATGCCGGTGATTGGTTATTTCGCGGCTCATCAGCTGGTGAGTTGAAACAAACGAGAGAGAGGCTTAAGGCCATGGGACTAGCGCAGGCCGCCAATTCGCTCTTTCTGAAGGAGTTCGTATCCGCCTTTTTCTTGGCGATGCGGTATTTCTTCAAACCGAAACCGACGATTAACTATCCTTTCGAAAAAGGTCCGGTTAGTCCGCGGTTTCGCGGCGAGCATGCTTTGCGTCGCTACCCGAACGGGGAAGAGCGGTGTATTGCTTGTAAATTATGTGAGGCAATTTGTCCTGCTCAGGCGATTACGATCGAAGCCGGCCCGCGCCGCAACGATGGCACGCGCCGCACGACGCGATATGACATTGACATGGTGAAATGCATTTACTGTGGATTTTGTCAGGAAGCCTGTCCAGTGGACGCCATTGTGGAAGGCCCGAACTTCGAGTTCGCCACGGAAACTCGTGAAGAACTCTATTACAGCAAAGAAAAATTGCTCGCCAATGGTGAACGTTGGGAGCGAGAAATCGCACGTAACATTGCCATGGACGCCCCGTATCGTTGAGAGCGGTGTGGACGTGGGAGCGCCGCTGGTCTAAGAGACAGCCAGTCTATTGAGCCAGCGGATTCTTTTAATTGATCCGACATCAGCAAATGTCGGATAGCCGCGAGTGACGACGGGGGCAAATCCGAGACATGGTCCTGCAAGCCGTCTTTTTCTATCTGTTCGCCGGTGTGGTGATCGCATCCGCCTTTATGGTGATTGCATCGCGTAATCCGGTTCATTCAGTCCTTTTTCTGATCCTGGCGTTTTTCAACGCGGCTGGATTGTTCATCTTGCTTGGCGCGGAGTTCCTCGCACTCATTCTCGTCGTGGTTTACGTCGGCGCGGTGATGGTGTTGTTCCTCTTCGTTATCATGATGCTGGACGTCGATTTCGTCGAGTTGCGACAAGGTTTCCTGCAATATTTGCCAGTTGGCGGCCTTGTGGGAATCATTCTTCTTGTCGAATTGCTCATGGGGCTTGGGGCCTGGGTGATTTCGCCTGACGTGCCCACGAATGTGGCGATGCCCTTATCTGCTATGGATCAGGTGAACAACATTCAAGCGCTTGGAAGCGTTCTTTACACGCGTTACGTCTATTTCTTCCAATTAGCGGGTCTGATCCTGCTTGTTGCGATGATCGGGGCGATTGTTTTGACCTTGCGTCATAAGGATGGCGTCAAACGTCAGAATATTTCCGACCAAGTTGCAAGAACCCCAGAAACGTCCGTTGAAGTCCGCAAGGTTGAAACGGGCAAGGGAATTTAACGCGGTTATCCGCGTTGAGTGATTAGAATTTTCGCGAGAGGCCGGCGCGCGGTCGGTCTCTCAATGAACTGCTAAGAGGGAGCACGGCGAGGCAGCCATGGAAATCGGCCTTTCGCATTACCTGTCAGTTGCGGCCATCCTGTTTACTATCGGGATTTTCGGCATCTTTTTGAACAGGAAGAACGTGATCGTCATATTGATGTCGATCGAGTTGTTGCTGCTTGCTGTCAACATCAACCTGATCGCCTTCTCTTCATTTTTGGGCGACTTGGTTGGGCAGGTGTTCGCTTTGTTCATTCTGACCGTTGCGGCGGCTGAAGCGGCCATCGGGTTGGCTATTCTCGTCGTCTTCTTCCGGAACCGCGGCTCGATCGCTGTGGAAGACATCAACATGATGAAAGGTTGACGGCGGATGTATTCGGCAATCGTCTTCCTCCCCCTCGTTGGGTTTCTCGTCGCCGGCCTGTTTGGCCGCGCTATCGGTCATAAAGCCAGTGAATATTTCACCTCCGGGTGCTTGATAATCGCGGCTTTACTGTCTTGGATCGCCTTTTTCTCCGTCGGTTTCGGCGACGCGGAAACTGCGCGCATCACGATATTCCGCTGGATCAACTCCGGCCCGTTTGATGTGGATTGGGTTATTCGCGTCGATACGTTGACGGCTGTCATGCTGGTCGTCGTCAACACGGTGTCCTCGCTGGTTCATGTCTATTCAATCGGCTATATGCACCACGATCCGCACCGCTCGCGTTTCTTCGCTTATCTGTCGTTGTTCACTTTCGCCATGTTGACGTTGGTGACTTCTGACAATTTGCTGCAAATGTTCTTCGGCTGGGAAGGGGTGGGGCTCGCTTCCTATCTCCTAATTGGTTTCTGGTACAAGAAACCAAGCGCAAATGCGGCGGCGATGAAGGCTTTCGTCGTCAACAGGGTCGGCGACTTTGGTTTTATCCTTGGGATATTCGGCGTATTCTTCCTCTTCGGGTCGATTGATTACGAAACGATATTCGGCAACGCTCAAGCCTTTGTCGGCGGCCCGGACGAGACGGTGCTGACATTCCTCGGGTATCAGCTCAACCCTCAAACCGCGATTACCGTAGTGTGTTTGCTGCTTTTCCTCGGGGCTATGGGCAAGTCGGCGCAGTTCCTGCTGCACACTTGGCTTCCCGACGCGATGGAAGGTCCAACTCCGGTTTCGGCTTTGATCCACGCCGCGACAATGGTGACGGCGGGCGTGTTTATGGTCGCCCGACTTTCTCCGATTTTCGAGTTGTCACACACCGCATTGACCGTCATCACCCTTGTGGGCGCGACGACGGCGTTCTTCGCGGCCACCATCGGCTGCGTTCAAAATGACATCAAACGGGTGATCGCCTATTCGACCTGTTCGCAGCTTGGCTATATGTTCGCCGCGCTTGGCGTGGGAGCTTATGGCGTCGCGGTTTTCCATCTCTTCACACACGCCTTCTTTAAAGCGTTGTTGTTCCTTTGCGCCGGTTCCGTCATTCATGCGGTCTCCGACGAACAGGACATGCGGAAGATGGGTGGATTGCGAAAACATATTCCGATCACCTATTGGACGATGATGATCGGGACGCTCGCCCTCACGGGGTTCGGCCTGCCTTTCACGCCGATTGGAACCGCGGGCTTTGTCTCAAAAGACGCGATTATCGAGGCGACATATGTGGGGCATAACGCTTTCGCCATGTACGCCTTCTGGGCCACAGTGGCCGCAGCAGCCCTGACGTCTTTCTATTCCTGGCGCCTTGCGTTCATGACCTTCCATGGCAAGCCTCGCGCGCCGGTGGACGTCATGAAACATGTGCATGAATCTCCTTGGGTCATGACTGTTCCCTTGATCATTCTTTCCGTAGGCGCCTTGTTCGCCGGGATGGTTTTCAAAGGCGCGTTCATTGATCATGGATATGCGGAGTTCTGGAGGAACTCGTTGTTCACCGGTCCTGATAATCACGTTTTACATGACATGCACGGCGTGCCCGGATGGGTGAAGCTGGCTCCGTTCTTGGCGATGCTGGGCGGATTGTTCGTTGCTTGGGTGTTTTACATTCGCTCGCCTGAGATGCCGCGTAAATTGGCAGCTCAGCACGGAGGACTGTATAAATTCTTGCTGAACAAATGGTACTTTGACGAATTGTATAATGCGATTTTCGTCAGACCGACCATGTGGATTGGGCGTCAGTTGTGGAAGAAGGGCGACGGTATGATTATCGACGGCTATGGCCCCAACGGCGTGGCCGCTCGCGTCCAGAACGTCACGGCATGGGTTGTTCGACTACAGACCGGATATGTTTACCACTATGCGTTCGCGATGCTTATCGGGATCGCCGCATTGATCACCTGGGCGATGTTCGCCGGTGGAGGATCGCACTGATGAGCCATTGGCCTTTGCTTACCATCACGACTTTTTTGCCACTGATCGGCGTGTTGTTCATCCTGCTGGTGAGGGGAGACGACGACGTCGCGCGCAAGAACATTCGTCGCGTGGCGTTGATCACCACCGTGTTTACCTTTGTCGTATCCCTCTTTATCTGGGGCGGCTTTGACTACACTACGGCGGATTTTCAGTTCGTCGAACAGACCGCATGGCTCGGCGGCTCCATCAATTACAAGGTTGGGGTCGATGGAATTTCCATGTTATTCGTCATTTTGACGACTTTTCTGATGCCGTTTTGCATTCTCGCCAGTTGGGAAAGCATTCAGGATCGCGTCAAAGAGTATATGGTCGCGTTTCTTGTGCTTGAAACATTGATGATCGGCGTGTTCTGCGCGTTGGATCTGATGGTGTTCTACGTATTCTTCGAGGCGGGCCTTATTCCGATGTTTCTTATCATCGGCGTGTGGGGCGGTCCTCGCAGAGTTTATGCGAGTTATAAGTTCTTCCTTTACACCCTTCTTGGGTCTGTTCTGATGTTGGTCGCCATTATGACCATGTATTGGAGCGCTGGAACGACGGACATCCCCACCTTGCTGGAGTATTCCTTCCCTAGTGGCATGCAAACATGGTTGTGGCTTGCATTTTTCGCCAGTTTCGCGGTGAAAATGCCCATGTGGCCAGTTCACACCTGGCTTCCTGACGCGCACGTTGAAGCTCCAACCGCCGGGTCGGTGATCCTCGCCGGCATCTTGTTGAAAATGGGCGGCTACGGCTTTCTGCGGTTCTCGCTGCCAATGTTCCCCTTGGCGAGCGACATGTTCGCGCCCTTGGTGTTCACCCTTTCTGCGGTGGCCATCATCTATACGTCCTTGGTCGCTATCGCCCAGTCGGATATGAAAAAGCTTATCGCTTATTCGTCTGTCGCGCATATGGGCTATGTGACGATGGGAATCTTCGCTATGAACGCGCAAGGAATCCAGGGTGGAATTTTCCAGATGCTTTCGCACGGCATTGTTTCCTCGGCGTTGTTCCTTTGCGTTGGCGTGATTTACGATCGGATGCATACGCGTGAGATCGCGGCTTATGGCGGTTTGGTCAATCGCATGCCGTTTTACGCCACAGCGTTTTTGATCTTCACTATGGCCAATGTTGGCCTGCCTGGCACAAGTGGCTTCGTTGGTGAATTTTTGACGCTGATGGGCGTATTTGAAGTCAATACATGGGTGGCTCTTTTCGCCGCCACCGGCGTAATTCTTTCGGCCGCTTACGCTTTATATCTTTACCGACGCGTCGTTTTCGGAGCATTGGAGAAGGAAAGCCTGAAGTCTATCATGGACGCGAGCTTGCGTGAGCGGGTGATTTTAGTGCCCATGATCATATTGACCATCTTCTTCGGATTTTATCCGGCGCCGGTGTTTGATGTGACCGAGGTTTCCGTGCAGGCTTTGATACATAACTATCAAGCCGCTATTGAAGCGGGACGCGAAACCGCGATTGCGGTGGCGCATTAGTTGGGCCGGGGAGGCGAGGCGTATAACCTCGCCTGTCCGATTTCATTGAGATGATTAATTTCTGTACGGAATGAAAAGTGACTTCCTACAGTTCGATCCAGGCGAGACAAAAGCATGCAAGCTGAGTTCACTCAACTTCCCGACCTGATGCCGGTGTTACCGGAACTGTTGCTGGCTGTGGGCGCTCTTGTGCTTTTGATGGTTGGCGTGTTCGGTGGATCAAAATCGACGCCGGTCGTCACCGGCATGTCTGTGGCGGTTATAGCGGTTGCCGGTCTGATACTGGTTCTTAATCCGCAGGAAGGCGTCACCTTCTTTGGCGCATTCGTGCTGGACGGGTTTTCTCGACTTCTCAAAATCATGGTTTTGATTGGCTCTGGCTTCGCCATCGCCATGTCGGTGGCTTACGCTCGAAGTCAGAACTTTGAGAGATTTGAGTATCCAATTCTGATCGTTCTAGCGACGCTCGGCATGTTGTTGATGCTTTCGGCCAACGACATGATCTCCGTCTATCTCGGGTTGGAGCTCCAGTCGCTGGCGCTCTACGTCGTCGCCTCCATCAACCGCGACAGCACACGTTCCACAGAAGCCGGCTTGAAGTATTTCGTTCTCGGCGCCCTGTCCTCTGGGATGCTGCTTTACGGCATGTCGCTCGTATATGGCTTCACCGGACAAACCGGCTTTGGCGCAATCGCCGCGCTTCTCGCCAGCGAAGGCAGTTCTCTTGGTCTGACCTTTGGCCTTGTTTTCTTGCTTGCGGGCGTGGCGTTCAAGATTTCGGCGGTTCCCTTCCACATGTGGACGCCTGACGTTTATGAAGGCGCGCCGACGCCGGTGACGGCGTTTTTCGCCGCCGCTCCCAAAATCGCGGCGCTTGGCATGTTGACGCGAATTGTGATCGAAGCCTTTCAACCGATCACCCATGACTGGCAGCAAATACTTGTGTTCATCTCAATCGCTTCAATGGCGCTGGGAGCTTTCGCCGCCATTGGCCAGACCAATATCAAACGTCTGATGGCCTATTCGTCGATTGGTCACATGGGGTATGCGCTGGTGGGGCTTGCGGCGGGCACGCAGGCCGGCGTTCAAGGCGTTATCATCTATTTGATCGCCTATTTGGCGATGACGCTTGGCGCCTTCGCCTGCATTCTGTCCATGCGACGCAAGGAAGGCATGGTTGAGGATATTTCCGATCTGGCGGGGCTCTCACGCACGAAACCAGTGATGGCGATGATTTTCGCGCTGATTTTGTTCTCATTGGCGGGCATTCCACCTTTCATTGGCTTTTTCGCCAAGTGGTACGT
The DNA here is from genome assembly GCA_048265185.1 of Stappiaceae bacterium. GTDB lineage: Bacteria > Pseudomonadota > Alphaproteobacteria > Rhizobiales > Stappiaceae > JBLXBZ01. The sequence goes on along the minus strand of JBLXBZ010000001.1, from coordinate 579,874 downwards.
ATTTGTCGCCGCCGTTGAAATGGGGCTATACCCGTTGGTGATTATCGGTCTAGTGGCTTCCGTTGTCGGCGCGTATTACTATTTGCGCGTCATCAAGGTGATGTTCTTTGACAAGCCGAGTAATTCGTTCTTGCCCATGCCCGCCGAGTTGAAAATCGTGCTTGGCCTGAGTGGAGCGGTCGTCGTCTTTTTTGTGGTGTTCGCAGGGCCAATCGTTGAAGTGGCGAGCGCTGCCGCGGGGACGTTGTTCTGAATAGTTTAATATTTGATGGGCGAGAGCGCGTCGTTCAGGGAACTCCCTCACATCGCGTTCTCGCCTATGACACTGTTGGCTCCACCAATGCCTCGGCTCTAGACGCAGGTCGTTCGGGTGCGGAAGGAAATCTCTGGGTGGTGGCGCGTGAGCAGACCGCAGGTCGGGCGCGCCGGGGGAGAGCTTGGTCTTCTTTGCGTGGAAACCTCTTTGCTTCCTTTGTGTGGCGAGAAAGCGCTCATCAGGATCGCATTGGCGAATTGCCGTTGATTGCGTCACTGTCGTTGGCCGAAGCGGTGGATGCAACAAGCGGAATTTATGGTAGAGTGAAGTTGAAATGGCCGAATGATCTTCTCATTGACGGCTCAAAGATTTCTGGAATTTTATTAGAGGCGGAGACGTTCGACTCTAATTCGCGCCTGATTGTATGTGGATTTGGAGTGAACTGCGTCGCTCATCCGGATTTGGGGGAATATCCAACCACCAGCCTGATGCAGCAAGGTTTGCGTGTTGACGCGGACCATCTGTTTACTCAGCTTGCGAAATCTTTTGAATGCAATTTGATGAAATGGCGACATTTCAGATTTGCTGAAATGCGTCAAGAATGGATTGAACGCGCCGTTGGCGTTGGAAAGCCGATACGCGTGCGCTTGCCAGATCAGGAACTGTCTGGGCTATTTCAAGGGCTTGCTGACGATGGACGGCTTCGTCTTCGGCGGGCGAATGGAATTGAACAGTTGATTTCGGCAGGTGACGTGTTTTTTTGATCACCCGTTGGCGCCATGGCGTTTAATACAACGGGATGTAAGGGGTTTTGAAAGTGAATGGACTATCAACCGCTGATGCGGTCGTTTTTGTACCGCTCGGTGGGCTTGGCGAAATAGGAATGAATATGGGGCTATATGGCTATGGCCCCGCCAATGACCGTCGTTGGTTGATGGTGGATTGCGGCGTGACGTTTGCGGGGCCGGAGCTTCCCGGAATTGATCTCGTTGTTCCCGACATTCAGTTCATTGAAGAACATCTTGATCGGTTGGATGGGATCGTGATCACTCACGCCCATGAGGATCATTATGGCGCATTGGTTCATCTGTGGCCGAAATTGCGCGCGCCGCTTTACATGACCCGGTTCACCGCTTGTTTGCTTGAAGCGAAAGTGGAGGGCGAACGGGGCGTTGAACCGATTCCGGTCAATATCCTTGATCAGGGCGATCGCGTCAAAATCGGCCCCTTTGACGTTGAAATGATCGCCATGGCCCATTCCATTCCGGAGCCATGCGCGCTTGCGATCCGTACGCCAGGATCTCTGATTGTTCATTCTGGCGACTGGAAAATCGACAGAACGCCTGGAATTGGCAATCCGATTGATTTGAAGCGCTTGGCCGAACTGGGCGAAGAGGGCGTGGATGTTCTTGTGTGTGATTCCACAAACGCCATAAGGGACGGACGCAGCCCCAGCGAAGCCGACGTCGCCGTAGGTCTTCGCAAGGTGATGGCGGGGGCGAAAAAGCGCATCGCCGTCACGACGTTCGCCTCCAACGTGGCGCGTATTCGTGCAGTCGCCCTCGCGGCGCAAGCCGTTGAACGGGAAGTGGTGGTGATGGGGAGGTCCATGCGCCGCGTTGTCGAGGTCGCGAAAGAACTTGGCTATCTTGACGGCTTACCGCCGTTTCTGGATGAAGAGGCCTACGGTTATCTGCCCCGTGACAAGGTGGTCGCGCTTCTTACCGGGAGTCAGGGGGAGGCGCGAGCGGCTCTTGCAAGGGTGGCGTCGGGAGATCATCGCAGCGTCGCTCTCTCAAAGGGGGATATGGTTATTTTTTCCTCCCGGACAATTCCGGGGAATGAGAAGGCCGTTGGCTCCATCGTGAACGCCTTGGTGGACGAAGGGGTCGAGGTTGTCACTGATCATGATGAAATGGTTCATGTGTCCGGACATCCGCGCCGAGGCGAGCTTGCGGAGCTCTATGAGCTCCTCAAACCCAAGGCTTTGTTGCCCGCTCATGGGGAAGCGCTGCATTTAACCTCTCACGCGCGATTTGCGCGCGCGCAAGGGATTAAAGACGTTCTTGTGGCTCATAACGGCGAAATGGTGAGACTATCTCCGGGGCCTTTGAATATTTTTGACGAAGCTCCTGTCGGCATTGCCGTCAAAGATGGCCGCCTATTAGCGGACCCGGATGAAACCGGCGTTGGCGAACGGCGCAAACTCTCCTTTGCTGGCGCTGCGGTGGTAAGTCTTGTGCTGGATGGGAAGGGCGCGCTTTTGGGCGAGCCGGACGTTGCTTCTTTCGGTTTGCCGGATGTGGATCTAACCGGCGAGGACTTTGAGGATATTATCATCGACGCGGTGATTGGCGCGGTGGAAAGCATCCCGAAGGCGCGGCGCAAGGATGTGGATCTCGTGGGCGAAGCCGCGCGGCGCGGCGCGCGCTCCGCCGTCCATTTGGCGTGGGGCAAAAAGCCTCTCATTCGCGTTATCGTGCATAAGGTGTGATTTTTTAGGGGGGGAGACGTTATGATTGGCCGTTTAAATCATGTAGCCATCGCGACGCCGGACGTGGCGAAGGCGGCGCAGGTTTATCGAACGACCTTGGGCGCGCAAGTGGGCGCGCCTCAGGTGGAGGCCGAGCATGGCGTGACCGTCGTTTTTATCGAGCTTCCCAACACAAAGATTGAATTGCTCGAACCTTACGGCGAAGATTCGCCGATTAACGCGTTTCTTGAACGCAACCCGAATGGCGGCGTGCATCACGTATGCTATGAGGTGGATGATATATATGCCGCCAGAGACAGGCTTTTGGCGGATGGCGCGCGTGTCTTGGGCGCGGGAGAGCCGAAGGTTGGCGCCCATGGAAAGTTGGTTCTGTTTCTGCACCCAAAAGACTTTATGGGAACATTGATCGAGCTGGAAGAGGCTTGACTGGCGTTCGAGAATGATGGTGGCGGCGGGCGCGTCGTTTAGCTAATTCTAACCTCATTAGTAAGGAAGTTTCGTGTCTTTAACGAGCGGTTTGGCGATTTATTTCATTTTGTGGTGGATCGTTCTTTTTGTTGTTTTGCCTTTTGGCGTTAAATCTCAGGCGGAGCACGGGACGGTCGTCCCAGGCACCGAGCCTGGGGCGCCAGAAAACCCCAGGCTTTTACGCAAGGTCTTGCAAACAACAGTGATTTCTTTGATCGTTTTCGCCGCATTTTATTGGGTCAAAGTTTATTCCGGGCTGACCTTCGAGGAAATCGCTTCATATATTCCCGGCTAAGGCTGTGCTTTTTGTCTAGTGGCGCTCTAATCTGTCCTTCTGCTCCTAAGCCATTTGGGCGGATTTTGAGGGTCGGCGGATTTGAGAGGGACGAGGCTATAATTTATCTCTTAACAAGGGACGTGCGTTGGTAATCGCATAAAAAAAAGCAAGGCTATTAGCCTTGCTTTTCTAAGTTCCGCGTTTCTGCCCTTCATCGTCATTGCTGCTTTGAGCATTTATTGACGGGCTGCAACCCTAAAGGCGCGCCGAAGGGACCTTCCTCCCAAGACTCAGACCGCGACTGATAATTATGTGGCTGTTTTTGCGTGGCAAATTCAGCCGTTTCTTATTGAGTGCGAGAATAACCTATCGACATGCACTTGTCATCTTTTTGTGCAAGAAGTGATGATTTTTTTTGCTTGTTATAAAAAGACTATATTTTTCAATGTCTTATTATTTTGTAGCTGTTTCTCTTTTAAGAAATTTTACGGCGTAATGAGAAGTGGAGAAGTGGCTTTAAAAATGAGGCGCACCTATTTTAACGGCGCATATTTAATGTTTCATGCGGCGCTACGTCGCCGTCATTTGAACGCAATAGAGGGTGAGGCGTGTTATTGTTCCTGCGGGGCTTGTGTTTTCTTGGCTGATGCGCTTTGACTCTGCTTTGAATTCAACGCGGATTCCCGCGCAACATGACGAGTGCTTCGAATGCGTCTTTCACGCTATTTTTTACCGATCCTCAAGGAAACCCCGAAAGAGGCCGAGATTGTTTCGCATCGGCTTATGCTCCGCGCCGGAATGATACGGCAGGAATCTGCTGGTATTTACGCTTGGTTGCCGTTGGGGCTGCGGGTGTTGCGCAAAATTGAGCGGATCGTCGAGGAAGAACAGAATCGCGCCGGCGCCGTGCAGCTTTTGATGCCAACCATTCAGTCCGCGGATTTGTGGCGTGAAAGTGGGCGCTATGACGCTTATGGCAAGGAAATGTTGCGCATCACCGATCGTCATGATCGCGAAATGTTGTTCGGGCCCACTAACGAGGAAATGATTACGGAAATTTTCCGCGGTTATGTGCGCTCCTACAAGGATTTGCCGTTAAACCTTTATCATATTCAATGGAAGTTCCGCGATGAAGTGCGACCCCGTTTTGGTATCATGCGCGGTCGAGAATTTCTGATGAAAGACGCCTATTCCTTTGATATTGATAAGGAAAGCGCCCGTCACGCCTATAACCGGATGTTCGTCGCCTATTTGCGCACCTTTGAGCGCTTGGGGCTGCAAGCCATTCCCATGCGTGCGGACACCGGGCCTATCGGCGGCGATATGAGTCATGAATTCATTATTCTCGCTTCAACCGGAGAGAGCGAGGTTTTCCTGGATACGGATATTCTCAATCTGCCTATCCCGGATGAAGCGACGGATTTCGATTCTGATCTAAGCGACGTGGTCACGTCTTGGACGACGCCTTACGCAGCGACCGACGAGATGCATGAAGCCGCTGTATATGAAAACGTGCCGGAAGAGCGACGCCAATGCGCGCGTGGCATTGAAGTTGGGCATATCTTTTATTTCGGAACAAAATACTCTGAAGCCATGAACGCCAAGGTCACGCTGTCGGACGGTTCGGAGGCGCCTGTGCATATGGGGTCCTATGGCGTTGGCGTGTCGAGATTAATGGGAGCGTTGATCGAAGCGCACCATGACGAGGACGGCATTATCTGGCCTGCGTCCGTGGCGCCGTTCCATGTGGGGCTTTTGAGCCTGAAACCGGGCGACGCGCAAACAGACGCCACTTGCGATGAAATATACAAAAAATTGCAGGACGCTGGCGTCGAAGTTCTCTTTGACGATCGCGATATTCGAGCCGGCGGTAAATTCGCGGCCATGGACCTGATTGGTCTGCCTTGGCAGGTGATGGTTGGCCCACGTGGGTTGAAAGACGGGTTGGTGGAGTTGAAAAACCGCGCGTCCGGCGAGAGAGAGATGGTTTCTCCTCAGGTGGCTGTGGATAGGCTGATTAGTGAATTGTCCGGGGTTCTGGGGCGAAAGTGAGCTTTTGTAACGAGGGCTCTTGACGACCGGGCGACCGGTGACGGCGAATTGTAAAGGATGTTCGACGAATGACCTCTGCCGAGACCGCAAGCGATAACGTGACAGGAACTGGGCCATTCGCCGCATTCGAGTGGCTGCTCGCCGGACGCTATTTGAAGTCTCGGCGGCGGGAAACTTTCATTTCGGTGATCGCCGGTTTTTCATTCATTGGCATTACGCTCGGCGTGGCGACTCTGATTATCGTCATGGCCGTCATGAATGGTTTTCGCGGCGAGCTTCTGTCCAAGATATTGGGAATTAACGGGCATCTTCTTGTGCAGCCCATCGAAAGCCCTTTGGATGATTTCGACGCCGTTTCGGCGCGGTTGGAAAATGTGGATGGCGTTCGCTTCGCCATGCCATATGTGGAAGGTCAGGCGCTTGTTTCTGGGCCAGCTGGAGCTTTTGGCGCATTGGTGCGCGGCGTGCGTAAAGTTGAAATGGATCAACTGCCTTTGGTCGCCGGAACAGTGCGCTCCGGCTCGCTTGACGGGTTTGACGAGGGGGCGGGCGTCGCGATTGGAATGCGTATGGCGCAAAAGCTTGGCGTTTCCGTGGGCGACGCGATTTCCGTGGTTTCTCCGCGCGGCAACGTCACTCCCATGGGGGTCACCCCGCGCGTGAAGTCCTATCCTGTGTCCGCCATATTCGAGATCGGCATGTCGGAGTATGACGGCACGATTATTTTCATGCCGCTGACTGAGGCTCAGCTCTATTTTAATCTGGAGGGGGTGGCGTCGGGCATTGAGGTGTTTATCGACGACCCTGACGAGGTTGGCGAACTGCGCCCGGTTCTTGAACAGGCTGCGAGCCGGCCCGCTTTCGTTACGGATTGGCGCCAACGAAACGTCACCTTCTTTTCCGCTCTTGAGGTGGAGCGCAACGTGATGTTCCTGATTTTGACGCTTATCGTTCTTGTGGCCGCGCTGAACATAATTTCCGGCATGACGATGCTGGTGAAAGACAAGGGCCGAGATATCGCGATCTTGAGAACCATGGGGGCCACGCGCGGCGCGATCTTGCGGGTGTTTTTGATTACCGGCGCCAGTATCGGCACCGTTGGGACGGCTGCGGGTTTTGCTCTTGGCTTTATGGTTTGCCTGAATATCGAGACTATCCGTCAGGCGATTTCATGGTTGACGCGAACGGAGCTGTTTTCTCCTGAGCTTTATTTCCTGAGCCGGATGCCGGCGGATATGGATACGGGCGAAACTGTGACCGTCGTCTTGATGGCGCTGACGCTTTCTCTCGCAGCCACTCTTTATCCGGCATGGCGTGCGGCGCGGCTGGATCCCGTTGAAGCGCTGCGTTATGAATAATATGTAATACATTGAGAAGACTCTCTTTTTTGTTAATGTTCAAATCGTAGGCGGGCTTAATGACGACGACGCCATCACTCAGATTAGAAGCGGTGTCGCGAGGGTTCTCTGAAGGCTCTCAACGACTTGAGATCCTCAAAAGCGCTGATTTGCGGCTTATGCCGGGGGAGCTGGTGGCGCTGGTGGCGCCTTCTGGCGCTGGTAAATCCACCTTGCTGCATATCGCCGGTTTGTTGGAGCGACCTGACAGCGGCGAGGTGTTCGTCGCGGAGAAGGCTTGTGGCCAGATGAGCGATCATGAGCGGACCAGCGTGCGGCGCGTTGGCGTTGGCTTCGTTTATCAGTTTCATCATCTGCTTCCGGAGTTTACCGCCGTTGAGAATATCGCCATGCCGCAGATGATCCGCGGCCTCAATCGCAGGGAGGCGGAGGCTCGGGCGCGCGAGTTGCTTGCGTATATGAAGCTTGAAGACAGGGGGCGGCACAGGCCGGCCGAGTTGTCGGGCGGAGAACAGCAGCGTGTCGCAATTGCGCGCGCCGTCGCCAATGCGCCAAAGATTTTGCTGGCGGACGAACCCACTGGAAATCTCGATCCGAAGACATCTAATTATGTGTTTGAGGCGCTTGCTACCCTTGTACGCGCTTCGGGCGTGGCGGGGCTTTTCGCGACCCATAATATGGAGCTCGCGGCGAGAATGGATCGTTGCGTTACGCTTCGGGATGGGAAAATTGTTGATTTGCGCCTGAAAGTTTAGCGCCGTCCGACGGACGGTTAAGAGAAGTTATCTATTTTAAACAATGCGTTAACCATTTCTGGCGTCGGTTGAATTTGGCTCTTGAAAAGAACAAAAGGTGAACATAATATAATCAAACGGGTCATCGGAACGATACGTAGGAGCGAGACTATGTTTGATTGTTTGCGGGATGTGGCGGCCTTTGGGTCGGTGGTTCTTTTTAGTTTGACGCTCTTGGTATGGAGTGACGTTCTGTTGTCTGTTCTATAAATGTTCTTTTTTCAGCTGTCCACAACTCCTCGTGGCGTTGATCGTGGGGTGGGTTTCGTCGTTTGGCGTTTGGCCTTATTGAAGTGATGGTGACTACCTAACTATTGTCCTACGCACGGAGAGCTGCTGAATGTCGGACGTCGGTTTTGTCCATTTAAGGGTTCATTCGGGCTACTCGCTTCTTGAAGGCGCGTTGCCTTTAGGCAAGCTTATCGATATGGCCATCGCTGATGAGCAGCCTGCTCTTGGGGTGGCTGACACGGGCAATCTTTTTGGCGCGCTTGAGTTCTCCGAAAAGGCATGGGGGGCAGGGGTTCAGCCTATCATTGGTTGTCAGCTGTTGCTTGACTGCTGCGACGGCGGGGTCAAAGTGAGGCGGGAGACCGAGAACCTTAGCCAGATCGTCCTGCTTGTATGCGACGAGACCGGCTATCAGAACCTGATGGAGCTTGTAAGCCGATCATTCCTTGAGACGGATCCCAGCGCCGAGGCGCATGTTTCGATCTCTGCTTTGGCTGAGAAAAATCAAGGCCTGATTGCTCTGTCGGGAGGGGCTTGTGGTCCGGTTGGACAGGCCGCTCTGGCCGAGAATCGGGGGCAGGCCGAAGAACGTCTGCTTGCATTGAAGACTATTTTCCAAGACCGGCTTTATGTTGAGTTGCAGCGTCATGGTTTGCCGAGTGAGGACGCCTGTGAAGCGGTTTTCCTTGATCTTGCATATAAACATGACGTGCCGTTGGTGGCCACCAATGAAGCGTTTTTCCCCGCGCGCGATGATTACGAAGCCCATGACGCTTTGATTTGCATATCGCAAGGCCGGGTTCTGATTGAGGATGATCGGCGCCGGTTGACGTCGGAGCATTTTTTTAAAAGCCGCAGTGAAATGATCGAGCTGTTTAGCGATTTGCCGGAGGCGTGCGAAAATTCGGTTCAGATCGCGCGCAGGTGCCATTTTCGCCCTCTAAAACATGCGCCCATTCTTCCCCGGTTTACGGCGCCCGACGCGCAATTGGACGACGGCGATGACCCGGAAGGCGCCGTTCAGGCGGAAAGCGACGAGTTGAAGCGTCAGGCGCGCGAGGGGCTGCGCCAGCGACTGGACGTGCACGGTCTGGCTCCAGGGATGCAGGAGGCTGATTATTGGGAACGGCTTGAGTTTGAGCTTAGCATTATCGAGAGGATGAAGTTTCCCGGGTATTTTCTTATCGTCGCCGACTTTATTAAATGGGCCAAAAAGCAGGAGATTCCGGTTGGGCCGGGCCGCGGTTCGGGCGCGGGCTCTTTGGTGGCCTGGTCGTTAACGATTACTGATTTGGACCCCATGAGGTTTGCGCTGCTGTTTGAGCGGTTTCTAAACCCTGAACGCGTTTCGATGCCCGATTTCGATATCGATTTTTGTCAAAACAGGCGCGAAGAAGTCATCAAATATGTTCAGGAAAAATACGGTCGCGCGCAAGTGGCGCAGATCATCACTTTTGGAACATTGCAAGCCCGAGCCGTGTTGCGCGATGTTGGCCGCGTTTTGCAAATGCCTTATGGACAGGTTGACCGTCTGTCCAAACTCGTGCCGGCGGTTCCCGGGCAGCAGGTGACGCTTGCGCAAGCGGTTCGCGAGGAGCCGCGTTTGCAAGAGGCGCAACGCGAGGAAGAAATCGTCGACCGCTTGTTGACCATGGCGCAAAAGCTGGAAGGTCTTTATCGTCACGCCTCCACCCATGCGGCGGGCGTGGTGATCGGCGACCGTCCGCTTGAGCGGCTCGTTCCGCTTTATCGCGATCCGCGTTCGGATATGCCTGTCGCCCAGTTCAATATGAAATGGGTTGAGCAGGCCGGTTTGGTCAAATTCGATTTTCTCGGGTTGAAAACGCTAACGGTGATCGACACGGCGGTCAAACTTGCGGCGCGCAAAGGCGTCGATATCGAAATCGACAAGCTGCCGATTGATGACGAAAAGACTTATCAATTGTTGGCCGCGGGTGAAACGGTTGGCGTTTTTCAGTTGGAAAGTCAGGGAATGCGGCGCGCCATCGCCGGCATGAAGCCGGATCGCTTTGAGGATATCATTGCGTTGGTGGCTCTTTATCGTCCCGGCCCCATGGATAATATCCCGATCTATAACGCCGTGAAACACGGGGAGAGGGATCCTGATTATTTGCATCCTTTGCTTGAGCCTATTCTGCGCGAGACAAACGGCATTATCGTTTATCAGGAACAGGTGATGCAGATCGCGCAGGTTCTGTCGGGCTATTCTCTTGGCGAAGCGGATTTGCTGCGTCGGGCGATGGGTAAGAAAATCGCCGAGGAAATGGAAAAGCAAAGGGCGCGTTTCACCGAAGGGGCGGAAAAACAGGGCGTTGATCGCGCTCAAGCGGGAAACATTTATGATCTCGTCGCTAAATTCGCCAATTACGGCTTCAACAAGTCTCACGCGGCGGCCTATGCGCTGGTTTCATATCAGACGGCTTGGCTAAAGGCGAACCATCCGGTTGAGTTCATGGCGGCGTCCATGACGCTGGACCTTGGCAATACGGATAAGTTGAGCGACTTCTGCCAGGAAGCTCGGCGCATGGGAATCAAGGTCACGCCGCCTTCAATCAATCGCTCGCAAGTTCATTTCGATGTTTCGGAGAATGAAATCATTTACGCCATGGGCGCCATTAAGGGAGTTGGCGAACAGGCGGTGGAGCATATTGTCGAGGTCCGCGGCGACCGGCCGTTTAAGAGTCTTGGCGACTTTGCAGAAAGGGTGAGCCCGCGCGTTGTCAACAGGCGAACGTTTGAAAATCTTATTTGCGCGGGGGCGTTTGACGCGTTGGAGCCCAATAGAGCCAAGGTGCTAGCCGGGCTGGATCGCATTATCGGCGTTGCGCAACGTACGGAAGATAACGCGGCTGTGGGGCAGGACGAATTGTTTGGCGGCGGCGGGGATGGCGATAGCGTTATTCTTCCGCAAACGCCCGCGTGGATGGCGGCGGAGCAATTGCAACGTGAACATAGCGCCGTTGGTTTTTATCTGTCAGCGCACCCGCTTGACGAATATAAACCGTTATTAAAGAGCTTGCGAGCTCAAAGCTGGGCCGATTTCGTCCCCGCCGTTAAACAGGGGGCTGGCGCTGGTCGTCTCGCTGGTACGGTGGTCGCCAGACAAGAGCGCAAAACGCGCTCCGGCAGTCGTATGGGAATTATTCGCCTGTCGGATCCAACAGGTCAGTACGAAGCGTTGTTGTTTTCTGAGAATCTGGCGAAATTCCGTGATTTACTGGAGCCGGGCGCCTCGGTCGTGCTGATCGTCAGCGCAGACATGCGCGATGATGAACCAAGTATACGAATTGAGCAGGCTGACCTCATTGAGAGTTTTGCGACTCGCGTGCAGCGGAGCATGAAAGTGTTCGTGAACGAGGGCGCTTCCGTGGCGAGCCTTTCTCGTCATCTTGCCGTAAGGGGAGAGGGGGAGGTCAGCGTAATCGTTATTTTGGACGAAGGGCGGCGCGAGGTCGAAGTCAAGGTTCCTGGCGGATATCGCCTGTCACCGCAGATCACCGCCGCGTTAAAGTCCTCGCCTGGGGTTATCGACGTTCAAATGGCGTAAAGCTTGTATTTAAATTGCGCAAAAGCGCATCTTGAAGCGTTTCGTCCTTGTAATATGTCAAACGCGCGACTATAAGGCGCCCATCCCACACGCAAGGTTCGGTGCTGTTTTACAGTTCCATCCGGTGAATGAACATTTTGTTCTGCCTTGCGGAGGTCTAACCGGACAAACAGGAGTTTTAGGGTCATGGCATTGCCCGAGTTTTCCATGCGCCAATTGTTGGAAGCTGGCGTTCACTTTGGTCACCAGAAGCATCGTTGGAATCCAAAAATGGCGCCGTTCATTTTTGGCGTTCGCAACAATGTTCATATTTTGGATTTGGCGCAGACCGTTCCGCTTATGCATCAGGCGCTGAAGGCCGTTTCCGACACCGTCGCCGCTGGCGGACGCGTGTTGATCGTCGGCACAAAGCGTCAGGCGCAGGAAGCTGTCGCCGAATCGGCTCGCAAATCTGCGCAATATTTCGTCAACGCCCGCTGGCTTGGCGGCATGCTGACGAACTGGAAGACGATTTCTCAGTCGATCCAGCGCTTGCGCAAGCTTGAAGAAACATTGTCCTCTCAGGGCAATTTGCTGACCAAGAAAGAGCGTTTGTTCATGGACCGCGAGCGCGAGAAGCTCGAGCGGAACCTTGGCGGCATCAAGGATATGGGCGGTATTCCTGACCTTATCTTCGTGATTGACACCAACCGTGAAGCAATCGCGATTCAAGAAGCGCGCCGTTTGGGCATTCCGGTTGCGGCTGTTCTGGATTCAAACTGCGATCCGGATGGAATTAACTACCCTGTCCCCGGCAATGATGACGCAGGACGGGCGATTACGCTTTATTGCGACTTGATTGCGCGCGCGGCTATTGACGGCATTATGCGCGCTCAAGGGTCAATGGGTGTTGATGTTGGGGCTTCTGAAGAAGCCCCGATCGAGCCGGCTGTTCTTGAGAACACGGCTGAAGCCGGTGAAGCTGCTCCTGAGCAGACGCCTGCCGCTTGATTGATCTGGATTTGCGGGGCTTGAGTTAGTCCCGCTGATCTTCTTCTCTTTCTTGGCGTTTATTACGCCATAGTGTCACAAATTCGAGGTGAGCTTTGAGCTACACCAGATTTATCGAACAACCCCATCAAAGAGGCGATCGATGAGCATTACCGCAGCGATGGTAAAAGAACTTCGCGAAAAATCCGGCGCAGGCATGATGGACTGCAAGGCAGCCCTGAAGGAAAACAATGGCGACGTTGAAGCCGCTATTGATTGGCTTCGCACCAAGGGCCTTGCCAAGGCCGCCAAGAAAGCTGGCCGCGTGGCTGCCGACGGTCTGGTGGGCGTTGCGTCCAATGGCTTGAAGGCAAGCGTGATCGAGCTGAACTCCGAAACTGATTTCGTTGCTCGCAACGAAACATTCCAGACGTTGGTTCGCGGCGTCGCCGCCGCCGCGCTTACTTGTGACGGCGACGTTGAGAAGCTGGCTGCGACGGCATATCCTGAATCTTCCAAGACTGTCGACGAGGAAATCAAGGAAGCCATTTCGACGATTGGCGAGAACATGTCGCTTCGTCGTTTTGCCGTGGTTTCCGTGAACGACGGCGTGGTCGCAACCTACATCCATAACGCCGTGTCCGACGGACTTGGCAAAATCGGCGTGTTGGTCGGGCTGGAGTCCACAGGGGACAAGGCCAAGCTCGAAGCGCTTGGTCGTCAGATCGCCATGCACGTGGCGGCGACAAGCCCCTTGGCTTTGAGCACGGACGAGCTTGATCCGGATGTGGTTGAGCGCGAAAGAGCTGTGTTCTCCGAACAGGCTCGCGAATCTGGAAAGCCTGAAAACATCATCGAAAAGATGGTTGAGGGCCGCTTGCGCAAATTCTACGAAGAAGTGACGCTGGTTAAGCAGGCCTTCGTCGTTGATCCGGACAAAACTGTTGAGCAGGCGATTGAAGCCGCCGGTAAAGAACTCGGCGCGCCAATTAAATTGACCCAGTTCGTTCGCTTCTCTCTTGGTGAAGGCATCGAAAAAGAAGAATCTGATTTCGCCGCGGAAGTCGCGGCGGCGGTCGGTAGCTGATGATGAGGGCGCTGGTGATTCCAGCGCCCTTTTTTTATGTGACGTTGAAACAGTGACATCCGTGCCGAGCACACCGCTTGCACGGGTGTATTTTTGTGCAATTTGATGATTGCGTCGGTCCGACAGGAAAAGCGTGGGAAAATAGGATGAGTGGTGGATTGCAATGGCGCCGGGTGCTGGTCAAGCTTTCCGGCGAAGCTTTGATGGGTAAACAGGATTTCGGGATTGATCCTGAAACGGTTGATCGTGTTGCTAAGGAAATTGCGGAAGCCGTTCGTCTTGGCGCTCAGGTTGGCGTTGTCGTCGGCGGAGGTAATATTTTTCGAGGCGTCGCGGTTGCCGCAAAGGGTGGAAACCGGGTCACGGGCGATCACATGGGAATGTTGGCGACTGTGATGAATAGCCTGACGGTGGCGGATGCGCTGCGCCGTCTTGGCGTTCAGGCGCGTGTTTTGTCCGCCGTTCCTGTGCCTTCGATTTGTGAAACTTTCACCCAGCGCGGCGCAGAGCGTTACATGGAAGACGGGGATGTGATCGTCTTTGCCGGGGGGACGGGAAATCCGTTTTTCACCACCGACAGCGGGGCGGCTTTGCGTGCGGCGGAAATGAAATGCGACGCCTTTTTGAAAGGCACCAGCGTTGACGGCGTTTATACCGATGATCCCAAGCTTAACCCTGATGCGGAGCGCTATGAGCGTCTTGCTCCGCAGGAAGTTTTGGAACGCGGCTTGAAAGTTATGGATGCGACCGCCATCGCGCTGGCTCGTGATAACTCGATTCCCGTGATTGTTTTTTCTATTCGAACTCCGGGCGCTCTTGTGGAGGTTCTCAGCGGGGGCGGGCGTTATACCGTTATTGACGACTAAATTGATTCCAGCATTGTTTTTTGGCGAGAGAGCCTGAAAAATATGTAAGGTTAGCGTGGCCTTGTGGGCGAGAGCCGTGTTATTTCTGGCGTCTGGAAAATAACGTTCGCTTTATGGCGCTGTTTGCTTGCCGCTTGGCGTCGCTTGTTGGTTGAAGTACAAGTGTGCGACTAAGCGCCAGCATGAGGTTTTATCTCGGGCGTTTAATTGTCGCCCGGTAATTTAAGTGTGTGAGGAAAACATGGCAGATCAGGATCTCGACTACAGCGACTTGCAACGTCGTATGCAAGGGGCCATCGGGGTTTTGAAGACCGAGTTTGCGGGACTTCGAACTGGCCGGGCGTCGGCGACAATGATGGACCCCATCAATGTGATGGCATATGGCTCGCCAATGCCGCTCAATCAGGTGGCTACGGTTAGCGTCCCTGAGCCGAGAATGATCAATGTTCAGGTGTGGGACCGGTCGATGGTCGCGGCGGTTGAAAAAGCGATTCGCGAATCCAGCCTTGGCCTTAACCCGGTCGTTGATGGACAGAATCTGCGTTTGCCTATTCCAGAGTTGAATGAAGAGCGTCGGCAAAGTCTCATCAAGCTTGCGCATAAATATGCGGAGCAGGCGAAAGTGTCGGTACGTCATGTTCGCCGCGATGGTATGGACACGCTGAAGAAACTCGAAAAAGACGGCTCCATGAGTCAAGACGACAGTCGGGTGGCTTCTGAGAAAGTGCAAAAAATTACAGACGAAATGATCTCTGAGGTCGACGCGATGTTGGCGAAAAAAGAGCAAGAAATCGCTCAAGTTTAAAGCGTTTTTCCTGAATTTGGATATAGGCTCCGGATCTGCGCCGTGTGCTATCGTAAAGGTTGGCGTGGCGCATTTCCGGACCTTGAAACTCGCTATTTTCCATTCAGCATATTTCAGGATCAGGCTTTCCTTTACTTTTCCGCGCGCATCGTCTTTGTGGGCGAGTCTATGAAATGATTTGGCTAATACGGGTTGCGGGAATATATTCACGCTTATATCGCGGCGCGCGAAAACAGCCTTGAATTGAAGGCTCAATTCTTGTTGCTTGCTTGCGTCGAAATTTTAGCTGATCTGCGGTTGAGCGCCGTTGGATACATGGGAGTGCGTATCGCGCGTTAGAACTGTCGATATGAGAACTCTTCCGCTTATAACAGCTGTATCTAACCCGATGCGTTGTTTTGCAACCAATTGAAAAAGGCCAGACAACGATCATGGAAAGCTATGTCCACTCCAAGAAAAACCACGTGGAACGGAACTGTGTTCCGTCACATGTGGCAATTATCATGGATGGCAATGGTCGTTGGGCGAACGCGCGTGGGTTGCCACGAACCGAAGGGCATCGAAAAGGGGTTGAAACATTACGCCGAATTGTTCGCCATGCGGGGAAGGCTGGCGTGCAAATTCTCACTCTTTTCAGTTTTTCTTCAGAAAACTGGTCGCGTCCAGCCGCTGAGATAGATTTCTTGCTCGCGCTTTTGCAACGCTTCGTTCAGCGGGATTTGGCGGAACTTCACGCGGCGAATATTCGCATTAAAGTTATTGGCGATCGCCATGACCTGCAAAGAAAAATACTGAAGTTGATTGAAGAAACCGAAACCGTAACGCGCGATAACACCGGTATGGAATTGGTGTTGGCGTTTAATTACGGGGCGCGCAATGAATTGGTTCGGGCGGCCAGATCTTTGGTGGCGGATGTGGCCTCGGGCGTGGTCGACGCAGGGGCGATAAATGAGGCCACGTTTGAAGCTCATCTCGACACCGCCGGGCGCCCGGATCCGGATTTGATCATTCGCACCAGCGGCGAGCAAAGGCTTTCCAATTTCCTTCTGTGGCAAGCGGCTTATTCGGAATTCTATTTTTCTCCGTTGAATTGGCCTGACTTCGACGAAGAGGCGTTTGAAATGGCGTTGAAAGATTTTGCGGGGAGGGAGCGTCGTTATGGCGGGTTGTCTGAATCTTCGAACCTGTAATTTCATATCGCTTTCCCGTTACGCTCAATGGCCGACCCGGAGGTGTGACCCTGTCTAATTTACGATTGCGTGTGTTGTCCGCGTTGGCGCTAGGGCCGATCGCGCTGTTCGTGACGTGGCTCGGAGGCGTGAGCTTCGTCGCTTTGACGGCTATTTGTGGATTAGCTTTGATCCGTGAATGGTGTCTTATCGTCGGTGTTTCGGAGACGTCGGCGACGGGCGTTTCGGCGTATGCGGTCGTATTAGCCGTCGCCGCCGGGTGGTTTTTTATTAGTCCTGACTGGCTTTTGTTATTTCTTTGCGTGGGCGCGGGGTTGATCGTCATCTCTGGAAAGGGAAAACCGGATCAGCGGTGGGTCGCGGAAGGCGTTGTCTATACAGGCCTGTCGGTAATCGCTCTTAACGTGCTTCGTCATGGTTCGGCGGGAGCGTATGTGAGTTTCTTTCTGATTTTAACTGTCTGGGCGACAGATATCGCAGCCTATTTCACAGGTCGGGCGTTCGGCGGACCTAAACTGTGGCCACGGGTGTCTCCCAAGAAAACCTGGAGCGGGGCTATCGGCGGCGCGGCGGCGGCGGTTGTGACCGGAGTGGTCTTTCAGATTGTTTCAGGCTTTGGGGCGGTTGCCGTTACAGGCGCGGCGGCGTTGTTGTTGTCCGTTGTTTCGCAGGCCGGCGATTTACTGGAGTCGGCGTTAAAAAGACGCTTTGGCGTGAAAGACTCCGGAGCTCTCATTCCTGGACATGGCGGCGTGCTCGATCGGGTGGATGGTTTGATCGCCGCCGCGGTCGTCCTGTTTGTCTTGGCCGCCGGGGTGAGCGGAAATCTGCACGACCCCATCGGGGGGCTTTTGACCATTTTCACCGGTCCCACCGGAGCTTAATCAGACGTGTTTCAGCAAGGCGAAGGCGTTTTGAGCGCAGGTAAAAACAGATATGACAAGCCGCCATTGCGGTTGAGCGTTCTTGGCGCCACCGGATCCATAGGCAAAAGCACATTGGATTTGGTTGGGCGTAATCCAGAGCGCTTTGAAGTTGTGGCGCTGACCGCCAATTCCAATGCCAGCGCTTTGGCTGAAGCGGCGATTAAAGTCGGCGCCCGCCGCGCTGTGGTGGCCGATTCGTCCTCTTACGGAGAATTGAAGGCCTTGCTGTCCGGTTCCGGCGTAGAGGCGTTGGCGGGGGCGGAATGCGTCGCCGAAGCTGCCGCCGCGCCCAGCGACATGGTGATGGCGGCGATCGTGGGAGCTGCGGGATTAACGCCGACGCTTGCGGCCGTTCAGGCGGGGCGGACCATCGCATTGGCGAACAAGGAATGTCTTGTGTGCGCTGGAGATTTGTTCATGCAGGCGGCTCGACGCGCTGGCGTTTCAATTCTTCCGGTTGATTCTGAGCACAACGCTATTTTTCAGGTGTTTGAACGTGAAAACGCCGCGCGGGTTGAGAAAATAATCCTGACTGCGTCGGGCGGACCCTTTCGCAATCATTCGGTTGAGGCGATGAGCGCGGTTACGCCTGCGCAGGCGCTCAAGCATCCTAACTGGTCCATGGGGGCGCGTATATCGATCGATAGCGCGACCATGATGAACAAAGGCTTCGAAGTCATTGAAGCTTTTCATTTGTTTCCGATTTGCGAGCGCCAGCTTGACGTGCTTGTTCATCCTCAATCCGTCGTTCATGGACTTGTGCAATATGACGATGGGTCCTTGCTTGCGCAAATGGGTAGTCCAGATATGCGCACGCCGATTTCTCATTGTCTTAGCTGGCCTGACCGCATCGCGACACCGGTGGAGCGGCTTGATCTCGGAGCGCTGGCGACGCTGACATTCGAGAAGCCTGACGAGGAGCGGTTTCCCGCGCTACGTTTGGCGCGCGAGGCGCTGAAAGTCGGCGCGGGAGCCACCGCCGCTTTGAACGCGGCGGACGAAATCGCCGTGAGCGCTTTTTTGAGCGACAAGATTGGTTTTCTGGAAATAGCCTCTGTGGTCGAGCGGACAATCGAGAGGGTTTCCGGGCAGGGTTTTTCAAACGCTCCTGAGGCGGTTGACGAGATTTTGGCGATAGACGCGGCCGCGCGAACTTGCGCGCGTGAAATAATCCAGAACCGCTGACACAAGATGGTCGTTATGAGCAGATAAAAGCATTATCTCTAATTCGTGTGGCGTTGGCGTATCGGGGTGACGTTTTTGGGTTTGATTACCCGCTGTTAACTTGAAACATGGACAATTGCGCGCAAGCTTGGCTAGGGATTTTTTATGGAACTGATCGCGTCCGTTTATGGCACAGTGGTGGGATACATCCTTCCGTTTTTGTTCGTGCTCACCATTGTCGTGTTTTTTCACGAGCTTGGGCATTTTCTCGTGGCGCGCTGGTGCGGGGTGAAAGTCATCGCCTTTTCCGTAGGCTTTGGCCCGGAGTTGTTCGGTCGCAATGACAGGAAGGGCACGCGCTGGAAGTTATGCGCCATTCCGCTTGGCGGCTATGTGAAATTCGCCGGCGATGAAAATGCGGCGAGCGTGCCGGACCACGCCAGCGTCGCGGCCATGAGCGCTGAAGAGCGGCGCGGCGCGTTTCTCACAAAGTCGGTTGGGCGGCGGGCGGCTATCGTCGCCGCCGGGCCAATCGCCAACTTTATTCTCTCAATCGTCATTTTCGCCGCCCTGTTCGGGTTTCTGGGACGAGCTGAAGTGGCTCCTCGCATTGACCTCGTGCAAGAAGGCAGCGCGGCAGAGGTCGCCGGCATTCAGCCGGGCGACGTGGTGGTCTCCGTCGACGGACGCGCTATCGGTTCTTTTTCCCAGCTGCAGCGACTTGTGACGGGTAGCGCCGACACGCCGCTTGAGGTGACTTTGTCACGGGGTGGCGAAGAGGTTGTGGTGACGGCCGTTCCCGAGCGCCGCGAGATTACGGATCGCTTCGGCAACACCCAGCGGGTGGGCATGCTTGGCGTGCAACGCAGCTCCAAGCCTGAAGATGTCGTTTACCGTAGTTATTCGCCGCTCGCCGCGGTTGCGGAAGGCGTAAGCGAAACGTGGTTCGTCGTCGTGCGAACCGCGTCTTATGTCGGCGGGATCTTCACGGGCAAGGAATCTGCGGATCAACTCGGTGGTCCTATCCGCGTGGCGCAGATTTCCGGTCAAGTGGCCACGCTTGGCCTCGCGGCCTTGCTTAATCTCACCGCTGTATTATCCGTCAGTATTGGGCTGTTGAACTTGATGCCTGTGCCTATGCTTGATGGCGGGCATTTGCTGTTCTACGCTTTTGAGGCGGCGCGTGGTCGTCCCTTGAGCGAGCGGGTGCAAGATATAGGATTTAGAATCGGTATTGGTCTTGTGCTGATGCTGATGATATTCGCGACCTGGAATGACGTTTTGCACTTATCGGCACTTTAAGCGTGTCTCAGGAGCAACGCACGGCAATGAAAAGCATTTTTGCTCCTGACGCCTGTTGCTTTGGTCTGAAAAGACTGTAAAACGACGAATGGTATTGTAGATTCTTGGGTGATTTCGATGGTTGGTGAGTTCAGCCGCCGAAACGAAAACAAAAAGGCATAGCGATTCTATGCAGCATTTGCAGACTTTGTCCCGCGTGGTTTTAGTTGCTGCGGCCGTTAGCACGGCAGGCGCGCTCGCTCCGGTTAATCAACCGTTCTTTGGAGCTGACACTGCTGTAGCCGCTGTCGCAAGCCGAATTGCGGTGAAGGGCAATTTGAGAATCGAGCCGGAGACGGTTCGTAGTTATATGACTATACGTCCCGGGCGTCCTTATGGTCCGTCCGATGTGGATGAGTCGTTGAAAGCCTTATTCGCCACTGGTCTTTTTGAGGATGTTTCCATTTCTCAGCAAGGCGGGACGCTTCTGGTTAGCGTGAAAGAAAATCCGATCATTAGCCGGGTGTCTTTCGAGGGCAATAAACGTATCTCCGATCAAACCCTTGAGGGCGTCGTGCGTTCAACAGAACGTTCCATGCTCACCAAGGCGAAGGTTCAGACCGACGTCCAGAATATTCTGGAAGCCTATCGTCGCTCCGGTCGCTATCGCGCTTCCGTCGAGCCGAAGATTATCGAACGTTCTGACAATCGTGTCGATCTGGTTTTTGAGATTGGCGAAGGTGATAAAACCGGCGTCGAAAGAATCACTTTCATCGGCAATACGGAATTCAGCGACGGGCGTTTGCAGGACGTTATTCGCACCCGTGAGAGCGGGCTTCTTAGCTGGTTGCGCTCGTCAGACACCTATGATCCTGATCGCTTGAACGCGGATCAGGAGTTGCTGCGTCAGTTCTACTACCGTCATGGGTATGCGGATTTCCGGATCGTCTCCGCCGTCGCCGACCTTGATCGTGAGCAGAACGTTTTCTACGTGACGATCACGGTTGACGAAGGCGATAAATATAAATTCGGCGACGTTGAAATTCAGACGTCTCTGTCCTCCGTCGATCCGGAAGCTCTGAAGTCCGTTCTTCTCACAAAAACAGGGGATACATATAACTCTCTGGACGTTGAGAAGTCTTTGGAAGATCTGACGATTCAGGTTTCTAAAGAAGGATACGCCTTTGCCGAGGTTCGTCCTCGCGGTAATCGTGATTATGAAAATAAGACGATTTCCCTGACCTATTACATCGAAGAAGGTCCGCGGGTTTACGTGGAGCGGATTAACGTTCGCGGTAACGATAGAACGCGCGGTTACGTTATTCGCCGTGAGTTCGATCTGGTGGAAGGCGACGCCTATAACCGGGTGCTTTTGGATAAAGCCGAGCGCCGTTTGCGCAATCTCGGTTTCTTCAAGAACGTCAATATCTCAACGCAACGTGGTAGCTCGCCTGATAAGGTGATCATCAATGTGGATGTTGAAGAGCAGCCCACGGGTGAAGTTTCCTTCGGGGTTGGTTACTCCACCGCCGATGGCGTGATCGGCGATGTTTCGATTACCGAGAAAAACTTCCTTGGTCGCGGTCAGTACGTTCGTCTTGCCGTTGGCGGCGGGTCGGACACGCAAACCTATGAGTTCGCGTTCACCGAGCCGTTCTTCATGGGGCGTCGGGTGTCTCTGTCGCTTGACGCTTATCGTCGCGAGTATGACTCGAATGATTACCGGGCGTATGATGAAAAGAACACAGGCGGCGGCTTCGCTTTTGGGCTTCCTTTGCGTGAAGACGAACTGCGCTTGAACCTCTTCTACAAGATTTATGAGACCAAGGTTTCTAATCCGAGCGACCCAGACAATCTGTCTTACGCTATTCAGGATTCGCTTGGGAAATATCTGACCTCTGCGGCAGGGTACTCGCTAGTCTATAATACTCTGGATAATATCCGCCAGCCGCGCGATGGCTTCTACGCCAAGTTCGAACAGGAGTTCGCAGGTCTTGGCGGGGATGCTCAATATCTTCGCACGACTGCGGAAGGTCGCGCGTATAAAGAGATTTATCCTGAGTGGGGCATTGTCGGAATGGCGCGCCTCTCCGGTGGATATGTCACCGGGCTTGGTAAGCGTTTGCGCGTCACCGATCAGTTCCAGATTCGCGGTGATCACTTGCGCGGTTTTGAGGCGAGCGGCATCGGACCGCGCGATTCGCGCACAGGCGACGCCCTAGGCGGCCGTATGTATGTTTCCGGCACGCTGGAAGCCGAGTTCCCGTTCCCCGTCATTCCTCAGGAATTCGGCCTGTCCGGCGCCGTGTTTGCTGACGCAGGTTCTTTGTGGGATATCGATCCCGGTCTTGATGACTGCGTCAAACAGCCTAGCTCCTGCGGCTTTACGGGAACCGCAAGCACCGTTGAATCCAACAATTTCGAACTTCGGGCTTCCCTTGGTTTCGGCGTTAGATGGCAGTCGCCATTTGGTCCTTTGCGTGCTGACTTTGCTTGGCCGGTCATGAAAAATGACGCCGATAAAACGCAGGTCTTCCGTCTCAGCGGCGGCACGCGTTTCTGATTTTTTGAATTTGAGGTATAAGAGCCGGCCACCGAGAGGATCGGTGGCCGGCTTTTTGTTAGGTGAACGCGATTGTTAGGCGGTCGCCAGTTTGTAGGTGGGATTAATGCAAGAGCCTGAATTCTTTGCCGCGTTCGAGCCAATAACCATTGGGGAGCTCGCAGCTTTGGTCGATGGATCCTTGCCTCGATCAGGCGATACAATCGTTATAAGCGGCGTTGGCCCGCTTGAAACGAGCGCTTCGGGGCAACTTGTTTTTATCGATAATCCGAAATATCTCGATAGCCTTCTTTCCTCTCAAGCCTCCGCCTGTCTTGTTCCCCCCAAATATGCCGATAGAGTGCCTGAAGCTGTTGTTCCTATTGTCGTTAAGGATCCATATCGCGCGTGGGCGACGATCCTGGGGCATTGCTTTCCTGAAGCGTTGGTCCCTGATGGGGTTCGCTCATATGGCGTTTCCGCGCGCGCTAATGTTGATCCGAGCGCAATGATTGCGCCGGACGCGATCATTGAAACTGGCGCTGTCGTTGGAGCCAACGCTGAAATAAGCGCTGGAACTCGTATTTGCGCCAATGCGGTGATTGGCCCCAATGTGAAAATTGGCCGAAATTGCTCGATTGGCCATGGCGCCGTCGTGCAGGTCGCTATTTTAGGCGACGGCGTAATTTTGCATCCGGGCGTATGCGTCGGCCAAGATGGGTTCGGCTTCGCCATGGGAATTCAGGGGCACTTGAAAGTGCCTCAGGTTGGTCGCGTGGTTATTCATGACAATGTAGAAGTTGGCGCGAACACGACTATTGATCGCGGAGCTAATCGGGATACAATTATTGGCGAGGGCTCCAAGATCGACAATCAGGTTCAGATTGGTCACAATGTCGTGATTGGCCGTCATTGCGTGATTGTCGCCCAAGTCGGCCTTTCAGGCAGCTGCACGCTTGGCGATTTTGTCGCGATTGGCGGGCAAAGCGGCGTCAAGGGGCATGTGGTTATCGGAACCGGAGCGCAAATCGCCGCCGTTAGCGTTGTGAATGACGACGTTCCCGCTGGCGCGCGTTATGGCGGGGTTCCCGCGAAACCTGTTAAACAGTGGTTCCGTGAGATCACGGCGTTAAGTAAGCTTGCAACCAAAGTTGAGCGTAAATAGCGATATATTGACCGGATTTGGCGAAAATCGCTGCGGGAAATAGTCGAAGGGTGGCGGAATGGACGAAAATAAAGAACAGGTGCTTGAAAGCGCCGATATCATGCGGGTGATGGAGTTATTGCCTCATAGGTACCCGTTTTTGATGGTTGACCGAATTGTCGACATGGATGGTGATAACAGTGGCGTTGGCATTAAAAACGTCACGGCGACAGAACCTCATTTTCAAGGACACTTCCCATCGCAGCCCGTGATGCCGGGGGTGTTGCTTATTGAGGGGATGGCGCAGACGGCAGGCGCATTATGCGTGAACGCGCGCGGCGACGGCGGAAAAGACAAGGCGCCGAGCATTGTTTATTTCATGACGATTGACCGGGCCAAGTTTCGCAAGCCTGTCGTGCCTGGCGATCAGGTCAGATATCACGTCAAGAAAATCCGCAATCGGACCAATATCTGGAAGTTCGACGCGGTCGCGCTGGTGGATGGCGTGAAGGTCGCCGAAGCCGAAATAAGTGCAATGCTGGTTGATGGCTAAGGAATTATAAATGACGCAAATACACCCGACCGCGATTATCGAGGATGGGGCGAAGATCGGCGAAGACGTTCTGATCGGAGCTTTTTGCCATATTGGCGCGGAGGTGGAGCTCGGCGCGCGTTGTGAGTTAAAGTCACATGTGGTTGTCGCCGGCGCGACTAAAATCGGCGCGGCGACGTCGATTTACCCTTTTGCGTCTCTTGGTCATTGCGCGCAGGATTTGAAATACAAAGGCGAAAAAGCCACTCTGGAAATTGGCGAGAAATGCATCATTCGTGAAGGCGTCACCATGAACGCCGGCACGGCGTCTGGCGGCGGCAAGACGATTGTCGGCGATCAATGCGCTTTTCTCGCTAATTCCCACGTAGGGCATGATTCCATTCTTGGCGACAATATCGTCTTGTCCAACAATGTGATGATCGCCGGTCACGTACAGGTTGGCGACAATGTCATCTTTGGTGGCGGTTCCGCTGTGATTCAATTCACGCGCATTGGCGCGCACGCTTTCATTGGCGGACTGGCGGGACTTGAGAATGATCTGATTCCCTTCGGCATGGTTACGGGAAACAGGGCGAAATTGTCGGGCTTGAATCTGGTGGGTTTGAAGCGGCGGGGATTTCCGCGCAGTGAGATTCACGCGCTGCGCGGCGCTTATCGCGTCTTGTTCGAATCGGATGAGGGAACCTTGCGTCAACGCGCGGAAGCGGCGGCTGAGGCTTATGCCGACGCAGAGTTGGTTCAGCAGGTGACCGGCTTTATTCTCACTGAAGAAGAACGTCGGTTCTGCACGCCTCGTTCCGGTCAGGACGGGTAACGCGGGGGATGACGCTGGCTGATCCGCCTGTTGCGGTAATCTGCGGCGGCGGCGCGCTGGCGCCGGCTGTCGTGCGGGCGGCGCAGGATTCCGGGCGCGAGGTTTTCGTGATCGCGATCAAGGGCGAGGCAGATTCTGCGTTAGATGCGTTCCATCCTTTGAGTTTGGGATGGGGGCAGATCGGCAAAATGTTTTCCTCGATGAAAGCCGCTGGATGTCGGGACGTGGTGCTTATCGGCAGCGTTCAAAATCGTCCTGACTTTAAAACAATTCTCGGCGATCTTGGCACAATGCGGCGTTTGCCGCGGATCATTTCCGCATTGGTGGGCGGGGATGACAGTCTTCTCGTCAAGGTTATCGCCTTGATTGAAGAAGAAGGCTTTCACGTGATTGGGGCGCATGAAGTGGCGGCGGATATTCTTGTGGAATCAGGGTTGATCGCAGGACCACAGCTTTTAGGCGACGACAAGCGAGATATCTTGTTGGGCTTTGAAGCGGTGCGCCTTTTGGGGCAATTGGATGTGGGGCAGGCGGCCGTCGTGCAAAACGGCCGCGTTATCGCGCTTGAAGCGGCCGAGGGGACGGACGCCGTTCTGGCCCGCTGCGCGGAGTTGAAGGCGATCGGGCGGGTTAAATGGAAAGGACGCTCCGGCGTTCTTGTGAAACGCGCCAAGCCGGGGCAGGATCTGCGGGTGGATTTGCCGACCATTGGCGCGCAAACCATCGCCGCGGCGGCTGAAATTGGTCTGGCCGGCGTCGCGTTGGAGGCGGGGCGGGTGCTGATCGCGGATCGGGAAGAGACCGTAAAGCAGGCTAATGAGAAGAACATCTTCATTTGGGGCGCGGATGTGACAACGCCTCGTTTCGGCGATAACCCAGAGCTTGAAAGTTGACCAATGGCGGCTTTTATGACGAGTGAAAAGCCTCTGTCGGTCTTCTTCGTCGTTGGCGAGGATAGCGGCGACCAGTTGGGCGCCCGGCTCATGCGTAGCTTGAAGTTGCAGTTGGAGGGGGCTGTCGAATTTTCCGGCGTCGGCGGCGAGCGTATGGCGGAGGAGGGAATGACTTCCCTGTTTTCGCTTTCGGATATCGCCGTTATGGGCCTTACGGCGGTGCTGCAAAGGTTACCGTTGATCATTCGCCGCGTGCATGAAACCGTTGACGCCATTATTGCGGCTGATCCTGACGTTTTGGTGATTATCGACAGTCCGGATTTCACCCATAACGTGGCTAAGCGGGTGCGCAAACGCGCGCCGCATATTCCAATCATTGACTATGTATCGCCCTCCGTTTGGGCGTGGCGCCCGGGGCGCGCGCGCAAGATGGCGGCTTATGTGGATCATTTGCTCGCGATTTTGCCCTTCGAGCCCGCCGTTCATGAAAAGCTTGGCGGCCCGCCGACAAGCTATGTGGGGCATCCGTTGTTTGAGCGGATTGAAGAGCTGCGCCCGCAAAACGGCGAGCGGCCGGAACTTGGAGAGACCAATGCGCCGGTTCTGCTGGTGTTGCCGGGTAGTCGTCAAAGCGAAGTCTCTAGATTGATTGATGTTTTTGGCGAGACTTTGGAAAAAATTCGGCGCGAAAAGCCGAACATTCGGGTGCTGTTGCCTGCGGTCTCCCATCTTGAGCGGACAATTCGCGAGCGCACGGCGAAATGGTCCGTTCAACCGGAAATTCTGGTTGGCGAGCAAGAAAAGCTGCAGGCCTTTCGCTGCGCCCATGCGGCGCTGGCCGCCTCTGGAACCGTATCACTTGAATTGGCGATCTCCGCGATTCCCATGACGGTGGCTTATCGTCTCGACTGGTTTTACCGCCGCGTCAAAGATGCGAATCGCTTTTTGAAGTTTTCCGGCGTCGATTCAATGGTGTTGCCAAATATTATTCTTGGCGAGAATGTCGCGCCTGAGTTCCTCGACCAAGACGCTAACCCGGAGGCGCTTTCGCGTTCGGTTTTGGCGCTTTTGGAGGAAAGCCCCGAGCGTGCGCGCCAGTTGACGGCCTTTGAGCGGCTGGAAGACCTCATGGCGCTTGATGAGGGGGAAAGCCAGTCGGGGAAAGCTGCGCGGGTGATTCGGGAAACCGTAAGTTCTTTTCGTTTAAGGTAAACTTAGGCGCATTTCGCCATGGAGAAAATAAAAAGGCCGCGGCGTTGACCGCGACCCTTTTTGTATCCGTGCGTTAGATCGTAACCGATCTGAGTGAATGACGTTTAATCTTCTGGGGCAACTTCGGAATCCAATGGCGTGATTCCGAGGCGGTGATCAAGATAGTTCCCGCAGGTTCCCATCAAGATATCCATATGGTCTTCAAAGAAGTGGTTCGCGCCGGGCACAATCGTTTGATCAATGATGATGCCCTTCTGAGTCTTGAGCTTATCGACCAGCGTTTGCACGTCTTTTTGCGGCACGACCTTATCCTGATCCCCATGAATGATGAGACCGGAGGACGGGCAGGGCGCAAGGAAGGAGAAATCATGCAGATTGGCCGGTGGGGCTACAGACATGAAGCCTTCCACTTCCGGGCGGCGCATCAAAAGTTGCATTCCAATCCAGGCTCCGAAAGAAAATCCGGCGATCCAACACGCGCGGGCGTCGGGGTGTACGGTCTGGACCCAGTCCAAGGCCGCCGCCGCGTCGGATAATTCGCCCTGGCCATGATCGAAGCTTCCCTGACTGCGTCCGACGCCGCGGAAATTGAACCGCAGAACAGCGAAACCACGTTTAGCGAACATGTAGTAAAGCTGATAAACGATCTGATTGTTCATCGAGCCGCCGAATTGCGGGTGCAAGTGCAAGATGAGAGCAATCGGCGCTGTGCGGGATTTCGCCGGGTGGAAGCGGCCTTCGAGACGTCCGGCCGGGCCGTTGAAAATCACCTCTGGCATAGATGTCACGCGTCCTTCTAGTTGATATGAGACTTGCCCCGGGGGGAAGCTCATGTGAAACAGGTCTTCGTCTCGACTATCTTCCGGTTTATGGTCAGCGCGCCTTGACTTGCGCTATTGCTGTTCATAGAACCTTAGTTTAGAATCGTTCGAAATAAAGGTTCCGCCGGATCGAGTTGCAGCCGAAAGCCACAGTCGATAACCAAGCCATTCGCCTCTTATTCTAGGTTCGCTCGCGAAAAGCAAGGTTTCCGTAAACAACTTGAAACGTTTCCATGTTTTCTCTGTTGCCGCATTGCGCCAAACTGTAAAGGTTGAAGCTGCTTTGACGTTTAAGTCATCCAGTATTTATCTTGATTATAACGCCTCGGCTCCCCTGCGCCCAGAGGTGCAGGATATTATGTGCGATATTTTGAGGCGCGCCGGCAATCCTTCTTCCGTATACGCCAAGGGGCGCGCGTCGCGAGGAATGGTGGAAAAGGCTCGTGAAAAAGTCGCGGCTTTGGTGGGCGCCAAAACGGCCAATGTCACTTTTACCAGCGGCGGAACGGAAGCAAATGTCACCGCTTTGTCGCCCATGTGGGAAATTGACGGTGCGCCAACGGCTCTCGATACATTAGTTGTCAGCGCAGTTGAGCACCCGTCGGTTTTGAGCGGTGGACGTTTTCCGCTTGAGAATCGGATTTACGCCCCTGTGGACGCCAACGGCCGCGTTGATACTTCGGCTCTGCTGGCGATTGTGGCGGATGAGCAGGCGGCGGGGCGCCGGGCGCTGGTGTCCGTCATGGCCGCCAATAATGAAACGGGCGTAATTCAGCCGATTGAAGAAATTGGCGCGGCGTTGGCGGATACGCAGGCGTTGTTTCATGTGGACGCCATTCAGGCGGCGGGGCGCGTTGACATTGATTTGCGGCGCTGGAGTGCGGACGCTTTGAGTTTGTCCGCTCATAAGATTGGCGGCCCGCAAGGTTCCGGCGCGCTGGTGGTGGCGAGCGGAAATGGCCGTCCTTCGCCGTTGTTGAGAGGCGGCGGGCAGGAAAACTGGCGCCGGGCGGGCACGGAGAATGTGGCGGCGATTGTAGGGTTTGGCGCGGCGGCGGATCTGGCGCGCCTTGAGGCGTCGCAAAGAAGTGACTGGAAAGCGCTGCAAGGGGTTCTCGAAAGCTCCCTGAGCAATATATATAATAGTACAGTTGTTTTTGGTCAGGACTGTGAGCGATTGCCTAACACAACGTGTTTTGCGGTTCCGGGAGTGGTGGCGGAGACGGCGCTAATCGCGCTTGATCTCGCTGGGGTTGCGGTTTCATCGGGATCGGCCTGCTCCAGTGGGAAAGTTTCGATATCTCATGTTCTGAGCGCCATGGGCGTCAGGGAAGACGTGGCCAGATGCGCTTTGCGCGTGAGTTGGGGGCATGGGATCTCCAGGGCGGAAATCGATGGTTTCGTCAGTTGTTGGCGTGAGATCGCCGGACGAATGCTTCCCGTGGAAGCTAGGGAAGCGACGTAAGAAAAATGATGGTTAATCGTGAGCGTCACGATTGCTGATATGGAGTTACCAAGGTTTTTTAAGACCGGAGCGCATGGGGCGCTCTGAAGGGCGTAAAACACATAGTGCGACGACCCGCGGTCCTTTAAACCGCAGTGGATGGAGATACGCATGCCTGCTGTTCAGGAGACGATTGATCGGGTTCGCTCGATTGATGTTGATCAATATAAATATGGTTTTGTAACCGACATCGAATCCGACAGAGCGCCGAAAGGCTTGTCAGAAGATATCGTACGCTTCATTTCCGCCAAAAAAGGCGAGCCGGAGTGGATGCTGGAATGGCGGCTTGAGGCCTATCGTCGCTGGCTGACCATGAAAGAGCCGGATTGGGCGCGGGTTTCATATCCGAAAATAGACTTCGAAGATCTGTATTATTACGCGGCGCCTAAAAACACCGAAGGCCCTAAAAGCCTTGATGAGGTCGACCCCGAACTGCTGGCGACCTATGAAAAGCTTGGAATTCCTTTGCGCGAGCAAGAAATTCTGGCGGGAGTCGAACCTAAGAACCGCATTGCGGTGGACGCCGTGTTTGACAGCGTCTCCGTGGTTACGACGTTCAAAAAAGAGCTTCAGGAAGCCGGCGTCATTTTCTGCTCCATTTCGGAAGCGCTGCGCGAGCATCCGGAGTTGGTGCGCAAATACTTGGGAACGGTGGTTCCCGTCACTGATAACTTCTATGCGACCTTGAATTCGGCGGTGTTTTCTGACGGCTCATTCGTCTATGTGCCTGAAGGCGTGCGCTGCCCCATGGAGCTGTCCACCTATTTCCGCATTAACGAGCAGAACACCGGTCAGTTTGAACGGACGTTGATCATTGCGGAAAAGGGCGCTTACGTCAGCTATCTGGAAGGCTGCACGGCGCCGCAGCGCGATGAGAACCAGTTGCACGCCGCCGTGGTGGAGTTGATCGCCATGGACGACGCGGAAATCAAATATTCCACGGTTCAAAACTGGTATCCGGGCGACAAGGACGGCAAGGGCGGCATTTATAATTTCGTCACCAAACGCGGTGATTGCCGTGGCCGTAACTCCAAAATTTCCTGGACGCAGGTTGAGACGGGGTCGGCCATTACGTGGAAGTACCCCAGCTGCATTCTGCGCGGCGATAACTCGCGCGGCGAGTTCTATTCCATTGCCGTTTCTAATGGACATCAGCAGGTCGATAGCGGCACGAAAATGATCCATTTGGGCAAGAACACGTCCAGTCGGATCATTTCCAAAGGGATCTCCGCCGGCCAATCGCAAAACACTTATCGTGGTTTGGTGTCCGCCCATCGCAAGGCTTCGAACGCGCGTAATTTCACCCAGTGCGATTCCCTGCTCATAGGTCAGGATTGCGGCGCGCATACGGTGCCCTATATCGAGTCAAAGAACGCAAGCGCTGTTTTCGAGCATGAGGCGACGACGTCAAAAATTTCTGACGACCAGATGTTCTATTGTCAGGCGCGCGGGCTCTCGGATGAGGAAGCGGTGGCTTTGATCGTCAATGGCTTCGTCAAGGAAGTCATTCAGGAACTGCCCATGGAGTTTGCGGTCGAAGCGCAGAAATTGATTTCGATCAGTCTGGAAGGCTCGGTCGGCTGACGTGAATTCGTCGCCGCCGATCATAAGCGGCTTCGCGAAATATGATAGGGCGTCTGGCGAAAGACGCTGGCGCAACTGGACATTCGACGCGGCCTCGCTACTTGCCGCTTGAAATAGATATGAATGAGGAAAATCTCATGCTTGAGATCAAAAACCTGCACGCACGCATCGCCGAAGACGGCACTGAAATTTTGCGCGGCGTCGACCTGACGGTGAACGCTGGCGAAGTCCATGCGATTATGGGCCCTAACGGCTCGGGAAAATCGACGTTATCTTATATTCTCGCCGGCAAGGAAGATTATGAGGTGACGGAGGGCGACATCCTTTTCAACGGCGAGAGCATTTTGGAGCAAGGGCCGGACGAGCGCGCCGCCGCCGGACTGTTCCTTGCGTTTCAGTATCCCATTGAAATTCCCGGCGTCGCCACAATGACCTTCCTTAAAGCGGCCATGAACGCGCAGCGTAAAGCGCGCGGAGAAGGGGAGTTGACGACGCCCGACTTCATGAAGCGGGTGAAGGAGGCGGCTGGCGAGCTGAACATCACCACGGAAATGCTGCGCCGTCCGCTGAACGTGGGTTTCTCCGGCGGTGAAAAGAAGCGTGCTGAAATTCTGCAAATGTCCTTGTTGGAGCCGACCCTATGCGTGCTCGATGAGACCGATTCCGGTCTGGATATTGACGCGTTGAAAGTGGTGTCGGACGGCGTGAACCGTTTGCGCTCGCCAGAGCGGGCGATGGTCGTCATCACCCATTACCAGCGCCTGCTCGATCATATCGTTCCAGATGTCGTTCACGTTCTCTCACGCGGGCGGATCGTCAAGACAGGCGGCAAAGAGCTGGCGCTTGAGCTGGAAAAGAATGGCTACGCCGATTTCATCACGGACGCGGCCTGAACCCTGTGGAGGCGAGAATGAACGCTGAAACGCGGATTAAGCACACGCAGGCGGAAAGCCTGATCATCGAGAATTTCAAGACAGGCAAGGACCAGCTTCCCGGCGGCGCCAATGTCGCGGCGTTGCGCGAGGCGGCCTTCGAGGGTTTTGAAAACATTGGCCTTCCGCATCGCCGGGTCGAGGAATGGAAATATTCGGATCTGCGCGCTTTTCTCAAGACGGGAGCGGCGCTGTCCGAGCCTGTTCCGGCGAAAACGGCGGAAAAGGCTTTGGCGGACGCGCAAACATTCGGGGAGCTTGACCGTTTTAAACTCGTCATCGGCAATGGTCGTTTGATCCCCGAGCTTTCGGACCAAGCGGCGTTGATGGCGGAAGGCGTTGAAGTTGTCGACATCAACGCCTTGCTGGCTATGGAGGGAGAGGCGGTGAAGTTTTTGCTCGCGTCGCCCGACATCGCCAATGACGATCGTCTGTTGTCGCTTAATACGGCTTTTGTGCAGGGCGGCGTCGTTGTGAACGTCACGGCCGGCGCCAAACCGTCAAAGCCGATTGAAATCGTCTATCTTAGCCAAGGGAGCGGGGCGAGTTACGCGCGTTCGCGTATTCAACTTGGCGCGGAGGCGTCCTTGACCGTGATGGAAAGCTTCGTTCTGGGCGAGGAACATGGACAAACCAATGTGGTGTCAGATTTCGCCGTGTCCGATGGGGCTGAATTGATCAGCGCGCGCTTGATGGCCAGCGGCGACAGCGGCGCGTTGCTGTCCTCCACAATTGCAAGTCTTGGCGCGAATGCTCTGTTCCGTTCTTTCGGCTTGATCGCCGGCGCGCCCTTCACCCGCAATCAGGCTTTTGTCTCCTTCGCGGGCGAGCACTCGCGGGCCGAGCTTCTGGGCGTGACCATGGGGCGGGGAGAGAGCCTTGGCGATCATACGTTGATCGTGGATCATGCGGTTCCCAACTGCGAGAGCAAAGAGCACTTCAAGGCCGTTCTCGATGACCGCTCCAAGGGTGTTTATCAGGGCAAGATCATCGTTCGTCCCCATGCGCAGAAGACCGATGGCCGGATGATGACCCGCACGTTGCTGCTTTCTGAAGACGCGGAAATGGCGAATAAGCCAGAGCTGGAAATCTTCGCCGACGACGTTCAATGCGCCCATGGGGCGACTTGCGGAGAAATTGACGAAGAGCTGCTGTTTTATCTTCGCGCGCGCGGGATACCGGAGGCGGAGGCTCGCAAGCTGTTGGTTCTGGCGTTTCTCGCCGAGGTCATCGGCGAGCTGGAGCATGATGAAATTGCGGAAACCCTCTATAGCCGCTTGACCCAATGGTTGGATGTTAAGGAGTAGAGCATGAGCGAGGCTCCTGTGACGGAAAATGCGACAAGCTATGATGTGGAGGCGATCAGAAAGGATTTTCCTATTCTGGCTCGCGAAGTTTATGGCAAGCCGTTGGTTTATCTGGACAATGGAGCCTCGGCGCAAAAGCCGCAGGCGGTCATTGACGCGGTGACAAAAGCGTATAGCCATGAATATGCAAATGTTCACAGGGGGTTGCACTATCTTTCTAATGTCGCGACTGAGAACTACGAAGCTGCGCGAGAAGTCGTCCGTGGGTTCTTGAACGCACCTTCGGTCGATGAGATCGTGTTCGCGCGCTCCGCTACTGAGTGCATTAATCTTGTGTCTTACGGGCTAGGCGCGGATTTGATCGGCGAAGGCGATGAAATCGTCTTGTCGATCATGGAGCACCATTCCAACATCGTTCCCTGGCATTTTTTGCGCGAGCGCAAGGGCGCGGTGTTGAAATGGGTTTATGTGCGTGAAGACGGCTCATTTGATCTAGAGGCTTTTGAGGCCTCTTTGAGCGAGCGCACGAAGCTGGTCGCCATGACGCATATGTCCAACGTTCTGGGAACGGTGGTTCCCATAAAGGACGTGTGTAAAATCGCTCATGAACGCGGCATACCCGTCTTGGTGGACGGATCGCAGGCGGCGGTGCATCTGCCTGTTGACGTGCAGGAGCTGGGTTGCGACTTTTATATCTTCACCGGGCATAAGGTCTATGGGCCAACCGGGGTTGGCGCGTTATGGGGCAAGGCCGAGTGGCTGGAGCGGATGCGTCCCTTCAATGGCGGCGGCGAGATGATCGAAACCGTCACGGAAGAGGCGGTGAGCTATAATCACCCGCCGCATCGGTTTGAAGCGGGCACGCCGCCTATCGTTCAGGTGATCGGTCTTGGCGCCGCGCTGCAGTATATGGAGGGGATCGGCCGCGAGAATATCGCCGCCCATGAAGCCCGTTTGCGCGATTACGCACATAAACGACTAGGCGAGATCAATTCGTTGAGAATTTTTGGAAACGCTCCCGGAAAAGGAGCGATCCTGTCGTTTGAATTGGCGGGCGCCCATGCTCATGACGTCTCTACGGTGATCGATCGCTCCGGAGTGGCTGTGCGCGCGGGAACCCATTGCGCGCAGCCCCTCTTGTCGCGTTACGGGGTAACCTCCACATGTAGGGCGAGCTTTGGGCTCTATAACACCCTTGAGGAAGTGGACCGCCTTGCCGAGGCGCTTCAAAAAGCCCATGAATTTTTTGCGTGAGGACGCCATGACCGAAACGGACGTTAACACCATAAATCCTGACGCCGCCATTGAATCTTCCGGCGAGGAGACCACGGCGGTGGCGGCGGCCAGCGCCATTCCGGCCGAGGAGCTGGAGCGGCTGACGGCCGATATCATCGGCGCGCTCAAGACCGTGTATGATCCGGAGATTCCATGTGACATTTATGAGCTGGGACTGATCTACAAGGTTGATATCGAAGATGACCGCAGCATCAGCATTGACATGACGCTGACGGCGCCGGGATGTCCGGTGGCCGGCGAAATGCCGGGGTGGGTCGAAGATGCGGTCAGCTCTGTTCAAGGCGTTGGCCCGGTGACGGTGTCGATGGTCTTTAATCCGCCATGGACGCCAGACAGAATGTCGGAAGAGGCGCAGGTCGCGCTCAACTGGTATTGATGAATTTATGCGAATGGACGCGCATGCCACGGAAAGGAAGCGAGCCATGACTGCAAAAATGAAGTTTCAGGTGCTGCGTTTGACTGACGCCGCCGCCGATCGGGTGAAAGAGCTTCTTGAGAATTCCGATAAACCGCTGCTGGGACTACGTGTCGGAGTGAAAAAAGGCGGGTGCGCCGGCATGGAGTACACCATGGATATGGTGGAGGAAGCTTTCCCCGGCGACGACGTCGTTGAAGATAAGGGCGTTCGAATTTACATTGATCCATCGGCGGTTCTTTTTCTGCTCGGTTCGGAGATGGATTTTGAAGTCACGAAATTTCGTTCAGGCTTCATATTCCACAACCCGAACGAAGTGTCAGCTTGCGGTTGCGGGGAGTCGGTGTCGTTGAAAGAGGCTGAGCTTCCCTCGTTCGCAAACTGAAGCGATAGTTTGCGTTTTCCCTGAATGCCGAAGTTATGCGAGGCGAGTGAAATGAATTTGTTTGATCGGCTGCGCGCTGAGGCGGGCGGTAGCTGGGATGCTTACGTCAATCATCCGTTTGTGCAGGGCATGGGCGATGGTTCATTGCCCGAGGCGGCGTTTCGGACCTATCTCGTTCAGGATTATCTGTTCCTTATTCACTTCGCTCGCGCTTACGCGTTGGCGATTTATAAAAGCCCCTCTTTACGCGAGATGCGCGCGGCCCATGGCGGTTTGAAGGCGATTCTCGATTTGGAAATGGGATTGCACGTCAAGCTTTGCGCCGGATGGGGCATGAGCGAGGCGGACCTTGAGGCCGCGCCGGAGGCTACGGCGACCATGGCCTACACCCGGTATGTGCTGGAGACGGGACTACGCGGTGACCTGCTGGACCTGCAGGTGGCGCTGGCGCCCTGCATCATCGGCTATGCGGAGATCGGGCGTCATTTATCGGCTAAAAAAGCCGCGGATAATCCCTATGGCGTATGGATAGACGAATACGCCAGCGACGCATACCAACAGGTCGCGGCGGACGCCATCCACGCGCTTGACGCTCTTGCCGATGTGAGCTTCACTGAAAAGCGTTTTGCCCGTCTTGTGGAGATTTTCGATCAGGCGACGCGCCTTGAGGCTGATTTCTGGCAAATGGGCCTTGACGCAGCTTGAGCTGCGCGGCCGCCTGAGTTGATCGTTATCCCGTTAAACCTTTTTCTCCCGCCCTTTACAGGGAGGGAGCAAGGGGACGGGTTTCTTTGCTTGGGAAGTCAAACAAGGCGCCGCTGGCCGTGTTTTCTTCACTGAGAAGCTCCAGCAAATAGGGAACGATTTCCACCGGCTGCGGTAAGGTCTCCGGGTCTTCGCCGGGCATGGCCTTGGCGCGCATGGCGGTGCGCATGGGGCCGGGGTTCACCAGATTGCTTTTGATCGCGGTTTTCTCTGTTTCCGCCACATAAGTGCGCACCAAGGCCTCTAATGCGGCTTTGGAGACGGAATAAGGCCCCCAGAAGGGCTTGCACTTGTGGGCGGCGCCAGAAGACATGAAGATCGCCCGTCCCGCCGTGGATTGGCGCAGTAAGGGGTCGAGGGAGCGTATCAGGCGCCAATTTGCGGTGACGTTGATCGCCATGACGTCGTCCCAAACTTTCGGCTCTACATGACCCAGAGGAGAAAGAACGCCGAGAATGCCGGCGTTGGCGGCGAGAATGTCCAGCTTCCCCCAACGCTCATAGATGGCGGCGCCGAGACGGTCCAGCCCTTCCGCGTCCTTCAGATCCAGAGGAACCAAGGTTGTTCGCCCGCCCGCCGCCTGAATGGCGTCGTCGAGGTCTTCCAGCCCGCCAACGGTGCGCGCCACGGCGACTACATGAGCGCCGCGTTTACCAAGCTCCAGAGCAAGCTGATAGCCAATGCCGCGTGACGCTCCGGTCACGAGCGCGATTTTTCCTTCAAAGTTCTGCATGGTTTATCCTACTTCGACCAGACGCGGCGGTTGGCGCATATCTTCGTCTTCCGCCATATCGGTCAGCGGAGTCGGGTAATCGCCTGTGAAGCAATGATCGGTGAATTGCGGCGAGTCATTGTCGCGGCCTTCATAACCGATCGCTCGATAAATCCCGTCAACGGAAAGAAACGCCAGACTGTCGGCGCCGATGTAGTTTTTCATTTCTTCGATGCTGTATTTCGCTGCGAGCAGTTTCTCGCGAACGGGCGTGTCGATGCCATAATAGTCGGAGAAGCGAATGGGCGGCGAGGCGAGGCGGAAGTGAACTTCGCGCGCGCCGGCGTCGCGGATCATCTGCACGATCTTCACCGAGGTGGTGCCGCGCACCAGGCTGTCGTCCACAAGAACGACACGCTTGCCTTCGATCTGCGCCCGGTTGGCGGAGTGCTTCAACTTGACGCCAAGGGTGCGAATGGACTGCGTTGGCTCGATGAAGGTGCGTCCTACATAATGATTGCGGATGATGCCGAGCTCAAAGGGAATGCCGGACTCGGCGGCGAAGCCAAGCGCGGAGGGAACGCCTGAATCGGGCACTGGAACGATGACGTCGGCGTCAACGCGGGATTCAAGCGCCAGCTGGCGGCCGAACTCCTTGCGCACGTCGTAGACGCTGCGCCCGCCTAGAACGGAATCCGGGCGCGAGAAATAGATATATTCAAAGATGCACGGGCGCGCCGGGCGTCGGCCGAAGGGGAAGTAGCTTTCAATGCCGCCGGGGGTGCATACGACGACTTCTCCGTTTTCCACTTCGCGGATGAATTTCGCGCCGATAATGTCCAGCGCGCAGGTCTCTGAAGCGAAGATGGGCGCGCCGTTCAAGTCTCCAAGAACGAGAGGGCGGATGCCGAATGGATCGCGGGCGCCGATGAGCTTTTTGCGCGTCAGGGCGACGAGGGAATAAGCGCCCTCCATCTGGGTGATCGCTTCAATGAAGCGATCGACAATTTTTTCCTTGCGGCTGCGCGCCACCAATTGCAGGACGACTTCGGAGTCCGATGTGGACTGGCAGATCGCTCCGTCCTTGATGAGCTTGCGGCGCAGTGTCATGGCGTTGGTGAAATGACCGTTGTGACAAACGGCGATGCCGCCGCCGTCAAGCTCGGCGAACAGGGGCTGCACATTGCGCAAGATCGTATCGCCGGAGGTGGAGTAGCGCACATGGCCAATGGCGTATGGACCTTTGAGGCGTTCAATCGTCTCTGCATTGGAGAATTGGTCTCCAACCAACCCAAGGTGGCGCTCCGAAATGAATTGAGAGCCGTCATAGGTGACGATGCCGGCCGCTTCCTGACCGCGGTGCTGTAGAGCGTGAAGGCCGAGGGCCGTCAAGGCGGCGGCGTCATCGTGCCCTAAAACGCCAAACACGCCGCATTCTTCATGCAGTGTGTCTTCGTCCTCGTCAGAAATGAACTTATGTGATGCGGTGATGTGGCTGGTCATGCGCGTCTCGCAAGCTGAGTGGGTCTTGGCCAAAATATCCGCATGGGATAGTCGCATCGAACGGCGCGGCTCCGACGAAGCGGGCTTATGCGCGGCCGTTCAACGACCATTCGATCAGCAAAGGCCATGGGTTTCATGCCGACCGTATACACCTTGTTTGCGCGTACGTCGCCTATGTTTTTACGACGCCGACAATGAACCGGTTAAATTAATTGCCTTCCCCTGAGGTTGTCAGTTGCTCAAGGCCCTGTCGCTCGGAGTTGGAGTAGGCTTTATTCTGGTCGGCAGCCTCATCGGGGACGCGGCTGGTTTGACTGGAATGGTTTTTGAGCCGATCCATGATGGCTTTCTCAGGATCTTCCGGCAAAGAGGCGATCAATTGGTCGCCGACGCTGTCCAGAAGCGCTTTTGATTTTGCGTTGATGATCCAGCCGGGCTGGGTTTGCGCGGGAACGAACCAGTTGAAGAACAACATTCCGACAACGACGAGAAGCAAGCCGCGCGCCGCTCCAAACACGAAACCAAGCGTGCGGTCGAGCGCGCCAATACGGCTGTCGAGCACAAAATCTGAAATGCGCATCGTAATGTAGCTAACGATCATCAAGGTCACAAGGAACACGGTGGCGATTGATACGCCAAGAGCGACGGTTTCTTGTGAGATATATTGCTGCACGTAAGGCAAAAGCTTGTCGTAGAGCAGGTAGGCGGCGCAGGCGGCCGCAACCCAGGACGCGATTGACAGCACTTCCCGCACGAAGCCGCGGATCATGGCCAGAATTGCTGACAGCAACATGATCACGAGTAGGATTCCGTCAAGAAGAGTTATCGGCATCGTGCGGCAAAGTCCCTGGCCATCGCCTTTATGGCGGTATCAGGTCCAGTTTTCCGCCTGGACCCGTCGCGGTGTTCAAAGTTTGTTTCAGAGGTACGTGTTATCGTACGATGAAAACGATTGTATCAAGTTCTTTTATGTCTGTGCGCAATATTGTGTGGCGCTTCAATCATCCGAAGGCTCCGACGCCTTGCTCCCCGCCGCAATTCCAACCACCAATGCGCTCAAATCCGCGACGCCCTTCAATCTGGCGGCGCTTTTCTTATCATCGGCGTTTGCGAGTGGAATCACCGCTTGCGAAAAGCCAAGTTTCATTGCCTCTTTCAAACGCGACTGAGCTTGCGACACGGGTCTTATAGCTCCAGACAAACTAACCTCGCCGAAATAGACGCAATCGTGCGGAAGGGCAACCCCGCTTAGCGAAGAGACGAGCGCCGCGGCGACCGCCAAATCCGCGGCAGGCTCGCCGATCCGCAAACCTCCCGCAACGTTAAGGTAGACGTCATGTTGGGCGAAACGAACGCCGCAGCGCGCTTCCAAAACTGCGAGAATCATCGCTAAGCGTGCATTATCCCAACCAATAACCGCCCGGCGTGGCGTGCCTAAAGTCGACGCCGCAACAAGCGCCTGAATTTCAATCAGCATGGGTCGCGTGCCTTCAAGACCGGCGAAAACGGATGCGCCGGGTGATGAAGAATTGCGCTCTCCAAGAAAAAGAGCCGATGGATTGGGGACAACTCGGAGGCCGGCTCCGGTCATTTCGAAAACGCCAATTTCATCGGTGGCGCCATAGCGGTTCTTCACGGAGCGCAGAATGCGATATTGGTGCATCCCGTCGCCTTCGAAATAAAGCACCGCGTCGACCATATGCTCCACGACGCGCGGCCCTGCAATTTGTCCGTCTTTGGTGACGTGTCCCACCAGAACCACCGTCGCGCCGCTTTGTTTCGCGTAACGAACCATTGCTTGGGCCGAGGCGCGCACCTGAGACACTGTCCCGGGCGGGCTGTCGGCAAGCTCGGTCCACAGGGTTTGGATTGAATCAATGATCACAAGCGCGGGAGGGGGGCCGGCCGTAAGGGTGGCGAGAATATCCTCAACGCTGGTTTCCGCCGCCAAAGCCACCGGCGCGTTCGCAAGCCCCAGGCGTTCTGCGCGCAAACGCACCTGATCAACCGCTTCTTCGCCGGAAATGTAAACGGCGCGGTGTCCGGCTTGAGCAATGGCCGCCGCCGCCTGGATGAGAAGCGTCGATTTTCCAATCCCCGGATCGCCGCCAACGAGCAAAGCCGATCCTTTTACGAAGCCGCCGCCCGTGACCCGGTCCAATTCGCTGACGCCGCTGGTGACGCGCGGCGCCTCCTTGCGCTCGCCCTCAAGGCCCACGAGAGGGACAACGCGACCTCGTTTCACCTGTGAGCGGCTGGGGCCTGCGCCGACGCCGCCCTGCGTCTCTTCAACGATTGAATTCCATTCGCCGCAAGATTCGCAGCGACCCGCCCATTTAGACGTTGTCGCGCCGCAGGTTTGACAAACGAAGCTGGAAGATCGCTTCGCCATCACAGACCCTTGCCGGCGGCGGAGTGAAAATAGCGCCGTTCGAATCGCCGGCCCAGGGACGTTAGGAATTCATAGCTGATGGTGCCAGCGCTTTGCGCGGCTTTGTCCACCGACGCCTTTTCACCCAAAAGCTCCACATAAACGCCGCGCCGCGCGGTTTGCTGGGGACAGTTCGATACGTCGATCGCCAGCACGTCCATGGAAACGCGGCCGATCACGGGGCAGGGAATGTCGCCAAGATAAGCGACGCTTCCGGGAGTGGTGTCCGTTGAGCCGGCTTGACGAATAAAACCGTCGGCGTAGCCGCAAGAGACGGTGGCTACGCGCATGGGTTTGGCGGCCGTAAATTGTCCGCCATAACCAACAGTTTCTTGAGGTGAAACGGTTCTTACCTGTAGAATCATAGCGTGGAGCGAAGCGACTGTCGCCATGGGATTTGGGCGCTCTGGAATGGGGTTGCCGCCAAAAAGCGCGATGCCGGGGCGAACAAGATCAAAATGATAGTCCGGCCCCAGAAGCACTCCGGCGGAATTGGCCAAAGAAGCTTTCGCTTGAGGAAATAATTCGGCGACTTCGGCGAATTTCTGTTTTTGCGCTTGATTTTGCGGAGCGTTTGGCGTGTCGCCACAGGCCAGATGGGAGATGACGAGCTTCAGGTCCAGCGCGGAAAGCATTTCCGGCGTATTGGCCAGCCACCGAGCTTCGCTCATGGTCACTCCGAGGCGGTTCATTCCTGTGTCCACATGCAGCGCAGAAGGAATCGCCACCTTGCGTTTGCGGCAAAAAAGGCCCCAATCCTCCAACTCCGCCTTGGAGCCGAGCACAGGGCGCAACATGGCCTCGCAATAGAGTTCCTCGCCGCCCGGATATAAGCCGTTGAGAACGTAGATCGTCGCGTCCGGCGCGACTTTGCGCAGGCGCACGCCTTCTTGCGGCAAAGCGACGAAAAACGTTCTGCATCCCGCGCGGCGAAGAGCTGTGGCCGCTTGCTCCAGACCTGCGCCATAAGCGTTAGCTTTTAAGACGGCGGAGCATTCAGCCCCGGGAGCGGTCTTTTCCCGCAGGAGGTTCCAATTCGCCACCAACCCTTCAAGGTTGATGATGATATATCCATTAGGAGACATATCGCTTAGATTCTCGGTCATGGCGTCTCGTGAGCGATAGAGGATGATTCCCGAACCGCTCTAACATAAGTTGTTCGCGCTGTCGCCATAATGAGGGGGCCGGTTAATCCCGTGGCTCTGGATATCTTTCCGAATCTGCAAGATCCGAAAAGCGGGTGAACTCGCCCTGGAAGTGCAGGTTGGCGGTGCCGGTTGGACCATGTCTTTGCTTGGCGACGATAACTTCCGCGCGCCCTTTAACCCGGTCGAGCTTATCTTGCCATGTGATATATTCCGGGGTGTTTTCTTCCGGCATTGATTTCGACAAATAATACTCTTCGCGGAAAACGAACATAACCACGTCAGCGTCCTGCTCGATCGAGCCGGATTCGCGAAGGTCCGACAAGATGGGGCGCTTGTCGTCGCGTGACTCCACCTGCCTGGAAAGCTGTGACAGGGCGATGATGGGAACCACGAGCTCCTTGGCGAGCGCTTTCAATCCGGTTGTGATTTCCGTAATTTCCTGAACCCGGTTGCCATTGTTCTTGCTGGAGCCGCTGAGGAGCTGAATATAGTCGACAATCAGCAGGTCCAATCCGCGTTGGCGTTTGAGCCGGCGCGCGCGCGCCACCAGTTGCGAGATTGAAATACCGCCGGTCTGGTCCACATGCAGGGGCACGATTTGCATGTTCTGCGAAGCGGCCACCAGTTTCTCAAACTCGGCTTCGTTGATGTCTCCACGTCGAATTTTGGAGGATGAAATCTCCGTCTGTTCGGAAATAATACGCGTGGCGAGCTGTTCCGCCGAC
This sequence comes from Stappiaceae bacterium, assembly GCA_048265185.1. Lineage (GTDB taxonomy): Bacteria > Pseudomonadota > Alphaproteobacteria > Rhizobiales > Stappiaceae > JBLXBZ01. Next base: position 537,402 of record JBLXBZ010000001.1, on the reverse strand, counting down.
ATTTCCAGGGAGAAGAATCCGACGACGCCGCCGTTGACGGTTTTCAATGATCCGTCAGGCTGCTCCACCGCTTGAAAGGCTTCGGCGATATTATAGGCGATATTGGTGGCCAGCGAAGTTTTCCCCATTGCTGGACGCCCAGCCAGAACGATCAGATCCGATGGCTGCAACCCGCCCATCAGCTGATCCAGATCGCGCAGACCCGTGGAGATGCCGGAGAGGGCGCCTTCACGCTGATAGGCCGCCGCGGCCATGTTAATGGTTTCGGTGAGCGCGTCGCCAAAACTTAGAAATCCGGCGTTCGTCTGCCCTTTTTCCGCGAGTTCGAACAGGCGCCTTTCGGCGTCGTCGATCTGCTGATCAGGCGGCATGTCGATCGGCGCGTCAAATGCGATATTGACCATATCTTCGCCAATGCGAATAAGGTTCCGCCGAATGGCGAGGTCGTAGATCGCGCGCCCGTAATCTTCCGCATTGATAATCGAGGCGGCGTCAGCCGCAAGGCGCAAGAGATATTGCGCCGCGCTCATATCGGCGATTTTGTGATCTGCAGGGAAGAACGTCTTCAGGGTAATGGGCGAGGCTATCTTTCCAGCGCGGATTAGCTGGCCGATTTTTTCATAAATATCGCGGTGTGGTTCAATGAAAAAATGTAAGGGTTCGAGAAAGTCGGACACCCTGTAGAAAGTCTCGTTATTGACGAGAATCGCGCCGAGAAGCTGGCGCTCCGCCTCCGCGTTATGAGGCGCCACCCGCATCTGTTCCGTATTGGCTTCGATTGTTTGCACCGTGGCTTTCATGAAGTCTCCCCTGACCCTGTCCATGGTTAGCGCGGGAGAGCGGTGAGGAGAAGCGTTCTTCGACGACAAAATAATTTAGATTTTTGATTACGGGATCAACGGGGATAACTTGTGTGAAAGGTTGACGGTTGGGTGATTCTTGACTCCGGAATTGCGGTGGAGGCTGGTGAGAAACACAAAAACGGCGCTCGAAATCGAGCGCCGTTTAAAAGTCAACAAAGAAGCGTTGATTAAGCTGTTTCTTCGTTCGCTTCAGCTTCAACTTCGCCGGCGGTTTCCTCGCCGACGGCGTCTTCGCCGTTTTCACCGTCTTCGTCTTCTTCAGGTTCGAACTCGAACGCGTCGTCTCTATTAAGAGCCGTCAGGTCTTCGCCGCGAGTCTGGCGCTCAGCTTCATCAGCCGAACGAGCCACGTTGATCACGATCGAAACTTCGACTTCAGGGTGCAGGGAAACGGCGACTGTGTGCAGGCCGATAACCTTGATAGGCTTGTCCAAACGCACCTGATTGCGAAGAATGGAGAAACCGCCTTCGCCAACGATCTCAGCGATGTCGCGGGTTGCGACCGAACCATAGAGCTGCCCGGTTTCGCCAGCGGAGCGAATAACGACGAATGTTTTTCCGTCAAGGCCGGCTGCGACGCCCTCAGCTTCAGTGCGGCGCTCAAGATTGCGCGCTTCAAGTTGAACGCGCTCGTTTTCGAAACGCGCCATATTCGCTTTGTTCGCACGCAACGCTTTGCCCTGCGGCAAAAGAAAGTTGCGAGCGTATCCATCACGTACGCGCACAGTCTCGCCCATTTGGCCGAGTTTCGCGACGCGCTCAAGAAGAATAACTTCCATGATTATACCTCATCCGTCTGTCCCGCGTATGATTAACGCGGTTAGAGGTCGGACAAAATCCCGCCGACCTCAACCGGGAATTCATAAAGCAATCAACTAAAATATCGCGCTTTCGCCATGACGGCCGCGCGATATTTCGTATCTTACTTGATTACGAAGGGCAGAAGGCCCAAAACGCGGGCGCGCTTGATCGCACGGGCCAAGCGACGCTGCATTTTCACTGAAACAGCGGAAATGCGGCTTGGAACGATCTTGCCACGCTCGGAGATGTAACGCTGAAGAAGGCGCACGTCTTTATAGTCGATCTTGGGCGCGTTGGCGCCTGAGAACGGGCAAGTCTTCCGGCGACGGAAGAACGGACGGCGTGTCGGCAATTGTGAAATGTCTACCATCAGTTCGCCTCCTGGCTTGCGTCGTCGCGGCGAGGCGCGCGTTCACGGTTGTCACGGCCGCCGCGGTCATTGCCGCCGCGCTCGTTACCGCCAAAACGGTCGTCGCGACGACGACGGTCGTCACGATCGCGCTTTTGCATCATTGCGGAGGGCTCTTCTTCATGTTCGTCAACGCGAATGGTCATGAAGCGCATGATGTCTTCATTCAAACGCATCTGACGCTCCATTTCTGCAATCGCAGCAGGGTCCGCAGACAGATTCATCAACGTGTAGTGGGCTTTGCGGTTCTTGTTGATCCGGTAAGCCAGCGTGCGCAGACCCCAGTTTTCAACTTTTCCCACAGTTCCACCGGATTCTTCAATCAAAGTCTTATATTGCTCCACCAGCTGCTCGACCTGTTGTGGCGAGACGTCCTGGCGAGCCAAAAACACATGCTCATATAGAGACATTGTATACGGCCTTTCCTCAAGTTTTACCGCAGAACTCGGCGCTAAGCCTCTTCGAGCCTTCAGGAAAGGCAATTCGAAGATCCTTCGAGAGCGGGGACACGGGAAGACAAACCTTCTCACAGGTTTCGTCACGTTCGCTTTTGAGAGCAAGCCCTCGCAGCGGCGCAACCTTCCGTTCAGCCTCCGGCCAAAGTTCCAGACGAAGCGTGGGTTATAGCTGAACAAATGCGAAAAACAAGCCTTATCGTGTCTTGCCACAGCTAAATTTACACTGAAGACTTGACACATGCGGCGGGCGTTGTCATTGCCCACTTGAATTTTGAGCTGGACGCCATGTGGCGAGATCGCCTAAAGCCGGCGCTGAAGCTTTAATGACTGTTGATCACTTACAAGGGCCGTTTGCGCATGAGTATCGTATTCACTTTTCCAGGTCAGGGCAGTCAGAGCGTGGGAATGGGAAAAGCGTTGGCGGATGCCTTCCCTGAAGCGCGGGCTGTTTTTGAAGCCGTTGACGACGCTCTCGGCGAATCTCTCACCAAAGTGATGTGGGAAGGCCCTGAAGAGACTTTAACGCTAACCGCCAACGCTCAGCCGGCTCTGATGGCTGTTTCAATGGCGACGATGAAAGTGCTTGAAGGGCGCGGCGTTAATCTTCGCTCATGCGCTTCTTACGTGGCGGGGCACTCTCTGGGAGAATACACTGCATTGGCGGCGGCGGAGAGCCTGGAGCTCGCTGACGCCGCGCGTCTTTTGCGTATACGCGGGCGCGCTATGCAGGAGGCCGTTCCTGTTGGCGAGGGCGCGATGGCGGCGCTGCTCGGTCTGGATTTCGACGCGGTGGTGGAAATTGCGCGTGAGGCGGCGCAGGGCGAAGTCTGTCAAGCGGCGAATGACAACGCTCCGGGGCAGGTGGTGGTTTCTGGCCATCGCGGCGCCGTTGAGCGGGCTATCGAACTGGCGAAGGCCAAGGGCGCGCGCCGGGCGCTGTTGTTGCCGGTCAGCGCGCCGTTTCATTGCGCGCTGATGGCTCCCGCAGCGGACGTGATGGCGGAAGCGCTGGCGAATGTGTCCGTGAGCGCGCCAAGCGTTCCACTTGTCGCTAACGTATTGGCGCGGCCAATATCCGATCCGGCGGAAATTCGCAGACGTCTGGTTGAGCAGGTGACCGGAACTGTGCGCTGGAGAGAGTGCGTTTCGTGGTTGGCGGAGAACGACGCGTCGACTTTTGTTGAGGTTGGATCTGGAAAAGTCTTGTCCGGTATGGTCAAACGCATTGCCAAGGACGCGCAAACCATCGCGGTTAACGCTCCGCAGGACATTGATGCCTTGGTGCAGAAATTAACGTAAGGTAAGTATCTTTCGCCTTGATTATTTAAAAGACCGATGATCCCGAAAGGATAGACGGTATGTTTGACTTGACTGGTAAAAAGGCGCTCATCACCGGGGCGACCGGGGGAATTGGAGCCGAGATAGCAAGAGCGTTCCATCGTCAGGGAGCGGTGGTGACTTTGTCTGGGACACGTGCTGAGAAGCTTGAAACTTTGGCGAAGGAGCTTGGGCCACGCGTTCATGTGCACGCCGCCAATTTGTCGGACCGCAAGGAAGTGGACGCTTTGGTTCCCGCCGCCGAAGACGCGATGGGCGGCCTTGACATACTTGTCAACAACGCGGGCATCACACGTGACAACATCTTCATGCGTATGAAAGATGAAGAGTGGGATCAGGTGCTTGAAGTGGATTTGACGGCGGGATTCCGTCTGTGCCGCGCCGCTATCAAGGGAATGATGAAGCGTCGCTATGGCAGGATTATCGGAATCACCTCGGTCGTGGGGATTACTGGAAACCCAGGGCAGGCCAACTACGCGGCCGCGAAGGCCGGCATGATCGGCATGACCAAATCAATCGCCCGGGAGGTCGCCAGCCGCAACATCACCGTCAACGCTATCGCGCCCGGGTTTATAGAAACTGCGATGACTGACGCTTTGAACGAAAAGCAACGTGAAGCGATTCTCACATCGGTTCCCGCTGGTCGTCTTGGCGGCGGAGAGGAAATTGCGGCCGCGTCGGTTTATTTGGCTAGTAACGAAGCCGCCTATATGACTGGGCAAACCCTGCATGTGAATGGCGGCATGGCTATGATCTGATTGAGTTTTCCCCAACGACTGGGGGGGGTGGTATTTGGTTGCGCATCGGGGATCCTGCGGCTAGTCAAGCCATGGAAAGTGTGTTACCTAGCCGCCGACCAGTCGACATGTTCGCGGTCAAATGCATGTTCAGTCTTGGGCTTCTCTCTATGCTGGATGAGCGAGTGCAAACTGGTGTAGTCTCCCCCGAGTGCCTTTGACCGGTTGGAGTGTCTCATACGGGCCGTTAAGAAGGCGGATGCCGTAACGAATTTTCGAGGAAGTTATCAAATGAGCGATATTGCGGATCGGGTTAAAAAAATTGTCATTGAACATCTCGGCGTCGACGCCGAGAAGGTGACTGACAACGCCAGCTTCATTGACGATCTCGGGGCTGACAGTCTCGACACGGTTGAGTTGGTTATGGCTTTTGAAGAAGAGTTCGGCGTTGAAATACCGGATGACGCCGCAGAGACAATTTTGACCGTGGGCGACGCGGTTAAATTTCTTGAAAAGAATGCTGGCTGATTGACTTAAACCAAATGATGCGGAGGCGGTTAAGGCGTCCGCATCATGCGTTTGTGGGAATGTTATGAGGCGAGTCGTCGTAACTGGAATGGGGATGGTCACGCCGCTAGGCAGCGGTGTTGACGCCACTTGGAATCGTATCCTTGCAGGGGAGAGCGGCGCAAATCGCGTCACTGATTTCAAAGTTGATGATCTGGCTTGCCAGATCGCTTGTCAAATTCCCCGGGGCGACGGCTCCGATGGGACGTTCAATCCTGACGATTGGATGGATCCGAAGGAACAACGCAAAGTTGACGATTTTATCGTCTATGCGATGGCCGCCGCGGATCAGGCTCTGGCCGACGCTGACTGGAAGCCCACCGATTATGAAGATCAGATTCGCTCTGGCGTTTTGATCGGTTCTGGAATCGGTGGATTGCAGGGCATCGAAACCGCGGCCTTGACGCTGCGGGATAAGGGACCGCGCAGAATTAGCCCGTTTTTCATTCCGGGGCGATTGATCAACCTTGCTGGAGGATATGTGTCCATCCGTCATGGGTTGAAGGGGCCGAATCATGCTGTGGTCACCGCATGTTCGACCGGCGCTCACGCGATTGGCGACGCCTCCCGTTTGATCGCTTTCGGCGACGCCGACATTATGGTGGCGGGCGGAACGGAATCTCCCGTTTGCAGGTTGTCGCTGGCAGGTTTCGCCGCGTGCCGCGCGTTATCCACCGGTTTCAACGACGATCCGAAGCGCGCATCGCGTCCGTACGACCGAGATCGTGACGGCTTTGTCATGGGCGAAGGCGCAGGCGTCGTCGTACTTGAAGAATATGAGCATGCGATTCGCCGCGGCGCAAAGATTTACGGTGAAGTAATTGGCTATGGCATGTCCGGAGACGCCCATCATATAACCGCGCCTTCGTCTGACGGCGATGGCGCTTATCGGTGCATGGATGCGGCGTTGAAACGTGCGGGCGTGGCTGCGGCCGACGTGCAATATGTTAATGCGCATGGCACTTCAACGCCTTTGGGCGATGAGATCGAGCTTGGAGCGATTCAGCGACTTGCCGGGGACGCCGCCAAAAATCTGACCATGTCATCGACCAAATCGGCAACGGGCCATCTGCTTGGCGCCGCTGGAGCGATCGAGGCGATTTTCTCTCTGCTGGCCATTCGTGACGGCGTGGTTCCTCCGACAATCAATTTGGAGAACCCATCCGTGGACACGGAAATCGATCTCGTCGCAAACAAAGCCAAAAAGCTTGATATTGACGTTGCTTTGTCGAATTCGTTTGGATTTGGCGGAACGAACGCCTCTCTTGTTTTCCGGAAAGCGCCTGCTTGAAATCGATCTTCAGACACAATTTAAAGGTATCTGAAGTTCAGCATGCTTTGATGTTTAACCGGATGACTATTGATGACCGAGTCTGAAACTCCTGATAGCGAACAGGCCAGCGAAAACGGCGGCGAAGTGCGGGTGAATCCCAAAAGCCCGCGCGAGGCCATTCAGCCCGAGCCGGCGCCCGCGCCGCCAACGCGATCGAGACACGTTCGCAACCCTCTGGTTATATTCGTCAACTTCATTCTGACGGTCATCGTGCTGGGGGTGGTGACCGGCGGCGCGTTGCTTTACTTTGGAAAGCAAATGTTCGACGCGCCCGGGCCATTGGCTCAAGAGCGCACTGTCATCGTGCCGCCTGGTTCAGGGTTGTCGTCCATAGCGGGAACTCTTGAAAGCCAAGGCGTTATATCCGAAGCAATCGTTTTCGAGGTTGGCGTCCGGCTCTACAAAAACGCGCCCAAACTACAAGCGGGCGAATACGCCTTTCGCGCTCATATGTCCATGCGTGAGGTTATGGAGGATCTCGTCGAGGGGAAGGCGGTCTATCATAGCGTCACCATTCCTGAGGGATGGACGAGCGCGCAAATCGTCGATCGTCTGAATGAAGATAAGATACTTGTAGGGCGTTTGACTTCTATTCCGCCTGAAGGGTCGCTTCTACCTGAAACATACCGTTTTACGCGCGGCGCCACCCGGGCTCAAATCATTGATCAGATGACGAAAGCTCAATCGAAGGCGCTTCAGGAGATTTGGGATCGTCGCACCGACGGTTTGCCTATTGAAACCCCTGAGAAACTTGTGATTCTCGCTTCGATCGTGGAGAAAGAAACGGGTAAGGCTGACGAGCGTCCGCGTGTCGCAGGCGTTTTCGTCAATCGCCTAAATCAGAACATGCGGTTGCAATCGGATCCGACAATTATTTACGGATTATATGGCGGTGAAGCTTGGGAGAAAGATCGTTCGGCGATCACAAAATCCGAGTTGAATTCACAAAATCCATATAACACCTATCAGATTGACAGATTGCCGCCGGGGCCCATTGGCAACCCGGGACGCGCTTCCATGGAGGCGGTGGCCAACCCCTCTCGCACCAAGGATTTGTATTTTGTCGCTGACGGGACTGGCGGACATGTTTTCGCGGAAACCTATGAGCAACATCGCAAAAACGTCGCCAAATGGCGTGAGGTGGAGCGTAAGCTCCGTGCCGAGCGTGAAAAATCCGATGGCGCTGGTGGAAACTGACATGGCGCCGTGCTAATGGGCACGGCGTTTTGCTAGCGGGCGCGGCGCCGTGCTGGGGGGATTTCGTGTTCGAGATGGCCGCTATTACGCGCGCTTACCTGCAATCTTTTGACTTGTCCCAAAAGAGTTTCAGATCGGAGAACGAATATGGCCCTCGCCAGCATGACTGGATTTTCCCGTATTGACGGCGCCGAGGAGCGTCAGAACCCCGTCAATTGGACATGGGAGTTACGTTCGGTCAATGGCAAGGGACTTGACGTGCGCGTTCGGTTGCCAGCGGGCATGGAGGCTCTGGAGCAATATATTCGCGAGCAGGCCGGCGCGAAGCTGAAGCGGGGCAACGTCACGATTGGCCTGAGTTTTCAACGCGGCGCTCGCGAGGCTTTTTTACAAATCAACGAACCTGCGCTGGAAGCTGTTTTGAGCGCGATGCAGGTGATTCATCGGCGTTTACCGGACGCCGCGCCTCCAACCCTTGATGGCGTTTTGGCGTATAAAGGCGTTTTGGAGCTAAAAGAGCCGGAAGAAAATGAGCTTGAGCGCGAGGCGCTATATGAGGCATTGAAAGAGAGTTTTAATTCGGCGCTGTCGGGTTTGATCGAGATGCGTTTGAGCGAGGGAGCGGCGCTTGAAGCCCTCTTGAGCGAACAATTAAACGCGATTGAAAAAAATATACAGATAGCGGAAAATTTACCGAGCAGCAGCATCGCCGCAATTCGCGAAAAGCTGAGGCGACAAGTCGCCTTGCTTATGGACAATGCGGATGGGTTAGATCCGGACAGGCTTCATCAGGAAGCGGCCATTCTGGCTACGAAAGCCGATATCCGGGAGGAGCTGGACCGTTTGGCGGCCCATGTGGAGGCGGCCCGGGCGCTGTTGACGACCGGCGGACCGGTGGGCCGGCGCCTCGATTTTTTGGCGCAGGAATTTAATCGTGAAGCCAACACCCTGTGCTCCAAGTCAAACGCTAGCGAGTTAACGACGATTGGTTTGGAGCTCAAGACCTTGATCGATCAGATGCGGGAGCAGGTCCAGAACCTGGAGTGAGACATGACCACCACCGGAACGTCTATGAACGCAAATGAGGTTGAGGCCCAGCGCCGCGGATTGATGCTTGTGCTGTCATCGCCGTCAGGGGCGGGGAAATCGACTATCGCGCGACGCTTGCTTGGCGCGGACGCGAATATCGATTTGTCGGTGTCGGTCACCACCCGGCCGCGCCGGCCGAGCGAAATTGACGGCGTGCATTATCATTTCGTGACTTCCGAGGGGTTCGCGAAGATGCGCGACGGCGGCGAGTTGCTGGAGTGGGCTGAAGTTCACGGCAATTTTTACGGCACGCCTCGCGCGCCGGTCGAGTTGGCGCTCTCAAACGGCAAGGATGTATTATTCGATATCGACATTCAGGGAACGTTTCAGCTTTACGAGCAGGCGCGTGAAGATGTTGTTTCAATTTTCATTTTGCCGCCCTCCATCGCCGAAATGAAATCAAGGCTCCATGGCCGGGCGGAAGATGTCGAAGAGGTGATCCTCAAGCGGCTGGAGACGGCCGTTGGAGAAATGCGTCATTGGAGCGAATATGATTATATTATCGTCAATGACGAACTAGAGCGGGCTTATGAGTCCGCGCGTTCAATTTTGGTTGCGGAACGTTTGAAACAAAGCCGCTCAACCGCCATCGCGCCGCATATTGAGGGCATGGTTTCAGACCTCAAACGCGAACTGAAAGGGTAAAAGCCCGGTCTTTTCTTATCGCGTCAGGGAAGGCGAATCGTCGCCGTCGCCAGCGCCGCGATTCCCTCCTTGCGTCCGGTGAACCCAAGGCGTTCGGAGGTCGTCGCTTTGACGGAGACCCGCCCCAACTCCAGCGCGCAAATTTCAGCGATTCGCGCGCGCATGGCGTCGCGGTGCGGGCCGATTTTAGGCGCTTCGCAAACAACCGTGGCGTCCAGATGCGCAATGACGCCGTCGCGAGCTTTCACCAGATCAACAGCGTGTTTGAGGAACTGATCAGACGCCGCGCCTTTCCATTTTGCATCGCTGGGGGGGAAATGACTGCCGATGTCGCCTGCGGCCAGAGCTCCGAGAATGGCGTCGGTCAGCGCATGTAATACTACGTCGGCGTCCGAGTGACCCTTGAGCTTGCGTTCATGGTCGATTTCAACGCCGCCGAGGATGATTGGCCCGCCGGCTTCAAACGCATGTACGTCGTAACCGTTTCCAACCCGGATATCGTTTAACGTTGGTTTGTTTTCCATGTGGAGCCTTTGGTTGGCCAGACGTATGTCCGCCATTGTTGTGATTTTGACATTTTCAGGGTCGCCGGCGGAGCGCGTCACGTCTATTTTGCGCCATTCCGCCAATGCTCCGTCGTCGGTGAAATTATCCATGCCGGCGGCGCGCGCGGCATTGTGAGCGGCAAGAATTTCTGCGTAGTCAAACCCTTGAGGCGTTTGAGCGGCCCAAAGGTTCTTTCTGTCAACCGTTCCCAAAATACGGTCGTCGTCGTCGCCGCGCTTCAAGGTGTCGGTGACAGGGAGGCAGGCGACAACCGCGCGGGCGCCCCCGCGCAATTTCTTGATTGTATCTGATATGGTCGCATGTGAAACAAATGGGCGCGCGCCGTCGTGGATGAGGACAAGTTCCGGGGAAAACTCCCTCAGAGCCTCCAGGCCGCGACGTACGGATTCCTGTCGTGTTTTCCCGCCGTAAACTGGAGAAAGCACTCTTGAATCATCCGTCAAATGCGCGGTTGCCTGCGCATAGGCGTCTGTGTCATCTGCGTGAATGACTGGAAGTATACAATCAAGCTCTGGCGAGCCAAGCAGGGCGTCAAGCGTTCTGGAGAGGATCATTCGACCGCCGATAAGGCGGTATTGTTTCGGCGTTTGATCCTGCGTGGAGGCGATGCGGGAGCCGCGCCCCGCCGCCACAAGCAGAAGCGCGGTGCGCATGTCGGAGCCATGACCGCGCTTCGCATAAACATTGTCGGAATGGGACTTGAACTTTGACTGCACTGGAAATGTCCTAAATCGATCAAATGAGCGTTTCTTGTTTTAAATGGACGCCTGATCGGGGCGCTTTGAGGTTGAGGCGAGCCATAACAGAATTTTTGCGTAAAGTGGTTTGCTCTCTTGTTTTTGTCTACAAATTAAGCAATAAACGCATTGCCTACGATATAGGCATTTGTGATTTGAGGTTGGTTTTGGAAAAGCTGCGAATTGGAAATGTCACCCTTGCTAACCGTGCGTTTCTCGCGCCTATGTCCGGGGTCACTGATTTGCCCTTCCGGCGCATAGCCATGCGTTATGGCGCGGGTCTTGTGGTGTCTGAAATGGTGGCGAGCGAACAGCTTGTCCAGGGCCTTGGCGATACGACGTTGCGAGCCGAAGGCGGCGGCGTGACGCCTCATGTGGTTCAGCTGGCGGGGCGTGAAGAGCGCTGGATGGCGCTTGGCGCAAAAATGGCGGAATCTGGCGGCGCCGACATTATTGACATCAATATGGGGTGTCCGGCCAAACGCGTGACGACAGGTTACGCCGGATCGGCGCTCATGCGTGATCTTGATCAGGCTCTGCGGTTGATTGAAGCCACGGTGTCGGCCGTGCAGGTTCCCGTCACCTTGAAAATGCGCCTCGGGTGGGACGATCACTCGATTAATGCGCCGGAGCTGGCGCGGCGGGCGGAAGCGGCGGGCGTTCAATTGGTGACGGTGCATGGGCGCACCCGCTGTCAATTTTACAAGGGCCGGGCGGATTGGTCGGCGATCAAGGCCGTTAGCGACGCCGTCTCCATTCCAGTGGTGGCGAATGGCGACTGTCGTTCTATAGAGGATACGAAGCGAATGCTTGAAACTTCCGGAGCGGCCGGAGTGATGATCGGGCGAGGGGCTTATGGCCGTCCGTGGATTGTTGGTCTGATCGGAGCGGCGCTTAACGGGGAGGCTCAAAAGATCGCGCCGAAGGGTGCGGATTTGGCCGATCTTGTAGCGGGGCATTATGAAGCCGTTATCGAGCATTATGGCCGTGAGGTCGGGCTGCGCGCCGCGCGCAAACATATATCTTGGTATATTGACGAGGCGGGCTTTGACATCCCCCAAAGCGCGCGCCGGGAAATGCTGACGTCTCAGGATGAAAAAGCGGTGGCCCGGTTGATCCATGACTGGTTTTCTCAAAGTGATATTGGGAGAGCGGCATGACCTTTGACGTAGAACCGGGCGCGTCTGGCGGCGGCAATCTTCAAGCCATATCTGGCGGCCGGGTTTTGGACGCATTGCCTCACCCGATTATCCTCATTGGCGAGGAAGGTTATGTTATTGGCGCCAATATGGCGGCTGAAAGCTTCTTCAGAGCTAGCGCCGCGGTTATGGGGCGGTATCAGATTTCGCATTTCGTTCCCTTCGGCAGTCCTTTGCTGGCGTTGATAGATCAAATTCGCGAGCGCGGCGGCGCGGTGAACGAATATAAGGTGGACATCGGCGGGCCTCGAATTGGTCATGAACGCGTGGTCGATATTAACGCATCGCCCTTGCCTGAAGCGCCGGGAACCATTGTCGTCATGTTTCAGGAACGCACGATGGCGGAGAAAATTGACCGCCAGCTCACCTCCCGCGGGGCTGCCAGAACCGTCACGGGGCTTGCGTCCATGCTTGCCCATGAGATCAAGAATCCATTGTCCGGCATTCGCGGCGCCGCGCAATTACTGGAGGCTTCAACTGATGAAGACGACCGGCCGCTTGCGCGCCTCATCATGGATGAAACAGACCGGATCGTGAAACTGGTTGACCGAATGGAGGTTTTTTCCGACGAACGGCCGATTGAACGCGAGCCTGTAAATATTCACGTGGTGCTGGATCATGTGAAGCGGTTGGCGGAATCTGGTTTCGCGCGAAACATCACCATTCATGAAGAGTATGACCCCTCGTTGCCGCGCGTTTTGGGAAACAGGGACCAGCTCGTGCAGGTATTTCTGAATTTAATCAAGAACGCATGCGAAGCTCTGCATGACGTTGCCGACGCTCATATCACTTTGGCGACGGCTTACCGTCCCGGCATTCGCCTTTCGGTTCCTGGCGGAGGGGAGAAAGTCAGTCTTCCGCTTGAGTTTTGCGTCAAGGACAATGGCCCCGGCGTTCCCGGAGACCTGCTGCCGCATTTGTTCGATCCCTTCATCACGACCAAAATAAATGGGTCAGGGCTTGGTCTGGCCTTGGTGGCGAAAATCATCGGGGCGCATGGCGGGGTTATCGAATGCGACTCCACGCCGGGGCAAACGTCTTTTCGCATCTTGATGCCGGCGTTTATGGAAAACGACATTCTTTCCACAAAAGGAACTGACTGAAACATGGCAACCGGGACAATACTTGTCGCAGATGACGACGCAGCTATTCGCACCGTATTGAATCAGGCGCTGTCACGCGCTGGATACACGGTTCGATTGACGTCTAACGCCGCGACCCTTTGGCGCTGGGTTAGTTCCGGCGATGGGGATCTCGTGATCACCGACGTGGTCATGCCGGATGAAAGCGCTTTTGACGTCCTGCCGAAAATCAAGAAACTGAGACCGGAACTGCCCGTGGTCGTCATGAGCGCGCAAAACACCTTCATGACCGCGATCAGGGCTTCTGAGAAGGGGGCTTATGAATATCTTCCCAAGCCTTTCGATCTGAAAGAGCTGATCTCCATTGTTGGCAGGGCGTTGTCCGACCCCAAAAATAAAATGGCTGACGTTGAGAAAAAGCCGGCTGAGAATATTCCCTTGGTTGGCCGCTCGTCGGCGATGCAGGAAATTTACCGCATATTGGCTCGTTTGATGCAAACGGACTTAACGGTGATGATCAACGGCGAGTCCGGCACGGGCAAGGAGCTGGTGGCCCGCGCGCTTCATGATTATGGCAAGCGCCGCAATGGTCCGTTCGTCGCCATCAATATGGCGGCAATTCCGCGCGAATTGATCGAGGCGGAGCTGTTTGGGCATGAAAAGGGCGCCTTCACCGGCGCGGTGACACGCTCTTCCGGCCGGTTCGAACAAGCGGATGGGGGAACCCTCTTTCTGGATGAAATTGGCGATATGCCAATGGAGGCGCAAACCCGCCTGCTGCGCGTGTTGCAGCAGGGAGAATACACCACTGTCGGCGGACGCGTTCCCATTAAGACGGACGTGCGCATCGTCTCCGCCACCAATAAGGACTTGCGGCAATTGATCCAGCAGGGATTGTTCCGCGAAGATCTTTACTACCGGCTGAACGTGGTGCCCCTGCGCCTGCCGCCGCTTCGCGAACGTGGAGAAGACATCCCGGATTTAGTGCGTCATTTCTTTACGCTTGCGGAGCAGGAAGGGTTGCCGGCCAAGCGCATCGAACAGGCCGCTCTTGATCGCTTGCGCCGGTACCGTTGGCCGGGAAACGTGCGCGAGCTTGAAAATTTGGTTCGCCGACTACTGGCGCTTTATCCTCAGGACGTGATTTCAGACTCTCTCGTCGAACAGGAGTTGTCGCAACCCGCCAACGCGATCATGGATGAAGAGCCGGCGGACATTAATCTTGGCGGTTCGGTTGAGCGGTATCTCAACGGATATTTTAACAGCTTCGGCGACGACCTTCCGCCTCCGGGATTATATCATCGTATTCTGCGCGAAGTGGAGTATCCGCTTATCAGCGCCGCGCTGGCCGCGTCTCGCGGGAATCAAATCAAGGCGGCGGAGCTATTGGGCGTTAACCGCAACACATTGCGAAAAAAAATTAGAGACTTAGAGATTCCAGTTATCCGATCCACCCATTGAAGGCGTTGAAATACGATATATATTCATTAGTAATAAGATTATGAAACCATTGATATTATCGGGTGACGACGGGGGAGGCGCGAACGTTTGACGCCCGGTTCGTCGTTCGCCGCGAGGTCTATGTAGCATTTTGGCAACAAACTGTGGTAACTCTGCCTCTGTTTTCTCACAATGATGATAATCTTGGTGGTGAACGAATCAAGAGCTGGACCTGTTTGCCGTGCTGACTGAACGCCCTGACCTTCAATCCAACCTGTCCGACGTCGCCAAGAAAAACAGGCCGATACGTCGTGCGGGGCTTGTGATTGTCGTTATCGCTCTGATTACGATTTTTCTCACGTTCCTGGTCTTGATGGGAATTACGCCTATCGAGCCTTCGCGCGACGTAGTCCTTACCGCCATGGGAATTAACGGCATTTTGGTCGCCGTTCTGCTGGTGGCGATTTTCCTTGAGGTGAAGTCGCTTGTAGTGGCGCGACGTAAAGGGCGCGCGGCGGCGCGTCTGCACGTGCGTTTCGTTACGTTGTTCAGTCTTATGGCCGCTGTTCCCGCCATTCTGGTGGCGGTTGTGGCGATGATCACCCTGGATCGGGGGCTTGACCGTTGGTTTGAAGAGCGCACCAGGAAGATCGTCGACAACTCAATGGTGGTGGCTCAGGCTTATTTGCAGGAGCATGCGCGGGTTTTGCGCGGCGATTTGATCGCCATGAGCAACGACGTGGACCGGGCCAAGGCCGTCTATGATTTCGAGCCGACGCGCTTTGATCGATTTTTTCAATCGCAAACGTCGCTTCGCGCGTTGCTTGCGGCGTTCATAATGCGCGCGGACGGAACCGTCTTGACTAGAGTGGAGCTGGACCCGGAATCTCATGTGTTGATGCCGCCGCCTGAAGCCTTCTCTCAGGCGCAAAGCGGAGAGCCGGTGCTGATCGCGCCGGGAATATCCAACCTTGTTGGCGGGGTGATCAAACTTTCCGCCTATGATGATCTCTACCTTTACGTGACGCGGGCCATGGACAAGCGCGTGGTTGATTATATGCGCTTGTCGGAGGAGGGAACGCGTCAATATTCAGAGATGGAGCAAAGCCGTTTCGGCGTGCAAATCGCCTTCGCCTTGATTTACACGGGTGTTGCGCTGGTGTTGCTGCTATCCTCCATTTGGCTTGGATTTGGATTCGCGAACCGTCTGGTGGCGCCGATACGCCGCTTGATCAGCGCCGCTGATCAGGTTTCCAAGGGGAATTATTATGTTGAGGTCTCCACGGATAAATCTGCTGGCGATCTAATAAATCTGGCCAACACATTCAATAACATGACGTCGCAATTGCGTTCCCAACGTGACGCGTTGCTCGCGGCTAACGATCAAAATGACCGTCGCCGTCGTTTCACCGAGGCGGTTCTCGCTGGCGTTACGGCTGGCGTGATCGGCGTTGATGACACTGGAATGATCACTTTGGCGAATACGTCGGCCCGCACCCTGATTGATCCTGACGGAGAGGATCTTGTTGATCGGCGTCTTGAGGAAGTGGTTCCTGAACTGGCGGGACTGCTTGGACCTGTAGCGGCGGGAGGGGAGCGAAAATTGCGCGAGGAGCAAATATCGCTTGTGCGCGATGGCCGCGAGCGAACTGTGACCGTACGCGTGACTTCCGAACATTCCACAAGACGTGAACATGGCTATGTGGTGACGTTAGATGACATCACCGATCTGGTGTCAGCGCAAAGAACGTCCGCCTGGGCCGACGTGGCGCGCCGGATCGCGCATGAAATTAAGAACCCGCTGACGCCAATTCAACTGTCGGCTGAGAGAATTCGTCGCCGCTACGGGAAGAAAATAGGAGACGATCGGGAGGTGTTTGACCAATGTGTCGACACAATTATTCGCCAAGTGGGCGATATCGGTCGGATGGTGGACGAGTTTTCCTCGTTCGCTCGTATGCCTAAACCGGCCATGCGGGATAATGACTTGAGAAACACCGTGCGTGAGGCCGCGTTTTTGCAAAGCGTCGGCCATCCCGAAATTGAGATTGAAACCCATGTTCCCTCGGAACCGGCCAATGCGATGTTTGATTCACGTTTGTTCGGGCAGGCTTTGACAAATGTGATCAAAAACGCTGCGGAGGCGATTGACGCCGTTGACGGCGAGGTGGACTGGAAAGGGCGCATTAACGTGACGTTGCGCACAGAAAACAACCGGCAAGTCATCGAGGTTACCGATAATGGCGTCGGCTTGCCGAGCGAGAACCGGCAGCGGCTTCTGGAGCCATATATGACGACGCGAGACAAGGGAACAGGGTTGGGATTGGCGATCGTGCGCAAGATTCTTGAAGATCATGGTGGGGAAATTGAGCTTCTCGACGCGCCGTCCGTTGCTCATGGAGGCCATGGAGCTATGGTTAGACTAACACTGAATGCATCAAACGCAGGATTAATCAAAAACAAAAACACAAGTGTCGGTTTGGTCGACGAGAAGGTGGTATTGAGCGATGGCGCATGACATTCTGATTGTCGATGACGAAGCTGATATTCGTGAGTTGATCGCCGGAATTCTCGACGACGACGGTTACGGAACACGTACGGCGTCCGACAGCGATAGCGCGTTGGCGGAAGTTCGAAATCGTCGCCCTTCCTTGGTGGTGCTTGATATCTGGCTGCAGGGGAGCCGGCTGGATGGGCTTGCGCTTCTTGATGAAATCAAACGCCAGGATCCTGACCTTCCCGTGGTCATCATCTCTGGCCATGGCAATATTGAAACGGCCGTCTCCGCCATCAAGCGGGGCGCTTATGATTATATCGAGAAGCCGTTCAAGGCGGATCGATTGATTTTGATCATTGAGCGGGCGCTTGAAGCGTCGTCGCTTCGCCGTGAAGTGAAAACGCTGAAGAAAAAAAGCTCCGACGCTCTGCAACTGATGGGCACGTCGTCTGCGGTCAATCAACTGAGGCAGACGATTGAGCGCATCGCCGGCACCAACAGCCGGATATTGATTTCCGGTCCATCTGGTTCGGGAAAAGAATTGGCGGCGCGGACCATTCATCAATTGTCTAGCCGCGCTAAAAGTCCGTTTGTCGTCATTAACGCCGCGACGATCACCCCTGATCGTATGGAGGAAGAGCTTTTTGGCGTCGAGGACATCGAGGGGCGCTTGCGCAAGGTCGGCGCGCTGGAGCAAGCCCACGGCGGCACTATCTATCTGGATGAAGTGGCGGACATGCCGCTTGAGACGCAAGGCAAGATTCTTCGTGTTCTTGTTGACCAAACTTTCATTCGCGTGGGCGGCGGCACGAAAGTCAGCGTAGATATTCGGATATTATCCTCAAGCGCTAAGGATTTGATGGAGGAAATCGCCGCCGGCGCCTTCCGGGAGGATTTGTTCCACCGTCTTGGCGTCGTTCCCTTGCGCGTTCCAGGTTTGGCGGAGCGCCGGGACGACATCCCCTCTCTTGTCTATTTTTTCATGGAGCAGATATCTCATTCCGCCGGATTGCCGCCGCGTAAAATTGGCGATGACGCCATGGCCGTTCTGCAGGCCCATGACTGGCCGGGGAACATTCGCCAGTTGCGTAACAATGTCGAACGGTTGATGATTTTGACGCGCGCTGACCCGGAGGCGGTTATCACCGCCGATCTGTTGCCGGCGGAGGTGGGGGAAATGTTGCCCAATCTGTCCTCCACGGGTACGGGCGAGCATCTGATGTCTTTGCCTTTGCGGGAAGCGCGGGAAATGTTCGAGCGCGATTATCTGCAAGCTCAGATCAAACGATTTGGCGGTAATATTTCTAGAACTGCGGAATTTGTCGGTATGGAACGCTCCGCCTTGCACCGAAAGCTGAAGACCTTGGGATTGACATGAGAAGGGAGGTGGACCAAACCCTTGTTTTTGCAAGTTCTAATGTTGATAGGGTGTGTATTCCATGAAAGTGGTCATCTGCGGCGCAGGTCAGGTTGGATATGGAATCGCCGAAAAACTGGCGTCAGAGCAGAATGACGTCTCAGTGATCGATTCTTCGCCTGTTCTCGTCAACGCCATTCGCGACACCCTTGACGTGCGCGGCGTTGTTGGCCACGGAGCGCATCCGGACGTCTTGGCGCAAGCAGGGGTCGATCAGGCCGACATGCTTATTGCGGTCACGCTATATGACGAAGTCAATATGGTCGCCTGCCAGGTTGCGCATTCCCTGTTTAACGTGCCGACGAAAATTGCGCGCGTGCGGGCGCAGAGTTATTTGCGTTCGCGTTGGAGCGATTTGTTCGCGCGCGATAGCATGCCGATTGACGTCATTATCTCTCCTGAGATTGAAGTGGGGGAGATGGTGCTGCGGCGTCTGGCCTTGCCGGGGGCGGTTGAGACGGTGCGTTTCGCCGATGATCATATCATCGTGGTTGGGATCAACTGCATGGAGGATTGCCCTGTCGTCAACACGCCTCTGAGGCAGTTGACGGAGCTGTTTCCAGATCTTGGCGCCGTTGTTGTTGGGGTTTATCGCGGCAATCATCTCTTTGTTCCTAAAAGTTCGGACACGGTTCAGGAAGGCGATCTCGTTTATGTCGCCGCTCGGCGGGATCAGGTGCGCAGAACGCTGTCGATCTTTGGCCATGAAGAGCCTGAAGCCAATAAGGTGGTGATCGCCGGGGGCGGTAACATTGGTCTTTACGTCGCCAAAGCGCTTGAGCAGCGCCAGGCCCGAACCAAGGTGAAAATAATCGAACATTCGCGTGAGCGCGCCATTGCAATCGCGGATGATTTGAAACGCGCCGTTATCATGCACGGCAGCGCCCTTGATCAGGATTTGCTGACGGAAGCCGATATCGAAGACGCGGATACGATGATCGCCTTGACGAATGAGGATGAGGTCAACATTTTGTCCTGCGTCATGGCGAAGAAATTGGGGTGCCGCAGAAATTTATCGCTTCTCAATAACGCCAGTTATCCCACGTTCGCTCATGCGCTTGGTATTGACGCTTTCGTCAACCCGAGGGCGGTGACGATTTCAAAAATCCTGCAACATGTTCGCCGTGGCCGTATTCGCGGGGTTCACGCCTTACAAAACGGGGCGGCGGAAGTCATTGAAGCGGAAGCGCTTGAAACATCCCCCCTCGTTGGCAAACCTCTTCGTGAAATTGATTTGCCAGACGGCATTCGGGTCGGGGCGGTTTTTCGGGATGGGGCGGTGTTGACGCCTAACGGCGACACGCTGATTCAAGCTCATGACCGGGTCGTGGTTCTCGCGGTGGCGGATAAAGTGCGCCAAGTAGAACAAATGTTCCGAGTTAGTCTTGAATTTTTCTAATTAAAAACATTGTCTTCGGGAGACGAGGCTGCAGATGTTTTTCCCGTCAGGCGTGAAAAATAACTTGTCAGCATGTAAGAAACCCTTACGTTAATTTCGATCTTGGCGTCGAGGCTGAGACTTATGGTTAGGATCGGCCGCGCTATGAACTGTGTTTGATGGATTGAAGTCGGCGGCGTTAAAGGCGTGTGCTGGTTGCGGACTAGAGATTGGGAGGCGCATGAGGGAGCTTGTTGAAGAGTTGTCGAATATTGCGCGTTTCTTTTAGGGTGAGCGAAGCTTTTCATTTTGAAGAGCTATGATTTGTGGAAGTCGTTTATACAAGCTTTGTTGATTTGCTTCGGATAAACTGATGATAATGACAGATTAAAGTGCTTATCTTTGTAAGCTCGAACATGAGCGAGACTTGAGTGATGTTCGAGAAATTTTGGTCGAACGAGCGCCGCGGCCGCGCTCGAAAAATGCAAGGTAATAATAAAGATGGCTGACCGCGCGCAGAATTTACAAGATACCTTTTTGAACCATTTGAGGAAACAAAAGACTCCTCTTACCATTTTTCTAATTAACGGCGTGAAGCTGCAAGGCGTCGTTACCTGGTTTGATAATTTTTGCGTCTTGCTTCGTCGAGACGGTCATTCTCAGCTTGTTTACAAACATGCAATTTCAACAATTATGCCAAACACCCCGGTTCAACTTTTTGATCCGACGGATGAGGCGTCCGAAAAATCGGGTGAATGATTGGGGAATCAACCTTCGAAGAATAAATCCGGATATGGCGAGATTGGTGCTGGCGTCGAGCTAAAAGCCGAAGGGCACGCAGCCGTCGGCGCTCGCGCTTTGGTTCTCGCGCCGACTTTGTCCGGTAAGGCTGGACATAAGAAAAACGCATCGACGACGTCGGCGGAGATCCCGGGACCGCAAAGCTTGCGCGCGCCGGCTTCTCGATTGGAGGAAGCCGTTGGTTTGGCGGCGGCGATTCATCTTGAGATCGTTTCCGCTGATATCGTGAATATTTCCCAGGTCAGGCCTGCGACCCTTATGGGCGGGGGTAAGGTGGAGGAAATTGCCGCGACGGTGGAGCGTGAGGAAATTGAGCTGGTTGTCGTCGACCACGCGTTGACGCCGATTCAGCAACGCAATCTGGAGCGAGCTTTCAAAGCTAAGGTCATTGACCGAACCGGGTTGATTCTTGAAATTTTTGGAGCGCGGGCGCGCACCGCCGAAGGACGACTTCAGGTCGAGCTGGCTCATTTAAACTGGCAAAAAAGCCGGCTTGTTCGCTCTTGGACCCACTTGGAGCGGCAGCGCGGCGGCTTTGGTTTCCTTGGCGGCCCGGGAGAATCGCAAATCGAGGCGGATCGCCGCCTTATTCAGGAGCGGATTTCTCGGCTTGAAAAAGATCTTGAAAAAGTTCGACGCACGCGAGATTTACACCGCAAGCAACGCAGAAAAATACCGCAACCCGTCGTAGCTCTCGTTGGTTATACGAATGCTGGAAAATCTAGTATTTTCAACGCTCTAACATCTTCTGACGTTTTTGCGAAGAACCTTCTTTTCGCAACTCTTGATCCGACGCTTCGCCGTATAGCCTTGCCTCATGGTGATGAGGTCATCTTGTCGGATACGGTTGGTTTCATATCGGAATTGCCGACCCATTTGATCGCCGCCTTCCGCGCGACTCTTGAAGAGGTTCTCGAAGCGGATCTCATTTTGCATGTCCGCGATATCTCTCATGAGGATACGGATATTCAAGCTGCCGATGTTTCTCATACGTTGGATGTTCTCGGCCTTGAAACCAACGCAAAAGGGCGGATCATTGAGGTTTGGAACAAGATTGACCGACTGGATTCCGTCCGTCAGGAAAATTTGCTTCAAGCCAATAGCGCCAACGCTTCCGAGGCGGGGGCGCCTCCTATTGCGGTTTCAGCGCTGACGGGCGCAGGACTCGGCGCGCTCGTTGAGCGTATTGAAGCTCATTTTGCAATTGGACGCGAAATATACGCCTTATCCTTGCCGGTGGAGGAGGGCGCGCTGCTGGCGTGGCTCTATCACTCGTGCGAAGTGTTGGAGCGCCAGGACAAAGAAGATGTGATTGCGCTAAAAGTACGGGTCGCCGATAAATTTTCAGAAGAATTTCGATTGAAGTATAGCAGTTACATGGTCTCTTGATAATGTATCAACGCATGGGAGACGTCATGTGTTTCCCATGCGTTTTGCTGTGCGCCAGGCTTGTTCCATTTCGTTCAGGGTCATATCTTGAAGGGTCGTTTCTTTTGCGTGCGCGGCATGCTCTATGGCTTTGAAACGATTTCGGAATTTGCGGTTTGTGCGCTTCAATGCTTTTTCAGGATCGATATCAAGGTGACGCGCGAGATTGGCGACGGAGAACAGGATATCTCCTAGTTCATCCTCCAAACGATCCGCGTCAACTGTACCGGCGCTTAGTTCTTGATCAAACTCATCAATTTCTTCGCGAATTTTGGCCAAAACAGGCCCGGACTCTCCCCAGTCAAAGCCGACTTTCGCCGCGCGCCTTTGTAGTTTTTCCGCCTCTGTCAGGGCGGCGAAAGCTGTGGGAACATCATCCAGATAGGCTGGGGGGCGTTCATCCGTATTCAGACCGAGGGCGGCGCGGCGCTCCTTTTTCAGACGTTTTTCTTCTTCCTTGATCCGGTCCCACGCGCCTTTGACCATTCCGCTTGCGCGAGCTTTTTCATCCCCGAAAACATGGGGGTGGCGGCGGATCATTTTCTCGGTAATGGACTGCACCACGTCAGAAAAATCGAAGGATTTTTCTTCTTCCGCCATTTGCGCGTGGTAGACTACTTGCAGGAGCAGGTCGCCCAATTCCTCGCGCAGGTTATCCATGTCGCCTTTATGGATGGCGTCGGCGACTTCATAGGCTTCTTCAATCGTATAGGGGACTATTGAAGCAAAATCCTGCTCAAGATCCCAGGGACATCCTGTTCCCGGGGTTCGAAGCGCCTGCATGATTTCAAGCAAGCGGTGAATATCTCGAGAAGGGGTCATAAACGCGAGCTCCGAAATTTTGGCCAAAGAGGCATGCGGTCGAGGAAGTCACTTTCGCTTAACACCGGTTCTCCATTCGGGCAAAAGAAAACCGGAGACATCACCCCGGTTTTCTCACCTTCCACGATACGGAAGCGCTTATTTAAGTTTATCCGTCACCATTGTAGTGGTCGCGCCTTCCGGGGTTTTCGTGATCACGGGGTCAGAGCCGCCGCCGAGTAGGATTTTCACGGTCCGCTCATAGTCGTCCATGTTTAGCGTGCCGTCGGATCCCTCCGTCAGCTTGTTAATTTCGCTAACCATGCGTATCTGATGCTTTTCTGTTTGTGCGCCGCTAGCGTCATTTTCGAGCACGATTTCGGCGGCTTCTTCCGGGTTTTCGCGTGCGTACTCCCAGCCTTTCATAGAAGCTTTGACGAAGCGGGCCATTTTATCGACAAAAGCCGGATCTTTCAGATTGTCTTCAAGTACGTAGAGACCATCTTCCAACGTCGCCACGCCCTGATCCTGATATTTAAACACAACCAGATCATCAGGAGAAATACCTGCGTCAATAACCTGCCAATATTCATTGTAGGTCATTGTGGAAATGCAATCGGCCTGTTTTTGCAGCAGAGGATCGACGTTAAAGCCCTGTTTCAGAACTTTTACGCCCTCTTCACCGCCGTCGGTTGGAATGCCGAGATGGTTCATCCATGACATGAACGGATATTCATTGCCGAAGAACCAGACGCCAAGCGTGCGCCCCTTGAAGTCTTCCGGCGTTTTTACGCCGCTTTCCTTCAGGCAAACCAACATCATTCCAGATTTGGCGAAAGGCTGGGCGATATTGACCAATGGCACGCCTTTTTCGCGTGAGGCGAGGGCGGAGGGAAGCCAGTCGACAACCACATCGGCGCCGCCGCCTACAATCACCTGAGGCGGCGCGATGTCCGGCCCACCCGGTTTGATCGTGACGTCGAGGTCTTCTTCTTCATAGAAGCCTTTGTCCTTGGCCACGTAGTAGCCCGCGAACTGTCCCTGAGTAACCCATTTTAATTGCAGGGTCACGTCATCGGCCGCTTGTGCGCCGGTCAGTGAGCTGGAGAGCGCGGTGGTCAATCCAACGACGAGCGCCGCGGCGCCTAGAAATTTATGTTTCATTCGTATCTCCCTCTGGTGTCGGCCTCCGCTCCGTTATCCCCGGATTGACGGATGCCAGAAAGCGACGGCTCGTTCTGCGAGCGTCACAATTGCGTAAAAAGCAGAGCCGGCGAGCGCTGCGACGGCGATTTCAGCCCAAACCATATCGACGTTCATGCGCCCAACTTCGGTTGATATCCGAAAACCCATTCCGACGATTGGCGTGCCAAAAAACTCTGCAACAATCGCGCCAATCAGAGCCAGAGTTGAGTTTATTTTCAAAGCGTTGAAAATAAACGGGGACGCCATCGGCAAGCGCATCTTCCACAGCGATTGCGCGTGGCTCGCAGCATAGGTGCGCATGAGATCACGCTGTATGCGGTCGGAGGCGGCAAGTCCGCTCACGGTGTTCACCAGCATAGGGAAGAAGGTCATGATAACGACCACCGCGGCTTTGGATGGCCAGTCAAAGCCGAACCACATGACCATTATCGGCGCGACGCCGATAATCGGCAGCGCGGAAACCAGGTTTCCGATCGGGAGAAGACCACGCTTGAGAAAGGGAATGCGATCCACCAAAAGGGCCAAGAGAAATCCGGAGCCGCATCCAAGCGCATATCCGATCAACACCGCTTTTAGAAATGTTTGCTGGAAATCGGCCCAAAGGGTGGGAAGCGAGGAGGCGAAGCGGGCGCCAATGGCGCTTGGAGACGGAAGCAGCACCGACGGCACGCCGAAGCCTTTCACCAGAATTTCCCAGAAAACCAACAGCCAAACGCCGAAAAGCAATGGAATAGCCAAGGAGACGAGCCGTTTGGAGGCTGGCGCGATGACGGGCCAGTTTGACAATTGGTCGACGAAAAGCCAGGACGATAACCATAAACTCACGGTGAGAGACCAGAAGCCGTGGCCCGCGTCGCCTTCGTGCCCGCTGACGGCGATGATCATCACGGCGGCGGTGTAAGCGCAGACTGCGAGTAGGATCATGTCCAAAACGCGCCGGGGTAATTTTCCGCTGCATATAATCGCGGCAGTTGCCGCTAAAAGAACCGCTCCAATGGCGAGTTCGCCGAAGGGCGACGTCATTGCTTCATTTGCAAACGCATTTTGCGTTAAAGCCAAAAGAGCGAATAAAACGGCGCCCCAGCCAATCAGTTTGCCAAGGCCTTGAGGAGCGGGGCTGCATTGTGAGAAGGTGTTTTGGGTGTTTCTCATCGTCCGACCCCCATGCGTTTCAAGACGCGCGCCTCAAGCAGTCCAATCAAGGCCACCAACGTTCCCGCTAAAAAAGCCGCCATTAATAGAGCCGACCAGATTTGAACCGTCTGACCGTAGTAGGAGCCAGAGAGAAGACGGGCGCCAAGCCCGGCGACGGCGCCAGTGGGAAGTTCGCCGACGATTGCTCCAACCAAGGAAGCGGCTATGGCGATCTTCATGGAGGTGAAGAGATATGGAGCGGCGTAAGGAAGACGCAGCTTCCAAAAGCTCTGCGTTCGGCTGGCGTGATAGGTGCGCATTAGATCCATGTGAAGCGCTTCAGGCGAGCGTAGACCTTTCACCATGCCGACCGTGACGGGGAAAAACGATAGATAGGTTGAAATCATGGCCTTGGGCAACAGCCCTGATATGCCTATGGCGTTCAGAACGACAATGATCATGGGGGCGATGGCCAGAATGGGAATTGTTTGCGAAGAAATCACCCATGGCATCAAACTTTTATCAAGAACTTTCGAATGCACCACAAGCACCGCGATGCTAATGCCCAGGGCGGTGCCGATGACGAAACCGAGTAATGTGGAGGAGAGAGTGATCCCGGCGTGGTAGATGAGTGAACGTTTCGACGTTATTTTCTTGCCGACCGTTGTGTTCCATAGCTCCGCGGCGACCTGATGAGGGGCGGGCAACACCGGACGCTCCTGCGCCAAAGTGTCGGCGACAAGAACGGAAAGCGGCACGTTTTCTTGCTTGGCGCGGGCATAGGTGTCTTGTTGAAAGGGCGCGTTCAAAAGCACGGCAGAGACATACCAGATCGCAACGAGAGCCAAGACCACCACGGTCACAGGGCCGATCGTGCCTGACATCAGGCCAGAAAACGGCGAGGTGGACTGTTCTGCAGGACTGACTTCAATCGTCATAGCTGTGCCCCGCTTTCAACCCTTCACGCACGCGGTGCGCGATTTTCAGGAACTCGGGGGTTTCACGAATGTCCAGAGTGCGGTCACGTGGCAGGTCGCTTTCGATAATGTCGTGAATGCGGCCCGGGCGCGGGCAAAGAACAACGATTTTCGTGGAGAGGAAAACCGCCTCTGGGATGGAGTGAGTGACGAAGGCCACTGTTTTTCGGGTTTTCGCCCATAGCTTCAAAAGTTGCTCATTTAGATGATCGCGGACGATCTCATCTAGCGCGCCAAAAGGCTCGTCCATCAACAAAAGGTCGGGATCAAAGGAGAGCGCTCGGGCGATGGAGGCGCGTTGCTGCATTCCTCCTGACAGTTGCCATGGATATTTTTTCTCAAATCCGGCGAGATTGACCAGCTCGAGGTTTCTAGCCACGCGCTTTTTCTGCTCCGCTGAAGAGAAACCCATGATTTCTAAGGGAAGAGCGACGTTTTTGGCGATTGTGCGCCAGGGATAGAGCGCCGCCGCTTGGAAGACATATCCATAGGCCCGGTTCAGGCGCGCCTGTCTTGGGGAAACGCCGTTGACGGTGATCGAGCCGCCGCTGGGGTGCTCAAGATCCGCGATCACCCGCAAAAGGGTGGTCTTGCCGCAACCTGAAGGGCCAATGAAGGAAATGAAATCGCCTTCTTCGACTTTCAGATCAATGTTGGACAAGGCGTGAACCGGGCCGTCATTGGTTGGGAACGTCAGCGACAAGCCGTTTATATCGATCACGACGTTCGGGTCTTTGGGCGCCGGGGAGCGAGCGCCGTCGCCGTTGGATGCTTTATTTTCGGTGGGTGCTGCCAGCATGTTGTCTGAGGTCTTTCCTGATCACTGCGCCTGCCTATGTTCGTTTTGGCTGAGATCGAGCGCCCGGGCAAGGCGCGCCTTGCCCGGGCGCTCGATCGTTTAGACCCCGCTTGAGGGTATGCCTGTCCGCTCAACCTTGCGTGGGGCGGTGATTTCCTTCCACTTGGAGAGCGCTTTATTCATGGCTGGAAAGGGGGCGCGCGCGACAAATTTTCCATGTCCCGGCTCAGCTTTGACTGTTTCTTCCTCAATGGCGACTTTACCGCGCGTTAAGGTAAAACGAGGCAAGCCGATCAGTTCAAAGCCTTCAAAGACATTGTAGTCGATGGCGGATTGCTGGGTTCGGGCGTTGATGGTTTTTGAACGCTTGGGATCCCAAACGACAATATCGGCGTCAGCGCCAACCAAAATCGCGCCTTTTTGAGGGTAAATATTGAGTATTTTGGCAATGTTGGTGGAGGTTAAGGCGACAAATTCATTCATCGTCAAGCGACCTGTGCCAACGCCATGCGTCCAGAGCACCGGCATTCGATCCTCCAACCCGCCGGTGCCATTTGGAATTTTGGTGAAATCGCCAACGCCATATTGCTTTTGCTCTGTGGTGAAGGCGCAGTGGTCTGTCGCGACAACCTGAAGGGAGCCCGCTTGAAGACCGGCCCAGAGCGAATTCTGATGCGTCTTGTTCCGGAATGGAGGCGACATCACCCGGCGGGCGGCGTGGTTCCAATCCGCATTTGCGTATTCGCTTTCATCAAGAACAAGATGCTGAATCAAAGATTCGCCATAAACGCGAACCCCGTTCTGGCGCGCCCGGCGTATGGCCTCATGAGACTGCTCACAGGACGTATGCACTACATACAACGGAACATTGGCCATATCGGCGATCATAATCGCCCGGTTGGTGGCTTCGCCTTCGACGGCTGGCGGACGAGAGTAAGCGTGAGCTTCGGGCCCGGTGTTGCCTTCACTCAAAAGACGCTGTTGCAAAGTGGCGACCACGTCGCCATTTTCCGCGTGGACTAATGGCATTGCGCCGAGCGCGCCGCAGCGCTGGAACGAAGAGAACATCTCATCGTCATCCACCATCAACGCGCCCTTGTAGGCCATAAAATGCTTGAAAGTGTTGATGCCGCGGTCAACAATTTCCGACATTTCGTTGAAGACTTGCTCACTCCACCAAGT
The DNA here is from genome assembly GCA_048265185.1 of Stappiaceae bacterium. Taxonomy (GTDB): domain Bacteria; phylum Pseudomonadota; class Alphaproteobacteria; order Rhizobiales; family Stappiaceae; genus JBLXBZ01. Next base: position 509,320 of record JBLXBZ010000001.1, on the reverse strand, counting down.
CACCGCCATATGGTAAGAATAATCAGCGCAGGCGAGCGATGATTTTTGCTGCCAGATGGCCAAAGCCTCCAACAGCGATTGATCCGGGCTGGGGAGACAAAAATCGACGACCATGGTTGTGCCGCCGGCAAGTCCTGCTCGGGTGCCGCTCTCGAAATTATCGCTGGAATGGGTTCCCATGAACGGCATTTCCAGATGCACGTGAGGGTCAATGCCGCCCGGCATCACGTAACAACCTGTGGCGTCGAGAATCTCGTCAGCGCTAAGGTTTTCGCCGATTTCAATGATCTTGCCGTCTTCGACCTTCACATCCGCGACATAACTCAGGTCAGCGGTGACGACCGTGCCGCCCTTGATGACTTTGCTGGCCATATTTGTTCCCCTTTATCTCTCCCGTTCAGTCTGGCGTCTTGGCTCTTTGACCGAATGTTTAGTTCAAAGCGCTATTCGCGCGTTTGGTCTCATTCTGCGATTTGCGCGGTCTCCACAACGGCGTGGAACAAAACTTGCGCGCCTGAGGTGGACCAGTCTTTGGAAATTTCCTCAGCCTCGTTATGAGACAACCCATCGACGCAAGGGCACATGACCATAGCGGTCGGCGCGACCTTGCTGATCCAGCAGGCGTCGTGACCGGCGCCGGAGACTATATCGCGGTGAGAGTAGCCCAGACGCTCGGCGGCGCCGCGGATCGCGTTCACGCATTTCTCGTCAAAGGCAACCGGGTCGAAACCGCCGACCTTCTCCAACTCAAGCTCTAATCCAAGGTCGTCGCAAATTTCCTTGGCGCCAATCGCCAACCTTTGTTCCATATCTTCGATCACGGAAAGCTCGGGCGAGCGGAAATCAATGGTGAAAACCGCTTTTCCGGGAATGACGTTGCGTGAATTTGGATAAACGTCGATATGACCGGCGGCGCCTACCGCGTGAGGTTTGTGGGACCATGCGATCTGGTCAACCAGCTCAAGCACTCGGGCCATGCCAAGGCCGGCGTTTTTACGCATAGGCATGGGGGTGGAGCCGGTGTGACTGTCTTTGCCGGTGATTGTGACTTGAGTCCAGGACAAGCCTTGACCGTGAGTAACGACGCCGATGTCAACGCCTTCGGCTTCCAAGATCGGGCCTTGCTCAATATGCAGCTCAAAAAAGGCGTGCATCTTTCGCGCGCCGACTTCCTCATCGCCCTTCCAGCCGATCCGCTCCAGCTCGTCGCCAAAACGCGCGCCGTCAGCGTCTATTTTATCATAAGCCCAATCTTGTGTATGCACCCCGGCGAATACGCCGGAGGCGAGCATGGCGGGGGCGAAGCGCGTGCCTTCTTCGTTGGTCCAATTGGTGACGACGATCGGATGTTTGGTCTTGATGTTCAGATCGTTCAAGGTTCTGACGATCTCCAACCCGGCGAGCACGCCAAGTACGCCGTCATATTTGCCGCCGGTGGGTTGGGTGTCGAGGTGGGAGCCGACGTAAACGGGTAGGGCGTCCGGGTCTGTTCCTGGGCGGGTCATAAACATATTGCCGAGCGTGTCAACGCCCATGGTCATGCCCGCGTCTTCGCACCATTGGCGAAAGAGGTGACGGCCTTCGCCGTCTTCATCCGTAAGGGTTTGACGATTGCAGCCGCCGGCGACGCCGGGGCCGATTTTCGCCATCGTCATCAGGCTGTCCCAAAGCCTGTCGCCATTGATTTTCAGGTTTTCCCCTGGTGCGGCCATTTTTCATGTCCTTTGCGTCTGGATTTCATGTGCAAGAGCCGTCGACAAGTCAGTCCATGCTTGGGAATGTGTAGACGGCGCCGTCCTTGATGCCGGCGGGCCAGCGGCTGGTGACGGTCTTCAGGCGGGTGTTGAAGCGAACGCCTTCCTCGCCGTAGATCGAGTGGTCGCCGAAGAGTGAGCGCTTCCAGCCGCCAAAGGAGAAATAGGCCACCGGTACGGGGATTGGAACATTGATCCCGACCATTCCCACCTCGATGCGGTCGGCGAAGGCGCGCGCCGCGTCGCCGTCTCTGGTGAAGATCGCCGTGCCGTTTCCGTATTCATGCTCGTTGATCAGGCTCAGCGCGTCGTCATACCCCTTGGCGCGAACGACGGATAGAACAGGACCGAAGATTTCTTCCTTGTAAATGGTCATGTCGCGGGTGACATGATCGAACAATGTGCCGCCAACGAAATAGCCGTTCTCATATCCTTGAAGCTTCAACCCACGACCATCTACGACGAGGTTTGCGCCTTCTTTTTCACCTTGGTCAATATATCCGAGCACTTTATTCATGTGTTGTTTGGTGACGAGCGGCCCCATTTCAGCTTGTGAATCAGTTGAAGGACCGACTTTAAGAGATTGAATTCTTGGGGTTAGTTTCTCAATTAAGCGCTCCGCAGTTTCATCACCAATCGGCACGGCCACGGAAATCGCCATGCAGCGCTCGCCCGCCGAGCCAAAGCCGGCGCCCATGAGCGCGTCAGCCGCTTGATCCATGTCTGCGTCAGGCATGACGATCATATGGTTCTTGGCTCCGCCAAGGGCCTGAACCCGTTTCCCGTGCGCCGTTCCGGTGGCGTAGACATATTCAGCGATTGGCGTAGAGCCGACGAAACTGACTGCCTTGACGTCAGGGTGGGTTAGTAGAACATCCACCGCCGCCTTATCTCCGTGTACGACGTTTAAAACGCCATCGGGAAATCCTGCTTTTTGAAACAGGTCGTAGATCACCATTACAGCGGAAGGGTCTCGCTCTGACGGTTTCAAAATGAACGTGTTGCCGCAGGCCACTGACAGCGGATACATCCATAGGGGCACCATAGCCGGGAAATTGAATGGCGTGATCCCCGCAACGACGCCAAGAGGTTGGCGATCAGAATAACTATCGATTCCTGGTCCAACGTTTCTTGCAAAATCACCTTTGAGCAGATGGGGAATTCCGCAGGCGAACTCCACCACTTCTATGCCGCGCGCAACTTCGCCAAGAGCGTCGTCATGGGTTTTGCCGTGCTCGCGTGAAATCGCTCTGGCGATGTCATCAGCATGCTGCGTCAGAAGCTCCTTGAAGCGGAACATCATCCGCGCGCGCTTCATGGGCGGCGTGTCGCGCCACGCCGGGAAGGCGGCTTTGGCGGCGGCTATGGCCTCGCCCACTTCCGCAGCGTTGGACAGTCCCAGCTCAGCGGTTTCTTCGCCGGTGGCCGGGTTAAACACCGTGGCGGAGCGGCCGGACGTTGAAGCCTTCAATGTTCCGCCGATTGCGTTCATGATCACTTGCATTTTTTCTCCGGTCGCTTGCCGATTGTCAGTATCGATTTATGGTTTTATCAGGAGGATGCGCCGGTCAGGCCAGCTTCATCAGAACAGCGCGCAAGATCGAAAAAATCTCGTCAATTTGTTCTTTTGAAATGACCAGCGGCGGCGACAGGGCGATAATGTCGCCCGTGGTGCGGATCATCAGCCCTGCGTCATAGGCGTCAAGGAACGCCTGGAAGGCCCGTTTGGTAGGTTCGCAGGCGATAGGCTCCAGCTCAATGGCGCCAATAAGCCCAAGATTGCGAATGTCGATGACATGCGGGCAATCACGCAGGCTATGAAGTCCATCAGCCCAATAATCCGCCAAATCGGCCGCGCGGGTCAAAAGCCCTTCTTCTTCATAAGTGTCGAGGGTGGCCAAAGCTGCGGCGCAGGCGATTGGATGCGCCGAATAGGTATAGCCGTGGAACAACTCGATCATATGTTCAGGGCCGTTCATGAAGGCGTCGTAGATTGGAGACGAGCAGAACACCGCCCCCATTGGAATGACGCCGCTGGTGATGCCTTTCGCTGTGGTTATGAGGTCGGGCGTAACGTCAAAGTAATCTGCGGCGAATGGGGTTCCCAAACGGCCAAACCCCGTGATGACCTCGTCAAAAATAAGCAGAATTCCATGCTGATCGCATATTTCGCGCAGGCGCTTGAGGTAGCCCTTCGGCGGGATCAAAACGCCTGTGGATCCGGCGACCGGCTCCACAATCACCGCCGCGATGGTGGAGGGGTCATGCAATTGCACAAGGCGGATTAAGTCTTCGGCGTATTCAGCGCCGTTTTCCGGCACGCCGCGTGTAAAGGCGTTGCGCTCCAGGTCGTGCGTATGACGGATATGATCAACGCCAGTGAGCATTGTGCCGAACATCTTGCGGTTGGGCACAATGCCGCCAACAGAAATGCCGCCGAAGTTAACCCCATGGTAGCCGCGTTCACGGCCAATCAGGCGGAAACGCGAGCCTTCGCCGCGAGTGCGGTGATAGGCGAGAGCAATTTTCAGCGCCGTTTCAACGCTTTCAGAGCCGGAGTTGGTGAAAAACGCATGGTTGAGCGGGTCTGGCAACAGACTGGTGAGGCGCGCGGCCAATTCGAAAGCTTTAGGATGTCCCATCTGGAAAGCGGGGGCGTAATCCAGCTCGGCCACTTGCTTTTGCACCGCCTCGACGATTTTGGGGCGGCCGTGACCGGCGTTGCAACACCAAAGTCCAGCGGTTCCGTCAAGAATTTGACGCCCTTCGGCGGTGGTGTAGTGCATATCCTTCGCGCCGACGAGAAGGCGCGGGTTTTTCTTGAATTGCCTATTCGCCGTGAATGGCATCCAAAATGCTTCTAAATTATTAGTCGAGAGCGCCGTATCCGACATGGTTCCTCCATTCGCTCGAAGCAGACTTCGAGCGTTATCTGACAATCTAGACATCGTTGCTGCGAATAAATTCGCGCAGCCGTGGCGTAGATTTTTGTTCCGCGTAGGCCTTCGGGATAAACATGGCGCCGCACTAACGACAGAGTTCTGTTTTTCCAAAGACACGCAATTACGCGAAGCCAAAAGAATGCAAACACTCAAACGTGACGCGAAGCGCCGCGTTTAAAATGCCGCGTGTTCTGGCAATTCGGAGTGGAACTGAAAATCCAGATCCTATCGCCAAAGTCCCCAAGATTCCACGCGCAACCATTCAATCATCAGAATTGAAAAGGCGCGATAGAATTATATGCATTCCTAGCTCAAAATGAAATTGAACCAAGAATGCGCTCCAGAAGGCGCTCGCCGGCTTATAGGCATTACTCTTGCCTCGCCAGTCTTAGCTTGATACCAGTCTTTGCTGGTTACATGTTTGGGCTTGCGCCCATTTAAACTTGTTATTCATTTGGCGGCTTTTTAAAAACCTGACCAAATGGTCAAATTGAGGTTATGGACGCCTGGGCTTTCGGTCAAGGTCAATTTTTACCCAGAGTGACAAAATTGCGATCACGCCCAATGGCGCAGAAACACAGTCAAAAAAGATCATCCCGCGCAGAAAATGAGCGTTTGATCCTTGACGCCGCCGAGGAGGTCTTCGCCGCCTTTGGCTTTCGCGGATCAACGACGGAGATGATCGCGAAGCGGGCGGGTCTTCCAAAGGCGAATTTGCACTATTATTTTCCAACGAAAGAAGCGCTTTATCGCAAGGTCGTTGAGCATATTTTCAATGTCTGGCTTGACGCGGCCAATTCCTTTGATGATTGCGACGACCCTGTTGAGGCCTTGAGCGCATATATCTCCAAAAAAATGGATATTTCCCGAGCTCATCCCAATGGCTCGAAAGTTTGGGCGAATGAAATCCTGCACCGCGCTCCGGTCATTCAGGACTATCTGGAGACGACCTTGATGGATTGGACCGCTTCAAGGGTAACCATTATCGAAAGGTGGATCGCTGACGGTAAAATCGCAGCGGTCGATCCTCAATATTTGCTCTATATGATTTGGTCGACGACGCAGCATTATGCGGATTTCAATCATCAGGTAGACACATTAAACGGCGGCGACCCCTTGAGCGACGCAGAGTTTGAAAGGGCGAAAAAAACCGTGATCAATATTATTTTGACAGGTATAGGAGCCACCCCTCGGGGCGCGGCTGGCGTATGACCATGGAAGACGGTGGGAAAAAGCGGAGAGGCGCTTCCGGAAGCGCCAGTTCCGGAAATAAAAGCCGCATTCAGGTTAAAAACAGAGCGAAGATACTCAACGCCGCGCTCACTGAATTTGCACGCTCTGGCTATCGCGGAGCGACCGTAGACGGCATCGCTCAAGCCGCGGGCATGTCGAAATCCAATCTTCTATATTATTTCGGCTCCAAACAAGCGATTTATAAAGAAGTGCTGGCGCATATTCTGGATGTGTGGCTTGCGCCTTTGCGTACGCTTGATCCGGATGGCGATCCACGAAAAGAATTAACTTCATACATCAATCAAAAGTTTAAAATCTCATCCGAAAACCCAGAATCTTCGAAGCTTTTTGCTAATGAGGTTATGCGCGGCGGCCCAGTTATGCGTCCTGTTTTGGAAGGGCCCTTGAAAGCGTTGGTGGATGAAAAATGCGAGGTCGTCAAAGGCTGGATAGACACTGGAAAACTACTGCCGGTCGAACCTGTGCATTTGATATTCATCATATGGGCCACGACGCAGCATTACGCTGATTTTGAAGTTCAAATTCGGGCTCTCACGGGAAAAGGTTTGGAGAACGAGAGCTTCATGAAAGATGCGGCCGAGACGTTGTCCCGTGTGGTGCTTGAAGGGCTTCTGCCACCTCAAGCTTGAGGCTCATAGAGCTCTCTCCCATTGACGCGGAGACAATGAGAGAGAATTCATTCTTCATAAAGGAAAAGTGAAGCCACGCATGGATTTGCGGTGACGGAGGCGCCGCTTTACTCCGCCGCCTCCATCACCCGGTTCGGGTTGTTTGGATGGGTCGTCCAATTGGCGTATGTTGGATCAATCGGCCTCTGGGTGCGCGGGTCCACGCCCTGGATCATTTGCTCCATGGTGATGCAGTTTTCGACTGGGCAGACGTTGACGCATAGATTGCAGCCGACGCATTCTTCGTCGATCACTTCAAATTTGCGCGCGCCGTCAACCATATTGGTGATCGCTTGATGAGAGGTGTCCTCGCAAGCGATATGACAACGGCCGCATTTAATGCATAGATCCTGATCGATTTTAGCTTTGCTGATATAGTTGAGATTGAGGTATTGCCAGTCTGAACAATTGGGCACGGCTTTACCGACAAAGTCGTCAACGCTTGCGTGGCCCTTTTCCTCCATCCAATCCTTCAATCCTTCGATCATTTCCTGAACGATTTTGAAGCCATAGGTCATCGCAGCAGTGCAAACTTGCACGTTGCCGGCGCCCAAGGCCATGAACTCGGCGGCGTCGCGCCAAGTGGTGACGCCGCCAATGCCGGAAATAGGCAGACCGTGCGTCGCGGGATCGCGAGCGATCTCCGCCACCATATTCAAAGCGATTGGTTTTACAGCCGGACCGCAATAACCGCCATGGGCGCCTTTACCGTCGATGGTCGGCATTGGCGCCATTGCGTCCAGATCAACGCTGACGATCGAGTTGATCGTATTGATCAGGGACACGGCGTCCGCGCCGCCAGCTTTCGCCGCTTGAGCAGGCTTGCGCACGTCGGTGATATTGGGCGTCAGCTTGACGATCACTGGCATGGAAGTGTTCTGCTTGCACCAACGGGTCACCATTTCAATATATTCAGGGACCTGTCCAACAGCTGAGCCCATGCCCCGCTCCGACATGCCATGCGGACAACCGAAGTTCAGCTCCACGCCATCTGCTTCGGTGTCCTCCACCCGCTTGAGGATATCAATCCAACTTTGCTCTTCACAAGGAACCATCAAGGATACGACTAGCGCTCGATCCGGCCAGTCGCGTTTGACCTGTTTTATTTCACGTAAATTAGTTTCAAGTAATCTATCAGAAATAAGCTCTATATTATTGAAACCAATAAGCTCTCTATCTTTTCCGTGGATCGCGCCATAGCGTGGGCCATTGACGTTGACCACGGGAGGATCTTCGCCAAGCGTTTTCCACACGACGCCGCCCCAACCGGCTTCAAAGGCGCGGACGACATTATAAGCCTTGTCGGTGGGCGGCGCGGAAGCCAGCCAGAATGGGTTGGGCGATTTAATGCCAATAAAATTGCTCGTCAGATCAGTCATATCGTTCCCCTCGCGTCACGGGGATGAATGGAATGGCGGAAGTCTGGTCGCAAAGTACTTTTACGCCTTCAAAGCGGCGTGAATGGACTGCGCGGCGACTTTGCCGTCTTCTACGGCTGCGACGGTAAGGTCGTCGCCGCCATGAATACAATCGCCGCCGGCCCAAACGCCGAGTAGCGACGTTTTGCGCATGGCGTCGACTTTCAAGCGTCCGTTTTCCAGCTGCAAGCTTTCGGCGGAACCGTTCAGAGCGCTGGGTACAAATGTTTGACCGATAGCTTTGAACACCTGATCCGCAGCTAACGTCACTTTTTCTCCCGTGCCTTCAAGGCGTCCGTCCGCGCCAATTCGCGTACGCTCCAGCTCAATCGCGTTCACATGGCCTTTTTCGCCCCGAATGGCGAGCGGCCGTACCCATTCGCGAATAGAGACGCCATTGGTCAGCGCCAACTCTTGCTCGAACAGGCTGGCTTTCATGGCGTTCTGTCCTCGGCGATAGGCGATGGTCACTTCGTCCGCGCCAAGGCGTTTTATTTGCACGGCGATATCGACGGCGGTCATGCCGCCGCCAATCACCACGACGCGGCGACCGACGGGTAGGGATGAGAGATCCTCTTCCTGACGCAGGCGCGCAATATACTCGACTGCGTCAATGGCGCCTTCAAGCTCCTCTCCGGGGACGTTCAGCGCATTAACGCCCACAAGTCCCATGCCGAGAAATATCGCGTCATAATTCTTACGCAAATCGGCTAACTCAAAGTCACGACCAAGCGCCGTTTCGGTTTTTACCTCAATCCCATCCACAGAGAGGACGAACTCAACCTCTCTTTGAGCGAAATTATCTACGGATTTGTAAGATGCTATGCCGTATTCGTTCAGGCCGCCAATTTTCTCGCGGGCTTCAAAGATCGTCACGTCATGGCCATTTCGCGCAAGAGCATGAGCGCAGGAAAGACTGGCCGGACCGCCGCCGACAATGGCGACCTTCTTGCCTGTCGCCGGCGCGCGCTCATGAACGCCTTCGCCGCCGATTTGCATATAATGATCTGTCGCGAAGCGTTGCAGCTCACCGATTTTAACCGGCTTTTCTTCCGCTTCGTTGCGCACGCAAGCTTGCTCGCACAAAGTCTCCGTAGGACAAACGCGCGCGCACATGCCGCCCAGAATATTTTGGGCGAAAATGGTGCGGGCGGCGCCCGTGGGGTTATTGGTGGAGATTTGGCGAATGAACAACGGGATGTCAATCGACGTAGGGCAGGCTGTGACGCAAGGCGCGTCATAGCAAAAATAACAACGATCCGATTCCGCCATCGCTTGATGTGGATCAAGGGGGGGATGCAAATCGCAAAAGTTATCAATATAGGCTTCGGCTGGCAGGCGCCCCGATGCTATGTCGGGAGCTGGCTTGACCTCGGTCATTCGGACCTCCGGGTATGTATCCTCTGGTTCTGGATCTGGCGCGCATCTCATTTTGCGGATAACGCTGCCAAGTCTCTATTGGGTATAAATTTGACCAAATAGTCAAATTTATTTAACGAAAAAATTGCGCGAAGTTTGAGCTTTTTGATATAATTTTACGCATGCTCTTGAAACTGAAAGAGATTTATGATGCCTTGACCGTGAAAGCTGGAGATGATTAACCATGGCGGACCGCCTTTGGGTTGACGATGGACACGGCACGATCGTGATTGCAAGTCGCGCACACATTGAACGTGGCGATTTAAGCGAGAGCTTTATCCGCGCCTCTGGTCCAGGCGGTCAGAACGTCAACAAGGTGGCGACGGCGGTTCAACTCCGATTTGATCTGGCGGGGAACACGACCTTGGCGGGTGATGTTAAAGCCCGGCTTGGTCGACTTGCCGGTAGTCGGCTGACCTTGAAGGGGGAGGTCGTGATTCAAGCGGATCGCTTTCGCACGCAGGAACTCAATCGCCAGGACGCTATGGATCGACTTGCGGAATTGGTTCGTAAGGCGCTAGAGCGTCCCAAGCCTCGCAAACCAACCAAGCCAACCAAGGGCTCTAAAGAGCGGCGACTTGCGGGCAAGAAACGTCGTGGAGATATCAAGAAAATGCGTCAGGCCAATATGGATTGAATGCAGGGATTAACGAATCGTTAAACGGCATTTTCAAGCGAGTTGAGCGTCATTGGGCGATCCTCTGTCAGTCTCGCTTTTAACCAAATTGCGACCAGAGTGTTTTGCATTATAAAGCGCGGCGTCTGCGCGCGATAAGAGAGTATGGACCGTATCGCCGTGTTTAAAAGTCGCCACGCCAATTGATATTGTAACCCGTCCAAGGTTCTCGCCCGTCGACCGTTTAACAAGTTCCTTCGAGAATACTGACTGACGAATATTCTCCGCAACAGACATTGCCTGATGCAGCGATGTATGCGGCAATATTATTCCAAACTCTTCACCGCCATAACGACAAGCGACGTCTTGCCCTTTAACGTTCTGCTTGGTCGCCAAGGCCACAAGCCTAAGAACCTGATCTCCTGTTTGATGACCAAAATTGTCGTTAAATTGCTTGAAGTGATCAATGTCGCTCAAAAGAAGGGAGAGGGGCGCTTGCGTTTCTTCCGCGTCCTTGACGCAGCGTTCCAGCATTTGATCAAAGTGCTTGCGGTTGTTCAGCGTGGTCAAATCATCCGTCAAAGATTCATAACGGATCGTTTCAAGGTTTTCTCGCAAGGTCTCAATTTTATTTTTAGACGTGATAAGTTTTAATTTTAACTCTTCATTCGCTCTGGAAGATTTTTCGGTGGCGATAACAAGTTTTTTGATCAGTTCCTTCAATTGTAACGAGTCTGAAATTTCAGATAATTGATCTTCAACGCTGGATAAGGATGATGAGTACGCAGAGTTTTGGCCGTTGTTTTTGTTCAAGACCTTTAAAAGCTCTCGAATTTCATCAGAAACTTTCGTTCCCACAACATCAACCCGGTCGCCTAACCGGTTTGGAGAAAGGAACTTATTGTAAATTTGTTGCATTTCTTCATCAGAAATTTGGCCGTTTTTACCAATGATTTCATTGATGTAGTTATTCAATTTATAATTGAAGCCAGCGACGTATGTATACCAAAGTTCATAAAATCGTGGAAAGGCAGGTAGATAGTTTTTCTTGATGTAACCAAGAGCTGAAACACCGTAGCCTATTGTGCGTCTATGATCGTCTTCCTGGGACATACTGCTTTCCGCGCGAGGTGTCCATAAATTAGGCTCTAATATTCTCGTTTATAAACCATATCACTTTGAATACAAAAGAATTAATGCCCCATTAATAATTTTGCCGTCGACGATTTCTCGCGTCGACGGCAAAAACGACAAAATATGAAGAGCGCCTGAGAGTTTAAGTCAATTTATACGGCTTTTTTTGCTCTCGGGTCACGAAGTAGGAAAGCAGGAACGTGATCTCCAAGGCCAATAACCGGATGGTCATCGCGCTCATTGCGACCACGATTGTTATTGATTGAACGGTTAGGAGATTCGCGTTTATTTCTTTCGGCTCTGGCGCGCGTGGGAGTTTTACTCGCCGGCTGCACGTCAGGCTGGTCTCCCAGTCCTGCTATTGGCGTATGAGCCTGCTCTTTTTTTCGAGCTTCCTGTTTTTTTCCAGAGGACGCATCTTGCGACGTCGGTTCCGAGGCTGACGAAGTTCTGCCACGCCCCGCGCCTGAACCTCGAGGCTTGCGAGATTTTCGTTCTGCGGCGGCCGCCTCGAAATCAAGGGGCTCGCCCTGCCATTCGAGTGAGTTTCCGATTACTTTTTCAATCGCGGCCAAATATTTGGCGTCATTTCCCGCCACGAGAGACATAGCCACTCCGGTTCGTCCCGCGCGCCCCGTGCGGCCGATGCGGTGGACATAATCCTCTGCGTGGCTCGGCAGGTCGTAATTAAACACATGACTAACGTCTGGAATATCAAGACCGCGAGCTGCCACGTCACTGGCGACCAGAAGCGGAATTGTCCCTTTGCGGAAATTATCCAACATCGTCGTACGCGAACGTTGATCCATATCCCCATGCAAGGCCCCGACGGAGAAGCCATGTTTCTCCAAAGAGCGGAACAATGTCGCTACGTCTCTTTTGCGGTTGCAAAAGACAATAGCGTTTTTAAGATTTTCAGCGTTCTTAATCAGTTCGCGAAGGACGGCGCGCTTATCATAGTCTTGACCGGGCGCGGCGACAATCACCTGTTTAACAGTGTCGGCGGTCGATGAAGCTTTCGCGACTTCGATTCGCGCCGGATCCATCAAAAACGCGTCGGCCAATTTTTGAATTTCCGGGGGCATCGTCGCGGAGAAAAACAAAGTTTGCCTTTGAGACGGGATCAACTTGCAAATCCGCTCGATATCCGGAATGAAGCCCATGTCGAGCATGCGGTCAGCTTCGTCAATTACAAGGATTTCAACACCTTGCATGAGTAGTTTTCCGCGCTCGGCGTGATCTAGCAAGCGCCCGGGCGTTGCGATCAACACATCCACGCCGCGTTGCAGTTTGCGGTCCTGGTCGCCGAAAGAGGTTCCGCCAATCAACAGGGCGACGTTGAGGCGCAGGTTGGCGCCGTATTTGTTGAAGTTCTCTTCAACTTGCGCCGCAAGCTCACGCGTTGGCTCTAAAATGAGCGTTCTAGGCATGCGCGCGCGCGCGCGTCCACGCTCTAGAAGGGTCAGCATGGGCAAAGTGAAAGAGGCGGTTTTACCGGTGCCTGTTTGCGCTATGCCAAGCACGTCGCGACGTTCAAGAACGTGTGGAATTGCGCCTGACTGAATTGCTGTCGGCTCGGTATAACCAGCTGCCTCTACGGCGGCGAGAACCTTGTCGCTCAGACCGAGTGAAGAAAAGGACATGTCACCCTGACGTTTGATGGAAATATTCATCGGAATTGCGATCCAAGATTAGATGCAATCGATTTCATCGGCACAGTACAGAGTGAAGACGAAATGTCAATATTACACTATTGCCAACGCCAAGAATGAGAGGAATTAACCTTACCCTTATTATGCTCATCAATTGCTAGCTGGTTGAAATATATAACTTCTTGATAAATCTCTGTTCAAAAACAATTCATAGGTTAGTTCTCCTTCGGGGGATTGGATATCAATAAAACAGGAAATTTCGCCACTCTCCAGTTCAGCGCGAATATCAGTTATGCGGCCGCCGACTTGGGGAATTTCCACAATTTCCCGATGTTGAGAAACGGCGCCGTTCGATATGATGTTGACGAACAATCGATCAAAATCAGTCAATCGAACGACGGAAAACGCCAAGTTATCAACCCCCATACGTCTGAGGATTGCGATTTGCACCACGTCTTCAGGCATATCTTTAATAATCTGCGGAAGGGGGTCTTCTTGCGCTTTGGCGTTAGAAATCGTTGCGGTTATGCACGAAATCGCAAGAATCATAGAGAGATAAACATGTCGATAGGATAGATAAATTCGCATCAAAAAACCTTCTTGCTTAAATATTCTCTCGTTTCCGCCCCCGGCTTTTCAAAGCTTTCAACTCTGGAGACTGGTATACGCCCGTTTCTCGGTTCGTCGTCGAGGCCCCATCAAGCACGTCGAAAGACGAAGTGGCTGAGAGGCCTTGCGCTCCCAGAGGCGAGGATATTTCATTTATGATGGTTTCCGGGGCGTAGAAATGTTGTAAATCATCCCGGTAACGGCGCTGGATCATTGTAATCACTCTCCTGTCGACGGCTCTGGCGGATGACGTCGGAGCTGACAGCGCCTGACTGACTGCGTCTTCTGGTTTAACGGCCTCTGAATAGGGGCCAATATCATGCTTTGAGGCGCGTTGTATTGCCGCGCGTAATTTTTCCCATTCGCTTGAAATTTGCTCGAATCGCAAAATTAACGTGGGAACCAAAGCTTTTTTGTGGGTTAGAATTGAGGTCTGACTGCGAAAATGATTTTCAGCGCGTAAATCACTGATGGACGAGGCGCGAAACACGAATTCCTCGAACGTCATCTGTGGGTGAAAGCCGCGACGCTGATAAGAGGCGGAAACTGACGGGCGCGTTTTTATGTTCGCGAAATAGCATGCCATCAATCTATCGATTGGGTTTCTGACCACCGCGAAAACAAAGATATCTGGATATCGTCGCTGTAATTGCCTTGCGGTTAAAAGTTCGGCGCCGTCCCCCCATCCCTGAGTTTCACCTGAAACGCCGCACCCCGGCGGAGGCGTTTTATTTTGCGATTGCGATAAGAGTGGGTCGGCGTTCCTCTGAATTTCAGCCCCAAGCTTCGCCAGCGTTTTGTGAATGCTGACGGGCTCGGCAAAGGGAATGCGGCCATAGGCGATTCCCAAAGCGGGAAACGCGATATAATGATGCTCGCGAAGAGGGCGTCGCGTCCGATCATAGGCGTTATAAACGGTTTTCAGCATCCAAAGCGAACTTTCTCGATCATAACTACGTCGATATGGCTGAATACGTCACCTCATGATGACGTCAGCTTGAAACAAATAAAAAAATTGCGTCGCATTGTTTATGTTCAAGACAAACAACTTGCCCACAGGGTTTAATGAACCGTGCGAAACAGTTCTTTTTTATATATCCAAGTCAACCGCGAACTCCGCGTTTTCCTGTATGAAGTTAAACCGCGCCTCGGGCTTGTTTCCCATCAATCGCTCGACGCACTGGCTAGTGAGGCTTTCTTCGATGTCAGTAATTTGCACCTTTAGCAAGGTGCGCTTCGCCGGGTCCATTGTGGTTTCCTTCAATTGAGCGGGAAGCATTTCCCCCAACCCTTTGAAGCGGCCCACGTCGATTTTTCCTCGGCTTTTAAAAACTGTTTTGATCAGCTGATCCTTATGCGCGTCATCTTTCGCATAAACGGTCTTCCCACCTTGACTGATGCGATATAGCGGTGGAACGGCCAGATACAGATGGTCGTTGCGTATCAAGTCCGGCATTTCACGGTAGAAAAACGTTATCAAAAGAGAGGCGATATGCGCGCCGTCAACGTCCGCATCGGTCATGATCACGACTTTTTCATATCGCAGATCCTTGTCCACATAACGAGAGCCGCTGCCACACCCCAAAGCCTGAATGAGATCCGCCAATTGCTGGTTCGCCGCAAGTTTGTCACGGCCAGCGTTGGCGACATTTAGAATTTTTCCGCGAAGCGGTAAAATCGCCTGATTTTTACGATTTCGCGCCTGTTTCGCCGAGCCTCCCGCGCTGTCTCCCTCGACTAAAAATAATTCGGTGCCGATCGCCTGACTTGTGGAGCAATCCGCCAGTTTCCCCGGTAGTCTAAGTTTCCGAACGGCGGTTTTTCTGGCGACGTCTTTTTCCTGACGCCGGCGCAGGCGTTCGTCGGCGCGTTCAATCACCCATTCCAAAAGCTTGTTGGCTTGATTGGGCGATGCGGTCAGCCAATGATCAAATGCGTCGCGCACGGCGTTTTCGACAATGCGCGTGGCTTCGTTTGAGGCGAGCTTGTCCTTGGTTTGCCCAACAAACTCTGGCTCCCGAATGAAAACGGAAAGCATTGCGGCGCCTGACGTCATAATGTCGTCGCTGGTTATAACCGCCGCTTTTTTATTCCCCGTAAGTTCGCCGTAAGCTTTCAAACCGCGCAGCAAGGCATAGCGTAACCCGGTTTCATGGGTTCCTCCTTCAGGCGTGGGAACCGTATTACAGTACGATCGAACAAATCCGTCTCCAGCAAACCAGGAAACCGCCCATTCAACAGAACCATGACGGCCTGAATTTGCTGTTCGGCCGGCGAACACGTCGTCGATGACGCGTCGTTCTTTGCCCAAAGATTCGCTGAGATAGTCCTTCAAGCCGTTGGGAAAATGGAAAACGGCCTCGGTTGGCGTTGGATCCTTGTCGCCGATTAATTCAGGAGAACATTTCCAGCGTATTTCCACGCCGGAGAATAAATAAGCCTTTGAACGGGCCATCGTGAACAGACGTGAGGGAGAAAAGCGGGCCTTGGCCCCAAAAATTTCCGCATCAGGTTTGAAACGCACCACCGTTCCGCGTCGGTTGTGAACGTCGCCCACGGTCTCAAGCCCGCCAATCGCCAGACCGCGACGGAATACCTGCCGATAAAGTTTTCTCGACCTAGCGACTTCAACCACGAGTTCTTCGGAAAGGGCGTTGACGACTGAAATGCCAACCCCATGAAGTCCGCCGGAGGTTTCATAAACCTTGCTGTCGAATTTTCCGCCAGCGTGTAGAGTGGTCATGATGACTTCAAGGGCGGAACGATTTTTGAACTTCGGGTGAGGATCTATAGGAATGCCGCGACCATTGTCGTTGACGGTCAAATAACCATCCGCTCCCAAATCAACCTCAATCCAGCTGGCGTGGCCAGCCACTGCTTCATCCATCGAGTTATCAATAACTTCCGCAAAAAGATGGTGCAGCGCTTTTTCATCTGTGCCGCCAATATACATCCCAGGCCGACGCCGGACAGGCTCCAAGCCTTCAAGAACTTCGATGTCCGCGGCTGTATAGGCGTTTTCAGAGGTCGCCGACGTAGCCGCTTTGGTTTTGGGCTTGGATGCCTTGGACGTAGGTTGCAGATCAGCAGGCGAAGAGTTTTTCTCTCTTGTGGCCGGTTTGCGGTTTGGCGCGCCGTCTGCGGTTGCGAATAAATCGTCCTTGTCGTTCATCTTTGGTGTCAGGGCCTCGGTCAAGCTTAGGAACGGCGTGTTCGCACCATTAAAACGGCGCGCGTCGAATCATTGCGTAATTTTTGCAGGTGTCTGATGCTTCAGCAAAGTTTCTTTTCAAGATATAAAAATAACTTTGTAACACATTGTAAACAGTAATAAAATTATTTTATTAATAAATTTCGTTTCTATGACTGGAATACCTGTCAAAGAAAATAATGGTCACTCTGACGATGGTTTTTCAAAGCTCGAATAAAAATCGAGCTGAATTTGTATATTGCGCCTTTGCTGACAGCGAGTGCAATTCTGATTTTGATATCAAACTAGCATGGCGCAACCAATAAAGCTCCGCACAGGTTGATAAAATACAGCAACGCACTCATAGGTTTATTTATTTGTTGCTCGAACGCAACAGTGCGTATCGATAGCGACTCGCTCAGGCTGCAAGGCGGTTATCGCCGCCTTTCGGCCATGATTAAACGAATTTATGTCTTAGTTGTTGAGCAGGTTAAAGCTCGCAGCAGCATCAGGTCACGCCAGTGATTTTATTATTGCTGAGTGGCGGCGATACGAATGTGATCCGGTTTATCGGGGTCAAGGCTCTTTTGAGAGTCTGGAAGGTGTTTAAGAGTGTTTGCGATACGAATTTTCATAACGAAATATTCTAACGCCATTACATTATGGTGTGCGATCTCATGTGTCGTGGCTGCATCTTCGGCGCACGCTCTTGATGAGCGCAAAGCCATAACGGGCGGCTCGATTACTCTTTCAGATTTATCGCCGAGCGAAGCCTTGCGCCGCGGGGCTCAGGCTTATTATGCGGGCAACAAAGGGCAGGCACTCGATTCTCTAACTTTCGCGGCAAAGCAAGGGCACCCGATGGCCGCCTGGAAGTTGGGGCAAATGTATGCTGTAGGCGACGGCGTCGCTGAGGATGATGAAAAAGCGTTTGAATATTTCAGACAAGTTGCGACTGATTACGCGGAAGAAACGCCAGGTTCTTCAAGCGCTCCTTTCGTGGCCAGCGCCTTTGTCGCCCTTGGCGGCTATTATCAAACCGGAATTGTTGATAGCGCGATCAAGCCGAACATCAAACGCGCACGTGATTTTTATACATATGCGGCTTCTTATTTCGGTGATGCGGACGCCCAGTTTCATTTGGGAATGCTTTATCTTTCCGAGCCGGAGCGTTCAAGCCATATGGCTGCAAGATGGCTGAAACTCGCGGCTGAAAAGGGACATATCGCCGCGCAGGCGCGCTTGGGTGAATTGCTTCTGGGACCGGATTTTAACGGTCAGAGAGACGTTTTTGGCCTGATGTGGCTGACGGTGGCCCGCAAAAATGCGACAAGCCCGGAAAACCACTGGGTAGTCGAACTTCAGGAGCGCTATTTCGGGTTAGCCGATGAAGCCGTTCGCCGCAACGCGGTCGCCAAAGCTAACCGCTGGGCCGTGCAACACGGACATGCCATCACCGCCGCTGCAAATTGAATCATATAAGAAACTCAAGGCGTAAAATTCCATAGAGACGTTCGCTTCAGAATGGGAATTCAAAGAAAAATCCCTATTTCCGCTCAAGTGAGACATACCTGAAATTTAGAGCTCAGCAGCTTGTTCTCGCCATTAATGAAAGTCAACTTCCCAAGGTCGATACGAGCCATCGGGCTGTTCTTCGAAGATTTCGCTCAATTGTTGGTGCCGAATAGGCTCGCCGCTTTCGTCTGGCTCCAAGTTTTGCTCCGAGACATAAGCGATATACTCTGTTTCTTCATTTTCCGCGAGCAAGTGATAAAATGGTTGATCCCTATGAGGGCGAGAATCCTTTGGAATAGAATTCCACCATTCTTCCGAATTATTGAATGTCGGGTCCACGTCAAAGATAACCCCCCGAAACGGATGGATACGATGACGGACGACCTGACCAATATTAAACCGAGCTGTTCGCATTTTTTATTTAGATCATTTTCTATTAAAAGTGACGGTTGTAAGTCTGTTCTTAAACCCATTTTGTCGGCGTAATGTCAAGTAATCCATTTACCCGATTAACTTTTATAGGTGTCTGCATACTCTTGATCCTTATTCGCCACAAGTTGGGCCAGGTCGCAAATAACCTTCGCTTGTTTCCATGTGGCGTCGTCCTGCATTTTACCGTCGATCATCACGGCGCCGGTTCCATCGGGCATGGCCTTGAGGATGCGAGCGGCAAAGGCGAATTCGGCGGGATCGGGACTGAACACACGCTTTGCGATGGCGACCTGCGAAGGGTGAAGCGACCATGCGCCGACGCATCCCATCAAGAACGCGTTTCGAAACTGCGCCTCGCAGGCGTCAGGATCGGAAAAATCGCCGAAGGGCCCATAAAACGCTTTAATTCCGGCGGCGGCGCAGGCGTCGACCATTTTCGCCACCGTGTAATGCCATAAGTCTTGCTGAAAGCCCGCGCGCTGTCCGTCATCCGATTTATCCGCAAGAACCGAATAATCTGGATGACCGCCGCCAACGCGGGTGGTCTTCATGCCACGAGAAGCCGCCAAGTCCGCTGGGCCGAGGCTCATGCCATGCATTCGCGGGCTCGCGGTGGCGATGCTCTCAACGTTTTTCACCCCCTCCGCCGTTTCCAATATGGCGTGAATCAGGATTGGTTTGACAACGCCCGCGCGCGCTTCCAGCTGAGCCAAAAGCTGGTCGAGATAGTGAATGTCCCACGGCCCCTCAACTTTCGGCAGCATGATGACGTCGAGCTTATCGCCCACAGCTGGCATAATCTCCAGCAAATCATCCAGGAACCACGGGCTATTGAGACAGTTGACGCGGGTCCATAACCCGGTGTCGCCGAAGTCATTCTCTCGCGCCATTTCGATGAAGCCGCTTCGCGCCGCGGCTTTTTGATCTGCTGGAATGGCGTCTTCTAGATTTCCCAAAATCACGTCTACGCTCGCGATCAGGCTGGGGACTTTCGCGCGCATTTTCTCAAGGTGAGGCGGAATGAAGTGAATCATTCGTTCGAGGCGAACGGGAAGTTCGCGTAACGGCGCTGGAGCGCCTATGGCGAGCGGCTGGTAAAAGGCGCGCGGCGTTTTCTGCATGGGCATTGCATTCGTCCTCTTTGGCGTAAGCATCAAAGATCAACGGTTTTAAGAGTATACGCCCTTTGCTGCGGCGCAAACGCCGATTTGGAAAAAAGTCGGCGTGCAGGGGGCAAGGCTGCGTTTAGTCATTTTATTTTGCGTTTTTTTCGCTTTGGTTTCGCCCATTTACGGTGAATCCACATCCATTGCGCTGGGTCTTCTCGAATCCATTTCTCAAATAGGTCATGAATATTTTGCGTTGCGGCTTGGATATCCGCCTTTCTGTCGGTCGTGACCGGGCACTCCACCACCTGTGCGTCGATGCGAAAACGGGCTCCTTCTAAACGCGTGACCCGGCCTGCAATAATCGGCGCGCCGGTCGCGCGCGCCAAGGTCGCGGGGAAGGGGGTCGCGTAGGCGGAGTGGCCGAAGAATGAGACTTCGACGCCGCGTCCGTCGCGCAAATCCGCCATTAGCGTGCAGGCGCCGCCGGCGCGGACATGCGAGAGTATCCTGCGCGCCGTTTGATGTCCTTTGGGATATAGACCGGCTGGATAAAGCGGTTTTCTATAACGTTGCAACAGGCGGTCCGACAAAGGGTTAGATAGAGCCTGATAGATTCCGGCCGGCTTCATACCTGCCAGACCTGCGCCCAGCCCCCCTAGCTCCCAGTTTCCATGATGCATTGAGACGACGACGCAATTTCCCTTGTGGGCGGCGACCGTTTCGGCGATGTGGGAAAAATCAACTTCGACTCGGTCCGGTTGGGCCAGAATGCGATCCAATTGAAGACTTTCAGCCATGACGCGGCCGAGGTTCTCCCACATATCGAACGCGATTCTCTGGCGCTCTTGCAGGTTTTTATCAGGGAAGGAGGCTTCCAGATGCGCTAATGCGCGAGCATGGCGACCATTAAAGGGCGCAAACAATCGCCAGAGTTTGCCGCATACCCATGACGCCGCGTCTAATGGAAACATGCGTATTAAGGCGATGGCGACTTTCAAGCCCAGCCATTCGATCCGATAGCGAAGCTCCATGCGATAATCCGAAGTCACGAATATTAATCTTTCTGACGCCGTAGTCGATGCGACCAAGCGGACGACGCTCAAATGTTAGACGTCTCAATCGGCGCCCAAACTCGTTTACATGGCTGGACGTTATTGACCCTAGCGAATGAAGTCGCTACCCATCCGGTGCTTACTCAAGCTTCTTTCAGATGGCAAGCGCAGCTCTGAAAGCTAACCTTCCCGGACAGGTAACCTCTATGGAAAACGTCATTTCGTTGGCTTTGCCATTTTTCGGTTTGATCTTTCTCGGCGTTATTGCGGGACGATTGAAAAAGATCCCGGCGTCAGGCCTCGAGTGGATGAATTTTTTCATTATCTACATGGCGTTGCCAGCGCTGTTTTTTCAACTCATATCGGAAACGCCCATCGAGGAGTTGGCCAATTTCAGTTATGTGGCGGGGGCTACCTTCGCCACATGTTGCGCTTTCGCGTTAGCGTTTGGCATTGGGATGTTTTCCTCCGGCGGGAAAATTCCCGAGGCGACCATACAGGCCATGGGCGGCGCTTATTCGAATATTGGCTATATGGGAGCGGGCTTGACCCTTGCGGTGCTGGGGCCGGCGGCGGCGGTGCCTACCGCGCTCATCTTTTGTTTCGACAATACATTGCTGTTCATTCTGGCGCCTTTGTTCATGTCCCTTAGCGGAGCGCGGGAGGAAAAGCCTCTCAATCTGGCGGCGAAAGTGGCTTGGCGCATTTTTACGCACCCTTTCATCGTCGCCACGATCGCTGGAGTTTTCGCGGCCGCCGTCCAGTTTCAACCGCCTGAAGCGGTGAACACCTTGTTGACGTTTCTGCGCAACGCGGCGGCGCCTTGCGCGCTGTTCGCCATGGGCGTCACCATTGCGTTGCAACCCATCGGCCGCGTTCCCGTTGAGTTGCCGCTTCTTCTGACGGTGAAACTCATCCTGCACCCGATCTTGGTTTATATCGTCTTGAGCGCGATAGGAGGCTTTGATCCAATTTGGCTGGCGACCGCAGTCTTGATGGCCTGTTTGCCGCCCGCCGCCAATGTTTTTGTTCTCGCTCAGCAATATGGCGTTTATACCCAACGCGCCTCCAGCCTGATTCTTATCGGAACCATTGTGTCGACCGTCACGGTCACCGGGGTTTTGTATATTCTCAGCGAGAGCCTTTTGCCGGGGCTGTGACGTTGCCTACAGGCGAACCATATGCGCTGTAGCCTCTAGAACTGATCCAGACTTTGCGTATGACGAGATCTGGCCAGCATTGGAGCGACGCCTTCGCGCATCAAGAAACGTCTAAGGGGCGGAATCTTTCCTGCTGCGTAAAGCCCTGCGCTGCGAAACGCCTGAACGGGAAACAGCTCGCTGAGCAAGGAGCGGTTTAAAAGATCCACCGCCATGGTGCGGGTCATTACGTCGCTTCGCCGCGCCCGCTCATAAGCGTCCGGCACGGTTTGTTCGCCGAGCTGCTCTATGCGTCCGGTATAAGGCTTCAGCAAATTCGCCAGAGCCGCCACGTCGCGAAGACCCAGATTGAGGCCTTGAGCGCCAATGGGGGGGAAGACATGCGCCGCTTCCCCGATCAGAACGCAACGATTGGCGGCTAGTTTCTTAGCGCTCATTCCGCCTAGCGGAAATGATTGACGCGGGCTGGATACGCTCATCTTACCGTAAATCGAGTGCGCGCGCCGCTCCATTTCAAGCGCAAGCTCTTCATCGCTCAGCGCCATCAGATCGTTCGCCGTTTCCGGCGCGACGACGCACACGAGAGAGGAGCGCTTGCCCGGGAGGGGCACCAGCGTGAAAGGGCCCGTCGTTTGGTGGAATTCAGTTGAATGATTGTGATGGGGATGCTCGTGGGTCAGGTTGAGAACCACGGCTTGCTGGGGATAGCGCCACTGTGAAGATTCAATTCCGGCGGCCTCCCGCACTTTCGAATTCCGACCATCGGCGCCAACCACGAAATGCGCGGATATTATCTCTCCCGTATCCAGCCGTAATGCGGCTTCATCGGCTGCAAGCGACAAATTCTCGAGACGAGCGGAAACGCGTCGCAAATTTGGCTCCGCCAAGCATTTTTGCGATAAGACTTCGTTCAGCGAGCGGTTTTCGATATTATAACCGAATGCGGCGAGCTTTAACTCCATGGAGTCGAAGACGACTTCCGGCGCGCGGATCAAGCGTTTCGTCGCGTCAATGATGCGCATGTGGCGCAAAGGTGCGCAATGCGGCTCCAGCTCGTGCCATAAATCGATTGACTTGAGCATTTCAACCGACGCGTCGAGCAGGGCGGTGGTTCTTCCGTCCTCAGTATTCACGGCGGGCGCGACCAGCGCCGTTTTGAACCCGGAGCGCGCCAGCATAAGAGCGCAAGCCATGCCGGACGGGCCGGCGCCCACCACAACGATATCGGTGGCGGGTGACGAATGAGGTTCGGCGGGTGACGTCATTTTATCAAACCAGTCTATGAACGAGAGAAGTCATTGCTAACATCTAGGCGTCAAAGTTCAAAGGGAAGAGGAGCGCATGCGCGAATAGTCGCATCGGGCGATGCTTTTCTGTCATGTGGCGGATTTACTGCTAGGTTGCTCTGAAAATCAGGAACGACTTTTTGATCTTCGAGCGGAATATGCAAGCAAATTATACAAAAGCGTCTCCAGAAATGGAGCTTGAAGCGTTTGAACGAAGCTTAACCACGTCGCGAATTCTCGTGGTAGGCGCAATCGGCGTGACGACGTTGCTTGGATGGAGTTACCTTGGATTGATGTTGGTCGACATGGTTCCGATCATGGACGCCGCTGAATTAGGTCCGGGTATGGGGGCGCTAAATTATTTCAATGGTCTTGCGGGTTTGCCAGCGGACGTTCGCGCAGCCATCACCGCGCTATGCCTTCCCGAGGGGACGACAACCTTTGGCATGCCTTCGCCAACAAGCTGGGGCGTCAGCGGTTTTTCTCTCGTGTTCATCATGTGGTTCATGATGGCGCTGGCGATGATGTTGCCAACCGCCGCTCCTATGTTGTGGCGGTTCGTCAAAGCTACGGAGAGGCGGCTGTCGCCCGTGGCTCTCGTAAAATTCACCAGCTTTATAGCGCTTGGATATCTATGCGTCTGGACCGGATATGCGTTGGTCGCGAGTCTGGCGCAATGGGGCATGAGCGCTTTGAAGCTGCTGTCGCCCATGATGGCGCCCGCGTCCTTGGGATTCGCCGGATCTACGCTGATCGCCGCGGGCCTTTATCAATTCACTCCAATGAAAGAAGCATGTCTTGAGCGCTGCCGCACATCCTCCGCGCGCTTCATCGGCGAATGGCCGGAAAGAAAGCGCGACGCCCTGAGATTAGGTTTCGATCAGGGCGTGTTGTGTTTCGGCTGTTGCTGGGCTCTGATGAGCGTGATGTTTGCGGTTGGCGTTATGAACGTGCTCTGGATCGCTTTGCTGGGGGCGCTCATGGCAATTGAGAAACTCACTTTCAACCGCCTTGTTCCTATGGTCGTTGGCGTCGTGCTGACCACATGGGGCGTGATTATGTTGTTGTTTGGGCCTTTAGGAAAACTATACTTGGGGGGATAAGCTAAGGCTGGCTGATTTTTCTTCTCCTCTGAGCCCCAACATGACGGCAAAGGTGAAAGGGGGGCTTGTTTGTCTGGCGAACGAACAATATGGATGAATGAAGAGTGGCTGCGGTCAATGCGTGAGCAGTACGCCGGGTCAAAGACGTTCATGTTGATAGTGGAGGCCGACGCGAGTGAGCGTTTCCAAACCAAATAACAGTATGCGGAAAGGCTTTTTCTCGCCTCTCTTTCTCATTCACGTTCTCACTGCGAGCGGGGCGCCTGTGGCGCTAATCGCTCTTTTGTATGGCGTGCGAGGCGATTGGGGCGGCTTGTTCGCATGGCTTGGGCTCGCTTTGATTATTGACGGCGTCGACGGGCCTTTGGCGCGGCGCTTTGATATTGCGAACCAACTGCCGCGTTGGTCAGGCGCGGCGCTTGATTTTGTAATTGACTACGCAACCTATGTGTTCCTTCCCGCATTTGCGCTCGCGGCCAGCGGGATGTTGTCGGAGCCGTGGAACTGGATTTGCGGTTCGTTGATCGTTTTCAGCGGGGCTTTGTATTTCGCCGACAATGGCATGAAAAACGCCGACGGTTCGTTCAAGGGCTTTCCCACGGGCTGGAATATGGCGGTGTTCGGATTAATGGCGCTCTCGCCATCAATGATTTTCACGATCGTTTTCGTGATTTTCCTTTGCATCCTGACATTCTTGCCCATCCGCTTTGTTCACCCGGTTCGCGTGGCGCGGTGGCGTCCTTTGACGCTTTGCGTCACGTTGGCGTGGCTTGCCGCCGCCGCTGTAATTGCCATGAATGAAATGACCACCACTCCGTGGAGCTTTTGGGTTTTGACCTTGTCGAGCATATATTTATTGCTGGTGTCCGCCGTGCAGCAATTGCTTGATTGCGTTGCAGTGGGAAAGCGTTAAATGCTCATGTTAAACGGCGGTCGATAGAAAATTGTCCATCTGATCTATGTTCCGTCCGAGACATTCTGTTAAATGGCGTTGCAAGAGACGTCATACGCAGTTCTCTCTGGAGCAAAAAATATGCAATGGATCACCGACCCCGCAATTTGGGCCAGTCTTCTCACGTTGACTGTGATGGAAATCGTCCTCGGTATTGACAATATCGTATTCATCTCGGTGATCGTTGGGCGACTGCCGGCGAAAGTCGCCAAGCGGGCCCGTCAGATCGGGCTGGCTCTCGCTCTGATTTTCCGCATAATTCTGTTGTCTATGCTTACGCTTCTGATCGGGCTGACGACGCCTGTCTTCACTTTTCTAGGGGATGCGGTTTCCTGGCGCGACATCATCCTGATCGCCGGCGGACTTTTCTTGTTGGTGAAGGCCACCCATGAAATTCACAAAGGAATCGAGGGTGAAGAGGAGAGCGCCGCAAGCAAAGTGACGACTGGTTTCGCCAAAGTGATTGCGCAAATCATCGTTATTGATCTGGTGTTTTCCGTGGATTCAATCATTACGGCCATAGGTATGGCGCAGCATGTGGAGGTGATGGTGGCGGCCGTGGTGATCGCCATGGCGGTGATGTATGTCGCGTCCGGACCAATCGCCGACTTCATTCATAAACACCCAACCACCAAAATGTTGGCTTTGTCATTTCTGATGCTGATTGGCGTCGCCCTGATCGCGGATGGCTTCGGGTTCCACATCCCACGCGCATATATTTATTTCGCCATGGCGTTTTCCGCCGGCGTGGAAGTCGTCAATATTCTGGCGAAAGCAAATAGGAAGAAGAACGGCTGATTTTCTCAGATCTATGCAAAGGGGAGGTGAAAAAATGAAAGCAATTCGCGTTCATGAAACAGGCGGGCCTGAAGTCATGCGTTGGGAGGAATTCGATCCTGGCTCTCCCGCCGTGGGAGAGGTGCGAATTCGTCATAGTTTTATCGGCTTGAACTATATCGACACCTATTTCCGTTCCGGTCTTTATCCTGCTCCCAATGGAACGCCTTTCATTCCGGGAAACGAAGCCGCCGGCGTCGTGGTCAGCGTTGGCGAAGGCGTGAGCCATGTGGGCGAAGGAGACAGAGTCGCTTACGCGGGGCCGCTGGGCGCTTATGCGCAGGAGCGCTGCATAGCGGCCGAGCGTTTGGTGAAAATCCCGGAAGGAATTGACGATAGAATAGCGGCGGCCATGATGTTGAAAGGCATGACGGCGCAATATTTGCTCCGTCAAACTTTTAACGTTGGTCCGGAAACCGTATTGCTGTTTCATGCGGCGGCGGGAGGCGTTGGGCTTATTGCGGGGCAATGGGCGGCGCATCTTGGCGCCACCGTTATCGGTACGGTGGGGTCGGAAGAGAAGGCGGCGCTCGCGCGTGCAAACGGTTATGAACACGTTATCAATTACCGTGAAGAGAATTTTGCGGAGCGGGTGAGAGAAATCACTGAAGGGCGTTTATGCGACGTCGTATACGACTCTGTCGGCAAAGACACCTACCCGGCGTCTTTCGACTGCCTTAAACCGCGTGGCTTATGGGTTTCGTTCGGACAGTCCTCCGGTTCTATCCAAGGGTTTAACCTTGCCATGCTCAGCCAGAAGGGCTCTCTTTTCGCAACGCGCCCGACGCTGTTTAATTATATAGCGGAGCGTGAATCTCTGGTGAGCACGGCCGCGGATCTTTTCGCCGTTGTTGAAAGCGGCGCAGTGAAAATCCAAGTGCGGCAAGACTATCCGCTCGCGAAAGCCGTTCAAGCGCACAAAGAGCTGGAAGGAAGAAAAACCACCGGCGCCAGCGTTCTGACCGTATAATTTCACATCTTCTTTAAAGCCGCTCCATTGAGCGCGCGCGCTTATCGCGTTTATTGCAACGGCGCTAACGGGATGGCGATGTGAGACTCTCAGCAGTCTTTCATCGCCGTCTATGGAAATAATCTTCTGTTTTTGACTATCTATTTGGTACACTCTCACCAGCAATACGATTGACCCGCCGCCCGTTCCAACGATCCGGCGCTGGCGGAGATTGAGGAATATGTTAGCTGGATGGAAGATATATCAATGGGACGTTTGACCACGCATGTTCTTGACACCGCCAGCGGCGCGCCGGCGGCGGGTCTGTTGATCGCTCTCCGGCGACTTGACGTCGGGGAGAATCAAGCCGGAACGTTACTTGGGAAATTCGTCACGAACGCTGATGGCCGCGTTGACAAGCCTCTTTTGCAAGGAGGGAAGGAATTGATTCCCGCCATCTATGAACTTGAATTTTCGGCGGGAGACTATCTTCGAAAACGGGGAATATCTTTGTCTGACCCCGCGTTTCTTGACGTCATTCCAATTCGATTTGGAATTAGCGACCCCAAGGGGCATTACCACGTTCCCTTGCTTCTTTCTCCTTACGGCTATTCGACTTACAGGGGGAGCTAATTGCAATGCGCGGCGCCATCGAGTTTCTCCATGCAGGCGAACGCGTCACATTGAAAGACGTGAAACCGACCGAAACCTTACTGGATTACCTGCGTATCAAGCGCCGGATGAGCGGAACCAAGGAAGGCTGCGCGGAAGGAGACTGCGGCGCTTGCACGGTTGCGCTTGGCAGGCTTGTGGACGGCAGGATCATATATCGTCCGGTTAACGCCTGCATCCAGTTGCTTGGCATGGTGGACGGCGCGCAATTGGTGAGCGTTGAAAATCTGGAGCAAGATGGGCGTTTGCATCCCGTGCAAAGCGCTATGGTCGAAAGCCATGGATCGCAGTGTGGCTTCTGCACGCCCGGAATCGTCATGAATCTGTTCACCCTTTATCATGAGGCCGGGGACGAGCCGGTGAGCCGCAGAACCATCACCGACTGGCTTTCAGGAAACCTTTGCCGGTGCACTGGCTATCGGCCAATCATCGACGCCGCGAGCGCGGCTTGCGCCGGACCGTTGGCTGATGAATTTTCCCGCAATAGCGCCGAATTCGCAGCCGAATTACAGGACATGGCTAGTGGAGAGGATCTCCTGATCGGTTCGCCTGAGCGCTTTTTCGCCGCGCCCGCAAGCGTTAACACGCTGGCCTCGCTTTACGCGAAACATCCTGACGCGACGCTCATAGCCGGCGCGACGGATGTTGGCCTCTGGATCACCAAGAAGTTGCAGGATTTGCCGCAAGTTATATGGCTTGGACGCGTCAAGGAGCTCCAGCGTATTGAAGAGACCTCCGGAGGCGTTCTGTTTGGCGCCGGCGCGACGTATTCCGACCTTGAGCCGGCGATGAATAGGGTGCATCCGGATCTTGGTCTATTATGGCGCAGGATCGGATCCAAACAGGTTCGAGCGTCGGGGACCGTTGGGGGGAATATCGCCAATGGATCGCCGATTGGCGATACGCCGCCGGCGCTTATCGCCCTTGGAGCGACGTTGGAGCTGCGCCGGGGCGAACAGTCGCGCACGATGCCGCTTGAAGACTTTTTCATCGATTACGGCGTGCAAGATCGAATGAACGGCGAGTTCGTCACGGGAATTTTTACGCCGCGTCTGGAATCAAACCAGATTTTCAGCTGCTTCAAGGTTTCCAAGCGATTTGACCAAGATATATCATCGGTTATGGGCGCCTTTCGTCTTACCGTGATGAATGACACGATCACTGAAGCGCGCTTCGCATTTGGTGGAATGGCGAGCACCCCACGCCGCGCCGTCCTAGCGGAAACGGCCATTATCGGAGCTCGCCTTAAAGACCCTACGAGCTGGTCAGCGGCTATGCGCGCAATCACTGAGGATTTCGCGCCTTTATCGGATATGCGCGCCTCCGCCGGATATCGCAGAGAAATTGCGCGGGCGCTGTTGGCGAAGGCGCTTATGGAGGCCAGCGGCGCTTCAAAAAGTCGGACGCGTCTTCAATCCTACGTCGTCGAGCAAGTTACTCAAAATGACGTTCAAGCGCAGGGCGACGCCCCCGGCGAAGGAGGCGGCGATGACGGAACGTTCTGATCGTCTCAATATTCAGGAGGCGCGGCCGTCGCAGGTTCACAAACCTCTAGCCCATGACAGCGCGGTGAAGCATGTGAACGGCGGCGCGCTTTACATTGATGATCTTGCTGAGCCGGTGGGCGCGTTGCACGTGGCTCCCGGCTGGGCGCGCGGCGCCGTAAGAGGCAAGATCAGGCGAATGAACCTGACCAAGGTGCGAACAGCGCCGGGCGTCGTTGCAGTGTTGACGCGCCATGACATTCCGGGAGAAAATGATTGTTCTCCGTCTCAGGGTGATGACCCCGTGCTGGCGGATGGAGAAATTCTATTTTTTGGTCAGGTTGTTTTCGTCGTTGTCGCCCGAACGCGCGATCAGGCGCGGCGGGCGGCGCTGTTGGCGGAATTTGAAGTTGAGCGGCAAACGCCAATCATCTCCATTGGCGATGCGATTGACGCCGATATCACCGTGCTGCCGGATTATCAGTTTCGCAAAGGATCGCCTGAGACAGGCCTTGCAACCGCGCCAATGACCCTATCGGGACGATTGGAAATTGGTGGTCAGGAACATTTTTATTTGGAAGGGCAGGCCGCTTTCGCCGTTCCCGGCGAGGACGGCGACATCTTGGTGCATTCGTCCACTCAGCATCCAAGCGAGGTGCAGCAAGCGGTGGCGAAAGTGCTGGCCTTGCCCTCAGCCGCCGTCACCATAGAAGTGCGCCGCATGGGAGGAGCCTTTGGCGGGAAGGAATCCCAAGCGACGCAGTGGGCCTGCCTTGCGGCGCTCGCCAGCCATGTCACTGGTCAGGCTTGCAAGCTTCGACTTGATCGCGACGAAGACATGATCATGACCGGAAAGCGTCATGAATTTCAGGCGCAATGGTCTTTGGGCTATGACGAAACGGGGCGTATTCGCGCTGTTGAAATGAACCTTTTGGCGCGATGCGGTTATTCCGCCGACTTGTCGCTCGGGGTTGTGGACCGTGCGATGTTTCACGCGGATTCAAGCTATTTTTTCCCCGACGCCGTCGTGAATTCGCGCCGGTTGCGCACGGACACTTGCTCCAACACCGCCTTTCGCGGCTTTGGCGGCCCTCAAGGCATGCTGGTGGCGGAACGAATGATCGATACGCTGGCGATCACGCTGAACGCAGACCCTCTTGATATTCGGAAGTTGAATTTCTACTCGGAAGGACGGGACACCACGCCTTATGGCATGCGGGTCGAAGAACACGCCACCTTGCATGCGCTGGTGAATGAGCTGGAGACCACCAGCGATTACCGAAAACGACGTCAGGAAATCACGGCGTTCAACCGCGCCAACCACTTGCTGAAAAAAGGTCTTGCGCTGACGCCGGTGAAATTCGGCATTTCCTTCACGCTAAAACATCTCAATCAAGCGGGCGCATTGGTTCACCTCTACACGGATGGCTCAGTACACCTGAACCACGGCGGTACGGAAATGGGGCAAGGGCTTTTTCAAAAGGTCGCGCAGATTGTCGCAGATGTTTTTGGCGTGACCATGGATCAAGTGAAGATTACGGCCACCAATACGGCTAAAGTGCCAAATACAGGGCCAACCGCCGCTTCTTCAGGAACCGATTTGAACGGGATGGCGGCTCAGATCGCGGCGCAGAAAATTCGGGCGCGGTTGGAGGCGTTTGCGGCTGAACATTTTCAGTGCGATGTTTCTCATATTCATTTTGGCGAGAACAAAGTTCAGATTGGCGATCACAAGATCTCCTTGGGCGAATTAGCGAATATGGCCCATCTGGCGCGCGTGCAGTTATCTGACACCGGCTTCTACGCCACGCCCAAAATCACTTGGGATCGGGAGTCCAGTCAGGGGCGGCCATTTTTCTACTTCGCTTATGGCGCCGCCTGTTCAGAAGTTACGATAGACACGACTACTGGCGAAATGCAGGTTAACCGGGTTGATATTCTGCAAGATGTGGGAAAATCCTTGAACCCGGCTATCGACAAGGGGCAGGTCGAAGGTGGCTTTGTGCAAGGAATGGGGTGGCTAACCACGGAAGAACTGGTGTGGGATGAGGCTGGACAATTGCGCACGCATGCGCCGTCCACTTATAAAATTCCCACGGCCTCGGATATTCCTGAAGATTTCCGCGTTGAGTTGTATAATTCCGCAGGCAATCCCGAGCATACGGTCTATCGTTCAAAAGCAGTGGGCGAGCCGCCGGTCATGTTGGCTATTTCCGTTTTCTCCGCAATCTCCAACGCGTTGTCTAGTATTGCGCCTGGATTTGTTCCGCCGCTACAGGCGCCGGCGACGCCGGAGGCTATTCTCAAAGCCGTGCAGGTGATGAAGCGTGAGGCGCGGCGCGGATGATGGTTTGGAGCGCTGTGCGCGACGCCCTGATCAAAAGAGACGTTTGCATCATGGTTAGCGTTCTCGACACAGCCGGATCGACGCCGCGTGAAGCTGGGGCGCGCATGATCGTTCACGACGACGCCAGTTTCTCCGGAACCATCGGCGGCGGCGCGCTGGAGTATAAAGCTATTCAACACGCAGTATCTTTATTGCGCAATCCGAATCCTAAGAATTACGAGCGGTCACAACGCGAGACTTCACTCACATCCAGGTCGTTTGCATTAGGGCCTGACCTTGGGCAATGCTGCGGCGGACGGACGCGCCTGCTGTTTGAAATCGTCACCAGAGAACGATTGGCGGAGGCGGAGCGTTTCGCTGAGTTGGAAAATGGGCGTTTTGCGACATTCGCCCGGATTAACGAGTGCGGCCGCCTTGGCCCTCGCGAAGAGGTGACTCCGCTCCCGGCGGTTCCTGTTCAGTTTGACGGCGAGCAATTGGTTGAAATATTTGGCGCGCCCAAGTATCACCTTGTCTTGTTCGGTGCAGGACACGTGGGACGCGCGCTCATGCTTGTCTTGGCGCCGCTTCCTTTTGACGTGACCTGGGTAGATAGTCGTGAAACTGCTTTTCCGGCGCATGCGCCTTCAAACTTCAAATGCTTACAGGTCGATAACCCTGCGACAGTTTTAACTTCCACCCCAGATGACGCTTTTATTCTTGTCATGACTCACAGTCATGCGATGGACTATCTTATTGCTTTCACAGCCTTAAAGGAAAATCGTTTTGAATATATCGGCGTTATCGGAAGTCAGACAAAAAGAACGCGTATGAAAACGCACCTGAAGACCATGGGATTACCTGAGGCCCGGCTGTCCAGTCTGAACTGCCCGATTGGCCTGAGCGACATAAAGTCGAAATACCCGGCTTCGATTGCGATCTCCGTGGCATCGGAATTGCTAATAAAAGCCGAAGCCCTTGAGGCGAGACGCAAGAACTCAAGCGGGACCGCATAAGCTGAATTATGACTAGGGGCAAGGTTTTGAACGCACAGGAAAACGGCGACGACCAGCAAAACGGAGCAAAAGACCGTAAAGAGGCTTCAGTTCTGTTGCAGGCTATAAATATCACCAAGAAATTTGGCGATGTTTTGGCGAATGACGCCGTAAATTTGCAAATATGCGCCGGAGAAATCCACGCGCTCCTAGGCGAGAACGGGGCGGGGAAGTCTACGCTCGTGAAAATCCTCTATGGAGCGCTTGATCCCAATGACGGTGAGTTGTTGTGGGAGGGGCGGCCAATGGAGATTTCATCTCCCGCAGATGCCCGTGAATTAGGCATCGGCATGGTTTTTCAACATTTTTCGGTATTTGAATCACTTTCTGTCACCGAAAATATTGCGCTCGCCTTGCCAGACAAGCGCGACATGAAGCTTCTTGCTCAGGAAATTCATTCTGTCTCGCATGATTACGGCTTGCCGTTAGATCCGGAGGCCATCGTCGCCGATTTGCCGGTGGGAATACGGCAGCGAATCGAAATCGTGCGCTGTTTGCTGCAAGCCCCGCGTTTGATCATTATGGACGAGCCGACGTCGGTTCTGACGCCGCAGGAAGCGGACCAGTTGTTTCTCACGCTGAAACGACTGACGGATGAAGGATGTGCGATTCTTTACATCAGTCACCGTCTGGAGGAAGTGCAGCGAATTTGCCATCATGCCACCATAATGCGTCATGGCAAGGTGGAGCTGGAATGCGACCCCTCAAGAGAAACGTCGGCGACCCTCGCCCGGATGATGGTGGGCGCTGAGTTGCATAGCGTTAATCGCTCGCAATTGAGCGGCGCTTTCGGACGCAGCGGCTCAAATGTCCGCTTGAAATTAAACCGCCTCACCGCAACGGCCGATGGTCCGTTCTCAACCGCTCTTGAGGAAGTTTCTTTGGACGTGAGAGCGGGAGAAGTCGTCGCTATCGCAGGAATTGCAGGAAATGGGCAAAGCGAACTTTTCGAGCTGGTCTCCGGCGAACGTTTGGCTCAGTCCCGAACCATGATCGAAATCGACGGCGAAGCGGTCGGTCGCTGGTCTGTTGAGCGTCGCCGAACTTGCGGCGCCGCCTTTGCTCCCGAAGAACGACTGGGCCATGGCGCCGTTCCCGGATTCAAACTGTCGGAAAATCTCGTGCTTACACGGCACGCTAAAGACGATGGGATTGTCGGCAAGGGCTTGATCAGCTCCAAGGCGGCGCAAACGACGCTGGACCGGATTATTCAGGCGTTCGACGTGCGAATGACCCATGCGGACCCCGAGGCTAGAGCGCTTTCGGGCGGCAACTTGCAGAAATTCGTTATTGGACGCGAATTGGACAGAGCGCCAAACCTGCTTGTGGTCAATCAACCGACCTGGGGCGTAGACGCAGGCGCCGCGGCTAAAATTCGACAGGAATTGATAAATTTGGCTATGGGCGGGGGTGCTGTTTTGATCATTAGTCAAGATCTGGATGAAATTTACGAAATAGCCGATAGAATCGCCGTTATTTCCAATGGACGGCTCTCCCAAGCTTATCCTGCGTCGAGTCTCAACCGCGAAAAAGTCGGGTTGCTTATGGGAGGCATGTCCATTAACGACGACGGCCCTCTCGATCCTCCCCCCACACATGTAAAAAAACGTGAGGGCGCGCCCAATGCGGCTTGAACTGGAAAAGCGCCGAGAGCAATCCCGTCTGATGGCGGTTCTGTCGCCGATTTTGGCTCTTGGCCTGACGCTTATATCTGGCGCGATCATGTTCGCCATACTTGGTCTTGATCCGATCGATGCGCTTTATGTTTATTTCATCGAACCTTTAAGCCAAGGGTGGTCGCTTCAGGAGCTGGTGGTGAAAGCGACGCCATTGGTGCTGATCGGAGCGGGACTTGCGGTTTGCTTCTTGTCAAACACGTGGAATATCGGCGCCGAGGGGCAATTCACAGTTGGGGCGCTGGCGGGATCCGCCTTGCCAATTTTGCTCCCCGAGTTTCAGTCTTTCGCCACCTTGCCGCTCATGATCCTTTGTGGCGTCGCCGGGGGAATGATTTGGGGCGCAATTCCTGCATTTTTGAAAGTTCGTTTCGGAGCCAATGAAATCCTGACTTCGTTGATGCTCGTCTATGTGGCGCAATTGGCGCTTGATTGGCTGGTGCGCGGTCCGTGGCGCGACCCCGAGGGGTTTAACTTCCCGGAAAGTTTGATTTTTTCCGACGCGGCGACCATGCCGGCTCTTGGCGACGGGCGCATGCATATCGGTGCGGTTTTTGCCGTTGTTGTTGTGCTGGCGTTAGCGTTCGTATTGATGAAAACGCTAAAGGGGTTCGAAGTCCGAGTGATCGGACAAGCGCCGCGGGCAGGGCGCTTTGCGGGGTTTTCGCGCAATAAAATGATCTGGTTCGCCTTCTTGTTATCGGGCGGTCTTGCGGGTTTCGCCGGCATGGCGGAAGTTTCCGGCTCAATTGGTCAACTGACGCCCGTTATTTCTCCCGGTTATGGTTTCACCGCGATCATCGTCGCCTTTATGGGGCGGTTGAACCCAATAGGAGTTTTATTTGCCGGATTATTGCTGGCTTTATCTTATTTGGGCGGCGAAGCGGCGCAGGTCTCTCTGGGACTTTCGGATAAAACAGCACGCGTTTTTCAAGGGATGCTGCTGTTCTATGTTCTGGCGTGCGACACTCTCATTCTCTACCGGTTTCGCCTGATCTCAAATAATCCGGCTCGCGGAGGCGCCCATGGAAGCGTTTGAAGCCATACTTCTGACCATTATCACTGCGGCTACGCCTTTGCTGCTGGCGGCGATCGGCGAGCTTGTGAGCGAACGGTCCGGGGTCTTGAACTTGGGCGTCGAGGGGATGATGGTGGTTGGCGCGGTGATGGGGTTCGCTGGCGCTCATGTGAGCGGGAACCCTTATATTGGCGTGCTCTGCGCCGTTTTTGCCGGCGTCGCCATGTCGCTTCTTTTCGGTTTTCTGACAATTCATCTGGTGGCCAATCAGGTGGCGACCGGCCTAGCGCTGACGTTGCTTGGGTTAGGGCTCTCCGGGATGATCGGCGAGAACTTTATCGGACAGCCCGGGATACGGCTTGAAAAATTATCCATTCCCTGGCTGTCCGACCTGCCTTTCGTTGGGAAGATCCTCTTCGGTCAGGACATTCTGGTTTACCTGTCGGTGGCTCTGACCGCGTGTGTTTGGTGGGGGCTGTTTCGCACACGCGGCGGTCTTGTGGTCCGCGCGGTGGGGGACAGTCACGGCTCCGCCCATGTTCTGGGGATTTCAGTACGGCGGGTGCGCTATTCCTGCGTTGCGTTCGGCGGAGCTTGCGCGGGACTGGCCGGCGCTTATCTCTCGCTCGCTTATACGCCGCAATGGATCGAGGGCATGACGGCGGGGCGAGGGTGGATCGCCTTGGCGCTGGTGGTTTTCGCGTCATGGCGGCCCTTGTGGGTGCTGGTGGGCGCCTATCTCTTCGGCGCAGTCACCATCTTGCAGTTTCACGCTCAGGCCGCAGGGGTGGACATTCCCTCGCAGCTCATGTCCAGCCTGCCGTATCTCGCCACAATCGTCGTACTCGTCGTTATTTCGAGAAACCGAATTTTGACGCGGATCAACACTCCAGCTTGTCTTGGCAAGCCCTTCGTGCCCGACCGATGACCACGTGACAACCCGAGGCGGTTCGCGCAGCCCGCCGCTTCGGCGTCTTTTAGCCAATGGGGCCTGCTTTTTGAACAAGACAAGGAAACGCAAATGCGTAAACTTCTAGGGATAGCCGCAGCTTTTGCGCTGGGGCTTGGTTTCATATCCGCTCAAGCAGCTGAAGATAAGCTGAAAATTGGGTTTATTTATGTCGGTCCTGTTGGCGATCATGGCTGGACCTATCAACATAACCAAGGCCGTTTGGCTCTGGAAAAGGAATTCGGCGATAAGATCGAGACGACATTTATCGAAAACGTCTCGGAAGGGCCCGATGCGGAGCGGGCGATTGAACGTCTGGCTCGGGACGGCGCGAAGCTTATTTTCACAACATCTTTCGGCTTCATGAATCCAACGTTGAAAGTCGCGAAAAAGTTCCCCGACGTAAAATTCGAGCACGCCACCGGCTACAAGCGCGCGGACAATGTAGGAACCTATTCGGCGCGCTTTTATGAGGGCCGTTACGTAATCGGTCAGATCGCGGCGAAGATGTCGAAAACCGGCGTCGCAGGTTATATCGGCTCTTTCCCAATTCCAGAAGTCGTTCGCGGCATCAACTCATTCATGTTGGGCGCCCAGTCCGTCAATCCTGATTTCAAGCTCAAAATCGTCTGGGTGAACTCATGGTATGATCCGGCGAAAGAAGCGGACGCAGCCAAGGCTTTGATTGATCAAGGCGCAGACGTCATATCGCAACACACCGACTCTCCGGCGCCGTTACAGGTGGCTGAAGAGCGCGGCGTGGTGGGTTTTGGTCAAGCGTCCAACATGATCAAATTCGCCCCGAAAGCTCAATTGACCGCAATCGTCGACGACTGGAGCGCTTATTACATTCGCCGCGTGAACGCCGTTCTCGACGGAACCTGGAAGAGCGACGACACTTGGGGCGGCTTTGCCCAAGACATGGTCGTTATGGCCCCTTACACCAACATGCCTGACGACGTTGCTAAAGCGGCGGCTGAAACCGCGGCGCAGATCAAGGCGGGCGAGTTGTTCCCATTCGCTGGACCGATCAAGAAACAGGACGGTTCTGAAGCGGTGGCGGAAGGCGTTCTTATCGATGATGGCGCGCTGCTCGGCATGAACTGGTACGTGCAGGGAATTGACGACACTTTGCCGCAATAACACACGCGGCCGGAGGATTACCATCCTCCGGCTTTTTTCCAGATTCACCTCCCAGGTTCATCCCATGTCTTGAAGGGAACAAGGATCATGAGCGCGGCTTTCGTCACTGAATGGCTCAACCTTTTGTTTCGTTGGGCGCATCTGGTCGTTGGCGTCGGCTGGATCGGTACTTCGTTCTATTTTATCGCGCTCGATTTATCCCTGCGCAAGCGCCTCAATATGAAAGACGGGGTGTCAGGAACTGCTTGGGAAGTTCACGGCGGCGGTTTTTACCATGTCGAAAAATACATGGTCGCCCCCAAGGAATTGCCCGACGATTTGATCTGGTATAAATGGGAGGCCTATCTGACCTGGGTGACAGGTTTCGCGCTCCTCATAGTTCAATATTATCTCAACGCCTCCGTCTATTTGATCGACCCGACGAAAGTTCTCATGGCGCCGTCCGAGGCGGTGTTAATGTCGATGGCCTCGCTTGGTCTTGGCTGGATTCTTTATGATCAACTATGCAAGTCTGCGATTGGCCGAAATGTTTACGTGCTGGCTATTGGCGTCATTTGCCTGATTCTAGGCGCTAGCTATATGTTCGGTCAGGTATTTTCCGGTCGCGGCGCAATGATTCACGTCGGCGCCTTCATTGGCACGATCATGGCTGTGAACGTATTTGGCGTCATCATCCCGAACCAGAAAAAAATAACCGCGAGCCTATTGAAAGGGGAGACGCCAGATCCCGCTCTCGGCGCCATTGGCAAACAGCGATCGGTTCATAATAATTATCTGACTTTGCCTGTGTTATTGATGATGGTTTCAAATCATTATCCTCTACTCACGGGGCATCCATATCCCGTTCTGGTGGTCGGGCTCATTCTGACTATCGGCGCCATGGTGCGACACTTCCTGAACCGTCATGATGCGGGCGACCCACTTGCGCGGTATTTATGGTCGTTACCGGTGGCTGCGGCGGCGTTGGTCACCGCTCTGATCGTCACGGCGCCGAGCACTGAGCCCCTGACTTCACCGCCTCAAACCAGCAGTGAAAGCGTTACCGACGCACAGGTCATGACAATCGTTAGAAGTCACTGCGTCATGTGTCACAGCTCCACGCCAACCCACGACGGGTTTGAAAACGCCCCCAAAAACATTACCTTGGACACGCTTACGGAACTGCGCCGCTTCGCGCCGCTGGTGAAACAACAAGCCGTTGTGAGTGAAGCCATGCCCTTGGGAAATGAAACCGGAATGACGCCTCAGCAGCGCGCTGTTCTTGGTGGTTGGATCGAGCGGCGATAAAAATGAAAACCATGACGATTGATGAAATCAACGCTTTGCCACGAGACATTTTTTGCGTCCAATTCGCCGATGTGGCGGAGAATACGCCCAAATTGGCGGAGAGGGCGTTTGAGTTTTCTCCTTTCCAAAGCGTGGATCATCTGGTTCAAGCTTTCTCGATGGCCATGCGGGAAATGTCCAAAGGTGAGCAACTGTCCTTGATGCAGGCGCATCCAGACCTTGCGGGAAAAGCCGCTTTGGCGGGGGAGGTCGCTCACCTTTCGCGTTTGGAGCAGGCGGGGGCGGGGCTGGATAGCCTGACCGAGGGCGAGTTTGAAAAATTCTCGCGCCTGAACGGGCGTTACCGCGAAAAATTTGGTTTTCCCTTTATTTTTGCAGTTAAAGGGGCGACAAAAGATATGATCCTCAAAAGTTTCGAGGACCGTGTTGAAAATGATTTTAACGTAGAATTTGAAATGGCGCTTGTGCAAATTGAGCGCATCTTTCAGTTTCGGATTGAAGACCGGATAGGGAAAATTGATGACGTCTGATTGCGCTTTCGCCGATTTTGGACGCGCCGATTTTGGGCGCGACGCCAGTTTGATGGTCGAAGCGATCGCCAAGATTTCGAGCGATGAGAATGCTTTAACTCGACTATTTCTATCGCCGGAACACAAAATGGCGGCGGATCTGGTGGCCAGATGGATGCAAGATCGGGGGTTGAGCGTTACGCGTGACGCGCTGGGTACGGTGAAAGGCCAGCTTAAACAAGACAAAAGCAAGGGCGTGAACCGGCGGCGGAAATTGCTCATTGGATCGCATATCGACACCGTCATCAATGCGGGGAAATTTGACGGGACGCTTGGAGTCATTTGCGCAATTCTGGCGCTGGATGATTTGAAAAAGAGAGAGGTCAACCTACCTTTCGATGTGGAAGTGCTTGCTTTTGGCGACGAAGAGGGGGTTCGCTTTCCCACGACGTTGTCATCTTCTTCAGCGGTTGCCGGAGTTTTGAAGCCTGATGATCTCGAGGCTACAGACAAAGACGGCGTTTCAGTAAAGACGGCCCTTGAATCTTTTGGCGGCGCCCCTGAATTGGCGATGGAATGCTCGGAAGACCCTGAGTTGATCGCAGGCTATATTGAGCTTCATATCGAACAAGGGCCGGTGTTACAGGCGAAAAACACAGCGCTTGGCGTGGTGACGTCGATCGCCGGCGCATCGCGGTTTCACATTACCATAACCGGGCAGGCGGGACACGCGGGAACGGTTCCCATGGCGCTTCGCCATGACGCCTTATCGGCGGCGAGCGAATTGATTGGCGTGATTGAAAGCGTCGCGCTAAGCGGGCTAAACGATAAATTGGTCGCAACGGTCGGCGAATTGCACGTGTCTCCCGGCGCGGTGAACGTGATACCGGCATCCGTACGAATGACGCTTGATATTCGGGCGGAAAGGGATGAGCCGCGTTTGGAGGCTATTGCAGCCATCAAGGAACAGGCCGCACGGATAAGTAAGCGCCGCGACTGCGCATATGAGTTCACCCAATTCCATGAAGTGTCGACATGTCCATGTTCGCCGTTGATGCGGGAGGCGGCGCAGGAAGCCTTGATCTCGCTTAATATCGAGCCATTGGCGTTAATGTCAGGCGCTGGTCATGACGGACAGGCCATGGCGCATCTCACGGAAATCGGAATGATGTTCATTCGTTGTCGTGATGGCGTTAGCCATAGTCCGTTGGAACATGTTGAGGAGGATGACATGGACACTGCGGTGAAAGCGTTGGTGCGATGGATTGAAATCCTCGCGCAAAAAGAGAGGAAATCGGGATGAAATCGGCGATCGACGCCCATTGGGATGAGCAACTTGAGTTCTTGAAAGCCATGGTGCGCGTTCCAAGCGACAATCCACCCGGGGACACGGCGCCTCATGCGGAAGAGACGGCGCGGCGCCTTGAGGCTCTTGGCTTCAAAGTCGAGCGTCATCCCGTCCCGGAGCCTTTTGTCAAGCAATATGGGATGAAGTCGGTCACCAATTTGATTGTCCGTCACGGTTTTGGCGATGAAACGGGGCCAGTGATCGCCCTGAACTCGCATGGAGACGTGGTTCCACCGGGAGATGGCTGGACAATGGACCCTTATGGCGCGGAAACGCGCAATGGAGCCATTTATGGTCGAGGAGCGGCTGTTTCAAAGTCTGATTTCGCCACTTACGTTTTTGCGCTTCGCGCGCTCATTTCTCAGCCGGAAGGCTTGAACGGCACGGTTGAGCTGCATTTGACCTATGACGAGGAAGCTGGCGGCTTCGTCGGGCCAAAATGGCTTCTGGAACAAGAGCTTACAAAGCCAGACCTTGCCATTTCCGCGGGCTTTTCCTACGCTATCACCACTGCGCATAATGGATGCCTGCATATGGAAGTCGTCGTGCGTGGCCGTCAAGCCCATGCGGCGATGCCCGAAACCGGGGTCGACGCGCTGGAAGCAGCTACTGTGATTTTGCAAGCGCTTTATGCTGAGCGTCATCGATTGTCTCACATCAAAAGCGAACAGGAAGGAATCGATAGTCCTAAATTAACTGTCGGGTTAATTAACGGCGGCATCAACACGAATGTTGTTCCTGACCGTGTGACCATGAGGGTTGATCGGCGCTTAATCCCAGAAGAAAACGGGGAAGCCGTCGAAGAAGCCTTGACGCAATTGATTGAGCGGGCGGCGCCGGAAAAAAATGGGTTGGAGGTAGAGTGTCGACGCATCATGTTGGCTGAACCTTTGCGCCCAATCGCAGGGATCGAAAAACTTGTAGCTGCGATTCAGGCTCACGCGCCAGAACGATTAGGCGTTGCGCAGGTACCTGCGACAGGCGTGCCGCTTTACACTGACGCTCGTCATTATAGCGAAGCAGGAATTCCGACCATTCTTTACGGCGCCGGCCCACGTTCCATTCTTGAGGCGAACGCACATGGCGCTGACGAGCATATCAAGCTCGATGACCTGAAAGCCGCGACAGAAGTGATCGCTCTAAGTCTTCAGGATCTACTACGGCAATAAGCTGGCGTTGTATCGACGTCGATCATGAGAGAGTGCGATAGCGTAGCGCTCTCACATGCTCTTCAAGAGTAAATTATCCTAATTCGGATAATAGATATTATGGAACTTTTTTAATTGAAGGCATGACGGGGCGAAACGACGCGCCCACGGCATGATTATGCCGGTGACGGCTTCTCCCTGAAAGTTACGCAACCTTCAGGGAGAAAAACCCTAGATGAATTCAAGCTTCAAGATTTCAGCCGTCTTCTTTCTGATGTCGTAGCATGCGTCAGCGTCGACCTTCAGATCAACGCCATAGGTGGGGATCATCTCCCGCAGCTTGCCCATCCAGCCGTCATCCGTCAGCTGATCATCAAAGCACTTGCGCAGCACTTGCATGGCGATATGCGCCGCTGTTGAGGCTCCTGGCGAAGCGCCCAGCAGCGCCACAAACGACTTGTCTTCGCTGGCGATCAGCTCAGTGCCGAACTCTAGAGTCCCTGTGTGGGCAGGATCCGGCTTGATAATCTGGACCCGTTGTCCCGCGACCACTTCCCGCCAATCTTCTCGCTTAGCCTCTGGGAAGAACTCCTGAAGCGCGGCGAATTGATGTTTTGAGGTCTGAAGAACCTGACTGACAAGATATTCGGTGAGTTCCATATTGTCGCGGGCGACGGCAAGCATCGGCAAAATATTTCCCGGCCGGATAGACTCCACTAAGTCCAGATAAGAGCCCTTTTTCAGGAATTTGCTGGAAAACCCCGCATAAGGACCGAACAGCAATGAGCGTTTGCCATTGATGATCCGCGTATCAAGATGAGGAACAGACATTGGCGGAGAGCCATGACCGGCCTTGCCATAGACTTTAGCGTGGTGGCGAGCGCTGACGTCATCGACATCGCAGCGCAGCCAAATACCGCTCACCGGGAAACCGCCATAGCCACGCCCTTCAGGTATACCCGATTTTTGCAGGATTTCCAAAGATCCACCACCCGCGCCTACAAAGACGAAACGCGCAGAAATGGTTTTAGTTTCATGACTTTGTCGATCCTTGACCGTGAGCAGCCAGCGCCCGTCATTTGATTTTGAAACGTCCGTAACCTTCTGGCTATAGTGAACCGAAACCCCTGACTGAGATTGTAACTGTTTCACCAAAAGATGGGTCAAGGAACCGTAATCCACATCAGCCCCGGTAATCATCCGGGTCGCGGCCACGGGCTGATCAGGATCGCGGCCTTCCATGGTCAGGGGGGCCCATTCGGCGATTTTTCCATGGTCTTCGGAATATTCCATGCCATGATAGCAATGACTTTCCGTCATGGCTTTAAAGCGCTTGCGCAGGAACGCCACATTCTCCTCGCCCCACACAAGGCTCATATGCGGACATGAATGCATAAATTCGCGGGGATCTGCGATGCTGCCTTTGTTGACAAGATACGACCAAAGCTGGCGAGAAATGTCGAACTCCGTGTTCACTTCAAGCGCCTCGGAAATATCAATACTTCCGTCTGCGCGCTGAGGCGTATAGTTCATTTCACAATTAGCCGCGTGCCCCGTGCCTGCGTTATTCCAAGAATTAGAACTTTCCTGAGCGCAGTCATTGAGTTCTTCAAAAATGGCGACCTCAAGCGACGGCTCCAGCTCTTTTAAAACAGTGCCGAGGGTCGCGCTCATAATCCCCGCGCCGATCAGAGCGACATCCACATTTTCAATATCTGAATTGCCCATGAGGTTTATCCTTTCGCGGCAGGTTTGAATTGGAGCTCCACGCCGTCTTCATAAACCACATAGGCGCGCCGCCAAGGTTCGTCACCGATTAAACGCCACGTATGACCTGATCCGCTATTGTCTTGAGCCAACAGGATATCTCCCGGACGAATGATGAATTTTTCACCGGATTTCACCTCGAATTCAAGCGTGCCGGAGAGCGTGATGACAAAACGGGGAACAGGGTCTTGGTGCCACTCGTATGAGCCGCCGGAAACAGTTTCCTGGAAGGAAACTTCAACAGCTTTGATCGGCTTGCCGACGGCGTCGCCGCGCATGCCTTCAACCATATCAATAGAGCCTTCCTCAAACAGGGAATTCCCGTCGTCACCGGTCCACATGCGCACACATCTAATCATTTTGTTGCTCCTGTTCTTGATACTAGCTGAGAGGGATTACGTGTGATCAGCGCCAGGCACACACCTGTTGCGACCGCACCGGTCACAAGAACCGTCGATACGCTGAGCGAGAGGGTTTCACTAATAAGAGCGGGTGACGCATTTGCCCCCTCTTTCATGATCGTCAATGCGCCAATACAGGCGCGAAACCCGAAAGCCCCCGGGATCATTGACACAACGCCGGGAAAGGCGAAGGCCACAGGGGGAACGTCAAATTTTGTCGCCATGACTCGCGCCAGAAGCGCCGCGGCGAAAGCGCCGATCAAAGCTCCCGCAGCCATATCAAGTCCCATGTGCATGGCGACCGTACGCAGACCGTGACCCATCA
This sequence comes from Stappiaceae bacterium, assembly GCA_048265185.1. Classification (GTDB taxonomy): domain Bacteria; phylum Pseudomonadota; class Alphaproteobacteria; order Rhizobiales; family Stappiaceae; genus JBLXBZ01. The sequence goes on along the minus strand of JBLXBZ010000001.1, from coordinate 465,161 downwards.
CGCCACAGAGCACACAAACCCAGGCTGCACGCAATGGCACATTAAACAATAGTGCGTAGCCTGCCCCGGCCAGCGCGGAAAACAGAAAGTCCTCTGGCGCTGGCAGTAAATCAAGCGCCCCCTCCACGGGAATATGATCCCCCGTAAAATAGGCCGCCAATAGCAAGCCGAAAGTAATGGCCAGAATGGTGATTCCACCTAGCGCCAGACGCGAAACGCCAATGCCAATATGATTGTCGAATATATCGCGCACGCCGTTGATCAGGGGCGCGCCGGGAACCAGAATCATTCCCGCAGCCACAAGACACAGCGTTGCAGGCGTCTGGGGGAAAAGTTTCATCAGCAGCGCGCCGGAAAGCCCGCCGATAAACGCCGCGCCGAACGAACCTGCCACCGGATGCATTCCGTAGCCATTAAGCGTCTGACGAACAAATTGCGTCACTATTCCGCCGAAAATTGCGATAAAAACCACCGGCCATTCCCCGCCGAACAGTCTGGCGAGAGACGCGGTGACCACCCCCATGCCCAAAATGACCACAAAATGGGGATAACGGCCGCCCGCATGTTCAAGCACATCGAGCTGTCGGTCGATGGCGTCAAAATCCGGCTCTGCGGCGATCGGCTGAAAGCGAATGGCTTTCAGTCCCGACAAGGCTCCCATGTTAATGGCCATGCCTGAGGGCGCATGGCCAAGTCTTGTATGAAAACCATCGTCGTCTTCCAGCGTGATGATCAAGCCTTCCGCGGTCACCATCAAGCGCGAATCGTAGCCAAAACGTTTCGCATAGGCGATAACCGCCTCTTGCACCCGCTCCGCGCCCGCCCCATTGGCCAGCATTAGCCGACCAATGCGCAAGGCCACATGCGCCACTTGACCTGCGGCAGGAAGCTTACCTTTCATCATGCCCCGGCAAGACCCTGACCAACCATATCCAACGGTTTGACGGTCTTGTCGAACAGGGCTTCATCCACTTTGCCTGAGGCGAGCGCCGCTTGCTTCAGCGTCAGCCCTTCGGCAATCGCCGTCTCCGCGATATGGGCTGCGTTCTGGTAACCGATAACCGGCGATAACGCGGTCACCAGCATGACGGATCCCTCTACATAACTCTGGATCTTCTCTCGGTTAAGCTCGGTTCCTTCCACGGAATATTCACGGAATTTTTCGCAGCCATCGGCGAGAATACGAGCTGAATGCAGGAAATTATTGATGATCACGGGGCGCATGGCGTTGAGTTCAAAATTGCCTTGGCTTCCTGAAATCGCCACTGTGCTGTCATTGCCCATGACCTGAATGCAAATCATCACCATGGCTTCGCATTGCGTGGGATTGACTTTTCCCGGCATGATCGAAGAACCAGGCTCATTGCTTGGCAGGATCAATTCGGCAAAGCCGCACCGCGGGCCCGACGCCAGCCAGCGCATGTCATTGGCGATTTTCATCAAGGCAACGGCGAGATTGCGCAAAGCGCTGTGAGCACGCACCATGGCGTCAAGAGAGCCTTGAGCCGTGAATTTATTGGGCGCAGTGACAAAGGGCTTTCCTGTGAGCTTGGCGATTTCCGCCGCGACATCAGCGGAAAAACCCGCCGGAGCGTTAAGGCCGGTACCAACCGCCGTGCCGCCGACCGCCAGCTTGTAAAGCCCTCCCCTACTTGCCTGAATTTCTTCCACCGCATCGCGAATTTGCCCGGCCCAGCCACGCCACTCCTGCCCAACCGTCAAGGGCACGGCGTCCTCCAGATGCGTGCGGCCAATTTTAACCACATCCATCCAGCCATCCGCTTTTTTCTCGATAGTTTCGGCCAGCGCCAACACCTGCGGCACAAGCAATTCGTCAATGGCGTTTACCGCCGCAATATGCATTGCCGTGGGGAACGTGTCATTCGACGATTGCCCCATATTCACATCGTCATTCGGGCCCACAGGCTTTTGCGTGCCCAGCTCTCCGCCAAGCAATTGGATCGCCCGGTTTGAAAGCACTTCATTGACGTTCATATTGCTTTGTGTGCCAGATCCCGTCTGCCACACAAAAAGCGGATAATGCTCATCAAGCTTGCCAGAGATCGTCTCATCGGCCGCCCGCACAATGGCCTCTTTCTTCCAGTCAGGAAGGCGACCAGCCTTGTGGTTTACCAATGCGCAGGCTTTTTTCACGTAACCATAAGCATGATAAACGGCCTTTGGCATACGGTCATCACCGATTGAAAAATGTTGAAGTGAGCGCTGGGTTTGCGCCCCCCAATAGCGATCCGCTGGAACGTCAACATCGCCCATGCTGTCAAATTCACGGCGCAGGCCTTCGTACGAAATACCAATTGGTAAGTCCTGAACAACCGGGTTTTCTATATTATCGCTCATTTTTATCGCCCCCAATTCATACAAGCCATAGTTATACAAATGAAATATTAACGCCACATGAAGTCGCGATTAATCTAAATATACTCAAACAACGCAACGCAGCGCCACATTATCTCACATGAATGCTTACATCTTCTCTGAATCAAAAAAGATAACATAGTATTCTCGGATAATAGATTAAATTTTATCATTTAATATGACTTCCCCGAAGAAGTCATCAAAGCCCTCGCCGTAAAAGCAAACGGAGCCGAATCTACGCAGGACTAACGCAAAAAGAATTGACTTCCAGAGCTGGAGTGTCCTTTGACGCCTTTTATCGGATATAGGAGGAGCGGCAATGGAGTCTTTGACCTATGCGCCTAAGCTTGACGCCCTCGTCTCTGGCGACGTGGATCTGATCTAGTCTGTTGGCTAGTGGAGTTTGAGCGGCATGAAATGGGCGCCGCCGATATTAATGCGTTACAAGGGGCGCAAGTAAAAACTCACTCTTGGCGGTCTATCCGGCAAGCAAAGACGTTTCTGAAGTTTCTTCACTTTCCTTGACGGAGGCGTTAAGAGCTCGGGCAAGTTCAATGAACAGTTTCGCCGGTAATGGCGGAGAGAAAAAATACCCTTGGGCTGCAGAGACGCCAAGCTCACGTAAGCGCTCAATTTGCTCTTCTTTTTCGACGCCTTCTGCGATGATGCCCATACTCAAATTATCGGCAAGCTCCACCATCGTGTCGACGATGGTCGCCGAACTATCGTCAGTGCCAAGACTGTCGATAAACATTTTATCGATTTTGATAACATCAACGCCCAGCTTTTGCAGATACGCCAAGCCACCGTGTCCAGTTCCCACATCATCCAATGCAATTCGAACGTCGAGCGCTTGCAATTCTGCAATGATTTTTCGCGCCAAGCCAATATCCGTTAAGGGCAACCGTTCAGTCACCTCCAAGACCAATTGTTGATACGCAATCTTGGAGGAGCCGTATATTTCCTTGATGTCGCGAATGACGCGCCGGTCGTCAAAATGACCGGCAAACAGGTTGACTGAAAGCTTGAAATCAGGGTTTTCGTGATAGAGGTCGCCAACTTCCTGACACGTGATTTTCATGAGACGCCGCGTCATCTCGAAAATATGACCGGAGGTTTCGGCGAAAGTCATGAACTGCCCCGGAGAAATAATCGTTCCATCCGGACGACGCCAACGCATCAGCACCTCGCACCCTCGAAGTTTCCCAGTTTGAATATCCATAACCGGTTGGTAATATGGAATAAATTCATCGTTACGAATGGCGGCGACAAAGTCGTCTTCAGCTTCGTTCTCTGGTCGCCAGGACATCCATACCCCAATTGCGACAAATAAAAGCGCAAAGCTCGCACATGCAATGATCGCAACGATTTTTAAGTCTCTCACTAACCCGTTAGTGGCCGACCTTGGTGCGCTGACAGTCGCCGCCATTGGATATTTACCGGAGCTTACCTGTTCAATAATCGGCGTGTCATTGGAATTTGCACCCGCACCAAGGTTTTCACCGGCTGTCAACCAGACCGCATGCTCGCCCAAAATGACTTCCACGCGCCGAAAAGAACGTAAATACTCAGGACCAGGGTCTACAGCGACCGCCGCAGGAGATATTTCTGCAATCAGTCGGTTTCCCTCTTCCAGCGCCCAGCTCACAACTGCGACATGCGCACCTTCAAATTGTTGATCTAACATGCCGATGCCCACGCGCGGCGCGTTCTCTTGCCATGGCGGCAAAATTTCTTTGCCTGTAAGGCGCTGCTCGGGTTCAATGCACATTTGCACGCCAGATTTATTCACCAAGCCAATTCGTTGAACAAACGCCGCTTCAGAGATCATTTTCCGGAAAAAGATTCGATCTGAAAGCGTGCATGTCGTGGCGCCGGTTTTATGTAAGTTTTGCAGGCCCGTAACCGCCTCCCCGATGGCTTTTTCCAACCGGGAAATATAACGCGCGGCGACGGCGCGCATTTCCATCCGCCCCTGCTGTTCGGAAAAATTATTTAAAACATAATTGGTCGCGACCAAAGGCGCCGTCGCGAGAACCAGCGCAACGATTATCGCTTTGAGAAAAACCGTATAACGCCGCTTCAAAACACCCGCCTACTAAACCACCCAAAACACACCTTATGAAAGTATTACAAACCTTGGTAAATTCTGTCTGAACAAAATCATGCTTGCCAGGTCATTTCTGGTTCCAGATCCCTGAGCGCAATCACACGCCGCATAATTGTCGTTTGCGCAATTTAGTGATTTAAAACACAGGCGAACGATGATTTAAAAATCATGTTGAAATTAGCGTGATTGTTTTTGAAATAAACGCGCTAGTCATGAAACAACCCAAGTTTGCTGACAATGAGTGAACCAAACACAAGTTCAGTCAATGAGATACGCCACATTCTGCAAAATACGTGACATGACTCGCCGTTATTCTGCCATATGAAAATGGCGCGTCGCCCAGCCAGAGGGAATTAAATATGCTTGGTTTTAAAAACCAGATACTCGCAAGCACCGTCGCTTCAGCCTTGATGCTATCCAGTTCAGCGATGGCCTTTGATGCGACAGGAAACGAGATTGCGGATCACTTTTTAAAAACAATGGAAGCTGGCGGCGGAACCGTCGAAAGCATTGGTTCGGTTGAAGAAACGGGCGATAGCGTCGTTATTTCCGATATTACGACCACCATTCACAACAATGACAACTTTGAAAACGCCCAACTTTTATTGCGCCAGATCACGATCAAAAACGGGGCAATTCTCCCTAACGAAAGGTTGTCGAGCGACGTTCTGACAATTTCAGGGCTGAAGGTGTCCGATGACGACGCCACATTCTCGGTTGAAAACCTAGTTTCCACCCAAATTGTCATGCCGTCCATCCAAGAAGTTAAGAACAGCAGCACGGAAAATGCGATTGCGCCGCTTTATAAAACAACCGACCTAACCGGGATATTGATCACCGATCATGAAGACGCCAGCGTTCCGATCGAAAGCATTCATGTTTCAGTCGACGAACTTGACGGCGATCAACCCACGGCGGGAACAATTATTCTCCGGGGGTTGGTGCTGGATCAGAATGATCTGGACGATGATGAAAAAGAAATTTTTACGGATCTGGGATATGGCGACATTACGCTCAACGCCGAGGTGAAACTGGCTTGGGCGCCAGACGACGGCATTCTTGAAATTGAAAAACTGAAAGTGGACGGACCAGACGTTGGCGCGGTGTCCATGTCGGCGTATCTTGGCGGCCTCACCCGTGACGTCGTGGATCAATTAAACGCAGCTCAGGACGATCCGGATAAGGCCATGTCGTTAATGCAAGGGCTGACGGTTAAATCCCTGAATTTTCGCGTGGACAATGACAGCGTCGTCGACCGTATTCTGGAACATCAGGCCAAGGAAACCGGAACGGATAAAGAGACTTTCGTCCAGCAAATTTCTGGGGCAATGCCGTTGATGCTGACGGTTCTCGACAATCCTGACTTTCAGAATAAAGTCGCCGCGGCCCTCACCGCTTTCCTGTCGAATCCACAATCTTTGACAGCGACCGCCTCGCCGCAACAGCCTGTTCCGTTTTCTCAATTGCTCGGCACCGCCATGATGGCGCCGCAAACGCTACCGACAGTATTGTCAGTCGATATCATTGCAAATTCGGCTGAGTAATCAAAGCTCATGGCAAGGATGAAATCCTGTCTTTAAGGTAGCTTTTCCTTTTGCGCAGGCGGTGATGATTTTACCCCTGCGCCTCACTGGAGAAAATTTTTAATGCCGTTTCATTCGTTCGTCGCCTCCCGTCGGAGTTGTTCTTTTGCGCTTGCCTTGGCGCTTTCCTCAACCACAGCTTTGGCGAATGACGCGACCGATCAAATTCGTAACTGGTTTGATGACGTGCAAGACAGTGGAGCCACAATTGCCGAATTCGCTCAACTTGAGGAAGTTGGCGACGACGGCGCCAAGCTTCATAAAGCTCACATTGTCTATCCAGTCAGTTTTGATCTGGGCGACGCAGGCGCCGTCTCCGCTAAATTGGCATTTCGCGCGAATGAAATAACCTTTGAATATCTGAACGCTTCAGACGACGGAGTGAATTTTGAACGCTTCGCGGCGCCTGGCGTCCTCGAAGCTCATTTAATAGGCACGTTGACCACCCCCGCAAACGGCGACAAACCAATTGAGACTTTGCCGCTTAATTTCATGGTTCGATATAATGACACTGACGGATCAGGCGTCTTCATTCCTGCGTTGCCGGAACTGTCCAACGACCCCAAGAAGCCTATTTCTAAATACTTGGAGCTGGCCAAGCTTTATTTGAAAATCAAAATCGCCTCGCTAACCGCGAAATCCGTGGATGTGGAGCAAAACATGCCTTATGGCGATCGACAGGTTGAGCGCTACGAAGGAGCGTCGGTTTCCGGGGTTGAAAACGGGGTCATCGCCCAGCAATTAATCGCACGCCACACCGGAAAGAGCAGTATTGCGGAAATCGGCGAGCAAGAGGAAAAACCATACGAATTTAAGCTCTCTACAGGCGAGATGGAAATCAGGGGAATTGATTACAAGCCCCTTTTTTATCAGCTTGGTTTGATCGACGAAAAGCCAGCATCAAACATATTGCATCAATCGACGACACTTAAAGACGTCGAATTGAATGACGATAGCAAATCATCGTTTTCGATAAAGAATACGTCCATTGGCGAAGTGACGGTGGATACGGACCGACAGCCGGTGAAAATCGGCCCGCTTCTCGATGAAGTCGCCTTATCCAGAAAATTTGACGAGGACGCCGTTCTCACGTCCGTACTCAATATTATCTCCTCCTATAAGGTGGAAAACGCGACCTTGGAAGGTCTCTCTTTTCGTCATCCCGATGCGAAGGGCGCCGCCAGCGAAGTCTCATTTTCCGGCGGCTCGGCGAGCGGAATTGAGTCTCTCGCCATAAAGGGCGTCATGTTCGCCGCAGGGGAAATGCAGACCTTCGAATTAGCGAATTTTGAAATAAAGGATTTCGGAATTCCTCCGCTTGAGAATTATGCGGCGCTTGCAGCGACACCTCCCAACGAAACACCTTCTTTTTCGCAGATTATGAGCGTGATCCCCACGCTTGGGCATGCGTCAATTGAAGGAATGCAGGCAAAAACACCTGAGTTTTCCGCCCCTATCAGCCTCACAAATTGGTCGTTGGACATGGGAGCGTTTATATCCTCCATACCAACCCGAATTGAGAGTGAGACGCGGGATTTCATTTTTCCAGTTGAAGCCTTGAGCGACGACATGATCGTCGCGATCTTCAAGGAAATCGATCTGAATAAGATCAACTACAATGAAAACATTAACGTCACCTATGATGAATTAACTGAAATTCTTGACGTTGAGCGCTATGAGATGAAAATCATCGATGGCGTTGAAGCGCGTGTGTCGTTGAAAATTGGCGGCGTAAAACGTGCGGTATTTGAAAGTCCGAAACAATATCGAGCGCTCATGGCGAACGCGAAGGTCATCGGCGGTCGGGTGACCATCTCAAAAGCGCCGCTTATCGGCGCTTTCATCGCGCATTCCGCCAAGGAGGAAAAAATTTCTCCAGAGACGCTGGCTTATAGTTTCGCGGATGAACTGAAGAAGGAACTTGGTCCTCTCGCTAATACGCCGTTTGGAACGTCGCTTCACGCAGCCCTGAAAACTTTCCTTATCAATAACAAGGAAATTGATATTGAAGTGGCTCCGCAATCACCGGTCCCGGTTACACAGATTTTGGGGGTGCTGGCCACGGACCCCTCCAAGATTCCGGAAGTTTTAGGCGCGTCGGTACACGCAGCCCAGTAAAAATATAACTAAACTTGAGACGTGAGGGCGCGGATCACTTCCGCGCCTTCTTTTAAAAATCTAGGCCGTTTGCGAGGCGCTCTCGTCTCGAAACTGGAGATCGCAGAGCCGTTTATAGATACCATTTTGTTCGATTAACGTTGAATGTGATCCAGTTTCAACCACACGCCCCTGATCCATTACAAGAATCTTGTCCGCGTCACGCACCGTCGCCAACCGGTGAGCGATAACCAGAGTCGTGCGCCCAACCATCAAACGTTTCAACGCCACCTGTATCTTATTCTCAGACTCCGCGTCCAACGCGGAAGTGGCCTCATCAAGCAAAAGGATTGGCGCGTTGCGTAGCATGGCTCGGGCTATGGCGATGCGTTGTCTCTGCCCGCCTGAAAGACGACCACCGCCCTCCCCAACCAGATTGTCATATCCATTCTCGAGCTTTTGAATGAATTCATCGGCGTTGGCCGCTTGAGCCGCTTTGATGATATCCTCATCGCTCGCGCCCGGACGTCCGATAAGAATGTTATCTTTAACGCTCATATCAAACAGAAAAGTGTCTTGCGACACCAGTGCGATCTGGTGGCGCAAACTTTCAAGCGTAACGCTGCGAATGTCGTGGCCGTCAATCTTTATTGATCCACTGTCGTTTTCATAAAAACGCTCAAGTAAAGAGAATACTGTAGACTTACCCGCACCCGACAACCCAACAAGCGCCGTGACCTGACCGGGATGCGCGTGAAAGTTCAGGCCGTTGACCGCAGGCGCTTCGCCATAACTAAACGACACCTCGTCAAAAACGATGTCGCCGCGCTTCACCTCCAAAGGTTTCGCGTCCGGCTTGTCCGCCAACAGAATTGGCCGATCAAGAAGCTCGAACATGAGTTTTACGCCAACAAGGTTATTACTCAAATTCACTTGAAGGCGCGCTAGGCGTTTAGCCGGATCATAGGCGAGAAGCAGCGCCGTGATGAATGCGAAGAACGCTCCCGGGTCGCGCCCCAGCTCGATCACGCTATAACCGCCGTAGAGAATGATGATGGCGATGGCGAAGCCGCCTAGCGTTTCCATCAAGGGCGAAGTTCGCGCCGTCAAGGCGGCGATTTTATTCGCTTGCCGCTCCACGTCGCCAACGGCGCGCGCCATCTGTTTGCGCAGTCGCGGCTCGACCCCGAAAGATTTCACCACTTTGACGCCGATCGCCGTTTCCTGAACGATAGATACAATACGAGTCAGGGAAACAAATTGCGATTTGGCGACTTTGCGCACGCGCCGCACCAACAAGGACACAGCGATAACCGCCGGCGGCATGATCACAAGCGCTATCAGGCTCATGACCGGATCCTGAGCGACCATGACGATCACAAGACCGAACAATGTGAGCACGTCGCGACCAATGCTCGTGACGACGGTGTCGAGAACGGCTCTCGCCGCCGAGGTGTTGTGCGACAGCCGCGTTGATATCTCTCCAAGCGCCGTCGCGTCAAAGAAACTCATGTCCTGTCGGATGATGTTGTCGTAAAGACGGCGTTGCGCATTGGCGACAATGCTATTGCCGATGCGGCTCATGACGACATTTTGACCATAGGTGGCCGCGCCCTTGATGGAAAAAATGACCATAACCGCCCCGGCGATGACATACACCATTCCCGCGTCGCGGTTGATGAACACCTCGTTGATCACATCCTTCATGATCCAGGCGCTCGCGGCAGTGGACCCCGCCACCAAAGCCATGAAGAAAAATGCGACGCCATAGCGCGGCAAATATCGGCGCAGGTTGTCCGAGGCGAGACGCCTGATCAATGACAATGCGCTTTCAGGGTCTTTAAACAGCCAGGTTTCCAAAGATTTCAGCACAAAGCGGCTTCCTTTCGGCTGCGCCGGAACGTCTTCCACAATGGCGCTTTAACAAACAAACGGCGTCCCTTCATACATGATGGAACGCCGTTTGCCTGATTTTCATCGCGTCTGCAATGGTCTACGCGTATCAGTTTCGTCCGCGCCCTAGTTTTGCGGTAAATTGAGGCGGATGTGCAACTCGCGAAGCTGTGCGGGTGTCGCGTCCGACGGCGCTCCCATTAATAGGTCGTTGGCCTGTTGGTTCATCGGGAACAAGCTGATTTCACGCAAATTTTTCACACCGCAGATCAGCATGACGATACGATCGACCCCAGCCGCCATGCCGCCATGTGGCGGCGCGCCATATTGAAACGCCCGATACATGCCGCCAAAGCGCTCTTGCAGAACGCTCTCGTCATATCCAGCGATTTCAAAGGCTTTCTTCATCACCTCTGGCAAATGATTTCGAATGGCGCCGGACGCGATTTCGAAGCCGTTGCAAACCGCGTCATATTGATAGGCTTTCAATTCCAGCGGATCGGTTCCCTCAAGTCCCTCAACGCCGCCAGCCGGCATCGAAAACGGGTTATGACAGAAGTCGACTTTTTTCTCGTCTTCGTTCCATTCATACATTGGGAAGTCGACAATCCAGCACAGCGCGAATTTATTCTGATCGATGAGGTCCAGCTCCTCACCGACGCGCGTTCTCGCCTTGCCGGCGAAGTCGACGAATTTCGCCGGATTTCCGGCAACAAAAAACACGGCGTCGCCGGCTTCCAAACCGAGCTGAGCGCGCATCGCGTCCGTGCGTTCAGCACCAATATTCTTTGCAAGAGGCCCCGCCCCCTCGACGCTTCCGTTTTCATCGCGCCAGAAAATATAACCAAGGCCAGGCTGTCCTTCAGATTGCGCCCAGGAATTCATCCGGTCGCAAAAAGCGCGGCTGCCGCCCTTGGGAGCCGGAATGGCCCATACTTCTACTTTTGGATCATTCTCAATCATCCGAGCGAAAATCTTGAAGCCGGAACCAGCGAAATGCTCTGTGACGGCCTGCATTTCAATCGGGTTGCGAAGATCGGGTTTATCGGAGCCATATTTACGCAAGGCTTCATCATAGGGAATGCGCGGGAAAACCTGCGTGACTTCCTTACCTTCCGCAAACTCCTCAAAAATCCCCCTCATCACCGGTTCCATAGTGGTGAGAACGTCCTCCTGAGTGACGAAGCTCATTTCAACGTCAAGTTGATAAAATTCGCCAGGCAAGCGATCCGCGCGCGGATCTTCATCGCGGAAACATGGAGCAATCTGGAAATATCGGTCAAAGCCCGACATCATCAACAGTTGTTTGAATTGCTGCGGCGCCTGCGGCAAAGCATAAAATTTGCCGGGATGAATACGCGAGGGAACGAGAAAGTCACGGGCGCCTTCAGGAGACGACGCTGTGAGAATCGGCGTCTGGAATTCGGAAAAATTCTCCGCGGCCATCCGGTTGCGCAAGGATGAAATCACCTTGGTGCGCGTCATTATGTTTTTATGCAAGGTCTCACGGCGCAAATCCAAGAACCGATAGGTCAACCGCGTGTCTTCAGGATATTCCTGTTCGCCGAAAACCGGAAGCGGCAGTTCTTTAGACGCGCCCAGAACTTCCAGCTCCTGAATAAAAATTTCAATCCGCCCTGTAGGAAGAGCTTCATTGATCGTTTCATCGGTGCGTTTCTTTACGGCGCCGTCGATGCGAACGCACCATTCCGCACGGATAGTCTCCGCCAGTTTAAAAGCCGGCGAGTCCGGATCCACTACGCATTGGGTCATGCCGTAATGATCCCGCAAATCGATGAACAACAAGCCGCCGTGATCCCGCACACGATGAACCCAGCCAGAAAGGCGAACGTCTTCACCGACATGGGTTTCGCGAATTTCTCCGCATGTGTGGCTACGATAGCGATGCATGATGTCCTCGGGCGGTCTGAATAGAGAATAATTGTCGTAAACACCCGCAAAAGCGGTGCCGTAAGGCACAAGCCATGTCGCGCCGCTAAAGTCAAGTTTCTCGCAGCTTCAATTAAAAATCGATAGGGAGCAATGGATTTGTCGCACCTTTTTTTGCAAATCATCTTCCCTCAATTCAAAGACGGTTTATTCCTGAACCGCAAGAATCAGAGGCTGCCATTGCGATCTGGCGGAAATATTCTCACGCGTGTTTTGGTCAAAGACGCTTTCGCCGTTGGAAGCGAGGCGCGCATATACAACCCGATCAGACAGACGCGCGAGCACAGGATAGCCCAGATCAGACATAAAGGTCTCCAGTTCGCTCAAAATCCGCGTGCGAGGGCGAACGCGATTGGCGATGAGGTGAATCCCCGCCTTGCCCTTTTTCACGCGTTTCATCTTGCTAATCCGATTGACGAATTTCTCAGTAGCGTTCCAGTCGAACGCAGACGGAGAAACCGGTACGACAACGTCGTCGCATTCTGCAATCAACTGTTCGGCAAGGGTGGAGCGTAAGCCGCCTGGACCGTCAATGACCAGCGCGTCGCGCCCTTTGGGAAATTCACCAATCGCCTTTTCTTTCGACCAATCAAGCGCTTCGATTTTCGCCAGATTTTCGGGACGAGCTTTCAGCCAAGACAATGACGATCCCTGACGGTCAGCGTCCGCGAGAATGACGTCCGCGCCGCTATTGGCCAAAGCCGCCGCAAGCGTGGTGGCGATCGTTGTTTTGCCGCATCCGCCCTTGCCGTTAGCGATTAGAATTTTTCTCATTTCGTAAACCCCCGATTCCTCCAACATTGGCGAAAGCAATATTTTGTCTACAACGCCTGTCGTTTTCTCGTACCTATATCTAAGTTAAAACACACAATAGGCGCACATTGTGCGCCCTGCAAGGCGCCGCTCCCCGAAATTATCAAATCTTGGTGAAAGAATGACGCTTTCGTGGCGACAAATAGATAAACCTAAGATATAGCTACTCATCACCATGAAAGTCATAACGAAAACATCAGATCTCGCCGCAGTTTGCACCCGATTAGCTGAGCACGACTATGTGACGGTTGATACGGAGTTCCTGCGTGAAACGACATTTTGGCCAAAATTATGCGTCATTCAAATGGCGGGGCCAGATGAGGCGGTCATTATTGACGCTCTATCGAAAGATTTGGACCTAGAGCCTTTCTTCGCCTGTATGCGCGATGAAAAGGTCACCAAAGTCTTTCACGCCGCGCGTCAGGATATCGAAATAGTCTACCATCTGGGGGGATTTGTCCCCTCCCCTGTGTTTGACACTCAGGTCGCCGCCATGGTGTGCGGATTCGGAGACTCGATATCCTATGACCAATTGGTGCAGAAAGTCACCGGGGCAAAAATAGATAAATCCTCCCGTTTCACGGATTGGTCCCGACGCCCGCTCACGAACAAGCAACTTGACTACGCCTTGGCGGACGTGACCCATCTGCGCGACGTTTATCAATTCCTCAAGGCTAACCTTGCTGAGCAAAATCGAAGTCACTGGGTTGGCGATGAAATGGAAACGCTTACCTCCGAATCCACTTATCGAACCGATCCGGACAAAGCCTGGCAACGTCTCAAGCTGCGCGTGCGCAAACCGATTGAGCTTGCGGTCTTGAAAGAAGTCGCCGCTTGGCGGGAAAGCGAGGCGCGAGGGCGTGACGTTCCACGCAATCGCGTGATCAAAGATGACGCGATCTATGAAATCGCCGCCCAGCAACCCTCTACAATGGAAAATCTGGCGGCGCTGAGAACCATACCTCGCGGTTTCGAACGCTCGAAATCCGGGGAAGAAATCCTGAAAGCCGTTCGCAAGGCGCTAGCCATTCCCAAGAAAGAGCTTCCCATCCTGCCGAAAGGGAAACCTGCTCCGGATGGCTCTGGCGCGGCTGTCGACCTGTTGAAAGTTTTGTTGAAACTCGTCAGCGAGAGCAACGGCGTTGCGGCGAAAGTGATCGCCACCGTCGATGACCTGGAAAAGATCGCGGCGGATGACGACGCTCCTGTTTCCGCCCTTAAAGGGTGGCGACGCGAGCTTTTTGGAGAATACGCACTAAAGCTAAAACGCGGCGAAATCGCCTTGGCGTTTAATGGCCGGAAGGTCGTTCCTGTTGAAACAGAAGTTCATTTGAACGATCAGAGGAACGCTGCTAACCTCCAAAAGAAAAAGAAGCCGGCGCAGAAATAAGGCGTCGCAACTGGTTAGCGAGCACGCAAGATCGCGCGCAAACAGGGCGTTCTCTCCGCCCCATTTGCGCGTCTTTTATGGCTGCGCCAAAATTTCGGCTTTCATGCCGACCAATTTGCTAAATTGCGTCATACGTTTGCGCAACCGATCGCCATCCAGCTGCGCCAAGGCGCCAGGCAGGTGCAATGTGGCGACGCCACCGTTAGCTTCTACTCTTGCGCCCAACAAATTTCCTGCGATCGAAGCGCTTATCAGCGAGGTGACACGTAACGCCGCCCCCAAAATGCGCGCTCTTTCCTTCAAGCGGGAGCTCAGTAATTCTCTCAGTCGTGGACTGAGGCTCTCGTCAACCAGCCCTTGATGACGATAATAAGCGGTGAGAGCCAAATAAGCCCGCCCCGGATGATCGAGACCGACAAAACCCGCGTTTGAAATAATATTTAAACTTTGCTCGCCGCGATAATCTGGATGGGCTCGCCAACCGATGTCAGACAACAAACACCCGGCGGTGCGCAAACGGCGCTCATATTCAGTCTCCTCCAGCCCGACAGCGGAGAACGCCTGATTTGTCCATTCAATCAGCTCGCGGGTATAGGCCGGCGAGCGAGAGCGCAAGCAAGACAACTCTTTTGCCGTTTCAATCAGTGGATCGCGCTTTTTCAACTCATCCGGCAAACTGTCGTAAAGCAAGCCTTCACGAACGCCGAGCGCGGACATCACCACCTCGCTCGCCTTTGAGCGACGCAGAACCTGCTCAAGAACAACGGCGCCAAATGGTAAAAGCGGACGACGAGACTTGGACACGACGTCAATATAGTCATGGCTGTCAATATCTCGCGCCGCAATTATCTGGCAAAACTCAATAGCCTCTTCCGCCGGAATTGCGTATTGGTGCATGACGTTCAAGGGATAGCCGTGCTGGAACAAATGCAGCCGCGCGAGCGAGCGCCACGTGCCGCCAACGGCGTAGAATGGACGTCCAGCGGAACTATTGCTCAACCAATCAACTTCAGAAATAAGACCAGTCGCGATTTTCTGAGCTTTAGCCGGATTGGAGCCAGAATCCTCCTGAAGGCGAATACCGCCTAACGGAAGCGTTTGTCCGTGTCCGATGGTCTCATCATTAACTTCGATCAGCTCTAGGCTACCGCCGCCCAGGTCGCCCACGATTCCCTTTGGCCGCCAAACGCCGGAAATCACGCCCAGAGCTGAAAGTCGCGCTTCGTCACGGCCTGACAACATTTCAACTTTGCTGCGGCAAAGCTTTTCAACTTCTTCAAGAAATTCTGAACCGTTTTCAGCGTCTCGAGCGGCAGCGGTGGCGAGAATTTTCAAGTCTTTGACGCCAATGTGATCACATATGGCGCGAAAGCGAACCAAAGCGTTCAGCGCGATCTTAATCGACTCGCCAGAAAGACGGCCCGTGGCGCCGACGCCCCGACCCAGCCCCGCAAGAACTTTCTCATTGAAGAGCGTCGTCGGCGAACGGCCGCAACGCTCATAGACAACCAATCGAACGGAATTCGAACCAATATCAATTACAGCTACCGGGCCGGAGCCGTTAAGTCGGCCCCGCGCCCCATGTCCATCAAAGTCTACGTCATCCACGCTTGGGTCGCTCCACAAATGGTCGAGGAGAATCTCCTCTCAGCGATTTTCCGCGGCCTGAGAGGGATGGATTAGTCATGAAATATTTATGCGCGTTAAACGGAGCCTCGCCCGCCGCCGGAACAACTCTCTTGTGTCCCCCATCAGGCAACAATGTCCAGCTCTGTTGATTATCCTTCAGGTTCGCCACCATGATCTGGTCCAAAACCTGTTCGTGCACAGTCGGCGAAAGGACGGGAGCCATCGTTTCAACCCGCCGGTTGATGTTCCGCTGCATCATGTCTGCGGAGCCGATATAAACCAAAGACTGGGGAGAAGGCAATCCATGACCGTTGCCGAAGCACAAAATACGACTGTGCTCCAAAAAGCGTCCAACGATGGATTTAGCTCGAATATTTTCTGAAAGACCCGGAATCCCAGGGCGCAGACAACAAATCCCGCGAATGACGAGATCAATTTGAACCCCCGCCTGACTCGCCTCATACAGAGCGTCGATAATTCCCGGATCAACCAAGGCGTTGGCTTTCATCCAGATTTGCGCCGGTCTCCCCGCCTTCGCATGCTCAATTTCCGCGCTTGTCAGCTCCATGATGCGGCTACGCATGGTGATCGGCGAGAACGCGAGCTTGTTGAGCTTCGTCGGTTCCGCGTAACCTGTGATGTAATTAAAGACCCGAGCCACATCCTGACCAATTTCCGGGTCAGCCGTGAAATAGGAAAGGTCCGTATAAATTCGCGCCGTAATCGGGTGATAGTTTCCCGTGCCAATGTGGCAGTAAGTACGCAGTTCGCCATTTTCGCGGCGTACCACCATGGACAATTTCGCATGGGTTTTGAGTTCAAGAAAACCAAACACCACCTGAACGCCCGCACGCTCCAGATCCCGCGCCCAGCGTATGTTAGCCGCCTCGTCGAAGCGCGCTTTCAGCTCCACCAGAGCCGTTACGGATTTTCCAGCCTCAGCGGCCTCCGCGAGAGCCTTGACGATAGGCGAGTTGTTCGATGTGCGATAAAGCGTTTGCTTGATCGCGACAACGTCGGGATCTTGCGCGGCCTGACGCAGGTACTGAACAACAACGTCAAATGATTCATATGGATGGTGGACCAGAATGTCTTTTTGCTGAATCGCCGCGAGACAGTCGCCGCCATGTTCGCGAATGCGTTCAGGAAACCGGGCGGTGTATGGTTCGAACTTCAGGTCGCTGCGTTCGACGCCCACAAGCTGCGAAAGGTTGTTGAGGGCCAACAATCCTTCAACCAAGAAGATTTCATCATCAGAGACGTCAAGGGCTTCTGCGACGAACTCGCGCAAAGCGGCCGGAGCGTCATCGTCGATCTCAAGACGAATGACCGAACCGCGACGACGGCGCTTCAATGCGGATTCAAACAAGCGAACCAGATCTTCGGCTTCTTCCTCGATTTCCATGTCGGAATCACGAATGACTCGGAACGCCCCCTGCCCGCGAACCACGTATCCGGGAAACAAACGCGTGATAAAGAGACTGATCGCCTGCTCGATGGTAATGAATCGAGCGACATCCTTTTCGCCTTCACTTTCAGCCACCGGCAACTGCAAAAAGCGGTCTATCTGGTTTGGAATACGCAAGAGAGCCGTCATTCCGCGGCCACCGCCCTCCGGGGCAAGCTCCAGAACAAGCGAGAAGCCAAGATTGGGAATAAAGGGAAATGGATGCGCCGGATCAATGGAGAGCGGCGTCAGAACCGGAAAAATATGCGACAGAAAATAGTCTTCGAGCCAGTTCAAATCATCGGCGTTAAGGTTTTTTCCCTCAATGATATCAATCCGCTCTTCCGACAACAGCTGACGCAGCTCACGCCATTGGCTCTGTTGTTCGCTTTGCAGCTTCGTGACCGCTGATGAAATTCGGTCAAGCTGCTCCGTTGGCGTCAGGCCGTCGTCAGATGTGGTGGTGACGTCGGCGCGCTGCTGACCGCGCAACCCCGCCACGCGGACCATGAAGAACTCATCCAGGTTATTCGCTGAAATCGAAAGAAAGCGAAGTCTCTCAAGCAACGGATGAGAAACATTCCCCGACTCCTCCAATACACGGCGATTGAACTGAAGCCAGGACAATTCACGGTTCATGAAGCGAGCGGGGGATCCGATTAACGCTTCAGCCGCGTCTAAGGCGCCGCTTGGCGCGGGCGTCGCCTGACCGTTGATCTCCATGTTTTTGTTCATCTACATTCTCCAAGCTCGGACGTCATATTTGATTGGGGCGGGCTTTTGATTATGATCTTCCTATCTCGGATGTGTGACGCTTTTTGATAGCTGTCTTCATTATTTGGCGCAATCAACTGTTCGTTTCAATTTTCCGCAGAACGCTGGCGGCGAGTTTACGCGTGATTTTGCCGCCTTCGGCCATGGCTTGCCGGTCTAATCCGTCGACGATACCGGCGGCGGCGGCGAGAGAACGCTCCATGCGCACCACCAAATAATCAATGACCGCCGCATCGACCAAAATTTGTCGATCTGAAAAAAGTTTAACCAGAAGTCTGCTCAAAAGATCATCGTCGGGCTCGCGAACCTCAAGCGGCGTCGCCATGCGAAGGCGGGATTCCAGATCCGGAAGCTTCAGATTCCAGCCACTGGGCCAGCTACGACTTGTGATCAACATATGGCCGTCACATTGTTGTATCCGGTTAAAAAGATGGAACAACGCTGTTTCGTCAAATTGGACATGGGCGTTTTCAACCGCCACGGCGACGGGGGACGACTCCACCAAACTTTCAACTGCGTCGGCCGTCAAATGGGAGGCCTCCACGACCTTCGCGTTGGATTTCTCTCGCCAGATGTTGACCAGATGCGATTTTCCTGAACCGACCGGCCCCGCCAGCAAAACGACCGGCGCCGGCCATTTTGGCCAGGTTTCAAGGCATTCAAACGCGACTTTGTTTGAGGAGCCGACAAGATAATCGTCGCGGCCAAGCGCCGCCTCATATGGCAATTCCAACGTAAGTTGCCGAGAGCCTGATTTAGAGTCACGCATAATCACTCGTCATTCGAAGAGTTTCGGGAACTTTCCAGATAAAGCGGGCTCGCCAAATATTGCTTTAGAGCAAAACGAGCGAGAACGCCCAACATAGCGGCGACAGGCACAGCGACCAGCATACCGACAAATCCAAACAAATAACCAAAGGCGAAAAGTGCGAACATCAGCCAAACCGGATGCAAACCGACGCTCTCGCCCACAAGTTTCGGCTGCAAAATATTGCCTTCAAGGAATTGACCAATCGCGAAAACGATGAAAACTGCGGTGATCATGACACCATCTGGCCAAAACTGAACCAGTGCGACGCCAAGGGAAACGGTAAAGCCAAGAGTGGCGCCTATATATGGAATAAAACTCACCAACCCGGCGCCCAAACCGATTAAAAGCCCAAAGTTCAACCCGACAATCGCCAATCCCGCAGCGTAAAATGTACCCAAAATCAAACAAACGCTAAATTGCCCACGCACAAAACCAGCGACCGCACGATCCATCTCCCGCGCCAATTCGCGAATTGTCTCCTGATGGCGGCGCGGGAGCCAGCCATCAATTCTCTCGACCATACGATCCCAGTCGAGGAGGAGATAAAAAGCCACCACCGGCGTCACCACGAACAAGGAAACAACAGACAAAAGCGTCTGCCCTCCGCTCCACAAGGATTTGGCCAAGCCTCCGATCCAGGATGCGCTTTTTCCCACGATATCGCCCATGTTGGACTTCAGGTCGCTCACGTCGACGCCAAAGAAGGATTTCAATCTGTCGCCCAAAGAGCCGGCGATCAGGTTTTGAAGGTCCTGAACCAACATCGGAAGTTTTTCCATAAAACCGGCCAGCTGACCTCCAAGAACCGGTAAAATCAAAAGAAGAGCGAGAAGAAAGATCACAACGAACAGCACGAGAATTGTGAGCGTCGCCAGCAAGCGGCTCATTCCACGCGCCTCCAGCCAGTCGGCGGTAGGGTCCAGCAGATACGCCAAGGCCATTCCCGCAACGAAAGGCAATAAAATTGGGCTAAAAATATAAAGAAAAAGCACGAAGACCAATAAGGTCGCGAACCAGAAACTCAACTGCTTGCGAATTGTCACGGATTTAAACCTCATGAATAGAGAAGCCTGAACCTACGGACGCATCCGCTCCTTCAGGAAATAGTCAATCTGGTGACAATTGTCAGCCTTTGGCGGCATATTGGGCGAGCTAATTAAACAATATGAACGAAAAAGACCTCATCTGTGGATACTTAAGCCCTTCTTGACGTGATGTGCGCCAGCTATTCCTAGTTTCGCTTGCATTCCAACACGTCTATGTTTGTATGCTCGGCTTATCCCGCATTTCGGAGACCAAATAATGAGCGGCTCACACTCGGCAGGCGAAACAACAGGTAAAAACGGCCTCACCTACGCTGAAGCAGGGGTGGATATTGACGCGGGCAACGCGCTTGTGGAGCGCATTAAGCCCGCCGTAAAGTCAACTGCGCGCCCCGGGTCCGACAGCGTTATTGGCGGTTTCGGCGGCCTGTTTGATCTCAAAGCCGCCGGCTTTGACGATCCTTTGTTGGTGGCCGCCAATGACGGCGTTGGAACGAAATTGAAGATCGCCATTGACACTGGACAGCACGCAACCGTGGGCATTGATCTGGTGGCCATGTGCGTCAATGATCTGGTGGTGCAAGGTGCGGAGCCGCTTTTTTTCCTTGATTATTACGCTTGCGGTGGTCTCGACGTAGACACGGCCGCCGCTGTCGTCTCGGGAATCGCCGAAGGTTGCCGCATTTCAGGCTGCGCCTTGATCGGCGGCGAAACTGCCGAAATGCCGGGAATGTACGCCAAAGGCGATTATGATTTGGCGGGTTTTTCCGTTGGAGCCGTTGAACGCGACGGCCTTTTGCCACGTCCAACGGTTACGCAAGGCGACGTTTTGCTCGGGTTGACGTCTTCCGGCGTTCATTCTAACGGCTTTTCACTCTTGCGCCGGATTGTCGAGCGCAGCGGACTGGCGTGGTCGGCGCCAGCTCCCTTCAAGCCTGATGTCAGCCTTGGCGAGGCGGTGATGACGCCGACACGCATTTATGTGAAGCCGCTCCTGCAAGCTTTAAAAGCCACCACAGGCGTCAAAGCCTTGGCGCATATCACCGGCGGCGGCCTGCCCGAAAACCTGCCACGCGTTTTGCCAGACGATCTGAGCGCCGCCATAAATCTCAGTGCGATCGAAGTTCCCGCGATTTTCCAATGGCTCGCCCGCGAAGGCGGCGTCGCTGAGAGCGAAATGCTGCGCACCTTCAATTGCGGCGTTGGAATGGTGGTCGTTGCGGCGGCGGATGACGTTGATCAAGTCACGGCGTGTCTTGAAGGGGCGGGCGAGAAAGTGATCCGTTTGGGAGAATTAACACAACGCGGTGAAAAAGCGGTCGAGTTCAGAGGAGCTTTGGCGCTGTGATGACAGATCATGAGACAGGGGCGCCGCGTAAGAAAACCGCTATTTTGATATCGGGACGCGGCAGCAACATGATGTCGCTAATCGAAGCGGCTCAGGACACAGACTATCCAGCGCAAATCAGCTTGGTGATCAGCAACCGCCCGGATGCGGGCGGTCTGGCCCGCGCCGCTGAGGCGGGCGTCGCCAATATGGTGGTTGACCACCGCGGACGCGGCTCGCGGCAGCTGTTTGAGACCGAGTTGGACGCGACGCTTCGGGCGGCCGATATCGAACTCGTCTGTCTGGCGGGATTCATGCGCATTTTGACGCCGTGGTTCGTGGACCGCTGGACGGATAGACTGATCAACATCCACCCGGCTCTCCTGCCCGCGTTCAAGGGGCTCAACACCCATGAGCGCGCGCTGGAGGAAGGCTGCCGTATTCACGGCGCGACGGTTCATTACGTTCGCAGCGAAATGGACACCGGGCCGATTATCGCCCAAGGCGCCGTTCCCGTATTTGACGCAGATACGCCCGATACGCTCGGACAGCGGGTTTTGGAGGTCGAGCATCGAATATATCCGCGCGCTCTCGCCTTGGTCGCCTCGGGACGCGCGGAGCCAAAAGGTTTGCGAGTCTTGGTTCAAGAAGAAAAGAAAAAAACTGAGAGTCTCTTGATATCCCCTGAGTTATAAAAATTTCATTTCCTTTGAAATAGTTCTCATCAGGGCCGTTACGCCGCCTTTCTGATCCATACGTGAATATCGTGGAAGGCGGCGCCGCCAAACGGCGCCACTGGATCAGCGCTCGTTAGCGTATTGATCCCCTGCCCGTCATCATAAGAGTTATTTGACCAGATACCTTCGGCCACGACAACGCCCGGCTTCAACCCGTCAAAGAGCTGCGCGTTCATCGCCACCGCTCCTCGGGTATTGCCAAGGATGACCCGCTCGCCGTCGGATACGCCGATCCGCGACGCGTCATCGGCTCGAATCATCACGACTGGCACGCCTTCTTTTTTCACGGAGGACGGCGTCTGATTGAAGGTCGAGTTCAAAAATGATCGCGCTGGCGCTGTGACAAGCCGGAACGGATGGTCTTCATTCGCCTCCTCAATAATCGGCCAGAAGTCCGGCAACTCCGGCATGTCTCTCCACGGCCCCATAGGACCAGCGTTTGGCGCGTCGACGTTCTTCCAGTCCACCTTGAAGTGAAACTTTCCATCTTCATGACCAAAGCCATTGAGGAAATGAGCTTCCTCAAATTCAGGCTGGCACTCAATCCAGCGCTCTTTTTCCAAATTCTCCAAAGACCCCAGATCGGAGTGACGCAACATCCAATCCACATGCTCACGAGCGCTCATCTCAAATCCGGGATGAGCGGGAGCGCCAACGCGCCGAGCGATTTCATTTAAAACGAAAAGATTTTCCCGCGTCTCTCCCGGCGCTTGCGTCAGCTTTGGGCCGAAAAGAATAAATTGATGGCCGCCGCCCTTGTAAATATCGTCATGCTCAAGAAACTGCGTGGCCGGCAGAACGATGTCAGCCATTTTCGCGGTCTCGGTCATGAATTGCTCATGAACGCAAGTGAACAAGTCCTCCCGGGCAAACCCCTGCTTCACCAGCTCTTGCTCCGGGGCGACGGAAACTGGATTAGTGTTTTGAACAAGAAGCGCGGACACCGGAGGTCCGCCGAGAAGCGCCTCTTTATCGCCGTTCAAGATACGCCCGATCAAACATTGATCCAACCGGCGGATCGTCGGATCTTTAAGGTCCGTCGCCTCTATCATCTTCTTGTTCAGCTTATAAATGGCGCCATTGTTGTGGAATGCGCCGCCGCCTTCATATCGCCATGCGCCGCTGACGGCCGCAATACACGTGGCCGCATGCATGGAGACAGCGCCGTTACGGCTGCGGGTGAAGCCATAACCAAGTCTGAAAAACGTGCGTTTCACGCCTCCAACGGCTTTGGCGAAGTTTTCAATTTCGTCAACGCTCAAACCGGTGATGGCGCTGGCCCATTGCGGCGTTTTCGTTTGAAGGTGTCTCTCAAACTCTTCGGGACAATCAGTATATTGCGCAAGATATGCGCGGTCAGCCAGGTCGTCGCGAAACAGGACGTGCATGACGGCGCAAGCGAGCGCCGCGTCAGTTCCTGGGCGCAGCACCAGACCAACATCGGCCTGCTTCATGGTCTGCGTGCGGTAAACGTCAATGACGATAATTTTGGCGCCGCGCTTTTTGCGCGCCGCGATGGCGTGGGTCATGACATTCACTTGCGTGGCGACCGCATTGGTTCCCCAGATCACCACCTGATCGGAAAGCGCGATTTCGCGTGGATCAGGACCGGCGAGCTTACCTGTTCCCGCCACATAGCCCGTCCATGCGGGATTGGTGCAAATGGTGTCGAATTGACCGCTATATCCCTTGGCGTGACGCAAGCGGTGAATCGAGTCCCGCTGAACAAGCCCCATGGTGCCGGCGTAAAAATAAGGCCATACGGTTTCCGGACCGTAGCGCCGCTCCGCCGCTAAAAAACGCTCAGCGACAATATCCAGCGCGTCAGACCACGAAATTTCCTCAAACGCGCCTTCTCCTTTAGCGCCGATGCGGCGTAAGGGTTTTGTCAAGCGGTCAGGATGATACAGCCGGTCGGCGTAACGAGCGACTTTGGCGCAAATGACGCCCGCCGTATAACTATTGTCCCGCGCGCCGCGAATGCGGCCAATACGTCCGTCCGCCGACACATCCACTTCCAACGCGCAGGTAGAGGGACAATCATGAGGGCAAGCTGACGCCCGAACATCCGCCATGGCCATGAAAAGCTCCCCCAACATCAAAGAACCACGCTCCCCGAAAGGATCTTTCTCAGTTGTGCGAGAAATGCGCAAGCTCTTTCAACAAAAAAGCCGACCAAAGGCCGGCTTTTTCGCTAAATATCCAGATGCAAATTTGTTCAGCCGACGATTTCCGTGCCGGAAAACCAGAATGCAATCTCTTCTTTTGCCGTTTCAGGCGCATCAGAACCATGAACCGAATTTTCGCCGATAGACAAAGCGAATGTTTTACGGATCGTGCCTTCTTCGGCGTCGGCCGGATTGGTGGCGCCCATGACTTCACGGTTTTTCAAGACGGCGTTTTCGCCTTCAAGAACCTGAACGACGGTTGGAGCCGAGCACATGAACTCGACCAGCTCGCCAAAGAATGGGCGCTCTTTATGAACAGCGTAAAAAGCTTCCGCTTCACGCTGAGACATCCAAACGCGCTTGGAGGCGACAACGCGCAAACCGGCTTCTTCAAGCTTGGCTGTGATGGCGCCTGTAAGATTACGGCGAGTCGCATCCGGCTTAATCATGGAGAAAGTGCGTTCAATAGCCATAGAATAGTTCCATTTTCGGGTTCGAGACGTCTTAGCGAAAACCTGGACTGAAAAGCGGCGACAAAGCCCCTCTCCAGCAAAAATATTACTCATCTGTGAAATGGCTGAATTCTACGCCAAATCCAAGAAGATTCGCGGCTGGGTATAACGAGCCGCTTAGCTAACCGCAAGAGGCGTCCGCCTTTGAAGCGTTTCATTTGCCCAACACTTTATCGGCGAGAACGGCGCAGGGGATGACAAAGACATGTAATTGAGCTTATTTAAGACAAGAAAACAAACCCATAACCCTATAACTTTAAAGGATATTTCTATCCCGCAAAAGCATAGGGGACATGTTACCTCACCTGATTTACCCACCAACAAACAGGATAAATCCATGACATTGCCGAATACCGAAGAACTCCTTCAAGGGATACGTCGTTGGGTTGAATTGGAAACGCACACGCCAGACGCAGATCAACTGAACAAGATGATGGACATGGTGACCCAGGAAGTGGAGGCTTTTGGCGCGACGACCGAGCGCTTTCCCGGTCAGAACGGCCGCGGCGATCACCTTTTAGCCACCGCCCCGTGGGGTGATCCGGAGGCGCCCTATATTCTGCTCCTCAGCCACCTGGACACCGTTCACCCCAAGGGAACCATCAAAGATGGGCTCCCCTTCAAAATTGACGGCGACAAGGTTTATGGCCCCGGCATTTACGACATGAAAGCGGGCGCTTATTTCGCCATGCAGGCGGTGAAGTCAATCGCCGAGGAGACAAGAGAACGCGGATCGCCCAACAGCTTACCCGTGCGTCATCTCTTCACGGCGGATGAAGAGGTTGGCAGCCAAACCTCCCGCGCCATAATCCAACGTCTTGCGGAGAACGCGAAATATGTTCTGGTGACCGAACCGGCGCGCGACGGCGGCCAAATCGTCACCGCTCGCAAAGGCACCGCGCGGTTCACCTTGAAAATCGAAGGCCGCCCCGCCCACTCAGGAAGCCGGCACCATGACGGACGAAGCGCGATCAAGGAATTGGCGCATCAGATACTACTCCTTGAAGGCCTGACCGATTATGACCGTAAAGTCACAATCAACGTCGGACAGATCTCTGGTGGAACCGGAACAAACGTCGTTCCGCAATTCGCGCAGGCGGAAATCGATCTGCGAGTCCCAACTCAAGCGGCGGCCGAAGAGTTTTGCGCTAAAATCCTTAACCTCACCCCCAAAGACCCGGATTGCAAACTCTCCATCACGGGCGGAATGAACCGTCCGCCTTTCGCCAAAACTCCGGAAATTGAAAATCTTTTCCAGCACGCCAGAGCTTTGGCGAGCGAATTGGGCATTGACCTGCAACAGCAAACCGCTGGCGGCGGCTCTGACGGCAATTTCATCGCCGACAAGGTTCCAACCCTCGATGGTTTGGGAGCCGACGGAGAAGGCGCGCATACGCTGAATGAGCACATCTACGCATCCGCGCTCGTTCCGCGCATGAACCTGATGAAGGGCTTACTTAAAACGCTTAGCTAAAGACGGCGTCCTTTTTAAAAATTTTGGGCGCTTTTTAAAGTAAATCGAAATAGCGGCGCATGAGGAGCGGTTTCCCTCGCATTTCCTCTTGCGCCGTTATGCTTTTAACGGCAAACATCCGCGCCATGTTAAAGATCACCGACCTCACCTATCGCATCGCGGGCCGACCTCTTCTGGAGGACGCCAGCGTTACTTTTCCAACCGGCGCCAAAACGGGCTTCGTCGGACGCAATGGCACGGGAAAGTCAACGTTATTCAAGTTGATCACGGGAGATTTATCGCCCGAATCCGGGGACATTCACGTTCCCAGAGCCGCAAAAATCGGCCAGGTCGCTCAGGAAGCGCCGGGAACGGAAGAATCTTTGCTTGAGGTGGTTCTTGCGGCTGACACCGAACGCACGTCGCTGCTGGAAGAAGCGGAGACGGCGCGCGACCCGAACCGGATAGCGGAAATCCATACCCGTCTGGCGGATATTGATAGCCATACCGCGGAGGCGCGGGCGAGCTCCATTCTAGCCGGTCTGGGTTTTGACGCACAGGCGCAGGCGCGCCCCTGCTCCGCTTTCTCAGGCGGCTGGCGCATGCGCGTCGCCCTCGCAGCGGTTCTTTTCTCCGAGCCGGACCTCCTGCTTCTCGACGAGCCGACCAACTATCTCGATCTAGAGGGCACCATGTGGCTGGAGAGCTACATCGCGCGCTATCCTCATCAGGTGGTTCTCATCAGCCATGACAGAGACCTTTTAAACAAGGCGGTGGATTCAATCGTTCATCTTGATCAGGGAAAGCTGGTCTATTACCGTGGCGGCTATGACAGTTTCGACCGGCAGCGCCGGGAAACTTTAATCTTGCAGCAAAAAAGTCGTGAGAAACAGGAAGCGCAGCGCAAGCATATGCAAGCTTTCGTCGACCGCTTTCGCGCCAAGGCCTCCAAAGCGCGTCAAGCTCAATCCCGCTTGAAGATGCTGGAGAGAATGCAGCCGATTTCCGGCTTGATCGAAGAAAATAGCAACCCCCTATCCTTTCCTGACCCTGAGGGTCAGCTCGCGCCGCCGATCATCAAGTTGGAGAATGTTTCCGTCGGCTATGACGGCAAGGCTGTGCTGTCGAATCTCAATCTTAATATTGACCCCGATGACCGGATCGCGCTTTTGGGTTCAAACGGTAATGGTAAATCAACTTTCGCCAAACTAATCGCCGAGCGGCTTGAAGCGCTGGGCGGGGAAATCGTCAAAGCCAGCAAGCTCAAAATCGCCTTTTTCGCCCAACATCAAATGGATGAACTGCGCCCGGCTGAAAGCCCGGTGGATCATGTGCGTTCGCTGATGGTCGGCGCGCCGGAAGCGAAAGTGCGCGCCCGCGTCGCCCGCTTTGGTTTGCCTACCGACCGCATGAACACAGCGGCTAAAGACCTCTCTGGCGGTGAAAAAGCACGACTTCTTTTAGGCCTCGCGACTTTTCACGGTCCGCATTTGCTAATTTTGGATGAGCCGACCAACCATCTGGATATTGACAGCCGTGAAGCGTTGATCCTCGCGATTAACGACTTCAAAGGCGCTGTTATTCTGATCTCGCATGACCGGCACCTAGTTGAGGCGAGCGCAGATCGCTTATGGCTCGTCTCCAATGGCGGCGTGTCCTCTTATGACGGCGACATGGAAGAATATCGTCGATGGATTTTACAAGGCGACGCAAAACCCCGTAATGAAAGCGCGTCCGGCAGCGGCGCGCCGAAAAAAAGCGCTCAGGAACGACGCCGTGAAGCGGCTCAAAAACGCGCGGCGCTAGCACCGCTGAAAAAGAAGATTCAAGCTGCGGAAAAAGATATCGCGACGTTGCAGGCGCAGGCCGTGAAAATCAGCGACAAGCTCGCCGACGCAGATCTATACGCGTCAGAGCCGGAAAAAGCGATGAAGCTTACTAAAGACAAGGCTGATCTTGAGAAAAAGCTGGAGAAAGCCGAAGAAAAATGGCTGGCTCTGTCGGCGCAATATGAAAAAGAAATGGAAGCGTGAGTTCTTCCCTGTTCAAGGCGCGCTAATACTGGACGGCGTGCGTCACGCCGTCCAGTTTGCGACACAACCTGACACCGCGTTAAATCGCCTGCATGCGCCACCGCCTAAGCTTTTCGCGCCCAGCCCCCATTGTCATTTTGCTGCCAGTAGGTCAGATCGAAACCGGAAGCCTTTAGAGTCTTCCAATGACGTCTGGCGCTTTCCAGCATGTGCTGTTCATGTCCGTCGAACAGAAAAACGACGCGCGCGTAATCGCAGAGCTTATCTTCTGGCGGCGGCTCAGCGCCGTCAACCATGAACCTGACGCTGGCGCCATTGAGATTGTCCATATCACATGTGACGAGAATCGGCTGATCTTCCGGCGCGCCGTCACCCGGCGCGCCATGAGGGAGAAATGAATCAGCGCTATAGGTCCAGAGAAGATTGTCGATCAGGGTTTGTCTGTCTTCATTGACGGTTTGAACAACGGTTCGCCACGACCTTTCATGACATTTTTCCAGCAAACCGGGCAAAACGCCCTCAAGGGGGCGAAGCGTCAGATGATAAAATAAGATTTCTGGTCTCTCGGATGGCATGAGATTTCCTATAACGCTCGCCGAGCGAGCCGTAAATTCAAAACAACACTCTGAACTTAAGGCGAACTTCAATGATCATCGTCAAGCTGCTGTAGATTTGCAACAGGGGTTGAAATATATGCAGCCACACAAAAAGCGCCTCTTTACTCTGCGCCCAGAAACGTTGATTAACGCTTTCCAAACGCGGTGTGTGCATTTTTGTCATCTGAAAGAGCAATTGATTCACGTCAAAAGCCGGTCGCTCCGGCACACTAAAAATGACGTATTCCTTTGAATTGCTTATCAATCAGGTGGCGGGAGTAAGCCGCATCGAGTGGATAAAATCTGGAGAATTCGATGACTGTGCGTATTGTTATTTTCTTTGGCTTGGTGTTTGGGCTTGCTGGCGTTACCGCGTCTATGGGCATGATGCTTGGCGAACACGCCGGCACATGCGAAGCCTATAAAACCTGCTGAAAAACCTACTGATTTTTCTTTATTGATTTCAAAATAAAACAGCCCGGAAATTTCCGGGCTGTTTTAACTTTATTCTTATTTCAATCCCGCGTCGAAGCCGAAATTCAAGCTCCCGGCGTCCAGGCTTTATAATCGCCGGTGACCTCCGGTCTTGCCTCAGGCGTAAGGATCGAACCATCAGGACGATAAGCCGCCGGGGTTCCTGTTAAATTCGGAACATGCGGCTTTTCCCACTCACGCATCGCATAATTTTCATCACTCGGCGCAACATCGGTGCGGTGGTGCATCCACCCATGCCAACCCGGAGGAATCATCGAAGCTTCAGCCAGACCATTATAAATCACCCAACGACGCTTGCCGTTGCGCTCACGGTAATAAACGTTGCCAAACTGGTCTTCGCCAACACGCTCACCTTTGCGCCAGGTGAACATGCGCGTTCCCCACGTTTGTCCGTTCCACCAAGTGAAGAACTGGATCAGAAGTGCTTTCATGCGCCGCGCGCTCCCATATGATCTTGACGCCACGTTTCATGCGCCGAACATTTGATTTAATCAAACGCTTCGCACACCCATGACCACAAGTTAAACCCTTAGTCAAGTTGATGCGAATATGGCGTGCGCAGCTGTTTCTGTCCAGCCTCCCGACATTGGAGACTTTCAATTAAGCAAGAACCGCTGACACGCAATCTAGGACTGTCTCGCAAACAGACCGTCGCTCATCGCCTGTCCTTTAACATGAGCCTTGCGTAAACGTCTTCGCTCCAAACGTTGCTCCCGACGAATCTCATCTTCTTGACTTAGTCTCCCAGCGAATGGCCGTTGCGCCAGCGTATCCGCCTCAAACACTTGATCGACGTTCGCTTGCGCTTTTCTCGCCTGCGCCATTACACGCAGGTTTGCGGCGTGGACCATAGACGATAGTTTCCATCGTTCGTTTTTAGAATAAAAAACCTTCTCAGCTCCGGCGACAATGTAACTTCCCGCCCTAGTGACGATCATAGGCCGATCATCAGCCAAAACCCATTTCAGCCTAGTAAGAACAGAAGACGGTGAGAATGGTTTGGCCAAAACAAAATGAGCGCCGGCCTGAATCGCCAGTTCAAGAGCCACTCGGGTGCAATAAGACGTTATGATCATCACCGGAATGTCACGCATCAACCAATTATCGCTGCGTTTCATGCGTTTCAAAAGCTGTCGTCCGTTCAGCGGACGCATCAACCATTCTGCAATGACAAAATTGGGCGGATCGGAGGTCATCGCAGCGAGGGCGTCGTCCACCCTGTCAAAAGCACGGATACGCCGAACCCGCGCCATCAGGAGAATGGAGCGCAAGATCGTTTGCATATGGCGCGACTCATCCACGATGACGACATCAAGGTCTTTTAACTCTAATCCAAACGCTGCGTGCATAGACATGGCGGCTCACTTTTCACATGCGCCAGCGCGAATACTATTCACTTGAAGCTGACAAAAACCACCTCACGATCTTAGTCAGACAACGTTAACGTTTCTGCATAAGACACTCTAACATTTTCAGGAAAAAATTTTGAGTTTTTATCAAGCGTCAAGACGAAAGTCAGCCTGATCTGGACGGGCGACTTACCGCGCGCGACTAAAGCCGGAGCGAGTTCTCAAAACGCGCCGTTCAACAGCGATCACGTCTGCGAACATCCATCCCAAGTGTTTTGTTGCATGAGAGCGCGCTTTCCTCGATATCCACACGCATATACAATATTTAGCCCCTGTCACCTCACATAGGCACAAGAGATAGCAAACACGACTTGACCTAAAGATCCGATTCGCTCTAGTTTGCAGTCAGTGAATAGAGCGCCTTCGGGGGCTAAATCTCAGGGTTAAAAGTTTCGAAAAGTTAGGGTGCCGGGCAAGTTATTGGCATGTCAGCGAAAATATCCGCCCACATGACCAAAGCCCGTAGTTCGCTAGTATATTGCATCGCAATATAAACGAGAACGCGGCCGGCGCCGACGTTCAAAACATCAATTATGGCTCAGGCGCGTAACTGTCTGACGTGATTATCATGCTGTGAAAGCTTGCGCGTCTCAGGTGGATAACGCGCGGCGTCGCGTGCGATTGGTCGCGGTTATCTAGAACGCGCTTCATGGCGTTTATCAAGCGGGTTATCCCGCACAAAATTTTTAAAGGGGCAAGAAATGCGGATCGAGCGAAAATATACTCAAGAGGGGCAGTCCCCTTATGCTGACATAGAGTTTCGCACGGCCGTCAGCGAGATTCGCAATCCGGATGGATCGATTGTTTTCCGGTTGAGCGACATACAGGTTCCAGCCCAGTTTTCTCAGGTCGCCGCGGACATTCTCGCTCAAAAATACTTCCGAAAAGCGGGGATCCCCGCCCGTATGAAGGCAGTTGAAGAGAACGCCGTCCCCTCATGGCTGTGGCGCCATATTCCTGATGAAGCGGCTCTTGCGGATTTGCCGGAAGACGAGCGTTTCGGCTCGGAGACGGACGCGCGCCAGGTTTTTGACCGGCTCGCCGGAACATGGACCTATTGGGGGTGGAAAGGCGGATATTTCGACGAAGAATCAGACGCTCAGGCGTTCTTCGACGAATTGCGATTCATGCTCGCAACGCAAAAAGTCGCGCCCAACAGCCCGCAATGGTTCAACACCGGCCTGCACTGGGCCTATGGCATCGATGGCCCCAGTCAGGGCCATCACTATGTCGACTATCAAACGGGCGAGTTAACCCGCTCCGCCACCGCTTACGAGCACCCGCAGCCCCACGCATGCTTCATTCAGTCGGTGGAAGACGATCTGGTCAATGACAATGGCATCATGGACCTTTGGGTGCGCGAAGCGCGCTTGTTCAAATATGGTTCCGGCACCGGCTCGAATTTCTCACGCTTGCGCGGCGAAGGCGAAAAGCTGTCAGGCGGCGGCAAGTCCTCCGGCTTGATGAGCTTCCTCAAGATTGGCGACCGCGCCGCCGGCGCAATCAAATCGGGAGGCACGACGCGCCGGGCGGCCAAAATGGTCGTTGTTGACGTCGATCACCCTGACATTGAATCTTACGTCAATTGGAAAGTGAAGGAAGAGCAAAAAGTGGCGGCGCTGGTCACTGGCTCCAAGATTTGCCAAAAGCACCTTTCCGCCATCATGAAGGCCTGCGTCAATTGCGAGGGACCGGACGGAGACTGCTACGATCCGGCAAAAAACCCGGCGCTAAAGCGTGAAATTCGCGCGGCGAAAAAAATGTTGGTGCCGGAGAATTACATCCAGCGCGTCATACAATTCGCGCGTCAAGGCTACACGAACATTGAGTTCCCGATTTATGACGTAGACTGGGATTCTGAGGCTTATCTGACGGTTTCCGGTCAGAACTCGAATAACTCCGTTCGCGTTACGGACGGCTTTTTATCGGCTGTCGTTGAAAACGGAGAATGGGATCTGACCGCTCGGCGCGGCGGCGCGGTGATGAAGACCATTAAGGCTCAGGATCTTTGGGAGCAAATCGGTTACGCCGCATGGGCCTCGGCGGATCCTGGCATTCAGTATCACACCACCATCAACGACTGGCACACCTGCCCCGCCTCCGGCGAAATTCGCGCCTCCAATCCTTGTTCGGAATATATGTTCCTTGACGACACGGCCTGCAATCTTGCGTCATTGAACCTATTGCAGTTCCGCCGCGACGACAGATCCGTGGACGTGGAGCGCTATGAACATGCGGTTCGCTTGTGGACGATCGTTCTGGAAGTCTCCGTTCTGATGGCCCAGTTCCCATCAAAGGAAATTGCCGAACGCTCTTATAAGTTCCGAACGCTTGGTCTTGGCTACGCCAATATCGGCGGACTTCTGATGACATCCGGCATTCCCTATGACAGCGATGAAGGTCGCGCCATTTGCGGAGCGCTCAGCGCCATCATGACCGGCGTTTCTTATGCGACCTCCGCCGAAATGGCGAAAGAGCTAGGCCCCTTCCCCGGTTACGCCGAAAATGCGGATCACATGCTGCGCGTCATGCGTAACCATCGCCGAGCGGCCTATGGCGAAGATAAAGGCTATGAAGCGCTCAACACGCCCCCTGTGCCG
This sequence comes from Stappiaceae bacterium, assembly GCA_048265185.1. Classification (GTDB taxonomy): domain Bacteria; phylum Pseudomonadota; class Alphaproteobacteria; order Rhizobiales; family Stappiaceae; genus JBLXBZ01. Next base: position 431,915 of record JBLXBZ010000001.1, on the reverse strand, counting down.
CTCGACCACGCGTCTTGCCCTGACAAGGCGTTGATTGAGCGTGCGCAGCTTGCGTGGGATCGCGCGCTTGAGCTCGGCGAAGCCCATGGCTACCGCAACGCTCAATCCACGGTAATCGCGCCAACAGGAACAATCGGCCTGGTGATGGATTGCGACACCACTGGCATTGAGCCTGATTTCGCGCTGGTGAAATTCAAGAAGCTGGCGGGCGGCGGTTATTTCAAGATCATTAACCGCGCGGTTCCCGAAGCGCTGCGTAAGCTTGGCTATTCGGAAAGCCAGATAGCCGAGATCGAGGCCTACGCCGTCGGTCATGGCTCTCTTGAACAGGCGCCGGCGATCAACCCCGGCGCGTTGAAAGCCAAGGGATTTGACGACGAGGCTCTCGGAAAATTGCGCGATGGCATGAAGTCAGCCTTCGACATTAAATTCGTTTTCAATCGCTGGACCCTTGGTGACGATTTCCTGACCGGCGCATTGAATGTTCCAGCGAGCGAATTGGACAATCCCGAATTTGATCTTCTGAGCTTCCTTGGGTTTTCACGCAAAGACATTGAAGCGGCCAACACCCATGTGTGTGGAGCCATGACTCTTGAAGGCGCGCCCTTCCTCAAGGAAGAACATTACCCGGTCTTTGACTGCGCCAATCCATGCGGGCGGATAGGCAAGAGATATCTTTCCGTTGAAAGCCATATCCGGATGATGGCGGCGGCGCAGCCTTTCATCTCCGGGGCGATTTCCAAAACCATCAATATGCCCAATGACGCCACCGTCGACGACTGCAAAGAAGCTTACATGCTTTCCTGGAAGTTGGCGCTCAAGGCGAACGCTCTTTACCGGGATGGCTCAAAACTGTCGCAGCCGCTGAACTCTCAGCTCTTGTCCGACGACGAAGACAGCGAAGAGGACGCAGTTGAGGCTTTGGTCGCCAAACCGCAGACGTCAAAAGCGGAAATGGTGGCGGAGCGGGTCATTGAGCGTATTGTCGAACGCACGGTGCGCGAGCGCGAAAAAATGCCGGATCGCCGCAAAGGTTATACGCAGAAGGCGCGCGTCGGCGGACATAAGGTTTATCTGACCACCGGCGAGTATCACGACGGACGCCTTGGAGAAATTTTCATCGACATGCATAAGGAAGGCGCCGCTTTCCGCTCTCTGATGAATAATTTCGCCATCGCCATTTCGCTCGGCCTTCAATATGGAGTGCCGTTGGAAGAATATGTCGACGCTTTCACCTTCACCCGGTTTGAACCGGCTGGCATGGTTCAAGGCAATGAGGCGATCAAGAACGCGACTTCGATTCTTGATTACCTCTTCCGCGAATTGGCCGTGTCTTACCTTGGCCGCAACGATCTGGCGCATGTGCCGCCAGAGGCGATAGGTAACACTGTCATCGCTGGCGGGGCCAATGAAGGCCGTGCGGAGGGCGAAGAAAACCCGGCGGTCTCCCATGGACTCGTGCGAGGGCAAACGGAGCGGTTTCGTCTGGTCACCAATCCAACAGACCCGGCGGGATCAACGGGCGCCTCGCCCGCCGCAGGCGGTTCGGTGAGCGGCGGCGCATATGGGCAGTCTACGGCGACGGCCACCGCCTTTCATCGTCAAGTCGCGCCCGAGACCCAAATTTCAGTCGGCGCCACAGAGACAAAGGCCCAGCCAAGTCTCGCCCATCAAGTCGCACAAGCCAGAATGAAAGGCTATGAAGGCGAAAGCTGCGCGGAATGCGGCAACTTCACCATGGTCCGCAACGGCACTTGCCTGAAATGCGACACATGTGGCTCCACCAGCGGCTGTAGTTAGGAAGACATTTTCAAATGGTGAGAGGACCAAAGTTTTGTTCATAGCACCCAATGTTTTGTACCAACCCAAGGAAATCCCTTGGGTTGGCACGGAATAGGAGATGGGTGAAATGCGACAGTTGCGGTCCCACTATCCTAGGACGATCCGGGTGTCCCGAGTCGCATAGGATGGCCAATTTAGGTCAATAAGGGCTCACATAAAAAATCCGGGCGCCAATGGCGCCCGGGAGAGCAAAAAAGAACAAAATAGAAACACGACATACTGTGCACGTAACTCGATTGGGTCGAGGGAGGCGATCCAAGGGTCTAGATGGAAAGGAGTTTTTGATGCCCCTCGACAAATCATCGCCAAACTTGGATGCGCTGCTTTTGGCGACGGTCCTAGAACTCGAGCTGAGTGACCGGGATCGCCGGGTAGCCAACAAGCGGTATCACCTGATCCCAGAACACTTGCAGAGACCGTCCAGCCCACTGCGGTCCTTTTTGGACGATGCGGTCGTATACGCGCAGGGATCTCGCGCTATTGGGGCAACGATCGTTCACGGCGCCGACGAAGATCGCTTCGATCTTGATGCCATTCTTGAATTCCCCCGGCCTATGGGCTGGTCGATCTCACGAGTTCTTGATGAACTCAACGCGGCTTTTGAAGGCTTTCCGGACGTTCAGAAAATCGAACGCTGCACCCGTTGTGTGCAGCTCCAGTTCGCTTTCATGCATTTGGACGTCACCCCGATGGATCCGGTCTCGGAACCTCGGATCGAACGCGTTGGCAAGATTTATCATAGCCCCGATAACGGCAATGATGACCAGTTCGACGTTAATCCTTATGGATTTGCCACGTGGTTCAACGGCAACGTTTCACAGCCATCTCCTGCATTTCAAAAACAGCTGAAGGACATGCGGGAACGGATAGCGCCGAGGGACCGGTTCGTTTCTACCGTTTTTCGTGCGGACGCCGAGATCGAGGATTTGCCGATCGAGACACATCCGTTGCGCGACGCTCCTCAAGTAATTACGCTCAAACTCATGAAGCGGTATCTCAACCTCCGCTACGCGAAGAGAAAAGAGAAGCGTCCGATTTCCGTTTACTTGTCGAAGGTGGCAGCAGAAATCCCGGAGGACCCCAACGGGTTGTGCTCTCAGCTGGAAAGCTTGGCCGCCGTCCTCGGTCAGAAAATGACACTTGCCCTCGAAACAGGAGTATGGCCGGAAGAACGAAACCCAGCTTTGCCTTCTGAGAATTTCAATGATCGTTGGCCAACATCGGTCCAGGAAATGATCATGTTTCGGGAGGATCTCCGCCATCTCGTTCATGAATTGGAGCGTGCCAGGCGTTCCGAATTCGTCGAGATCCGCCAGATTTTTGAAGGCCTTTTCGGGGTAGCCGTAACCGAGAAAGCTGTCCGATCATACCTGAGCGGTTTTTCCGACCCGGCAGGTCAAAACACATATCAAAGAGGCAAGGGGTTTGTGGCGGCACCCGCGTTGTTGTCGCCTTCCAGCACGGGAGCGCCACGTGTTTCGAGGGCGGTCCCTCATAGTTTCCACCCCGGCAAACTGAAAAAATGATCCGTCGTTCGAAGCCTCGATCGCCGCAAGCGCAGGTTTCGCGAATGGAAAAGCGCTGGCCGATGCTGAAACCGAGCATAGTTGGTCGAAATCGTCACCTGGAGTGGATAGGACCTCTCCGGGGATTTCAAATGGAATATCAAGTTGCGATCCTGTGGAACTGGCAGACGCCGAACAAATGTCCGTTTGCCTTCGTTCTCGATCCGGTAATTCGCCCACGACAGGGTGAGCGGTTCATCGATGTCCCTCACCTGATGTATGACGAGGAAGTTCCGGAAAGGTCGGCGCTTTGCCTCTTCGATCCGGACACTCGGGAATGGGACGGCACGATGTGGATTGCAGACAGCACGGTTCCTTGGACGTCCGAGTGGCTGCATCACTACGAGCTTTGGCACGTGGACGGACTGTGGCGCGGCAAAAGCGCACCGGGTCCAATCTCCGTCGGGGCTGGTATGGAACGAGATGCGGAGTCTAATTGATGAAATCCACCTTTGAGTACGCAATCAAGAAGGTGGTCGATTATGCGACGCGGGTTCGTACACCTGCTCGCATTTTCCTCACCTGCGGTGCCGCGCTGATGCTGTATGACGGTATATGGGCAGGCTTTCCGGCAGCGGACCTGATTTGGAAAGGAGAAGGCCAGTCAGTAAGCTTGTCGGTGTCTGACTCGCCAGCCGAATACCTTTCCGTGACACGGTTGGCACTAGCAGTAATCTTGATAGTTATCGGGGGCGTGTGGTCACTGCGAGACCAGCGTCGAGAAGAAGCACGCACCGCGAAAACAAGAGCGATCGTCATCGAATCGAGAGGGTTGAGGGACGAACAGGGCCGCTCCCTCTCGGCGTCCGTGTCCAAAAATCTGCGCTGCCGAGTAGATGACTCCTTGGTGGACTTGAGGCGTTTCAACCGAGACGGCCGAGTTATCGATCCGGATGGTGCCGCCCAAGAAGTCATGCAGATCATCGGCGACCTGCGCCGCCGCCGAACGGACAAGGACCGGGATGACATCGCTCTCGTCTATGGTGGGCTTACGCCCGTCCCCTTCACCTTCCTGCTTGGAGTGCTTCTGGACGACGAGGGACCGGTGGAATTGTGGGACTGGGATCGAACTCAGGAGCGATGGAGGAAGGTCAACGATGACGACGACGGCAATCGCTTCAAGGTAGACTGGAAACCACCGGAAAGCGCCTTTAGCGAAGCGGTGATCGCGGTTTCGGCGTCATATCCCATTCTCGATGAAAACCTTGATAGAGCTTTTACTGGCCTCCCGGTGCTTCGTATGGATCTCGAAGGACGGGGACAAGACAGCCACTGGTCGGCAACCAAGCAGGCTGCGCTTGCCACGCAATTCCTAGGAGCGGCAAAGCAGTTCGAGGAAGCAGGGGTCAAAAAAGTGCACTTGGTGCTTGCCGCTCCAAACAGCCTCGTTTTCAGCCTTGGGAAGCGATACGACAGACGCAACGTGCCTCAAGCGGTTGTGTACCAATATGAACGCGACTCAGATCCCGTATACCCTTGGGGGCTGAAGTTGCCGAAACCTACTGAGACGACGCCCCAAATTGTGGTGAGGAACACCGGTTCCGGTGAAAGCGCATACTAGCCCTAGAAACACCGAAGACCGCCCACGGGAAACGATTGCGCGTATATTCTATCGCCTGGTGTGAATGTCGGCTTCGGAGCCGGGAGGGGACTGTCCGCAATCCAGCGAGATTATCGGAAAGCCGTCATTCATTCGGCGGCCGCGATCTATTCCCAGACATCCAGATTTGCATCATTGCTCCCAAGAAACGGACCTGCGATAGGCTGAGCAAGGTAGCAGAGGGCGACATTATGGAGCTTCGAGGTTCAGGGACATCCCCACCCGTATGGCCATAAGCTCAAAAAGAAGGAAGGCGGCTATTTCTCCCAGGAAGTGAAGATGGAGAGTTTTCCATTAATGGACGAGGATTTTACATCCGCAATCGAGGCTTGCGTCGGGTGTTATTCGTGTGGTGTATAAAAGCAGTACATCGGGGGGAGGCAATGCGAATCGCGCGCGTTCAAATCGAGAATTTTCGAGGAATCAAGCAGGCAGAGATCTTTTTCTCCGGAACATCCGTTCTGCTTGGCGATAACAACACCGGAAAATCGACGGTATTTGAGGCAATAGAACTCGCTATCGGCGCAGACCGACTGGCGCGAAGGCAAGCCATCGATGAGCACGACTTCTATGGTGGCGATTATCTACCCGTGGAAGGCGTGCCGCAAAAGCACGTCGTCGTTGAAGTTATAATCGCGGGTCTCGACGAACAGCACTGCACGAAGTTCCGCAACAATCTCGAATTCTGGCGGCAGGCCGACCGTTCACTCATCGGGGCCGGTCAGGGGGCAAACCTCGGTCAGCCGGGGATCGAGCCCGCAGTTCGTATCCGCTTTGAAGGATCCTACGACCCGGAGAACGACGATTTCACCGCGAAAACATGGTTCTCGGTGCCACGGCAGGAGGACGGCACGCCCATTAACGAGTGCCGATCGAGCGACAAGCGCGAGTTCGGCTTTCTTCACCTTCGCGCACTCCGAACCGGAAACCGTGCGCTCTCGATGGAGCGTGGCTCGCTACTGGACGTTATTCTCAAAACCTACGAGGTCCGCACCCGTATGTGGGAAGGGTTGCTTCGGCAGCTTCGAGACCTTGATGTCGTGGGTAGCACCGATCCAGAATTCGGCCGTATCCTGACCGCCATTCGCGACGCCATGCGCGACATCGTGCCGGGCGAATGGGCCGATGCGCCTCATCTCCGGGTTTCCGAACTGACGCGCGAGGATCTCCGGCGCGTCCTCAAGTCCTTCCTTGCGACGGGCGTGCCGGGTTATGCCGCTCCCTTCCAACATCAGGGCTCAGGAACGATCAACGCGCTGGTGCTCGCAATGCTGGGGCTCATTGCGGAGCGTCGCAACGGTCGCGTCATCTTTGCCATGGAGGAGCCGGAACTTTCGCTTCCACCTCACGTGCAAAAGCGTGTTGTCGACAAGGTTAGGGGCCTCGCTTCGCAGGCGCTCTTCACATCGCACTCGCCCTATGTGATCGAGCAGTTCCAGCCGGAACAGATGATGGTCATGACCCGCAACGTACCGGGTGTCCTCACCGCGTCGAACATCGCGCTTCCCGAAAATCTCAAGCTCAAGACGTTCCGTGACGGCTTTCGAACACGCTTTTGCGAAGCACTTCTCGCCCGTCGCGTTCTCGTCGTCGAGGGCAAGACCGAACTCGTAGCCTACAGTGCGGTCGCCCGTCGAGCCGCAGAACTCGAACCAGTAAACTACCAACGCCTGGATTCGCTGGGATGGGTTCCATTCGACGCTGGCGGTGAGACAGCGGTCGCCTCGTTTGCGGCGTTCTTTCGCAGCCTCGGAAAAACTGTCGCCACGATCTTTGATCAACAGGCCGACGCCGATCGCCAGGCGATCGTCGCCTCCTGCGACTCCGCATTCGAACAGCCCTATGCCGGCTTCGAACACCTCCTCGCAGCCGAGGTGTCGGTTGCAATGCAAGCCTGGTTCGTGAAGTTCTTCGTCGCGGTCGGTGAATGGCCGCAGGCGCTGAATAATCTCTTGCCGCCGCAAGGCTCGCCAGACGAGACTTACCGCCCTGCCTTTGTGGCCCTGTTCAAGCATAAGAAGGGCGACGATTATCTGACCGTCTTCCTCGATCAGTGTCAGGTCGTGCATTTTCCGCAGACAATGCTGCGCGTGATCACGGCGCTGAAGAACCTGGCCGCACCGCCACCACCGCCGCGGCCGCCAGCACAAGCCAATATTTGTGAGTGACCGCAATGGCGTTGGTCCTATGCGAACACAGACAACGACTGCTCCGCACAGAAGGCAACATCCTAGTTCGGGGTGGCGCCGGATCGGGCAAGACCACCATTGCACTTGCCAAGGCATGTGCCGATCTCGATACAGCTCGACTGGGCCCGCTGGGTAAGGCACTGTTCCTCAGCTTCGCGAGGGCGACTGTGGCGCGCGTCGCCGAACAGGCGACTGCCACGCTCCCTCGTGCATTCATGCCGCGCATCGAGATCAACACCTATCACGGCTTCGCCTGGACGATATTGAAGAGCCACGGCTACCTCCTCTGCGCCAAACAAGGAGTAACTCTACTTCTGCCGGCCCAAGCCAGGGTGCTTCTCGCAGGTCTCGATGGCGACGCCCGATTGGCCCGGCAACGAGAGCTGTTCGATACGGAAGGCCTGATCGCCTTTGACCTCTTCCCAACCTTGTTGTCAGAGCTCTTCCAAGCTGCCCCGATGCTCGCGAGGGCTTACGCCAGGGCCTATCCCCTGATCATCGTCGATGAGTTTCAGGACACGAATACCGAAGAGTGGCAGATGATCAACCAACTCGGGCAGCATAGTCGGCTTATCGCTCTGGGCGATCCCAAGCAGAGGATATACGATTTCAAGGGCGCACATCCGCGCCGGTTCGATGAATTCATCGCCGCATTTAACCCCACACCCTTTGATTTTGCCGGCGAGAACAATCGCAGCCCCGGCACGGCGATAACGCAGTTCGCCAATGACGTCATCGCGGGTGAATATACGGCTGACGCCTACACAGGCGTTTCCGTCTTGCGATATCGCGGCCGCAGTCTCCGCCCACTCAAACAGGAAATCCTCAGGGTAGTCGCTCGGCTGCGCCGCAATCCCGACTGGTCCCTCGCGGTCCTCGTCCCGTCGAATGTCCTGGCGGTAAGCGTCTTCGACTATATGGCCGAGGCAGCCCATGGCCTTCCAGCCTATCCGGTCGACATTCTGGTCGCGACCGAGGGTCCAATGCTCGCCGCAGACCTGATTGCTCTCCTGATGGAGCCGCGTCAAAGCGATCAAGACCATGCCGCCGCCATACTCGAAGGCTTGGCCACATTCGAACTCGGCCGTTCAGAGGAAGCATCCGCCACGGCAATCCGAAAGGCAGGCCGGTTCAGGGAAATTGCAAGAACCGTTCGCACGCGGGGCTTGGACGGGCTCGGCGCACGCGGTATCGGCCCGGGGGTTCTCAGCCTTCTGGCCAACACTTCAGCGATCCAGTTCACCGGGGATCCCATGACGGATTGGCGCGCCGTCCGCGCGCAGCTCGACGCGAGCGATCGGAATGAATTCAAGGCCCTCGCGAAGGAAGCGCGCCATATGCGACTTCTAAGGCGCGGCGCCCAGATCGAATCAAAGCTCGCGGAGGCTTGGCGTACCCATGGCAGCTACAACAATGCCCGCGCTTTGCTCGCGTCAGCCGTTGTTGAGGACCAATTCGCGGCTACCACCCGCCCGCAACAGGGCGTCACCGTGATGACCATTCACAAGGCGAAGGGAAAGGAATTCGATGAGGTCATCGTCTTTGAAAGCCAATTCTCGCGCTACGTTCAAAGACCCGGCGCCGATAGCGAGCGGTCTGCCCGCTTCAACCTCCACGTAGCCGCAACCCGCGCTCGACGCGCAGTGACGATCATGACACCCGAAGTCGAACACTGCCATCTCCTTCCCTGAGGAAAAAACATGACCAACACGCCGCGCAAGCATCACTTCGTCCCGCAATTCTGGATACGCCGCTTCGCTGGCGCTGACGGAAAGGTCTGGGCATATGATCACTACACCGGCCGGATCAACGAGCGTTCCTCCAAGCAGCTGATGCAGATCTTCAATCTCTACACAGTACAACCGTCAGGCGCCGACGATACGACGCTGGAGACTATCGATCTCAACAGAATCGACTCCGAGGGTAGCGCTGTTTTCGATCGCATCCTAAAGGGCGATCACACGCAATCCGCAAAGGAAGAGTTTGCATCGTTTCTCGCTGCCCAGGTTCTACGCGACCCGGATGTCGTGACCTCATATAATCCGAAGGCCCAAGAGCTGACCTTGAGCCTCCTAGACGCGTTCAATGCCCCGGACTTCGATACCTTCCGTGAGGGATGGGAGGCCCAATTTCCCGGCACCTCCGTCACCGAAACCGAATTCATGCACATTCGTGCACTCGGTTTGCAGGGTGCTGAAAATGCACTTGAAGACATCATCACGGCACTTGATGCCAGCGAAGGCCTGCCAGAGCTTCCATTCACCGATGCTGTCCGCAGTCCCGATAGCCGAAAAATCATTCGCGACCAACTCCTGGGCTTCGATTGGACCTTGAAAACAGATGCTTCTAATGGATTCATCCTGGGTGACACCGGGGTACTCTACAACTATGGCGCAATGCAGAGCCTGTCGGCTCCTCTGTCGCGCAGTGCAGCCCTGTTTCTCACGCCATCCGACAACCCTAAGTCGGGCATTTCGTCGGTCTCGGCGGCGGATCACGACGTCGCAAACCTGAATCTAGAGAGTGCCGCTCGCTCGCGGCGCTGGCTCGTTGGCGAGCGAAAGGAGATGGAACGACTCAGGTCACAGGTCGGGAACGGCCTTCTACCGGATGGCCCAAAAGCCTGAGCGGCGACATGAACAGCTCGGTAGCTTTCAGGACATCGTCGTGGCGGCTTGAACTTCCAATTGGGGGAAGCAAAGCGGTTGCTCGTCCTGAGTGCTGGTTTGTTGTCGAAGTCTGAATTGCCTATCGCTCTCCCTGCCCCTTGAGTTGAGATCCATGATCTCCTTCAGTTGGGTGTAGAACCGCCGTTCCCGGTTGAAGACCGCCAGACAAGAAACTACGATCATTGGGAGCCGCGCAGCTTCACCAGGGAGTTTGTGTCAAATGACCAATGAGCCGAACCCGACGACGCCCGAAGTCACTCCCTCCCCTGCACGCTCCGCGCTGCGGACCAATTTCACCGCAGAGAGCGACAACGAGACGATGCGGTGGCTGGTCAAGTTCACCGAGGAAATGGCGCAACCTGGAAAAAGCGAGGTGGCTTTCTTTGCTCGACGTCGCGAGCTGAAACTCGGCGTCGGCCTCGACGATGACGGTATTCCGGTTCAAACGGATAACGTCGGATGATTTTGCGCGAAAACTCGGCCGAGGAATGAGAACACGACAGTGACCTCCGACTGGAAGGCACCCCAAATCATATCCGTCAGAAGCGTTTCCAAACGACCAAACGACAAACGGACGTCTGAAAAACGATATTTTTGCCCCGTCTGAAAAATAAATTTTCAAAGAGGTGCCCCACCTTTTTGGTCGCCAGAAACACCATAATCGCGCCCGTGATCTGCGAACAGGCCATCAGCCTCATGAGACGCCCAAAACGCTTCATAATCCAAATTCGCAGGATTGAATCCCTCTGTCGGAAGGACTCAGTTTTCCTTTCCGCGAACGACATCGACGGAAATGGCAACACTCTGCTCTGAGGGCATTTTAGTTTCTGGAGCGTCCACTCGATCGAACGTAATGTTCAGGGCGCTGCCGCAAAAAAAATTCATTCATCTTTTGTTAACGAATATGCATCCACAACAAAAAAACGATCAACGCCGACATCAGGAAAAATAACGATGCGCTACATCGAAACCGAATAACTTCGAAGCCACCACAAATACAAATGAATGGCGTTTACCGGATAGATCATAACATGGATGCTTGCTCCGCATGAACGCTTCTAGTCAATTTATTGAGTTTTTACTTGATATTTTGATCCTTCAAACCTCCAAGTCCCCAAAGCATTCAATCCAACAGCATCGACCAATACAGACTCGCAGACAATCATCTGCGGGAACCCTTCCCCACGTTCAGAACAACGAGCCAAATCGTGCATGCTTCACCGCCTCCGGGACTGATCGTCCCACACCTGGAAACACCTGCAATTTTCAAAATCGCGCGCGATATAATCGCCTTCGAAAAGGGCGCGCACCTGTCGGACCCTGAGGCCGCATCTGGCCCTCCCCTTCAAGACTGGAGCAAGACACTCGTGGTCTTCCCAGGCATCATAGCGAGGTCAGAAGCTGGGCCATTCTTGGAGCCATTATTTTGGATATCACAGGATCTTCGCTGGGCGGTAACAACCAAGGGACTGTCTAGACTCGGCGAACATATCGACGACGTCGTCCGTTACCATCATCGGCAACCCGACCGGGTGAAAGGGTAAAAGCCCTCGAAATCAAAGCTGAGCCTGCCCTGAAGCACCAAGTCATTGATTAGCTGGTATAGTTCCCAGCATAGCTCCCCGAACTCCTCCAATAAGCGACAACACCGTTCCGACCTCACTCGGAACGCACGCGACAGCTATTTCCGAAAGAAGCTGAATGAAACGATCAGACACGATCCAAGGCGCCGGACGCCATATGGGTCTTCTCATGGCCCGCATGGCAATTCGCCGTGCACTTCGCCAATGCCCAGAACTCCAGCACCGCACGGCTTACATCCTTGGCGCTGAGCTACCTAACGACGTCGATACGACACTCTACGAACGCGCCTTCGAACTTGAACTCAAGAGCTTCGACCCGGATGGATCTGGAAGAGGCACGGCCCCGGAATTTCACTACTTCATCAATGAACGTGGGAAATCCCAATACAAGCGCAAGGGACCGTTTGAGGCTTTCGCGATCGGAAACAGTATCACCGACCATCAGCGGCTAATTGGCGTCGGAACCCCGAAACACCCGATGTCCGGCGTCTTCCGGAACATCGCGGAGGCGATCATTGACGTCCAACCGGAACCACGCCACCTGCGAGCAGCCGCATTAATCGCTCGCGGTTTTCATATGAAAGATCATATCGCTAGCGATCTCATCGCCCATCCCATATCAAACCTGTCAGTCGCCTTTCGAGGAAATCGGCCGCTGCCAGCTGCTCTTCGTGTCCTTGACGCTCTTGCAACGGCGGAAACAAAAACCGGCTCCAAAGTCGACAGCGACGACCGTGTTTTGCCTCTGGAGCGGATGTTCGGATATGGCGAAGCGCATGAATGGGGGCTTGAGCTCGCACGTGATATCAAGGACTGGGTCGCCGGCACGTTATCATGGCCGGACGTCGATGGTGGCGCCCTCCTCAAGGGAGACCCGGGGACGGGAAAGACTGTCTACGCGAGAGCCCTCGCGAAATCGTGCGGTGCCAAATTCGTTGAGTGCTCCCTGTCAAAGTCCCAAGCACTCGGACATCTCGGCGACATGCTGAAAGGCCTCAACTCGGCCTTCAACGAAGCCAGGCGAAACGTGCCGGCAATATTGTTCGTCGATGAATTCGACGCCGTCGGCAACCGTGAGACGCTTTCGCGTCATGCGCCAGAATATGCGACCCAAGTGATCACCGGCTTGTTAGAGCTGATGGATGGATCCGAGAAGCGCGACGGTGTCGTCGTCGTTGCCGCCTGCAACCGTCTGGAGACGATCGACCGCGCGTTCCTGCGCCCCGGGCGCCTGGAACGCATCATCGAGATCCTTCCGCCTGACCTGGAAGCGCGCCAGAAAATATTCACACAGCACCTCGGGACCAAATTGCCGGACGAAGCACTGCTTGAAATCAGTCAACGAACCGAAGGCTGGACCGGAGCAGATCTCAAACGCCTAGCACGTGATACACGCCGGAAAGCCAGACGATCACGCATTGCCACCCAGAGCCATCAGGTCCTGGAGCTGCTCTCAGGCACCATCAGGAAGTCCAGCCCTATGGAACTTGAGCGGTACGCAGTCCATGAGGCCGGTCATGTGATAGCTGCTTACTGTCTTCTGGGCGCCCTGCCCAACGCGGTTTCGATTCAGGAGTTTCACCAGACCGATACGGGTCGCAAGTCCATAGGCGGCGGCGCGACAAGCCTCAACAGGGAGCAAAACTCCGTTCACCTGCGCTGCGACTATCTCAATGAGATCTCCGTGGCACTCGCCGGGCATACCGCAGAAACCCTCATCTTGGGAGTTCCCTCTGACGGCGCAGGTGGCGCGATAGGTTCCGATCTCGAGCACGCAACCTTTGTGGCGGCACGCCTGCTGGCAAGTTCCGGCATCGGAGGAAATCTGGTTTTTCGGAGCGAAGGCGCCCGTGACAAACTTTTTGAGGCTCTAAGAAGAGATTCCGGATTGACAAAGGCCTGTGACGACCTCCTCAAAGCCCAGATGAAAGAAGTTTCCGAACTCCTTGAGCAAAATGAGTACCTCCTGAGGAAGGTCGCCAATTTACTGGTTGAGAGGAAGAGCCTCTCAAGGGCAGACGTCGCCAGCCTGGTTCAAGGCGTCTCTCCAGCCGAGACCATTATGCCGAACTCAGTGGAGAGCCGAAATGCCAGCTAGTCTATTCAAATTGCACCAATCTCGTTCTGAATCGATTTCCTTTCCGAACAGAACTCGCTGTTTCAAAAGCCTGCGACATGTTAGGAGGACTGTCCTCCGGATGCCATGTCGTTGCGTCCCGAGATCGGCTTCAACACCTGGCCAATGCCAGCAAGACAAAGGAGGCAGCCGACATGAACATTTCGTATCCGTATCCGGCGCCCTCCGAAGCCGCTTACAAAACTCTTCGCTCGATAGCGTGATTTCTGACCCCTCGGTTCCGTTCGGAGCTGACTGGCCGAAACCTGCGTATCCCCAATTCCGGGGCTGCGGCTCCTGCCGCTCATCGACGAGGAGAATGAACTTGGCACATTCCACCTGACAGCATTTTCGACCGTCATTACCCCTGACGGTCTCCTCAGCGCGGAATTCCTGATGCTGAAATCGCGTTCGTCCGATCGACGATCGTGCCCCTCGGTCTCCCCCCGCGTCTGAAACTCCGACGAAAGATTCCCGTCTACTCGACTGCGTCCCACGCTCGTGGCGCAGACCGAAGACGTGCGTCTTTCCCGGGCCACTGCGACTGCTTTCCGAGACGGAGGCCTGCTCTTTCAGCCCTCCTTCACCGCACCGGACGTCGCCTGGTTCCCGGGACATGCCGTTTGCCGGAGCCCGATCACCGGGTGGCCCGGCGCAGATTTTGGAACGAAGTCATGTACAACAACAACCAGGAAGTTTTGGACCATATGAAGCTCCCGGCCCACCAGCGCGGCCGTGCCGCTGCCGGTCACTCCGGACCCGGCGAGGACTGCTCCATACCGAGGTTGTTTCCAGTTCCTCTGAAGAAATTCCAGCAGCGGCCTTTGTATGCGATCCCAGTGTCGCTCAACGGAGCATTTCGCCCAAGGACCGTGGTTCGTCCGTCGGCTTCGTATCTGATCCGTTCCGGTTCAGGCAAATCTGGTACGAGAGCGACCTCGAAATGAAGGTTTTGACCGTATCAATCGCCGACAACGAAGTGGTCTTGGTCATGGAGCAGCAGAAGGCCCGCTATCTCCGGAATGGTGTCCTGAAGGAACACACCATCGATGTAGTCCAGCACTTCAATTGCGGTTTGAGACGCGCAATCTTCGTAAAATACGAGGAGGATGTCGAAAGATCCGAATTGGAAGAGCTTGTCCAAGCGGTCGCCGACTACGACAACGAGCATATCGCTGATGAATTCGTCATCATGACCGAGGAGGACATCAACCTCCTCGACTTCGAAAATGCCGAAGAGATCATCGAAGCCGCAAAGCAGAGCAACTCTGAAATGCGGAACGTTGTACTCGAAGCGCTGCCGCAGTTGCCCGATGTCGTGACACCGTCGGAAATCGGCGCTTTCACGGGCCACGGAAGAGCAGCAGAAATCGCATCGATCGCTCTGATTGAGTCAGGCGCTCTCCGGATGCGCTTCCACGAACCGGTCGACGTCGATAGCGCTCTTATCAACACTGGTAAATTTGCCGCGTAGATTTTGAGCAGTGACGTTAAGCGGATCATCAACCCCACCAGCTAGGTTGCACGCTCCGAGTGAGCGTGCCCTTTGGTTGTTCTTGAGATTGAAATGAATAACGCCAGATATCGTCCTTTCGTTTTCAGCCCACATGACCGAATTGTCATAAACAGCACCCATTACAGGTCCGTCGGAAAGAACAATGGAGTGCACATATTGCAGCTTGTGAGCGGCGACGTTGTCGAAAACAACTTCATCGCTAAATCGGATAAGGAACTCGCAGGCCTATTGCGCTCGCATCGCCTTCGTTGTGACCACGACTACTTTGCCCGGACCGCGGCAAAACTGAAAGCTCGCAACGATACCTCCCACCTCCATGACTGCAACGAGAAGCAACTCAGGACCATTCTTTGGAAAAAAGAATGGTGCGATCGTTTCAACGACGCCCGCCTGGATACGGAGACCGAGAATCGGCCAACCATGTCCCTCAAGTCCCTCGAAGATTTCATCGAAAGCCGAAAGGGGGCAATGTACGATTGGTATGTGCAGATCTATGGCGAGCGCCCGGAAAAGGGACGGATCATTGCCGGCACAGGCCAACGCAAGGAATTCGCATATCCGAGCGCCAGCACCCTTCGCAATTGGCTGCACAGCTACCGCGAGTTTGGCGAGCGGGCGGATGCCTTCAAGACAAATTATCATCGTTGTGGAAACCGAGCACAGCTCGATGAGGACGTCAGCGACGTAATAGAGCAGTGCGTCAAACGCTATGCGAGCGCCAGCAAGCCCGCAATGTGCGACATCTACTGGGATGTCGAGCGGCGCCTTTACTTCCTGAATAAGAAGAGAAAGGACAAACCGCCTCTCTCGGTCAGCTACAAGACCGTTCGCCGCCATATCCATAAAATTCCGCCTTTCATCAAGGACGCCGGAAGGGAAGGCATCGACCGCGCAACAAGGCGTTATGCGGTTGTTGGTCGAGGCATGCAGATAACGAAATACCTGGAACGTGTCGAAATGGACGACTGGGAAGCCGACTTGTTCGTGCTCTTGAAGGAGTCCAGCGTCTGGTCGCAATTGTCACCCGCGGAGCGCAAAAAAGTCGAAAGAGCTCGGTGTACGGTGACAGCCGCAATCGACGTGGCAACAAGATGCATCGTCGGCCTTAACGTCAGCCCACGCAGTCCCTCAACGGCGACTTCTAAAGCGGCGGTCCGACGCATTCTTACCGACAAGAACGATTTGAGAATTTGGGCTGGAGCCCAGGACGAATGGCCCATGCACGGGCGCCCCAGGAAGATCGTCACAGACGGTGGTCCCGCCTTCCGAGGAAGCTTCTCCGCCTCTCTGTCTCGTCTCGGAATTCCCCATCAGATTCCGGAGAAAGATCCGCGAAAAAGAGGAACGATTGAAAGCTTCTTTCGGGGCCTGAAAAAACACTGTCGCCAATTTACAGGACAGTCATTCGCAAACGTCGTCGAGCGTGGCGACTACAATTCCGAAGCAAAGGCGAGCCTCACTTACGAGGCCTTTTACAAGACCCTCGTCCAGTACATCGTCGACGTATATCACAACACACCTCATCGCGGTCTCGGAGATCGGACACCAAAGCAACAGTGGGAGAAACTCACAGGTGGCGCGACGATGATACCGGTTTCGGAAGAAAACCTTGCCGCCAGCCTTGGCCTTCGTACGACCCGGAAGATCGATAAGCATGGAATTCTCGTACACGGCATCAGCTATGTCAGCGATGAAATTGGCAAGCTGCACGGGCTGACCCAGGGCAGCGACGTAGAGGTGTACGTCGATCAATTGGATCTCGGCCGGATTTTTGTCCTGCCCGCACGCGAGCACCGCCAACAGCTCGGAGTTTCCGACGACGCACCCCTGCTCGTTGTCCCGACACCTGAGACCGGATTCAATGGCCATACCTTGGAGGAGTATCTCGCCGCCAAAGCTGAGGTGAAGGAAATCATCAAGGAGGCTCAAAAGGCCGGCCATGAGATCCGGATCGAAGCGTTCGCGAAGATCCTGGAGACGAGTCGCGAAGCTCGGAAGAAGGCAGGCCTGGAAGAAGACGCCCTGACCCAGGACCAATACGACAAGCTGGCCAAGGCACTCGACAGGCTCGGTAGAGCTGCGCTGAAAAGGCCCAACTATTCACAGACGCCTGGCAAATCTGCGCGGCAGATGGGGAAGACAATCAGCTCGTCAAAGAAAGGCGTCCAACAAAATTCCAAGTCGAACAAACCCAGTGAGAATAAATCAAACGAGCAAACGAAACACCGTGGCGGAATGAACAATTACGGCAATGACGATGACTGATGAAATGAAGAAAATGGCGCAAAAATTCCTAAATTCAGCTGAATTTGATATGTCATCTGCCGATGATGACGATGCCTATCTTGAAAGCGTCGCAGCTCGAATGTCACCTGGGTTCGGCGATGTCATACCGCGCCTTGAAAAGGTGAAGACCGTTTACGTGTCTTCCAATCGCGACAAATACCTCGCAAACCAGCTCCACCGCTTGCTGGAACACGTACTATCGAAAAGGAATGGCAAGCGTGATGCTGGACGCGTCCTCTTTATTACCGGAGAAAGCGGTGCCGGGAAAACGCGAGCGATAGAACACCTGCTGGACAACGAACCAGCCCTTCAACCTCAAGAAACACCGATCGGCACTATTCGCCCTGTCATTTCGATTTCCTTGTCCGGCCCCGGAACACTGAAAACCCTCGCGGTCGACATCCTCAGGGCCGCTGGCTACGACGCCAGTCACAACAGGCAGCAGAACGAACTTTGGGATCTGCTTCCGGCACAATTGAGGCATCGAAAGGTTCTCCTCATCCACATTGACGAGACCCAGCACATGCTCAAGCAAACAGATGCTGACCGGGAGCGCAAGAACCTCGCCAACGCCCTCAAGGGCCTCATGAATGCACCTGGATGGCCAGTGAGTTTCATTATGTCCGGACTACCACGAACGACGGAACTTGCTTCGATGGATGAGCAGTTCGAAAGACGAAGCAAGTTTGCATATCTGCCGGACGTGAATTTTCCCGACGACCAAGACATGGTCGTGAAAATAATCTCCCAACTAGCAGAGGCGGCGGACTTAAGCGCGGATGAGATACTTGGAAACGATATTCCGGAACGAATTACACACGCTGCGAACAACCGATATGGGCGCATTGCAACCGTTATTACGGCGGCGATACACGTAGCACTGTCAAGAAATGCGAAGTCCTTGAATCGGGACCATTTCATCGAAGCGTATTTTGAACATAGCGAGTCTCTCGATGACCCGGAGCGCAATGTGTTCCTGATAGACAGCTGGAGACACTTGGCGCCCGGTTCGTTCCTTTACGAGAAAGGCGCTCGCGGATGAGTGCACGTCCACGTGTACGCTCCGCATGTGGTTTCAGGCATCAGCATGAGGATATGGAGCCCGCCGTCGGTTTTGCCTCGCGGCTCGCCCGATTGAACGGGCGACCACTTCGGTATTTCCTCGCAGATACGGGAATACCGACCAGAGGCCTTGAACAGGCTGACGAGAAGGCCGTCAGAGCGGTCGCCCAACTTGGTGGAACGAACGAGAATGGCCTTCTTCGTTATACGCCTGTCCGCTCTCCTGAGGGCAAACGCTTCATTGTAGGTGGCGAGATCTTCGATGTCCGATCAGTCCACCGGACCTTCTTTCGGTTTTGTCCGCATTGTGTTCAGGAAGACTTGGAAACCTATGAAGGACCGGCGATCGCCCGCCCGTGGCTGCGGCTGGGATGGATACTCGCTCCCATCCGAACCTGTCCGAAACACGACGTCCTGCTGGTCCGAACAGACCCGAAACGTCAACGGTATCAATATTTCGATTTTTCCAGGACCCTGGATGCCTACCGCACCGAGCTTGAGCACCTAGCGAGAGACGCCCGGCCCACGCCCCCCTCCTCGTTTCAGGACTGGTTGTTGGCCCGTCTCAGAGGAGACGCGAACGAGAACACATGGCTAGACGATGTTCCGGCATACGCCGCCATCGCGTTCTGTGAAGGGCTTGGCGTTTCTGCCCTTCATCCACCAAAGGTGAAAACCGGCCAGCTTACCGAGGTTGATTGGGCAGCCGCCGCAGAGACCGGTTTCCTGATCGCCAGAGTCGGTGAAAACTCAATCCGATCACAACTCCAGAAGCTGAACGACGCACAGATGAACACCAAGGGCGTCCTTGGCCTTCGAGACACCTATGGTCACGTCTACGACGTCTTGCGACGAACAATCGACGATCCCGGATACGAAAAACTTCGAGACACAGTCAGGCGCTTCGCACTCGAAACGCTGCCGCTTGAGGCAGGCACGGCTGTCCTGGGAGCAGTAGTCGACAAGCAGACCGTCCACTCCATCCGGTCAGCTGCGAAGGCCGCCAACGTTCACCCCAACACCATGCGCAAGATTTTCGAACGGGAAGGTTTCCACGGCGACACGGACATCTCCTCCCTTCCGGATCATCGGGTCATCGTCTCGAGCGAGAGACTTCTGACGATCATCGCGGAGCTTCGAGACGCAGTGTCCACTCCGGTGGTCATGGAGCGCATGCAGATCCCAAAACACTACCTGAACAGTATGATCTCACAAGGGTATCTGCGCACGGTCACTGGATCCGACCAACGCTCGAACGCAAAACACCATTTCCTCCCTCAGGACGTGACCAGTGCGCTGACGGCAATGTTCGACGGTGCGGAAATAATTTCCAAACCGTCCGATCGGCTGATGACGATCCCTGAAGCGCGAGCAGCAGCAGTGACGTCGATCGATTTCCTTATAAGCCTGGTGTTCGACGGGAAACTGAAATGGAAGGGACGGCTTCCGGGACCTGAGATCTTTCCGAACCTGCTGGTCGATGCGGACGAAGTCTTCGAGCACGTTCGTCGCGAGGCGAAGGGTTCCGGAATACCAAAGCGCCAAATCGACGAGCACATTCCCGGGATGGGAAAGCATGTGCTGAAGTTTATCGAGGCTGGGGTGCTTGAGTTGGTCGACGAATACAGCCCCGACGCCCGCCGGATGGTGCCAGTGGTTTCCAGGGAGAGTGCCGACACATTTGTCGCCAGGTACGTTTCGTTAGGTGAGTTATCGCGGAAACGCGGTCTCCATCACAAGCAGGTGCGAAGAATTCTGAAGTCAGTCAACATACAGACGGCGTTCGATCCACCTCAATTCGGAGCGTTTGTTTATGAACGGCGGCAAATTTTCGCAGCCGAACAACGATGTCCGCGGATGTGGAACCAAAAGCAGAATTGATCGAGCGCTGCTTACTGCCCGACGCTCACTGTCGGACGTCTGCTTCGCGCCGCTATATCAGGCGATCGACCTGCCTGTTGGGCATGCAGAAAGCCGCCGTTGTTGGCAGCAAGACCTCTAGTCGCAAAGCCAACTTTTCAATATTCTGCTGTGCCGGACAAAGCCTTCTCGAGCGCGTCGACAGCTCGTATCCCGAGCTCATCGGCAGGTCGTTTCAACGTTACGAGCCGTCTTTGTGCGGTGCCTATGTCCAAGAAATCCTCGATTGTTTCGAGCCGGATGGAATCCACAGTTCGTGAAACGAGATCGCCCATCGTATGACTGGTTCCCGTGGTCATTAGCCGTTTCAAAATAGTAACAAAGGCATCATCCGTTTTGACGGTGGCCTGAACCCAGTTTCGTGGTTCGTCCAAATTACCGGTGTAGTCTCTCCAGCGGTAGAGCAATGAGCCGAGGTCCGTATCTTCGAGGAGCTTATCTGGCGTAGCTGCTCGCTCTCGGATTTGCCGAACCCATTCAGCTTTCATCTCCTCAACTGTCTCCCTCTCAAGCTTAGGCTCGATACGAGAACCTTCCTCTTGCGACTCCGGGTCATTGATATGGATGATCGTAGCGGCGACGGACAATGCTTTGGTCGATCGGAACGCCGCGAGTGTGAGCGCTCCTCGCTCCTCCCTGGGGAGCCTATCAATGTACCAGCTTATAGCTCGCCAAGCGGAGGTCCACGGCGACCCAAATGGCGTCGCATTGTGGTCGACAAGCTTCTGAGCGATTTCAAACATTGCTGGTAGGAGTACAGACGCCGTTGCAGTCGGAAGTTTTTCGACAGATTCATCAAGCCTCGATGCAAGAGAGCCTAGCAACTCTCGACTTTCGACATTTTCGATTGCCTCGCTCAGCAGTTTTCCGTCTCCTGATATCTTAAGAAGGTCCGAAAACTCGTTCTCCGACATTTCACCTTGCGGGGTTTGCAGTTCGAAGTAGCGGGGAAAATATCTGGCCGTACAAACGCGCTTGGCCGAGCTCCAAGAACGTAGCCAATCATCCCCGTAATGCGAGCCACCGAAGGCCCATTCGGTTTTCGGAAACAGCTGCTTTATCGCCGCTTCGGCGAGCGATCGTCGTTGCGGATCAAGCGAAGCAGTATGTTCTTTAAGCTGGCTACGATTGTCCTCATCCTTGTGATCATCTCGGAAGCGCCCGTTTTGGAGAAACAGATCCCGGTCTCGGAAAATGGAGGAATGCAGCTCAGGTTCGAAGACCCTCAATGCCTCAAGGACAAGAAAGTCGATAACATTGACTTCCATGACCTGTGCCCCCGTATGAAGCGGAAGGTGAATGGCAACGGACGAGACGTAGCGTCGTGCATCCCGTAGGTTTTCGATATAGGGTTGGATGATGCCAACCAATGCGTTCCCCCACCTGACAACATCAAATCCGTTTTCGGCGACCGCATAGGTCCCCATCAATTGGTCTAGGTCCTTTGTCATTATCGAATGGACCATCGACTTTGAAATAGCCGGCAGGTCGAAATTAGCCTGGACGATCTTTTTGAGAAACTCTCGCCCTTGACCATTTGCAATTGGATCGAGCGCGCGTTCGACGATGCTAGGTTGAAATAGCAGCACGAACACGATGTTCGGAAGATTTGCGTTGACCTTAATTTGGCGTATGAGCGATCGGATTTGCTCCGGTTCCAGCCTATCGATGTCATCAACGAAGATCACGAGCGGCTTTTCTGAACCTCGCAAGTTGGACTCAAGATCAGCGCGGATCTTGTCGACTGGCTCGGCCCATCGATCTTTTCCAAAGTAAAGCAGCAACCATCCGACGACAGGAAGCACAATACTTGCACCGGTTAGCCATCTAGCGACCGTCGCTGCCTCGGGCAATGACCATCCAATAGACGCCGCCAACGTCACTATCGATGCATTCGCTAGGACGAGAGTGATGAGAGGCGTGTTCGCGCCGAGCTTCTTTACCGAGCCGGCACTCCCAGTGAGCGTTGAGCCATAACGTCGGAACATTGCAGCGCGCTTTCGCGCCTTCGAGGACAGTGCTCCACCAATTTTGTCCGCGATTTGCTGAAACAGAGCTTTGGCAATAGCCTCACCGTCACCCCACTGCCATGGATTGAAATCCATCCAGTCAGCCGAGCCTCTGCGGCTGCCCAGCTGCTCTATGACGAGGTTCTTGAGCGACGTTTTCCCGGCGCCCCATTGACCTCGAACCGCAAAAACGCGGCCTTCTTCCAAAGTCAGTTCGGACAGAATAGTCGCGATGCGTTCCGCGAAACTAACACGGCGAAGTAAGTCTTGATCTGACGCTTTGATCGGTACATCAGCTCCAATTTCGGTGGGACCGATGTTTTTCGGCACTTCCCTTTCCCCCGTTAGAAAGCGAAAGAGAGCAGAGAAGACCATTCGATGTCATCCATTCTTGATCGGGAGATTTAAGGCCTTTCCTACTGGATTCGGTAGCTGATCACCATGGACCTTAGTCCGTTTTGCGCACGTCATACCATTCATGCGCCTGCCGCGCCGCCCGGCTGACGAGCACCGAATGTGGGCAGAGACAGGAGAAGGAGGAGAAATGTTCAAATATTGTCAAAACGATCGACCCGATCAGATCCGAAAGCAACCTGACAGATTACGGCCCCAGTTCAAACTTTCTTCAACGAAGCAGCACTCGCGTCGGCGGCTGTAATCAGAGCGCGTTGACATCTCAGAAGGCCTGTTCGCACGCCCTACCCCGCCCCAAAACCCTCGACTGGGAATAGGCTCTACAATTGACCTGAAACGAGGTATTGCGACTATAGGTTCAAAACTTTGGTTCCGTATGGAACAGAACTTTGGTCCTCCGATATCACGGACATTCTTCCACTAATGATTCCAGAAGGTTACAGACCCCGTTGTTCAAAACTTTGGTCCTCTCACCATCAAATTGTCCATGCATGCATAGGATGGACAATTTAGGCCAATAAGCGGCTCAAAACGAAAAATCCGGACGCTCTTAGGCGTCCGGGCAACACCATAAGGAACAAAAAAAGAACGAAACTTATCGTGCAATGAGGCGAATGGCTTGAACAAGAACGCAAACAAGACAGTCCCTGAAACCATATTCGACTGGTCAGCTGACCGCCCGCTTTGGCAACGCGATGCCCTGCGCCGGATCGTGACCGGCGGAACGCCCGATGACGATGCAGTGAACGACATTCTGGCCCTATGCAAGAAAGAGCATGGGGCTGACGGCATTGCGGTGGAACCAGCGGTCCTGGAAGCCGGGCATTTGCCAGCCGCTCCCGCAGGCGGCGAGTCGATAGCGCTGGCAAGCGTCAGGGATATCGCCGGTGTGAACCAGCTTGCACTCGGCCAGAACCTAAAGTTTGAAGTGGGGGGCTCACAATAGTTTATGGCCCGAACGGGTCTGGCAAATCCGGCTACGGGCGCGTACTCAAACGTGCCTGTCGCGCGCGCAAGGCGGGCGAGATCATGCCTGATGCGTATAACCCGCCCCCCGCCGGAAAGGCAACAGGCACCTTTTCGATTCTCAAGGACGGAGTGGCCACGCCGCCCGTCAACTGGACCGACGACGGCAAACCGGACGCGGTGCTGTCCGCTGTCAGCGTTTTCGACCGGGACTGCGGCTCGGTGCATCTGCAGGAAAAAAACGAAATGGCGTTAAGGCCCTTCGGCCTTGATATTACCGACGACCTCGCCGGTGTCTGCCAGGCGCTAAAGCAGAAACTGGGCGCTGAAGAAGCCCAGCTCAATGCGGTCCGCGACCCGGTCTTCGAGAAGCCGACATGGAACCCGGCCACGCCGGTGGGCGCGATCATGTCAGCACTGAGCCATAACACCGACCTTGCCGCGCTTGAAAAACTTGGTGAGATAACTGCCGACGAGCGGGCGCGGCTGACACGTCTCGACGAAGACCTGCTGAAAAACCCGGCGGATGCCGCCGCTGAACAGAGGCTTTTTGCCGGCAATGTACGGCAGTTGATTACTACCCTGGACCGGATTACCGCCGCTTACGCGGATGAAAAGCTGGCAGGGATGAAAGTGTTGGCGGACGCGGCACGGGACAAGCGGGCGGCAGCCGATCTTGCCGCGCGCGAGACCTTTGATGGTCTTTCCATTCCCGGTGTCGGCGGGAAAACATGGCGGACGCTTTGGGAGGCCGCACGCCGCTATTCGGAACAAACAGCTTATCCCGGCGCGCCCTATCCGCCCACAGGGGACGAGTCTTGCGTCCTGTGCCATCAAGCTCTGGATCCGGAAGCCCAGGACCGGCTGGGGAGATTCGAGGCGTTCGTGCACGCAGATGCGGAATCACAAGCGGCGCGCGCCGAGCAGGATTATTCTGAGGCTCTAGCCACGCTCGGTGACCTGCGCCACCGCGTCCATCTTGAACTCGTCCGAATAGCGAATTTGCCCTGACATTTGCATCTTCCTTTGCTTCCAAAATTACCAAGCAAAGCGTCTACAAATCTAGGGGCGCCTCAAACCGGAATGCTGCACCTCCGCCGACTTGTGTCTGCGGTCCGGAGGGGTCGAATGTGTCCATCAAGGTCACGTCCTCAAGCGACATTCCCAAGGCAAGTCCGACGAGGGTATGTCCCGCCTCATGTACGGCCGAACGACGAACAAGTGCATCGGGGATTTCCGGGACCACGTCGCAATCATAGAGAACACAGCGCCGTTTCATTGTTCTTCAGTGTTTTTTCTTCCCAATCCTCACCATTTGTTGACGTAACAATAAAAATACACACAAGATATAGCGTTCAAGGTCCTTCGATTCGTAAAAATCGAAGGCTAAGAGGGAAGCCGGTGCGCTTGTCGCTCACGAGGGTTGAATTTCAACCAGTCTGAGCGACGGGGAATTCCGGCGCTGCCCCCGCAACTGTGAACGGCGAGTCCTCATCCGAACGCCACTGGATATTCCGGGAAGGTGGATGAACGACGCAGACCCGTGAGCCAGGAGACCTGCCTTGTTCAACTCGTCATCGGGCGGAGGGCCCGGAAGTCGATCGCGCGGCGGCTATCCGGCTCGCCTTGTGACTGTCTTTCGCCTTCGTTCGCCAACAACTCTTCGGGGTGAAAGAAGCTCATGACCGTCACCGTTTATTCCAAGCCCGCCTGCGTTCAATGCACCGCCACAACCCGCGCCCTCTCGCAGCGCGGCGTGTCCTTTAACGTCGTCAATCTTCTGGAGGACGACGCAGCTCTGCAAGCCGTTCAGGATCTTGGCTACCGTCAAGCTCCCGTGGTGATCGCTGGCGAAGATCATTGGTCCGGCTTTCGTCCGGACAAAATCAGCGCCCTCGCCTGAACCGTGAGCGGCCTTGTCTATTTTTCAAGCGCCTCGGAAAACACGCATCGACTGATAGAGAGACTGGAGCGTCCAGCTTTGCGTATTTGCGCGAAACGGTCGACGCCCTTTCTGGAAATGCGCGCGCCGTTCGTGCTGGTTCTCCCCACTTTCGCCGATGGCGAGGGGCGCAACGCCGTGCCCAAACCTGTGATCCGCTTTTTAAATGAGCAAGAGAACCGGTTTTGGCTGCGAGGCGTGATCGCATCCGGAAATAGAAATTTTGGTGAATTCTTCGCGCGCGCCGGAGATGTGGTCGCCAAGAAATGTGGCGTCCCCGTGCTCTATCGCTTCGAGCTTTCTGGAACGAAAACCGACGTGACGCGAATTCAAACGGGATTGGAAAGATTTTGGAACCAGCGCCCCTGAACCGGCCAGATCAAACGCCGGAAGCGCTTGATTATCACGCGTTAAACGCAATGCTGAATCTCTATGACGAAACTGGCGCCATACAATTTGACGCCGATCGCAAGGCCGCACGGCAATATTTCTTGCAACACGTCAATCAAAACACGGTGTTCTTCCACTCTCTGGATGAGAAACTGAATTATCTCATTCGTGAAGGATATTATGAGTCCTGCGTATTCGAGGCGTATGACCCCGCTTTCGTTACGTCGATTTTCGGCGCCGCCTATGCCCGTAAGTTTCGGTTCCCCACATTTTTGGGCGCATTCAAATATTACACCAGCTACACCTTGAAGACGCTGGATGGAAAACGCTACCTGGAGCGTTACGAAGACCGCGTCGTCATGACCGCCCTCACCTTGGCTGAAGGCGATGAAACGCTGGCCATGAACTTGATGGCTGAAATCCTCAGCGGGCGTTTTCAACCTGCGACGCCAACCTTTCTTAATGCGGGCAAGAAGAAACGGGGAGAGCTAATTTCCTGTTTTCTGCTACGCATTGAAGACAACATGGAGTCCATCGGCCGTTCCATCAATTCGGCTTTGCAATTGTCAAAACGCGGCGGCGGCGTCGCGCTTCTGCTCACCAATCTTCGCGAGGCGGGCGCCCCAATCAAGGGCGTTGAAAACCAGTCGTCTGGCGTCATTCCGGTGATGAAACTACTGGAGGACAGTTTTTCTTACGCCAATCAGCTTGGCGCGCGACAAGGCGCGGGAGCGGTGTATCTCCACGCACATCATCCCGATATTCTGCGCTTTCTCGACACAAAGCGGGAGAACGCCGACGAGAAAGTCAGAATCAAGACCCTCTCCCTCGGCGTCGTCATTCCAGACGTCACCTTTGAACTCGCGCAACGAAACGAAGACATGTACCTGTTCTCACCTCATGACGTGGAGCGCGTATATGGCCTGCCTCTCTCGCAAATTTCAGTGACGGAAAAATACCGCGAAATGGTGGATGATCCGCGCATTCGCAAATCAAAAATAAACGCGCGAGAGTTCTTTCAAACCATCGCCGAAATTCAGTTTGAAAGCGGTTATCCCTACATCTTGTTCGAGGACACGGCCAACCGCGCCAATCCCGTGGCCGGACGCATCAATATGTCGAACCTCTGCTCTGAAATTCTTCAGGTGAACGAGGCGAGCGACTACACGGAAGATCTATCCTATAAGCATCTGGGGACTGATATTTCCTGCAATCTCGGCTCGCTCAACATCGCGAAGGTCATGGATGGCGGAGATATCGGCGCGGCGGTTGAAACGGCGGTGCGCGCCTTGACCGCCGTGTCCACCATGAGCGCCATCCACTCCGTCCCATCGGTGCGCCGGGGCAATAGCGAAAGCCACGCCATCGGCCTTGGGCAGATGAACCTTCACGGATTTCTCGCCCGCGAGAGAATCTACTATGGCTCGGCCGAAGGAGTCGACTTCACCAATATCTATTTCTACACGGTCGCGTTTCACGCCATCCGGGCTTCAAATTTGATCGCTCGCGAGAAAGGAGAAAGCTTCAAGGACTTTCACCTAAGCGACTACGCAAGCGGGGTTTTCTTCGACAAATACACCGAAACTGATTGGTCTCCGGAGAGTGAACGCGTGCGCGATCTCTTTGAGCGCTTCAGCATCGCCATACCAACACGGGAAGATTGGAAAACCCTGAAAGCCGACGTCATGCGTTACGGGCTTTTCAACCGTAACCTTCAAGCCGTGCCGCCCACCGGCTCAATCAGCTATATCAACAATTCGACATCTTCAATTCATCCAATTGTCTCCAAGATCGAAATCCGCAAGGAAGGCAAAATCGGCCGCGTCTATTATCCCGCGCCCTTCATGAATAACGACAATCTTGAGTATTATCAGGACGCTTATGAGATCGGGCCGGAAAAGATCATAGACACTTACGCCGCCGCGACGCAGCATGTGGATCAAGGCCTTTCGCTGACCTTGTTCTTCCGCGACACAGCAACAACGCGAGACGTCAACCGGGCGCAAATATACGCCTGGAAAAAAGGCGTGAAAACAATCTATTACATCCGTCTTCGCCAGATGGCCCTTGAAGGGACCGAAGTGCAAGGCTGCGTTTCCTGCTCGCTATGAGGACTGACATGAACCAGAGCGCACCGCTTCGCGCCGCGCCGCGCGCGATCAATTGGAACCGGCTTCAGGACGACAAGGATTTGGAAATCTGGAACCGTTTGACCGTCAATTTCTGGCTTCCGGAAAAAGTGCCCCTGTCCAACGACATTCAAAGCTGGGCCACGTTGACGCCTGCGGAACAGCAATTAACCATTCGCGTTTTCACCGGCCTGACATTGCTCGACACCATTCAAAACGCTATTGGCGCTCCTTGCCTGATGGCTGACGCGGCCACCGCGCATGAAGAAGCGGTTTTGACAAATATCGCCTTTATGGAAGCTGTACATGCGCGCAGCTATTCGTCGGTGTTCTCGACTCTTTGTCGCACCAGCGAGGTGGATGAAGCGTTCCGATGGTCAGAGGAAAACCCGCTGCTGCAACAGAAATCCAGACTCATATTGAATGAATATGAAGCCGCCTCCTCTCCCTTGAAGAAGAAGATCGCCAGCGTCTTTCTAGAAAGTTTCCTGTTTTACTCCGGCTTCTATTTACCAATGCATTGGTCCAGTAGAGCGAAGCTGACCAACACCGCCGACCTTATTCGCCTCATCATTCGCGACGAGGCGGTGCACGGCTATTACATCGGTTATAAATTCCAGCGCGGACTAGCAGCTCTTGGCGAGGCGGAACGGGCTGAATTGAAAGATTTCGCCTTTTCTCTGATGTTCGACCTTTACGACATTGAAAGCAAATACACAGAAAGCCTTTATGACGGGCTGGAGTTGAGCGAGGACGTGAAACGCTTCCTGCATTACAACGCCAACAAGGCGCTTATGAACCTTGGCTATGAACCCTTGTTTCCCGATGATGCATGCCGCGTCAATCCGGCGATCCTGGCCGCGCTTTCGCCCAACGCCGACGAGAACCACGACTTCTTCTCAGGTTCCGGTTCATCCTACGTTATGGGAAAGGCCGTAGCCACGGAAGACGAAGATTGGGATTTTTAAGTTGCTGCGCCTTGATTGACACTCAGCGAACCGGCAGACGATTCAATACGTCCTGCGCCGGTTCGTTGCTGGTCAAGGCGCCCAGAATAAAGGCCAAATTTGCAGCAGCCGCCAAAGCTCCCGCGTGGGCGTCGGCATAGGCCAAACGAGCATCCATCAACCCCGTCTCCGCCGTGATGGCGGCGGTGATCGTGCCAACGCCATTGCGATAAGCGTCAAGGGTGAAATCATAAGTGATCGACGCCGTTTCAACCAGTTTCTTCGCCGCTTTCGAAGCTTGAATGGAGCTTTTCAACGTATTCACCGCAAAGACGATCTCGCGGGCGGCTTCGTCTTTGGTCTTGTTGAAATTATTTTTCGCGACCTGATGACGAGAGCGTGCGGCCTTCAGCTGCGCCTCCCGCAAGCCGGAGTCATAAATCGGGATAGACACGCCAACGAAAATATCGGCCGTGGTTCCGCGCTGTCCAATGGTAGGAAGGCCGTTCACCTCAAAATCGCCATTGTATGTAGAGAGCCCGCCATAAACACTCACCTTGGGCATGAATTGCGCTTCAGCACCCTCAATATCAAATTCACTCGCCTTCAAAGCTGAATAACTGGCCAGAACGTCGGGCCGCTGAGACAAGGCCAGATCGATCATGGATTGCACGGAGGCGTTTGCAGGATTAGGCAAGTTGCGATTGCTTGTCTTGGCGATTTTTAAGCGCGACGTAGGAGAAATTCCAATCGCCGCGAGAAGCGTTTGATAAGCGTTTTGCTCCTCGCCGGCGCTTTGCACTTTTCGCAGCTCCGCCTGAGCCACCAATTGGCGCGCCTGAGCGACTTCAACCGTGGTGGCCAGACCATTTTTTCGCTTATCTTCGGCTGCGTTCAAAATTTTCCGACTATTGGTCAAGGATTGTACTGCAACGCCGTGGTGCATCCGCGCGGCGTTATATTCATAGAATGTGCGCGTTACATCGAAAATCAATTTCTGATGCGCGGCGTTGAACTGCAAATTCGCCGCCAACGTCAACTGCTTCGCCGAAGACACCAAGGCGCTGCGTCCGCCAAAATCAAACACCAGCCACTGCAACGCCACGAAAGGCACCACGCCGCTCACTGAGGTGGTAAAATTATGATCCGCGCCGATGGGCACAGGCAAAGGCGCCTCGGTTTGATGCGAACCAGCGATCACATTGGCGGAAATAAACGGAAGATAAGTCGCCTCGGCGATGCCGACGGACAAAGCCGCCTGACGCGCCATCTCCCAAGCGCTGCGGGTTGCAAGATTGTTCCTTTGCGCTAGATCAATCAATTCTGGCAGTTTGTATGTATGGCCCGCCTTGAGAGCCGGCGGCGCCTGCAAGCGAGAGAGCGCTGACTGGTGTGCGTCATTTTCGTTACCCCCATCATCTGCGCTGAACTGACTGGCGTCCACCGTCCATGGTTTTTCAGGCGATGACGGCGCCAGCTCAAGCGCGTCGCTGGCGCAACCGATTAGTCCCCCACAAACGAGACCGACAGCTGTGAGAGACATAAACTCTCTCGTGCTCGCGTAAATTTTGGGGAAGAAATTCATTTCAACTCGTTTTGTTACAAAGTCCGGGCGGCGACTGACATCCACAAAATGATGAATAGCACGCAATGACACATTATGTCATTGCGCAGACTGCGAAACAGGGACGCGGTCTTGATCTGTTTCCTCAATTCCGTGAGAAATACGGTCCAGATCCTTGGCGAATTTATCGGCGTCCCCTTCCCCTAGAAGAATCTGCGAAGACATCTGCGACAACTGACGAGCGAAAGCGGAAAATTGCAGGACTTTACGTTTTGACGGTCTGACGCCCGCCGGCTCGAATGAGCTATACGCCAATGCGTCTGTCACGGCGCTCAGATCGCTCTTCACGGCCGCCACTTCGCTAATTGACGTTACCCGTTCCGCTGGCTCAAGTTTCAATAGACCACTCATCCTTTTCACCGCCGAAGCCAAATGCCCATGGACTGTATTGGTCACGCTCACCGGCCAGATGGAAGTGAAAATAAAGTAGACCACAAGATTGCCCAGTAATATTCCCACAATGCGATCACGAGCGGAACCCAAATCCGTACTCGGTTCAAAACCTTGCAGAACGGTCAGTAGAAAAGCCAAACCGATTTGCACGCCACCGTAGGAAATTCGTTCATTACCAGTGGACACCCACGCGGCGATCAAGATAGCTCCATAGACAAGAAAAGCGAGAGAGCCGACGGATTCCATATGAGGGATCAGAAAAAAAATCGCCATGACGCCAAGGAAAGCCCCAATCAGACACCCGGTAATACGCAAAATGAGCTTATGCACCGTCTCGCCGGCGGACCCAAGACACGCCACGTAGCAGGTGATCATGGCGGTGTGAATGCCCTGCCAATCAATCGCGGAGTAGGTGAAATAGCAGATCATGGCCGCGGCGGTGGTCTTCAACGCGAAACGTTGATGGATAGGGTTTGAGAAAGCGTCGGGAGAAAGAAAGGGGTCTGACGTCGGCGCGTCCTTCACCTGACTTCCGCTCCCAGCCATCGCTTCAAGGCATTGAAAAATTTGCTCTTCCCAAGAGGAAAGCTCTCCGGCCACACATTGCGGCGACTCAGGCTTTTTTCCAGCGGCGATAGCGCGGGATTGACTTTCGCATAAAGCCGCAAGACCTGCGCGCTGCGAAGGCGCCTCACCTACAGGCGTCTGGCTTGCCGCCACCAGCAATTTATAGCTCTGCTCCGCCGATTGCGCCAACCAATTGGCGTCCTTACTGGGGGCGAGATGGAAAATTCGGGTCAATAGAATGCGTTTTTCCTGTTCGCCATTTCCCTCCCCTATGAGCTCTTTCACTTTCGGAATTTGGCTTGGCGCTGACGAGCGAAGCGCGGCGGCGGCGACGTCCAACCGCTCGCAAAGGGCGCGGCGCAAAAGCTTTTGCGGCGTTTGTCCGAAGGCGAGATTGTAGAGAATCATAATCGCCATGGGCGTCGCCACCATGAGCCACGCGTATAATACCCCGCGCGTCGCCACTTCTCCCAAGGGAACGTCGTTCACAAGGGTCAATACAAAGGCGATGACGAGAGCGACGATGCCCCCGCCCTCTCCCAGCTTCGTCGCGGATGAAAGATAAAGAAACACAAAAGACGCCACGGCCATCACAAGCATGCGCTGAGCCGAGGACTCGATCGTCAAATTAATGATGCCGATAAGGATCACCACGACCACGCTGACCACGACTATAACGCCAAAGCCTATAGCGACATTTTCAGCAGCGTTTTCCTTCATGAGAAATATGATGAGATAGCAACTGATGGCCGCTTCCGGAATTTGGTAGACCATAGCCGCCACCGTCGTCAGCGCGCAAATGCAGGCGATGGATGACGCCAAGGAAAAACGGCCGGGAAAAGGCTTCAAATCCTCGAAGGTCTGAATGGCCATCCGCCTCCAGAATGGGTCAGCAGTGTTTTTCATCATGAATCACAGCAACGGCCGACGCGCCCACCCGCATCAAGTTTTCCGGAGGATCTTCCAGTTTTATTCGAACGGGAAAGCGCTGGGCGACGCGAACCCAATTGAGGTTCTTCGGCACATAGGGCAGCCCCCGAGGAAGATTAATCAAACTTTCCGGCGCCACCCCCCAGCTGATCCCGATAACTTCACCCTTTATCTCGACCGAACGGTCGGCCATCACGTAAACGCTGGCGCAGGAGCCCGCTTTGATCGGCGCCAACTCCACTTCTGAGAAAAACGCCGTAGCGTACCAGTTTTCCGTGTTGATAAGCGTGAAAATGGATTCGCCAGTGATAACGAATTCCCCGGTTGATATGGTGAGGCCAACGACCCGACCGTCATGCGGCGCGTAAATTTTGGTGTTCGCCAGCTCACGGCGCGCCAGCGCCAACGCCGCCTCCCGCGTCTCCACCATCGCTTTCGCCGCGTCGATGGAGCTAACCAACGCGTCGGCCGCCACTGTTTGCTCAAGCGCCTCTTGCAAACTCACTTCTGCGTCGCGCTTGGCTGTTTCCGCATCATCCACCTGCTGAGCGGTAACATATCCCTTGGGCTGCAAAGCCGTCAAACGCCGCAGGGTTTGCTCGGCGAGCTGCAAGTTGGTTTGCGCGCGCGCCACCTGATGATTGGCGACGGCGGCGTTCGCCCTTTCCGCTCTAATATTGCGTTTCTGCGTTTCATAGAGCGCACGGGCGACCGCAAGATCGCCTTCCGCCTGAGCCACCGCCAGACGATAAGGTTCCGGGTCGACGGAAAAAAGCAAATCGCCCTTCTCCACCTTGTCATTTTCCGCCACCTTAAGCACGTCTATCCGTCCCGGAACCGACGAAGCGATATGCACGACATTGGCGCTCAGGCTGACTTCCTGCGAGAGAAGGTTCACGCTGGCGCGTTCATAGCGCCACACCCCCAGCACCACGGCGCTCGCCACAATAGCGATCGCGATCACACGCCCCAAATTACTCTTGGCGTAAGTTTTCAGCATGCTCATTTTAGCGCCCGAACAAGAACAGAGAAGAGGCGAAACCAATGGTGAAAGCCAGACATACGTAAACGAGAAGCCTGGCCGGAATAACGTCATCGACGCCCGTTCTAACGAACAGCACGCGCACGACTAACGCGCCCAAAATTCCTAAAACCGCGGAGGCGATCCACGATGGGAAATAAGCGCCATACACAGGGATCGTCGGCGCCCCATTTAGAGAACACCCTGAAAGCAACATCGTGATGAGCACACATGCGCTTCGCCCGATTCTCCGCTTCATCCAGCTCTTTCGCTTATTATCCAATTGACGAGCGCCCACTGGAGGCGACGCATTGCTCATTGATGAAAACCATCTCGAAGAAATTTTTTTCATCCTTCGCCGTTAAGTCAGGGCGTCGGCTGCAGTCAACCGGTCTGTAAAATCCGACCCCGGTAAATTGATCGCCTTCAAAGGAAGAATTTTTTTCTCTTTCAACGAAGAAAGCTTTTCAAGATCCAATTGAATGTAATTCAGGCTGTCATAGGTGCGTAGAAACATGAGTTTGCGATTTGTATCGCTTATGGAGGTCCAGGACGTATATTCGCTAGCGTAAGACGGCCCAGCGTCCGCCGGGGTCTCCTGCAGGGAAGCCGCCGCTTTATCCAGAGCGCTCGCCTCTGAGCGAACGTCGAGAGAAACGCCGCGAGGACGATCAAAATTGTTCATTATGTGAGAAAGCGTTATAATGGCGTTTTCAGGCGTGGCGGCTTTTTCGGTGAAATGAGAGTAATACACCGCTTTGACGAAACGCCCGACAGATGTGTTGGACGACGGCAGCGCCACGGTTGAAATGCCGGAATCGGGCTGAACGAATTTTCGCCCCCTGAATTCGGCCGACGACTTCTCGACATTGTCGAAAAATGTGTAGTTGTTCAAATTCGTCATATGCCAGGTGAATTCAGGCCCATTAGTCATCACCCCCACAGGGTTGTCGTAAACCGACTGCTTCCCATCAGAATATTCTATAACGATGGACGCGCCAGTCTGGTCGTGCAAGGTATAATGAAACGGTGGATTTTCACCTCCCAGGGCCGCAAGAGGCGCAACAAGAACAGCCTGCTGATCAAGCGCCGCCTTAACCTCGGCCACAGTGGCGAATTGCGCCAAAGTCCAACTTCCCAGATCAATAGCCGATAGAACCGCCTGCGTTTTTTCGAAATTATCGGCGGGGCCTTCAGCGCCTGCATAAGCAAGAATGCTAAACGTCAGCCCTTTTTCATTAAGGCCTTCAACAACCTTGAGATCGTCAATTGTTCCATTGGGAACGCTCACCGCCAGAAATGAATAAGTGCTGACAAAGTCCAAGGCATGATGACCGGTGACTTGCGAACCAAATTTCGTTCCCGATGGCGTATAGGCGATGAGATATGGCAACTCCATCGGCAACTCAAGCGTGCGCGCGGCGTAAGAAGCCCCATTTTTATCCGTATACAGGAGTGAAGTGCACATGAAGGAGCCTCCTCTTAAAAGTTCGCCACAAGACAATTTCAAGCAAAATCATATGGTCTGATTAAAAACCAGAATACCTCTTTCATCAAATTACGAAACGCCTCACCATCGATTAAACCCATGTTTTTATAGAAGTTGTCGACCAACAGACCTAATTTGCAACAGAAAATTGCAGCCATTGATCAATGCCTACTTGCCAATTGGCGATTAATTATTACATTAATGCCAATTGGAGATTATCATGACTGAAGTCGTCCAGATTAACGTTCATCCAAAAGCTTTCACGCCAGAACCAATTTCCGATGCGGAAGCCGGCGCAATGTTTCGCGCGGCGGTTAACCTGTTTCGATTGTGGGGCCTTTCGGATGAAGAATCCGCGCTGCTTCTTGATCTGAGTTTGCGAACTTACCGACGCTGGAAGTCTGACGGCGTCGGGCGCGTCAGTCGCGACGGCAAGGCGCGCTTGTCAAACTTAATGGGAATTCATAAAGCCTTGCGTTTGACCTTTCGCGACCCGCAACGGGGCTACGCATGGATGCGCGCGGCCAATACGGTCTTCAATGGGAGATCCGCGTTGGATGTAATGCTTGGCGGAGAATTGACCGACCTCATGCGGGTGCGCCGCTATCTCGACGCGGCGCGGGGCGGATGGTGAACGACAAAAGTTTTCGGCAAGTTGACTGGCTTGGCGCCGTACGCGTCATTCGCAGTCTTTATCCTCCGATCGATCTTTTTGAAGACATCGCCGATCCGGAAGATTGGCCCCTACTTCTTGCGGCGGAGCAAAAAACCAACCCGCGACTGATGGAGACAATCGGCAACCTTGATCTCTTGCCGGCGAATCGGCGGGTCGGCGGTTCAGGCGCCAGCTACCTAATGGCGCCCTTCACCCACGCCACCCCCGACAGGCCAAGCCGCTTCAGCAACGGCGCTTACGGCGTCCTTTACGCAGGACGCACATTTCAAACCGCGCTATTTGAAACGATACACCACCACGGCCAATTCATGAAAGCGACCAACCAACGCCCCGGCTGGACCTCGCAATTTCGTGAAATCATCCTGAACGTCAGCGCGGAGCTTTACGACCTAACCCCGGCGCCCGCCTCCGCCGCGCCAAGCTCGGCGTCCCCCTCGCCTCTAGATCCCAATGATTATTCCGCCTCTCAAGAACTAGGCGCCGCGCTCCGCGCGAATGGGGCGGACGGCGTCGTCTATCCAAGCGTGCGTGATTCAGGCGGACAATGCGTTGGCCTGTTCTATCCCGATAAAGCCAATAGCCCACGCCAAGGACGTCATCTGGACTATCACTGGAACGGCGAGCGCGTGGACCTCTACCGCGACGCTGGTTCGGGCGAGGTTTTCAGATTGATCGACCGAGAAAAATAAAGGCGGCCTTTGGGCCGCCTTTAACGAATGAATTCTCACCTAAAACCGTTTTTTCGCGTAAGGATTATCCCCTTTTCGATAGGACAGCCTGATAGGCGTTCCCGGCATTTTAAAGGCCTCGCGCATGGAGTTCACGAGATAACGCGTATAGCTCTCAGGCAAGTTATCCGGCTTTGAGCAAAACACAATAAAATGCGGCGGGCGGGTTTTCGCCTGCGTCATATAGCGCAAACGAATCCGTCTCCCGCTAACGGCTGGCGGCGGGTGATGGGTTAAAACTCCCTCCAGCCAACGATTGAGCCGCGACGTGGACACCCGGCTATTCCAAACCGTATGCGCGCGCATCACTGCGTTCATCAGATGATTCAGCCCTTGACCGTTCAAACCGGAAATCGTCACGATTTCAACACCGCGAATCTGGTTCAGATAACGATCTTGAACATCCTTGATCTTTTTCCACGCCTCTTCCCGGTCCTCCACCAGATCCCATTTATTGATGGCTATCACCAGCGCGCGCCCCTCGCGCGCAACTAGTTCAATAATCTGAAGATCTTGTTTTTCAAACGCGTTAGTGGCGTCGAGCGTCACCACCACCACTTCCGCGAATTTCACCGCGCGCAGGGCGTCAGCCACAGACAGTTTTTCAAGCTTTTCCTGAACGCGCGCCTTGCGCCGAATGCCGGCGGTGTCAAATATTTTGAAATATTTATCGTTCCAGACCCAATCAACGGAAATGGAATCGCGAGTGATCCCCGCCTCCGGTCCGGTCAGGAGCCGTTCTTCTTCCAGCATTCTGTTGATGAGCGTAGACTTGCCGGCGTTCGGGCGACCGGTGATCGCAACCCGCAAGGGATGACGCGCCGTGGCGGTCTCAATGATCTTGTCCTCATCGCCTTCGACAACGTCAACATCGGTAAGCGCTTCGTCGCTTTCCGCCTGCTCAGCCTCGCTCAATTCTTCCGCCGCATCGACAATCGGGCGCAGCGCGTCATAAAGATCCGACATGCCCTCGCCGTGCTCGGCGGACAATCCAATAGGATCGCCAAAACCAAGACCATAGGATTCATAAAGCCCGCTCTCGCCCGCCTTACCTTCCGACTTATTCGCACATAAAATCACCGGCGTGGTGTTGCGCCGCAAAAGATCGGCGAAATGGCGATCCATCGGCGTGAGACCCGCGCGAGCGTCGATCACGAACAGAACCACATCCGCTTCAGTGATAGCCTCTTCCGTCTGCGCGCGCATCCGTCCTTCAAGCGAACGGGCCGTAGCCTCTTCCAGCCCTGCGGTGTCAATCACCCTGAAACGCAAATCTCCAAGTCGCGCGTCGCCCGAGCGTCGATCTCTGGTCACTCCGGGAGTGTCATCGACCAAGGCCAGCCGTTTTCCAACGAGGCGATTAAATAAAGTCGATTTTCCGACATTAGGCCGGCCAATAATAGCGACGGTCGCTGACACGTCTTGTCTCCTGGATAATCAGCTCTCGAATGATTGCATACGAAAGCAAAACACAAGTCATTTCGTAACGCCGCGATACGCGCCATACGGAACGCGGGGTACAATTTGGCGTTCTCAGGTCATTTTACTTTAATGACATTTACGCCCATTAGGGGCTGTTCATAGCGCAATAGCCGACAATATGCCATCTCTGCGCATAACACCCCGAAAAGCGTTCGCTCTTCGGGGTGTTATGCGCAATAATATACGTAAGAGGCATTTAGTTGAATGCGATCAACTCTCCGTCTCCAGAGATCACCAACATACGCCCGCCGGCGACTATGGGGTTAACGTAAACGTCAACCGACGTTTCCTTCGTTCCCAGAATACGCCCTGTCGCGGCATCTACGCGCGCCATACGACCATCGCCGGACATGGCGACCAGAACTCCATTCGCCAGAACTGGGCCCGCCCAATTGGTGCGTTTTTTACGATCCGCAACATTTGGCAAAGCCGTAGACCATAACGCGTCGCCGGTCTTGCGGTCCATCGCCACCATATTATCGTCCAGATCAATCATGAACAGCGCATCCCCCGAGGCCACGGGCGTATGAACGGAGCCAATGTTTTGCTCCCAAAGCCGTTCTCCGGTTTTCAAGCTCGCAGCGATGGTGCGCCCCGCCACTCCGGTGGCGAAGACCACCCCGCCGGAAATGACCGGACTTGCCGACACATCCGCAATGCCGGAGACCGCCAATGTCCGATACGAACGAGCAACGCCGTCAATCCACCGCGCTTCGCCGTTTTTGATGTCAATCGCCATGACCTCGCCCGAAGAAAACGGCACCACGACCACGTCACCAGAGACCGCGGGATTAGCTGAGGCCAAAATGCCGGCGGTTTCAGGAATTCCCGAATAACTCCAGGACTCTGTCCCGTCGCTTTGATCCACCGCGTAAACTTCGTTCGTCTGAGTGACGACGAACACCTTGCCCGCCGCCGCCGTGGGCGCGCCGCGCGCGGGAGCGCTAAGCTCTTTGGTCCATAAAACCTTACCGGAACCAGCGTCCAAAGCAATCAACTGGCGATAAGCCGTGGCGACAAAAAGTCGATTATTGTCAAAAGCGGCGCCGCCTCCGGTTCCCACATCGCTCTCGCCTTCCGGACGCAGGGACTTCGTCCAGCCACGCCCGCCGCCGCTGAGCGACAAGGCGACGACTTCGCCGTTTTGCTTATATGCGAATACGCGACCTGCGCCCGCCACCGGCCGCGCGGCGGTGCGAACGCTGGCGGAAAACAAACCACCGCCGGACGAATTACCCAAGCTGGCGCGCCACGCCGTCACGCCTGAAATATTCACCGACAGGTTTCCCGGGTTGTTTTGAGGATTACCGCCAGCTTGCGTCCACTGCTGAGCGCCTGTCGCAGCGCCAATCTTAGCGCTCTTTCCTGTCGTTGAAACAACCGGGCCGGATTGGTCAAATAAATTTTTCCGCTCTCCAGGAAGCGTTTTCTCTTCTTTTTTAAAAGGATTGATCGGATCGGTGTAATCCGACACCGTCTCGCAACCCGCAAGCGCGAGTCCAAGGGCGGCCACGGCTATGGCGCCTTTATAACCTGCGACAGTTTTCATCACGATGCGTTTCCTTCTGGATCCGACGCCAGCGAACCATTAATGACCTCCAGCAGAACCCGCGCGCGCTGCGTCACGTCTGCGGGAGCGTCAGCGGCGTCCGTGATCTTGGATAGGTTCTCGCGAGCCTTTTCCAAAGCTCCACTTCTCCAGTCAGCCACCGCCAAAATTTCATATGCGGCGAAGCGCCAACGGCTATCGCTTGACGTCAAGGCGCCCACGCGATCAGCCACATCGTCAAAAGCGCCAAGATCCAGGGTCAAATAGCCAGATCGAATCGCGGCGATATCCCGAAATTCCTGATGAACGGAAGAATCAAGGCGAACGGCGTCAAAGCCGTCGCGCGCAGCCTCAACGTTTCCAGCCAGAGCCTGATCCGTCGCGGCGCGCATTTTAGCCAAAACGGCGTAACCATCGCTTTGAGCGGCGAGCTCGGCGAAAATGGCCTGCGCTTCCTCGTGTTTGCCCTGCTCCGACAGTTCTACGGCTTGCAAGAACTGATCGCCTTCGATCTGCGATTGATTGTCTCGCCAATAAAGCCACCCGCGGTATCCCGCAGTGCCGACGACGATCAAGACCGCCAAGATGATGATCCAAATGCCGAATCGATCCCAAAGTTTGCGATACTGCTCGCGCCTTATTTCTTCATCGACTTCGCGAAAAACATCGGACATGCAAAAAATTCCTGGCGTTTGACTGGATTGTTCTCACTCCTTACGAAGCGAGGCAATGATAATGGTTCAGCTATTGTTTAGTAAATAATCTGTTTCGAACAAACAACCTATCTCCCTTCACCTTATCAAAGTGGCGGGAATTAGGCATCCGCATCAACGAACAGACATTCATCAAATGATTGGTACGCCAATGAGCCAAAAATGCGCTTTCCAGACGAACAAACCATAGATCGCAAGGCCTAGACCAAGCGCAAGAGCGTCATATCCCGCCCTCGCCAGCCCGGCAACCCCCGCAGAGGACCGATCGCGCCGCTTGGCGATAATTCTGGCGGCGACCGCCCATCCAAGAATCGATACGAAAATCAAGACCGACGCCAAATCGCCATTAGCGAGCAAGTGAGCGCACGCCCAAATTTTCAGGGCGAGAAACATGGGATGCTTGACCGCTCGCCGGATTTTCCCGGGAACATAAGCGCTGACGAGCAACACGAACACCGGTATCATCAACAACATCGCCAGATGGCGCGTCCAGGACGGCGGGTCATATAATACCGGAGATCCTTCCGCCCGCGCCGCGCCATAGCCCCAAATGACCAAAACCAGGCCCGCAAGCGAGATCAGAGAAAAACCTATTTTGTAACCGGCGTCTCCCAGCGTTTGACGCAGGCGCTCTTTTGTGTCGCCAACGACAGGCAGAAAATGCACGCCCACCAACAACGCCAAACCTAAAATCAGTATAGCCATCTTTTCCCAACTTCTCTTCGTCACTCCCGAGCGCCGCAGCGTCCAAATTGTGATAAATGACGTATTCATTCTCAGCGCAATAGTTAAATGCGCCGAACCGTTGACTTTGCCCCAGGACCATTGACCAATGTCTCGCCCCATTCGCCTTGAAAGCCTACTTATCGGCGCAGTAAAACCCATTGGCCCGAAAAACGTTCTCAGCGGCATCGACAAAGTCGCAACCCATGATAGCGTCTACCTGACGCAAAACGGATTTGAAGGCGACGAACAAGGCGACCGCAAGCGTCACGGCGGCCCAGACAAAGCTGTTCATCATTATGATTTCGATCACTACGCCACATGGATGAACGAAATCGGCGTAATGAACCCGCTTTCACAACCTGGAGCATTTGGCGAAAACCTGTCAACCACAGGCCTGAATGAAGCGAACGTCTCCATTGGCGACGTTTTTCGGCTGGGAAGCGCTGTGATTGAAGTCAGTCAGGGGCGCCAGCCATGTTGGAAATTGAACACGCGCTTCAATGTCAGAGATATGGCCCAACGCGTTCAGAAAAGCGGTCGCACCGGTTGGTACTACAGGGTCATTGAAGCGGGACATATTCGCGCGGGAGATTTTCTGGAGATCACCGAACGCAAAGCGCCGGAGTGGACGATCGAGCGGCTGTGGCGCACTCTTTACGTCGATACGCTCAACTGGGATGAACTGACGCAAATGGCCAGATTGAGCCTGCTCCCTGATGGATGGCGGCGCTACGCCGAAAGGCGCCTTCTAACGCGCCGGGTGGAAGATTGGTCAGCCCGCCTGACTGGAAATTCTGATCAAAAAAACTAATAAATTTCTTGGCCTTGACAGTGATCTTACTCCTTGCGTCGAACGTATGAAAGGTTCAAGCGAAACGATCATGGGATAGCGTCTTTGCGAAATTTATCACCTCCAGCTCTTTTGTGGTTCAGAAGTGATTTGCGGATTGCGGACAACCCCGCGCTCAATGCGGCGCTGGCGACCGACGCCCCCGTAGTGGCCATATATATTCTGGATGAAAGCGATCCGCGCCCGCTGGGAGCCGCCTCAAAGTGGTGGCTGCATCACAGTTTGAAAGCTCTGCAAGACAATCTTGCACGGATAGGAACGCCGCTCCTAATACGCTCTGGCGAACCTGAGAGGACCCTTTTTCAATGTGTCGAGGAAACCGGCGCAAAAGCTGTCTTCTGGAACCGACGATACGAGCCCCATGGCGTCAACCTAGACAAACGGATCAAATCGGCTTTGCGTCAGGTCGGCGTTGACGCGCGCAGCTTCAAAGCCAACTTGCTGTTCGAGCCTTGGGAAATTCAAACCGGCTCAGGATCGGGATACCGGGTGTTCTCCGCCTTTTGGCGCGCGGCGCGCGCCAACGCTAACCTCCACAATCCCGCGCCGCCGCTTCCAGCTCCAGCCGAAGCCTCCCTCGCCACCCCAGCTCACTCCGATGGAGTGCAGAGTTTAAAGCTTGAAGAACTTACGCTTCTCCCCGTGAAACCTGACTGGTCCGGCGGCTTGCGTAAAACATGGACGCCGGGAGAAGCCGGCGCTCATGAACGGTTGGCCGTCTTCCTTGACGAAAAGATAGACCAATACGGCGATCGCCGCGATATCCCAGCCCAAAACATAACGTCGCACCTATCCGCTCATTTGCGATTTGGCGAAATCTCACCACGTCAAATCTGGCATGCGGCCCACGGGGCTGTAGCCCGGAGCGGAGCGAGCGACGGCAATCAGGAGAAGTTTCTGTCTGAGCTTGGCTGGCGCGAGTTCTCCTATCACCTGCTATACCACCACAATGATCTCGCTACGGAAAATTTTCAGCAAAAATTCAACAGCTTTCCTTGGCGCAGCTCATCAAGCGACTTGCGCGCGTGGCGCGCCGGACAAACGGGCTATCCATTGGTGGACGCCGGCATGCGCGAGTTATGGAGCACGGGTTATATGCACAACCGCGTGCGCATGGTCGCCGCTTCCTTTTTGATCAAGCACCTGCTCATCGACTGGCGCGAAGGCGAACGCTGGTTTTGGGACACGTTAGTGGACGCGGATCCAGCTAATAATTCAGCCAGCTGGCAATGGGTGGCGGGGTCCGGAGCTGACGCTTCGCCCTATTTCAGGGTTTTCAATCCAACTCTCCAAGCGCAAAAATTCGACGCGGACGGCGATTATATCCGGCGATGGGTTCCCGAGCTGAAAGATTTGCCGACAAAATATCTATTCTCTCCGGCGGAGGCGCCGCAAAAAGTTTTAAAATCCGCCAATATCATATTGGGAGAAACCTATCCATCGCCGCTAATTGAGCATAAAATAGCACGTCAAAGAGCCTTGGACGCGCTGAAGGTCGCAACGGCGGGCGTTTGAGACATGCATTTGTCCAAAGCTCATGCGCTGCAGTTTGTCACAATTCGCTTTCTCCCGATCAGGTTCCGCCTGAGGAG
This sequence comes from Stappiaceae bacterium, assembly GCA_048265185.1. GTDB lineage: Bacteria > Pseudomonadota > Alphaproteobacteria > Rhizobiales > Stappiaceae > JBLXBZ01. The sequence continues at coordinate 388,430 of JBLXBZ010000001.1, read as the reverse complement.
AGGAAGCGGCGGTAAAACGGCGGGAGGTTTAATGACGACACCAATCACGCTAACATCTGAAAACGCCAACACTGTCTTGCGCGGTTTGCCACAGCTGGCCCGCGCCGGATTCAAAAGCGCATTGGCCCTGCGCACTGGCTCCTTAAGGATAACGACGCCAGAGGGAAATAATTTCACAATCATAGGCAGTCAGCCCGGGCCAGACGCGGAGCTAACCATCAAGAGCTGGGCTTTTGCGCGGCGTGTCCTCAACGCCGGAGACGTAGGCGTTGGCGAATCTTATATGGCCGGAGAATGGAGCAGCGAAAACGTCACCACGTTTCTCGAGCTTTTCTGCGTGAACCGCGACGCAACCTTCAACGTTTTGCAGGGAAATCCCGTTTTTCGCGCAATCATGCGTTTGCGTCACTGGCTGAATCGCAACACGCGCACCGGATCCAAGCGCAATATTTCCGCACATTACGATTTGGGCAACGCCTTTTACGACAAATGGCTTGATCGCTCGATGACTTATTCATCGGCCATTTTCGACGACGACGCCATTGAACTTGAAGACGCGCAAAAGAAGAAATACGCGCGCCTCGCAGAGAACGCCGACATTCAATCCGGTCACTCCGTTTTAGAAATAGGATGCGGCTGGGGCGGTTTCGCCGAGTTCGCGGCGCGTGACATCGGCGCCGACGTCACCGCTCTCACTATCTCCAAAGAACAATTCGATTTCGCCAGACAGCGAATTTTCAACGCCGGCCTCTCGGAGAAGGTCACCGTCAAACTGCAAGACTACAGAGACGAAACGGGCGTTTATGACCGCATCGCCTCCATCGAAATGTTCGAAGCGGTGGGCGAGCCTTATTGGAAGACCTATTTCAACACTCTTGGAACTTGCCTCAAAGCGGGCGGGAAAGCGGGTCTGCAAATCATCACCATTCAAGATCAAATGTTTGACGATTACCGGGAGAATACGGACTTCATCCAGCAGTACGTCTTTCCCGGCGGCATGCTCCCGGCGCCGGGGCGATTAAACGAACTGGCCAATAGAACTGGTCTGGAGCTCACATCGCAGTTGATTTTCGGACAAGATTACGCCCGAACGCTAAAAGTGTGGCGCGAGCGTTTCATCAACGCATGGCCCCAAATCAAAACCAATGGATTTGACGATCGTTTCAAACGCCTTTGGGAGTTTTATTTACATTATTGCGAGGCGGGCTTTCGCTCTGGGAACATTGACGTTCGCCAAATGACCTTCATCAAACCCCAATAAGGCGAACGCGTTAATCGGCCTGAAGCTCGATGAAACTAGATATTGTATCCTTGAAATTTAAAATCAGGGCGCATTCAATCTAACTTTGCTCACGATCTGAGAATGGGTTCGCTTGAACCCCAGCGAAGCTCGACATACCTTCAAAGGCAACCCGTTCAGCTTATGAGAGAACACATTCTTATGACCGTCAAGAACTCCATTGTCGACGCCATTGGCGACACGCCGCTCATTCGTTTGAAGGGAGCTTCCGCGCTTACCGGTTGCGAAATATACGGCAAAGCCGAATTTATGAATCCCGGACAGTCGGTCAAGGACCGCGCGGCGCTCTATATCATTCGCGACGCGATAGAGCGCGGCGCGCTGCGTCCCGGCGGCGTTATCGTGGAGGGAACCGCCGGAAACACCGGAATTGGTTTGGCGCTCATTGGGCGAGCGCTTGGCTTTCGCTCGGTAATCGTTATTCCTGAGACGCAAAGTCAGGAGAAAAAAGACATGTTGCGACTTGCCGGCGCGCAATTGGTCGAGGTTCCTGCGGCGCCTTACAAAAACCCGAACAACTACGTGCGCTTATCCGGTCGTTTGGCTGAAGAGCTCAACGCCAGCGAACCCAATGGCGCCATTTGGGCCAATCAATTCGACAATACCGCCAATCGGCGCGCCCACGCCGAAACGACTGCGCCTGAAATCTGGGCGCAAACGGACGGAAAAATCGACGGATTCATTTGCGCGGTCGGCTCCGGGGGCACCCTCGCCGGCGTGGAGGCTGGCTTGCGCGAACGTAAAGGCGACATCAAAATCGGTCTGGCGGACCCAATGGGCGCCGCCCTGTATAATTATTACAAGAACAGTGAGTTGAAATCGGAAGGTTCTTCCATCACGGAAGGAATCGGCCAAGGACGGATCACGGCCAACCTTGAAGGAACGCGCGTTGACATGCCGTTTCAAATAGAGGATCGCGACGCAGTTCAAACCGTATTCGACTTGCTGGAAAACGAAGGTCTTTGCCTTGGCGGCTCTTCAGGCGTCAATGTCGCCGGCGCCATAAAAATGGCCCGGGAAATGGGACCGGGACATACCCTCGTGACAGTTCTTTGCGATTATGGTACGCGCTATCAGTCAAAACTCTTTAATCCTGCATTTCTACGCGCAAAAGACCTGCCCGTTCCGGCGTGGTTAGAACACAAAGCAGACGTCACGCCACCTTTCGTGTAATGATGATCTATTGAGATAGGACTATGGGTATCGAACAGATTGATCAATCCGTATCGCTGGTCGATATTTTCGCGCGCAATATTCATTTGATCGCCGCCATAACCGTCACCCTTTATGGAATGGCGATCACTTGCGCGATAAGAGAGGTTATGTACAGTCGCACCTCTCAAGGGACCATCGCATGGCTCTTATCGCTGATTTTCTTTCCATTCCCTACGGTGTTCATCTATCTCATTCTTGGCTGGAAACGTTTTGACGACTATGTCGACATCCAGAGATTTTCTGGACGTTTTGAGCGCGAAGCATACGCCAGAGACTTAAAACTCTCCGACAATGAGGCCAGCGACGCATGGCCCGTTCTGACCAAGGTTTCTCACCTCCCCTTTCTACGCGGCAATGACGTCAAGCTTCTGATCGACGGCGATGCGACCTTCGATTCGATCCTGAGCGGCGTAAGAAATGCGCAGCGCTCAATATGCGTGCAGTTTTTCATCGTTCGGGACGACGGTCTTGGCCGGCGTCTCGCCGACGCATTGATCGAGCGAGCGAACGCAGGCGTAAAGGTTTTTTTCCTTTATGACGACATAGGCTCCAAGAGCCTCTCCAATTCTTACATCGAAAAACTGAGCGCGGCGGGCATTCAGGTCAGCGGCTTCAACAACCGCCATAAAATGCTACGCTTACTCGGCCCTATGCGTCTAAATTACCGTAACCACCGAAAAATCGTTGTCGTAGACGCAGAAACCGCGTGGGTCGGCGGGCATAACGTGGGAGATGAATATCTGGGTCTTGATCCTCACCTAGGGCATTGGCGCGACACTCATGTTCGGGTTCAAGGTCCGGCGGCCATCGCCTGCGCGCTTTCATTCGCCGAAGATTGGCATTGGGCGACGGGAGATCCACTGGAAATGGATGTGCCGGAGGAATTCTCAACGCCGGGCGACCAGTCGGTGCTCGTCATGCCCACAGGTCCGGCGGACACCCTAGAAGATTGCTCCATCGCCTTCACGGAAGTAATCTCCCGGGCGCGCAAACGTCTCTGGATCGTCAGTCCTTACTTCGTTCCGGGCATGGATGTCGTGACCGCCCTTTACGCCGCAGCCATGCGCGGCGTCGACGTTCGAATTTTGCTTCCCGAAAAAGCCGACCACCGATTGGTTTGGCTCGCCAGTCACGCCCATGCCGACGACATGCTTGGTCATGGAATAAAAGTTTTCCGTTATCAGAACGGCTTTTTGCATCAGAAAGTCGTATTAATGGATGACGAATTGACGTCCGTCGGCACCGTGAACTTTGATAACCGATCATTCCGGATAAACTTTGAAATCACGCTTTGGTTTACATGCGAGCGCATGATCAAACAGGTTTCGGACATGCTGGAGAAAGATTTCGAAAACGCGCGGCAAAGCGAACCTAACGAACTGGATCAACGGGCATATGCGTTCCGGGTTCTCGCTCAGGGCGCGCGCATTTTCTCGCCCATTCTATAACCCGCCACCTTCCGCCAAACCGCCACTGAAAGCGCCATTGAAATTTACGCGCGCTGCGCTAGTCTTCGCTCAACCGAACCTCCAGAGAAGGCGCGCGCGACCCCATGTCATTCATACCCGACCCAAGCGTCATAGCGGCGTTCACAATCGCCGCTCTGGTTCTTATCATCACCCCTGGCCCCGACATGACCCTTTTCATGAGTAAAACGCTTACTCTGGGCCAGAAAGCCGGGGTTGCGGCGGTGTTAGGCGCCTCCAGCGGTCTGGTGGCGCATTCGCTATTGGCCGCGGTTGGTCTCTCCGCCCTTCTCGCCGCATCTGAAATCGCCTTTTACGTCATCAAGATTTTCGGAGCGGCCTATTTGCTCTGGCTCGCGGTTCAAGCAATACGTCATGGTTCCGCTCTGACCCTCGACCCGCGAAAAAATCAGCGCGAAAGCTTCATGCGAGTGTGGGCGAGCGGTTTCGGAATCAACTTGCTAAATCCGAAAATCGTCTTGTTTTTCATAACTTTCTTGCCGCAATTTATAAGCGTAAATGATCCGGACGCCTCCGCCAAACTTCTGTTTCTCGGGTTCTATTTTGTTTTGCTCGCCCTGCCTTGTTGTTTGGCCATGGTCGTTTTCGCTGGAGCCATATCTCGGTTTTTACGTCAGTCACCAAAGGTGATGCGCGTTTTCGATTGGATTTTCGCCAGCATCATGGCCGGTTTCGCCTTGAAGTTGCTTAACGCAAGAGCGCCTTCCATTTAAGTTAGGCCAACGCCGGCGCACACCGTGCAATCGGTTCCGCCAGCTCTCACTCCCAATAAACACGAAGCGAGTCCCTATGAGCGAACCCCTTTTCCGCGATGACGCCTACTTGCGAAGCTGCGACGCCCAAGTCGTTCACGTTAATGAGCGCGGCGGAATCCTGCTTGACCGCACAATTTTTTATGCAACCGGCGGCGGTCAGCCCGGCGACGACGGTCATCTGGAAGGTGAAAATGGAGTCATCGTCAAAATAGCAACCACCGTGTTCGGCGACGATAAAAGCCAATATGTTCATGTGCCTGCGGAAGATGCGCCAACGCTCAAGCCCGGAGACAAAGTGGTGGCCCATATCAACTGGGCGCGGCGATATAAATTAATGCGCGTTCACACCGCGCTGCATCTCTTATCCGTGGTTCTTCCATATCCCGTCACCGGCGGGCAAATCGGCGAAGGCGAAGGACGACTGGACTTCAACCTGCCCGAAGCAAGTCTGGACAAGGAAGACATCGCTGCGCGTTTGAATGAAATCGCCAGCGCCGACCACCCCGTCACCACCGAATGGATTACGGACGAAGAACTGGAAGCTAATCCCGGTCTCGTGAAAACCATGAGCGTCAAGCCGCCCATGGGGTTTGGCAAAGTGCGTCTGGTCCGAATTGGCTCCGATGTGGACTTGCAACCCTGCGGCGGCACTCACGTGGGGCACACCGGCGAAATCGGGACCGTTTCTATTCCGAAAATCGAGAAAAAAGGCCGGCAGAACCGCCGAGTGCGCCTTCGTCTCGAAGACTGAACCACGAAAAGCGCCCTCACACAGTCAGGACAGCTCATGACAACGTCGCCTCTTGTATCAACCCAATGGCTTGCAGATCATCTTGACGCCCCCGACGTGGTGGTGGTGAACGCCTGGATGCCGCCTCTCGACAACCCCGCGGCCAAACCGGAGTATTTTGAAAATCATATTCCCGGCTCCGTGTTTTTTGACGTTAACGCCATATGCGACAGCGATAACCCATTGCCGCATATGCTGCCACAACCTCATGTTTTCGCTTCAGAAATGCGTAAGCTTGGCATTGGAGACGGCCAAACCATCGTAGTCTATGACGGCTACGGCATTTACTGCGCGCCTCGGGTATGGTGGACATTCAAAGCCTTCGGAGCGCGCCGCGTCTATGTGCTGAACGGCGGACTTCCAAAATGGATAGCCGAAGGCCGCGCCACGGATGACCAAACGCCAGCACGCTCCGAAAGCCACTTCACCGCCCGTCTTGATCATTCGTTTGTTCGTGACCTCGCCGACATGAAAACGATCACCTCCGACGGCTCCATGCAGATTCTGGACGCGCGCTCAAGCGCGAGATTTTCAGGAACAGCGCCAGAGCCGCGCGCAGGACTGCGTTCAGGTCACATGCCCGGCGCGCTTAATCTACCTTTCACCGAAGTCGTTCGAGACGGCAAAATGCGCGACGTTGACGCGTTGAAAAAGGCGTTTGACCAAGCAGGCGTCACCGCCGACAAACCCATCGTCACCACATGCGGATCTGGCGTCACCGCCGCCGTGCTTTCTCTGGCTTTGCTGGAGGCGGGGCTTGGCGAAAGCGCCGTTTATGATGGTTCATGGTCAGAATGGGGTGGACGCGACGATGTCGAGATCGTCACAGATTAATCCTTTAATATTAAAAACTTACAGCACAAAAGAGATTCAAATAATCAACGATGCTTTTGATTGAAACTGTTATTAAAACAAAAAAGGGCCGTTACGGCCCTTTTTCAATTCACAAGATAAACAAACTTATTTAACCAATTGAATTACTTCTCATAATTATCTTTAACAAGTTTATTCAGCAACCGAACGCCAAAGCCGGAAGCCCATGAACGGTTGATTTCACTTTTCGGACTGCTCATCGCCGTTCCAGCCACGTCCAGATGCGCCCATGGCACGTCATTGACGAAACGCTGCAGGAATTGCGCCGCGGTGATTGAACCAGCGCTGCGTCCACCGGTGTTTTTCACATCAGCGTTAGGCGTGTCGATCAGCTTGTCGTATTCTTTCGTCAGCGGCAAACGCCAGACCTTTTCATCTGTAGCAAGACCAGACTGCAACAACTGTTCAGACAGCTCATCGTTATTGGAAAACAAGCCCGCGTGCTGATTTCCCAACGCCACGATAATAGCGCCTGTCAGCGTAGCCAGATTGACCATGAACTTTGGCTTGAAGCGATCCTGCGTGTACCAAAGCGCGTCCGCCAGAACGAGACGACCTTCAGCGTCCGTATTCAGAATTTCAATGGTCGCGCCAGACATAGCTTTGACGATGTCTCCGGGACGCTGAGCCTTGCCATCCGGCATGTTTTCCACCAAGCCGATCACGCCCACGACATTCGCCTTCGCCTTGCGAGCGGCCAGCGCATGCATCAAGCCAGTTACGGCGGCGGCGCCGCCCATATCCCCTTTCATGTCCTCCATACCGCCGGCGGGCTTAATGGAAATTCCGCCAGTGTCGAAAACGACCCCTTTACCGACGAAAGCAACAGGGGCGTCCCCTTTCTTGCCGCCATTCCAGCGCATGATCACCATTTTCGGCGGCGTGGAAGAGCCAAGAGAAACGCCCAGAAGCGCGTCCATCTTCAGCTTCTTCATGTCTTTTTCTTCAAGGACTTCAATTTCAACGCCCAAAGATTCAAGTTCCGCCGCGCGCTTGGCGAACTCAACCGTGGTCAGCACGTTCGCCGGCTCATTCACCAAGGTGCGCGCCAACAACACGCCGTCGCACACGCCCTCCGCCTCACTCCAAACTTTCTTTGCAGCTTTCAGATCTTCAACGCCGATGTCGAATTTCAAAGAGGCGCGTTTTCCATCCTCATCATTTTTCTTGGTTTTATATGTGTCGAACGTATAAGCGCGCAGCTTCAAACCACTGGCGAAAGCGCCGGCGAACTCCGCGCAAACCTCGCCAGTGGGCGCTTCAAGCCAAACCGCGACTTTCTCCAACTTTGACTTGGTCAATGCGCCCATTACAACGCCGCCGAACTTGAGCCATCGCCGCTCGTCCAATGCGTCAGATTCTCCAAGACCAACCACCAGCAAGCGCTCGCAATCCAATCCCGCCGGCGCGATCAAATCCATCACCGACAACGCCTTGCCGTTAAAGCCAGAGGCTTTTGCGGCGCGTTCAATCAAATCAGGGACGCCCTCAAGCAAAGCGGCGGACTGCGCCCCCGCCTTCAACTCGCTGTCGACAAAAACGACAAATGTCGCCGCTTTGGTTGACGCGGAGAGTTTTGAGAACGATATCTGTGGAAGAGTTGGCATGTTCACATCTCATTTGTTTAGGTAATCAACGTCAGGCGTCGAATATGAAATCGATGGCTCAAGCAAGAGAATGGCCCGCAATGCGCCTACGAACAAGCGCCGACATTCGTCAATAAACCATCAACCATTCTTATTGAGTGTTTTTTTACTGAAAAACGCTTAAATATGAATTGATAAGAAAAGTGAATTTTTAATATTCCCGAGTGTCTCACATCACACTCGAAACCTCTTGAGTGCATATGAAAACCTTCGAGCGTTATGTGCTGCGGCGCCTTTTGGTGGCTTTTCTGATGACCCTTGCAGCGCTGACAGGCGTCGTTTGGGCGACGCAAGCTTTGCGCCAGCTGGATCTGGTCACGTCAAAAGGTCAGACAATCCTTCAATTTATCGAAATCACAATGATGGCAATGCCATTTCTGGTTGTCATCGTCGCGCCATTCGCTCTTTTGATCGCCTTGACGATCATCCTCAACGCTCTTTCCAACGATAGCGAGCTGATCGTGGTCAGCGCCTCGGGCGCCTCGCGCGCGATATTACTAAAGCCAGTCATGGTTTTCGCTAGTTTAGTCGCCGTTCTCAGCGGCGTTTTATCCCTTGAAGTGTCCCCCGCAGGACTGGCTTCACTGCGCGACGAAATAACCCGCGTGCGCGTGGATCTCGTCGCGAATATCGTGAAGCCCGGACGGTTTATCGAGGTCGAAGACGGCCTGACGTTCCACATTCGCAACCGTTCAGGCGACGGACAACTTGACGGGCTGCTGCTAAACGACGAGCGCGGGCCCGATACGAATTTCACCTACGAGGCGGCGCGAGGCAGAATTATCGAAGCGGCGAACAGAACGCTTTTGGTGATGCAGGACGGCACGATACAACGGCGCAATAAATCAGACGGCGCCATGTCGATCGTTCGCTTCCAATCATACGCCTTCGATCTTTCAAATATGATCCCTGAAGCCGAGACGCCGACATATAAAGCTAGCGAACGGGCGACCTGGAACCTGCTCACCGACACCGATGACTACGCTATTGAAAAACGCGATAATTTCCGCGGAGAGTTTCATGATCGTTTGAGCCAGCCCCTTTATCCACTGGCTTTCGCCCTAATCGTTTTCGCCTTTCTGGGTCAGGCGAGAACCACACGACAAAGCCAAAATCTGTCCGTATTATTCTCTCTTGTGGCGTGCGTCGCGCTTCGAACCGCCGGATTTGGCGCCATGACATTAATTTCAGCTTTTCCCGATGCTGTGTACGGGCTATATCTCGTTCCTGTTATAGGCGCGGGTCTCGCGATTTGGGCCATCATGACCTCAACAACGCCGCTTTGGGTCCGTGTTTTGCAACACCACGCAGAACATACCTTTGAGCGGATCGAGGCATATTATCAATCCCGCCGCTCAAGCGTGAAATCGTGAGACGTTTGACATGATCGGCCGCACCCTTGGCTTTTATTTCTCCCGCCGCTTTTTAACTGCTATTCTTGGCCTGTTTCTGTTTGCGGCGGTGTTGATTTTTATCTTTGACCTTCTGGAGCTAGTGCGGCGCGGCGGAGATCGAGAAGGCTTTTCAATTATACGCGTTGGACTGATTTCATTGTTGCGCGTCCCGCTGCTTCTGGAGCAAGTCGTGCCGTTTGCGGTATTATTTGGCTCCATCGCCGCCTTTCTTTCTCTCAGCCGATCGCTGGAGCTCGTCGTCGCCAGAGCCGCCGGCATTTCCGTCTGGCAGTTCATCACCCCGGCCCTATTGGTTGGCCTCATGCTCGGGGTTTTAACGATCACCGTATATAATCCCCTCGCCGTCTATCTGCGCAATCAATCCGACATGGCCGCTTCCGGCTTGTTCGGCCGCGAGGAAAGTTTTCTTCTACAAACCACCGAAGACGTTTGGCTGCGGCAGGATGGGTACGATGGCGAGTCGGTGCTGCACGCTCAAAGCATGGTGGATCGCGGAGCAAGGTTGCTGGGGGTCACCCTGTTCACCTTCGGAAAAGACGGGCGCTTCGAAGAGCGAATTGAGGCCAGAGAAGCTTTATTGCATAATGAGCGTTGGAACTTGCGCGACGCGACCGTCTACACCACCACAAGTGATCCACAGACTTATGGGAATTACTCCGTGAGCACCTTTTTAACCAAAACGGAGGTACAAGAGAGCATCGCCTCGCCCGAATCGATCGCGTTTTGGCGTTTACCGCGGTTCATAGAGCTGGCTCAACGGGCCGGGTTACCTGCTTATCGCTATAGCTTGCAATATCAAACGCTTCTGGCCAGACCGCTTCTTTTGGCCGCAATGGTTTTAATTGCAGCATCAGTATCTCTTCGTGTTACACGATTTGGTGGGGTCGGTCGGTTGATTCTGGGTGGAATCCTGTCCGGCTTCGTGCTTTACGTTCTGTCTGAGCTCGCACGTGATTTGGGAGGAGCGGGAATTGTTCCTCCATTAGTCGCAGCGTGGGCGCCGGGTGTTTTTGGAGTACTCATGGGGATTACGATCCTAATGCATCGGGAAGACGGTTGATGAATTCGGCTAGTTCTTCCTTCGCTTCCATACCGTCTCGCCGCATTCGTGCGCGCGCGTTGAGTTCGACTGCGCTTAACGTCCTGTTGGCGAGCGCGCTTTTCTATCTCGCGTCAGGCGAGAAAATCCACGCGCAAGGATTAATCTCAGCACCATCCCAGACGGAAATCACTGCTGACAATCCGTTTCTGCTTAAAGCCGCAAATTTGAAATATGACTTTGACCGCGACGTCATTTCAGCGGTCGGCTCCGTGCAGGTTTATTATGACCAGTATTCCCTTGAGGCTGAACGGATAGATTATAACCGGGCGGACGGAACGATGACCGCCAACGGAAACGTCCGCATGATCGAGCCGGACGGAAACGTAATAACGGCGCAATCTCTCGAACTTTCCGACGACTTCAAAAACGGGTTCGCCGGCGCGCTCCAAGTGGACACGCCACAGCGCACTCATTTCCTCGCCGAAAAAGCCACGCGCGAAGGCGGGAACAAGACGACGTTCGAAAATGGTCTTTACACCGTTTATTCGAAACCAACGGCCACGCCGAGCAAGCCGCCGCTTTGGCGCGTCAAAGCCGCCAAGATCGTCCATAATCAAGAAGAACGCGTTATCTATTACGAAGACGCTTCTTTCGAGTTTTTCGGGCAGCCAATAGCCTATTTTCCGTATCTCTCCATGCCTGACCCAACGGTCAAAAGAAAATCAGGTTTCTTGATTCCTTCGGCAGTTTACAGCAGCCGCCTTGGCGTGGGCGTGAAAGTCCCCTATTATTTCGCCCTCTCGCCGCACACAGATCTTCTCGTTCAGGGAACGGCGCTCAGCAATCAAGGCTTTCTCCCACAGGCGGAATGGCGCCAGCGCACGGCCAACGGACAATATTCCATCTTTGCGGGTGGGTTGATTCAGGCCAGGCCCAGTGAATTCGACGGCTCCAGCGGCGACAGACGCTTTCGGGGCGTCGTCGGCTCCGAAGCCTCATTCGACATCAATGAACGCTGGAAATGGGGATGGAACGTTTCCTACCGCAGCGACCGCGCTTTCCTGCAAGATTATGATTTCACGAAATTCGGCAGCGCCGGCGACGTATCCAAACTCTTTCTGACGGGGGAGAACGACCGCAATCGCTTCGACCTCAACGCTTATGCTTTCCGCGTTTCGCAGGAAGATTACGATTCATCCAGCGATGGCCACGACCCCATTGGCGCGTTCACGCCGGTCGGGTCCGACCTGCAAGACAAGCAGCCCTATGTGCACCCGGTGCTGGATTATCAATATTTCCTCGACAATCCTATCGCCGGCGGCGAGGTGTCATTCCTCGCAAACTTCACCAGCCTGACCCGTGACACGACGGACGCTTTCGCCGTGAACGGCGTCAATCGCTACCGCGGCGTCGAGGGAACCTTCACCCGCGCAAGCGCGAAAGCGGAATGGCGCAGAACGCTCATAGATTCCTTCGGCCAGACATTCACGCCGTTTTTCTATGCCCGCGGCGACGTGTTTTTCCTCGCTTCCGCCGATAAGAACGTGACCACATTGACCGGCGACGCCGTCGTGGGGCGCCTAATGCCGGCGGCGGGGCTTGAATACAGCTATCCGATCATCGCCACCTTTAAAGACACCAGCCACATCATTGAGCCGATTGCGCAAGTGATTGTTCGCCCCGACGAGCAAGGCATTGGCACCCTGCCAAACGAAGACGCGCAAAGCATCGTTTTTGACGCCACCACATTGTTTGAATACGATAAATTTTCTGGGTTTGACCGCAGCGAAGGTGGAACGCGCGCCAATATCGGCCTGAAGTACAAGATGCAAATCAATGATGGCGGCTATATGAGCGCCCTCTTTGGCCGCTCATATCATTTGGCCGGGCAGAACTCATACAGCAAACCAGATCTCATTGACGCAACCGGGGATTCGGGGCTGGAGACAAATGCGTCGGATTACGTTGGCAGTCTGTATCTCGACAGCGCCATGGGCGTCAGAGTAGGCGCGCAAGCTCGGTTTGACGAAAACGACTTCAGCGTTCGCCGGGCGCAAGTTCAGGCGTCTGGCGTTTACGGCCCTGTCGTTGGCTCTATCGCCTACGCATTTCTCGGACAACAACCCGACATCGGCATCGACTCGCCGCGCGAAGAAGTCATAGGCGCCACCAGCCTGCGAATTCAGGAAAACTGGCGCCTATTTGGCTCCATAAGGTACGATCTTGAAAACGACGCCTTCGTTCAGGACGCCCTTGGAATTGGTTATGATGACGAAGGATTTTCGATGTCCTTCACCTATTCAGAAGATCGAAGCCGAAATAATGGCGAGGACGTTGATCGGACATTCTTCTTGCGTTTAGGCTTCCGCACTCTTGGCGATACGCAAATATCCAGCAATGCGAATTAATATTTGATTTCAAGCGCGGTTAAGAAACGCCGCGCTTGAGGGCAAGAATAGTAGAAAGCAAGGTTTCGTCTTGCTTCGGTCTTCACATCGCCTGAATGATATGCACAATACTGAATCAAGTTATACCTAGTTTATAAAATACAGCGCAGTGGAGAGCGACAATGAGTGTCTCAAGGCGGGTGATTGCAGTCTTTTTCTGCGTAATGGCTTGCATAACCCTATCTGGAGCGCATGCTTACTCCGCAACCAAAATTACGGCCGTCGTCAATGATCAGGCCGTAACTTCTTATGACATCGCGCAGCGCGCCAAACTTATAAGCCTGACCACCCGGCGCGGCGGCGCGGCGGCGCGGCGCGAAGCCATGAACGAGTTGATTGACGACAAGTTGAAACTGGCGGAAGCCCGCCGAATAGGAATTTCCGTTTCCGATGCGGAGATCGACGACGCTTACGCCAATATCGCCAAACGCGTTAAACTCTCCACCAAGGGTCTGACAGGCGCTTTGCGGCAATCTGGCGTCAATCCCAACACCTTGAAAGATCGTCTGCGCGCAGAGATCGCATGGTCGCAGGTTATTCGCGCCCGTTTTCGTGCTACCGTAAAAATTCGGGAAGCCGATGTGATTGCGGCGCTGCAAAAAAATGACGACACCACCAAAAACACCAGCATAGAATATGCGTTACAGGCGATCACCGTGGTGGTTCCGGCCAAAGCTTCAGCCTCTCTTAAAGCTCAAAGAAAAAGAGATGTGAACAATCTGCGTTCACGTTTTCTGTCTTGCACCGAAGGCGCCAAGCTTGCGCGCGGAATGAGCGAAGTCGTGGTTCAGCCCATACGTCGCCGACTTGAGGTGGAGATTCCAAGTAACGTCATCGACGACGTGAAGAATACGTCCGTGGGGCGTCTCACACCGCCGCAAACCACTGAAAAAGGCTACGAACTGATTGCAGTTTGCGACAAGCGCGAACTTCAAAGCGACGCTTCCGCTCGCATTGAGATGGAAGACGAACTACGCAACAAGGAAGGTCAGCAAATGTCGCGCAAATATCTGCGTGACTTGAAGCGGCAAGCCGTGATTGAATATCGTTGATCATGTCCGACCCGCAACGCCCTATCGCCGTATCCCTTGGTGATCCCGCCGGGGTTGGGCCTGACGTAATTCTCAAATCATGGCTGGAGCGAAAGCAGCGCGATTTGCCGCCGTTCGCTGTTTTGGCGCCGCCACGATTTCTGGAATCCCGTGCGGCGCGCCTCAATCTTAACGTACCAATTGAACAGGTCACATTTTCTCAAGCCTCCGCAGTTTGGCGCTCCGCATTGCCCGTAGTTCCCTTAAGCGATGAAATCATTGACCGCCCAGGTGAAATCCGCGTCGACACGGCTATTCTCGTTCTTCAATCCATCGACCGGGCTGTGGCCGCCGTTTTAGCCAACGAAGCTTGCGCGCTTGTAACCGCTCCGATTCAAAAAAAAGCATTGTATGACGCCGGATTCGTTCATCCCGGTCATACTGAGTACTTGGCTGAACTGGCTCGTCATAACGGCGCGCCACCAGCGCGTCCAGTGATGATGCTCGCAGGCCCGGAGCTGCTGGTGGTTCCGGTCACCATTCATATTCCCCTGAAAGACGTTCCCGCCGCCCTGACCACGGAACTCATCGTCGAAACGGCGCGAATTGTCGATCGGGACTTGAAGCGACGCTTCGGTCTGGCGTCGCCGCGCATCGCCATGTGCGGCTTGAACCCACATGCGGGCGAAGACGGAGGCATGGGACGCGAAGACATTGAAATCATCGCTCCCGCCATACGACAATTGAAAAGCGAAGGCGTCGACGTGAGCGGCCCCTTTCCCGCGGACACCATGTTCTGCGCGCAGGCGCGAAAAACTTATGACTGCGCCCTCGCCATGTATCATGACCAAGGCTTGATCCCCGCTAAAACGCTGGCCTTTGACGAAGCCGTCAATGTGACTTTAGGGTTGCCGTTCATTCGCACCTCGCCAGATCACGGCACCGCGCTAGACATCGCCGGCACAGGCAAAGCGCTTCCTGACAGTTTCGCCGCCGCACTGCGCATGGCGTCGGTTCTGTCGGCTCCCGATTCCGTCAAAGGTTTTCTGGAATGAGCCAAATTGACGACTTACCCCCTTTGCGCGACGTTATTCGGGAATTCGAATTAGACGCCCGCAAATCCCTTGGTCAAAATTTTCTGCTGGACCTCAACCTCACAACTCGAATCGCCAAGACGGCTGGTGACTTAGCTAACCATACGATCGTGGAAGTCGGCCCCGGCCCGGGCGGCCTCACGCGCGCTATTCTTGCGCTTGGCGCTGAAAATGTCGTCGCAATTGAAAAGGATCCGCGCTGCCTTCCGGCGTTAAAACAAATTCAACAGCATTATCCTGATCGCCTGCAAGTGATAGAGGCGGATGCGCTGCGTATGGATTTACGCGAAATATCCAATGGGCGTCAGGTTAAGATCATAGCCAACCTGCCTTATAATATCGGCACCCAACTGTTGCTCAACTGGATGACCGAACCGCAATGGCCGCCGCAATGGAGCTCACTCACCTTAATGTTCCAACGGGAAGTGGTTGAACGCATCGTCGCCGCTCCCGGTGAAAAACATTACGGCAGACTTGGAGTATTGTGCGGCTGGCGGGCGCACGCCAACCTGATGTTCGATGTTGGGCCAAAAGCCTTTGTCCCTCCCCCGAAAGTCACCTCCGCGATCGTTCACCTGACGCCGCGCGCCGCGCCTTTACCTTGCTCCGTCAAAGACCTTGAAAGGGTTACCGCCGCGGGCTTCGGCCAAAGGAGAAAAATGCTCCGCGCCAGCCTAAAAGCCCTGTCGCCCAATATTATTGAAATTCTTGAAAGCCTCGGCATTCCGCCAACAGCGCGCGCGGAAGAAATTCCAGTCGAAGGCTTCATAGCGCTGGCCCGCGCGCTTTCCTCGACAAAACCATAAATTCTTATCTCTCGGAAATTTTGCGTAATTTCCAACCAAAAACGCCGCTTCGAAATTGAAGCGGCGTTTATCGTATTAGCGGACCAGAGACAACGGGGAAAAATCCCTAGTTGCCTCCCCCTGCTTCCTTCTGTTTCTCAATCAGCTTCTGGCGCGCGTCTTCAGCCCGCTTTTGTAACTCTGATTGAAGCTTTTCCTGCTTTTCCTGCAAGGCGGCGGCGTCGATAGGCGCGCCATCATAAACCTTGGTGAAACCGGCAAGTGTCAGTTCAAACGGAACCGGCTTTGCTTGCTGGTTTAAAGTCGTCAAAACCAATTTCCCACCTTTTTTCATAGTGGTCACGAAACCTGCGTCGACAACGACTTCCGAGTAGCAAGCATTTGGAAAGCAAATTCCATATTTAGCTTCGACCTGCTTTCCCGCATCCACCTGAACGCGCAAACCAGGCTGAATCAACATTCCTGGCGGAACCGCGATCAGCAACGTTTTACGAGCTTCCCCGGCAATCTCGCGGATCGCAACGGAGGAAAGAAATTGCCCTGTATCCGTACGCAACTCCTGCGTAATCAAGCAAATTTCCTTGTTGGCCTTTGGGTCGGTGTTACACACCTTGACCCAAGGTGATTCGTCACCGACCTGCACCTCTTGCGCGACGGCGCCGGTGGTCAGCACCAGTCCGGTCAATGCCGAGACACCCCATTTCGCCAACCGACGCTTCAAGTTACATGTCATAATATGTCTGTCCTCAAATATGCAATCCGTTGTAACGGTCCAGCCATCAACTTATCATTCTAAATTTCATAATGAAATAAGAACCCTCATTAAAACCGGAGCCTCAAAAACTAACCAGAGACTACGGCACGATGATGACTTAACGTTGCGATCATCATTAGCGCGATACGCGTTGAATTTCTAGGGCTTGCGACCAACGATCTATCCGGGTTGAAATTCGGTGCGTTAACGTTAACAAAATGATTCACATGCCAAACTCATACTATGTCCACCATGGAAACGAGAAACAAATTTTAATGAAAGCCTCCTTGCGTTCCTTGATGCTTGTTTGCGTTGTTTTTGGCGGTTTTGGCGGTTTAGGCGGGCTGCTCGCCCCGCCGCAGGCTATGGCCGCCCCTTTAACGGATGAATCCGTTCCGTGGGCACATGGCATTTCCATGCACGGAGACCCCGCGCTACCTGCTTCCTTCACGCACCTCCCCTACGCCAACCCAGAGGCTAAAAAAGGCGGGCGTATTACTTATGGGGTGCAAGGATCTTTCGATTCGCTCAACCAATTTATCGTTCAAGGAGGAACGTCGAGCGCACGCGGCATCTCGGAAGTTGAATTTGGCCCGCTTGTTCAGGAAACATTGCTCACACGTAATTACGACGAAGCTTTCGGTCTTTACGGCTTATTGGCGGAAGACGTTCGCATGCCCGAAAGTCGTGAGTGGATCGAGTTTCGCATCAATCCAAACGCCCGCTTCTCAGACGCTTCACCAGTGACCGTGGAAGATGTGATTTTCTCGTTTGAAATTCTGCGCGACAAAGGTCGTCCGCATTTTCGATCTCGCTATAATCGCATTAAATCCATGGAGAAAACCGGCGAGAGATCGGTCAAGTTCACGTTTGAAAACGGCGATGACCGTGAGTTGCCCCTATTGCTCGGACTCTCTCCCATTTTTTCCAAGAAAGACATAGACGTCGCGACATTCGACAAATCGACATTGACGCCAATGCTGGGAAGCGGACCTTATGTTTTGAGCGACGTCAATCCGGGCGTCTCCACCGTTTTTAGCCGCAACCCTGATTACTGGGGCCGTGACCTTCCAATCAACGCCGGGCGTTTCAACTACGATGAAATCCGAGTGGAGTATTACCGCGACGAAAACGCTTTACAGGAATCGTTCAAGAAGGGACTTGTTTCAGTTCTTCCCATTCGCGACGCGAAAAGATGGAGTTCGGATTTCAACTTCCCGGCGGTAGTGGAAAAACGCGTCATTTTAGACAGCTTTCCTCTTGAAACGCCCGCCGAAATTACAGGCTTCGTCTTCAACACGCGCAAACCGGTCTTTGAGGACATTCAGATACGCAAGGCGCTGGCCATGCTGATCGACTTTGACTGGCTTAATCGCAACCTCTTCTACGGTCTTTATAAACGCACGAACGGGTATTTCGACAATTCCATCCTGTCGTCTATCGGGCGCCCCGCCGACGTCCGGGAACAGTCGCTTCTCGCCCCCTTCCCCGATTCTGTCGATCCGCAAGTCATGGCGGGAACCTGGAAGGCCCACTCCGTTTCTAGCTCAAACGGCGGACGTGAGACCTTGCGCGAAGCAATGTCGCTGCTCAAAGCTGCTGGGTACAGCGCCAAAGACGGCGCCATGCGCAATGAAACGACCGGCGAACCGCTTGAATTCGAGATCATGACAGCGACCCCGGATCAGGAACGACTCGCTATAGTCTACCAACGCCAACTCTCACGCATAGGCGTAAACGCCAATATACGCTCGGTCGACGCCGCTCAATATCAAAGACGGCGACAAACTTTTGACTATGACATGATGCTCAACACATTGAGCAGCTCCTTATCTCCGGGTAACGAACAACGGTATCGTTTTGACGGAACCTCCGCGACATTGGAGGGAACTTTCAATTATGCCGGAGTTGAAAACGCCGCCGTTGACGCGATGATCGACGCCTTACTTTCGGCCAGAACGCAAGAAGAATTCATCAGCGCCGTGCGCGCCTATGACCGAGCGCTGATCTCCGGTCATTATATCGTTCCCCTGTTCCACCGGCCCGAGAATTGGGTGGCCAGATGGGCGAATGTCAAGCACCCTGCAAAAACCTCTCTTAGCGGCGAAAAGCTCGACACTTGGTGGCTTGAAGAAAATGAATAACAAACCCGGTGAAAACGACTTGTCCGACGCAATCGACATCGCGCTTTTTTCACAATATCGTATCAAATTACGCTCTTTATGGTGGACGAGGTAACGGCTTTCATAGATTGAATAGAGATATACGGGGATTGCAGTCTTGGCTCAGTGGTTTGGCAAATGATTCTTACAGCTGAAAAAATCATTGACGCTCATTCAAAGAATGGCGTTTGGGGACATGTCACCCTTGACGGGCTGTTCGCCAAGAATGCGGAAAAACACCCGGAGCGGATCGCGCTGGTGGATTCGCCTTTGCGCACAGATTGGACCGGGGGAGCGCCCCGGCGTTTGACATATGCTCAAGCGGACGCCGAAGTTTCTCGGTTGGCGAGCGTATTCGCAGCCGTAGGCCTGACGACCGACAATGTGATTGGTTTGCAAGCGCCCAATACAGTGGACTCCGTCATCTCAATGCTGGCGGCCTTGCGCGCGGGGCTGGTAGTGGCGCCTCTTCCCCTTCACTGGCGCCAGAAAGAAGTGCTGGAGGCTATGTCTCGCGCCGGAGCGAAAGCCTTTATCGCGGCGGATCGCTGCGAGCCGCGATTGTTGGGGGAGGAAGCGCGCGATTTCGCGGCCGATCTATTCTCCTTGCGATTTGTTTTTGGACTGGGAAGCAATATGCCGGACGGCGTTATTGAGCTTTCCACGCTTCTGGGCGACGACGGCGAAGGTTTGCAACCGCCAAAAGTGCAGCGGGAAAAAAACCCTGCGGATCACGTAGCCACCCTCACATGGGCGCAAAGCACCAGCGGTGAACCATTGCCTGTGGCCAGATCTCACAACCATTGGATCGCCGCCGGTCTGATGACATTCCTTGAAAGCGGCCTTACTGACGGCGCCCGCATCGTTTTACCCTATTCTCTTTGCGGGATGGTGGGAATTGGCGCTGGCCTCACTCCTTGGCTGATGTCCGCCGGCACATTGCATTTGGACCATGCGACCCGGTTGCGCAATCTGGCCGATCATGTCGACAGCGTCGAGGCGGACTATGTTCTATGCCCCGGGCCGCTGGCGATAAATCTGGACCGCAAGCTGCATACGGATTGTCAGGTCGCCGCAGTTTGGGCGCCCTCCTCCCCGCCGCCTCGGCCACTGGCCACGAACCGGCGCGTCACCGACCTGCACGTAGCGGACGAATTCGCCATAATCGCGAAGTCGCGAGACGGGTCCAAGACGCCCCTTCCAATCAAGTTGGGCAACGTGGGCGCCCCTTCTCAACTGGCGGACGCGCCGTCACTGGTGGAGATTTCACTCGACAGTGACGAGCCCAATCCTACGCTGAAGTTAGGCGGGCCAATGGTCGCCAATTCCCCCTGGCCTTCGTGTAAGGTGCAAATACCAACGGATAAAGCCGGGTTCGTCGACACGCTCTTGCCTGTTAGATTCAGCGAAAAAGGCGTGACGGGCTTCGGCGTGTCCGGACAAATTGCCCCAGGAATTCGTTGGCTACCCGCTCTTGACCAGCTTTACTGCGCCTTTCCTGGACTTGAAGAAGGCGCGGCCTTTTTAGTTGAGGATGAGATACTGGGCGCGCGCCTTTACGCCGCGCTGGTCCCCAAGCGCGGCGCGCCTCTAGATCCTGACAGCTTTTTTGGTTTTCTCGAAGCGTCCAAAGTCGGACTAACCGCCATCCCTCACCGGTTACTTTCCTTACAAAAACTACCGCGCACAGCTTTCGGTCGTGTTGACCGAGACGCATTAGCCGCGCGTATGCAACGCCTTCATGTTGCCGTTGCATGACGCCCTTATACGCCGACAATGATGATTTGGACTGGGAAGCGGAACATGCCGCGCCGATGCTTTCACCCGAAGTTCTCATCGGCGCAAGCGACACGTTGACGAATAAAGCAGAGGTGAACGGCTTAATCGACAGGTTTCCGGGAACAATCTTAGTCTCAAGAAGCGTGGATTTTAAAGCCGCCGTTCTGGCGCGCCGGACGCCGCCGTCCGTCTTCCTGATCTACCTGCAAGACAACGCCGACCCCGAGCAACGCGCGATGCTTGAAGTCGTACAAACCTTCCGCCATGCTTTTGGCGTCGACGTTCCTGTGGTTATCCGCCTTGGCGCACAGGCGACCATGCCCCGTGGCTTCAACGCTTCCGTCATTTTGGGAGACGGCATACCACGGCTTGAGCTTTGCAAACGGCTGGCTATGGCGCTGCGTATGGCGCTACGCACAGAAGAGGCTCGCCTTAGACGGCGCGTCTTTGGATTTCACGCTACAGACAAAAAACGCCGTTTGGGCGCTAAAAGTGGCGGATTGCTGGTTATTGGCCTTGGCGGACAATTCGCAGGTTTCCGGCGCGCCTGTCCCGCGCATGTGGATATCGTCGGCGCTTTGACGACGGACATGGCGGATGAGTTCATGCAAAAACGCAATTTCGAAGCCGTCATGATTGACAGCCCTCCAGCACAAGCGGCGAATGAAATCATCCGAATTCGCAGCGATCCACGTTATATTACCCTGCCCATTCTCGCCACCGGCGCCGAACATGACGAGATCGCCGACCTTTATCTCGCCGGCGCGACGGACGTCCTTTCACCCGGACTTTCGATTCTTGAAATAAGCACGCGCTTGTCATGCGTTTTAGGGATTGGACGCCGGCGACGGATCGCTGATAAACTTCTATCTGCGTCACGGGCGCGACTGGCGGCAATTTCTCGAAGTGACGGATTAGAGAAATCTCTTTTCCAAAGTTATCACGACAACTTAAAAGACGCTTGCGAGCGCCGCGGGCAAGTTTTAGTCGAGTTGAACCTTAATGAAATTGCTCTTGAATGGCGCGCTGAAAAAGCGCTCCACGCTGTCGCCAACGACAAAGACCTCATTGCAATGTTGTTCTCGATCGCGCATACCGCCAGCCGCGATGAAGATATGGTGGTGAATGTACAAAAGCTTGGCCTAGTGGCGCTTTTACGTGGATCCGAAGCCGCCCCTCGACTTCGCGCCCGAATTCTATCAATCTTGCGTAATACGGGCGCTTTTTGATCAGACAATAATTATACCGACGGGCCACGAATGGTTCGCTTGCGTTCCCTCAGAAAGGACCATTCATGACGCTTACCGCACCTCTAACGATCGACGTCATTTCCGACATCATGTGCCCCTGGTGCTATATCGGAAAAAGAAGACTTGAAAAGGCGTTAGCCATGACTTCTGACATCGCGGTGGAAGTTCATTGGCGTCCATATCAATTAGACCCGACCTTGCCGCCAGAGGGAAAGGACCGCCAGCAATACCTCGTTGAAAAATTTGGCGCGGAGCGGGCGACCTCTTTTTATGAAACCATCCGCGCGGCGGGCGCGGATGAGGGCATTGATTTCGCTTTCGATAAAATAAAGATTTCCCCCAACACAATGAACTGCCATCGCCTGATCAAATGGGCTCGGGCTGACAATTTGCAAGAAGCAGTCGTTGAGCGTCTCTTCCAACTCTACTTTCTTGAAGGAGCGGACTTGAGCGCGCAGCAAACGCTCATCGACGTGGCGCAAGAGGTCGGAATGGAGCACGATCTCGTGGAGCAGCTTCTGCCGACAGATTCGGACACGCGCACCACCGCAAGTGAAATCAAGCACGCGCAGGAAATGGGCGTCACCGGCGTTCCCTGCTTCATCATCGACAAACGTTTTGCGTTAATGGGCGCAGAAAACGCCGACACTTTGGCCGCAGCCATACGTCATGCGGAAGAAACACGCAGCGCGCCCACGTCAGAGTGAAAAATCCATTCGAGAAATGGCGACAACACAAAATAAAGGCGGCTGAAAAGCCGCCTTTATCCTGATTACGTTAATACGCTAAATTTTAGCCCCGCAAAATAGATCGACCAGCATAACGCGCCTGCGGGCCGAGAGCCTCTTCGATACGCAGCAACTGATTATATTTTGCAAGCCGGTCCGAGCGCGCCAAAGAGCCTGTTTTGATCTGGCCACAGTTTGTGGCGACTGCAAGATCAGCGATCGTCGAATCTTCCGTCTCGCCCGAACGATGCGACATCACGGCCGTATAGCCTGCTTTATGGGCAGTTTCGACGGCGTCCAGCGTCTCGGTCAAGGTGCCGATCTGGTTGACCTTGATAAGGATGGAGTTCGCCACGCCCATATCAATGCCTTTTCTCAGGCGCTGAGAATTGGTGACGAACAAATCATCTCCGACCAATTGGCATTTTCCGCCGGAATATTCCGTCGACGCTTTCCAGCCATCCCAGTCGTCTTCCGCCATTCCATCTTCAACGGAAATGATCGGATAACGACTGATCAGGTCATCCAGATAGCGAGCCATTTCGTCAGAGCCAAGAACTTTCCCCTCGCCTTCGAGGTGATATTTTCCGTCCTTGTAAAATTCCGTCGAAGCCGCGTCCAACGCCAGATAGACATCATCGCCGGGCTTGAAACCCGCAGTTTCAATCGCCTTCATAACAAAGCCGATAGCGTCGTCTGTTGAACCCAGGTTAGGCGCGAAACCGCCTTCATCGCCAACATTGGTGTTGTGACCTGCGTCTTTCAGCGCTTTCTTCAGCGTATGGAACACTTCGGCGCCCATGCGCAAAGCTTCCGAAAAAGAAGACGCGCCAACCGGCATTATCATGAATTCTTGGAAATCGATCGGATTGTCGGCATGAGCTCCGCCATTGATGATATTCATCATCGGAACCGGCAGAAGGTGCGCGTTCGTGCCGCCCACATAACGATAAAGCGGCAATGCGCAGCTTTCAGACGCGGCTTTGGCCACGGCCAGCGAAACGCCAAGAATAGCGTTTGCGCCAAGACGCGCCTTATTGGGCGTTCCATCGAGCGCAATCAACGTTTCATCGATTTTTTTCTGATCATCTGCGTCAACGCCGCCGATCGCGTCGAAAATTTCCCCATTTACGGCGCGAACCGCCTTCTCCACGCCCTTACCCAAATAGCGCGCGCCGCCGTCGCGCAATTCAACCGCTTCATGCGCGCCCGTTGACGCGCCAGATGGAACGGCCGCACGTCCGAACGCCCCATCCTCAAGAAAAACGTCAACTTCAACAGTTGGATTTCCCCGGCTATCGAGGATTTCCCGGCCCACGATATCAACGATTGCTGTCATGAAATTTTCCTTTTTATAACGCCAGTTTCACGCAAAGCCTATGCTATGCAAATGATCTGACAGGGTTAGGCAAATTTACTGAAATGCGGCTTCAAGCCTTCACAACCCGATCAATAGCCTGAAGCTGTGTCAGCAACATTTCGAGATCTTTGAGAACGATCATATTAGGTCCGTCAGAGGGCGCGTTGTCTGGATCTTGATGGGTTTCAATAAACAGACCGGCGACGCCGACCGCAACGGCGGCGCGCGCCAAAACCGGCACCATCGCGCGATCTCCGCCAGATGATCCGCCCAAACCGCCGGGCTGCTGAACCGAATGCGTCGCGTCAAAAATCACAGGAGCGCCTGTTTGCGCCATAATCGGCAGAGCGCGCATATCGGAGACAAGAGTATTATACCCGAAAGACGCGCCGCGCTCGGTCAACATCACATTGGGGTTCCCCGATTCCACTATTTTCGCCAGGACGTTTTTCATGTCCCAAGGCGCTAGAAACTGACCTTTTTTAACATTGACCACACGACCGGTTTTCGCTGCGGCCACCAGCAAATCCGTCTGCCGGCACAAAAACGCGGGGATCTGAAGAATATCCACAACTTCCGCTAAGGGCGCGCATTGGCCGGCTTCATGAACATCGGTCAGAACCGGTAGACCGTATTTCTCCCGAATCTCGGCGAACACCTCAAGACCCGCCTTCAGCCCCATTCCCCGACGCCCCGACAAACTCGTGCGATTAGCCTTATCGAAGGATGTTTTGTATATCAGTCCGATATTGAGCCGGTCGGCGATTTGCTTAATCGCGTCCGCCATTTCAAGGGCGTGTTCCCGGCTTTCCATCTGACATGGACCCGCAATAAGCGAGAAAGGCGCTGAATTATCAAACGCGACATCTGCGATTTCAACCCTTTTGGAGCAAGCAGCGGATGAAGGTGTCATATAGGATCCTCGGAGCTGGCGAATAAAGCTAAATGTCAATACTCCCCTTGAGGTTCCCCTGCAACCGATGATCGCGGCGGAGCCCTGACTATGAGAATTTAATAGTATATTCGTTCGCGCGCGCCTTATTCTCCCATGGCGCGCGTTCCACGCCAAAAATCCGCTTCAGGCTGCGCGTAAATTATGACCAAAACAAATTATGAAACCTAAAGTTTTATTTATCTTTCAGGGGCAAACCTGATCCATTCGGGAACAATAACGCCTCAATGATGTTATCTATGGTGACATACGTAATAGGTAAACATCGATGATTTTTCGACATTGCATCATATCTATTCAAGGATACTCAACCGAATGAAAACGTCGATTCGTAAAGCTGTTCTACCAGTCGCCGGTCTCGGCACACGTTTTCTCCCTGCGACCAAAGCCGTTCCAAAAGAAATGCTGACGATCGTCGACAGGCCCATCATTCAATATGTGGTAGATGAAGCCCGTGAAGCTGGCATAGAGCACATCGTGTTCGTCACCGGCCGCAACAAACACGTGATCGAAGATCATTTCGACATCGCCTATGAGCTTGAAGAAACTCTGCGCGAACGCAGCAAGGAAAAAGCTCTTCACCTCCTTGAACAAATTCGTCCAACACCGGGAAGCACTTCGTTCACACGTCAGCAAGCTCCTCTTGGCCTTGGCCATGCGGTCTGGTGCGCCCGCGACATCGTTGGAAACGAACCCTTCGCCGTTTTGCTTCCGGACATGATCATGAAAGCGCAAAAAGGCTGCCTCGCCCAAATGGTCGAAGCCTATGAAAAGCATGGGGGAAACATCATTTCCGTGGAAGAAGTTCCACATGACCAAACCCACAACTACGGGATTGTGGACGTCAACGGCATCGACGACCAGAAAGTCATGCCCATCGCCAATATGGTCGAAAAGCCGGCGCAGGGAACCGCCCCGTCGAATCTGTTCATCAATGGCCGGTATATTCTACAACCGCAAATTTTCGACCTTCTTGAAAAACAAGGCGCAGGCGCAGGCGGAGAAATCCAACTTACGGACGCCATGCTTTCCTTGATGAAAAGCGACCCGTTTTTCGCCTTGCGCTTCGAAGGGCAAACTTACGATTGCGGCTCGAAGGCTGGTTTTCTTTCCGCCAATATAGCATTCGGTCTGGAGGACGCGAAACTGGCGGAAGAGTTGCGCCCGCTCCTCGCCGAGTTACTGGCCCGCTAACGCCAGCAAGGCCTGCATTTCCTTTTGGCTCATCCTGATAATTCAAAATGAGCCAAATATGAACTTGCCAACGCTCTTGAAACCTCGCAAACACCTCACGAGCGTCCTCTTTTCGGGGGCGCGTCTTCATTAAATAAACGCGCGGCGGAACGCTATGACCAAGCCAATTTACCCTCGTCCAACGCTTTCCATCATCGGCCTGGGGTATGTCGGACTTCCGGTCGCTGTAGCTTTCGCCAGAGCCGGCTATGAAGTCATTGGCTTCGACGTCAGTGAACGACGCATCGCGGAACTGGTCGCAGGCCATGACAGAACTGCGTCCGTGTCGCAGCCCGATTTAAACTCATCCGGCATAAGCTTCACCAGCGACGCCCAAAACATCACCCGCGCCGATATTCACATCGTCGCGGTGCCCACGCCTGTGGACTCAGCGAAACGTCCGGATTTGTCGCCTTTGGAGAAAGCGGCGGCGATTGTTGGCTCCCATATGAAAAGTGGCGCAATTATCGTCTTTGAATCAACAGTCTATCCCGGCGCGACAGAGGAAATCGCGGTTCCCATACTGGAGGAGAAGTCTGGTTTGACCTGCGGGAGCGACTTTGAAGTCGGCTACTCGCCAGAGCGAATCAACCCCGGCGACACGGTTCATGGTTTCGAAGACATCACGAAAATCGTCTCAGCCAGCTCGCCAGCCGCGCTTAAGCGGTTGATCGGTCTATATGGCTCCGTCGTCAAGGCGGGAATTCACGCAGCTCCCTCCATTAAAACCGCTGAGGCCGCCAAGGTAATTGAAAATACGCAACGCGACCTCAACATCGCCCTGATGAACGAATTATCGATGATTTTCCACGAGATGAACATCGACACCCGCGACGTTCTGGCGGGCGCATCGACAAAGTGGAACTTTCTTCCGTTTTATCCCGGCTTGGTCGGTGGTCATTGCATCGGCGTCGATCCTTATTACCTCACCCATAAGGCGCATAAACTGGGAATGACGCCGCAAGTCATTTCCGCAGGGCGCGGCACCAATGAAGCCATGCCCAAATTCGTCGCCGGGTCAATCATTCAGGAAAGCGTTCGCCTTGGGCATCACATGCCCCCATCGATTTCCGTCCTTGGGTTGACTTATAAGGCTAATGTTCCCGACACGCGAAACTCAAAGGTGGTGGATCTTGTGCGTGAGCTGGAGAAATTCGGAGCCAAAGTTCACCTCGTCGACCCTCTTGCGGACCCCAGCGAAACGCAAACCGAATACGGCCTTGAGCTTTGCGAGATCGCCGATTTAACGCCCGCCAACGTCGTTGTTCTCGCCGTTCCCCATGACGCCTTTTTTATCGAAGATGAAAATCATTGGAACATGATCCGGCGGTTGGTGAAACCAAATGGTTTGGTGGCTGATCTGGCCGCCCGCCTTGAACGGAGCGAGCGCCCGACAGATCTGACCTTGTGGCGCATGTAGCGCGAGACGCGGATGAGAGAACTGAAGAGCTTATGAAAGCGCGGCGATATCGCCCTTCTCCCAGCCCTCACGGGTGAGCTGACGGAACTCCTCAAAGCGTCCCGCTTCAATCGCATCGCGCATGCCCTTCATCAAGGTCTGATAATAGGCCAGGTTGTTCCACGTCAAAAGCATGCCCGCCAGCGCTTCGTTCGCCCGTACGAGATGGTGTAAATAGGCGCGGCTATAATCACGCGTCGCAGGACATTCGCTTTCCTCATCAAGAGGACGATAATCTTCGCCGTGGCGCGCATTTTTCAAATTCACCTTGCCAAAGCGCGTATAGGCCAAGCCGTGTCGTCCGGCCCGGGAGGGCATGACGCAATCAAACTGATCAACGCCGCGCGCCACGCTTTCCAAAAGATCTTCAGGCGTGCCGACGCCCATGAGATAACGCGGCTTATCCAACGGCATGACAGGCGTCGTCGCCTCCAGTGTTCGCAACATCACCTCTTGCGGCTCCCCAACGGCGAGACCGCCGATGGAGTATCCTTCAAACGGCATTTGCGCCAACCGTTCCGCCGAGGTAATTCGCAACTCCTCAACGTCGCCGCCTTGAACGATGCCATAGAGTCCTTGCCCGCACGCCGGCCCGCCCATATCTTCAAACTTCCTGCGCGAGCGCTCAGCCCACCGCAAAGAGAGCTGCATCGCCCGCTCTATCTCGTCATGAGTGGCCGGCAACGCGATGCACTCATCCAATTGCATCTGAATGTCCGCGCCCAGAAGCTGCTGGATTTCAACCGAACGTTCCGGCGTCATTTCATGACGGCTGCCGTCGATATGAGATTGGAAGACGACTCCGTTCTCATCAAGCTTCCGAAGCTGAGACAGAGACATGACCTGAAAACCGCCTGAATCAGTCAGAATCGTATGCGGCCAATTCATGAATTTATGCAGCCCGCCCAACTTGGCGACGCGCTCGGCCGTGGGCCGCAGCATCAAATGGTAGGTGTTGCCCAGAACGACGTCCGCGCCGAGATCGCGCACCTGCCCGGGATACATCGCCTTGACGGTCGCTTGCGTGCCCACGGGCATGAAAGCCGGCGTATTGACCACGCCATGAGGCGTTGTAATTTCGCCCCGGCGAGCCATGCCGTCGGTCGCGATCAAGCGAAAGGAAAAGGGAGTTTTTGCTTCAACTGTCATTCAATGCCTGCAGGGAACAAGAGCGACGTATCGCCATAAGAATAAAAGCGATAGCCATGAGAAATCGCGTGTGAATAGGCCGAGCGCATCGTCTCAAGACCGCAAAAGGCCGAGACAAGCATGAACAGCGTCGATTTGGGCAAGTGGAAGTTGGTCATCAAAGCGTCGACGACGCGAAAACGGTAGCCGGGCGTGATAAAAATGGAGGTTTTTCCGGAAAACGCCGACAGCTGACCATTGTCCTGCGCCGCGCTTTCCAAAATGCGCAGCGACGTTGTGCCAACGCACACCACTTTGTTGCCGCGCGCGCGCACCCGATTCAGGGCGTCAGCAGTGGATTGAGAAATCTCCCCCCACTCGGCGTGCATCTGGTGATCATCCGTGTCATCCACCTTTACCGGAAGAAACGTCCCCGCGCCCACGTGTAAGGTGACGAAATGCTTCTCGACCCCTCGTTTTTCCAAAGCGTCGAATAATTCCGGCGTAAAATGCAAACCAGCGGTGGGCGCGGCCACCGCTCCGTCCTTTTGCGCATAAAGCGTCTGGTAATCAGCGCGGTCCTGCGCGTCTTCGCCGCGTTTCAACGCAATATAGGGGGGCAGCGGAATATGTCCCACCCCCGCAATAGCCAAATCAAGATCAGGACCGGACAAGTCAAATTCCAGCAACACCTCGCCGCTATCGTTTTTTTCCTTAACCGTGGCGTCAAGAGCTCCAAGAAAGCAGGTGTCGCCGCCGCCGCCAAAACGTATCCGGTCTCCCAGC
This sequence comes from Stappiaceae bacterium, assembly GCA_048265185.1. Lineage (GTDB taxonomy): Bacteria > Pseudomonadota > Alphaproteobacteria > Rhizobiales > Stappiaceae > JBLXBZ01. Next base: position 358,938 of record JBLXBZ010000001.1, on the reverse strand, counting down.
TGCAGTTTTTTGGCCGGCCGAGCGAAAGCGCGCCACTGGTTATCTCCCTCCCGCAAATGCAGCGTGGCGCTAACTCGGGCCACCGCCTCGCCGCGCGCGCGCGTTCCCTCAAGCTGAGCCGGAATGACCTTGGTATTATTGAAGACCAAAGCGTCGCCGGGTTCTAATAGGGCGGGTAAATCCCGCACACCCTTGTCTTGAAAGTCTTTTCCCGGATCAACGAGCAACAGCTTCGCCGCGTCGCGCGGGCGCGCTGGACGCAAGGCGATCGCATCGGCGGGAAGATCAAAGTCAAATATATCGACGCGCATGAGAGGCCCAGAGTTTCATGCCAATTCAGGATAAAATGGCGAAAACATTGAATAACCACGCCTCTTATAAAGAAAGCGCGACATGGCTCAATAACTGACCATGCCGCGCTCTACAAGAGGTTGCTATAAAAGCTGTAATCAGGCGATATCAGCGGCCACTTTCAATGACGTGATCTTGTCTGGATCCTGAACAGGTTCGCCGCGCTTGACCTTATCAATATTCTCCATGCCTTCAATCACTTCACCCCAAACGGTGTATTGATTGTCAAGCCATGGCCCATCGGCGAAGCAGATGAAAAACTGGCTGTCGCCGGAATTAGGGTCCATAGCCCGAGCCATGGAGCATGTTCCGCGCACATGCTTCTCCTTGGAGAATTCCGCCTTGAGCTTCTTGCCCGAACCGCCTGTTCCCGTGCCTTGCGGGCAACCGGTTTGCGCCATGAAACCGTCGATCACGCGGTGAAAAACGATGCCGTCATAAAAGCCTTCACGCACGAGCTCCTTGATGCGCGCAACGTGATTTGGCGCAAGATCGGGACGCATGGCGATTTTAACTTGGCCTTGCGTGGTTTCCATAACGAGTGTGTTTTCGCCGTCTTTGATATCAGTCAATGTTTCTTCCTAGTCTGGAGTGAAGCGCCTTCGTTGAAAGGCGGCCGCGTTAGGCTGACTCGCTTTCTAACAAAACGTTAGAAAGCGCCTTAATGAGAACATTCAATGACGTCAACCAGAATACTGGACGTTATTACTTGGCGTCGGCGGCAATTTGCATTTTAACAATCTTGTCCGGGTTCGCAGGCGGTTCGCCGCGCTTGATCTTGTCCACGAACTCCATGCCGTCCACGACTTCGCCCCAAACCGTATATTGGCCATTAAGGAAGTCGCCGTCGTCAAACATGATAAAAAACTGGGAATTCGCGCTGTCAGGGCTGGCGGCGCGAGCCATGCCGACAACGCCGCGCTTGAACGGCGCGTCAGAAAACTCAGCCTTGATGTCAGGCAATTGAGAGCCGCCGACGCCAGTGCCCGTAGGATCGCCCGTTTGCGCCATGAAACCGTCAATGACCCGGTGAAATACTATGCCGTCATAAAAGCCCTGTTTTGTCAGATCTTTGATCTGCTTAACATGCTCCGGCGCCAAATCTGGACGCATTTTGATGACCACGCGACCATCCTTGAGGTCGAGATAAAGCGTGTTGTTGGGATCAAGATCCTGCGCTTGCGCGCTGACCATGAGGCCGAGGCTCATAACCACGGCGACGACAAATGACATTATACGCATCACGTTCATAACTCCTGAGTTAGTGCGCAAGGCGGCGCTTACGCACCTTACTTGCGGTATACGACGCCCATACGCGCCGCAATCCCCTTCGGCACGAAGGGCGAAACATCCCCACCCATTTTTGCGATTTGCCGCACCAGCGTGGCGGTGATATGTCGGACCTGAGGAGATGCTGGCAAAAATACGGTTTGAACGCTAGGCGCCAATGTGCCGTTCATGCCCGCCATCTGCATTTCGTAATCCAGATCCGTCCCATCGCGAAGCCCGCGCACGAGAAACGAGGCTTGATGCTCCTTGGCCGCGTCAATTACGAGACTATCGAAAGCGACGACTTTGAGTCTACTCGCCGCCTCTGTCCCGAATTCCGCTTGCGTGGTTTCGCGGATCATTTCGCACCTTTCGTCAAAGCTGAAAAGCGGAACCTTTCCCGGATGCACGCCAATTGCGACGATCACATTGTCCGCCAAAGCTAAGGCATGCCTTAAAATATCGATATGACCATTCGTGATCGGGTCAAAAGAACCGGGATATAAGGCAATTCTGGTCATGAAAGATCCTGATACACATCGTTTTTCACACAAAGGCGTCCCAACTTCTAAAACAAGTTGCACATAGTGAAAACCCACGCGCAGTTATTTAACCCTAGGGCGAACGTGAAACACCTAGCTTAAAACCATCAGGGAAAATCTAAGATCTAGATTGTAATTCACAATGTGCTGAATTAATCACACCTAAAAAGTTTTTGCTTATTTCTCTCGAATTTGCTACTGTCTTCATGCGCGGCGAGCGGTGCAGAAGCTCTGAACTTTTGATTTCCGTTCGCGATCCTGCCATGTTTGATAGGCTCGCTTTGGGCGCCTCATGGAGCGTTAAAGTTCCAGGCCCGTTTTCGCGAAACGATGAAATATCGGGTGCGAAGGCGGCGCATAGAGAACGATAGAATACGGAGACTGGAAATAGATGATTTATTTGAGCGTATCGATAAATTAATCCATTTCGAGAGCTTAAAGATCGGCGGCAACGGTCTGTTTCGTGTTCAACTTTTGAAGCAGAGATTATCTTGACCTCCCTGCTTCAGCGTTATGCTTCAAAACGAATTGCTAAAAACGACGTGTTTCCCCGGCGCGTCGTTTTTTGGCGTCGTATTGCGCCCTCTCGCATTTTTAAGATGCATTCACCGTTTTCACATCGCCCCTGAAAGCTTCCAGATTAGGAAATGAGTGAAAATGTGATGGCTATCACGCCATGCGCTGGGGCGTCGCCAGATACTGCATCTCCCAAAAAATACAAAAAGAGACGTTGAGATGCCCTTCACTCGCCCCAAACGATCCCAAATAAAATCCGAACTCCGCAACATTGGAATAGCGCTGGTACTGAGCATTTTATTAAGCAGCGCTTTGACCCCCCTGATCATGAACGGCGTTTCGCTCGAGGGAAAAAGTAAAACATCGAACACGCAAATAAAGAAATTTGACGAACAAGCGGTAAGCGTGATGTCAATTCACTGCAATCAGGAGACACGGGGAGATTGGTGGCAAGGATGCGCGCAAATAACGCCAGATCAATCTCTAAACATATAAAACGCGCGAAAGCATAAATTAAACATCCCGACGTCAATGTTCAAACGTGACAATTTAAATTTTTAGATAAATAAAATAATATTAATGAAAAAACATTATCATCATTGAAAACTAAAACAACGACGCCCACCTCACGTATAATTTAAAAAATACATATAAAAACAACAAGATATATACAAAAAAATATTTAAAATATAATGCACCCCCCAAAAAATATAGATGTTAAAAATTTAAAAGTAAATTCAACGTATATTTTATTGATATATTAAAATACTTGAATAAACTTCCCATTAAGTGCTGAAATGCGATATTATCCTCGATAATCATAAAAGCCTCATTCGCGGAGAAAGCCTTCGTAATCATCCCCCCCTAACCGTCGTCCCTGCCGGACCAAATTTGCTAGTTTCACAAACCGATCAAAATTACGCTAATCTTATCGGGGAATACCTAGCGGAAATTGAGAATTTAAGATTAACGAGGACTTCAACGCTTCATACCGTCAAAGCCGTTAGGAACTTTTTAGAAGATCTCGCATTCCAAAACCATAGAAGTACAAAACATGCGCCAGAACCTTTCAAAAAAGGAAAAAGCCAATTTTTCAGGCAAAATGCGCACGACTTTGACGAAATATACAAATATCATAAAAAAATTCATGTCGGTCCCCCAAAACAACCCCGACCTTTTAATTGCTCAATACAAAGCTTTTTCAAAGCAAATACCATTAATGTATTTTATATTACTGGTAAACACATGGGCTCTGAGTTACAGCTTCATAAAAATTGCGCCTATCTGGCTGACCATTTATATTCCGGGCCTGTTTTCCATTATCTGTATCTCACGACTTATTTACTGGTGGCGAGCAATTTACAAAACGCCAACAGTCAGCAGCGCCTACCAAGCGCTAAACCGCACCAATAACATCACCGGCGTTATAACACTTATTTTCTCATTCTGGTCGGTGAGCCTATTTCCTTATGGCGGCGCCTATGAACAAGCCCACATCGCCTTCTATATGGCGATCACCGTTATCGGCGTCATTTCCTGCTTGATGCATTTAAGATCGGCGGCGCTCACGGTAACGCTAATCGTGAATGGAACATTCGTCGGTTTTTTCAGCTTGTCCGAAATGCCAACCTTCTCTTCGATCGCCGTAAATGTTCTGCTCGTTTCAATAGCCATGTTGAGCATAATGTTGGTGAACTACAGAGACTTCACCAACATGGTGGCGGCGCGGGTTGAAAATTTTCGTCTTGCTAATCTGGATGCCTTAACCCAACTACCAAACCGGCGACACTTTTTCTCGCGCCTGAAGGCCGACTTCGAAAACACGCGCGCCACGTCGACTTGGCTAACCGTAGGACTGTTAGATCTGGACGGTTTCAAACCCGTAAACGACCTATATGGCCATGCCATTGGCGACGAGTTGCTCAAAATGGTCGGGCAAAGGCTTAATCATGAATGTCATGATCGCGCCTATGTCGCACGGCTTGGCGGCGACGAATTCGCAATCATCGCCCGCCATACCAGCAACGACACGGCTCTCGAATTAGGTGAGGAAATCTGCAAGGCGCTGCGCGAACCCTATAACATTCACGGCGTCATCATAGAAGTATCCGCCACGATTGGCTTTGCGATCTATCCGCAATTGCAAACAAAGAACGAAACTGATTTATTTGAACGAGCCGATTATGCGCTCTATCAGGGAAAACGATTAGGGCGAGATGGAGCCGTGCTTTTTTCGGCTCGACACCACGCGGAGATCCAACGCAACATCAACATTGAAAAAGCGTTGCGATCTGCGGATTTAGCCAATGAATTGCTCGTTTTCTTTCAACCAATCGTCAATATAAACTCTGAAAAACCTGTGGCTTTCGAAGCGTTGGCGCGCTGGAGAAGTCCGGAAATTGGCGAAGTGTCGCCAGCTCTTTTCATTCCCGTCGCCGAGCGCGCCGGGATCGTGCCTCGCCTCACCGCGATTTTGCTGCGACAATCTTTGGAGCAAGCAAAACTCTGGCCCGAAGACATAAGGCTGTCTTTCAACCTTTCCGCAAAAGACATCACCAACCGAAACGGCGCGGACGGGCTAATCGGCATCATCACCGCAAGTGGCTTCGACCCAAAACGGATCGATTTTGAAATCACCGAAACATCGATGATGCATGAATATGAATATGCGTTAAAAACGCTCAATAGTTTGAGGGCGATAGGCTGTGGAATTTCCCTCGACGACTTCGGTACGGGCTATTCCAGCCTCAGTCAGCTACACTCTCTCCCCCTAACGAAAATCAAAATAGATCGAAGTTTCGTTATCGACTTACACCGAAACCCCGCTGGATATAAAATCGTCAAATCCCTGATCGTCTTGAGCCATGACATGGACCTTGAATGTATCGTCGAAGGCGTTGAGACCACAGAGGAAATCCAAGCGCTAAAAATGATCGGCTGTTCCTTTGTCCAAGGGTTCTATTTCTCAAAGCCTCTTTCAAAACAGTCTGTTATAAATCTTCTATCTAAAAACAACTCCAAAACGGACGTTTCAGAAGTGATCATGTGAGCTTTATAACTCCTCGGCTCATGTCTCTTTTTCCCGCGAAACCTGGGCATTTCACAACATTGAAACCTGCGTTTTCCAGATTGCGCCTCACCCAACCTGCGGCCGTATAAGTCGCAAAGCTTCCATCTTCAGCGGTTTTAAGCGCAACCGCTCCCAGCAAATTCTCGCTCCAAAGCCCCGGATTCTTGGCGGGCGAGAATCCATCAAGGTACCAACAGTCCATCGCGCCTTCCAATTGACCTATCATTGCGCCTGCGTCTCCGATCGCCAGTTGCAAAACAACATCGTCCTGCTCAAAGACGCTCCACCCCTCAGGTAACGCCCAGTTTTCCAGAAAAGGCTCCGCCACCGGCAGCAATTCCGGCCACTCACGAAGGCAGCGGCGCATATCATCGGGATCAAGAGGATACATTTCAAATGACACGAACCGCAGTCTGGGAACGACTTGCCCCCCCGCGCCCAGCATTCGAAGGCGCCACAAGGTGTGAAAGAAGTTAAGTCCGGTCCCAAATCCTAATTCGCCAATAGAAAAATGCGACCGTCCCAACCAGCGCCGCGGCAAATCATTGCCGCTCAAAAAAACATGTTCCGTCTCTGCGCGACCGCCGGCTTTAGAGAAATAACTGTCTCCAAACCGGGGGGCGTATGGAACATTGTCCTCGCTCCATTGCAAATCCACCGCCATAGCATTGCATTCCTTCACGTTTCAGACGATACCGCAAAGAAGTATTCCCTCTCGCTAGGAAGGTCCAGCCGTGTCTGAAAATGACGCTCCAAACCGTTTTGATCTTGTTGTTATCGGCGCTGGCGTTTTTGGCCTGTCTGCGGCGGTCGCCGCCGTTCAAAGAGGTCTATCTGTCGCTCTCATTGAAAAACGTGAGACCGGAGCCGGCGCCAGCGGCGGGTTTTTGGGAACCTTAATGCCGCATTTCCCCGCCCGGTGGACGCCTGTCAAAGAATTTCAATTTCAAGCGTTACGCTCGCTTGAACCTCTGGTTCGCCAACTGGAGGCCGAAACAGGCCTCAGCGCTGGATACGCCAGAATAGGACGCATTATTCCGCTAACGACGGAGAACAAGCGCGCGCATGCGCTGCAACGCGTTGAGACAAGCAAAATTCACTGGCGCAGCGACCAGACCGGTTACACCTATCAAATTCATGAAGCGGATGAGGCTGCGGGCCGGTTCGGCTGGCCTGATTTAATTTCTGCGCATTCCGCAGCTTATGGGTTTACTTTTGACAATGTGGCGGCGAGAATCGCGCCAAAATCGTGGCTTAACGTGATGGAGAAATGGCTGCGCGCCCGAGGAGCGCACGTGTTCCATGGATGCGAATTTAAAAGTTTTGACGAGCGAACGGGAGATGTTCGTCTCACGGGAAAACCTTTCACGCTTCTGGCCGACAAGGCGCTTCTTTGCGCCGGCTACGAAGGTTACGCAGACATAGCCGCGCTGACGGGATGCGATATTGGCGCGGGCGTCAAGGGACACGCCGTCAGGTTCAAGCCGGAGAAGCCAGCTCTTCCCAACCTTCCCGTTCTCTACAGCGATGGAATATACGTGGTTAGCCACGATGACGGCTCGCTTGCCGTTGGAAGCACGTCGGAGCATGAATGGGCGGACGTCAAAGTGGATGAAGAGGCGATTAAAAGCCTGACTAGAGCCGCAAAAGAACTCTGCCCCCTGCTGCATGACGCGCAGATCGTGGAAAAATGGGCGGGCGTTCGTCCCAAATGCAGCAAGCGTGACCCAATCGCCGGCCTGCTCCCCGGCTATAAGAAAACCTATGTCATGACAGGCGGCTACAAAATCAGCTTCGGCGTCGCCCACACGCTCGCCAACGCCTTGCTGAGCGAAATCAACGGCGCCTCACATACGACTGAAATGAGCGCGTCGTCAATGAACGACCTTCCACCGATTCCCGACAGTTTCCGTCCGGAATGGCATTTCGCCGGTAAAGCCGCCTAACCAAAAGCCGCAAATTTTACGCCGCCTCAATCACCGGCTTCATTTCCAACAGCTCTTTTTCGGACAAGTGACAAAGAATTTTATGGCCATCTTTGTCGGCGGATGTGGCGCGCTCGCCTTTGAACACCCTGTGCGGGGGCTCCAGCACATCGCAGAGTCCTTCAATCATATAAGAGCAGCGGGTTGAGAACGGGCAACCTTTCGGCGGGTCCAACGGCGATGGAATTTCCGATCCCAAAACAATCGAGCGCTTGCGGGTTTTTGTATCCGCCACCGGCGCCGCAGCCAGCAAGGCTTCAGTGTAGGGGTGGTAGGGAGGAGAGAAAATTTCCGCCGTCGTTCCCTGCTCCATAATGCGCCCGAGATACATCACCACGACCCGGTCCGCCAGATAGCGTACAACCGATAAGTCATGACTAATGAAAATCATGGTGGTTCGATGCGCCCGCTGAATGTCCATTAGCAACCCGGCGACAGCGGCTTGCACCGAAACGTCGAGCGCTGAAACCGGTTCATCGGCGATGACCACATCTGGATTGCCAGCAAAGGCTCTGGCGATTCCCACGCGCTGCTTTTGTCCGCCTGACAATTGGCGTGGACGCCTTCGCGCAAAATCCCGTGGAAGTTTTACGGTGTCAAGAAGCCTGAAAACAGCGTCTTCAATATCCTCCTTGCCATGAGTCACTCCGAATTTACGAATGACCCGCGCGATCTGCGCGCCAATGGTGTGCGAAGGATTCAACGTGTCAAAAGGGTTTTGAAACACCATTTGCAAACGAGAAACTGTTTTCTTGTCGCGCTTATCAATTGAAAGTTTTCCAATCTCAAGGCCGTCAAGACGAACCTCTCCGCTCGTGGCGTCTTCCAGACCCATCAAAACTTTGGCGAAAGTGGATTTGCCACAACCCGATTCTCCGACGATCGCCACGGTTTCCGCTTCTCGCGCGACGAAGCTCAAGCCCTCATTAGCCTTCACCAATCGGGCTCCGCCTCGGTCAAAAAATAGAAAGCGGTCGCTCTCAACCTCATAGTGTTTGGACAAGCTATCTACGGCGAGCATCACCTCTCCAGGGGCGACGGCCTCTTGCGCGACGTCGAGCTCGTCCGCCTCCTCTAGCCAATCAATCTCCCCCAAGCGCTCGCAACGCACCGCATGAGCGTCATTTCCCGGAACAGGCCGCATGGGCAATGACGTCTGATCACACAAGCCTCCCTTGAAAAAAGAGCACCTTGGAGCGAAATTGCATCCTATGGGGCGCTCTTGCGGCAGCGGCAACTGTCCGGGAATGGCGACCAGCGGGCGGGCGTTCTTATCCGCGCCGGGAAGCGGAATTGAGCCAAAAAGTCCGCGTGTGTATGGATGGCGCATGTGATCAAAAACATCGCCAATACCGCCCACTTCAACCGCTTCGCCGGAATACATCACGGTAAGCCGGTCACAAGTCTCCAAAATCAAGCCCAAATTATGAGAAATATAGAGCATCGCCGCGCCAAGCTCTTCCGACAGCTCATTGATCAGTTCAATGATCCCCGCCTCAACGGTCACATCAAGAGCAGTGGTCGGCTCGTCCAGCAAGAGCAGTTTTGGATTTGACAGAAGCGCCATAGCGATGACGACGCGCTGCTGCTGCCCTCCGGAAATCTGGTGCGGATAAGCGCAAATGATGCGCTCGACGTCTGGAAGCCGCACCTTTTTCAGCATGGCTTTAACACGCTTCATCGCCTCGGATTTTGAGATCTGGTCGTGATAGACAGGCACTTCCGCCAGCTGGTCGCCAATAGTCATCGACGGATTGAGCGAGGCCATGGGCTCCTGATAAACCATGGCGATTTGAGAACCGCGTATCCGCCTCAGCTCCTCAGAGTTCATGGCGCGCATGTCTCGGCCATCAAACAAGATTTCACCGCTAACGACGGTCCCATTCTTGCCCAGATACTGCATGATCGCCAGAGCCACCGTCGACTTGCCACATCCAGATTCACCAACCAAACCGTGGGCTTCACCGGGCATGAGCTTCAGGTTAAAGTCAATTACAGCGGGCGTTTCTCCAGCGCGAGCGTCATAGGAGATGGAAAGGTTTCGGCATTCAAGCACTGGCGTAATTTCGCTCATTTGGTTCGCCTTAGTCCCTCAAACTTATTTCACGCAAACCGTCAGCCAACAGGTTAAACCCGAGAACGAGACTTGAAACAGCAAACGCCGGAATAATCAGCATATAAGAAAATTTCCATAATACGGCGGTTTTGGCTGACTCCTTGATCATCAACCCCCAGTCCGGGTCCGGCGGCTGTAACCCCAACCCCAAAAACGTCAATGTGGTGATGGCCACCGTCGTATATCCAAGCCGCAGGCAAGAATCCACGATAAGGGGACCGCGCACATTAGGCAAAAGCTCCACAAGCATGATGTAAAGCGGGGTTTCGCCGCGCGTCTGCGCCGCATAAATGTAATCTCTGGTTTTGATGTCGAGCGTCAAGCCGCGCACGATACGCATTATCGCCGGCGCCGAGGCGAAAGTCACCGCCACGACGATATTGAAGCCGGAAGGCCCCAGATAATTCAAAATGACGATAAAGAGAACCATCACCGGGAAAGACAAAAAAACATTGGAGATAAATGAAATAACCTCGTCCCACCAGCCGGCCAGATATCCCGCGATCAGCCCAAAAATTGCGCCAATCATATAGGCTATGGCGGTGGCGCTAATGCCCCAGACCAGAACGCGCTGGCACCCCCAGAGCACTCTGGACAACATATCCCGGCCTTTGAAATCCGTCCCAAGCCAATAAAAAACATCGTTTTTTACGGAAAATGGCGGCACAAAAGGAGCAATGGGTTTATTGGGATCCATCAACGGCAGGAAGGGAACGGAGACTGCCGCGAGCAACCAGAAAAAAACCAGCGTCAGTCCGATCACCGCAACGCGGCTTTCCCCCATTCTCCTCACCGCCATAACATAAAGCGCGATTGTCGCCGGAATAGCCGGCACAAGAACAGTCTTCATCGAGCTGTCTACGCCGCCGCCGAACAGCACATAAACGGTTAGCGGGCCCCAAGCGGCGAACGCCAACACGAGAGCCGTCAACGGACTGGAGAAATATCTAAACAAGCGCGCAGATGAAGCCTCCGTCACAGGCATTAGATCATCTCCCTTCACGCAAATCGAATGCGTGGGTTCAAAAACGTATAGCCAATATCGGATATAAGTTGCGACAAAACCGCGATAGCCACAGCAACCAGCGTGCAGGCTTGCACCACCTCAACATCAGGGAACAGCGCAGCCTCCAACAATAATTTGCCAAAGCCGTCATATTCGAAAAAAACCTCCACCACCACAACGCCGGAAAGCAGCCAGTTGAGTTGAAGGACGATAATCGTGAAAGGCGCGATCAAGGCGTTTCGAAGCGCGTGACGCATGACAACCCTGCGATAGGGAATTCCCTTGAGTACGGCCGTGCGAATATATTGCGACGTCATGACCTCCGCCATTGAAGCGCGGGTCATACGCGCCACATAGCCAAAATCATAAAGCACCAACGTTAGCACCGGCAAAATAAGCTCTTTAAAACTAAAGCCGTTGATCATGGCTGATTTCGTCGGGAGCCAATGCAGACCAAGGCCGAAAATCACCGTAAGAAGAATAGCCGTCGCGATTTCAGGAATACTAGTCGTCACAACAGACGACACCGAAATAATCCGGTCAAGCGTCCCTCCCTCCTTCATTCCCGCCAGAACGCCGAGAGTCAGCGACAGTGGGATCATCAGCGCGAATACGAAAAAAGCCAGAATCCCGGTGTTCGCCAGCCGCTCTGCTATCAGCGGCGCCACGTCCCGGTTTTTCTCATGAGAAAATCCCAAATTCCCGGCGCCCACATTGCTCAGCCAGTTCACGTAACGCTGATGAAAAGGCACGTCATAGCCCTTGGCGGCCAACCAGCTTTCATAGCTCTCTTGCGACAGCGCCGAGACGGCAAATCCCCCCAGTTCCGTCACTGCCAGACGTTTCTTGAACTCCGGAGTGTCGAAAACGGCGAACAACACAAAAGACGCAACCAGCATAATCAAGAGCATCTGCGCCAGACGCCGTAAAACAAGTTTCAACATCAGAATAATTCGCCTTTAACTTCAAACCGCTCTGACGTCGGTGAAAACCGGCCTTCCTCAGGTGGACGAACAACACGAGCGCCCGCAACACGCAGCGTCAAGCCAAACGCCGCAGGCGACCGGAGCGAATGATCCGGAAGCCTGCGCGAGGTCGCGAAAATTCCAGACAGTGACGTCAGGATTTCCAAACCTTGTTGAACTGATGATACTGCGTTGGGTGGGCAGGATAGCCGACAACCGATTTGGCGGCGATCGTATAGACCGGCCGCCAAACCGCCATGACCATGATGGCGTCGTCCTGCATCATCTTTTCGATTTTTTCCATTTTACTGGTGCGCTCCACAACGTCGAGCGTCGATTCAGCGTCATCCAGCGCCGCGTCGAACTCAGCGTTCGCATAGCCGCTTTCGTTCCAGGGAACATTGCTGCGATACCCAAGGGACAAGGCCATGGTTCCAAGCGGTCTATGGGTCCACGGAGTCGCGCCAAATGGAGTTTTATCCCATATTTCCCAATACTTTGAGGCCGGAATTACATTAACGTTCAACTGAACGCCAGCGTCCTTCAGCTGATCGCGCATGGCTTCGCAAACAGTTTGATGCCAAGGGCCGTCAATATTTCCCACGTCAATAGTAAGTTCAAGTCCATCGCTATAGCCCGCATCAGCCAAAAGCGCCTTAGCGCCCTCAACATCCCGCTCCAGCGGCGGCAGCGTGAAATATTCCGGATGCACCGGAGCAACGTGGTGGTTCTCGCCAACGTCCCCTCCTTCCGGATAAACCAGCGCCTTGATCTTACCGTTGTCGATAGCTTTCAAAATCGCCTGACGCACGCGTTTGTCGGTGAACGGCTCCTTGGTCACATGGAAGCGGCAGCACAGATTTTGCGCCGTGCGCGCGGCCACAATGTCGCCGTCGAGAGCTTTGGCCAGCTCCATCTGCTCGACGCCAAATTCATAAATCGCGTCCAATTCGCCGCCAGCGAAAGCGGTAAGCTGATTTTCCGTCAGGAAATTATAGTAATGAATTTCATCTAGATAGACTTCTCCCCCCCAGTAATCGAAATCCTTGACCCTCTTGAGGATGCATTTATCCCCGACGGTCAAATCCACCAACGTATAAGGCCCCGTTCCAATCGGGTTGCTTGAGAATGGCGGCGTGAAGGATGGATGAACCAGAGCCGTGGGATAATTATACATATCCTCTGGGAAAGACAGAACCGGCTGCCCCAAATGGAAGCGGATCGTCAAAGGGTCTACGATCTCAATTGCGCCGTCGCGCAGTTTCTTTTTGCCGTCAACTTCCTCCAGCATGGCGGCGATAGACGACAGCCCAACGTTGGAGGAGCCTAAGTCCGGATCAGCCCAACGTTCGACATTGAACTTCACGTCGTGCGCGGTGAAATCATCGCCATTATGCCACTTGACGCCCTTGCGAAGATAAAAAGTCCACGTCTTCAGATCATCTGACGCCTCCCATTTCTCCGCGAGCATGGGCCGGGTCACATTATCCGGCCCGGTCATCGCCAAATGCTCCACAACATGGCGCGTTAAATTTGACATCTGGGTCCAAGAGTACGTCGCAGGGTCTTCGATCTTCTGAACCTGCATTCCCACTTTCAATATGCCGCCGGTTTTCGCGTTCGGATCATCGGGAGGAAAAGGCATATTGTCCGCGGCCATAGCGGGAGATGGCAGCCCCGCAGCGGCATAAGCCGCGCCGGCGCCAACGCCTAAAAGCGTCGCTATTCTTACAAATTCTCGCCGGTTCATCCGGCCTTTTTGCAAAAGATTTTTAGCTTCGCCCACCTTTGGATGAACACGATCGGTTGTTTGATCGTTCGACATAGACCCGCAGAACCTCCATATAGAATTACACTTATCAGCAGCCGGAACGGCTTATATCGGCTGCCGGAACAACGCCACCAGCGCCTGAAACGCATCGAAGCGAGTCTTCAACAGGTGAGCGACGGTTGGCGCTACAAGGCGGCCAACACAGAAAAGACGCCGACATCATAGCAGGCGCCGCCCGCATGAACAGAGGAAATCCCGGAGCAGCCTCTATAAGTCAAAAAATATCTCACCAGAATACAACATAAAAATTACAAGAAGTCGAAATACTCTGGACAAATAAAAATTACGAAAAATAAAAAATTGATCAAATGAGGTCATCAAGCACGGCAAAATTCCCCCAAAATAAAGAAGGCTATGTAGATTTTTTATTTTTGGAGCGCTTGGCAAAAAGAGAATCAGCGACGAATGTAGTCGTTTCTCAAAATATCATGACTTCCATACCGTCGCCGAAATATCCATATCCGCGCGCATCGGTTTTGACGCTGTGGCGATAGCCCATGAGGAGCGCAATCGGAATGAACGCCGGCGCTGGCGCCTCGAAGTTTCCTCCAAGGCGCCCTGCCCGCTAAAGCCGACGATTGACCAAATTCTCCAAATACTCCTGACGTCCCGACACTGGCTTGGGATTGATGTTGTCCCGCTCGACTCGCGCCGCGATATCGCTTAAATCAACTTTGCCGTTCAGCATGGCCTGAGCTTCGCTTGACGACCATTTGGCGTAACGCGCGTCAACCGCGGAAGAAAGATCGCCATGTTCATAAAGTTCCGCCGCCGCCAGCAACGCCCGAGCGCAAGTGTCCATGCCGCCGATATGCGCATAAATTAGATCAATTGGATCAAGCGACTGGCGGCGTAGTTTCGCGTCGAAATTCATGCCGCCAGTGGTGAAGCCGCCCCCTTGGAGGATGTAATATAACGCAAGCGTCATTTCAGGGACGTTCATAGGGAATTGATCCGTATCCCATCCCGATTGATAGTCGTTGCGGTTGGCGTCTATGGAGCCAAAAATACCCAGAGCGTTGGCTAACGCCACTTCATGCTCGAACGCATGGCCCGCCAGCACCGCGTGACCGACCTCAATATTAACCTTCACTTCATTTTCAAGACCATATGTCTTAAGGAAGCCATAGACCGTGGCCACGTCGAAATCATATTGATGCTTTGTCGGCTCTTGCGGTTTCGGCTCGATCAGGATCGTTCCTTCAAAACCGATTTTATGCTTATAGTCGACAACCATGCTGACAAGGCGGCCGAGCTGGTCAAGCTCCTGCTTCAGGTTGGTGTTAAGAAGCGTTTCATAGCCTTCGCGGCCGCCCCACATGACGTAATTTTGCCCGCCCAGCTTATGGGTCACGTCCATAGCGTGCTTCACCTGCGCCGCCGCATAAGCGAAAACGTCAGGATCTGGATTCGTCGCCGCGCCAGACATGAAACGGCGATTGGAGAACATATTCGCCGTTCCCCACAAGAGGCGCGTGCGCGAGTTTTCCATTTTTCGAGCGAAAATATCGGCTATCTCGCTCACATTACGGTTGGACTCCGCAAGAGTCGCTCCCTCCGGCGCGATATCGCGATCATGAAAACAAAAGAATGGCGCGCCTAGAAGGTCGAACATTTCAAACGCCACGTCCGCCTTGTGGCGCGCGCCTTCCATCGTATCGCCAAACCATGAGCGTTCAAACGTCTCACCGCCGAATGGGTCCGTTCCCGGCCAACAGAAGTTATGCCAATAACAAATAGCGAATCGCAAATGATCTTCCATGCGCTTGCCAAGCACCATTTGATCTGGATCGTACCAACGATAGGCCAGATGATTAGAGCTGTTTGGACCTTCGTAGCGGATAGGCTCAAGATCACCAAAAAACTTACTCATGACATAACCTCTTTAAGTGCGGGATAAAGGGCGCGGTAACGCTGAAACTTGCCTTGATAAAGATCGTTCGCCTCAGCCGAGGCGCAAAAGGTCTGTTTTATCGCCGGCGGCGCGCATAAATGCGTCGGATTTTCGCCCGTCACGGCCAGCATTCCAAGGCGCGCAGCTCCAAAGGCCGCACCGAAATCGCCGTTCTCGGGCAAATCAATCGCGCAGCCCAACACGTCAGCAAGCATCTGCACCCAAATTTCGGATCGCGCCCCACCACCGACAATCGTCATGCGCTCCACTACAGCGCCCGCCAACTGCAAGGCAAGCAAGCTGTCTTTGAAGGCGAACGCCACGCCTTCCATAACCGCGCGCGTCATATCTTCTAGGCTTGTATCTTGGCCAAGGCCAACAAAGCCCCCACGGGCGGACGCGTCATTGTGAGGGGTGCGTTCGCCGGAAAGATACGGCAAAAACAGCAAGGGCGAGACTTGGGGCTGGCCGTTATTCGTCAACGCGCCGGCAAGTGCGGATGGATCAGCGCCCGTGACGCGGCCAAGCCAGTTCAAACTGTCAGTCGCCGAAAGGATCACGCCCATCTGATGCCATGTATTTGGCAACGCATGGCAAAAGGCATGAACCGCATTGGCCGTATTAGGGCTGAATTTATCGTTGGAGACAAATAAAACGCCAGAGGTTCCCAAAGAGAGAAACGCCCGGCCCGGCGCCACCGCGCCAATGCCGCAGGCGCTGGCCGCATTATCGCCCGCCCCGCCGGCAACCACCGGCGGCGAAGCGAATCCCAGTTCGGCGGATAATTCAGCCCGCACCTGAGCGGAAGCTTCGCTCCCCTCCACAAGTCGCGGCATATGCTCGACGCCAAGCCCCGTCGCCGCCAAAAGCTCCGATGACCATTTTCGCCGCGCCACGTCCAGCCAAAGAGTGCCAGCGCTATCCGACATGTCAGAGACATATTCGCCCGTAAGCATCAAACGGATGTAATCTTTTGGCAGAAGAACCTTGCGCGTCGCTTCAAACACGCCCGGCTCATGACGCAAAACCCACTCAAGCTTGGGAGCTGTGAAGCCGGGCATAACCAAATTCCCGCCAATTCCACGAAAATCGGCGCGTTTATCCAGAATTTCGCATTCAGCGGCGCAGCGGCCATCATTCCAAAGGATCGCCGGACGAAGCGGCTTATCCTCCTTGTCGAGCAAAGTCGCCCCATGCATTTGCCCGGAAAGGCCAATTCCCCTCACCGCCGACATTTCAGCGGGATGAGACTTCGCCAAGTCAAGCAATGTGAACTTAACCGCCGCCCACCAGTTGTAAGGATCTTGCTCAGACCAGCCTGAACGCGGCCGACTGACTTCTAAACTCGCAACGCTGCTCGCCACAACAGATTGCGCCGCGTCCAGCATGACCGTTTTCACGCCGGACGTGCCAATATCAATTCCTAGATACACGGCCGCGTCCTCCCTGGGCTGTTTTTCATCGCCCCGTTACCGCTGCGCTTCGCCATAAAGAGACGGCGCTCAATTTTAATGAGGTACGTATATCATTTTTGACTTGAAGAAAAGTTCTTTCATAAAAACGAAGAAAAAACGGCGAAAATATCAGGAAATATCGAAAGTAAACTGCATGCCGTCATATGCCGGCTCAACGCCGCGCGGCAGGGTGTCGCGTAAAAAACTGTAATCCAGATCAATATGCATATTGGTCAAAACAGCCCGTCGAGGCTTCAACCGCCTGATCCACGCCAGCGCTTCATTCAACGAAAAATGACTGGGATGCGGTTGCTTCCGCAACGCGTCCACAATCCAGATATCCAGCCCCTCAAGCGCTTCGAGCGCTGAAGCGGGAAGCTGGTTCACATCCGGCAAATAAGCCAAATCGGCAATTCGAAACCCCAACGCCCGCATATCGCCATGATCCACCTCGATGGGTAAAATCTCAATCGGCCCGCCGGCGCCGACAACCTGAAAAGGCGTCCCGGCTTCAATGCGCCGTTCGTCAAGGATTGGCGGGTAGCTGGAGCCAGGCGGCGTGACGAAGCAATAGCCAAACGCGTCATGCGCCCTGTTGGACGTCGTCTCATCCAGATAAACCGGAACGCGCGCCTTGCCGGAGATCGCCAACGCCCTCAGGTCGTCAATCCCATGAATGTGATCCGCATGAGCGTGCGTGTAGACAACAGCGTCCAAAGTGGAGACTGCGGCGTCCAGCAATTGTTCGCGAACATCCGGGCCGGTGTCGATCAAAACCGTGGTCTGACCATTTGCGCCGATTCGGCGGATCAATAACGCGCAGCGACGGCGACGATTGCGCGGATTTTCAGGATCGCAATCCCCCCAGACACCACCAACCCTTGGAACGCCGCCCGAGGAGCCGCATCCAAGAATGGTGAATTCTAACCGATTTCCGGTCATCCTCAGACCCGCTCCGCTTTCGAAAACAGGCGAAAGAAGTTTTCGCTCGTTCGCGTCGCCATTTCGATTTCGCTCACGCCGCGCGCTTCGGCTAGAATTTTATTGGTGTGCGCCACATAAGCCGGCTCATTGCGCTTGCCGCGCCACGGTTGAGGAGCAAGATAAGGCGCGTCCGTTTCCACCAACAAGCGATCCGCAGGCAATTCGGCGGCGATATCTCGTAGTTCTTGCGACTTCTTGAATGTCAAAATCCCAGAAAACGACACATAAAGCCCAAGCTCAATTCCCTTGAGCGCCAAATCCCGGCCGGACGAAAAACAGTGCAGAAGCGCTGGGAAAGCGCCCTTGCCCATTTCATCTTCCAAGATAGAAGCCATATCGTCATCAGCCGCTCTGGAATGAATTACCAAAGGCAATCCAGTCGCCCGGGCCGCGGCGATATGGGTGCGCAAGCCGGCCGCCTGCAAATCACGCGGCGCCTTATCATAGAAGTAGTCAAGCCCCGCCTCGCCAATCGCCACCACTTTGGGATGAGCGCTAAGATCGATCAACTCCTGCGCCGTCACATCCGTCTCTTCGCCGGCGTTATGCGGATGGGTTCCAACCGAACAGTAAACCTGAGGATAGCGTTCGGCGATCGCCCGGATGCGGTCGAATTGACGAACTCTCGTGCAAATGCTCACCATCAGTTCAACCCCGGCCGCGCGCGCGCGTTCAAGAACTTGATCACGCTCTTGTTCAAAGTCCGGAAAATCCAAATGGCAATGACTGTCCACCAACATCACTTTGTCGCCTCGGCTTCGGTTTCCGGCTCCACATAGCGCGGGAAAACCCCCGAAGGCTTGGGAATTTCATAACCGCCGCTCAAACGCCCGGCGCCGCTTAGCGCGGCGAAAGTTCTTTGGTCAACAGGCAAGCTCAGAAGGTCCAATAGCTTGCGCGCCGAGTCAGGCATGACGAATTGCGCGAGAATCGCCACTTGCCGGATGACTTCCGCCGTAACGTAAAGCACTGTTCCCATGCGCTCGGGATCTGTTTTCTTAAGCGCCCAAGGCTCTTGAGCGGCGAAATACTTGTTCGCTTCGCCCACGGTCGCCCAGATGCAGTTCAGCGCCTGATGAATTTCCTGCTTCGCCATCGCGCCCCGGCAAGTTTCAAGCATGGCGTCAGCCTGCGCCAGCATCGCCTCGTCAGGCGCGGAGAAGGCGCCGGGGTGAGGAATTTTCCCCTCGCAATTCTTGAAAATCATCGAAAGCGAACGCTGCGCCAAATTGCCAAGATCATTGGCCAGATCCGCGTTGATCCGGTTTACGATCGCTTCATGGCTGTAGTTGCCATCCTGACCGAATGGCACTTCACGCAAGAAGAAATAGCGTGTCTGGTCAAGGCCGTAGGCGTCAACGATCGCGGTGGGGTCAATCACGTTGCCGATTGATTTCGACATTTTCTCACCGCGGTTGAACAAGAACCCATGCGCGAACACGCGTTCGGGGACCGGCAATCCGGCGGACATCAAAAACGCAGGCCAATAAACAGCGTGAAAACGAATAATGTCTTTGCCGATGATATGCGCGTTAGCCGGCCAAAATTTCCAAAGCGGGTTTTCCTCATCAGGAAAGCCAAGCGCCGTGATGTAGTTGGTCAGCGCGTCAACCCAGACATACATTACGTGCTTTTCATCGCCCGGAACGGGAATTCCCCAATCAAACGTCGTACGGGAAATGGACAGATCACGTAAGCCGCCCTTGACGAAAGACATTACCTCGTTGCGACGTTCTGAAGGGCCGATGAAGTCCGGATTATCCTCGTAGAGCGCAATCAACCGGTCCTGATATTCAGAGAGCTTGAAAAAATAGCTCTCCTCCTCCACCCATTCCACCGGCGTCGATTGCGGCCCATAACGAACGCCATCGTCTCGGACTTCCGTTTCGCTTTCCTGATAATAAGCCTCATCGCGAACGGAGTACCAACCGGAGTAACCGCCTTTATAGATGTCGCCAGCGTCTTGCATGCGCGCCCAAATCGCTTGGGATGCCTTATAGTGACGCTCTTCGTTGGTCTGAATAAAGTCATTGTTGGAGCAGCCCAACATCTCGACCATTTCGCGAAAGCGTCGCGAATTCCGGTCCGCCAGCTCAGATGGCTCAACCCCCTCTTTACGGGCGGTTTGCAACATCTTCTGACCATGAACGTCAGATCCCGTCAGGAAATAAACTTCACGTCCATCCAGCCGCTGGAACCGAGCAAGGGCGTCCGTGGCGATCGCCTCATAGGCGTGACCGATATGGGGAGCTCCATTAGGATAGGAGATCGCGGTGGTGATATAAAAGGGCGTTTTCTTTGTCATTTCAGCTCAGCGATCTCAAAATTCAACAAACACACAAGACATGCGAACGCCGCATGAAGCGCCGCACGCGGGGATTTTTGCAAGCTCTGAACAAAAACAAAGGCTTCTCCGATCAGAAATCGATATTCACACTGCAAACGGATAATCCCGTTCGGATGAGTTCACGATTGGCGGGAAGCTTGCGCAAGCTGCTGAAAAGCAGAAAACACAACTTGTTTCCGATCAAGATTGAACGCTTCGGCCTCGACCATCGCGCGCATGGTCTTTTCCCATACCTCGCTCCACCTTACAAGCCGCTCAGGAGCGCTATTCTTCTCCGACCACACCCGCTGATGCAGCCACCCACGCAGCAAGTCATGAAACATGCGCCAATTATCCTCCGCTCCCCGCCCTGCAACGGCCTCGGCGATTGAAAACATGGTTTGCGAATCCAGCTCAGGCAGCCCCGCCGTCACGCGCTCGAACATCTGCGCCAACTCCATGCCTCCCAACGTTACGAGCCGCACCGCTTTGCGAAGGCTTCCATCGGCAAGCTGCGCCGCATGGCGCGCAGTTTGCCGATCCACGTCAAGTCCAAGTTGATCAAGCCCTGTAACCACCTGCTCATTCGTCAAAGGCGACAGAGACAACAAGCGGCAGCGAGAACGAATTGTGGGCAGCAACCGCCCCGGTGAATGACTTAAAACGAGGAAAACGGAATTCTTAGGTGGTTCTTCAAGAACTTTCAGTAAGGCGTTGGCGGCGCTAGCGTTCATATCATCGGCTGAATCAACGATACACACCCGCCATGCGCCTCCTGCGGAAGAGGAACCGAAAAATGAGACCGTGCGCCGAATGACGTCAACGGAAAGGTCTTGCTTAAACCGTTTGGCTTTCTCGTCATAGGGGCGGCGCAGATGGAGAAGATCCGCGTGTGAGCCGCGAGCGACTTGAGCCCGCACAGTGGGCGTTACGCCAGCGTCCAGATCCGCCGCATTTTTAACATCTAAAGAAAAGCGGTTCGGATGAGACAAAACGAACCGGGCGAATCGAAACGCCAACGTCGCCTTGCCTACGCCTTGCGGACCGCCCAAAACCCACGCATGATGAAAGCGCTCGGACCCAAACCCGTTCAACAGTTCCCGCTGCGCATCCTCATGGCCGATCAAGGCCGTTTGTTCGCGCGGCAACGGCGCCCCTTCAAGAAGATCGGGTTCGAGAACAGGCGTTCCCTCAATCGGCTTTTTCGCCATGACCCTTTTTCTCCAACGTCGTTTCTTCCATCAAGGCGTTTGTCGTATCCAGCGACTCATTGAACAACCGTTCCCTCACAAGGCTCCAAATATTGTCGGAAACGGTCTCCAGATCATTCGCGCCGTCGACAACGGCAATCCGCTCCGGTTCTCTCGAAGCCAGCTCAAGAAACATTTTGCGGCGGCGCTCATGGGTTTCCATCGCATCCATTTCAAACCGGTCAGGGGTTACGCCCGTCGTTTGCGCGACGCGTTTTCCAACCCGGGCCAGCCCCACGTCAGCTGGAACGTCGATCAGAACGGTCAGATCCGGGCGCATCCCCGCAACCGCTAATTTCTCAAGTGAACGTATATACTCAGGATCGGCGCCAGCCTCCCCCTGATAAACGGTGGTGGAGTCGCTAAAACGATCGCATAACACCCATGCGCCTTTTTCGATCTCCGGCCTGATCAACGCGTCGATGTGATCCGCCCGGGCCGCAGCGAAAAGCAACGCTTCCGCTTCACTTCCATAGCGCCGCGCTTTCCCTGATAAAAGAACGTTACGGATAATTTCGGCGCCAATCGTTCCCCCCGGTTCACGCGTCACCACAACGCGCTTCCCGTAATCGACCAAACGGCGGCGCAAATTTTCAATTTGCGTGGATTTTCCCGCCCCTTCTCCGCCTTCAAATGTAATGAAACAACCGCTCACTTCGCCTCGCAACTCCGACGTCGTTATCGGAGGCCTTAAAAACCAAATCCAAACCTAAAACAAATCAATCGAGCACAGTCATGCTAGCGTGACCAAATGGTGTCAAGCTGAACCGATAGCAAACAAGATCAATCGCTCCACCTGCCAAAGAAAAACTCGATAACAACATTCAGAGCTCTAGAACGCATAGCGCCAAGACTAACGGCGTCTTGCGTATAAAGAGGCGCGCGATAGATCAACGCATCATCATGCAGAATTCGCAATTCAGCAGCTTTCTCCCCCACTTGTATTGGCGCAAAAAGGGGACCACGATACACAACGCGAATATGGTAGTTCGAAAGATCGTCCTTGGGCAGCAAAACATCTACCGGAGAGGCTGTAATAAGTCCAACGCGCGATTGATCTCCCCCGAACACCCGCGCTGAAGCCACCAAAGCGTCAACGTCATAGAGCTTCACTTCTTGAAACTCAGTTTGCGCCATTGCGAACAATCGCTTCATGGCGCTCAGTCGCCGCGCGGCGCTCGTCATTCCCGCGACTCCGCCGATCAACCTGCGTCCCTGAAACGACACAGCGCCAATAGCGTTAAAGCCAAGCGCCTTCGCTCCGCCAATCGTCAAACCATCAAGACCTGGCGTTTCTCCAAGCATAGAATTCTTGTTACGCTGAAGAATCTTGTTCCAGGTGAAATCAGGTTGCGCGTAAAGGTGATAAAAATTTGGAAATTCATCAATGATAGCCCCGCTTAACCGGATTAAATCTCGCAAAGTCGACCTAGATTCAGATGTGCTAAACCCAACCACCCCCGCGAAAGACGTCCCTGATAATTCCAGTTTTTGAGCCGCGGCATTCATTCGGTCAATAAATTCAGCTTCCGACCCACACAGACCTTCCGCAAGAACGATGGCCGCGTCATTGGCGTCTTGAATAATAAGACCGCGCAGGAGATCCGAAACGGAAATACGGCTCCCCAAAGGGGCGAACATTGTCCGCACCCCTGCGGGCGCGCCGCCAGTTCGCCACGCATGCTCGCTCACGGTGAACAGCTCATTTTGAGAAATTTCGCCGTCTCTCAAGGCTGAGAATACAACATAGGCCGTCATTAGCTTGACAGTAGAGCCAGGATTAAATTCCCAATCAGGCTCTTTGGAGACCAGAACAGCGCCAGTAGAATAATCTATCAAAAAAATAGACGATGCGTTTCTGAACGACGTATTTTCAAGATCAATAGCTTGAGCCGGCGCACACCACAAAGCAAAAGCCAGCGCCAGAGCAATATTACGCCAAACTTTAATTCCACATCTTCTGCGGAATATTCTTATAGGCCAGATTCTCATTGAGCGCGTCCCTCCTAGACGACAACCAACGCACTGACACCATATTCTTACCGCCCAGTCACGCGGTAAACCTATGATATTATGACCTTTTATTCAAAATTCCAACGCATCTTCAATCATTCAAACTCAACGTTGGGAAACGCTGGTGAGGTCTTTCAACGTAACCCCACCAGAAATAGCCCCTAGCTGCTCATAAGCCCCGGCAATTCGGGAATTCGCCGCATAAGAGGAAATCGATGCTCCTGGCTTAAATCCGCGCGCGCCATAGGATGCCGGCAAGACGCCCAGCGTTCCACTGGCCGGAGCCAAAGCCGGCGGCGCATGCGGAGCAGCCGCCGAAGGAGCCGCAGAAGTCGGCAGAAGACCAATAGGCTGTCCAGAAGAAAGAACGTTCGCGCCATTGCCAGCGTAGGATGAAGCAGAACTCGTCGCCGCAGGAGCGTAGCTAACGCTACTCACAGGCGCGACGAATGTATTGGCTGACGCGATCTGGATAGTTTGCTTGCTCGTTTCAAAAGCAAGCGCGGGATCATACGCGACCTGAACCTGATCATTAAATGTAGGCGCTGCCCGCGCGACCAGAGTCGGGCTCAGGTAAGGCCGGGTGGGAGGAACCGGAGCATGGGCTGAAGCCCCGCCTGAAACGCTTTGCAGGCTCGCCACGCTCGTCGGCATAATAACCTTATTGGCGCGCGCAAGCATGGTGCCCGGCATGGTTCCACCGGCAGGAGCGGCGCCCGGTCCGCTATAGGACGCCATCAAATAGGCTTGATCATTGCCGTGCAACGGCGCGCGGCCAACATACTCAACCTTGACCTTGGCCACGCCTTTGCTTTTGTAGTCCAGCATTTCCGCCACGCGCTCGGACAGATCAATTTCGCGATTTCCATGAAATGGACCACGGTCATTCACCCGAACAATCATGGAGCGACCATTCTTCATATTGGTCACACGCGCATAAGACGGCAAAGGCATTGTCGTATGAGCGGCGGTCAGAGCGTTACGATCAAAAATCTCGCCATTAGCCGTCATGCGCCCATGAAAAGTAGGTCCATACCAAGAAGCGTAGCCGACCTTTTCGTAGTCAGGATCCTCTTTGGGGCGATACCACTTACCAGCGATTTTATACGGCTTTCCGACGAATGAGCGCCCCCCGCCCTTGGGAACAGGTTTACCGCTCGCCACAACCTTGGGACTCGCCGCCACGCCATATTTTTTAGGGCTGAACTTGGCTTTTTTACCGCTATCCGGCGTTGACCCACAACCGGCAAGCGCAAGACAAACCACAGAAGCCGCGGCGAACAATGACGCGCGGTTTTTCAGGGGGCATATTGTCCACGCTGTCGCACCGGCGGCAGGTGAAAAACTCTTATCATGTTTCATGCCGTCATACTCAGTACGCGTTGGCGGCCGCAACCGTTTGAACTCTGGCGCAAGCTGAAAACGAAAACGACAAAAAGCCGCATTCCTCAGACGCCAACGAACGATCACAAGCCGAACACATCGTCGACCGACCGAATTCGATGGCGCCCGCCCCCCACAAGCACAGCGCCATCATTAAAATGCATATAAATCTCTTACCGGACAGTTAAGAAAAGGTCGATACCTGTTTCTCGTTTCGATAAATTTTTTCTATGCAATTACGTATCAAACACCGCCAGGATAATTAGGAGATTCACGCGTGATGGTCACATCATGAGCATGACTTTCACGCAAGCTGGCCGAAGTCATGCGAACGAACTGAGCTTTCTCACGATAGTCAGCTAGATCCACGCCGCCCACATAGCCCATTGCCGCCCGCAGCCCGCCGGCAAGCTGGTGCAAAACGCTTTCAAGTCCGCCTTTATATGGAACCTGTCCTTCAATTCCTTCCGGGACAAGCTTCAACGCGTCACGCACTTCCGCTTGAAAATATCGATCTGCGGAGCCACGCGCCATCGCGCCGACAGAGCCCATTCCGCGATAAGCCTTATATGATCGGCCTTGATGCAGATAAACCTCGCCAGGGCTTTCCTCGGTTCCGGCGAGAAGCGAACCGACCATCGCGCAAGAGGCGCCGGCGGCGAGCGCCTTGGCCAAGTCACCTGAATATTTGATACCGCCATCAGCGATGACAGGAACGCCCTGCTTATCCGCTTCGACGCAAGATTCGAGAATAGCAGTCAATTGCGGCATGCCCACGCCGGCGACGATCCGCGTGGTGCAGATCGACCCGGGACCAATGCCAACCTTGACCGCGTCCGCCCCCGCGTCGATCAAGGCGCGCGTGCCGTCCCGAGTGGCGACATTACCAGCCAAAACCTGAACGGAGCCATATTTACCCTTGATGCGACGCACCATTTCCAGCACACGTTCGGAGTGGCCATGCGCGGTGTCGACGACCAGCAAATCGACGCCCGCGTCGATCAAACGCTCCGCGCGTTCAAAGCCCTCTTCCCCAACGCTTGTGGCGGCTCCTGCCCGTAGGCGACCTTGCGAATCTTTCGAAGCGTTTGGATGCAAACGCGCTTTCTCGATGTCCTTGACCGTGACCAACCCGACGCAGCGATATTCAGCGTCGACAACGAGCAATTTCTCAATACGATATTGATGCAGCAACCGACGGGCTTCATCCTGGCTGACGTTGTCGCTCACCGTGACGAGATTCTCACGGGTCATGAGTTCAGAAATTTTCTGATCAGGGTTTGTGGCGAATCGCACGTCGCGGTTAGTTAAAACGCCAACAAGCTTACCGCGGTGCTGACCACCGGCCCCGCCGTTTTCAACAACAGGAATGCCAGAGATGCCATTCACCGTCATCAGGTCCTGGGCCTGCTTCAAAGTCGCGTCCGGACCGATGACCAACGGGTTCACCACCATGCCCGATTCGAATTTCTTGACCTGCCGAACCTGCTCCGCCTGCCGCTCCAGCGTCAAATTCCGATGAATGACGCCAATGCCGCCCGCCTGCGCCATAGCGATCGCAAGTCTAGCCTCCGTCACTGTATCCATGGCGGAGGACAAAATCGGCAGATTAAGCTCCAATTCACGCGTCACCCTTGAGCGCAAATCAACGCTGGAGGGCAAAACTTCCGAATGACCGGGAAGAAGCAATACGTCATCGAATGTGAGAGCTTCACGACCATGGGTCGGTTCAAAAAATGTGGGCAAGGCCAAGTCCCCTTAACTGAATAGAATAACGCCGACTTCACGAATATTCGTTCATCGGAGAAAATTTCGGCGAAACCATAGGAGTTGACGCGGGTCATTAACACGCCCGGAAGGGGATGGGAAGCGTTCAGCGTAATTTTCATTCAGGCAACTTGCATAAAAGCCCGAATTGATCGAAAATCAGAACAGATGGCTCAAGGTTGTAACTTTCTCACGCCGCCGTCCCCTTCCTGCATGAGCGCCGATGGTCAAAACGCCCATCGCGCGCTCCCTGACTAAATTCTCCCGTTTTGTTAAAATCCACGCCCCCATCAAAGCACGTCCAAAACCCATGACCTCCCTTTCACCCAAACCAATCAAGTGAGCCGCTCTTGACTTCTCGACAACGCCTGGTCGCCCTCGTCGTCGCCTGCGCACTCTTCATGCAAACACTCGATTCAACGGTGCTTGGAACAGCGCTTCCCGTGATTGGACAACAATTCAACGTTGATCCGGTGAGGCTGCACCTGACCATGACCGCATATCTGATCGCATTGGCCGTCTTCATGCCCATGAGCGGCTGGATCGCGGATAAATTTGGCACTAGAACGGTTTTTCGACTGGCGGTTTTGGTTTTCGTCGGCGCGTCGATCGGCTGCGGCGCTTCAAGCAATTTGAACGAGCTGGTGGCCATGCGCATCATTCAAGGGCTTGGCGGCGCAATGATGGTGCCAGTCGCACGGCTGGCGCTTCTGCGGGCAGTCCCAAAAGCCTCTCTTGTCGCCGCCATGACGTGGGTCACGGTTCCCGCTCTCATAGGCCCTGTGATCGGGCCGCCTCTCGGCGGGTTTCTGGTGACTTACGCAGATTGGCCGTGGATTTTCTGGATCAATGTCCCCATCGGCCTTATGGGCATACTTCTCTCCACCATCTATTTTGAAGACTTGCGCGAAAAAAACGTCCCCCCTTTTGACTTCAAAGGGTTTCTTCTATCAGCGGTTGGAATCAGCGGAATTCTGTTCGGCGCGGAAATGCTTCCCCATGGGGCCAGCACCCGAATTCTGGCTCTGACGTGCATGGGAATCGGCTTAGCCTCTTCTTTTCTTTATATCAGACACGCGCTTACAGCGCCCTCGCCGATCATTGATCTGAAGCTTTTGAAAATCCCAACCTTCCGGGTCAGCATAACCGGCGGCTCCGTTTTTCGTTTTGGCATTGGCGCCATTCCCTTTCTGTTGCCTCTCATGCTTCAGGACGGTTTCGGCATGACGGCGATAGGCTCCGGCCTTATCACTTTCGCGGCGGCCGCCGGAGCCATCAGCATGAAAATGGCGGCGCCTCGCCTCATTTCACGCGCGGGTTTCAGGAACGTCCTGATCTGGAACGCGGTTCTGTCCGCCGTGTCCATTGGCGCTTGCGCGGCGTTCTCATCGATGACGCCGGCTTTTATTATGATCGCAATTCTGTTCATCGGCGGCTTTTTCCGCTCGCTGCAATTCACCGCGCTTAACGCCATCGCTTTCGCCGACCTCGATGAAAAGGAAATGAGCCGCGCCACCGGATTCAGCTCCATGGCCCAGCAACTTTCTCTCGCCATCGGCGTCAGCATTTCAGCCATGGTTGTCAGCGCGTCCGCATCGTTGCGAGGCGGCGCCCTTGTGCAGTCCAGCGATTATTCGGTCGCTTTTATCGTCGTCGCCGTGCTGTTGCTCGCCTCGACGCTGACTTTCTGGCGCCTTCCACCAGACGCCGGCGACGCCGTGTCCGGCCACGCCTCCACTGTCGGCGGAGCCGCGCGGCCACCATCCGACACCCGCGTCTAAGGAAGCGGCGACATTGGCGAAAAACGACATTGCCGCCGCCGAAACAATTTTCCCTCTCTCCGGGGGCGGCGAAAAGGATTCAGGCGCCGCCCGAGCCGCCGCGAAACCCACGCGCCAGAATATAAAGCTCAGGGCTTTCCTTGCGGCTCGCTGGCGGCTTCACATGGGTGATGGATTTGAAGTCCCGCTTCATTTCCGTCAACAGACCAGCTTCTGCGCCGCCTTTGAAGACCTTCGACAAAAACGTCCCTCCCTGAATGAGGTTTTGCCGGGCGAAATCAATCGCCACTTCAAACAAATAAGTCGTTTTCAGGTGATCCGTTTGCCGGTGCCCCGTGGTTGGCGCCGCCATATCGGAGAGAACGAGATCCGGCTTATGTCCATTCAGGGCGTTCATCAGAGCCTGCGGCGCGTCATCGTCGAGAAAATCCTTCAGGAGCAATTGCACGCCCGGTAAAGGCTCCACTTCCAGATAATCAATGCCGACGACAAGCGGATTCTCATCCGTAGATCCGGTGCGCGCCGCCGCCACCTGGCACCAACCGCCCGGCGCCGCGCCAAGATCGACGATATGCTGCCCGGGAGCCAAAATTTTGTATTTTTCGTCAATTTCCAGCAGCTTATAGGCGGCGCGCGAACGATAACCGTCAATTTTCGCTCTTCGCACATAAGGATCGTTCAATTGCCGTTGCAACCAACGCGTTGACGATTCCTTCCGCCGTTTCGCGGTTTTGACCCGTTCAAAAAAACCACGATCACCGCGACCTCGACCTGAATCGGCCATTAGCGTTCCTTTCTCACGCCCCGGGACGAATGGAGCGTTTACGCCGCCACACATCATCCGAAGCCATCATTTCCATTAAAATTCCTTCGCGAAGGCCGCGATCCGCCACCCGTAATTTCCGACAAGGCCAGCGTCGACGAATAGCTTCCAGAATAGCGCATCCCGCAAGCACGAGATCCGCCCGATCCGCGCCAATGCAAGGATTGTCCACCCGCTCCTCATAGGGCATGGAGCGCAAACGCTCAATCATCGCAGAAACATCTCGGTCGTCCATCCACGCGCCATCGACGCGGCGTCGGTCATATCGTTTCAATCCAAAGTGAACCCCTGCAAGGGTCGTCACCGTACCGGAAGTGCCGAGCATATGCACCTGCCCGGATGAAATCGCCTGAACCAACTCCGCGTCATGCGTGAAGTCTTCCAGATATCCCGCAGCGTCGTCAACCATGGCTTCAAACGAACGCCGCGTCACATGCATACCGCCATGACGTTCGGCCAAGTTCACCACCCCCACCGGCAGTGAAATCCACGTACGGATAAAGCGCGTCAACGCATATCCTCGCGCCCCGCAACGATTGCGCAAGTCCAACCAAACGATTTCCGACGAGCCGCCGCCAATATCGAATAAAACCACGCCGTCAGCTTCGGGATCCACCAGAGACGCGCAGCCAGCCACCGCCAAACGCGCTTCCGTTTCTCTGGAAACCACCTCAAGCGACAAGCCCGTCTCCGCCTCAACGCGCTTGATAAAGCTATCGCCATTAACGGCGGCGCGGCAAGCTTCCGTGGCGATCAACCTCGTGCGCGCAACGCCACGGTAATCCAGTTTTTCCCGGCACATCGCCAACGCCCCGATAGCCCTGTCCATAGCAGCCGGGCACAGCTTATTCGTGGCGCCCAAGCCTTCGCCCAGTCGAACAATGCGTGAAAACGCGTCAACCACGCGAAATCCACGATCTTCCGGCCGCGCCACCAGCAAGCGGCAATTATTGGTGCCAAGATCCAACGCCGCGTATAATTTCGAATCACGCGAAGGCGGTTGCGAAATTCTTCTCGAGGTAACTTGCCCTCGACTCTCCGTATTCGCGCCTCTCGCCCCGCTCTCCTTGAAGGAACTGGCGGCGCGCTCACGCAAAACTTCTACGCGCGCGCCCGCGTCGCCCTTCAACGACGCGGCGTTTGACCGCGCCGCGCCGCTTTGGGCTGGACGATTGGCCAGCGCAGCTTCCTGACTTTCGTGCTGGCGTTTCCTGTGGTTAGAACTTTTTTGACGCGGCGCCTCATCCCGCTCAATCGCCCCACGCTCCGCGCGCCTTTGCGTTCGCTTACGTCCGCGCTTGCGAGAAGATTTGCGCGCTTGATCGCCAAGCTCGCCAGTATGCGCCCGTCCCGCAAAGCCACCTTCGACAGGCGGATTCGCCCCCTGCGCGGCGCCGTCGCCAAGATTGGCGGTCTCTACGGAAGAACGGCGAGCGCGTTGGCCCGATTGTCGCGATGGATCGTCATCCGTTTTTATCTCACGGCGCTTACGTGCTCTACCCTTGCGCAACGTCCTGTTGCGAGCACGGCCCTGCGTCCCGCTATCTCCCGTTTCGTTGTTGGTTCCTTGCTCCGTCTTCGCCTGGAATCCCGGCGTCGCACCGGCCTTGCTTTTCTTCCGAGCTTTTCGGCGCTTTCCGTCACGTCGAATGCCATTATTTTCAGACGCGCCGGGCGCTAGCCGACTAGACGTCGGCCCATCATTTCCCGTGTCGCTCACGTTGCTCCCTCGCCGCTTTCATCAGCAGCTCTATCTCATAAGTTGGAGCAAGTTTATCAGCTCACGCTTCTGTGGCAAATCAATCTGCACATATTCCAGAAAATCACTTCCCAAGATGAACATTACGCACCGATATTGTTACACATGAACAATCCTCGCGTATTTTGATGGAGCTATAAACATGATTTCCAAATGGAGATGGCTCTTATTGCAGCTCTCCCGCCAACTCTGGCTACGCGCAGGACTATTCACTCTTTTAGGCGTAGCCACCGCGCTCATAGCCACCGGGGCGGATGTTTTCTTTCCCGTGGAGCCGCCGTTCGAGATTCGCGCCGACGCTGTCGGTCAGATACTCAACATCCTCGCCACAAGCATGCTCACGGTGACCACATTCTCTCTCACGATTATGGTTTCAGCCTATAGCGCCGCCACGGCGAACGTAACGCCCCGAGCCACTCGGCTGCTCATGCAAGACACGACGACCCAAAATGTCCTCGCCACTTTTCTCGGCTCGTTTCTTTTCAGTCTTGTTGGCGTCGTCGCTCTCAGCACCGGCGCATATGGCGAGCGTGGATTAGTCATCCTGTTCATCGCCTCGCTCACCGTCATTGGCCTTGTCGTCCTCACCATCCTGCGCTGGATCGAACACCTTTCACGCCTTGGACGCGTGGAGGAGACCACCCAGATGATCGAGAAAGCGACTTTAAAGGCGCTCCAAAGCCGCATTAAAAACCCTTGCCTTGGAGCCAGACCATTAGCGCCTCATGGCAAGGACATTCCTTCCGAGGCGCGAGCTGTTCACGCCAAAGCGACGGGTTATGTACAACATTTAGATATGATGAAGCTGTCGCGCGTCGCGCAGGATAACGAAGGCGAAATATTCATTGTCGCACAACCTGGAACATTCATTCATCCCGCCTTCCCTATTTGCTGGATCGACTTCACGGCCGACGATGAATGCACAAACTCCATCATCGACGCCTATTCCATCAGCAATGAGCGCTCCTTCGATCAAGACCCTCGCTATGGGCTCACCGTTTTGTCAGAAGTCGCGTCCAAGGCTCTATCGCCTGCGGTAAACGACCCTGGAACAGCAATTGACGTCATAGGACGGGTTGTGCGCATCCTCACTTACTGGATCGAAAACACCCCCCCGCCTGAAGCCTGCAAATCACATAAGCCGCTCCACCCCCGTCTTAATCTGCCTGAAGTTCAATTGGCGGATATGCTCAACGACGCCTTCACGCCAATCGCGCGGGACGGCGCCTCAACCATTGAAGTTCAGATCAAGCTGCAGATGGCCTTCAGCGCGTTAAAAGTTCTGGCGCGGCCAGAGGAGCGCGAACCTATCGAACGCCATAGCGCCATGGCTTTAAAGCACGCAGAAAAAGGATTGGCGATCACGGAAGACTTTGAGAAACTTCAGAACGTCAGTGGCGACGAACGCCTTTAAAACGGAGCTCCTGAAAATGAACCGATCGGCATTTGATCAAACTTGCGCGAAGCTCAAAGCCAGTGAAAACGTTCATCAATGGGGCAACGCCTCGGTCTGGAAAGTCGGCGGCAAAATTTTCGCCATTTGCTCCACATGGGGCGACGGGCGCGACGAGCGCATCAGTTTCAAATGCAGCGAACTGGCGTTTGCCGTTCTGACGGAACGCGAGGGAATTTCTCCCGCCCCCTACCTTGGACGTTACAAATGGGTGCAGTTGCAAAATGACGCGGCGATGGACGACGACGACGTCTCCGCTCATATAAAAATCGCTTATGAACTGGTCGTCAAAAAATTGACCAGAAAAAAACGCGCTGAATTGAAAATTCAATAAAAAACAAGCGCTCAAACAATCTTGCTCATAAACGCCTGCCAAAAGCTGGCTCAAACACACGCGCATCAAATACGCGGCAAAGGAAGTCGCGTCTTAAAATTACGTTTGAATTTTGGGAGAGTAAATGGTGGGCGATGAGAGACTCGAACTCCCGACATCCTCGGTGTAAACGAGGCGCTCTACCAACTGAGCTAATCGCCCTCCGGCGAAACGTTGTTCCGTCCCGCTGAGAACTGCTGTTTAAAAGGCTATGGATTAGAATGCAAGAGCTTCTTTGAAAAAACAAAATTCATTCTGTGGATAATGGTTTCAAATAAAAAACCCTGCGAAAAATTCGCAGGGTTTTCACAAGGAAATCTGGAGACGCCTTTGAACTCAGGCGTTCACCGCATCCTTAAGGCCTTTGCCAGCCTTGAATTTAGGTGTTTTAGACGCAGGGATCTGAATGGTCTCGCCAGTGCGTGGGTTACGGCCTTCAGAGGCTGCGCGTGCAGATACGCTGAAATTGCCAAAACCGATAACACGAACTTCATCGCCGGATTTCAATGTGTCTGTGATCACTTCGAATGTCGCGTCAAGCGCCTCACCAGCTTGCGCTTTCGTCAGGCCGGTTTTTTCCGCCACAGCGGCGATAAGGTCATTTTTGTTCATGACAGTCCCTTTCTTAAAAAACAGCAGGCGCCTTACGATTCGCAAGAAACACCGAGGCCGGACATTCTTTTGAATCTCAGCGCAAAGCAAGACAAAAATGGCGGAAAACCGCGATTTTTTCCGATTAAATACAAAAAAGGGCTCCGATTCTCACCAAAGCCCTTTCTGTGTTATTTTTCGCACATCCTAATGAGCGACAAAACCTTTAGTTTCTTCCTCTGAAATCATCGCTTTTTTGGCGTGAGCGGCCGCCGCCGCCTCATCCCATTCGATAGCTTCAGGCTGACGCACCAAGGCAGTTTTAAGAACTTCCTCCATGCGAGCGACAGGAATGATGTCCAGACCATTTTTCACGTTGTCAGGAATATCCACCAGGTCTTTGGCGTTGTCTTCCGGAATGATGACGGTCTTCAAACCGCCCCGCAACGCCGCAAGAAGCTTCTCTTTCAGCCCGCCGATAGGCAGAACGCGACCCCGCAGGGTGATTTCACCGGTCATCGCCACATCACGACGAATGGGAATGCCCGTCATGACCGAAATCACTGTGGTGGCCATGGCGATGCCCGCCGATGGTCCGTCTTTTGGCGTCGCCCCTTCAGGAACGTGAACATGAATGTCACGATGGTCGAACTTGGGCGGCTCGATGCCGAAATCAATCGAGCGCGAACGAACGTAAGAAGCCGCCGCAGAGATCGATTCCTTCATAACGTCGCGCAAATTGCCCGTAACCGTCATTTTGCCCTTGCCCGGCATCATGACCCCTTCAATGGTCAACAACTCGCCGCCGACCTCCGTCCACGCCAGACCCGTCACAACGCCGACCTGATCCTCGCTCTCCGCCTCGCCATAACGATAGCGTGGAACGCCAAGATAATCTTCAACCACCGCCTCATCGACGACAATGGACGTTTTATCCGTCATCAGGATATTCTTGACGGCCTTACGCGCCAAAGTCGCAAGTTCTCTCTCAAGGTTGCGAACGCCAGCTTCACGGGTATAACGACGCACCAGCATGCGCAAAGCTTCGTCCTTGACTTCAAACTCGCCTTCCTTGAGGCCATGGTCCTTAACCGCTTTCACGATCAGGTGCCGACGGGCAATTTCGATCTTCTCATCTTCCGTGTAACCGGCGATGCGAATGACCTCCATCCGATCCATCAAGGGTCCGGGAATATTGAGCGTATTCGCCGTGGTCACGAACATGACGTCTGAAAGGTCGTATTCAACCTCCAGATAGTGATCCATGAACGAACCATTCTGCTCCGGATCCAAAACCTCAAGCAATGCGGAGGAAGGATCGCCGCGGAAGTCCATGCCCATCTTGTCGATTTCGTCGAGCAAAAAGAGCGGGTTGGACTTCTTGGCTTTCTTCATGGACTGGATGACTTTACCGGGCATAGAGCCGATATAAGTCCGGCGATGACCGCGAATTTCCGCCTCATCGCGAACGCCGCCAAGAGACATGCGCACGAATTCACGCCCCGTCGCCTTGGCTATGGATTTGCCTAAAGAGGTTTTACCAACGCCTGGAGGGCCAACAAGGCACAGAATTGGGCCTTTAAGTTTATTCGCCCGTTTTTGTACGGCCAAATACTCAATGATCCGCTCTTTAACCTTCTCCAGACCATAATGATCCGTATCCAGCACCTTCTCAGCAAGCGTTAAATCATGCTTCACCTTGCCGCGTTTTCCCCAAGGAATCCCCAGCAACCAGTCAAGATAATTGCGAACAACGGTCGCCTCGGCCGACATGGGGCTCATGTGGCGAAGCTTTTTCAATTCAGCGTCAGCTTTTTCCCGCGCTTCCTTGGAAAGCTTGGTTTTCTTGATCCGCTCTTCCAACTCGGCCGCTTCGTCACGTCCATCCTCATTGTCGCCAAGCTCTTTTTGAATGGCCTTCATTTGCTCATTCAGATAATACTCACGCTGAGTTTTCTCCATCTGCCGCTTGACGCGCGAGCGGATGCGCTTCTCAACCTGAAGAACGGAAATTTCGCTCTCCATCAGCCCAAGCACACGCTCCAAACGCTCTGAGACGGAAACAACTCCCAGAATTTCTTGTTTCTCAGGAATTTTCACCGCAAGATGAGAGGCAATCGTGTCGGCAAGCTTGGAGTAATCTTCGATTTGCCCAACAGCGCCAAGAACTTCTGGCGAAACCTTCTTGTTGAGTTTGACGTAATTTTCGAATTCGGACACCACCGAGCGCGCCAACGCCTCAACTTCAATTTCTTCGCCCTGAACCTCTGGCAAAACCTCCGCATAGGCCTCAAAAAGATCCTCGCGGCCAGTATAGCCCGTGATATTAGCGCGCGCGCCGCCCTCCACAAGAACCTTTACGGTATTGTCGGGCAATTTCAATAGCTGCAACACCGTCGCCAAGGTGCCAACTTTATAAATGTCATCCGCCGCCGGATCGTCGTCCGAAGCGTTTAATTGCGTGGCAAGCAGAATCTGCTTGTCAGAATTCATAACCTCTTCCAAAGCGCGAATTGACTTGTCGCGCCCGACAAAGAGCGGAACAATCATGTGCGGGAACACGACAATGTCACGAAGCGGCAAAACGGGATAAACGGAGGAGCCGCCTTCCGCCGAAGCGCGCGTTTCATGTTCGGTCATTTGTTTTCCTTTCCTTACGCCCTTCATGAGCCGCCGGCGCATGTTCAGGCGCTATCACCGCGGCGCCGCATCCCTTTAACCGAGATTACGCTGTGGCCAATTGAAACGCCTCCCTATGTGAGCACGTCTTTCCTCGCCCGCCGCTTTGTCTTCAATAGGTGGATACCCTCACGTATCGTGTCAAGGACAGCTGACTACCAATCACCGCAGTTTGACCCGAATGAAGAGTTTCCTAAACATCACTATCACAAACCAAAACGCGAAAAGGCGCCAGCAGAACCGGCGCCTCCCATTTCCATGTGATTCTCAAGATCAATCAAGCGCTGGTGGCGTTATTCTCAGCCCTGTCCTCATAGATATAGAGAGGACGAGCTTTCCCTTCGACGACTTCGGGTGAGATAACGACTTCCTTGACCCCTTTGAGGCCTGGAAGTTCATACATCGTATCCAGCAAAATCGTCTCAAGGATAGAACGCAAACCACGCGCCCCGGTCTTACGCTCAATCGCTTTGCGCGCAATCGCCTTCAACGCGTCTTCATGAAAGACCAGCTCAACATTCTCCATTTCGAATAAACGCTGGTACTGCTTGACCAATGCGTTTTTCGGTTCTGTGAGAATGGTGACCAGCGCGTCGTCATCCAGATCCTCCAACGTGGCGATCACCGGCAAACGTCCTACAAATTCGGGAATCAACCCAAATTTGAGCAAATCTTCCGGCTCAAGCTGTTGAAACAACTCGCCCGTTTTGCGGTCTTCAGGCCCGACAACCTGCGCCTTGAAGCCAATGGAGGTCTTACGTCCACGATCAGAGATGATCTTGTCAAGGCCGGCGAAAGCTCCGCCGCAAATGAACAGAATATTGGTGGTGTCCACCTGCAAGAACTCTTGTTGGGGATGCTTGCGCCCCCCCTGAGGCGGAACGCTGGCTACAGTGCCCTCCATAATCTTCAGAAGAGCCTGCTGAACCCCCTCGCCTGACACGTCGCGCGTGATCGACGGGTTGTCCGCCTTGCGGCTGATCTTATCGACTTCATCAATGTAGACGATGCCACGTTGGGCGCGCTCAACATTATAGTCCGCCGACTGCAAAAGCTTGAGAATGATGTTCTCGACATCCTCCCCTACATAACCAGCTTCCGTCAAGGTTGTCGCGTCCGCCATCGTAAAGGGAACGTCCAAAATCCGCGCCAGAGTTTGCGCCAGAAGCGTCTTACCGCATCCCGTTGGTCCAACAAGAAGAATGTTGGACTTAGCCAACTCTACGTCATTATTCTTCGACGCATGGTTGAGACGCTTATAATGGTTGTGCACCGCAACAGACAGCACCTTCTTGGCGCTATTTTGACCAATCACATAATCGTCAAGAACGGTCCGGATTTCCAACGGCGTCGGAATGCCTTCACGTGACTTCACCAACGAGGTTTTGTTTTCCTCACGGATGATGTCCATGCACAGCTCGACGCATTCATCACATATGAAAACGGTCGGACCGGCGATCAGCTTGCGGACTTCGTGCTGGCTCTTACCGCAAAACGAGCAGTAGAGCGTATTTTTCGTTTCGCCGCCGCTGGCCTTGCTCATCAGATAAACCCCGCATGCTTTGGAAGGCGTGCGCCTTCCAGTTACTTTATTTCACCAGAAAGAAACACAACGCCTCAATCTGAAATCGGATCACCAGCCATACTATTTAGTGACGACCCATAATTTGTCATCATGCTTTCACGACAAAGATCAATATTCGTTTAAGCCGCGAGCATGGCAATTCGTTTTCTCTCATAAAAATGCGCATATCACGCATTTTTTACCTGTGACGCGCCAATTCCCCAATATTGCGCATCACCTCAGCGATGCGCGCCAAGAATCTTATACGCTTCGAAACACGCGCGCCACAATCACATTATTTCGCAGCGTCATCAGCAAGAGTGCTGCGATCCGTTATCACCTGATCGATAATTCCAAACTCTTTCGCCATCTCCGAAGTCATGAAGTTATCACGCTCCAGCGCTTCCTCCACCGCGTCAAGCGTTCGACCGGTGTGCTTGACATAAATCTCATTCAGGCGCCGCTTCAATTTCAGGATTTCCTGCGCATGAAGCATGATATCGGACGCTTGACCGCGAAACCCGCCAGAAGGCTGATGCACCATAACCCGGGAATTAGGCAATGCAAAACGCATATCCTTCGCGCCCGCGGCCAATAGGAGCGACCCCATAGAAGCCGCCTGCCCAATGCAAAGCGTCGAGATTTCCGGACGAATAAATTGCATCGTGTCATAAATCGCCAAACCGGAAGTGACCAAACCGCCGGGCGAATTAATATAAATTGCTATTTCCTTGGACGGATTTTCCGACTCAAGAAACAAAAGTTGAGCGCAAATAAGCGTCGCCACATGGTCATCAATCGGGCCGGTAAGAAAGATAATTCGTTCCTTCAACAGCCGAGAAAAAATATCATATGACCGTTCGCCCCGGTTGGTTTGTTCAACAACCATGGGAACAAGCGTGCTCATTGCGAAATCGACAGGATCCTTCATGCCTCGCCTATATGTTTGAGGATTGCACAATCATCCGCGCCCGCCACGAACTGGCCATACATCGTTTCTGACATGCAATCTCATCTCTCCGAGTCGAAAAAAGCGACACCCATACATAAGGGATGTCGCTCTGTTTCGAAAGACACCTAATACACGGCGCCGCAAAAGAATTTAAACGCCGTGCATTTTTCTGAGCGAAACTCAGGCGATCGCCTGATCATCCTCGCCCTCTTCAGCCATTAATTCTTCCTTGCTGACGGTCTTGTCAGTAACTTTTGCAAGCTCAAGGATATAATCAACGACCTTCTCCTCGTAGATCGGAGCACGAAGACTTGCAAGCGCCTGCTGATTTTTCTGATAGAATTCAAAAACCTGCTGCTCTTGACCAGGGAACTGACGAACCCGATCATAAAGCGCCTTTTTGACTTCATCTTCAGTCACTTCGATGCTGTTCTTCTCACCGATCTCAGACAGAACCAACCCGAGTCGCACGCGACGTTCCGCAATTTTGCGATAATCCGCTTTAGCCGCTTCTTCGGTGGTGTCTTCGTCTTCGAACGACTTGCCGTTACGCTCCATATCCGCCTGCACTTGCTGCCAGACGCCATCGAACTCCGTTTCGACAAGCTTTTCAGGCAGATCAAACGAATAATGCTCATCCAGCTTATCGAGAAGCTGACGCTTGATTTTCTGACGCGTCATCGCGCCATACTGGCTTTCAATCTGACCGCGCAGAATTTCCTTCAGCTTATCAAGAGATTCAAGCCCAAGACCTTTGGCGAATTCATCGTCAATCGTCGCGGTTCCAGGCGCGGCCACTTCCTTGACGACAACGTCAAAGGTGACTTCCTTACCAGCGAGATTTTCCGCCTGATAGTCTTCAGGGAAGGTTACCGCGATCGTTTTCTCATCGCCGACCTTGACGCCAATCAACTGCTCTTCAAACCCTGGAATGAACTGCTTCGAACCAAGAACGAGCTGACCGTTTTCATCGGTCCCGCCTTCAAAAGCGACGCCGTCCAACTTGCCGACATACGACATGCCAACCCGATCACCATCTTCCGCGGCGCCGTCTTTAGGCTCGAAAGGCTTGTTGCTTTCGGCGATCTGCGCAACCTGTTCGTCAACTTCCTCTTCGGAAATCTCAACGACTGGGCGCTCGATCTCAATGCCCTTGAAGTCGACTATCTCGATATCAGGAAGAACGTCATAGTTCATCTTGAACGCAAGATCCGCGTCACCGGCGAGAATCGCCTCAGCTTCGTCATCGGACAAGTCAATCTCGGGCTGCAAAGCCGGACGCTCGTTACGGTCCGCAACAGCTTTCTGACTGCTTTCGCCGATCATGTTCGACAGAAGCTCGGCCATCGCTTGGCGGCCATAAAGACGCTTCAGGTGCCCCATAGGAACCTTGCCAGGGCGGAATCCGTTGATCCGCACCTTGTCTTTCATATCGTCAAGATAGCTGTCGAGTCGGTTAGCCAGCTCCGTAGCTGGGATAACAACTTTCAGTTCGCGCTTCAGCCCCTCGGCCAGGGTTTCGGTCACCTGCATGGTAATGTGCTTCGTCCTCGGTCTAGAAAGTCTATTCGACAGCTTGTGTCTTTTCGACAGCTTGAATTTGAAAGCGCCCCTCGCTTAACAGCAAACGGAACTCCACGGCAAGTCCTGGTGCGGGCGGAGGGACTTGAACCCCCACGGCTTGCGCCACCAGAACCTAAATCTGGCGTGTCTACCATTTCCACCACGCCCGCATCGGTCTCATTGAGCCAAGTTCCAAGGCGCGGCCTCTATAACACTACATATTAAATGCGCAAAGAAAAAACCAACAATAACCGTCTTACATTTCTCACCCCTTAGCGCATATTGATTCAATTTGAAAAAATTACTTTAAAAAACAACAAATTAAAGAGATTAAATTCATCCACATGCATCTTCATCGCCGAACGCTTCAAAGCCGTAATCAGCAATTTTTCGGATCACTTTTCGCAATGCGGGCGCTAAATCCTCAGAAATCATACCGGCGCCGGCCTCACGTCCGGCTTCTCCATGCAGCCAGACGCCGATCATCGCAGCTTCAAAAGCGGAAATTTTTTGCGCCAATAGCCCCCCAATTATTCCGGAAAGAACATCGCCAGAGCCGGCTGTCGCCAACCAGCGGGGGGCGCCGACGTTGACGCTTGCCCGGCCATCAGGCGCCGCAATCACCGTATCCGCCCCCTTTAACACGACAACCGCGCCGGAGCGGTCCGCCGCGCGGCGGCCACGCTCCAACTTTGAGCTCTCATCCGATTGCGACAAATCCGGAAAAAGACGCGCGAACTCGCCTTCATGCGGGGTCATCACAATTCGCGCGTCGCCAAAGCTCGCCCCGTGATCGCCGATCAATTCAAAAAGCCGCTCTGGATCACCCTCAAAAGCCGTCAAAGCGTCGGCGTCAAGAACACAGCCGCGATCGCCGGACAACACGGCTTTCACCCGCTCCGCAGTTTCAGGAACGACGCCAGCGCCGGGGCCAATCACAACGGCGTTCAATCGGGAATCATCGTCAAGAAAGCGACCAAGGTCCGATGGCTCCTTACATGAACGGATCATCACGGCAGTCAAATGCGCAGCGTGAACTACGGCCGCCGAAGGCGGCGTCGCGACGCTGACCAGCCCCGCCCCCGCCCTCAAGGCCGCCTGCGCCGCCAAGCGACACGCGCCGGTGGACAAAGCCCCTCCAGAGACAACGACCACATGCCCGCGCCCGAACTTATGGCCGTCGCGTTTTAACGTCGGCCAATGACGCCCCCACAATTGCGGCCCATTGATATGAGCCCGCGGGCGAATGCTCTCAAGAACCGCTTCCGGAACACCAATATCAACCAGCTCGACGATTCCGCACATAAACGCGCCTGGCGCCAGAAGATGCGCCGGCTTCTTACGAAAAAACGTCACGGTTCTCTCGGCGTGAATCCCTACGCCCAAAACCCGCCCCGAATCGCCGCAAACTCCCGACGGGAGATCCACCGCCACAACCGCCTTTCCGGCGTTGTTCACTCGATCAATTAACGTGGCTATTTCCCCCGTGATCGGTCGATTTAGTCCCGCCCCAAACAAGGCGTCGACAATAATGTCAGCACCGACCAAATAGTCGCGCAGCCGTTCAACGTCGTAAAAATCGACTTCAACGCCCGCCTTCAAAGCCTCTCGCCGCGCTCGCGCCGCGTCGCGCTCATGCCCTGCGAGCGGCGCAGACCGCGCTTCAACGACTTTTTCGCCCCGAGCGCTCTGCGTTGAACCGCTACAGTCCAAAACACTCACCCGGTAGCCACGGGCCTTCAAGGCGCTTGCGGCGACAAAACCATCGCCGCCGTTATTTCCCGGCCCGGCGAGCACCAGTATCGACGCAGTGTACCCAACCCGGCGACAGACAAGGTCAGCAACGGCGCGCCCGGCCCTGATCATCAGCTCAAAGCTGGGAACTCCGCTTTGCGCCGCCAATTGGTCGGCGCGCGCCATTTCCGCAGGAGTCAGGATTTCATGCAATTTCAGCGCCCTCCGACGTGGATGGAGAAGGATGCGCTAGAACGACTGGATGGGGCTCGGATAATTCAATGAGATTGCCATCCGGATCGCGAATATAGATAGAGCGAATCGGATGCGTCGCGCCAGTACGAAACACCGGCCCCTCTTCAAGGGGGACGGTCAGTTGGCGAAGCCGTTCAATGGCAGCGTCAAGACTAACGACCAGAAAGCAAAGATGCGCCGAACCGGGAGACGGCGCCTGCGCCACGGGGTGCGCCTCCTCTCCGATTTGATACAGATTTATTTTCTGTGAACCAAAATGCAGCGCCCGGCGACCTCCGCCGAACACAACCTCCTCAACACCAAGAACGGTTCGGTAAAAATTAATGGTCTCATTCAAATCGCGAACAATCAAAACAAGGTGATCCAGCGACAGCACCCGCATTCTCTCCTCCTGCATTTTTTGTCCCTCCTCTGATCGAAATACGTTTTTCAGAGCATGTCCATTAAATTCAAGGATACCCAAATCTTCAGGTAAAACCGCTCCAATTTTCGACCAAGTCCCAAAAAAAATCTCACCAACAATTATCAACGCTCGTCCAACAAGTTAACGCTCCCCTCCACCACCTCGAAACGCCGCCCCGCGCACTCAGGTCATAGGCGCTGAAATAATATGCACTCACTCACAATCTTATTCTGGCGATAGCCGTGAGATTAAATGAGATTAATTATTAGGCAAAACGCCTAATAATTAATCATAGTCATGCCCTTCATCGCATTGTCACTTTAGATTCAGCGCCAGAATGCTGTATTTTAAGGCGCTTTTTTCAGCATGCGAATCTGGCACGCGCCATGCTAGCAATGGACACAACAGAATATCACGGTTCAGCATCTCAAGACTTGATGCAGAAAGATGGAGGCGATGAAAAAGATCGAAGCGATTATCAAGCCTTTCAAGCTCGATGAAGTAAAAGAGGCGCTTCAAGAGGTTGGCCTTCAGGGAATCACTGTAACCGAGGCCAAAGGTTTCGGTCGCCAGAAGGGGCATACCGAGCTTTACCGCGGAGCTGAATATGTCGTCGACTTTCTTCCAAAGGTTAAGGTCGAGATCGTATTGACCGACGAGCAGGCGGAAAAGGCGGTGGACGCCATTCGCAACGCCGCTCAGACCGGACGAATTGGTGATGGAAAGATTTTCGTCTCCACGATCGAAG
Organism: Stappiaceae bacterium; assembly: GCA_048265185.1. Classification (GTDB taxonomy): domain Bacteria; phylum Pseudomonadota; class Alphaproteobacteria; order Rhizobiales; family Stappiaceae; genus JBLXBZ01. The sequence continues at coordinate 315,538 of JBLXBZ010000001.1, read as the reverse complement.
AAGCCGTAAGAATCCGAACGGGCGAAACCGGCGTCGACGCCATTTAAATGACCCGCGTATGAGAATCGTTTGATTACACAGGGGTTTCGGCGCAACGTCAGCTTTGCGGCGGGCCTTTAAAGTTCTAACACGCCATTCACAGGTCTAAAGCTCCTTTGAAGAGGTTCTTCAGACCGTATTTTGAAACTACGTGCGCATATTCGCCACGCAATAGATGACCAGGGAAAAGCGTAATGACAACTGCTGCTGAAATCCTCAAAGAGATCAAAGACAAGGACATCAAGTTCGTTGACCTTCGCTTTACCGATCCACGTGGCAAAATGCAGCACGTGACAATGGACGCAGGCGAAGTAAACGACGACATGTTCGCTGAAGGCGTCGCATTTGACGGCTCATCCATCGCCGGCTGGAAAGCCATCAATGAATCCGACATGATGCTTGTTCTTGATCCTACGACGGCGCATGTGGATCCATTCTTCGCTCAGTCCACGCTCGCGATCATGTGCGACATCGTCGACCCGGTTTCCGGCGAAGCCTACAACCGCGACCCGCGCACCACGGCCAAAAAAGCCGAAGCTTACATGAAGTCTCTCGGCGTTGGCGACACGGTTTATTTCGGACCGGAAGCCGAATTCTTTATCTTTGACGACGTGCGCTTCAGCTCCGATCCCTACAAAACGGGTTTTCAGGTGGACAGCTCCGAGCTGCCTTCCAACATGGCATCCGAATACGAAAGCGGCAACCTTGGTCACCGTCCGCGCATGAAAGGCGGTTATTTTCCCGTCCCTCCAATTGACAGCTGTCAGGACATTCGTTCGGAAATGCTGACCGTTCTCACCGAAATGGGCGTGACAGTTGAAAAGCACCACCATGAAGTCGCCGCCGCTCAGCATGAGCTGGGAATTAAATTCGCGACCATGGTCAACAGCGCCGACCAGATGCAAATCTACAAATACGTCGTTCATCAGGTGGCGCACGCCTACGGTAAAACAGCGACCTTCATGCCCAAGCCCGTATTCGGCGACAACGGCACCGGCATGCATTGTCACCAGTCCATCTGGAAAGACGGAAATCCGGTCTTCGCCGGCAATCAGTATGCCGACCTTTCCGAGACCTGCCTCTACTACATTGGCGGCGTCCTGAAGCACGCGAAAGCGTTGAACGCTTTCACAAACCCTTCAACAAACTCTTATAAGCGTCTGGTTCCAGGCTATGAAGCGCCTGTGCTGTTGGCTTACTCTTCACGCAACCGCTCTGCATCCTGCCGCATCCCCTTCACCTCTTCACCGAAGGCGAAGCGTATGGAGGTTCGCTTCCCGGACCCTGCTGCCAACCCTTACCTCGCCTTCACGGCGATGTTGATGGCGGGCCTCGACGGCATCAAGAACAAGATCCATCCTGGCGATCCAATGGATAAGAACCTCTATGACTTGCCGGCTGACGAACTGAAGGAAATCCCAACGGTCGCCGCATCCTTGCGCGAAGCTCTAGACGCCCTTGACACAGACCGCGACTTCCTCAAAGCGGGCGGCGTTATGGACGACGATCAAATCGACGCTTACATCGAGCTGAAGATGGAAGAAGTCATGCGCTACGACATGACGCCGCATCCAGTCGAATATGACATGTATTACTCTTGCTGATTTGACCGTCATAGGTTGAACGACAAGCGTATATCTTACTGAATGAGAGACGGGCTGGATCATTTCCGGCCCGTTTTCTTTGCGCCCGTTTCGCGCCGCGCCAGACAGCGCCTTATCACCCACGTCTCACGTCTCATGCTGCACGAAAAAGGGCTCGCAGACGAAAGCCGCGAGCCCTTTGAGATAAATAAATGCGCTGAAAAGCCTACCTCAGCGCGGAAAGACGCGTCAAAGCTTCCTCGACCTTGGCTTTGCGTTCAGTCAGTTCCGCCACTTTCTCACGCTCGCCGGCGACGACCTCCTCCGGCGCCTTCTCTACAAACTTCGGATTGGCCAGCTTTTTCTCAATACGACCAATGTCCGCGTCAAGTTTTCCGATCTCTTTTTCCAAACGCGCACGCTCAGATTCCAGATCAATCACCCCCGCAAGCGGCAAACAAAACGTCGCTTCGCCAAGAACGATCTGCGCCGCGCCTTCAGGTGGAACGCTTTGAACCTCGATGCTCTCACAGCGCGCCAACCGTTTAATCAGATTGTCGTGAGTTTCAAGGCGCGCGACCGTCTGACTGGATGCTCCAGTAACCACAATCGGCGTCTTTGCGCCCGCAGGAACATTCATCTCCACGCGTACGGAGCGAATCTCGGTAATGACGGAGATCAGCCAGTTAATTTCCGCGGCCGCTTCTTCATCTCCCTCAAGAGCTTCAGGCCAACGGGTCAGAACCAGCAACTGATCACGCGCGCCGCTTTCTTCGACTGTTCGCCCCCAGAGCTCTTCCGTGAGGAACGGCATGAAAGGATGGAGAACCTTGAGGGTCTCATCCAGCACCCATGCGGCTGTCGCACGCGTCTCCGTTTTCGCCTCTTCATTGTCGCCATTAAAGATCGGCTTGGCGAACTCCAGATACCAGTCGCAGTAATTATTCCATACAAAACGGTAAGCGGCGCCTGCCGCATCATTGAAGCGATACCCTTCGATGGCGGCGGTGACGTCACGAATGCAACGCCCCATCTCCGTGACGATCCAACGGTTGACGGTTTGAGAAACGCGGGCTGGATCAAAATCCGCCGAACGCGTTCCCTCATTCATCTCAATAAAGCGCGCCGCATTCCAGAGCTTGGTGGCGAAATTACGATATCCCGCGACGCGCGCCGGCGCCAGTTTGATATCACGCCCCTGCGCCGCCATAGCCGCCAGCGTAAAGCGCAGAGCGTCGGCGCCGTATTCATCCGCAAGATCCAACGGATTGATAACATTGCCCTTGGACTTGGACATTTTAGCGCCATGCTCATCGCGAACCAACGCATGAATATAGACGGTGTTGAAAGGTTCGGTCTCCATATAATGGAGGCCCATCATCATCATCCGAGCGACCCAGAAGAAAATGATGTCAAAACCTGTGACCAATACGCTCGTGGGGTAATAATTAGCCAATTCAGACGTTTTATCCGGCCAGCCAAGCGTGGAGAATGGCCACAGAGCGGAAGAGAACCACGTGTCCAACACGTCTTCATCTCTGTAAAGAGCCACTTTTTCATCACCGCCAGTCTCCCAGCGGATCAATGCTTCGTTGACGTCGACGACTTCTGCGTTTTTACCAAAATGGCGCGCGGCGGCGGCTATGGCCTCCTCCTCGCTCTTTTCAACGAACAACGTTCCATCCGGGCCATACCAAGCCGGTATCTGATGCCCCCACCACAATTGCCGTGAAATGCACCATGGCTGGATATTGTCCATCCACTCGTAATAAGTTTTGTCCCAGTTCTTGGGAACAAAGGTGGTTCGTCCTTCACGCACGCTGGCGATTGCAGGCTTCGCCATGGTTTTCGCGTCCACATACCACTGGTCCGTGAGAAGCGGCTCGATCGGAACGCCTCCACGGTCACCGTGGGGAACCATGTGAATATGATCTTCAATATGGTCCAGGAGACCGGCGTCCTCCATCATCGCCACCAAAGCCTTGCGGGCGGCGAAACGCTCCACTCCATCCAGAGCCGCGACGGTTTCGTCAAGCATCTCACTGGCGGGAACCTCGGCGAAAAACGCCTCGTTTTCCTTAAGGACAACCTTCGCTTCACGATCAAGAACAGAGATCATGGGCAGGTCATGACGACGACCAACTTCAAAATCATTGAAGTCATGCGCCGGCGTGATTTTAACAGCGCCCGAACCAGCGTCAGGGTCCGCATAATCATCCGCCACAATTGGAATCCGGCGCCCAACAAGTGGCAAAATCACATTCTTGCCGACCAGCGCCTGATATTTGGGGTCCGCGCCATTTACAGCGACGGCGGTGTCCCCCAACATGGTTTCCGGACGGGTGGTGGCGACAATAATATAATCACGCGTCTCAAACTCCGTCGGCTCCCCGTCTTCACTCCAGGCAATCGGCGCCTGATAGGTTTCCCCATTTTCAAGTGGATAACGAAAATGCCATAAATGCCCCCGAGCTTCGACCGGCTGCACTTCAAGATCAGAAATCGCGGTCAGCAGCTTAGGGTCCCAGTTCACAAGGCGCTTATCCTTGTAAATCAAGCCTTCCTTGTAGAGAGACACAAAAACTTCGAGAACCGCTTTCGACAGGCCTTCGTCCATTGTGAAACGCTCACGGGACCAGTCGCAAGACGCTCCAAGACGTTTCAACTGATTGAAGATCATACCGCCGGATTCAGCTTTCCAGTTCCAGATCCGTTCAATAAAGGCTTCGCGCCCCATATCACGACGGCCAGGTTCGCCGCGCTCCTGAAGCTGGCGCTCCACAACCATTTGCGTCGCGATTCCCGCATGATCCATGCCGGGTTGCCATAAAACATCGCGCCCGCGCATACGCTCGAAACGTACGAGAATATCCTGCAGCGTATTGTTCAAAGCATGCCCCATATGCAATGAACCCGTCACATTCGGCGGCGGTATCACGATGGAATAAGACGCTGCGCCGGGAGCGGCGCCTGCGCCAGCCTTAAACGCCCCGGAGGTCTCCCAGGTTTCAAAAATCCGCGGCTCAACGGCCGACGCCTCATATGTTTTGTCCAGCATGGAGTATCTCGAGCCTGTCGTTGTCAACTTACGTTGTAAATCGGATGCGGGCGAGCAAGTCAAGCTGCGCCTGAAAGGCTGCAAACCGGGTATTTTAACAAAAACGCCGCCATGCGGGCGGCGTTGAGGATTGAATATATTTGAATATCAAGAGCCTCAATTCACCAACGGTTTTAGCGCCCTCTAGAGACTCGCTCAATTTCCTGACGAACCAGACGCTCAACGAGCGTCGGCAAATTATGGTCCAGCCAAGTCTTTAGCATCGGCCTCAACATTTCCTCGACCAAGTCTTCAAGGGTGCGGGCGTTATTGGCTAAAATCGTATGCGAAAGATTTTCAAAGGCGGAATGCACAACGTCGTCGGTGTTTTGAGATAACAGATGATCCATTTTTCCAGACAGATCGCTTGTCGCCTTTTGCGTAAGTTTGTCAGCCATCGCGTCAAGATCAAAATCTTTTTCGCCGCTATCGGCCTGTTCAAAGCCGTCCGTCTCGTCATCTTCAACAAACGCGACGTCATTGCTATCGTTGGCGAGACCTTCCACCAGCTCTAACGCGTCGTTAGAAAGGTCGTCCTCAACAGCCAGCTCATCGGTTAACTCAAGCACGTCATCTTCAAACGCGTCTTCTCCAACAACCGCTTCAGACGTTGAATCATCGCTATCAAACAACTTATCAAGATCATCTTGCGACATCGGTTCGTCAGATGTTTCCGTCACAGGCGCACCTTCCTCAACCTCATTCGCTGCATTGGCTTGAGGCGCTTCGTCGTCAGAAATAATTCGGCGTATCGAAGCCAGAATATCTTCCATCGACGGCTCCTGAGCCTGATTGGCTTTGGCCATTATATCCCCCAACGAATCGTGCAACTTGCCTGATCATAGGTTGCCTCACCTACGAATCGCCTGACAAATATAACGCGACTTTCTTAAATTGGGGAAGCCGGATGAGACATTGATTTCACACTACCGACCGCGTCACGCCTATTAATCTACAGTTTCATTTCACAGCAGAGCTTTGACGCGCTTCCCCACGAAGAGGCGTCATCTGCCATCTGGCGTACGTAGACCAAACCAGCTGTCACGCACTTTTTCGTAGTGCTCTTTAGGCTTATACGCCGCAACTCGTAAATTCAGGTTCTGCGCGTTTAACTGTCCAACCGCAGACACAAGCGCGTAAGCTGCCACAGCCCTGTTTCTCTGCGCCGACACGAGCTCCACGCGACTATCAACAAGCTCAAGCTGCGCGTTCAACACGTCAAGCGTTGTCCGCTGCCCTACCCGCTGCTCTTCGATCACGCCGTCCAACGCCAACTGGTTCGCTTTCACCGCTGAGTTCGCCGCCACAATAGAAGCTTCTGACGCTTGATATTGCCCCCAGGCGGAAACAATTGTCGCCCGAATTTGATCCCGCGCCACATCTATCTGAACCTGGGCTTGCCCCATATCTTCTTTCGCCTGGCGAACACGCGAAGATACTTGCCCGCCTTGGTATATAGGAATTGAAACCCGCCCGAAGATACTGGCGGAATCAGCGTAATCCATGGACGTGCTACTTGACGGATTGTACTGGCGCTGAACATTGCCCTCCAACGTCACCGACGGCAACAGTTCGCCCTCAATCGTTTTAACATTAAATAAAGCGGCGTCCACAAGGTGCTGGGCCGACAAAATCGAAGGATGTTGCTTAGCCCCAAGCCCCATGGCCACATCAACGGATTTGGGCAAAAGACGATAAATATCAGTCGTGGGGACAAGCTTTTTCGGATCGGAGCCAATCACCTGACGATAAACAGCGCGGCTGGTGTTCACGTTTGCGAGGGCGGCGTTCAGGTCGGCTTGAGCCTCGGCATAGCGCGCATCCGCTTGCGAGACATCCGTACGTGTTCCCTCACCCACATCGAAACGATCTTTAGCGGCGCGAACCTGCTCCGCCAAAAACTTCAGGTTGCTCCGACGCAAAGACACGATCGCCGTATCCCGTATCACATCCATATAAGCCTGAGCGGCGTTATACATCACGTTCTGTTCGGTGGCGCGAAGGCTCTCACGCTGCGAGCGAACAATCGCTTCGGCTTGGCGCGTGGAGTTAACAGTGCGAAACCCGCGAAAAATCGCTTGCTGAACCGACAGACCCAACGTGGCCGTATTACGATAATTCGATTGCTTCAATCCGCTTTTATAACGGCTTTCCGAGGCCACAGATCCAACGTCGATAGTGCCAAAAATCTGAGGACGCCAGCCGGCGAGCGCTTGTGGCACTTGCTCATCGACGGAGCGTAACTCCGCCCGCGCCGCATTCAAGGTCGGGTTTTCCGAGTAAGCTTGCGAAAGAGCTTCAGAGATCGATTGCGCTTGAGCACTCACCGCCCCGCCCAGAGAAAGAGGGGCTATGATCGCCACACAAGTCAGAATACGCATCACCACTTTTTCGCCTCACGCTTTTCTCATCTTTTCAGCATAACTTGTGGAGCCGACGAGCCGCCAATTCAAACTGAAAACTCACAACCAGATCCAAACGCCCCTGCGCCCAACCCTCATTAAAATTTTAAAACTACTCTTAAGACTTCTGACCGCTCACACAAGTTCCAGATGCGCCTGCACGAGAAAAAGCGTCTCTCCTGCGGCACAGATGCAACATCTTCACCGTCAAATCGAGAACCTTAAAATTCAAAAATCGCCTCGCGCTGAAAGCCCGGCAAAACTTGAGCAGAGGCGTTAAACGCAAATCGCCCTGCGACAGAATCGCCTGATCTGACATAAAGACGAGCCGCGCCCGCCGCTCCACTTCCTTCGATGACAACCAAACGACCACCATCTTTTAGCTGAGCGGTCAATTTCTCAGGCACGAAATCTACGGCGCCATCAAAAAGGATAACATCAAATGGTCCTTCGGCGGCGCACCCTTCCGTCAAGGCTCCGTCGATAACCGCAGCGTTATCGATTCCCAATTCGACCAGTTCTTCGCTCGCCGTTTCAACGAAACCCGAGTCGCTTTCAACACCCACGACAGATCCAGCCAGACGGGACATTACGGCGACGCTATATCCAGTCGCGCATCCAACCACCAACGCCACGTCATCGGCACGGATATTCGCCAGCTGCAACAACTTCGCAAGAACGTGTGGCTTCAACAGAAAACGACCGCCCCCAACATCAGACACCATCATGTCTTGATCGATATAGGCGAGGCCTTTTCGCGCCACAGGAACAAAGCGTTCTCGCGGCATTTCCTCCATCGCATCCAGAATACGATGATCCGTCACATCATTGGTCCTGAGTTGATTGTCGACCATATGGATGCGTGACTGCTGAAAGTCGCCCATGACGCGTCCTGTCCTTTAACAGATCCTTACTGTGAGACTTCAATACCCATCTGGGAAAGACATGACAAGCTCTCACGAGAAATTCGCGTATTTTTTACCCTCTTCAGTTCTCTTTATCCTAACATCATTTTAAAAAGAGTTACCTGTTGTTAAGTATCCCGCACGCCGAAATTATACCGTAACCTCTTCACCTGAACATAATGGCTGAAACGCGTCTGACCATAAAAACTCTAAAATGCGCTCTTGACCCTGAAATTCATTCTGCTAAAAGCCTCTCCGAGCTGGCGCTACGGCGTGCTCATTCAGCTAATATGTTTTTTCGATAACTCGAAGCGACTTGGCTGAAACGCAAAGTAAAGATTGGGGAATAGGTTAACGGTAGACCCACGGACTCTGACTCCGTTAGTCCTGGTTCGAATCCAGGTTCCCCAGCCAATTTTTCTGTAAGTCATTGATATTACGTTGTTCCGCTCCATTCCGGATCGGCTGATTTCGGCTATTCGTCCAACTGACGCCCTAAGCTGGCGCCCTAAACTGGCCCCGGAAGCTTTGCACGCGTTGCATCTTCCCCGGCAAGGAATTGGGTTATGGCCCGTCGGCAAGACGCTCAGAACCTCATGCGGCGCGGAAACATCTGGTACTGGCGACCTCAAAGCCACTGATCTGTCCCCAAAATAGGGACCACACCAAACGGGTTTGCGAATCTATTTTTTCGCAGTCTCAGACATCTTGGTCCGAGCGCACATATCGGCCCGGCGAAATGATTCTGTCCGGATCCAACTGTCTTTTCAAGTTACCGACAATTTCCCAGAAACAATCAGGCTCCTTGGTCGCCAGGTCCATTGTTTGGGAACCATAACGATAGGGATGGAAACCCATATCCTTGCCGCTTTGAATCAAATCTCTGAGACAATTCATCGCCTTAAGACTAGCGTCTGGTTCGCGTTTGAACAAGAGAGGCAGGGTGCTGTCGAAAGCAACCGGCGAGACGCTGCTGAGCGTGATCGCGCTTTCAAAACCATGGCGTCCGCAAATGTCTCTCACCATTTCCACATACATTCTTACCGCGGACGAACTCATCGGCACGATTGGCGGATACCACAATAGCCCGCACCCGTCTCTGGCGGGGTGAAGGTTGGATGAGGACGAACGACCGCCATTGTAACGGTATGCCAGATTCAAGGCGAATTCACTTGGGTTTCCTTCAAGAATAGAAAGCCCGTTCGCAAGAGTGTCCAGTTTTGCTCCGAGTTTTGCGCCCACGCCTACCAAACCCAGAATCCGAACTAACGAATTCGCATACGCAAGTCGCTGCCTATTAACGAAAAATATTTTGGAAGACAGTCGAGAAAAACGACGTTTTATCGCTTTTCGAGCAGCGTCGATCTGAACCTTATCACCATACATGGCTCCCGTGACCAACCATTCACCATTCAATAACTCGCCGCCTCGCGATGGCAACATAGCATTGATACGAGCCTTGCTCATGATGTTGACCCCTCCAATTGGGGCCCCGGAAGCAGCGAGAAGATCCCTTGTCAGCTCAATTGCCTTTTCAAGGTCGTCATCTCTCGAAAGCATGATATAGAAGGCCTCGACCTGCTCAGGCTTGCGGGCGAGAGACAAGGTCATTTTGGTTACTACGCCAAAAGATCCTTGCGCGAAGAGCCCATCGAGGTAAGGGCCGCACCCCCATTTGTAAAGACCGAGAAACTGCTGCCCATTAAACGTGGAAGGGAGAGGCGAACGATAGATGCGTCCATTGGGCAAAACCGCCTCAAGTCCAAGAACCGCCTGAAAATGGTCGCCCAGCGGGGTCAAGCCATAGCCTCTTTCCAGAGCATTTCCGATCAGACTGCAATTTGGACCGGCGCCGGTGGTTGGCACCATAAACTGTGCTTTGTGGTCAGCGAGATATTGCGCTAACTTTCCTTGAGTGACGCCGGGCTCCAGAGTAACAAGCCCGGTTTCGTCGTCGAACTCGATTATTTTGTCGAGAGACGAAAGATCTAAAATTATCTTCGTGTTCTCATCGGGAGGAAAATTTCCCCCGTACCCCCAATTTCGACCGGTGCTGACCGGATACAGGCTTATTTGGCGTTCACGGCAGATTTCAAGGACTGCAGGTATCTGTGCGCTGCTTTCAGGACGCAGGACCAAATGCGCATGCGCTTCACGATCAATTGTGTCCGTAACAAGATCGCCTTTTCTATCAAAGGCGACATTTCCCTTACCAACAACAGTTTCAAACGTCGAAAAAAGAGCTTCAACAATATCTGACGTCATTATCGCCTACTCTTATCTAAAGGATTCATTTTAAATACTTAGATTTATACAAAAACACGTCACGAAAACATTGCGTTAGGGCTGTCGACAAAGCGTTTAATCGTAGGGCAATAACATCCGTCTTCTGAGCAATATCTCCACACATCCGCATTGCTCTCATAAAGATCAGCAATCATTTCGTGAAGGTTTCGGTAAATCGGAGCACGTACGCCTCGATGTTCAACTCGAACACCGATGTCATGGAACTCAAAACCGGTTCTCGCGAGCAGGCGTTTCAAGGAGGGGGCAATTGTCATAACGATTGTATCGACACCGTCAAAGGCGATCGCTTTGAAGACGCCTTTTATCAACGCGAGCGCCGGGAAAATTCCTTTTGAAAAGTCGGCTTGACTTGGCCTTTTGTCATGCGCGTCGCGAACAATGGTAAAGCGTGACAATTCTACAATGCGTTGCGAACGAAAATTTTGCGCAAAGTGGCTTCGAAACCGTTCTGACAATTGGAACGATGGAAGACCATTTGCGGAAAAATCGTCCGGACGATGGTAGATGACGCGAACAGTGCCAACGGCTTTCTTGCGTTCACGGTCGAGCAGGAGAATATGAACCGCTTTGTCGTCATAGCTGTCCATTTCAAGGCGATCCGGAAATTCGTCCGCGTTTTCCCAATTTCGATGGAGGCAGTACTCTTCGTACCGCAGTTTGAAACAGGTTTTGATGTCTTCCATCGTGCGGCAGATGACCGGTTCCAAATGCGGCAGGATTTCTGGCTGAATAGGTTTAGCCTGAAATGTAGGATCTGAAACAACCGTTTGTAAATTCACGATAACTCTCCAAGAAAACACGTGACGTACAGGAGAATTACAAGGACAACATGGCGCCAGAATAAATAAAATATGAAAAAAATAAAAATAGATAGCTAACAAACATCAAAAAACTTATCCACATCAAGAAATAACACATACATTAAATCATGATTTATTTATTTGGCCTGAGATTAAATCATAGCCAGAGTTCCACCAGCTTCATCAAAGCGGCTGCGGAGGAGAAGCTCCTGGCAAGTTTGTCGTAACGGGCCGCGACCCGACTTCTCACAAATTGAGGTCTTCCGGAAACTCTGGGCGGTTCAATGCTATCAATAGGTTTTGAGCCTAATTACGCAAAAACCTCGACGGTGGACGATCATCCGATATAATTTTACGTGAATATAGCGCGGAAACGAAAATTCGTTCAGGTTCCGCAGAAAAAAAGGCGTGCGCCGCGTGAGGTTTGTATCTTGCTTTCTGAACTGATTCACAAGCGAAAACGCGGCGAATTTCTTGTTGGCGCCGCGATCGGCTCCGGCGCCATCGCCCGGGCCGCGGAGCGCGGCGACGCGGATTTCACGCTGGTTTTGAACGCCGGCCGCATTCGCATCATGGGCGCACCTTCGGTTGCATGCATGTTACCGCTGCAAAGCGCCAATGAAATGGTCTTCAACCTTGCCCTACACGAAGTTTTGCCCCTGACCAATCGCCCTGTCTTTATTGGTCTGACGGCGCTGAACCCCAATGACGACCTTGACGAATTGGTGAATCAGGCGGCGCGGGCCGGCTGCGCCGGCGTCATTAATTTTCCCACTGTGGCGCATTTTCCCGAAGCAATGCGCGCCGCGCTGGAAACCGCCGGAGTGGGCTTCACCCGCGAGCTGGAGCTGCTTCGGCGCGCGCGCGCGCGCTCCCTCACCTCGATCGCCCATGTCACCACCCTTCCCCAAGCCCGGCTCGCCGCCCAATCGGGCGTTGAAATCGTCTGCTTCGTTTATGGCTGGAACGCCGGCGGCGCCACCGGTCCCGCCTCCCGCCACGATTTAATCGAGGCGGCGGCGATTGGAGCCGAACTGCGACGAATGGTGGCCAAGGTCGCGCCCCAATGCCTCATCATGCTGGAAGGCGGCCCTATTGAAGACGCCTCGGACCTGCTTCAAGTGCTCCAGCACTCCCGAATAGACGGTTATATCGGCGGCTCCACAATTGACCGTTTGCCTGTGGAGACCGCCGTGACCAATCAAACCCTTTTGTTCAAGGACGCCGCCCGCTCTCTGGCGCGACTGCAAAGCGGCGGCGCCCGCTTGCTGAACCGCGCTCGAAGCGCAGGTCTCGCAGGGCATTCAAAAAACCTGATGACTTTGATGGAGCGAGCGGAGGCGGCAGCCAAAGGCAGTCTTCCCATCACCATCGTCGGCGAAGCCGGCAGCGGCCGCTTTCGTCTTGTGGAGGCCATCGCCTCCATGCGCCGGCCGAGCGTCCGGTCCGTGGAGCATTTTCTGGTGAACGAACTAACGCCGGTGCAGCTCACGCAAACGTTATTCGGTCACGCCCGGCAGGTTCAGTCCCGCGAACTCCTGTCAAAAGACAATATGATTGTAGTGCTGCGCGACCTGAAGGACGTACCGCGGCGCCTGCAAAAAAGACTCGCCTATTATTTCGACCAAGGCATTTACACCCCCGTTGGCGCGCGGGGCCGACGTATCGGCAAGGCGATGGTCATGTTTGAAACCAACAGCGACGTAAAGACATTGGTGCAGGAAGGGCATTTAACGCCAGAACTAGCGCGCCATCTGGAAGTGAACGAAATCCATGTTCCGCCTTTACGCGCCCGGCCGGAGGATCTGGACGACGCGCTGACCTTAGCCCTTGAAGAGCTGGGAATCGCCTCAGATCAAATACGGTTCTCCGCCGCCGCCATGCGGAGAATCCGTCTTCACCCATGGAGTGGCAATCTCACGGAATTGCGATTATTCGCCGGGCGATTAATCAGCCAGAATCCGAGCGGGGCCGTGTCCGAACAGGATGTGACCGCCATTTTGAGACATAGCGCGCAGGGCTTTGGCCAATCGGCGCGCACCGAGCGGGAAATCATTCTGGATGCTTTGTGGCGACACGGGTTTCACCGCGGACGAACAGCCGAATTCCTTAATATTTCGCGCAAAACACTCTACAATAAGATTCAAGCCTACGGAATTCTGGAATCCTAAAACCGCGCGCCCTCCCCAATCGCCCTACCGCTTATCCAGATCAAGATTTTGCGCGCCAAGCCACGAATGCGCCTCCTCTCCAAGGATAACAACCCCCATCCCGCCCAAATTAGACGTCAGACGCTTGCGCAAAATTTGTATTCTATCGTCCCTTAGATCCGGCCGCGCCAGATCGCCAAAACTGCGCGCGATCAACAAACACTTCACTCTAGCTCCATCGCCGGGATTCGGACATTCCGGGGTAATCGTCCGACAAATATCAAATCCAGCTCCATCAAAAAACTCCAACGCCCTTTGTTCTCGATCCCGACCAAGGTTCATCAAATCGAGACTGTTTTGAAAGTCCGCCTCATATTGGCAAACGCTTGGTAAATTAGCGATAGCCGCGACATTCAAACGCTCTAGGCGCCGAGCCGTATCCTGCAGATTAATAAAGGGATTTGCGAGAAAAAGCGGCGCGACGACGGTTTGCTCCAGTGATGGATCATGGCTTTCGGCAAGATCAAACACCAACGCATTATGATCGGCCACTGGCAAAAGCGCGCCAATCTCGGACGGCATTCCAGAGAATCGATGATCTGGCCACAGAAGACGCACGCCGGCCTCGCCGCAGCCGATGCGCCATGAGTCTCGATATCTATTCATCCTGTCCATTTCTTACCCAATTTTACCCAATAACAAAAATCTGAGGATTGCTCCCTAAGAACGCTAATGTAGTAATTCTCACAAGCTCGGCGGCACAAGCCGAGACTTGGGAGGCCTATCTGATATGAAGCTGTTCTTGTTGACAATCTTGAACAGCCTGACTTTGGCGGGATTATATTTTCTCGTCGCGTCAGGCTTTTCGCTGGTTTTCGGACTCATGCGCTCGGTCAATCTGGCTCATGGCGCGCTGTATTTGCTGGGAGGATACATCGGCTGGGAAATCGCCGACAGCTCTGGCAGCTGGTTGATTGGCATCGCGGCGGGCGCCGCCAGCATGGCCGTTTGCGGCGCCATGTTACAGCTTTTCGTGTTTCGCTTTATTGAGGGGCAGGAGCTGCGACAAACCCTCGTCAGCATCGGATTATCGATCATTCTCGCTGATATAATGCTCGCTTTCTGGGGTGGGCAAACTTACCAGTTCGAGACGCCAGATTTTCTCTGGGGCTCCGTGAGAATACCACTTATCGGATTAAAATATCCGATTTATCGATTATTCGTTTTGGGAATTGCAATTTTCGCCGGCGTTTCCCTCTGGCTTCTTTTGAATCGCACCCGACTTGGGAAAATGATCCGCGCCGGCGTTGACGATCGTACAATGCTGGAGGCCACCGGCGTCGATATTCAGAAAATTTTCGTCATTGTCTTCGCATTGGGCGCTGGCCTGGCGGGTCTCGCCGGCGTGGTGGGCGGCAGTGCGCTTTCACTATCTCCCGGCGAGGATTTGCGCTACCTCCTCGCCTCGCTAGTGGTGGTCATCGTTGGTGGCATGGGCTCCATCGCCGGCGCTGCTTATGGGGCGTTGCTGATCGGTTTCGCAGACACATTTGGCCTCGCCTACTCGCCAACCTATGGCGTGGTCTACACCTTCGTAATCATGATTATCGTCCTGGCCGTACGGCCTCAAGGCCTTATGGGACGGAGAACGTAATGACCACAAGACTTCTTTTAGTTGCGCTCGCGCTCATAGGCTTCGCCGTTTTCGCCAATGACTTCTTTCTTGTTCAAATTGGCGCTCAAGCAGCCATTTTGGGATTGATCTCTTTATCTCTCATGTTGCTGGCTGGCTGGGGCGGCGTCGTCTCGCTCAGTCAGATGACTGTGGCGGGCGTCGCCGGATACGCCGTCGCCCTGCTTGGCGACAATAGCGCCGGACTGGGCTTTGGAGCGCCTTTCGTCATCGCCGTCCCCATCGCCATTTTAATTGGCGTGGTCTTTGGCCTTCTCATCGGCGCGCTCGCTGGGCGCACGTCCGGCATCCACACCATCATGATCACATTGGCGATCGGGGTCGCCGTCTATTTTCTCGCTAATCAAAACTACACGATTTTCAATGGGTTTACTGGCTATTCAGGGCTTAACGCTCCCAGTGTCTTTGGGATTGACTTACGCCAACCCATCCCGTTCTTTCTGCTTTGCGGCACGCTAGCGGCCGCCGGCTGGGCTCTGGTGACCATTGTCGGTCGCTCGCCTTTCGGCGTGGCTCTCATCGGATCGCGCGACAATCCGCGCCGTCTGGCGGCTCTGGGCTATAACGTGGCGGGCCACCGTCTCATAGCCCATGGTCTCGCGGCGTTTTTAGCCTCTGTCGGCGGCGTATTATTTGTTTGGTACAATGGGCGCATCTCGCCAGGAACCATTTCCGTCGGACCGATGATCGACATCCTGATCATCGCCGTCATCGGCGGCATGGCGCGCCCGATAGGCCCCTTTATCGGCGCACTGCTCTTTGTTCTTCTCAAAACATTCGCCATCGACTTCGTCGACCCTGAACGGTTCAACACGCTGATTGGCTTTGTATTTGTAATCATAGTTTTCGTTTCGCGCGACGGCTTGCTTGGCCTGGCCTCGCGCTTCTCAATCCCCGGCCTGCAAAGTGGAGCAGGCGGGGAAACTGGTCGTCCTTGACGGTCCGTCACCACATTCTTGGGAGGATAGAATGAAACTGAAGTCCCTTACAGCCATTGCAGTTATCGCTGCGTTACAAACAGGCGGCGCTCTGGCGCAGGAGGAAATTAAATTCGGCGCTATCGCAACCCTTGAGGGCCCATTCGCCGTATTGGGGCAGGAAGGCGTGCGCGGGGTCGAACTCGCCATTGAGGAATTCGGCGGCGAAGTCGCAGGCAAGCAAATCGAGCTTTTGGTGGGATCTTCCAACGCGCAGCCAGACACCGCCGTCGCCGCAGCCCGTAAACTGGTGGAGCAAGACGGCGCAGAAATCGTCATCGGCCCTCTCTCCGGCTCCGAAGGGCTGGCGATCAAGGATTACTCCAAAACCCAACCGCAAGCCACGTTCCTCAACGGCGGCTCCGCCGCGCAGGACACAACTTTGCGTGATCCGTCTGAAAACTTTTTCCGCTGGAACCCGGACGGCGCCCAATGGGTGGCCGGTCTTGGCGAATACACCTTCAAGGAAAAAGGCTACAAGAACATCGCCATCGTCGCAGAGGACTATTCCTTCCCCTATACGTTGGTGTTCGGCTTCATGAAGCCCTATTGCGAGCTCGGCGGCAAAGTCGCAGAGCGTTTCTGGGTGCCCCTTGGAACGAAAGACTATAGCTCCGTCATCGCCAGCATCCCCGACGACATCGACGCCATTCTCGTAACGCTCGGCGGCTCCGACGCCATCAACTTCCTGTCCCAGTATCAGCAGGCTGGCGGCGACAAACCCATGGTGGCCGGATCCATCACGGTTGATCAGTCGATCCTCTCCTCCAAAGGACGCAGCAAGGACTATTTGATCGGAACGCCCACGGCTTCGCCAGTGGCGGACACCAACAGCGCAAAGGAATGGACCGACTTCGTCGCAGCCTATAACGCGAAATATCCTGACGGTCTTCCCAGCCCTTCGCTCTTCGCTCAAGAATACTACGTCTCCACCAAGGCGGCTCTTCTGGCGTTGCAGCAAGTGGACGGAGATCTTTCCAATGATCAGAAAGCTTTCCGAGAAGCTCTTTCAAACCTGAAGTTCATGACCCCGGCCGGCGAACGTCATCTGGACGACAACCGTCAGGTGGTCACCGATATTTTCCTTTCTGAAATCAAAGAAGGTGAAAATGGCGGTCTGGTTTCAGAACTGATCTCAATCGTTCCGCAAGTGAACCAGACATTGGGCGACGACCGGGAAACCTTCCTCGCCTATGGACCGGTCAGCCGCGACAACCCAACCTGCAACTGAGCCAACAGGTAGCCATTCACATGAATAACGCTGCCACAAATTTGCGCGCCTCAACGGGGCGCGCATCCCCTGCCCTTTCCGTGGAAAAGCTGGGAAAGAGTTTCGGCGCGCTGCAAGCGGTGTCCGACGTCGATCTCGTAATCGAACAGGGGGAGCGACACGCCATTCTCGGCCCCAACGGCGCTGGAAAAACAACCCTTTTCAATCTGGTGACCGGGGATTTATTGCCAAGCACCGGCACGATTATTTTGGGAGGGCGCAACGTCACCAAATCGCCGCCTCAGGTCAGGGTCCGAACTGGCTTGCGACGCACCTACCAAAAGTCGCTTCTTTTCGGATCTCTAACCGTAGAACAAAACCTGTTTCTCGCAGTTAGCGGCGTTCAAGGACGGCGTCAGGCGTTACTTCCCAGCAAAGCGGATAAAGCGCGTTATGAAGAAGCGCATCGCTGCGCGGAACGCGTTTATCTGACTGATATGCTGAAAAAGACGGTCGATAATCTGTCTTATGGCCAACAGCGCCAGTTGGAAATCGGCATGGCGCTTGTGGGCGATCCGCATCTCTTGCTTTTTGATGAGCCGGCGGCTGGTTTGTCGCCGACCGAACGCACGCATCTTACTGACTTGTTAGAGCAACTGCCACGAGAGCTTTCCATTGGTTTGATTGAGCATGATCTGGAAATCGCTTTGAAAGTCGCGGACCGGGTGACCGTCATGCAGGACGGGCGTGTTCTGGCGAGCGGAACCCCAGCTGAAATCACCGCCAATGAGGCCGTTCAGAAAGTCTACACCGGAGGTGATGGCCATGGGTGACGCTCCAATTCTATCGGTTGAAAACCTCCATGTCAGCTTTGGACGAGCCAAGATTCTTCAGGGCGTGAACATCACCCTGCCGGGTGGCGTTCTATCGGTGGTTGGACGTAACGGCATGGGGAAAACCACCTTGTGTCAAACCCTGATGGGGCTTGTAAACGCCACATCAGGATCGATCAAACTTCTCAACGAAGAGATCATGAACGCCCCTCCCCACAAGATTGCGCGACGTGGAATTGGATATGTACCGCAAGGGCGCCGTCTTTGGCCCTCTCTGACGGTCGACGACCACCTGAAACTTGCCGCCAGCCTGCGCAGCGGTCCTTGGACCACGGAAAGCGTTTATGAGATTTTCCCCCGCTTAGCGGAACGGCGCGGCAACGGCGGCGCCAACCTATCGGGCGGCGAGCAGCAAATGCTCGCTATCGGACGGGCGCTCCTGACGCAGCCCTCGCTACTTATCATGGACGAGCCGACGGAAGGTCTGGCGCCGGTGATCGTCGATCATGTCATAGAAACCCTGAAGCGACTGGCCGCGGAGGGCATGGCCATTTTGCTGATCGAGCAAAATATACGGGTCGCCTGCGCCTGCGCTAAACAGGTCGCCGTCATGGTGAATGGAAATATCCAGACCATTGTCGATTCTGAAAAGCTTTATCAAGACAAAGTGTTACAGGGAGAACTCCTGGGGCTAGGAAGTGCTTGAGCCTTTCATTTCGATGCGCGAATTTTATCGCGTCGTTTCAACATTTACGGGAGGAATACAATGACGAACACGATCATCGTCGCAGGCACATATGACACAAAGTCGGCTGAGCTCAATTATATCCGCGACCTTATCGTGGCCGCAGGCTGCCAGGCGCGAACGGTAGATCTGTCAACCAGCGGCGATCACACGTCTAGCGCGGACGTGAGCCCGCAAGAAGTCGCAGCGCATCATCCCAACGGCGCCAACAGCGTCTTCACCAATGATCGCGGCAGCTCCGTACAGAACATGGCCGCCGCTTTCGAGCGCTTCTTACTCGCCGGAGAACCGGTCGGCGGCGTCATCAGCGCAGGCGGAAGCGGCGGCACGTCGCTCGTCGCGCCCGCCATGCGCGCCCTCCCCGTGGGCGTCCCCAAGGTGCTGGTTTCAACCGTCGCTTCAGGCGACATACGCCCATATGTAGGGCCAGCAGACATCTGCATGATGTATTCCGTCACCGACGTGCAAGGGCTGAACAGCATTTCCCGCACCGTTCTGGCCAACGCCGCCCACGCCATCGCCGGCATGGTGAAGAACGTGGCTCCGACAACCACGGAAGGCCGGCCCGGCGTGGGTCTTTCGATGTTCGGCGTGACCACGCCTTGCATTCAGGCGCTGACGAGCGCGCTGGAGGAAAACTACGACTGCTTCGTTTTCCACGCCACCGGCGTAGGCGGCCAGTCCATGGAAAAGCTGGTGGACAGCCACATGCTCAAGGGCGTTCTCGACATCACGACGACCGAAATCGCAGACCTGCTCATGGGCGGCGTGTTTCCCGCCGATCAAACCCGGCTCGACGCGATTATACGCACGAAGATCCCTTACGTCGGCTCCGTGGGCGCTCTCGACATGGTGAATTTCGGCGCGAAAAATACGGTTCCAGAACGCTACAAGGACCGGAATCTCTACATCCACAATCCGCAAGTGACCTTGATGCGAACCACTGCGGATGAAAATAAGGAAATGGGCGAGTGGCTCGCAGCCAAGCTCAATCAAATGAGCGGTCCGGTCCGTTTCCTTTTGCCGCTTCGCGGCGTCTCCCTAATCGATGTGGAAGGACAGCCATTTTATGATCCGGAAGCGGATCAGGCGTTGTTCAACGCAATCGAAACCCATTTCAAATCCACCGACGACCGCAAATTGATCCGCGTCGACGCGGCCGTCAACGACCCCGCTTTTGTTGAGGCCGCCCTTGCGGCTTTCAATGAGATCATCAACTAAAGGACGAGCACCATATGGACAAGAACATCATCCTCGACCGTCTGCGCGCCAATATCGCCAAAGGCGTTCCGATCATCGGCGGCGGCGCCGGCACGGGGCTTTCCGCTAAATGCGAAGAAGCGGGCGGCATCGATCTGATCGTCATCTACAACTCTGGCCGCTACCGCATGGCGGGACGCGGCTCTCTCGCCGGGTTGATGGCCTATGGCAACGCAAATGAAATCGTCGTGGAAATGGCGTCGGAAGTGCTTCCGGTGGTCAAGGACACACCGGTTCTGGCCGGCGTCAACGGCACCGATCCCTTTTGTAATTTCGACTGGTTTCTCGACCACCTCAAGGCGCTTGGTTTTTCCGGCGTTCAAAATTTCCCAACCGTCGGCTTGATTGACGGGAATTTCCGCAAAAACCTGGAAGAGACCGGCATGGGCTATGCCCATGAGGTGGAAATGATCCGCCTAGCCGCCAGCAAGGGCATGTTCACAACCCCATACGTCTTTTCCGAAGACGACGCACGAGCCATGACCAAGGCGGGGGCGGATATCATTGTTTGCCATCTGGGACTGACCACCGGCGGCGCTATCGGCGCGGAAACCGCGCTCACCCTTGACGATTGCGTCGAACAGATTAATGCTTGGTCCAAGGCCGCCCAAGAGGTGCGCGAGGACGTCATCGTGCTTTGCCACGGCGGCCCTATCGCCCAGCCGGAAGACGCCACTTATGTGCTTGAACGCTGCCCGGGCTGTCATGGCTTCTATGGCGCCTCCTCTATGGAGCGTTTGCCCACGGAAGTGGCTCTGATCGAGCAGACCCGCAAGTTCAAGACGATCACGCGCTAACACATGGCGGCGCTATGGAACACGCGTCCATAGCGCTAGCCTAGCGGCGTCTCCATTTGAATTTGGCTTGAGGCGACGTTTTCGCCCAAACCAGTTCAGCACGGCGGGAGGCTGGCGACAAAGAATGAAAGGAAAATGCTCTGACCTTCGCGAATAAACAACAGATCACCTACGCGATCGGCGATATTCATGGCATGGCCCAATTGCTTCGCAACCTTCTAGGTCAGATCGAAGATCACGCGGCCCAACGAAACGCCGCGCCGCGGCTGGTCTTCCTTGGCGATCTCATTGATCGCGGCGCGGAGAATATCGAAGTGATGGACATCGTTCACAACTGTTTGAGCGAATACAATGCTTCGCGTTTGATCCTTGGAAATCACGACGAATATTTGCTGAAGTTTTTAAACGGCACGCTGGACGCCGACGCGCGCAATCTATGGCTGACCTATGGCGGACGGGAAACATTTCGCAGCTATGGCCTTGACCCCGACGGAGACGATCAGGAGGGCGCGGCCTCCATTCGCAAGCGCTTTCCGCACCACTATCAGATGCTTTGCGACGCGGCGCCAAGCGTCGAGCTGGAGGATTTTTTTCTCGTCCACGCCGGAGTGCGTCCTGGCGTCGCGCTGCATGCCCAAACCCCTCGCGACCTGCGCTGGATTCGGGAGCCATTTCTTTCCTGCAAAGAACCATTTGAAAAAATCATCATCCACGGACACACGATCACAACTTCCGGCCACGCGGAAGTGTTTAGCAACCGTATAGCCATAGACACCGGCGCTTACGCCAATGGACGCTTAACGGCGGCGGCGCTGCCTTCGCAAGACGCCCAAAAGAATAAACCGGTAGAATTTATCACCGCCAATTCGCTTTAGGGCGCAGTTATATTCCATCCCATACTTGGCGAAGTCGAAATCATTCAGACATTCGCCTGATAGTTTCATTTGATGAGCGCGTCTACCAGTCGACTTACAAATCAAGCGGTTATCAAGACAACATCTCCAGTTGTGAAACAGACAGGAAATCTTCTCCATATGAGAGCAGAGATGTTTATTTACGCCCCTTTTCAAGAAGAATTGTCTCAAGCATGGTCAAAAGAGCATCCTGAGTTTGTTCAGACAATAAAGAAAACAATTTAGACAGATGGGGAGAATGCTGCGCAGGAGCTCCTCCCGTGAGTATTTCAACCGAATTTACGCCAATAGAATCACATATTCTCATGAATTTATCCACCGTAGGCACTTTTTCGTACCTCACCATTTGGTGAACATATGTCTCCGACAGCCCTGCATCTAATGAAATAGCCCTCTTGCTCTTGCCGCAGTTATTAACTGCAACGACCAATCTGTTAAACCAATCTTCACTCATGCAAAAACACCTACTACGCTATCCCGCCCCTTTGAGAACATACGCCACCCTAACGTGTAGTTATCATATAACGCCTTTTTCCGTTGCCACAACTCACAATCCAGATTATTCAAAACAATGAAGTAACTGGACGGAAAGCGGCGCTGATTAAACGAGGGATCAAAACGCAAAAAGGAAAAGCTCAGAGTCGCTTGTGCGCGGCGCTGTTCACGCTTGCGCTTATCCTTTCGTCTTTGATCCCTCCCGGCATGATGCCCGGACAAAATACGCAAAGCGTCTATTCCGTCGTTCTTTGCACCTCCGAGGGTCTGCGCACCATATTCGTGAACGCCGACGAAGACGGCGACTCGAAGTCCTCCCCTCATTCCGACACGGATAAAGACGGCACGCCGCCATGCGTCTTCGCCTCGCTCATTACAGCGACCTTGAATGACGCGTTCAAACACCAAACTCCAGAGCTGGGCCGCGCCGCGCCACTTGTCATCCTCGCCCAGCAGAGCGTTAAATTCTCAGAAAGACGCCAACCTCTCGGCGCCAGAGCTCCACCTCTTTTTCTCTAAGTTCGCAAAATCCATTCATTTTTGAAGCGCGCAGGTAACCCGCAACAAGCGGCGCTTGCCTTGCGCGCGCGATCTGGAGACTTAAAAAAATGGCCTACTCCCCTTCGAACGCAGG
Source organism: Stappiaceae bacterium (assembly GCA_048265185.1). Lineage (GTDB taxonomy): Bacteria > Pseudomonadota > Alphaproteobacteria > Rhizobiales > Stappiaceae > JBLXBZ01. Next base: position 292,697 of record JBLXBZ010000001.1, on the reverse strand, counting down.
ATCCGCGCCACCAACTCAATCAGCAGAATTCAGCCGCCCGTTCTATTTAGCCGCATGGCGCTGGCATTTTTACGCCGGTCTTTACGTAGCCCCTTTCATGATCATGCTCGCCGTCACTGGTCTCATGATGATGTATCTCGCCGTGTTCGATGGGCGCGACGGCGAAAAAATCATAGTTCAAATTCCTCAATCTGGAGAACAATTGAGCATCGCGGAGCAGTCTCAACAAGCCCTCGCCTCCATTCCCGGAGGAAACCTCGTTGAATGGATAAAAGCACCAGCCGATAATGGGGCTTCAGTGTTTCGCATCGCCGCCAACGACGTCCACGTCATGGTCGCCGTTAATCCATACACTGGAGAAGTTCTGGAAAGCTGGAACCGGCGGGATGGCTGGTACGATTTCTTCAGCGACATCCACGGCACATTGCTTCTCGGGGTGACAGGCGACCGCATGATCGAAATCGCCGCCAGCTTGGGCTTCATTCTCGTTGTCACCGGCTGCTACCTATGGTGGCCGCGCGGAGAAAAAGGCTCCACAACGTTCGCGCCGAATTTATCAGAGCGCGGGCGTAACCTTTGGAAAAGCCTGCATATGACGATTGGGCTTTACACATCGCTCATATTGGTTGTCTTCCTGCTTTCCGGTCTGGCGTGGGCAGGCGTTTGGGGAGAAAAATTCGTTCAGGCATGGAGCACTTTTCCGGCGGAAAAATGGGACAATATTCCCCTTTCCGACGACACGCACGCTTCTATGAACCATGGCGCCATCAAAGATACGCCATGGGCTCTGGAGCAAACGCCGATGCCGGCCTCCGGGTCCGACGCCGGCGCGCCGGGACTGGAAACCGGAAAGCCAATAACCGTTGACGCCATCGCCGCATTCGCCGGAAAGCTCGGTTATGAAGGCAGATTCAGAATCGCCTTCCCAAGCGGCCCCACCAGCGTATGGACCATAAACCAAGACACCATGAGCAATGACGCGGTCAATCCCACATCCGACCGCACGGTTCACATAGATCAGCATACCGGCCGCATTCTCGCCGATGTGGGCTTCGCTGATTATTCTCTGGCAGGGAAGGCCATGGCCGTGGGCATAGCCTTTCACGAAGGCGATATTGGTCTTTGGAATCTGGTCTTAAACACCCTGTTCTGCTTCGCCGTCATCTTTTTGTCGGTCAGCGGCATTGTCATGTGGTGGATGAGGCGGCCGAAGAAAAGCGCGTTGCGGCTCTTCGCTCCCAAAGCGCCCGCCAACCGTCCCCATTGGCGCAGCGCCATGTTGATAATGCTAGTTCTGTCCCTCGCCTTCCCTCTGGTTGGGATAACCCTTGTCGTCGCGCTTGCTCTGGACATTCTGGTTTTGTCGCGCATTCCAATGCTTAAACGCGTTTACGGCTGACTGTTCCAAAGAACAGCCGAACACGGCGAATAAACTACAGTCGGGCGCAAGTCCTTGCGTCCGACTGGCTCTGATGAGCCCTGATTTAACGTAACATTTTATATTGATATATTTTGAGGTCTTCTTCCACGCTAGGACCGTGCTAAACAGCACATTGAAAAATGACGCGATGGGAAGCCGCGCATGCGGCCAAACAAAATCTTACACCCCAACTGGTTACTTTAAATAATGGCGAAACCTGTACATATCATCGGCGGCGGCCTCGCCGGATCTGAAGCGGCCTGGCAATTGGCCGAGCGAGAAATTCCCGTTATTCTGCATGAGATGCGCCCTGTTCGCGGCACAGACGCGCATAAGACGGATGGATTGGCCGAGCTTGTGTGCTCAAACTCCTTCCGCTCCGATGACGCGGATAATAACGCCGTAGGGCTTTTGCACGCAGAGCTGCGCATGGCCGGCTCATTGATCATGCATTGCGCCGATAAAAATCAGGTGCCGGCCGGCGGCGCCCTCGCGGTGGACCGCGAAGGCTTTTCTCAAGCGGTCACCAACGCCCTTGAAAACCATCCGCTGATTACGATTGAACGCGAGGAACTTGACGGATTGCCTCCCGAAGACTGGGAAAGCGTTATCATCGCCACAGGGCCGCTAACTTCTCCTTCCTTGTCAAAGGCGATTCTTGATCTGACCGGCGAAGACGCGCTGGCTTTTTTCGACGCAATCGCGCCCATCGTCTATTTCGACTCAATCGATCTCAGCAAGGCTTGGTTTCAATCCCGCTACGACAAGGTCGGTCCGGGCGGCACCGGCAAGGACTACATCAACTGTCCGATGAACAAAGAACAATATTACGCTTTCATCGACGCTCTGGTGAACGGTCCCAAAACCGACTTCAAGGAATGGGAAGAAAACACCCCCTATTTTGACGGCTGCTTGCCTATTGAGATCATGGCGGAACGCGGCCCGGAAACCCTGCGTCACGGGCCGATGAAACCCATGGGACTGACGAACGCGCATAAGCCGGACGAAAAAGCCTATGCAGTGGTGCAACTGCGACAGGACAACGCGTTAGGAACGCTTTATAATATCGTTGGATTTCAGACCAAGCTGAAATATGGCGCGCAAGCTGAAATTCTAAAAATGATTCCCGGCCTTGAGAATGCCGTTTTCGCGCGCCTTGGCGGATTGCATCGCAACACATTTCTGAACTCCCCAAAGCTGCTTGACCGAAACTTACGGTTAAAAGCGGCCTCGCGCCTGCGTTTCGCCGGGCAAATCACCGGCTGCGAGGGCTATGTGGAATCTTCGGCCGTAGGCTGCATGGCGGGTATATTCGCCGCCGCAGAACATCTGGGGAAAGATGTGTCCGCGCCCCCGTCAGACACCGCCATGGGCGCGCTGCTTGACCACATCACCGGCGGGCATATAGCCCGTGAAGAAGGCAAAGGTCCAAGATCTTTTCAACCCATGAACATCAATTTCGGACTTTTCCCGCCAATAGAGGCGCCGCGCACCGACGCGGAAGGCAAACGCCTGAAAGGCACGGAAAAAACCAAAGCCAAGAAACGCGCAATGACGCAACGGGCGAAAACGGCGTTCGCCGCGTGGATAAACACGGCGCCGCCGCCCTCTACTCAACGACTGTAACATTCAGCGCAAGAGGTGAGCGCGAAAAACCTCATAAAAGGATAACGACGTTTCAAAACGGAGCGCTTGCGCCGGGAAACGTCGTTTCTCTAAACCGCCCCCTGCTTGCTGCATCAAAGAGGCGATTCATGTCAAAAGACGTCTACCTGCTCAAGAAAGAAGAAATCGCGTCTCTGGAAGGGATGAAGAAGGCGCATTTTTTAAACTCAAACGCCAAACGTATAAATAAATCCCTAGGAGACCTCACAGGATTAAGCGGGTTTGGTTTCCATCTCATCGAGGTGGAGCCCGGACATGAGACCACAGAGCGCCATAGACATCACCATGAAGATGAGTGCGTCTTTGTTTTATCAGGAACGGCGACCGCTTATATCGGCGACGAAAGTTTCGAGATTAGCGCCGGTGATTTCATTGGATATCGAAAGGGCGGGCTGGCCCATTCAATCAAAAACACCGGGCGGGAAACGCTTCGCTGCATCGTGGTTGGCGACCGGCTCGCCCATGATGTGGTCGATTATCCACGGCTGGAAAAACGTCTTTACCGAAACGCCGGAATGGCTTGGAATCTGGTCGACCGCGATCAAATTACAGACGTTGGCGGCGACGCCGGGAAAAAATAAGCCGCAACGGCCAGAAAAGCCGTAAACTCCTGTTCAAAGTTTCCCAAGGCCGGCGCTTTGCGCGCGCCATAACCGCCATTGGCGGCGCAATTGAGATAACTCCACACTTGATCGAAGCGGATCAAAACCCGGTTTTTCCATTTCCGCTAGATAAGGCTCAAGCAAGCAAACCGGCAAAAACGCGGGAAGACATGCGCGTGGGATCGTATCCGTAAGCTTGCGCGTGCGCGACAGATGATGACGTACATGCTCTCGCAACTCCGCCAACGCCCCTTGTAGTTCCTTGGTGTTCTCGCCGCGAAAAATACTCGCTCGGTCAACGCCATGACGGTCCAGCACGTCAGAGGGCAAATAAAGCTGACCTCTCGACGCGTGCCAAGGCAGGGCCCGCATCAATCCCGTCAGCGCATAAGCGACGCCGGCGTAACCGGCAATCTCCGCCGTTTTCGGGTCTTGACCGCCTGACAGGATAATCGCGCCAAGCTGGAACACTGCGGACGACGTTTCTCCCGCGTAGCCCTCCAGATCATTGAGGCTGGGCATCGGATCGTCATAAAGATCAAAAACCCGCGCGTCGATCAGGTTCAACAACGACGACAACGGTAATTTGCAACTCTCAATCACCGGCAAAAAGGCGGCGGCCACGGGGTGGCGCTGCGCCTCGCCATGAGCGGCGCCGTTCAGCAAATCGCGCCACCACTGCAAGCGCACCTCTCCGGGAAGCGGGTCGCTGACCAACTCCCTCACTCGTGCGATTTCACTTGAAAAGGCATAGAGCGCAAAAAGATCGCCTCGCGCGTCCTGCGGCGCAAAAAGCCCCGCAAGATATCTGTCACGATCCGTGTCACGCGCCAACTGCTGACAATAGGCTGAAGTGGAAGTCATATAACCAACAGGTAGGGCTGACGCATTGATTAATCAATCGCCAGAAGCGCGGCCGCGACCGCGCGATCTTCCGACAAAAGAACGTTAAATGTTCGAACCGCGGCGCCGGTGGACATGGGATCCGCCATAACGCCAAGGGCTCTGAACCGCTCCTTCAACGCACGTGGCAAAGGTTTGAGCTGCGCGCCGGTTCCAACCAATAGAACCTCAATTTGATCGGCTTCGGCAAAAACACGTTCAAACGCTTCGTCGCCAAAATCCGAGACCGTTTCAACGGACCAACCATAAATGCCGCTGGGAACCGCTAACACCGACCCACGATGGGACATTTCGGCGAAGCGAAATCCCCCATCGCCATAAGCGTCAATTGGCGCTTTTCCGGGAAAATGCGCTTCACGAATAATAATGCCGTCGCCAAAGCGCCCCATTTTCAAACCTCAGCTTTGTTGAGCCGCGCCGCCTTCAATCACGTTTTTAGCCGTCTCCTCGTCTGAGGCGTCGTTTTCCGCGCCGTCGCCCGGACGCAGCTTAAGGAAAATCAACAACGGCGCGGCAAGGAAAATCGACGAATAAGTGCCAATAACGATGCCGAAAATCATCGCCAAAGTGAATGACTGAATCACTTCGCCGCCGAACACATAAAGAGCGATAAGCGCCAGAAGCGTGGTGACCGAGGTCATGACCGTGCGCGAAAGCATCTCGTTGACAGAACGATCCAGCAAGTCCGGCAAAGGCATTTTTTTGTAGCGTCGCAAATTTTCGCGAATTCGATCGTAAACCACGACGGTGTCGTTCAAGGAATAGCCGATAATCGTCAATATGGCCGCGATGCTGGAGAGTGAAAAATCCAGTTGCAATACGACGAATAGCCCGACGGTCACCACAATATCATTGACCGTCGTGACGATTGCGCCGATGGCGAATTGCCATTCAAACCGAAACCAGATGTAGAAGAGAATCACGATCAAAGACGCGACGACGGCGATCACGCCAGCTTGCGCCAACTCGCCAGACACCCGCGGCCCAACCACCTCCACTCGGCGAAAATCAACCATATCGATAAAGCTGTCACGAACCAGCGACACAGCTGATTGTTGGGCCAACTCGCCGCCATCCTGCTGCTGAATTCGAACCAGAACTTCATCAGGAGCGCCAAATTGCTGAACCTGAATGTCTCCCAGATTCAACTCGGTCAATTGTTCGCGAATGTCCTGAATATCGGCCGGACTTTCGTGCGTTTTCATTTCGATGACCGTGCCGCCCTTAAAGTCGATCCCGAAATTCAAACCAACGGTGAAAAACAGGACGATAGACGCGAGCGCGATTACCGCAGTCAACGGGAAGCTTACGTAGCGCAGCCACATGAAGCGAATTTTAGTGTTGTCTGGGACCAGTCTCAAAAGCATGGAAACATCCTTATCAGGTCAGATCGGCAAGCTGGATGGACGCCGCCAGCGCACCCAAAGAGCGATAAGGAACCGCGAGAAAGTGAACGCGGTGAATACAGTGGTGAAAATCCCGATCGCCAAGGTCACCGCAAAGCCGCGGATAGGACCAGAACCAAGTTGGAACAGAATAAGCGCCGCGATCAGCGTGGTCACATTGGCGTCCAGAATAGTGCCAAGAGCTCGCTTGAACCCTGCATCGATTGAGGAAATCGCCGAACGACCAGCGCGCGACTCTTCGCGGATACGTTCAAAAATCAACACATTGGCGTCAACCGCCATGCCGATCGTCAAAACGATCCCAGCGATTCCCGGCAAAGTTAACGTCGCCTGCAAGAACGTCAAAGCGCCGAAAATCAACAAGACATTCACAGTCAAGGCGAGATCAGCGATCAGACCGAAACGTCCATAGGCGAGAACCATGAAGACCACGACCGCCGCCGCGCCGATAAGCGAAGCCAGCTTTCCAGCGTCGATTGAATCCTGCCCGAGCCCCGGCCCAATAGAGCGTTCCTCCATCACCGTGAGCTTTGCTGGCAAAGCCCCTGCCCGCAACAAAACCGCCAGATCATTGGCGCCGTCAACCGTGAAGCTTCCGGAAATCTGACCCGAGCCGCCCGTAATAGGCTCTCGAATAACCGGAGCGGAAATCACTTCATCGTCAAGAACGATCGCGAACGGGCGATTGACGTTATTTTGCGTCACCACGGCGAACTTACGCGCGCCAGAGGTATTGAAGCGAAAACTTACGATCGGCTCATTCGTGCGCTGGTCAAACGCCACCTGCGCATCGACCAAGTCTTCACCCGACAGCAAAGGAGTTTCTTCAACAAGATAAGGAATCGGAGGATCGTCCACAGAATTGAGAACCATGGTTCCAACGGGAGGACGCGCCGTCAAAGCCTGATTCCCGGACATGGACGTATCAACCATGTGGAAGGTCAATTGCGCGGTCTGCCCCACAAGCGCCTTCAAGCGCTCTGGATCTTGCTCCCCCGGAGCCTCGACCAAAATCCGATCTTCACCCTGTCGCTGAATGTTCGGCTCCGTCGTGCCCAACTCATCAACTCGGCGGCGGATAACTTCGATCGACTGCTGGACGATGGAGCGCACGCGTTGTTGCAGCCCATCTTCCGTGAAGTCGAGACGAACCACGCCCTCTGGCGTTTCGCTTACGCTGAACTCATCAACGGTTTGACCGCCAAACAATGAAGAAACCAGAGGATTTCTCAATTCATTCAAGCGCTTAACGGCTTCTTCCAACTGCGTTTTATCGCGAATATGCACCTGCACGCCATTTCCGCGAACGCCAAGCCCTGTATAGCCAATGCGAGGATCCTGACGCAGCGCCGCGCGCACATCCCCCACAGTCGCCTTCAAACGCTTGTCGATATAATCTTTCTTGTCGACTTCGTAGAGAAGATAGGCGCCCCCTTGCAAATCCAGACCAAGAACGATCTGTCGTCCCGGAAGCCAACTCGGCCACGAACGCAAGGTTTCACTAGATAGAAAATTCGGCAGCGTCGAGAAAAAGCCAGCCAAGACAACGAGGACGATCAGCGAGATCTTCCAGCGTGCGAAATACAACATGTCGCGGCGCCTGTCAGGTGCGGCTCCGGAAACAAAAGTTTACCGGAACCTGATGTTGATAGAAGCAGATATCTGCATTGAAGTCGAAAGGTTAGTCGGTTTCCTTTACCGGCTCCGTCTTCGATCTTACTTCCTGAATCATGCTGCGCACGGCCCGCACCTTAACGCCTTCGGCCAGCTCCAGCTGCAGCTCATTGTCGTCAATGACTTTGGAGACTTTGGCGATAAAGCCGCCCGACGTGACAACTGTGTCGCCGCGGCGCAGGTTTTTCACCATTTCCTGATGCTGTTTCATGCGCTGGCGCTGAGGACGGATGATCAAGAAATACATAATAACGAAAATCAAAATGAACGGCATTACCGACATGATAAGCTCGGTCGGCGCGCCGCCGCCAAGATCCTGAGCATAAGCAGGCGTGATCAGCATAAATTTCTCCCCAAGGACAACCTCAAATTTCGGCGCGTTCAATCGCCCCGAAATCTTTGTCAATAAAATGTGCGCGGACTATAACGCCAGAACGCCGCTTTGCAAGGAAAGCCAGCATGAAACGCCAAAATCGCCCGATTACCCGCACCGTTTGAACCTGATACAATTTGGTGTCAATGTTTGAAACAACAAGCCCTCCAAAGTGATTCACATTTCCTTCATCTGGACCTTTTTATGACTCATCCAAGCGAATATGCCGTTCTGGCCGAAAAACTGGACCGATTGAACGCTCTAATCGAACGTGTCGTGCCCGCAGAATCGCCCGCCCCGGACCTTGAGGCTTCAAACGCATTCGTCTGGCAAACGTCCCCCGACGTCCTTGAGCCCGTACGCCGCGTCAATCGTATCGACGTCTCCCTGCTTCAGGGCATTGATCATTCACGAGACAAGCTTCTGGAAAACACACAGCGATTCGCTCGCGGGCTTCCCGCCAATAACGTCCTACTCTGGGGCGCGCGCGGCATGGGAAAGTCATCGCTTGTAAAAGCGACCCATGCGGCGATCAATGCGTCCACCGGCGCTGAAAAGCCAGAAAACCCGCTAAAACTTATTGAAATACACCGGGAAGACATCGAATCTCTTCCCCGCCTGATGCGTCATTTACGCGGATCAAACTATCGCTATCTGATTTTTTGCGACGACTTGTCATTCGACGGCGGCGACGCCAGCTACAAATCCCTCAAGGCTGTGCTGGACGGCGGCATAGAAGGACGCCCCGACAACGTTCTTTTCTACGCCACATCCAACCGTCGCCACCTGCTGCCCCGCGACATGATTGAAAACGAACGCGCGACCGCCATCAATCCGGGCGAAGCCGTTGAGGAAAAAGTCTCTCTGTCTGACCGCTTTGGCTTGTGGCTTGGGTTTCACAAATGCAGCCAGGACGACTATCTGGCCATGGTGGAGGCTTACGCGGCGCATTACGGACTTGAAAAAGATCCCGGGAAACTTCGCCATGACGCGCTTGAGTGGGCGACCACACGCGGCAGTCGTTCTGGCCGTGTGGCTTTTCAGTATATTCAGGATTTGGCGGGCGCCCTCGGCAAGACCCTATAATCTCGCGGATTTTTGATCCGATCGAAAAAGCCTCTCATCAGACACCTAGCGAGAGGCTTTTTAATACAAAATAATGATTAGGACTGACTCAGGTAGAGCATCGGATTGACGGGCTTGTTTCCTTTACGCAGTTCAAAATGAACCTGAGGTTGGGAAACGGAGCCAGACGCGCCCGCTCGGCTGATGGTGTCGCCTCGACGCACCGTATCTCCGCGTTTCACCAATATCTCGCTGTTATGAGCGTATGCGGAAACCCAGCCGTCATCATGACGAATGAGAACAAGGTTTCCATAACCCTTCAACTCATTGCCAGCATAGATCACCGAACCATCTTCAGCGGCCTTGACTTCCGTTCCTTCCGGAACCGCCAGATTGATGCCGTCGTTACGCGCCCCGCCCGGCTTGGACCCAAAGTCGGAAATAATGCGCCCACGAACCGGCCAACGGAACTGCTTCGAAGGCTGAACTTCTTGCTGAACCGAGGCCAATTGCGTGTTCTGCGAGGCGCTTTGAGCTGGCGCGGTGGACACATTTCGAACCGGCTGTTCAGAAGTGGTCTGGGCGTTGGCGGGCGCCTTGACGGATGTCGTGCGAACCGATTGCGACGCAGAGGCCAAGCGTGTTGGTGGCGTCGGTTTCGGTTTTGGCGTCAATGAAGCCGCCACGCGGGCAGAGGCCGTCGCCGCGGCGGGCGTCGCCACCGGCGCCGCATTCATGGTCGAGGCATTTTGACGATAGGTCGCTGGCTTGACTAATGGGCGGGGAACCGTGCTTACGGACGCAGCTGAAATCGAGCCGGTTGCGGAAGGTTCGCCGGACACGGGCGCCAAACGCGTTGCGCTCGCAACCTGCGTCCGCGGCGTGTCACGCGATCCATAAACATAAGTTGGAACAATAAGCGACTGTCCTTGAGATAATTTAGCGTTCGGAGAAATGCCGTTCACATCGGCGAACACTTGCCCTGGAACGCCATAGCGTCGCGACAAGGTTTCAACGCTATCGCCCGTGCGTGCGGAAATTCGCGTCCCGCCAGCGGTGCTCCAGCCTTTGCTCACAACGGTGTCACGGACTTCAGGCGCGGATACGACTGCGACAGGAGATGCGGAAGCTGGGGCAGCGGCGATGGACGGCGCCTTGGGAGCGCTGTTGACTGGAGCGTTAATCGACCCCGTCGCAATGGGAGCGCCAGCGGCGCGCGCATCGGCGACAGGCGGCAAATTCGCGCGGTTTACGGCGACGGGCGCTCCAGAGACGGCGGCGGCGCTTGGTCCAGCTAAAACGTCGTTAAAACTTGGCTGCCCTGTTCCCTGCCCCAGAAGCTCTTTCTGGTTTTGAGTGCTGCCGGTGTAAAACTGATCTCCGAAGCGTTCGGTCCCAGCGCTACAGCCAGCCGTCAAAGCCGCAACAAACACGATCTGCGCCGTGCGCGTCAGAAAGTGTGTGCGAATGATGGATTTTGACAATGTCATGGCCCTACTCGAACTCGGTCAGCAAAGGTTTGCGATGAGTTTGATTAAAGCTCAGTAACGTTTACAAAGGTTTAAAGTGAGGATTTTGCAACACACTTCTTGTAAACTATATTTTTTCAAAGCTTGCTTGCAGTCCCTTCAACCAGTGGAACAAAACGCGCCTCTCCCAAACTGCGCCGAGTGACGCCGCTATCCTCTTTTTTCAACAAGCATAACTCCTGAACCTTTCCCGGCTCTCCAAGAGGCGCGATCATTATGCCCTGCGGACGAAGTTGATCAAGCAAAGCCGGTGACGGCTCCGGCGCCGCCGCCGAAACCACAATTCTGTCAAAAGGCGCTTTCTCGCGCAGTCCCTCGCGTCCGTCGCCAAATACAATCTCCACATTGGCGATCTTCAAAGAAGACAAGCGCTCCCGCGCTAAATCCACCAGCGTTCGATATCGATCAATGGAATAAACTTGGCGGCATAAATGACCAAGGATCGCCGCCTGAAATCCAGATCCCGCGCCAACCTCCAGAACCCTATGCTCCTCCTCCAATTCCAGAGCCTCACAAACCATTCCGACGATGGACGGCGCAGAAACCGTCTGGCCGCAGTCAATCGGCAAAGCCCGGTCCTGATAAGCATGTTTTTGCATGGAGGCGCCAAGAAACAAACGGCGCGGCACACGTTCAATCGCGGAAAGCACCTTCAGATCGCGCACGCCCATTTGACGAAGATGCAGCACAAGCCCCGCTTTCGCCTCGGCGTCGCTAGCAAGAAAATCAGCCGCATTGCGCTCAACTTCATTCATGATTACGCTCTCATCACCGCCTGTCACCGCTTCAATCAAGATAAGTTCGCAGACCCTCCAGCAGATTATGGGCCGTAAGATCCAAACGCAAAGGGGTTACTGACACAGTGTCCTCGCGTAGCGCGCTCAGGTCCGTTCTATCTTCAGACACGATGTCCTTTCCACGAAACGCTAGCCAGAAATACGGATTTCCACGCCCATCCATCCGCTTTTCAACCGACAATGCGCCCGGCTCCCGCTCGCCTTGAGAGGTCACTTCGACGCCGCGCACAGCCGAGGCGGGGCAAGCTGGAAAATTGACGTTCAGCAACGTCCCGCTCGGCGTGTCAAATTTCAACAGTTTGCGAATGAGGTCAGGCCCATGAGCCTCCGCCGTTTCGTAATTCGGCTCATGCCCGCCACCCTTCACCAAGGCTTGCGACAAGGCGATTGACTTTACGCCCATGAGCGTTCCCTCGATTGCGGCGGCGATGGTTCCGGAATAAGTCACGTCGTCCGCCACGTTGGAACCGCGGTTCACGCCCGACAAAATCAAATCCGGCGCCTCCGGCATCACCTCGCGCAGCGCCATGATAACGCAATCCGTCGGCGTTCCGCGCACTGCGAACCGACGATCGTCAATTTGACGCAAGCGAATGGGATCATGCAACGTCAGCGAATGAGCGACCCCGCTTTGGTCTGTTTGCGGCGCCACCATCCAGACATCGTCGGACAAGCTTCGTGCGATCCGTTCAAGCGCCGCAAAGCCGCTCGCGTCAACGCCATCGTCGTTTGTAAGCAGAATTCGCATTTAATCCCCCAAAGCCGGCGCTCGCCGACGCACTTCAAACCGCCTCGCGCTCTTGCGCAAAAAACCGCCCGGGACGACCAACGTCCCCCGGGCGAGTACCGGTCAGCCGCCGATTTTTTCAACGCCGCCCATATACGGGCGCAACACTTCCGGCACAGTGACGGAACCGTCGGCGTTCTGATAATTCTCCAGCACCGCAATCAAAGTGCGGCCAACAGCCAAACCTGAACCATTCAACGTATGCACGAAGGACAGCGCCTTGCTGTCGTTCGGCCGATAGCGGGCGTTCATACGCCGCGCTTGAAAATCCCCACACAGCGAGCAGGAGGAAATTTCACGATACATATCCTGACCAGGCAACCAGACCTCGATGTCATACGTCTTGCGGGCCGCAAATCCCATATCGCCGGTGCAAAGGGTCATCACACGATAATGAAGCCCCAGTTTGATCAATACGGCCTCAGCGCACTTCAGCATCCGCTCAAGCTCGGCCTCGCCGTCTTGAGGCCGCGTAATGGAAACCATTTCGCATTTCTGGAACTGATGCTGACGCAACATTCCGCGCACGTCCCGTCCGGCAGACCCTGCCTCCGAGCGGAAACAATAGGTCAAAGCGCTGACACGCATCGGCAAATCAGTCTCGCTCAAGGTTTCGCCCGCGACGATATTCGTCAATGGCACCTCGGCGGTGGGAATAAGCCAACGGTCGTCTGTAGTGCGAAACAGATCTTCGGAGAATTTAGGCAGTTGCGACGTGCCATAAAGGGCTTCGCCGCGCACCAATAACGGCGGAGAGACTTCCGTGTAACCATGCTCTCCGGTTTGCAGGTCGATCATGAATTGGCCCAAAGCCCGCTCAAGACGCGCGAGCTGCCCCTTCAATAAAACGAAACGCGAGCCGGATAGCTGCGCAGCCTTCTGGAAATCCATTTCCTGAGCGACGCCGCCAAGTTCGAAATGCTCTTTTGCGTCAAAGTCAAACACAGGCTTAACGCCGACTTTTTTAACCTCGACATTATCTTCTTCGTCTTGCCCCAGCGGAATATCCGCCAATGGAATATTGGGGAGCTCGCTAAGGGCGTCGTTCAATGCGGCGGTTAACTGACGTTCTTCTTCTTCGCCAGTTTGAATAAAAGACTTGAGCTGCGCAATTTCGTCAATCAACTGCTTGGCGCGTTCTTCATCGCCGCTGGCCTTGGCTTTGCCAATTTCCTTGGACGCGCCGTTGCGACGCTCTTGAGCTTCTTGCAACTTAGCCAAATGCGAACGACGCGCTTCGTCAAGAGCTATTAACCGCGCGCCTGAGGGCGTAACGCCGCGGCGACCAAGCGCCTCATCAAAAGCCTCACAATTTTCGCGAATCCACTTGATATCAAACATGTAAAGTCCCCGGACGACACACAGACCTCCAGATAATTCAACAGACGAAACTGAATGGAAGAAGGCGCGTTAAGCTACTTCCTCGTCATCTTCTTTCGCTGTCTCCGCGCGTTTACGCTCAATCATCCGAACAGAAAGAATGGAGACTTCGTAGAGAAGCAGCGTCGGAAGCGCAAGACTGATCTGACTTATCGGGTCTGGCGGCGTCAAAACAGCCGCCAATATAAAGGCGATCACAATCGCATATTTGCGCTTTTCTTTCAAAGTCGCCGACGAGATGAGGCCCGCTCGTCCCAGAAGGGTCAAAAGAACCGGAAGCTGGAACACAAGACCAAACGCGAAAATCAGCACCATGATCAGGCCAAGATATTCGCTGACCCGCGGCAGAAGCTGAATGCTGGCCTTCCCGTCTCCCCCTACTTGCTCCATGGACAAAAAGAAGCCCATGGCCAGAGGCATCACGAGATAATAGACCAATGCCGCGCCAATTAAGAACAGGATCGGCGTCGCGATCAAAAACGGCATGAAAGCGCCGCGCTCATTCTTGTAAAGGCCCGGCGCCACAAACATGTAAATCTGCGTCGCCAGCACCGGAAAGGCGATAAACAACGCGCCAAACAGCGCCAACTTCAGCTGCGTGAAAAAATATTCCTGCGGCGCCGTATAGATCAACTCAATCGTTCTCTCGGCGCCCGCCGCCTGCTCATAGGGACCGATCAAGACGTTAAAAATATCCGAGGCGAAAAAAAAGCAAACAACAAACGCCAGAAGAATGGCGATCACAGACTTGAAAAGTCTTTGCCGCAATTCAATCAAGTGTTCAATCAACGGGGCTTTGGAGGCTTCAATATCATCGTCACTCATGCTTTTGAGCCTTCTGAGGCATTTTTTCCGGCCCCTTCGTCGCTAGCAGACCTTGCTTCGTCAGATCCGGAGACGGAAGGCGCTCCTCCTGAATCTGCGACGTTATTTGATGTCGGAGATGCGGCTTGTTGATCACCATCGGATTTCGAGCTGACTTCAATCGACTTCTTCAAATCTCCCAATGGATCGAAATTACCAACCGCCTCGACCTGCTTACGCATGTCGTCCACATCCGCCTGTATCTCCGCCTCTTTCAAAGCGTCGTTGAAGGTTGACTGAAATTCATTCGCCATCTTTTTAACTTTGCCGATCGTTTGCCCAAACGTCCTCAACATGCGGGGCAAGTCTTTAGGCCCTACAACAAGAATCGCGACCATTGCGACGACAAGAAGTTCAGTCCAGCCAATATCAAACATGAAAACGCCGAACCCATACCGTGGGCCATCCGCCGCAGGCTCCGCCCCTAACGGCTAACCTGCTGGTGTTCCAACCAAACCCGGAAGCTCATCCGTTCGCATGAAAATCACGTAAACGGCAGTCCCAGACGCATGATTTCAATTTGTTTTGGTTTTATCCTCGGAGTTCTCCATAGAGACGGACTCCGCTGACTTGTGGTCAATCGTCTGGGTTTTAGCTTCAGACGGTTTTGACGTCGTCTCGTCATCGTCTTCATTAAGACCTTTTTTGAAGCTTTTGATTCCCTTGGCGACATCTCCCATCAAATCGGAGATTTTTCCACGTCCAAACAAAAGCACGACGATCACAGCAATGATCAAAATCTGCCAGATACTCAATCCCATTGGGCCACTCCTTGAACTTCACAACCGACCGCCGGCGCAGAACTATGGCAAAAAGGCCCAAGCGCCGCAACACAACCTTCGCATGGATTGCTCGTAAATCATCTTTCGTTCACATACCATCTGATTCGCGCGCGAAAACCAAAACATCCTGATCATCAACGCGAACTCCCACATCCGTTCCCACCTGAAACTTCCCCCGGTCGCGCACGCGCGCTTTCAAAGGCGCCTCGAGGCCGTCTATGGCCACGTCCAACAGGTCAACTTCACCAACAAATTGACGGCGCACGACACGCCCCTGTCGTCCGGCGCCTGGCGCGCCCAGTGAAATCCCCTGAGGTCTGAAGCAAATGTTGACAGGCTCCCCGCTTTTGACGCCTGGAGCGTTGTAGCGGCCAAAAACGGTCTCCACCTCTCCATCTCCAGCGACGCCTTCAATCTCGTTCAGATCAGAGAAAAAACGCGCCGCAAAAAGATTCGCCGGCTGATTATACAATTCATCCGCCGTGCCAACCTGCACCAATCGTCCTTTTCGCATAAGAGCGATTCGATCCGCCATGCGCATGGCTTCTTCAGGATCGTGGGTCACCAATATCGTCGTCGCGCGCGTTTCGCGCAGCACAGCCAACGTCTCATCACGCACCGCGTCGCGCAAACGTCTGTCCAACCCCGAGAAGGGTTCATCCATTAACAACACGCTCGGCCGCGGAACAATCGCCCGCGCCAATGCCACACGCTGCTGTTCGCCGCCAGACAGCGCGTGGGGATAGTCCTGCGCGTAACCGGAAAGACCTACGCGCTTCAAGGCGCTCAGCGCCTCACGCTCAGCTTCCGCCCGAGGCAGCCCATTCAAGCCGAACATCACGTTCTTCAAAATAGAAAGATGAGGAAACAACGCATAATCTTGAAACATCAGGCCGACGCCGCGCTGCTCCGGCGGCAAAAACGCCGAAGGCCCTGAAACTTCCACCCCATTAATCATCACCTGACCGCCGCTTTGGCGCTCAACGCCGGCGGCTATGCGTAAAAGCGTTGTTTTACCGCAACCAGAATGTCCCAGAAGACAAATCATTTCCCCCGGAGAAACGTCAAGAGATACGCCGTCAACCGATTGCACCTTATCATATGCGTGGGAAATATTTTGAAATGACAAACGCGCCGCAATCGTAGCGGCGGCGGTGCCGCGCACGCCCCAACGGCCGCTTTCGCTCGCGCCCTCTTCGCCATCCGTTTCATGGAACATGCTTCAACACCTTCTTATTTTTCGTCTTCATCGACCGTGAGCGGGTGGCCAACGTCAAACAATGTATCGGCTTCCAACGGATCTTCATCGTCCTGCAGCTCCAGCGAATCGTCTGGATCAGGCACCAGAAAACTCGCTGGAATGGCGCTATCGAGCAAGCCCGCCCCTTTCAGCTCCTCAAGCCCTGGCAGGTCGCCAACGCCATCAAGCATGAAATGCTCTAAAAACCCATCCGTCGTTCCATATGTAACCGGACGACCCGGGGTTCGGCGTCGGCCACGCATACGCACCCAGCCAGTCTCCATCAACACGTCAAGGGTTCCCTTCGATGTGGAAACACCGCGAATTTCTTCGATTTCGGCGCGCGTAACCGGTTGGTGATACGCAATGATCGCCAGAGTTTCCAGAGCGGCGCGCGAAAGTCTACGCTCCTCGACCTTTTCCCGGTGAAGCAAATAGGCCAAATCCTCCGCCGTACGAAACGCCCATTTACCCGCAACACGAACAAGATTAACGCCTCGCGAGGCGTAAGAACGCCGCAATTGCTCCAGAAGCGCCGATAAATCGCGCCGCCCGGACAAACGCGCCGCCAACTCGTCCTCTCCCAATGGGTCGGCGGAAGCAAATAGAAGCGCTTCCAATATCCGCAAATCCTCATGAGAGCGCTCAGATTGGAAAGGCGGTCCTTCCTCAACTTCCAGTAAATCACCTAAATGTTTCATCTCATTCATGGCGAATTACCGGCTTTTCACTATCATACGCCAGACTATTTGAAGTCGAGCAGCCCACCCCCGCTTGCTGGGCGCAAGCGTCACAATTGACCATACACGCACTGATTTTTAAAAGGCCACCAAACGACTGTCTACTCATCCGCCCCTGCCGCTTTTATACGCACATAAAGAGGAGAAAACGCCTCTCCTTGCCTTATCTCCAATCGTCCCTCGCGCACAAGCTCAAGACTTGCTGAAAATGTGCTGGCCAAAACCGTCGCTCTTTGGGCCTCATCCGCCAGATAATGAATGAGATAGCTATCCACAGGCGCCCAATTCAGATTTGTTCCAAGCAAGCGCATAAGCAAATCGCGCGCCTCCTGCAAGGACCAGACGGAGCGCCGTCGCACATGCACGGAGGTAACCGAGCGGCGCTGGCGCTGCGCCGCATAGGCCATCAACAAGTCATATAAATTAGCGTTCCACTTGCCACGCCGCTCGACAGAAGTTGTCTCCGGCGCCGCACGGGCGAAAACATCACGCCCCAACCGGGTTCCGTTCATCAAGCGCTGCGACGCCTTACGCATGGCCTCAAGCCGACGCAGCCGAAACGCCAACGCAGCCGCCAACTCTTCTCCCGTTGGCTCGTCTTCGTCTTTCTGCTCAGGAATCAAAAGCCGGGACTTTAAATACGCCAGCCACGCCGCCATCACCAGATAATCCGCCGCGATTTCAAGTCGCAATCGACGCGCTTCATTTACGAAAGCCAAATATTGTTCAACCAACGCAAGAATTGAAATTTTCGCTAAGTCAACTTTTTGTGAGCGGGAAAGAGACAACAAAAGATCAAGCGGCCCTTCAAACCCCTCCACGTCAATCAATAAAGTTGGATCGCCCGACGCAGGCGACGTCAGAAGATCAGGCTCCGGAAACGCCTCAAAATTCGACGTTTCATCCATCAGCCGAGTTTCCTCCAGGATTGTGACACGCAGCGCTTAAATCACATGCGCAGCCGACTTTACGCATTTAGGAATGATACGTCGATCCTGTCAGACTTTCAAATTCGCGCCATAAATTGGGCATCTCTTCCCGCCGTGTCACATTCAATGAAGCCACGCGCGCCGCCAGAGCCCTTTCCGCTCGCGCCAGAGACTTCCCTGACAGCTCAGGCGCCGCCAGCGCAACTTCACGCATCTCCTGCAAATCGCCATTACAGTGCAGGATCAAATCACAACCGGCGTCGATTTGTCCGCGAACCAGATCACCAAGTGCGCCGTTAAGAGCTTTCATGGAGATATCATCGCCCATCAAACACCCATCGTAGCTCATATGACCACGAATAATTTCATTAATGATGGTTTTCGACAAGGTAGCGCAATTTTTCGGATCGATCGCGCTATAGACAACATGAGCCGTCATAGCCAGAGGGATTTCGTTCAACCGCGAAAACGGTACGAAATCCATACGCTCCAAATCCTCGCGACTGGCGTCGACGATGGGCAGTTCTAAATGACTGTCCACCTGAGCCCGACCATGGCCGGGAATATGTTTGACAATCGGGAGAACGCCCGCCGACGACAAGCCCGCCGCGGCGGCCTCTCCCAAAACGCTGACCACAGCAGGGTCTGACGAATAGGCCCTATCGCCGATAACGTCGCTCGCGCTGTCGAAGCCTAGGTCCACCAAAGGCAGGCAATCAACCGTGATACCCAAATCAATGAGATTACGGCCGATCAGATAGCCTCCCAACCACGCGGCGCGAAGGCCTTTTTCCACATCCGCTTCATAAATCCGACCATAAGCCCGCCCACAAGGAAACCGAGGCGCCAGCGGCGGCCGCAAGCGCTGCACCCGCCCCCCTTCCTGATCAATCAGAACAGGCGCGTCGGCCTCGTCAACCGCATCGCGAAAAGCTGCAGTCAGCTCGCGAATTTGCGCTGCCGAATCAAGATTTCTCGCAAAAAGAATGAGCCCCCATGGGCGCTCATCTTGAAAAAACGCGACTTCATCCTGCGTTAGGGATAGTCCTGAACAGCCTGAAATAAATGCCTTTGTCATACGCGGAGCCTTAAAAAATCAATTCCGCCGCACAAAGCAATCACCGCCCGCCGCTTTCAGGTTTTCACATAACTGGATCGCAGCGTCTCGACTTCCGGCGGCTATGCGAACGCGGTAAAAAGTCCCCTGATCGCCCAAGTCGGCTCTTTGAATGACAGGGCTCACCCCTCCGAGAACAGAGGAATATTTGCGTTGCAAGCTCTCATAAGCGGCGCGAGCCTGAGATTCGCTGCGTTGCGAGGTCACTTGAACCAAATATGCGCCGGCGGGTATTGAGGTCGCCGCGGCGGTCTGCTGAGGCGCTGAAGCTGGCGCGCTCGCCGCCTCGTTTGTCGGCGCAATCGGCTGCGTAAGGTTCATTGGAGCCGACGCTTGAGGGGCGCTCGGCACGGCCGCAGCCGTTTGCCTCGGTTGAGCTTGAGAATTTTGCGCTGGAACAGACGCAGGTTTTGCTCGCGGCACTGAGCCATCAACAGCCGGTTGCGCAGGCGCAGGCGCAGCAGGCGGCGCTACCACCGCCACAGCCTCCCGAGAGGCGTTCGGGCTTTGCGGCGAAACATCAACCGTCCCAACAGCCCTCGGCGCGTTCGCGTCAGCGCCATTAACGCTTGGCTGCGCGGACGGCGTCTGCTCGCCCACCGTGTCGAGCTCTTTTCCGGAAATAATAGTCCCATCAGGACGAACGACCACCGTACGCACTTTGCGCGGCCCGGAAACACTCACTGCGCTATTGTCCGTCGCAGAACGCACGTCCGAATTATCCGGCGCCGGCGGCAGCGAAGCAACGGGCGTATTTTCCGGAAGGACCAGCCTTTCCTCCGCGGAATCTTCAACGCCGCCAACCCGATTATAGGACAGTTTGGCCCCGCCCTTCGCCCCTGACGCGCCCGCTTCCGGGTACACCTTCAAAGGCCCCTCGTCAGCCATAACAGTTTTCGCCGGCCCTTCGGCGGTATCTCCGCCGCCGAGACTCATCGCAGCCAAACCAACGCCCCCAAGAACGACAACGCCAGCGACGATCGCAGCGATCTTTATCCCGCGCCCATTTTTGCCCTCTGGCGCGGCCTGTTCCTCCGCCATGGCGTGCGGCGACAACACCCCATGCCCCTGAAGCGTGGGATCGCTGTCCCGCATGGCTCTCGCCACAGCGTCCAGATCATATCCCTCAGGCGGCGGCGGCGCGTCGTACTCTTCGTCGTACTCTTCCGTCAAGCGCTCGTCTACGCTTCCGCGCAGACTTTGCTCAGCAGCGGGCCATTCCATATCGTCAAGATCATCATCCTCCCGATAAGCGCCGCGATAGGACGCGTATTGCTCCCCCTCGCCTTGATTCAAGGATGCTGAACTCTCTTCGGCGAATAAATCATCAAGATTTTCATCCCCGCCATGCGCCTCAACGGGATACTCGTCCGCTGAACGCCTTAAACGCTGATCAGGGTAATCATCAGCGTAACCTTCAGCAGGCGCACCTCCCATCGACGGAGCCGACGTCTCCGGATGCAGAGCGCTTTGCAACTCGCTCTCAAGGCTCGCCGTCAAAACGTTATCGAGTTCAGGCTGTTGATAGGGGCCGCGCCGCTCCTGCTCTTCATAAACGTCAGCGTAACGCTCTTGGCCAGCAAACGCCTCTTCCTGCATATGATCGTCGCGATAAAGTCTTTCGTCCTGCGCCCGACGATATTCGTCATGCTCGACGTAACCTTGCGAGGCGCGTCTCCCATGAGACGCCAAAACTTCGGACGTCAGAAGTTCTTCCTCGCGTTGACGTCGATCATATTCTTGAAGCGCGGCGCTATGATCTTCAGGCTGATACACGGAAGTTTGAGCCTCGACGCGCCCCTCGCTTTCCCGACCATAACCATAATCATCGTCTTCAACCGCCTCCGCTGGCGCTGACGCATAGCCGCGCTCGCCATAGGATTGCACGCCATAAGGGTCTACATCATGGCTCGCGGCGTTCCGCAGGGGCTCATCACGCTCCAGACTATCGGCGCGATCCATTTCATAACCGATGGTCTCTCTTTCGCCAAATCCATCGAATGACGCCCCCCCCGTCCTTAAATCATCGGCGGCGCCAATTTCATCTTCATAAACATTTTCTTGCGCGATATAAGCATCATGCGAAGCTGCGTGATAGGCGTCGTTACGCTCAAACTCCTGCCCATAGCCCTGCATCCGTCCGTCAATAGACGCCTCACCCTCGCCCGTCGCCGGCGCGTTCTGGCCGTGATCGTCATAAACGCCGTCAAACGCGCCCGTGTTATGAGCGTTTTGGTAAACATCATAAGCCCGATCTTCATCGTCGACGGCGAACCGCCCGGCCTCTCCTTCAGCGACGTAACCGTGCTGAGAAACCGGCGGCGGCAATTCGTCTTGTCGATGCACGGGATGACGCTCATACAGTTCTGTTTCAACCGTATGTTCCGGCGACTGACGGCTCTCAAAAGATCGACGCTCACCGCCTTCGTTGACAATTCTCGCCAACTCAACCAACGGATCCTCGTCAAATCCCTCAAATGGGTCTGGCTCTGGACGACGCGCGGGATCGCGGTCTTTGTCAGGCATCGGAAAATTCGAGCGACTGGGCATGGTGCTTTAGCATTCCTCGAACAGATGTTGCGTTCAGGCTAAGACCATCGAACAACATCGCCGTAATTTGCCATTAGGCTCTCGTCAACGCATCTCCTCCGGCGCATCGACCCCTAGTATGGCAAGACCGGACGCAAGAACAAGAGACACAGCCCTAACAAGAGCTAGGCGCGCTAAAGTCATTTGTCGTTGCTTAAGGTTAATAAAGCGTAATTGCGGCATTTCCTTGCCACGATTCCAGTGACCGTGCAGCGCGCTGGCTAATTCATACAAATAAAATGAGACACGATGAGGC
This sequence comes from Stappiaceae bacterium, assembly GCA_048265185.1. Classification (GTDB taxonomy): domain Bacteria; phylum Pseudomonadota; class Alphaproteobacteria; order Rhizobiales; family Stappiaceae; genus JBLXBZ01. Next base: position 270,579 of record JBLXBZ010000001.1, on the reverse strand, counting down.
TCATGGGTTTCAGCCGCCGCCTCCACCAAACGCGGCCATGCGGCCATGCGAGCAATCAGGTCCTTTTCACCTTCATCTTCAAGGCATGAAAAATCAACCTCGGCTAAGGTCTTTGGCGACGAATCGAGTTCCGGCATTTCAGCAAGAGCTTGCCGCAACACCGAATGACAACGCGCATGCCCATATTGCACATAGAAAACCGGATTATCCTTCGACTGCTCCGTGACTTTCTGGAAATCGAAATCAAGCGGCGCGTCGTTTTTACGATAAAGCATCATGAAACGAACTGGATCGCGCCCAACTTCGTCAACAACATCGCGTAGCGTTATGAAGTCGCCAGAACGCTTCGACATGCGCACAGGCTCGCCAGCGCGATAAAGTTTCACCAACTGACACAACCGGCAAATAACCGTAGCCTCGCCATTGGAAATCGCGCGCCCCACGGCTTCAAGTCTCTTTACGTAGCCACCATGATCTGCGCCGAGAACATAGATCATCTCTTTGAAGTCGCGCAGATATTTGGAGCGAAAATAAGCCACGTCAGCGGCGAAATACGTGTAGGAACCATCTGATTTTTTGAGCGCCCGATCAATGTCGTCGCCAAAGTCCGTCGCCCGAAAAAGGGTCTGCTCCCGATCTTCCCAATCATCCGGAAGCTGCCCTTTCGGCGGCGGCAAAGTTCCCTCGTACACGAGATCGCGCGCGCGCAGCTCCTCCAGCATTTCGTCAATTTCGCTGGCGTTGGAGTTCGTGCGATCATGCAGCGTCCTTTCAGAGAAGAACGTGTCATGATGCACATTGAGAAGGGCCAAATCATCGCGGATCAGAGCCATCATCGAGTCGATGGCGACCTGCTTCACCAAGGGCAGCCACTCGCTTTCGGTTTGCGCCAAAAGCGTTTCGCCATAGTCCTCAGCCAGTTTTTTCCCAACTGGGATCAAATAATCGCCCGGATACAATCCTGATGGAATCTCTCCAACATCCTGCCCTAGCGCCTCGCGGTAGCGCAGGAAGGCGGAGCGCGCCAGAACGTCAACCTGCGCCCCGGCGTCGTTGATATAGTATTCGCGGGTCACGTCATAATCCGCGAACGCAAGAAGATTGGCCAATGCGTCTCCGATAACGGCGCCGCGGCAGTGCCCCACATGCATCGGCCCCGTCGGGTTGGCGGAGACGTACTCCACGTTAACTTTCACGCCTTTTCCAATGCTTGCGCGGCCATAATCAGCCCCGAGCTCAAGAATCGACTTCAAAACGCGCCCCCAAACGGCGGGCTGCACGCGAATATTGATAAAACCTGGGCCTGCGATTTCCACAGACGCGACGTCCGGATCTTTTTCCAGCTCCTGCGCAATGACCTGCGCCAACTCTCGCGGATTTTTCTTCAGCGGTTTCGCCAAAACCATAGCCGCGTTCGTCGCCAAATCGCCATGCGCCGCGTCACGCGGCGGCTCAACGGCGATCCGGCGCAGATCAAGAACTTGCCCGTCATCGCCTAAAGCAAAGGTTGAAACAATAGCGTGAACGCGTTCAGTAAACTCGGAAAAAATATTCATGGGCCAACTTATTTCTATTGTTCGTGAACCGGCCTACTCAAGGCATAATTTGAAAATTTGCGCAAAGTGCTCGGATTCAACACTGACGTCGACGGTTTTCTAACAATCGCCTATCTCAAATCAGGAGTGTCGTCAAACAATCGGCGATGTTCGTCAATGGCGTAGCGATCCGTCATTCCGGCGATATAGTCGCAAACGCGCCTCGCTTTTCGGGTGACGTCAGCCCCGCTAAGCGTTTGCCTCCACTCCGAAGGCATCAAGTCCGGCTCCTTCATGTAGCTGTTAAATAAATCCTCAACAATACGAGAAACCTGCTTACGCACCGCCAATATGTCGCGGTGCCGGTACATATTTGCGTAAAGAAACGCTTTCACCTCTTTTTCCGCGCCGCGCATTTCATCCGAAAAATCAACCATCGCTAGGCTGGCGCCGCGAATGTCGTCCGCCGAGTTAGGGGCAAGTTCCGCCAAACGCGCCACTGCGGTCGCAATCACATCCTCCACCATGCGCGTAATTTGTCGGCGAACGATCTCGTGAATTCGCCGCGGCTTCTCCAAACCGGGATAAAGCTGATCCACCTCGTTCAAAATATTCGCCAAAAGCGGCACTTCGCGCAAAGATTCGATATCGAACAACCCGGCCCGCAAACCATCATCCAGATCATGAGCGTCATAGGCGATGTCATCGGCGATTGCAGCGGCTTGCGCTTCGGCGCTCGGCCATGTGTCAAGCTTCAGATCTTGCGTTTCCGCGTAGCTGCGAATTGCAAATGGCAACTCCGATTTTTGGAACTTCCCCAAGGGCTCTCCAGCGGCGTTCACAAGCGGCCCATTGTGTTTGGCCAAGCCTTCCAATGTTTCCCAACTTAAGTTCAAGCCGTCGAACCGGGCGTAGCGACGCTCCAGTTTCGTCACCACGCGTAATGATTGAGCGTTGTGGTCAAAGCCGCCATAAGGCGTCATGCACGCATGGAGAACGTCTTCCCCTTCATGCCCAAAAGGCGTGTGACCAAGATCGTGAGCAAGGGCCAGGCTTTCCGCTAGGTCCTCGTCAAGGCGCAGAGAGCGCGCAAGCGCGCGGGCTATTTGCGACACTTCGATGGAATGGGTCAAACGCGTGCGAAAATGGTCACCCTCATGATAGACGAATACTTGCGTCTTATGCTTCAAACGGCGAAACGCGGCCGAATGGATAATCCGGTCACGATCGCGTTGAAACGGCGTGCGCGTTGGGCTGTCCGCTTCGAAAAACGCTCGCCCGCGGCTATGATCCGGGTTCACCGCGTATATGGCTCTTGGCTGAGCGCCATATCCGATCGACATACTCATCGTTATCCTTTTCCTGCCCCCCTGCCGCCACGCTTTGGGGGCATGGACGCAAATCCATTGGTTGACGCGTCATGGCCGAGTACTTACCTATCTGGTAACATGTTTTCCAATGCGTGAAAGCCATTAGAGTCTTGAATCAAAGCCACGGAAGAAGAGCGAATATCAGATGGCGGAAATTCACGACACAATTGCGACGGAAACGCCCTTTGCAGTTGGCGACGGCAACCAGAATGGAACCGATGCAATGACACTTACCGCAACGACTTCTACCGCAACGACTTCTACCGCAACGACTTCAGATACGGCCACATCCGGATCAGCGCCCGCTAGCGACGCCTCGACGCCTGTCACCCTAAGCGACGCGGCGGCGCGGCGCGTCGCCAAGATATTGTCAAATGAAGCTCAGGGAACCGCCCTGCGTCTCAGCGTCGAAGGCGGCGGCTGTTCCGGCTTCCAGTATAAATACGAATTGGTGCAGGAGCGCGAGCCCGATGATCTGGTTTTAGAAAAATCCGGCGCCGTCGTGCTGATCGACCCGATTTCACTCCAATATCTCGCAGGATCGGAAATCGATTTTGTCGACGACATTATCGGCCAGTCTTTCCAGATCAACAATCCCAACGCGTCGGCCGGCTGCGGCTGCGGAACAAGTTTCGCCATATGAGCACCGTAAAAATCGCTACGTGGAATATCAACGGCGTCAAGGCCCGCATCGACACCGCCCTGCGGTGGTTGGATGAGGCCCGGCCTGACATCGCCTGTTTTCAAGAAATAAAATCCGTTGACGAAAACTTCCCGAGAGAACCCTTTGAAGCGGCTGGCTATAATCTCGTGACGCACGGGCAAAAAGGCTTCAACGGCGTTGCGATTTTATCAAAACTTCCCTTGGAAGACGTAAGCCCTCGCCTACCGCAAAACGCGGACGAAGGCGAAGAAGACCCGCAGGCCCGTTACCTTGAGGCGCTTGTTTCCACGGACAATGGCGTCATTCGGCTTGGCTGCCTGTATTTACCCAACGGCAACCCCGTAAACACTGAAAAATACCCTTACAAACTCAATTGGATGAAGCGCCTCCACCGCCACGCCCAAGAGCGCTTAAAGCAAGAGGAAACTTTCATCCTGTTGGGCGACTTCAATGTGATTCCCCAAGCTATCGACGCGAAAACGCCTGAAACCTGGACGGAAGACGCGCTTTATCTGCCGCAAACAAGACAAGCCTTCCGCTCTCTCGTAAATTTGGGGTTCACGGAAGCTGTTCGCGCGTGCACGGACGCGGCCGATGTTTACACCTTCTGGGACTATCAAGCCGGCGCATGGCAAAAGAACAACGGCATCCGTATCGATCACTTGCTTCTGTCGCCGCAAGCGGCGGATAGATTCATTGGTTGCGATATTGATAAACATGTTCGAGGCTGGGAAAAACCTTCCGACCATGTTCCTGTCTGGATCGAGCTCGCCGCATGACAAATAACACTCCAGGGCCCCTCGTCCCCGCAACGCTGAACGATATCGAAACCCCTCGCCTACTGCTAGACCATGACGTTCTGTCGCGAAACATCGCCGCCATGGCCTCACGCTTTCGCAAACTCAATGTGCCGCTTCGCCCACATTTGAAAACCGCGAAATCAATCGACGTCGCAAAAATGTGCGCGGCGGAAGGGGCTGATCGCTGGACCGTCTCCACATTGCGCGAGGCCGAGTATTTCGCCGCCCATGGTTTCAGCGACATGCTTTACGCCGTCTCGATTATTCCAGCGAAGATCGACCGCGTCATGCGCCTCAACCGCGCCGGCGCAAATGTCGCCGTTTGCCTCGATACCCCAGAGACCGCCAAGGCTCTCGCCGCCATGGCGCTGGACGGACCAAAGTTACGCATCTTTCTCGAAATTGACGTGGACCAGCACCGCACCGGCTTCACCCCCGGCGAAACGCGGTTGATTGAAACTGGCCGCGTGGTGAGCGACAGCGCGCATCTGGAACTCGCCGGCGTGATGGCCCATGGCGGCGAAAGCTACAGCTCCAGGTCCGTTGAAGCCATCGTCGCCATGGCGGAGCAGGAACGTTCAATTGCAGTGGCGGCGGCGCAAGCGCTGAGGGGCGCAGGCGTAGAATGCCCCGTAGTGAGCATTGGCTCCAGCCCAACGGCGCGCCATGGCCAAAACTTTGAAGGCGTCAGCGAAGTGCGCGCCGGCGTTTATATGTTTCAAGACGTCTTTCAGGCCAATCTTGGCGTATGCGCTCTCGACGACGTCGCCGCGCGCGTTCTTGCAAGCGTCGTCAGTCATTCGCCGCATCTGAACAGACTCATTCTCGACGCCGGCGGGCTTGCCTTATCGAAAGACCGTTCCTGCGCCATTCAGACAAACGACTGCGGCTTTGGCCTGATCGCAAACCTGAACGGCGCGGTTGAACAAAACCTCTTCGTCTCCGGCGTCAGCCAAGAGCACGGCTATGTCACCACCCGCGACGGCTCCCCTCTCGACTTTGGCCGTCATCCCATCGGCGCCCAACTCATGGTGCTTCCCAACCACGCCTGTATGACCGCCGCCGCTTATGACGAATATATCTTACTCAAGGGAAATCGACCTGCGGCGCGCTGGCCGCGCGTGAATGGCTGGGACCGCTTTATCGCATCCTAGGGGCTTGAAAACGCAGACACCTCCTGAAAGAAGACGCCCGCCATGTTGACCACCCATACCGACGAACTGATTAGCGCCGCGCAAGAGCTGTTGGAGGCGTGCAAGCGCCATGAGTTGAAAATAGCCGCGGCGGAGTCATGCACTGGCGGATTGATCATGGGGGCGCTCACCGAAGTCGCAGGTTCCTCGGCGGTGGTGGAGCGCGGCTTTGTAACCTATTCAAATGAAGCCAAAGCAGAGATGCTTGGCGTGCCTATGGAGTTGATCAACCAACATGGCGCGGTGAGCGAGGCCGTCGCCCGCGCCATGGTTCAAGGCGCGCTTGATCATTCGCGCGCGAATATCGCCGTCTCCGTCACTGGCGTGGCCGGCCCTGGCGGCGGAACATTGAACAAGCCCGTGGGACTGGTGCATTTCGGTTTTGCAAAACGAGGGGAAAGCGTGCGCCATGTCGAACGCAGGTTTGAAAATCATGGCAGAACGTCGATCAGGACCAACGCGATCCAACAAGCCCTCGACGGTCTGTACAATTTGATCTAATCTTTGAACCTTCTCTTCGTCGTGTTTGCAATCAGTTGATTGGAAAGGGGTAAAATTAACAACTCAAATGGCATAAGAAGAGTGTCTAAATGAGGGAACTCCATGCATCGCGTCTTCATTCCAATAGCTCTTTTTCTGCTGAGCGCCACGCAGGCTTTCGCAGCCGACTTTCACATGATTTCAAGACAGGTGGACGGCGCCTTTTACGGTAGTCACAAGGTCTTTACAGAAAAGTCAGAAGGGCTGTCGCAAGTGCAATATTGCAATCGCGCCTATTGGGTGCGCCCTTACACCGTCGCCTGGGTATTGTGGGAAGCCGCCGAAGGACGCGACGTCGGGCTGGAATATAACAACGGCAAAGGCTGGTTCCGCCTATGCGAAGATCCCGAAAGCCAAGTGACGCTCAAAGACGTTGGACTGGTCGAAGATTACGTAACGATCATGCGCACGCGTGGAAAGAACCTTCAACATCGCCAGCGCTTCGCCAATATTCGTCAAGCGCTGAAAGATTATCGAAATTCTGGAAAATACTCGAAAAGTTATCACGCGGCGGAATAACGCCGGCTTGCCTTCTCGCCTCGCCGAACAACCAACGGCGTCAAAGCTCAAATCACCTTGTAAATTTCATCCGCTCTAGCTTCAAAAGCAGTGGAGAATTTTCGGAAAGCCCGGTCGAACATGACGCCCATCACAGCGCCAAGCGTTCTGTTTTTGAATTCGTAATCAATGAAAAAACCAACTTCGCTTCGTCCTTCCTCCAATTCCTTGAAAGACCAACGATTTTCCAAGTGACGAAACGGACCGTCAAGGTATTCGACTAGGATCTCGCCCTCAGAGTTTCCCTCCCCACCAGAAAATGGCATGAGGGTGACGCGGCTCGTGAAAGTCTCGCGAAACAATTTATAGGCTACGGTCATATCCGCGACCAAGATTTCACGCCCATCATCAAGTTTCTTGCGCCCGCGCACGATCAATTCCTCACACAAAGGAACGAACTGCGGATATTGCTCCACATCCGCAACCAACGCATACATGTTATGCGCGGAATGATCGACGCTATGGCTGGTCTTATAGGTCGGCATAAATTCACTGCTGATTATTACAGGGATAAACGAGATTCACTTGACGCTCAAAACAGCGTGAAAAAATCAGGGTGAAGACGCGCCCGCCTCAATGCCCCACTTTGGCTTCACGCGCGCGCTTAAGGTCGGCGAAATCCTCCCCCGCATGATGAGACGAGCGGGTCAACGGGCTGGCCGACACTTTGAGAAACCCTTTAGTGTAAGCGATTTTCTCATAGGCCTTGAACTCATCCGGCGTGACGAAGCTGATCACCGGGTGGTGTTTTTTCGTCGGCTGAAGATATTGGCCAATTGTAAGGAAATCAATGTCAGCGCTACGCAAGTCGTCCATCAACTGAAGAACTTCGTTCCGCTCCTCACCCAAGCCTACCATGATCCCGGATTTGGTGAACATCGTGGGATCCAATTCCTTCACCCGTTGCAACAGGCGAATCGAATGGAAATAACGCGCGCCGGGACGGACCTTGAGATAATTGGAGGGAACTGTTTCCAGATTGTGGTTGAAAACGTCAGGCTTTGCTTCAACAACAATCTCCAACGCTCCGTCTTTACGTAAGAAATCGGGCGTTAGAACTTCAATGGTTGTGCGAGGGGATCCGACGCGAATAGCCTGAATGACGTCGGCGAAATGCTGAGCGCCGCCGTCGTCCAGATCATCCCGATCGACGGATGTGATCACCACATGCTCCAGCTCCATCGCCGCAATCGCCTTGGCGATGTTCTCCGGCTCTTCAGGGTCAACCGGACCGGGCATTCCCGTGCGCACGTTACAAAACGCGCACGCTCTTGTGCAAGTGTCGCCGAGGATCATGAAGCTGGCGTGTTTCTTCGACCAGCATTCGCCAATATTCGGACAGCCAGCCTCCTCGCAAACGGTGACGAGCTTGTTCTCGCGCACGACCTTGATCGTCTCGCCATATACGGGCGACGTGGGCGCTTTCACCCTGATCCAAGACGGTTTGCGCTGCACGGGATTATCCGGCCGGTGCGCTTTTTCCGGATGACGGGGGCGCGCAGAAATATTCGCCGCGCTTTCGGGCTTAGAAGCGGTGATTGTATCGACTATTGTGACCATATAACTCACATGTCGCTCTTCGCCGTAAACGTCAAGCGATCCTTTAGTGAAAAACCTCTGAAATCAAACTTCCGCGCAGTTCAGGCGTAACGCGTCCCTAAAAGCCACATCCGGCGCTTTCACGCCGAAGGGCCTTACCGAAAAATCTTCCGCCACAGAAAAAGCAATATAATCGCCCCTACAGTGGACATCACAAGCTGGTCAACAAACCCGCCCGTCACATTCAACTTCAACAACGAAGCCAATTTGCCGCCAATCAAGGAGCCAACAAGGCCAACAATGAGACTGCCCAGCAACCCACCGCGCCCGCCGACGATCCGGTGAGCCAGCGCTCCGGCGATCAAACCGACCACAATCCAGAAAATGATGCTCATGCTCTCCTCCTATCATTCTTCGGCATCTAGCGCGACGGTCCGTCAAACAAGGATTCGTCCAAGAAGCCCAACCACGACGGCCCCAATCGCGGCCACCGCGATCTGGGTGGCGAACGGGTTTCCCAAACTGAACTGAAGCCCGCTGACGTCCATCAGGAAACCGCCGACAAAGGCGCCAATCAATCCGGTGACAAGATAGCGCAGAACGCCTGCGCCTCCCACGATGAAACTGGCGGCGTAACCCGCCAAAATCCCGATGACGCACCAAGATAAAATTGGCCCGATCTCCATCGCCAACTCCCATGGATTACATATTCAAAACCTTACCGTAAGCGTCAAGAACGCTTTCCTTCATCATTTCAGAAAGCGTTGGATGAGGGAACACGGTATGCATCAAATCCTCTTCCGTAGTCTCCAAATTCATCGCGACCACGAAGCCTTGTATCAACTCAGTCACTTCCGCGCCAATCATGTGCGCGCCAAGCAATTGGCCTGTTTTAGCGTCAAAGATGGTTTTAACCAACCCTTCAGGCTCGCCAAGCGCGATCGCCTTGCCGTTGCCGATAAACGGAAAACGCCCAACTTTCACTTCATAGCCCGCTTCCTTGGCCCTCGGCTCGGTCAGGCCGACAGAGGCGACTTGAGGATTACAATAAGTGCAACCTGGGATTTTGAGCTTGTCCATCGGATGAACGTTTTTCTCACCTGCGATTTTTTCAACGCAGATAACGCCTTCATGCTCCGCCTTATGCGCCAACATAGGAGGTCCCGCCACATCGCCAATGGCGTATACGCCCGGCACGTTGGTTTTGCCGTAACCATCGGTGACAATACAGCCACGATCCGTCTTGACCCCAAGCGCTTCAAGGCCCAACCCTTCGATGTTGCCCACCACGCCCACGGCGGAGATCAGCTTTTCCGCCACGATCTTTTGCGTCTTGCCGTTTTTGGTCTCAACCGTCGCCGTCACCATGCCGCCGCCCTTTTCAACGCTAGCGACCTTGGCTTCAAGCAAAATCTTGATACCCTGTTTCTCAAAGGACTTTTTCGCTAAGGCCGCGATTTCCGGATCTTCAACCGGCATGACCTGCGACATCAACTCGATTACGGTAACGTCAACGCCCATGGAGCGATAGAATGACGCGAACTCAATGCCAATTGCGCCTGAGCCCATGACTATCATCGACTTGGGCATGGCGGGAGGCACCATAGCCTCAAAATAGGTCCAGATATGATCCTTGTCAGGCTCGATTCCCGGAATGACGCGCGGGCGGGCGCCCGTGGCCACAACTATATGCTTCGCCTTGTAAGCGCCCTCGCCCTTAACGCCCTTAGGCGCAGGGTTTTGCGGCTGAACAGCGTCTTTTGAGGGCTTGGAGACCTGAATTTCGCCGGTCTTCACAATCTTCGCTTCGCCCCAAATGACGTCGATCTTGTTTTTCTTCATCAAAAAACCGACGCCGCCGCTAAGCTGACCGGACACGCCGCGTGAACGTTTGACAATCGCGGCCGCGTCAAAGCTGATGTTGTCCGCCGACAGTCCGAAGTCCTTGGCGTGCTTCATGTAATTATAAATTTCGGCAGACCGAAGTAAAGCCTTGGTGGGAATGCACCCCCAATTGAGGCAAATCCCGCCCATATGCTCACGTTCGACAACCGCCGTTTTCAACCCCAGTTGCGCCGCTCGAATCGCCGCCACATAACCGCCCGGGCCACCGCCGATGACGATAAGGTCATAAGAATTGTCACTCATTGGTCGCACCTCAATCTACGTCCCGCCCTGCGGGCATGTTTCTAGTCAACAATCAGATGGGCGAATTTTTCGCCATGATCCCGAAGAACGGACGGCATTTCTCCGTCAATTTTAACTATCTGGCCCTGACCGCCGTCGCTGCCTTCATCCAGCTGCGCCAACAAATCGAGAACCGCCTGCTTGTGTTCGTCCGTATTGTGCTCCGTGTGAGAGAAGGCGCCGAGCTTGGTCGCCACCCGGTCAAAATCTCCCATGTAGCTGAAATGCCAGCAGCTGGAGGGAAGCACAATCCGGTTTAACGGAGCCTTGTATTGAACCATAGTCCGCCAGCGCCACAGCGGCGTCTCGATCCACGTGGGCAATCTACGCGACTTCACAACCTTACAATGGCGAAGAACCTGCGCGTCAATAAAATACCGAGCGTCAATCATGCGCGGACATGAAGTCAGATTATTCGGCTCAACCAGATAATTCAGCTTATAACGAAATAGATCGCCGCCGAAAAACGTCACCGCGCGATGATGCACGCTGTTTTGCAAGGCTTGATGCAAAACATCCGGCTTTGGAATCTCGTCGACGTCGGAGATAATAACGTAATCTCCCGGCGCAGCCCCCTCCAGACCGCGCCCAATCGCGCTGCGCTGATGAAACTCCCGGTCCCAGGCGCTGGTCATCTGGTCGGTAAAGTCATCAACGACAATATGGCGTATTTTATGGAGATAAGGCGCGAACCGTTGCTTGTTCAGCTCGAAATGCAACGGCTTCGGTTTTCCCGTGAACGTTTGGGTCGCTTCGACCAGAACGAAAACGTCAACCAAAGAATCCAATTCGCGCAAACGAATTTCGAGCACGTCCAGCTCATTAAAAAAAGTGAAGCCGTCAAAAACTTTCAAAGTTCACTATGCCCCACTCGTTTCAGTTCTCGTCCATGACAGGAGCAAGCCCGGCTTCAAAGGGTGAAACCGGGCCGCCAAATCAAACCAGCATCGACATTGGATTTTCGACGAAATTCTTGAAGGCGGAAATTAATTCCGCGCCAAGAGCCCCATCAACGGCGCGATGATCCGTCGACAATGTCACCGACATAATCGTCGCCACCGCCAGCGCCCCGTCTTTGACGACCGGACGCTGCTCCCCGGCGCCAACCGCCAGAATAGTCGCATGCGGCGGGTTGATAACAGCGCTGAAGTTGCGAATGCCGAACATGCCAAGGTTGGAGACCGCAGTGGTTCCGCCTTGATATTCTTGCGGTTGCAGCTTGCGCTCACGCGCGCGTTTGGCCAAATCCTTCATTTCATTGGAAATGGTCGATAAGGTTTTTTCTTCCGCGCGCCGAATGATCGGCGTGATCAAGCCGCCTTCAATGGAAACAGCCACGCCAACGTCGGCGTGCTTATGCATCAACATGCCAGCGTCAGTCCAAGAGGCGTTCGCCGCTGGGATCGCTTTGAGCGCCAAGGCCTGAGCCTTGATGATCATGTCGTTCACCGACAGTTTATAGGCTGGCTTTCCATCCTTGTCTTTCGGAGCGCTGGCGTTCAACTGAGCGCGCAACGCCAGAAGCGCATCCAGCTCGCAATCTACGGTAAGATAGAAATGCGGAACCGTTTGCTTGGACTCGGTCAAGCGTTTAGCGATGGTCTTACGCATGCCGTCATGAGGCACGATTTCATAAGACCCTTCTTCAAACAGCTTGAGAACCGCGTCGCTAGACATGCCTGGGGCCGCTTGAGGCGTCGCCGTCTCAGCCGCAGCTTTGGGCGCGGGCGCGGTTTTGCCTGCTCCGGACTTCAGCGCCTCTTCCACGTCACGCTTGACGATCCGTCCATGAGGTCCCGTGCCAGTCAAGGCCGAGAGGTCCAGATTATTCTGCCCGGCGATCCGGCGCGCCAAAGGCGAGGAAAAAATCCGCTCGCCGGATTTGGCGACAGGCGCAGGCAGCGGCGCAGTCGGAGCCGCCGCAGGCTTGTCAGCTTGCTGAACCGCTTGCGGTTCAACCGTTTCAGGCCCGCTCGCCTTAGGCGCCCCGCCGCCAAGATCAATGGCGGAAGCGTCTTCACCTTCTTCAAGCAGAACGGCGATCACTTCATTGACCTTAACGCCGTTAGTTCCTTCAGAAATAACGATTTTACCAATCGTTCCCTCGTCAACCGCCTCCACTTCCATGGTCGCTTTATCGGTTTCGATTTCGGCTAAAACGTCGCCAGAGGCGACTTGATCGCCTTCTTTGACGAGCCATTTAGCCAGATTGCCCTCTTCCATGGTCGGCGAGAGGGCCGGCATCAGTATATTGATCGGCATAAAAACCTCCCTAGGATCAGCCCGTATAGGTTACGGCTTTCACCGCATCGATGACTTCCTTAACCGACGGCAAAGCCAGCTTCTCCAGGTTCGCCGCATATGGCATCGGCACGTCTTTTCCAGTCACCCGAAGGATTGGCGCGTCAAGCCAATCGAAGGCTTTTTCCTGAACCTGATAGCCAATTTCAGCCGAAACCGAACAGACCGGGAAAGCTTCTTCAACGGTCACGAGACGACCAGTCTTCTGAACGGAGGCGATAATGGTGTCGATATCCAGCGGACGGATCGTACGCAAGTTGACCAGCTCGGCGGAAACTCCTTGCGCCGCCAATTCTTCAACCGCCTTGACCGCATAGGTCATGCCAATGCCCCAGGATACGATCGTAACGTCGCTTCCCTCGCGTTCAATCTTAGCTTTACCGATGGGCAGAAGGAAGTCATCCATTTTCGGCACGTCAAAGGATTGGCCGTAAAGGATTTCGTTCTCCAAAAAGACGACTGGGTTCGGGTCGCGAATCGCCGCCTTCAAAAGCCCCTTGGCGTCAGCGGCCGAATAAGGCTGCACGACCTTGAGCCCGGGAATATGCGCGAACCACGAAGCGTAATCTTGCGAATGCTGCGCCCCGACGCGCGCAGCCGCGCCGTTCGGTCCGCGGAATACGATGGGCGCGCCCATCTGACCACCCGACATGTAAAGCGTTTTCGCCGCTGAATTGATGATCTGGTCCATCGCCTGCATGGCGAAGTTGAAGGTCATGAACTCGACGATTGGCCGCAGACCCGCCATAGCCGCGCCAACGCCCATGCCGGCGAAACCATGTTCAGTGATCGGCGTATCGATCACCCGGCGCGCGGAAAACTCATCAAGCAAGCCTTGCGTGATCTTGTAGGCGCCCTGATATTCGGCCACTTCTTCGCCCATGACGAAAACGTCGCCGTCGCGGCGCATTTCTTCCGCCATTGCGTCGCGCAAGGCTTCGCGAACGGTGGTGGACACCATTTCCACGCCTTCGGGAAGCTCAGGGTCGGAAGCCGCCACCGCCATCTTAGGCGCGGCGAACGCGCCGTTTGAGGGGGCGACGTCAGAGCTGGCCGGAGCGGGAGAAGCGCTCGCGTCTGAAGGCTTCGCAGACGCTGGAGCCTTGTCGAGCGCAGCCGCGTCTTCACCGTCTTCAAGCAACATGGCGATCACCGTATTGACCTTGACGTTCTCAGCGCCTTCCTCAATCAGTATCTTGCCAAGCGTGCCTTCGTCCACGGCCTCCACTTCCATGGTCGCCTTGTCGGTCTCGATCTCCGCGATCACATCGCCCGAGGCGACCGCATCACCTTCACTCTTCAACCATTTCGCCAGTTTTCCCTCTTCCATAGTCGGCGAGAGGGCCGGCATCAAAATTTCGATCGGCATATCGCAGTCTCCGCCTTAAAGAAGAATATCCGTATAAAGTTCAGAAGCATCAGGCTCCGGATCATTTTGAGCAAACTCAGCAGCCTCTGCGACTATTTCGCGAACCTGCTTGTCCAACGCCTTCAACTCGTCTTCCGTCGCCCATTCATTTTCCAGAAGCCTGACGCGCACCTGCTCGATCGGGTCGTGCTCGGAACGCATTTTCTGCACTTCTTCCTTTGAGCGATATTTCGCCGGATCTGACATGGAATGGCCGCGATAGCGATAAGTCACCATTTCTAGAATATAAGGCCCCTTGCCTTCACGGCACCACTCGAGGGCGCGCTCAGAAGCAGCCTTGACGGCGCGAACGTCCATGCCGTCGACTTGCTCGCCCGGAATGCCGAACGATAGCCCGCGTTCGGAGAGATTGGTCGTCGACGAAGCGCGCGCGACGCTGGTGCCCATGCCGTATTTATTATTCTCAATCACATAAATGACCGGCAGCTTCCACAGCTCGGCCATGTTGAAGCTCTCATAAACCTGACCCTGGTTAGAGGCGCCGTCGCCAAAGAAGGTCATCGCGACAGCTCCGTTTTCGCGATACTTATTGGCGAAGCCAAGACCGGTGCCCAGCGACACCTGCGCGCCAACGATGCCATGGCCGCCATAGAACTTCTTGTCCTTGGAGAACATGTGCATGGAGCCGCCCTTCCCCTTGGAATAGCCTCCACGCCGGCCGGTCAATTCCGCCATCACGCCTTTCGGATCCATATCCATGGCGAGCATATGGCCATGATCACGATAACCGGTGATCATTTGGTCGCCATCCTTCGCCGCCATTTGCATGCCGACGACGACAGCTTCCTGTCCGATGTAAAGATGACAAAAACCGCCGATAAGCCCCATGCCGTAAAGTTGACCCGCTTTCTCCTCAAAACGCCGGATCAAAAGCATTTCGCGGTAAGCGTGGAGCTCTTGCTCTTTCTCAAAATCAGCAATTGCAGGGGCTTGCTTAGCGGCTCCGCGCGATCCAGACGCTGTGGGCGCCCGCGTTCCGGAAGATTTTCTTTGAGTTGCAGCCATATCCCTCGTCTCATTTCCGACCGCGCACGGAGGCGCATTTTAAAGGCTTTCAAGTCGGACGGTACTTAAGTCAGGCTGTCAAGGAAAGAGAGAAGATGTGCACCGCACAAATTAGATAATTAGCTGATTTTAAAAATCTAATTTCAATTAACTGAAATCAGATTAATTTGCTAAAATAAACCAATATCAAGTTAAGTGCAAGAATCTTCCAAGCAGACGAAATTTATTTCCAAATAGGGCAATATCAATTAACAGCCCATGGCCGGAGAATAACCAGCTCCTGCGTGTTCGCCAGATTCAAACTTGCCCGCGCCCGTTCATCAATCATGTCCGGATCAAGGCTCTCGGGACGAAGCAACATCACCTTAGCCGTAAGATTTTCTCTCGTCCGGCGCAGATCCGCAAGCTCTTCCTCCAACGCCACGACTTGATGCTCGATACGCGCACGCCCGACAAGCCCAAACTCGCCATTGAGAGCATGAAACCCAAAATACCCCAACACCGCAATCGCGGCGGTGGGAACAATCAATCTTTGCCAAAAGGATTTCCGGCGTTGTTTTGTTGCGTTAAACGACACTTATCCGAACCCGACTTAATACAACTGGGCATGGATTTTTTTGCTAAATCCTTGCGATCAAAGCAAAAAAACTCAAGAAACACAGTCAAACGCGCTCCTTTCACCAGAAATGAAAAAACCACGAAGACCTCAGGCACTATCCACCTTCAGCCTTAATGGATAGTTTCAACGACGGTCTTTTTTGCAACAAATTTAACCCGGACGATAAATACGTCCCTAAATGGAGCCCCTGTTCAATCAGCCTTCCGCCAAACGCGACAGCTTTAACAGCATGGCCGCCGTGCCTTTCAAGCGATCTTCCGCGCTCGACCAGTTTCGTGACAAAACAACCTTCTGATCCGGTCTGATTTTCGCCAAAACGCCTTGTTCCGCAATATAAGAAACAAGCCCGGCCGGGTTCGGGAATAAATTATCGCGGAAAGCCACGACGACGCCCTTCGGACCAGCGTCGATTTTCTCCACATTGGCCTTTCGGCACAGTCCCTTGATAAAGACGATTTTCAGCAAATGCCCAACCTCTTCCGGCATGGAGCCAAAGCGGTCGATCAATTCAGCGCCAAATGCGTCAATTTCATGCGTTTCGCTCAAATCGGCAAGACGGCGATAAAGATCAAGACGCAGCTGCAAATCAGGAACGTAACTCTCAGGAATAAGAACGGGGGTTCCAACGTTGATTTGCGGCGACCATTGGTCCTCGCCAATGCTCTCATCGCCAGATTTAAGCTGGGCGACCGCTTCTTCCAACATCTGCTGATAGAGTTCGAAACCGACCTCTTTGACGTGGCCAGACTGTTCTTCGCCCAAAAGGTTTCCCGCGCCGCGAATGTCGAGGTCATGGCTGGCGAGCTGAAAACCGGCGCCTAGATTTTCCAGCGACTGCAACACCTTCAGGCGCCGTTCCGCCGGAGCGGTGAGCTTCTTATTGGCCGAGACCGTGAACAGAGCGTAAGCGCGGGTTTTCGAGCGCCCGACACGCCCGCGAATCTGGTAGAGCTGCGCCAAGCCAAACATGTCGGCCCGGTGCACGATCAATGTGTTAGCGGTGGGAATGTCCAGGCCGGATTCGACAATTGTCGTCGACAGGAGAACGTCGTATTTGCCCTCATAAAAAGCGTTCATGACGTCTTCAAGTTGCCCCGGCGCCATCTGTCCATGCGCGACGGCGACCCTCAGCTCGGGAACGTTTTTCTCCAAAAACTCGTAACGCTCGGCCAGATCGGAAACTCGCGGACAAACATAAAAGCTCTGCCCGCCACGATAGCGCTCACGCAGCAGCGCCTCTCGCACCACCAGCGGATCAAAGGGGGAGACGAAGGTGCGAACCGCCAGACGGTCCACCGGAGCCGTGGCGATCAACGACAATTCGCGAACGCCCGTCAACGCCAGCTGCAAGGTGCGCGGAATCGGCGTCGCCGACAGCGTCAACACATGCACGTCAGATTTCAGCTCCTTCAAGCGTTCCTTGTGCTTGACGCCGAAATGCTGCTCCTCATCAATGATCAGCAATCCCAAATCACGAAATTTGATCGCTTTTCCAAGCAAGGCGTGAGTGCCGACGACAATATCGACGGAGCCGTCGGCAAGACCTTTTTTGGTCTGCGTGAGTTCTTTTGAAGGCACGAGGCGCGAGGCGTGAGCGACATTGATCGGCAAGCCGTGGAAGCGTTCGGAAAATGTGCGGAAATGCTGACGCGCAAGCAATGTAGTCGGCACCACCACCGCCACTTGCCGCCCGGTCATAGCGGCGAGAAAAGCCGCGCGCAAAGCCACTTCAGTTTTACCGAAGCCAACGTCGCCGCAAACCAAACGGTCCATTGGTCGGCCGGACGCAAGATCGTCAAACACCGCGTTGATGGCGTTCAGCTGATCGTCCGTCTCGTCATAAGGAAAGCGTGTGGCGAATTCATCGTAAACGCCGTCTGGAACGCTGACCACGGGCGCCGTCTTCAGCGCGCGCGCCGCCGCCGTCTTGATCAAGCCATCGGCGATTTCCAGAATGCGTTTTTTCAGCTTGGCCTTACGCGCCTGCCACGCGCCGCCGCCAAGCCTGTCCAACTGCGCCTCTGTGTCTTCCGAACCATAACGCGTCAGAAGCTCGATATTCTCCACCGGAAGATACAGCTTGTCGCCGCCCGCATATTGCAATTCAAGGCAGTCATGGGGCGCTCCAAGCGCTTCAATCGTCTTCAACCCAATGAAGCGGGCGATGCCATGATCCACATGCACGACAAGGTCGCCTTCAGACAGGCTCGTGGCCTCCGTCAGAACATTCGCGCCCTTGGCTCTTCGCCGGGTTTGGCGCACCAATCGGTCGCCCAGAATATCCTGCTCGCCAATAACCGTAAGGCCGCCGATCTCAAATCCCTGCTCGACGCCGAGAATAGCGAGCGCCGCCATGTCTTTGGGCAACTCGTATATATGCCGCTCATTGGCCACCGGCGCGGTGCGATCCAGTCCATGATCCGCCATGACCTGCGCAAGACGCTCGCGCGAGCCTTCGCTCCAACAAGCGATCACCACCCGGTTTCCCGACTTTTCTTTTGATCGCACATGAGCGGTCAAGGCGTCAAAAATATTGACGTCGCCGGCGCTACGTTCAGCTGCGAAACTGCGACCTTGCCGGCCTCCCAGCTCAATCACTTGCTTTCCCTGACCGGGAGGAGCGTCAAAAGGGGAAAGACGCGCGCTGGCGTGATCGGCGATATGGCTAGTCCATTCTTCGCCGCTCAGATAAAGCGCCATCGGTTCAAGCGGTTTATAAGGAACGGCGCCGGAAGTGGCGCCGCCTCCAAGAACCTCCTGGCGAGCGTTAAAATGCTCCTGAATCTGCTTGACGCGCTCTTGAGCAATGTCGTCGGCGGCATTATCCAACACAATGGGGCAATCGCCCATATAATCAAACAATGTTTCCATTCGCTCATGAAACAGCGGCAGCCAATGCTCCATCCCCGCATATCGACGGCCTTCGCTGATCGATTGATACAAAATATCATCGCGCTGACTGGCTCCGAAACGGGCGACATACCCTTTCCTGAAGCGCGACACGGCGGCTTCTGACAAAACCGCCTCGCTCATGGCTGCCAACTCAAGCAATTTAACCTGCTTGGTGGTCATTTGCGTTTCAGGATCAAACTCACGAATAGATTCAAGCGTGTCGCCGAAAAAATCGAGCCGAACGGGCGCTTCCGCCCCCGGCGCGAAAAGATCGACAATCCCGCCCCGCACCGCATATTCGCCCGTATCGCGCGCCGTTGAGCTGCGCATAAACCCATTCGTCTCAAGCCATTCGACGAGATCGCTCAAGATTATGCGATTGCCCGGCGCCGCACGCAGGCTTTGTGAAGCGCTCCACTCACGTTCCGGCAGCCTTTGCAAGATGGCGTTCACCGTCGTCAAAAGCACCGTTTGGCGCGCGACTTTCCCCTTTTCGCCGTTCTGAGCGCTGAGCTGGCTCTGAGCAAGCTCCCCCAGAACAGACAACCTTCTAGCGACCACGGCCGCGTTTGGGGACACCCGATCATAGGGCAGGCAATCCCATGCCGGAAACTGCAACGCCCGCGCCTCTGGCGCGAAAAAAGCCAACGCGTCGGCAATTTGCTCCATGCGCGCAGCGTCCCGCGTCACCACGGTCAATGCGAGCCCTTCTTGCGCCGCCTCTTTCAAACAGCGGGCGAGAATATACCCCTCCGCGCCATCCGGAGCGCCAGAAAGCGTGACATTGCCATGATCGCGAAGAAAGTTCTCAAACACTGAGCATATCCTGATTCAAATAGAGTTCTGTCGCAGAACGCGATTATTCGCCGGCTCGATCACATTGCAAACGGATAATCTGACGAAAAAGCTCAGTGTCCCATTCAGCCGGAATAGGTTTGGCGCCCGTCATCCAGGAGAGAAGATCCTGATCCGGAACCTCCATTATAGCCTCCAGTTCATCCACTTGCTCTTTCGTCAGATAAGCAAGGCGCTCGCGCACGAAGCCGCCAAGCATCAAATCCATTTCCTTGATCCCACGATGATTGCAGCGGTAGTAAATTCGGCGCAGACGAGGGTCGTCTGATATTACGGCGGGAGAATCAAAAAAGGTCACGGTAGATCTCTCGATTGGCGAGTGGTTATCGCTCATAAGCCTGCTCTCCGAAGTTTACGTTCAGGCGGTCGATAAAATGCGTTGGCGGGTGGTTATACTCATCTGTAAGCGTTCTGTCAGCGACTGAGTTGAAGAAGATTGCGTCGAAGCATTCAAAATGGCACAAAATCTCATGCGCCCAGTTTTACTTGACCCTGTTTTCACCCCTGTTTCACGAATATCCGGCATTGGCCCGAAAACGGTCAAGCAATTACAAACCTTGCTTGGGTCACAGCCGGACCGTGAACCCTATATTATTGATCTGGCGCTGCATTTGCCTACTGGCGTCATTGACCGACGCGCGCGCCCCGGCGTCGCCAACGCAGCTGACGGCGCCATAGTCACTCTGGATTTGCATGTAGACAGACATTTCGCGCCGCCTAAAGGATCGCGGGCGCCCTATAAGGTCATGGCGCATGACGACAGCGGCGAAATCACGCTTGTTTTTTTCCGTCCACACCGCGACTGGCTGGAAAAAATTCTTCCCGTTGGAAGCGCGCGCGTCGTCTCCGGCCGTATCGAATGGTTCAACGGCGCGGCGCAAATGATCCACCCGGACCATATCGTCGACCCGGAAACAGCCGGCGACCTGCCCTTGATCGAGCCTGTTTATCCTATGACCGCAGGGCTGTCGGCGAAGGTTTTACAAAAGTCCATCAATGCGGCGCTTGAACGCGTCCCGACACCCCCTGAATGGCTTGACCCTGCATTCCTAAAGCAAAAAAACTGGCCTGATTTCTCAACGGCCTTGCGCGAGCTGCACCATCCAGACGACGTGCGCGACATCGCGCTGGAGGGTGATAACCGCGCTCGCCTCGCCTATGACGAATATCTGGCCAACCAGCTGGCGCTGGCTCTGGCTCGGCGTGCGGTGCGCACCAGCGACGGCGTCGCCCGCCAATTTAGCGGAAACCTCAAGTCGAGAATAATCTCCGCCCTGCCCTATAGTTTGACAGATGGGCAAGCACAGGCGAGCGCGGAGATCGAAGCCGACCTCAAAGCGCCCGTGCGCATGTTGCGACTCCTGCAAGGCGATGTAGGCGCAGGAAAAACCATCATAGGCCTCCTTGCGATCGCGGCCGTGGTGGAAAGCGGCGCGCAAGCGGCCATGATGGCGCCGACCGAAATTCTCGCCCGGCAGCATTACGCCTCTCTGCAACCTCTTTGCGAAGCGGCGGGCATTCGCATAGCCGTTCTCACAGGACGTGACAAAGCAAAACACCGCAAAGAAATTCTTCAAGGGCTCCTTGAAGGCGAAATTGATCTTGTAGTCGGCACCCACGCTTTATTTCAAAGCGCGGTAAACTTTAAAAACCTCGGCCTTGCGATAATTGACGAGCAGCACCGTTTCGGCGTGCATCAACGGCTCTCGCTCTCCGCTAAAGGTCCGGGCGTCGATGTGCTGGTGATGACAGCGACGCCAATTCCACGCACATTGGTGCTCAGCTTTTTCGGTGACATGGACGTCTCCCGCCTGACGGAAAAACCTGCGGGGCGACAGGACATCACCACCGCCTCTGTGTCTCTGGAACGCATTGGCGACGTTGTGACCCGGCTGAAAAGCGCGATCGACGCCGGGCAAAAATGCTACTGGGTCTGTCCGCTTGTGGAGGAATCGGAGAAAATAGATCTGGCGGCGGCGCAAGAACGATTTGAAGATTTAACGCGACTTCTCGGCCCTTGCGTCGCCTTGGCGCACGGCCGCCAAGGCGCTGAGGAGAAAGATGAGGCCATGCGCTCCTTCAAAGAAGGAAAAGCCAAGGTTTTGGTGGCCACCACCGTCATCGAAGTGGGCGTTGACGTTCCAGACGCGACAATTATCGTTATTGAACATGCGGAACGATTTGGATTGTCACAGCTGCATCAGCTGCGTGGGCGCGTTGGACGCGGCGCAAAGCCCTCTACGTGCCTGTTATTATACCGATCTCCTCTGGGCGAGACCGCCGCGGCGCGGCTCAACATCATGCGTCAAACAAACGATGGTTTTCTCATCGCGGAGGAAGATTTAAGGCTGCGCGGAGAAGGCGAGATTCTTGGTTCACGCCAATCAGGAACTCCAGGCTTTCGCATAGCTAACGCCGAAGTTCACGGAACCCTCATGGAGACAGCGCGTGACGACGCCCGTCTCATTCTTGAACGCGACCCAGAGCTAAAATCCGAACGAGGACAAGCCTTGCGGGTATTGCTTTACTTATTCGCACGCGACGAAGCCATACGCTTACTGCGTTCAGGATAGTCTCCCGCCCCGTCT
Organism: Stappiaceae bacterium; assembly: GCA_048265185.1. Classification (GTDB taxonomy): domain Bacteria; phylum Pseudomonadota; class Alphaproteobacteria; order Rhizobiales; family Stappiaceae; genus JBLXBZ01. The sequence continues at coordinate 248,504 of JBLXBZ010000001.1, read as the reverse complement.
ATTCTCACCACCCGCTCAAAAGCTTTACGCACGTTCCTCAGCACGCTCATCCAAAAGAGAGCCAGCGGGCTCGCTTTCAACCGTTTTTTCCTTCGAAGCCGAAGACGTTTTTTTGGGTGGCCATGGAGGGCTGACAAGGCCGGCGGAAATCACCAATTTCGCAGCTTCTTCAACGCTCATGTCCAACTCGATGATTTCATCTCGCGGCACAAACAAGAGAAATCCCGAGGTTGGATTTGGCGTCGTCGGCAAGAAAACAGCTGTAGTTTCCGCTTCACCCGATAAACGGTGGCTAACTTCCCCGCGCGTATCGGTGGCGATGAAAACAACCGCCCAAAGTCCCCGTCTTGGATATTCAATGATAGCCGCTTTCTTGAAACTATTGGAGCGCTCAGCCAGAATCGTTTCGAAAATCTGCTTCAATCCGCTATAAAAGTTGCGAATGACAGGCATCCGGCCCAAAAGAGACTCCCCGTAGGAAACCAGCGTTCTTCCAGCGATATTCGCGGTCAAAAACCCGATGACCGTCAAGCCAAGAAAAGCGACGATCAACCCGAAACCCGGCACGGGTATAGGCAAATAGGTGTCAGGGTTATAAACTGCAGGAATAAAAGGCTTCACCCAACTGTCGACCCATTGAATGATCGACCACGTGAGATAAAGCGTTATTCCGATTGGCCCGGCGATGATCAGGCCTGTGAGGAAATAATTTCGCAACCGCGTTGACGCGCGAGCGCGCGGGGGCTTTATTCCCCGCATGTCCGGCGTTAAGTTTTCGTCCTCATGTCCGCTCATGCGCCGTGAACTTTCTGCTCAAAAAATTGTTTCAAATGAGGCTACGAAATCACCTTTTCATTACGCCGCCCAACATTACATAATTGAAAATAGTCTAGCGCGAAATCCATCATATCTGAAATATTTGAAATTTCGTTCAACCTCGGCGAAATCGCCTGAATTCAGAGACATCTGCGTGCAACGACGCCTTTTTTTACTTCTCGGCTTTTTCTTCGTCGCTCTTGGCCTGATCGGCGCGGTGCTGCCTTTGCTGCCAACAACGATCTTTTTCATTATCGCAGCCGGGTGTTTCGCGCGTTCGTCCCCCAGACTGGAAGCCCGATTGTTGAGCCATCCAAAACTCGGTCCGGCGATTCAGGACTGGCGCGACGATAGAGCTATAAGACCGAAAGCCAAAATGCTTGCGCTCGCAGGCATGGCTTTCGGTTTGACAGTGTTTTTTTACACCGCGCGGCCAAATTTCTGGATTGGCCTTCTCGTCACCTTGTTCTTTGCCGGCTGCGCGAGCTATGTGGCGACGCGCCCCTCCGGACGCTCTTAACCCTTATTCCACAGTCACAGATTTCGCCAGATTGCGCGGTTGATCCACATCCGTCCCCATGAAAACGGCGGTATGATAGGCCAGAAGCTGGATAGGAATCGTGTAGACAATGGGCGCCGCCAACGACGGCGCATCCGGAAGAATAAACGTGCGCCAGGTTTCAACCCCGTTAGCTTGCGCGCCTTTTTGATCGGTAATCAAGATAATCCGTCCGCCGCGCGCCGCCACCTCCTGCATGTTCGACACGGTTTTCTCATAAATCTCATCATGAGGCGCAATGACGATCACCGGCATCGTCTCGTCAATCAGCGCGATTGGCCCATGCTTCAATTCTCCCGCCGCATAGCCTTCCGCATGGATATAGGAAATTTCCTTAAGCTTCAGCGCGCCCTCCATCGCCAATGGAAAGCTTGTGCCACGTCCCAGATAAAGCACATCAGAAACTTTCGACAACGGCTGCGCCAAACCTTCGATTTCCGCCTCCATCTTCAACGCCTGCACCGCAAGCCCCGGCAAGGAGCCAAGCGCGCTCACCAGCTCCGCTTCTTCAGAGGCGCTCAAAACCCCGCGCTGGCGACCTGCATAAACGGCCAAAGCCGCCAGAACCGTCAACTGACACGTGAAGGCCTTTGTCGAGGCGACGCCAATTTCTGGCCCTGCAAATGTCGGAAACACGACGTCGGATTCTCGCGCCATCGTTGACTCAGGCACGTTGACCACGGTTCCGATGGTCATCCCCTGCGCCTTACAATAACGCAGACACGCCAATGTGTCGGCCGTCTCGCCAGACTGGGATATGAACAACGCCAGATCGCCCGCCTTCACCGGCATTTCACGATAACGGAACTCCGACGCGATATCGATGTCCACCGGCAAACGAGCGTATTTTTCAAACCAGTATTTAGCAATCAACCCTGCGTAATAAGCCGTTCCGCAAGCGGAAATCACCAATCGGTCAAGAGCGGAAAAATCAAATGACACATCGGCGGGCAACACTGACTGTTGGCGCGAGGGGTCAATATAGCGCGATAGCGTATGGCCAATGACTTCAGGTTGTTCGTGAATTTCTTTGGCCATAAAATGGCGGTAATTACCCTTGTCGATAACCTGCGCCGTCGCCGTTGAGATGTTGAGCGGGCGGTCAACGAGAACATTATTCTCGTCAAAGATCCGCACGCCATCGCGGGACAAGACAGCCCAGTCGCCTTCCTCCAAATACGTCACCTTATCCGTGAACGGCGAGAGCGCGATGGCGTCGGATCCAAGAAACATTTCGCCCTCGCCATGGCCAATCGCCAGAGGGGAGCCGCGCCGGGCGCCGATCAACATATCCGGTTCGGAAGCAAACATGATCGCCAGAGCGAAAGCCCCCTCCAAGCGTGCAAGAACGCTCGCGGCCGCCTCCCGGGGTGTTTTGTTTTGCGCAATCTCTTGCGCGACCAAATGCGCGACGACCTCGGAATCCGTTTCGGAAGAAAGCTTAGCGCCTTTGGCTTTGACTTCGTCACGCAGGATCATAAAATTTTCAATGATGCCATTGTGAACGACCGCAACGCCTTTGGCGACATGAGGGTGAGCGTTTTGCTCATTCGGCGCGCCATGGGTCGCCCACCGGGTGTGACCAATTCCCACGTTCCCCGGAAGCGAAGTCTGCGCCAGTTTCCGCTCCAGATTACGTAATTTTCCTTCCGCCCGGCACCGATGAATTTCACCGTCAACCAATGTCGCGACGCCTGCGGAATCATATCCCCGATACTCAAGGCGCTTCAAAGCGTCAACCAGTTGTCCTGCGACGGGAGAGCGGCCCAAAATTCCAACGATGCCACACATGAAACAGAAACTCCTTCAATCACGGACGAATAGAATGCATACGCCACGCGCTACGCCCGCAGCTCTTTGCGCCACGGTTAGCACTCTTCTACAAAGAAAGGGTAATCAATCCCTGTTGCAAATAATGACAGAAAGAGAAAAAACCTCGTCAGCGAGCGGCGAACAGCATCACTTTTTGGCGTTTTTCGCAGCCTCTTCCAATCTCTGACGCAATTGAGCGCCCCGCCCCTCTTTCGTGGCTTGGCGCGCTCGTCCAATAACCAGAGATTCTTCAGGCGCATCCTGCGTCACAACGCTGCCAGCCGCCACATAGCTTCCCTGCCCAAGAAAGACGGGAGCGACCAACGTCGAATTCGAGCCGATGAAAGACCCAGCTCCGATGTTCGTCTGGTGTTTGAGAAAGCCGTCGTAATTGCAGGTGATCGTTCCCGCGCCGATGTTGCTCTTATCACCAACCTGAGCGTCGCCAATATAGCTCAGATGGTTCACCTTCGCCCCGGCGCCCACCTGCGCGTTTTTAATCTCGACAAAATTACCTACGTGGCCGCTTTCGCCAATGCATGCGCCCGGTCGCAAACGCGCATAAGGACCAACCGTCGCGCCAGCGGAAACGCGTGCGCCTTCAAGGTGACTGAAAGCGCGGATCCGGGCGCCTGACGCAATTTCCACCCCCGGAGCGAAAACGACATTCTGCTCAACGATCGCGCCCGGTGAAATTTTCGTATCATATGAAAAGAAAACGGTATCCGGCGCCAATAGCGTCACGCCCTCCTCAATGGCGCGCGCGCGCGCGCGCCGCTGAAAGGCGGCTTCAACCTGAGACAATTGAGCCTGCGTGTTTATGCCCTGAACTTCTTCTTCGTCCGTGCTTTCCACCACCACTGAAAGCCCAAGACGATTGGCGATTTCAACCGCGTCCGTCAGATAAAATTCGCCTTTAACATTGTCGTTGCCTATCTCGTTCACGATTTTCGCGATTTGATCGCCCCGAAACGCCATTAGACCCGAGTTGCAAAAAGTCTCAAGACGCTCTTCACGCGAGGCGTCTTTTTCCTCGCGAATAGCCACCAGGCTCTCCCCATTCGTCAACAAGCGGCCATAGCCAAACGGATCTTTGGCGGAAAAGCCAAGCACCACCATATCCGCCCCGTCGGCGAGACGGGCGCGAACCCGAGAAATCGTCTCCGAACGCACCAGAGGCGAGTCGCCAAGCAGCACCACCACATCGTCAACACCTGAACGGTAAGCAGCTTCAGCGCTGCGCAGCGCATGCCCCGTGCCAAGACGTTCCGTCTGCACAAAGCATGACGCCTCTGGCGCAAGGTCCCGCACGAGCTCTTCTAGCTCAGGCATTTGAGGCCCCACCACAACGGCGATCTGATCAGCGCCCGCCTCCACCACAGAACGGGCGACATGCCCCACAAGCGCGAGATGCGCGACCTCATGCATAACTTTAGGACGATCCGATTTCATCCGCGTTCCAAGGCCAGCGGCAAGTATCACGGCGAGACATGTGCGCCCGGTCATCGAAACCTCCAAATTCCATAAATATTGCGACACTTGTCCGCACCCGAACCGCATCCGTCAAGTCCATGAATGAATTCACGCCGTTTGAGTACAATTTTAACGCTTGTTAACCATATTATCGTTTAAATAGTCTTTTATCTCATTGGGATTCGTTCGTCGGGAACAAAGCGTGTCGTCACTTAGCCGTACAAAGACCCCGCCTTCGGCACGTATGAAAGGCAAGGATGCTCCGCGTTTGATTCTGTGGGGCGGCGCCGCTACGCTCTGCGCGTTTTTCGGGGTTTCAGCCGTTGTGCTCCCGACTACGCCCGTAGACGCCACGCACCTTGGAAACTCAATCCCCCTGCCCGCTCCTGGCCCCGTGGTTTCAACGGCCTCAATCCCCAACGCCGCAGAGCAAACGCCAATTCAGATTTTTGACAATGCAACCGTGCGCGCGCTTAAGCAAACGCGAAGCCATTTAAACGCCGAGATAGCCGCCTTACGAGAAGACCTGCAAGCTTTAAAAGACGAGCTTGAAACTCTGAAAGCGACAACTCTACGCACACCGAAACCGAAGAGCGATGGCGACAAGGACATAGCTGGCGAGGCAAGCGTGGATGCGCTGACGACCGGCGAGACGAATATTGAGGCGGATGCGCCGCCGCAATCAAAACGCTCCGAACGGGGCACAAAAATCCAAACCCTTCCCGCGCCCGAGTTAAAAGAAGAAACGTCAGAGCTCGCGGACCGCGCGCAAATAGCTGGCGGCTCGACGTCTCAAACCCAATACGCGCCGCGCTCGCAGGTCAGTCTTCCGCATCAAAACGTGCGCGTCATCACGCTACCGCAATCTCGGGAAGAGCCCTCTTCGGTCGGCTCTATTGCGCCCCCCTCCGCTCAAACGCTCCCCGATAATAATTCACCGCTCACAATCGCCGTCCCGCCGCAGAAACCAACTGCCCAAACACCCAATGCGGCGCAAAAAGAAGCTGGGCTTCCTGCGAATTCGCATTTGCGAAAGCTTGAGTTTTCAATGGATCTTGGGACTTTCGATACACCAGACGACGCGGAAAAAGCATGGAGCAGCTTTCGCGAAAGAGCCGCCGGATTTCCCCCGCTCGGCAGTTCGCTTACGGCACGGGTGAAAACCAACCCCGACAACACCAAACTCTCGCTGCTAGCCGGTCCGTTTATCAACGCCAATGACGCCGCTCTCGCCTGCGCGCGAGCAATGGCGAGCGGCCAGCGCTATTGCAAACCGGAGCTGTTCTTTGGAGAAACTCTGGCTTTAAAGCAATAGCCTGTAACTGAATTTTCAGCCTACAAGTCAACCAAGCGTTTGAAACTGTGGGAAAGTTTCCAACAACCAGAATGAAAATGCCGCCATCTGCCCGGTCATAAACGCAATGCCGGTCAAGATGAGGACAACGCCCATGGCCTTTTCCACAGTGCCTAGGTGTTTGCGAAACCGCGCCATGAACCCCATGAAGGGGCCAGCGAATAACGCCGCCAGCATAAACGGAACACCCAAGCCCAACGCATAGGAAGCCAAAAGCAAAGCCCCCTTGCTTACGGTGCTTTCTGATCCGGCGATAAATAGAATTGCGGAAAGAATCGGGCCAATGCATGGCGTCCAGCCAAAGGCGAAAGCGAGGCCCATAATATAGGCGCCGAAATATCCCGCAGGTTTACGCGCCACCTGCACGCGCGCCTCCCGATACAAAAGCGAAATGCGGAAAACGCCAAGAAAGTGCAGTCCCATGACGATAATGATCGCGCCTGCGATATAACTCAGAACCTGAATATATTGCGTGACCAGCTGTCCAATCAGCGACGCCGTCGCTCCCAAGGCCACGAATACCGTCGAAAAACCAAGCACAAAGGCGAGCGAAGCGAAAAAGACCGGACGGCTATCAACCTTTTCGCTTTTTTGCTCCACCAGTTCATCCAGAGACAGGCCGGCTATATATCCCAAATACGGCGGCACCAAAGGCAGAACGCAAGGCGAAATGAAAGACAGGACACCGGCAAAAAAAGCGCCCCAGATCGTTATATCCTGCAACATTAAATCAAATTCCTCACATCAACCCGTCGATCGCCGCATGCGCGGAAAGAAGTCTATACCCAATAGACCAGCTCACGTCGCCTCACCTTTTTGCGAGCGCGTCAAAATGACTTGGGCGGCGCAACTGAATTACGCCGCCCAAGCTACAAAGAAAAAGGATACCCCCGGCGACAGGCCATGAGGCGCAATTATACAAAGAGTTCAAAAATCTAAATTATTCACGCACAACTAAAACCGATTGATTCGCATGGCGCACCACGCGCGCGGCGTTTGGTCCCAAAAGATAGTCTTTCAATTCCGGGCGATGCGAAGAGAGAATGATCAAATCGCATTTCAACTTATCCGCGGACCGGTTGATTTCCTCGTAAATAACGCCATGGGCAATGTGTCCATGCGCTTCCACCTCATCAGGAATCTTGCCCGCCAGAAACTCCTGAAGAGCCTCTTTCGCGCTTTCCAAAGCCTTAGCTTCAAAGTCCTTGGGGAAATATCCCCCAACGATGGATTTGCCAAAATCCGGGACCACCGCAAGAATGTGCATCTGCGCCGAAAAGGTTTTGGCCAGCTGAACGGCGGATGGCAAAGCCTTTCGCCAAGAACTCGGCTCGCTAAGATCAATCGGGAGAAGGATAGAGCTATACAATTTTCAACCTCCTCAAAACGCCGGTTGCGTTTGCCGCCGACGCTGCGCGAACACAACAACGAGCAACAACAACAAGGCCGGCAGATACATTATTTCTTTCGGCCAGCGCTCCGCCTCAACTTGAGCGGTAACAATCTGAACCGGTTCGTCGCCATAAAAATCGAAACTCTGGAGTTCTTGCGAAAAGGCGGTTCCAGGGAATGGCTCTTCAAGAAGCACAACTTCGCCATCAGCATCAGCGATGAGACCATTTTCCTCCAAGCGATCCGCAGCGCCGCCTTCGCCAACAGCAAATTGAACCGTTCGCGTCAAAACTTGATCCGCGTTGTCAAAACTCGGCCCAGAGATATTGAGGCGAACCTGCGCGCCGACCGGCTCATCGCCGATCATCTGAAGAATCGATGCTCCCTGCGCCGTCATATAAGGCGGATGAATTTGATCCAGCCAGTACCCGGGACGGAATAACGTAAAGGCGACCAAGAGTAATGCGACTGTCTCCCACAGGCGCGATTTCGCCAGGAAATATCCCTGCGTCGCGGCGGCGAACAACATCATCGCGATAACGGCGATGACAAAGACGAAAACCGCTTGAACAGGCGTAACGTCAATCAGCAAGAGGTCGGTGTTAAAGATAAACAGGAACGGCAACAAAGCGGTGCGGATATCATACATGAACCCTTGAACACCGGTTTTGATCGGATCGCCTCGGCTAATCGCGGCGGCGGCGAAGGCCGCCAAGCCCACTGGCGGCGTGTCATCGGCGAGAATGCCAAAATAAAACACGAAGAAATGCACCGCGATCAACGGAACAATCAACCCCGATTGCGCGCCAAGGGTAACGATTACCGGCGCCATCAAAGATGATACGACGATATAGTTGGCGGTCGTAGGCAATCCCATGCCAAGAATGAGGCTCATGATCGCGACGAGCACAAGCATCATCATCAAGCTACCGCCAGAAAGATACTCGACAAACTCGCCAATCACCTGATGGGCGCCTGTGAGCGAAACCGTTCCGACGATCACCCCCGCCGCGCCGGTGGCCACGGCGATGCCGATCATGTTGCGCGCCCCGCCAATCATTCCTTCTACGAACTCACGCCCGCCACGGCGAACCTCTTCAGCGCGAAACGCCCGCGTTCTGAACAGCGCTTTGAGCGGGTGCTGAGTCAAAATGATCACAATCATCGCCATCGTCGCATAGTAAGCTGATAACGTTGGCGAGAAACGCTCAATAAGAATGCACCAGATCAGAATGACGATGGGCAGAAGATAATACAGCCCGGTCTTGGCCACGTCGCCAGCGTGCGGCAACTCCTGAATCGGCGCGTTGGGATCGTCAATTTCAAGATCCGGGGCTTGCGCGGCCACCCAAAGCAGCAGCAAATAAGCAACCAAAGAAATCGCCACCACCGCAGCGAACGTCAGGCCGGGCAAAGCCATTTTAATCCAGGTGAGCACCCAGCTCAGCGCATAAAACACAAAGGCCACGAACAAAGCCCCGGTCAAAAATCTCAACCCTCTTTGAGCAAGCGTTGAGGTCGCCGGCGGCTTGGGCAAGCCTTGAAGATTCATCTTCAAAGCTTCCAGATGAACAATATAAATCAGCGCGATATAGGAAACGATAGCCGGCACAAAAGCGTGCTTGACCACCTCATGGTAACCGACGCCGGTGAACTCGCTGATCAAAAAGGCTGCGGCCCCCATGACGGGAGGCGTCAATTGTCCATTGGTTGACGAAGCGACTTCAACCGCCCCGGCTTTTTCCGGCGTAAAGCCGGTGCGTTTCATCAAGGGAATCGTAAACGTGCCCGTGGTGACGACGTTCGCAATGGACGAACCCGAATAAAGCCCGCTCATCGCGGAAGCGACGACCGCCGCTTTGGCCGGCCCGCCGCGCAAATGCCCAAGCAAGGCGAAAGCTATCTTGATGAAGAAATTCCCCGCTCCCGCCTTTTCAAGCAATGAGCCGAACAGGACAAACAGAAAGATCATCGACGCGGAAACGCTCAAGGCGACGCCAAAAACGCCTTCCAGCTGCATCCAGTAATGCCACATGGCCTTGCCGTAAGAAGCGCCCTTCCAACGGATAGCGTCTGGTATGAACGACTGGTCGCCAAAAAACACGTAGAAGACAAAAACGCTCGCTACGATCACAAGCGGCAACCCCAAGGCCCGGAAAACGGAAATCGCCAGAACTGTCATGCCAACGGTGGACACCACAAGGTCCATATCGGTTGGCAAGCCAGCGCGTCTGGCGATCTCATTCTTCATGAAGATCAAATAAACACAGGAAAATATGCCCGCCGCCGCTAACACCCAGTCATACCAAGGGATGGTGTAGCGCGGGCTTGACTTGAATAATGGATAGGCAAAGGCCGCAAGGCACATCCCGAAAGCCAAATGCAATATACGCGCTTCGGAATTATTGAAAACAAGATTCACGCCAAATGTATCGACGATCCAGTAAGGAACGTTTGACGCGATATAAAGTTGAAACAACGACCAGATGAAAGCGGTGGTCGCCACCATAACGCCCAAACCGCCGTGCAAATTGCGAGCGCCTGTATCAGATTGAGCGACGAGTTCAGAGGCTTCAACCTCAATACGCCCCTTGCCGCTTGCGTTATTCGTCTCCAAGTCCACCCTCTGAGCCCCTTTAAAATTCTAACAAGCCATCTACAGTTAATTTAACTGAAACCATAAAAAAACGCTCCGAGGATAATATTAAAACAATATTCCCGACGCCTAAAATAAATAATTCCAAAAAAATATTCAGAAAGTAAAGATAATCAACATGAAAAGACGCCGGAAAAAATTTCCGGCGCCCCAACATCAAATAACCATTACATCCATCCGCGCTCTTTATAATACTTCACAGCACCCGGATGCAAAGGAGCTGTCAATGAATCCTTTATCATCTCGGATTCCTTCAAATTTGCGAACGCCGGATGCAGCTTCTTGAAGTCGTCGAAGTTTTCAAAGACGCCCTTCACAAGCGTATAAACAACTTCATCCGGAACATCTGTAGAACTGACGAATGTCGCGCCAACGCCGAATGTTTCGATGTCCTTGTCGTTATTATACATTCCAGCAGGAATAATCGCCTTGCGGTAGAAAGGGTACTTTTCGAGCAAAGCGTCGACGGCAGGTCCTTTCACATCGACCAATTGCGCGTCGCAAGTGGAAATCGTTTCCTGCACCAAAGCGGAAGGGTGTCCAATAAGCCAGAAATACGAATCGATCTTACCGTCGCAAAGCGCTTGCCCAACCTCAGCCGACTTCAGTTCAGCGGCGAGAGCGAGATCGTCACGGCTGATCAAGCCTTCTTTTTCCATGACTTCCCAAGTGGCGTATTGGCCGGAACCAGGGTTGCCGATATTGACCTTCTTACCCTTGAGATCTTCAATGCCCGAAATCCCAGAGTCTTTCCCCGCCAACATGGTGACCGGCTCCGGATGGACGGAAAAGACGGCGCGCAATTTCTCGAATGGCTTACCATCCCATTGCGCCTTACCTTCATAAGCGTTGGCCTGAACGTCAGATTGCGCGACGCCAAACTCAAGCTCGCCCGCTTCAAGGGTGTTGATGTTATAAACCGACCCGCCTGTGGATTCTACCGAACAACGAATGCCATGCTCTTTGCGGTCCTTATTGACCAAACGGCAAATCGCGCCTCCAGTTGGGTAATAAACCCCGGTCACGCCGCCCGTGCCAATGGATATGAATTGCTGTTCCGCAGCCGACGCCGCAGCGCCTGCCCCCAACAGAATCGCAGTACCAAGCGCCAGAACTTTTTTGCTCATTTAACCCTCCAAATATCATTCAGATCAAACGCATACACCACTTGCAAGCTATACAAACATAACGAGTGCAAATGAGCAGCATTAGCCTCATTCGACGGTCACGAATACAGTGTCATTCAGGAGTGAAACCAAATTTGCAGCTCCGAAGACGCAAATCAAAACTCACACTCAAAAAAAACAACGCCTCAACGCAACCATAGACTGAACCATAGCGCTATACAGGCTATGCAGAAAAGAATAAATTTGCACATTTCATCATTCGAACGCGCCTAACGGCGAATAAAATCATTCACGCACCAGCGTCAAACGGCAGTTAGCGTGGATTTTAAAGGCTAAGGAACCCTACCGGTTAAACACATTTTTCAGTTCCTTCTTTTCACCAGTGGACAACTTCAATTTTATGACTTGCGCCAACCCGGCGAACCCATTAAACAAACGCCAATCAAGACGTTGGTGAGAGCCGATAGCTCAGCTGGTAGAGCAACTGACTTTTAATCAGTAGGTCCAGGGTTCGAACCCCTGTCGGCTCACCAAACTTCTTGATCCTCCCCATTTATACTTCATCAAACATTTTTTACCGTCAGATCCGATGCGGCCTGACCATTACCTGTGCTTACCATCACAGTTTGTCATTTCACCGCCAAACGCCCAGGCGCTCCCCTTCTTTTGTTCAAACCTGACGAAAACTGACTTCATTAAGCTGCAAACGCCCCCCCCTTTTTTTCAAAGATCCCCCTTCGGACGTGCGTAATCATACGCCCCACAAAACAAAAATCCCCAGCACGATTACGCGCTGGGGATCCAAGTTCGATAATGCTCCGCGTTAAAACGGAAAGACGTTACGCTGGAGTTTCCGCGCCGTTATTCGGCTCTTCCTTCGCCACCTGCAGCGGCGTGTCGGAGCCATGGTACTCGCCCTTAATTTTTTCACGTAGAATTTGGATAACCACGTAAAGAACGGGAACGAGGATAACCCCAAGAGACGTCGCGAGCAGCATTCCGCCAAAAACGGCCGTCCCGATTGCTTGCTGGGACGCCGCGCCCGCGCCAGAGGCGGTGATCAAAGGCACAACCCCTAGAAGGAACGCGATCGCCGTCATCATCACCGCACGAAAACGCAAATGCGCCGCGGTGGAAGCCGATTCAATGATCGACTTACCGCCTTCTCTTTGCTCCTTGGCGAATTCCACGATCAAAATCGCGTTCTTCGCCCCAAGGCCCACGAGCATGATCATTCCGATCTGCGTATAAAGATTGACGTCTTTACCCGTAAGCAACACAGACAAGAAGGCCCCAAACAGCGCCACCGTCACCGATAACAAAATCGCCAGCGGAATCGACCAGCTTTCATATTGAGCAACAAGAAAGAGGTAAGCGAACAGAATCGACAACATCAAAATATATGTGACGATATTGCCCGCTTCTTGTTCCTGCTTCGCCGTTCCCGTCAACTCCGTCCGATATCCGTCAGGCAAAGCATCGGCGGCCACCTGATTCAACACGTTGATCACCTGACCTGTAGAAGCAGCCTCAACCGGATTGGCCGTAACCGTCGCCGAACGGAACATATTGTAGCGATTCAGAATCTGAGGCCCCAGAACGTTATCCACGTTCACCAACGTGCGCAGAGGGATCATCTCGCCGTCTTTTGAGCGCACATACAGGCGTCCGATATCCTCCATTCGGTCGCGATAAGTCCCTTCAGCCTGAATCATAACTTTATAAACACGACCGAAAAGATTGAAGTCATTGACGTAATACGAGCCAAGATAGGCTTGAAGCGTCAGGAACACATCAGAAACATCAACACCAAGTATCTTGGCTTTCTCGCGATCAAGATCGACGAACAACTGAGGCACATTAGCCCTGAAGGTCGAATAGGCCTGCGAAATCAGCGGCGACTGATTGGTAGAGTAAACAAAAGACCCAATCGCCGAGGCGAGATCCTGAGCGGAGCCGCCGCCGGTCTGTTGCACCATCAACTCAACCCCACCGGTGGTTCCCAGTCCGGGAATGGGAGGAGGATTGAATGCGATGATGTTGGCTTGCGCGACAGCGCTAAAGTCCCTCCAAAGCGTGCCGAGAATTGCGTCAACCTGCAACTGAGGCGTCGTTCGTTCCGACCAAGGCTCCAGGGTGACAATGACCAGCGCGCCATTCGCCGTCACGCCGCCATTCAAAATGCTGTATCCATTAACGGTGACGACATGCTCAATGCCGCCAATCTTTTTCAACGTCTCCTGCATTTGAACAGTTACCGCATCGGTACGCGCAAGAGACGCGCCGTCCGGTAACTGAACGTCAATCATCAAATAGCCCTGATCTTCCGATGGCAAGAAACCCGTCGGCAGTTTCCCGCTAAGCAGAACAATGCCGCCAACCACGCAGCCAATCGCCACAAGGCCGACGAAAGATCGACGCACCAACCGATGAACAATGCCGGTGTAGCCATTACGCACCGTATCGACGCCGTGGTCGAACAGAGCCATGACGCCCCGGGAAGGTCCGGTGCGACGCTTCAAAATAAGCCCACAAAGGGCGGGAGAAAGCGTCAAAGCGTTAATTGACGAAATCAGAACTGAAACAGAAATGGTCACCGCGAACTGCGAGTAAAGCTGACCGGTAATTCCGGGCATGAATATTGTCGGCACAAAAACGGCCAACAACACCAGCGTCGTCGCGATCACCGGACCGGTGATCTGCTCCATCGCCTTCGCCGTCGCCTGCTTGGACGTCAAGTCCGGCTCTTCGCTCAAGATACGCTCGACATTTTCGACAACGACGATGGCGTCATCCACCACGATCCCGATCGCCAGAACGATCGCAAACAGACTGATGGTGTTGAGCGACATGCCCGCCGCCAGCAGGATCGCGAAAGTACCGATCAACGACACCGGAATCGCAATGGTGGGAATGACTGTCGCGCGCCAGTTCCCAAGGAACATAAACACGACCCCGACCACCAAAACAAAAGTGATCATCAAGGTCTCAACCACATCGTCGAGCGATTTCTGCACAAAGTCGGTGGTGTTGAACGGCACGGAGTACTCCATGTCGTCCGGGAAAGACTTTGACAGCTCATCCAGACGGCTCAAGACGCCTTCCGCCACATCCAAAGCGTTCGCGCCCGGCGCCTGATAAACGGCCAAAACCGTGGCTGGCGAACCGTTAAACTTGCCGTTCACGTTATAGACCTGCGATCCCAACTCGACACGCGCCAGATCGCCAATACGAACGATGGAGCCATCGCTGCCGGTTCTCAAGATGATGTTCTTGAACTCTTCCGCGCTGGTCAAGCGCCCCTTCGCCTTGACCGTGTATTGAAACTGCTGTCCCTCTGGAACCGGCGGAGAGCCGATTTGTCCTGCGGACACCTGAATGTTCTGGTCGTTGATCGCGCTGATAAAATCACTCGGCGTCATGTTGACGCTGGTCAATTTATCCGGATCAAGCCACACGCGCATTCCATAGGAGAAATCCGTCATGACGTCGGCCTTACCAACTCCGGGAACACGCGCCAGGGCGTCTTTCAGGTTGATAGAGGCGTAGTTGGAGAGGAAAATCTCGTCGTATGTATTCTTGGGCGAATAAAGCGTCATAACCAGCAACATATTCGTGCTGGCTTTTTGCACCGTCACACCATTTTGAACCACGTCGCTCGGCAACTGGCTCGTGGCCTGACTGACCCGATTTTGCACGTTCACCGTAGCAATGTCCGGATCAGTGCCGACGGCGAAGGTCACGTTCAACGAATAGCTTCCGGAATCCGTGCTGGTGGATTCCATATAGAGCATATCGTCAACGCCATTGACCTGCTCCTCAATGGGAGCGGCGACCGTCTCTTCGATGACGTTCGCGCTCGCGCCCGTATAACTGGCGGTCACGCTCACGACCGGAGGCGTGATGTTCGGAAACTGCTCAACCGGCAGCGCCAAATATCCCAAAACGCCCGCGATGGTGATCACGAGGGAGATCACCAAAGCAAACTTGGGCCGATAGATGAAAAACTTCGGGGACATATAGATTACTCCGCCGGCTTGCCGTCAACAACCGCATGCACCGGCACGCCAGGCCGGACTTTTTGCAGTCCTTGCACGATCACGCGCTCGCCGGGCTGTAACCCGCTCGTTACGATGAAGTCGGTCTCGTGAACTTGGCCCAGCTCCACATAACGCTGCTCAACCATTTCCTGTTTGTTGACCGCGAGAACAAAGGACCCCTTTTGATCCCTCTGCACAGCCGCCTGCGGCACGACGATAGCTTTGGTTTCCGTCTTGGCCTCCAAAACGACCGTCACATAAGTGCCCTCAAGAAGAAGCTTATTCTTATTTTCGAACTGACCGCGCAACGCAATAGTGCTCGTCAAAGGATCAATACGGTTGTCGATAAAAACAATTTCGCCCGTCTCAGAAAATTTCTTGCCATTTGGCATTATCAAACTGATTGACGGACGATCGTCCTTCTTCACATCTTCAGGGGAGTCGCCACCCTTCTTGATTGAATCAAGGTAGTCTTTTTCGCTGATCGAAAATGACACATACACCGGGGCGAGGCTCACCAGATGCGCCAGGGGCTGCGAAGACGGGCCAACCACCTCTCCAACGCTATAGGGCGTTTTACCGATTTTTCCATCGAATGGCGCTTTAACGTCGGTATAGCCAAGGTTCAACTGCGCCTGAGAAACCGCAGCTTTCGCCGCCTCAACCATAGCGTCGGCTTCTTCTTTAGTGGCTAACGTCGCCTGATATTTGGCTTTTGAGACGTGGCCCTTTTCATAAAGGTCCTTGTCGCGCTCAAGATCGGCTTGAGATAAGGCGGCGTTGGCTTCCGCTTTGGCCTGATCCGCCTGCGCCGCTAAAAGCGCGGCTTGATAGGGAGCTTTTTCAATGGTGAAAAGAAGCTGGTCTTTTTTCACAGTGGAGCCGTCGGGAACGGTTTTGCTGTCAAGAAAGCCGCTTACGCGCGCGATAAGATCAACGCTGTTCACCGCTTCAATTTTACCGACGAATTGGGCGGACTGCCGAATTTCATCCAGTCGCGCGGCGGACACAACCACCGACGGCGCAGGGGCGGCCGTTTTCGCCTTCTGTTGATCGTCCTTATTGCAGGCGACCAGCAAAAGAGCGGCGAGCACCACGCCTGAAGCCGGCTTGACGCTCATCACCGGCTTGAGCCATTCGAAAGTCTGTTTATGCATCCCAACCAATTCCTCATTAAGATTCTTAAAAAGGCGCACGCCTTCGCAGATAAGATACACGTCTCAGAACGTGTCGACCAACCCATTCGTTAGCCACGCCGTCTTTTATAAAGTCATTGCATATGGATGAAAGTCGCCTTGTCGTTAAAAACGCGCCAGCCATATGCACAAACACGACACAGTCTCCCGCCCAGCTTCAGTCACCAAAATCCCTTTGCCGCCGAACCGGCAAATGCAAATACAGCCGTGCAACGTCCTAGATTAAGCTGAAAACCATGAAAGACCAATGACTCACGAGGACACGGTGGTTATTTTTCTTTTAAAATGTTCATTTTTATTCCTCTTCAATGATCAGTTCAATGAAGGCCCCCCTTCCCCGATCACATGAAGACAACATGGAAAAGTCACGCCACAACTAAAATTTTCTAATAAAATCAATAATAAAACTGCCCCTGCAAGACGGGCGCCTTGATTGAAAAAAGATTCAAACCAAATTTTAGTGACGTAAAGTCAGGAAAATAAATCATCAAAGACTATGTGAATAAAATAGCAAACGACACCGCCCGCCATAAAAAACGCGTGAAGCTTGCTCTTAGCTTCACGCGTCAAAAGTCATTCATAGAATTTCAAAACGCCATCAGAACAAACGGCTTTGCTCCACCGCCGCGCCAATAAAGCTAGCGAAAAGCGGATGAGGGGCAAATGGCCGTGACTTCAGCTCAGGGTGATATTGCACCCCCACGAACCACGGATGATCGTCAATTTCAACTGTTTCCGGCAACTGCCCGTCAGGAGAGGTTCCCGCAAAGCGAAGCCCGGCCGCTTCGAGGCGCTCGCGATAGCTGATATTGACTTCATAACGGTGACGGTGGCGCTCGGAGATCATTTCCTCGCCGTAAATCGAAGCTATTCTTGACCCTGCGGCAAGTTTGGCGGGGTAAGCGCCGAGCCGCATGGTTCCGCCAAGATCCCCATCCTCATTACGCTTCTCAAGATCCTCCCCGCGCGCCCATTCGGTCATCAAACCGACGACAGGCTCTTCACATGCGCCGAACTCAGTTGAATTGGCCGCCTCCAGCCCCGCCAAATTACGAGCAGCTTCGATCACGGCCATCTGCATGCCAAAACAAATGCCGAAATAGGGAATCTTGTGCGTGCGGGCGAAGCGCGCCGCGGCTATCTTGCCTTCCGCACCGCGTTCGCCAAAGCCGCCCGGAACGAGAATGCCATGAACATTCTCCAGCCAAGGCGATGGGTCTTCCTTTTCAAAGACCTCAGATTCAATCCATTCGATATTCACTCGAACCCGATTGGCGATGCCGCCGTGCACCAATGCTTCGATCAGTGACTTATAAGCGTCTTTCAAGACCGTGTACTTACCAATCACGGCGATTGTCACCTCCCCTTCCGGGTTAGTGATTTTCTCGGCGATTCCCTGCCAACCTTCTAGATTAGGCGCAGGCGCTCCCGTTATTCCAAAAGCCGAGAGCACTTCGTCGTCAAGACGCTCTTCATGATAAGCAATCGGAACTTCATAGATTGAAGAAACGTCATAGGCGGGAATCACTGCGCTTTCGCGCACATTGCAAAACCGCGACAGTTTACGCCTTTCGCTATCGGGAATTTTGCGATCACAGCGGATCATCAAAATATCGGGCTGAATGCCGATAGAGCGCAACTCTTTCACCGAATGCTGCGTCGGCTTGGTTTTCATTTCGCCGGCTGAGGCGATATAGGGCATCAAGGTAAGGTGAATATAAATGGCCTGACCGCGAGGAAGTTCGTTGCCAAGCTGACGAATCGCCTCGAAAAACGGCAATCCCTCAATATCGCCCACCGTGCCGCCGATCTCGCAAAGAACGAAATCAAAATCCTCATTACCGTCAAGCACGAAGGATTTAATCGCATCGGTCACATGCGGCACTACCTGAACCGTTCCGCCCAGGTAATCTCCCCGGCGCTCCTTGGTGATGATGTCCTGATAGATCCGGCCGGTGGTGATATTATCCATTTTATTGGCCGGACGTCCGGTAAAGCGCTCGTAATGTCCCAGATCAAGGTCCGTCTCGGCGCCGTCATCGGTGACGAAACACTCCCCGTGCTGATAGGGACTCATCGTCCCCGGATCAACATTGAGATAAGGGTCAAGCTTGCGCAGCCTTACTTTATAGCCGCGCGACTGCAGCAATGCGCCAAGCGCCGCCGACGCCAGACCTTTGCCAAGTGAAGAAACCACACCACCGGTAATGAAAACGTATCGAGCCATGGAAAGATATCATATCGCCTCGGACCCCAAACAAGAAAGCCCGATTTTGTGAACACACAAGAAAACGCCCCGCGAACACGCCGCAGGGCGTTTAACGAATAGTAATTGAACGTGAACGGGCAAACCGTTCACAAGCCATCTATTGCGCTGCGGGGACCTGAGGCCCATCCGCTGCCGGCGATGTGGTCGCGTCTGCGCCAGCATCGTCCGTTGGACGTTTCAGCTGATTCAGAACGCCCTGGCCGTCTCCTGTCGCGCCGAGCGGCGCGGTTTCAACGCCGGGAACAGCGTCCAGAATCGAGCTAGGCGCATCGGCGGTGCGAGCGATAAGCGCTAACGTAAGCGACGTCGCAAAGAATGCGGCGGCTAACAAAGCCGTCGCCCGAGTGAGAATGTTGGCCGTGCCGCGGCTGGACATAAGTCCTCCGCCGCCCCCGCCGCCGCCCATTCCAAGCGCGCCGCCTTCGGAGCGCTGGAGTAAGACTACGAGAACGAGTGCAAGCACAACCATCAAGTGAATGACGATAATGACGGTTTCCATTGGTACCAGTCTTGTCTGTAAGATTTCGGGCCTTCTACACGAATGTCCCGAAGCTTTCCACCCTTGTCAGCAAACAAATATTCATTTGCGCAAAAAACCCTACGAATAGACGTTGATAATGCCTAGGAAATCCGAAGATTTCAAGCTTGCGCCGCCAACCAGCGCGCCGTCAACATTTGCAACCGACATCAGCTCGCGAGCGTTAGCGGGTTTGACCGAACCACCGTATAAGAGGCGAATCCTCCGTCCCTCTCCAGCGAAGCGAGCCTCCAGCTTTTCGCGCAAAAACGCGTGCATTTGCGCCACATCATCAACCGTCGGCGTCAAACCGGTGCCAATGGCCCAAACAGGCTCATAGGCGATCACCGTGTTGGCGGCGCCCGCGCCGTCAGGGACCGAGGCGGCCAATTGCGCGCCCACCACGTCAAGCGCCTGACCGGAGCGACGTTGCGCTTCGGTCTCGCCAACGCAAATAATCGCGCTCAGCCCCGCAGCCCACGCCGCCTGAGCTTTGGACCGAACCACGTCATCGGTTTCTCCATGGTCGGACCGGCGCTCCGAGTGCCCAACAATGACCGCGCTGGCTCCGGCGTCGCGCAGCATTGGCGCGGAAATGTCGCCCGTATGCGCGCCGGAAGCCTGCGCATGACAATCCTGACCGCCTAAAGACAAAGAGCTCCCCACGCAAAGGCTCGCCGCTGACGATATTAAGGTCGCCGGCGGACAAATCATGACGTCGGCCTTCAGCTCGGCGGGCATGCCGCCGATAACCCCAGTCAGCTCAGCCAGACTTTCGCGCAGGCCGTTCATTTTCCAGTTTCCAGCAACAAGCGGCTTCACGATCTCACTCATTCGCACTCACTCCAAAAGCTTGAGAACCTCATTTCATGACAAAAGGTCCTATCAGAAAATTGATCGCCTGATTATAAAAAGTCACAATATCAAATTGTCGCGAGACTTTGAAACTGGCATAGACAAAAATGGATTGTCGCAACGCCTTGCCCGAATTGCATGGCGTCTCTATCATTCACGCCGCTTTACTCCTTCACCGGATGAGGCATTTAAATTCGATTTCTATTCGTACAGACGGAAAAAAACATGCTCGACGCCCTGCGCAACGGCGCCAAGACCTGGTTTGCCAAACTCCTGATTGCACTCCTCGTAATGAGTTTCGCTGTTTGGGGCGTTGCTGATATTTTCGGCAATTTCAATCAAAACGTCGTGGCGGAAGTCGGCGACACCGAAATCTCAGCCTTCAGTTTTGAAACCGCCTACCGGCGTCAGCTCGACACGCTCGGACGGCAAATCGGCCGACCGCTTTCGACAAGCGAAGGCGCAGCTTTTGGCGTTCCGGGACAAGTTCTTGGCCAACTGGTCGCCGAAGCGGCGCTTAACGAAGCCGCGTCCAGTTTGAAGCTTGGCATCTCCGATCAGCAATTGGTCAAGATAATTCAGAACGACCCCGCCTTTCAAAATCCCGGCGGCGGCTATGATCGCAATCGACTGGCGCAACTCCTCGCCGCAAATGGCGTAAGCGAAGACAACTACGTGATCGAACGCCGCCAGTTGGCGGAGCGTCAACAGCTTGCTGAAGGTCTCGCCGGTAGTCTCACCGCCCCCGCGCCTTATCTGGAGGCTTTCTTCATCCATCAAAATGAAGAGCGAACGATTCGCTATTTGAATCTGGGCGAAGCGCTTGTCGGCGATATCCCACAGCCTTCGGAGGAAGAACTCACAACCTATTTCGCCGACAATCAATCTGAATACCGAGCGCCGGAGTTTCGCCAGGTAGCCCTGCTTTCGCTCACGCCTGAGAATATCGTCAAACCGGAAGACGTCAGCGACGAAGCCGCTCGCGAACGTTATGAAGCCTCCACAGACCGGTTCGCCGAGCCGGAAAAACGCAAAATCCTGCAGATGTCGTTCCCTTCGAAAGCCGACGCCGAAGCAGCGGCCGCTGAGTTGGCCGAGGGAAAAACATTCACTGAAATTCTCGCCGACCAATCCATGACCGAAGAGCAAGTCGATCTGGGATTCATGGCGAAAGCGGATCTTTTGGATCCCGCCGTTGCGGAAGCGGCTTTCTCTCTTGCCGAAGGAAAAACCTCAGGCGTCGTCGATGGTCGGTTTGGCTCTATCATCTTGAAAGTTTCCGAGATCCGCCCCGCGCAGACCCGCGCCTTCAGCGAAGTCGAGGCTACGCTCAAAAATGAGCTGGCTCTTGAAACTGCGCGACAAGAGGTTCTTGACCTCCATGATACGGTTGAAGACGCCCGCGCTGGCGGAGCCACATTGCAAGAGGTCTCTGAACGTTTTTCTCTGCCCCTGGAAACGCCAGCCGCCTTTGACGCGACAGGCGTGACGCAAGATGGCGAGACGGTCTCTTTGCCGGAGGCCGAAGACTTGCTTAATAAAGTTTTTGACGCCGACATTGGTCTGGAAAATGACGCGCTTCCTCTCGGCCGCGACGGCTTCCTCTGGTATGAAGTCACCGATATCACGCCGGAACGCGATCAAACGCTGGATGAAGTGCGCCAAGCCGTGATCGAAGCCTGGACGGGCGATCAACAACAACAAAAGCTGAAAGCTCTCGCTGAAAATTCCGAGCAAGAACTCAAAGACGGAAAACCCCTCACCCAGCTCGCGGACGCTTTAGGCGTAACGGTCCAGACGTCAGCGCCGTTCAAGCGCGCGGCGCAAGTGGACGGGCTATCAAGCGACGCGGTTCAGATGGCGTTTTCCGGACCGAAAGGCTTCACCGCGACGACGCCAGGCGAAAATGGCGACTACATCGTGCTCGAAGTGGCGGAGGTCTCCCAACCGGCCTTTTTCCGCGAAGCCGAAGACGTGGCGAACATGGACGTGCAACTCTCTGAAAGTCTTCAAAACTCGATCATTGGCGCCTATGTCGCCGAAGTGGAAACGCGCGTAGGCGTTGAGATCAACCAGCCCGTTCTGCTGCAGATCACCGGAACGCCCAGCGGTTCTTAAACTTCCGCCTTGAACGATATTTCCTGAAATCAGGAGCGCCTCTTCGGCGCTTCTCCAATTACGGGAGCTGCGGCTCATGAGCAATCTGAAGTCCCTGATCGCAAAGGCCGCAGATGGCCAGCCATTAACGCGCGTCGAAGCGGAGACCGCCTTCGACGTCATCATGTCCGGCGCGGCGACTCCAGCGCAAATTGGCGGATTTCTCATGGCGCTGCGCGTGCGCGGCGAAACCGTGGACGAGATCGTCGGCGCCGTGACGACCATGCGAGCCAAAATGCTAGGGGTAGACGCCCCGCCAGAGGCCGTGGACGTGGTGGGCACTGGCGGCGACGCCTCTGGCACCTATAACATATCCACTTGCGCGGCGTTTGTGGTCGCCGGCTGCGGCGTTCCCGTAGCTAAACATGGCAATCGTTCGCTGTCCTCACGCTCAGGATCCGCCGACGCATTGCGGGAACTTGGCGTCGACATTGACGCGCCGCCCGAAAAAATCTCCCGCTGCATTCGCGAAGCCGGGGTGGGCTTCATGTTCGCGCCAAACCACCACGCAGCCATGAAACACGTCGGCCCCGCGCGAACCGAGCTGGGCACGAGAACCATTTTCAATCTTCTGGGGCCGCTCTCCAACCCCGCCGGCGTGACGCGGCAAATGGTCGGCGTTTACGCCAGTCAATGGGTGGAGCCGCTAGCGAAAGTTTTGCAAGCTCATGGATCCCAACACGCTTGGGTGGTGCATGGCTCAGATGGTTTGGACGAAATCACGACCACGGGCCCCACAAAAGTGGCCCAGTTGAAAAATGGCGAAATCAGCCATTTCGAAGTTACTCCTGAAGACGTTGGTCTTGAGCGGTCGCGTCCTGCAGACCTCAAGGGCGGCGAGCCTCCCGAAAATGCGGCGGCGCTGCGTAAGGTTCTGGACGGCGAGCACGGCGCTTATCGCGATATCGTTTTGATGAACGCCGGCGCCACATTGATCGTCGCAGGAAAAGCCGAAACTCTTAAAGAGGGCGTCGCCATGGCGGCGGAGGCTATAGACGGCGGACAGGCCCGCGCTCGTCTGGACGCGCTGGTGCGGCTCTCCCAAGGAAAACAATAATGGCGGACATCTTACAAAAAATTGAAGCTTACAAGCGCGAAGAAATCGCAGCCGCGAAAGCGGTGACGGGAGAGTTGGAGCTGCGGAACCAGGCTGAGACCGCCGCCCCCACGCGTGGTTTCGCCAAAGCCTTGCAAGCCAAACGCGCGGGCGCAGAATTCGGCCTGATTGCCGAAATCAAGAAAGCCAGCCCCTCCAAAGGCCTGATACGAGAAGATTTTGAACCCGGCGCCCTAGCGAAAGCTTATGAAGCCGGTGGCGCGAGCTGTCTATCGGTCCTCACGGACAAGCCTTCCTTTCAAGGGCGCCCAGAATATCTTGGACTTGCGCGCGACGCGGTTAGCCTGCCTGTGCTTCGCAAGGATTTTCTTTATGACGTATATCAGGTTTACGAGGCTCGGGTCTGGGGCGCAGATTGCATCTTGATCATCCTCGCCGCCGTCGAAGATGGATTGGCCGCCGAATTGGAAGACGCCGCCTTCGGTCTGGATATGGACGTCTTGATCGAGGTTCATGACGAGAATGAAATGGAACGCGCGCTAAAAATGCGTTCGCCCTTGCTCGGCGTCAACAACCGCAACCTGAAAACTTTCGAAACGCGCTTGGAAACAACCGAAACCCTAGCCCCGCTGGCGCCAAAGGACAGGCTCATCATCGGCGAATCCGGCCTGTTCACGCCTCAGGATCTTGAACGCATGGAAAAAGTCGGCGTGTCGACTTTCCTCATTGGCGAAAGCCTTATGCGCCAACAAGACGTGGAAGCGGCGACCCGCTCGCTTCTCACGCGCGGAGAATAAGGAAAACCGTGGCGGTGGAGATTTTGAACGGCAAGCTCACTCATTTGGACGACAGCGGCGCGGCTCATATGGTCGACGTCTCCGACAAGGCGGTCACCTCCCGCACCGCCAGCGCGGAAGGATATGTGAAAATGCGGCTGGAAACGCTACATATGATTCGTCACGGCGACAGTAAGAAAGGCGACGTTCTGGGAGCGGCCCGCATCGCTGGAATCATGGGAGCCAAACGAACGCACGAACTTATACCGCTATGCCACCCGCTAGCCCTGTCGAAAGTCTCGATTTCCTTCACGCAAGATGACGAGCTGCCCGGCGTGCGCGTTACGGCGCAGGCAAAAGTCTCAGGCCAAACAGGCGTCGAAATGGAAGCCTTGAGCGCGGCGTCAATCGCCTGCCTCACCATCTACGACATGGCCAAAGCCGTCGATAAGGGCATGGTTATTGGCGGCCTTCGCGTCGTTGAAAAAACCGGCGGGAAATCCGGCGATTGGAGCGCGGATAACGTCAAGGACAAATAATATGGCACTGATTTCCGTCGCTGACGCTCTCAAAAACATTTTGTCCGACGCTGAGCGCCTTCCCAGCCAGTCAGTCCCCCTTCTTTCATGCGAAGGACGAACGCTCGCCGACGACTTGAAAGCCACCCGCGACCAGCCACCTTTCGCCGCCTCCGCCATGGACGGCTACGCCGTACGCGCGCAAGACGCCCAACAGGCGGGCGCCGCGCTCACGGTGATTGGCGAGGCGCCAGCCGGGCGCCGCTATCAAGGAGCGATAGGACCGGGCGAAGCCGTGCGTATTTTCACAGGCGCTCCCACCCCGGAAGGCGCTGACGCGATCCTCATTCAAGAGAACGCCGAACGCGACGGCGAAAAAGTCAAGGTTCTGGAGCCTGTAAGCGCTGGTCGCTATATTCGCCCCATCGGCCTCGACTTCAAGGCCGGCGACGTTCAACTGCGCGCCGGCGTGAGATTGGGCTTTAGAGAACTGTCGCTAGCGGCGGCTCTGAACCATCCGGCGCCGCTGGTGACGCGTCAACCCAAAGTGGCGATTTTGGCCACCGGCGACGAATTGGTCGAACCCGGAGCCCTCCCCGGACCGGATCAGATCATCGCCTCGAACCAGATCGGACTGGCCGCCTTTGTCACTGAGTGCGGCGGAGAGCCTATCAATCTCGGCGTCTGCCCCGACGACCCACACTTCATGAAGAAAAAAATAGAGCAAGCCCGCGCAGCTCAAGCCGATATATTAATCACCCTTGGCGGAGCCTCCGTGGGCGATCACGACATTGTTCAGGATGTGTTGAAACACGCGGGAATGGAGCTGGCTTTCTGGCGTATCGCCATGCGCCCCGGAAAACCGTTAATGGCGGGGCGTCTGGACGGAATGAAAGTATTGGCTCTCCCCGGGAATCCCGTTTCAGGACTCATCTGCGCCATTCTTTTCCTGAAGCCGTTGATTTACGCCCTGTTGGGGCGAAGCGGCGTCGCTCACAATTTCGACCACGCCACTCTCCTCGCCCCGCTTCCGCAAAATGATGAACGCGAAGAATATGTGCGGGCGACGCTGCAAAGGGACAAGCACGGTCAATTACAGGTCAAGCCCTTCACCAGACAAGACTCTTCAATGTTATCCTCCCTTGCGCATTCTCAAGCGCTGATTCTACGTCCGCCGCATGCGTCCGCCGCCGGCGCAGGTGAAAAAGCGACCATTTTACGCCTGGACACGCGCTAATCCGAGATTAAGACTTGTGGAACACAGTAAGAACAGCTATCATTGGTTCATGATTTGTACACATTTTGATCAATCATAGGGACGTTACGGGATGCTAACGCACAAACAACATGAACTTTTAATGTTCATTCATGAGCGTTTGAAAGAAACGGGCATCCCGCCTTCTTTTGACGAGATGAAAGACGCGCTTGATCTGCGCTCGAAATCGGGGATTCACCGTTTGATTACAGCTCTGGAAGAGCGAGGCTTCATTCGGCGGTTGCCAAACCGCGCGCGCGCGCTTGAAGTGGTCAAATTACCGGACTCCTTGTCTCCCGGACTGGCCTCGTCACGCGGGCGCGGATTCGCGCCTGAAGTGATTGAGGGGTCTCTTGGCAAGGACGCATCGACATCCGCGGACCAAAAAAGCGGAGCTAGGGCTTCATCCGTTCGCGACCTGGCGGACGACGCCGCCAATGACACGGTCAGCATTCCCGTCATGGGAAGAATCGCCGCCGGCGTTCCCATCTCAGCGATTGAAGAACACAGCCATTCCGTCTCCATCCCTGCGGACATGCTCGGCAAAGGGTCTCATTTCGCCCTTGAAGTGCGCGGCGATTCAATGATTGAGGCTGGCATTCTCGATGGCGACACAGTCATTATTCGCCGCTCGGACAGCGCCGACAGCGGCGACATCGTCGTCGCCCTCGTGGATGATGAAGAAGCGACCCTCAAACGATTACGAAAAAAAGGCGCTTCAATTGCGCTCGAAGCGGCGAACCCCAATTATGAGACGCGCATCTTTGGTCCAGGGCGCGTGAGAGTGCAAGGGAAGCTGGTGTCGTTGTTTCGCCGCTATTGAAAACGCCTTTTGACGGCGGGTCATCTCGCCTCTGATTTTGAAAAAGCATGCCAAGGTCGTTCAGGGTTTTTGACAGGGCGAACCTCAAATGAAGCCATAGACGTTTCCCGCTGGCCGGAGAAAATTTCGTCAAGACGCACATGAGGCGCTTGCAACGTCTTTGTCCGGGAAGATGGCTTCAGGCCAGAAATGGTCACAGCTAAGGAACCGCTCTCGTTCAAATAGCGGCGGTCAGCCGTAAGCGGCGTAGTGCATTCATATGGCGCAATCTCATTACTCACGATAATGTCGGCCCGCTGACAATCCTCCTCAAAGGCGCGTGGATCACGCACCACCGAAATAAAAACCGGCTCCGCGGCGGATAAGGATCCAGCCACGTCAGCGACCTCCCGGCGAACGCCCCCCGCTTCGAGATCATAATCGGCGCGCAATTGGTCGTCATGGGCCCGGGTTCCCCGTGGATAGGCCTTGATCACGCACGCCAAAGCGTCACAAGCCAATGCGCTTTTCTTAATCAAACGCTTGGGCGCGTCGGCTTCGGCCACCCCCTCCGCCCGAAGCCAGTTTTGGGCCGTATAGGTCAAACGACTGGAAAAAACACGAAATTCGCCAGAATGATCAAAAAAACCAACCGTGCGAGCATTATCTGAAATCCGAATATCGGGGGCGCTGGCGAATATCAGAAAAAACATTCCAGCGGCAAAGGGCGCAAGCGACAGAAAACGAAACCCGCGCGGAAAAACGCAAAGACAAAGCCCGCCGGCGACGGTCAATATAACCCAGCCCTGAGGTTGCGCGCCGACTATCCCTCCCCCTGGAGTGTAGCTGCGTACTTGAGATGAAATCTGCAAAACAAGCTCAAGTCCAAAGCGCATGGCCTGCAATGGAAAATACTCCAAACCAAATGGAATGGCCGCCATCGCCAACACCCCCGCCGGCATGATCAGAAGCGTCACGACCGGCATGGCCAATACGTTGGCGATGAGTCCAAGCGGCGCAACTTGCTCAAAGTGATAGGCGGCGATCACTCCTGTGGCCAGGCCTGCGATCAAAGAGGTCAGCGCGAGACCGCCAATCCATACAAATAGCTTGCGAAAAATCCCTCGCCCCTTATTACGCTCTCCCAAATCTGGACGCTTTGAGCGTCGACGCAGTTCCTCATAAGCGGCGATCAAGGCGATGACCGCCGCGAAGGACATTTGAAATCCCGGCGCCATCAACTCTTCCGGCGCAACCACCAACACGATCAAGGCCGCGATCGCCACGCCCCTGAACGTCAAGGCGCGCCGTCCCAGAATGCGCCCGATAAACACAAGACAGATCATGACGAAAGCACGCTGGGTGGCGGTTGAGCTGCCGGAAAGGACCAAATAGAACAAGGCGCTGAGCAAGCCGGCGTAAGCCGCCCAAACATCTATGCGATAGCGCAAGGCCAACGAGGGAAAACAGGCGAAAAACGCCCGCACAGCCAAGTAAACCGACCCCGCGAATAACGCCATGTGCAGTCCGGAAATTGCGAGAATATGCGCTAGCCCGACCTGACGCAGAGTATCGCTGGCCCATTGAGACAAATAGGACCTATCGCCCACCAAAAGAGCCACCACCAAAGCGCCGGCGTCTCCACCGCCGACGCTGGCGAGAAGTCGCGAAGAAATTTTTTGCCGAATGTCTGCAACCAACCGCATCCACCGCAAGCTCAAAGGCGGCGCGCCCAACCCTTGCGCAGGCTTTGGCGAGCCAAAGGCGAATCCTGAACCGCCAACGCCGTCAAAATACGCGCGAAAGGCGTAGTCATATCCACCGGGACGAACCGCGCTCAACGGGGGGGACAAACGAGCGCGAATCGAAACCGGAGCGGCAATCTCCGGAACGGCGTCCTTGGCGCGCACAAGCATGCGTATTTTTCGCGGCGTCTCGTCAGGAGAAAACTTATCGATAGAGCGCGTCAGCAAGGTAAGATTATAACCATTGTCCCGGCGATCAGTCCTTTCGACAAAACCGGTGACATAATAACTACCCTCAGAGTTCAGCGTCGGCGCCGCAACAATGGCGGAGCGGAGAGCTCCCGCCGCGCTTCCGGCAAAAACGCAAGCCACGGCGGCCATTCCCAGAAAAGCGCTTCCCGTCGCATAGCCTCGAACCGAAAACCCTCCAGCAACGAAAGCGGCGAAAAGCAACATCCACCAAACTGGCTCGGCAGGGAGCGAAAAATATATCCAGACCCCGAGAGCGAAACAGCAGACGGCCCAGATCAATCCCAGTCCGTCATCCAGTCCATCGTCAAAGGCGGCGCAAAGTCGATGAAAAAAACCGCCCTCAACCCTCCCTTCGGCGTCATAAACTTCGTCTAATTTTCTTCTAGCGCTGAAAACGCCGACAAAATCTGTTAGCGCAGTATCGCCGAAACGACCGCCTCTCACTTTTTTTCGCGTTTTTTCCAGCGCATTCAGCTTCAAACCACTCCCCCATCTTGGGTGGTTCACATGCATATGCTACATGAGCGATACTCTGGCGCCTATGCCCTTGCAGTTCAGCGCTCAAACTTCATTCAGGACCGATCTTTCAATGACCAACCCTGTGATTACCCGCTTTGCTCCCTCACCAACCGGTTATCTGCATATTGGCGGCGCTCGAACCGCTCTATTCAACTGGCTCTACGCCAAGGGGCATGGCGGAAAAATGCTGCTACGCATCGAAGACACCGACCGTGAGCGCTCAACTGACAGCGCGGTGGAGGCGCTTCTTGACGGCTTGAGCTGGCTGGGGCTGGACTGGGACGGAGAGCCCGTGTCACAGTTTTCGCGCGCCACGCATCACAAGGCCATGGCTGAAAAGCTGATCACGGAGGGCAAGGCTTATTACTGCTACGCCACGCCGGAAGAGTTAAGCGAAATGCGCGAAAAGGCCAAGGCGGAAAAACGCCCGCCGCGCTATGACGGGCGCTGGCGCGACCGCGACCCTGACGAAGCCCCTGAAGGCGTCGCGCCAGCCGTGCGCCTGAAAGCGCCGCTTTCGGGCGAGACCGTCGTGGACGATCAGGTGCAAGGACGCATTACCTTTCAAAATAAAGACCTGGACGATCTGGTTCTATTGCGCTCCGATGGCACGCCCACCTATATGCTGGCGGTTGTCGTCGACGATCACGACATGGGCGTCACTCATATTATTCGCGGCGACGATCACTTCACCAACGCCGCCCGGCAGAGTCTGATATATAACGCTTTTGGATGGGACGTGCC
Organism: Stappiaceae bacterium; assembly: GCA_048265185.1. GTDB lineage: Bacteria > Pseudomonadota > Alphaproteobacteria > Rhizobiales > Stappiaceae > JBLXBZ01. Next base: position 218,613 of record JBLXBZ010000001.1, on the reverse strand, counting down.
GGTGATGGCGCATATTCCCCTCATTCACGGGCCAGACGGCGCGAAACTTTCCAAACGCCATGGCGCTCTCGGCGCCGAAGCTTACCGCGCCATGGGATATCTGCCAGCAGCCATGCGCAACTATCTCGCCCGTCTTGGCTGGAGTCATGGGGATGAAGAAATTTTCTCCACCGACCAGATGATCGAATGGTTCGACATGGACGCCATCGGGCGCTCGCCCTCTCGCTTCGACTTCCAGAAGCTGGAAAACCTGAATGGCCACTACATGCGCTCAACGGCGGATGCAGAGATTTATCAAAATTTTCTCACCTTCCTGCCCCACCACTCTGGCGGCGAGGAAATCCTCGACTGGCTGAAGGCGCCTGAAAACGCGGCAACCTTCATGGCCGCCCTTCCCGGCTTGAAAGAACGCGCGAAGACGTTGATCGAACTGGCTGAAAGCGCTCGCTATCTTTGGGTCCAACGCCCGCTTGATCTTGATGAAAAAGCTACAAAGATACTTGACGAAAACGCCCGTATGATTCTCGCTGGGTTGCTGCCCGCAATGGAGTCCGCGAGCGAATGGAGCGCCGAGGCTTGTGAACAAATCGTGCGTGATTTTGCTGAAGAGAAACAACTCAAGCTCGGAAAAGTCGCCCAGCCTTTACGCGCCGCTTTGACCGGAAGAGGCACCTCTCCCGGAATTTTTGACGTCCTCATCGCCCTTGGGCGAAATGAATCACTTGCTCGGATCTCAGATCAAGCTAAAACAGACTGATAATCGTCCTGAAACGATCCGGATTGCTCAGTTGGCGTTTGCGCAACGCTCCCAAAGTTGCGGGAAGCTGACTGAGCGACACAGGCCCGCCCGCCTCGCGCTTGCGAGAGAAATATAAATGGGTTACCCAATCCGTGATCGTTCCTCCCGCCTTGGACTTTCGGCGTCTGAAGCAATAGCGTTTCGCCGGAAGACTTGGCTCGTTTCTCGAACTGGGGGTTGCCTGAATGAGCGAAAAAACTGCGAAAATATCAATTGGCTCGGAATCGTGGGACATTAATGTTCACAAAGGGTCAGTCGGTCCTGACGTGTTGGATATCGCAACACTGTATAAGAACACCGGGATGTTCACCTACGATCCCGGCTTCACTTCCACCGCCTCGTGCGAATCCCAAATCACCTATATTGACGGCGACGAAGGCACGCTCCTTTATCGCGGATATCCAATCGATCAACTGGCCGAACACGGTGACTTTCTGGAAAGCTGTTATTTGCTGCTTTACGGCGAGTTGCCGACCAAGACGCAAAAGGACGATTTCGTCGACCGCGTCACCTACCACACGATGATTCATGAGCAGATGACGCGTTTCTTCTCAGGCTTCCGCCGGGACGCGCATCCGATGGCGATCATGGTGGGCACTGTCGGCGCGCTCGCCGCTTTCTACCATGACTCCACTGACATTTCCGATCCGCACCAGCGCATGGTGGCGTCGCTGCGCATGATCGCGAAAATGCCGACAATCGCCGCTATGGCGTATAAATATCACGTTGGACAGCCTTTCGTATATCCGCGCAATGATCTGGATTACGCCTCCAACTTCCTCCAGATGTGTTTCGCCGTTCCTTGCGAAGAATATAAGGTCAATCCGGTTCTCGCCCGCGCGATGGACCGAATTTTCATTCTCCACGCGGACCACGAGCAAAACGCCTCCACATCCACGGTGCGTTTGGCCGGCTCTTCCGGTGCGAACCCATTCGCCTGCATCGCCGCCGGCATCGCCTGCCTGTGGGGCCCCGCGCATGGCGGAGCCAATGAAGCGGCCTTGAACATGCTGCAGGAAATTGGCAGCGTTGATCGTATTCCTGAATTTGTGGCGCGGGCGAAAGACAAAAACGATCCCTTCCGCCTCATGGGCTTTGGTCACCGGGTTTACAAAAACTACGACCCGCGCGCGCGCATCATGCAAAAAACCACGCATGAAGTTCTGGCCGAGCTTGGCATTCGAGACGATCCGCTTTTGGACGTCGCCATGGAGCTGGAGAGAATCGCGCTTAGCGACGAGTATTTCATCGAGAAAAAACTCTATCCGAATATCGATTTCTATTCGGGCATCACGCTGCGGGCGCTTGGGTTCCCGACCACCATGTTCACAGTGCTTTTCGCTCTGGCGCGTACGGTGGGCTGGATCGCCCAGTGGAAAGAAATGGTCGAAGACCCCTCGCAGAAAATTGGCCGACCTCGCCAGCTTTACACAGGCGCCGCGAAACGAGACTACACGCCAATTTCTCAACGCCGTTAAGGCTCGATCAGCCTCGAAAGCATATTCAGGCGATATCGACCAAAGAAACGAACTCCAAAACCCCCGGCGAAAGCTGGGGGTTTTGTGTTTAACCGCTTACATAAGCGCCAAAGTGAAAACTCAAACCCCAAAGACCTTCACCGCGCAAAAGAAAACCCCGCCAAAACCGGCGGGGTTTTACATTCACTTTGCGGCAGGCGCTCCTGCGCGTCTTTTAACGCGCATGACCCTCTCCATACAAAAGTAGGTCAGACGCTTAACGGCTTGACTTCTCGCCCAGCCCCTTCTTCTTCAGCGCGCGCAGCGCCGTCTTCAGCCGAGACGGGCTTATCTGGGTGACCAATATACATATAGAACATTGGCACCACGAAGAGCGTAAACAGCGTGCCCACCGACATGCCGGAGCAGATGACAAGGCCAATGGAGTAACGCGCCGCCGCGCCTGCGCCTTCCGCGACGATCAGCGGCGAAACGCCTAGAACCATAGCCGCCGTGGTCATCAAAATCGGGCGCAAGCGCTCTTTCGCCGCCTCCACAATGGCCTCCCGCTTGGACATGCCATGTTCTTCACGTTGGGCGTTGGCGAACTCCACCATCAAGATGCCATGTTTGGTGATCAGGCCCACCAAGGTGATCAAGCCCACTTGCGTATAGATGTTCAAGGTGCCAAGGCCGAGGTTAAGCGGAACAATGGCTCCGAAAATCGACAAAGGCACGGACATCATGATGATCAACGGATCGCGGAAGCTTTCAAACTGCGCCGCAAGAACGAGATAGATCACCACCACCGCCAGAGCGAATGCGATCAGAATGGTATTCCCCTGCTGCACCTCCAGGCGAGATTGCCCTGCGTAATCTTCGAAGAAACCTTCAGGCATTTCCGCGCGAGCGATATTTTGCAGAGTTTCCAGCCCTTCTCCGGAAGTGACGGTGGGCAATGGAAGAGCGGAAATCGTCGCCGAATTAAGCTGATCGAATTGCTCAATAGCCGCCGCCGTGGCTCCCGACTGAATCTTGACCACTGACGACAAAGGAACCATTTCCCCCGTAGCAGAACGAACGTAAAAATAACCAAGTCGCTCAGGATTGATCCGGAAGTCCCGATCCACCTGAGGAATAATATCATAAGCGCGGCTATCTCGGTCAAATTTGGAGACGGAAGCGTCGCCCACCAGCACGTTCAAGGTTTGACCTATCGTTGAAATAGGAACTCCCAGAGCCGCCGCCCTATCACGATCGATAACAATCGAAACGCGCGGATTCTCATAGGACAGAGAGTTCTGCACAACGATAAATTTCCCGGATTGAATCGCCTTGTTTTTCACCTCTTCGGCGACTTCAAACACCTGCTCGGCCGGTCCTGTCGACTGAAGCACGAACTGAATGGGCAATCCTCCCCCCGCGCCCGGCAAAGACGGAGGCGAGAAAACAAACGCCTGAACGCCTGCCGATTGTGAAATGCGGCTTTGAATTTTCTGCTGTATGGCCGCTTGACTCTGCTCTTTGCTTCGCTCGCTCCACGGCTTCAGAGCCCAGATCGCAAAAGCGGTGTTCGTGCCGTCAAAACCAACAACCTGAAACCGTGCGTCAACCCCTTCAACGTCATCCGTCATTGGATAAAATTGATCGGTATAGAGTTTGGTGTAATCGGACGTCGCGTATTGCGGACCGGTCACCATGGCGAACAAGGCCCCCTGATCCTCTTCCGGCGCAAGCTCGCTTTTCGTGTTCATGAAAAGAAAGCCGGACGTAGCCAAAAGCGCCAGGACAATCAACATGGTCACCGGCTTATAATCCAGCGACGAGGACAGACGGCGCGCATACCAATTGCCAAGCCCGGTGAAGGTCTTGTCGACGAAAGACTGAAAACGTCCGCCATGAGCGCTAAGAAGCCGGGCCGACATCATCGGCGACAATGTCACCGCGACGAAACCGGAGATTATCACCGCGCCGGCGAGCGTGAAGGCGAACTCGCGGAAAAGTGAGCCGGTCAAGCCGGTGGCGAAACCAATCGGCGCATAGACTGCGGCAAGCGTGACCGTCATCGCCACAACGGGTCCAAAAATCTCTCTCATGCCGGTGATCGCCGCCGGCATGGGCTTCATGCCATCTTCCAAATGTCTGTGAATATTCTCCACCACGACGATGGCGTCATCCACCACAAGACCAATAGCGAGAACCATGGCCAGAAGGGTCAAAGTGTTAAGCGAATAATCCAGTCCCCATAAAAAGAAGCACACGCCCACCAGCGACAAGGGAATGGTGACGATAGGCACCAGCACCGCTCGGAAGGAGCCGAGGAACAACAAAATCACCGCGATCACGATGAGAACCGCTTCGCCGATTGTCTTGAACACTTCTTCAATCGAAGCGCTAATGAACTTAGTCGAGTCGTAAACGACTTGAATCTTCATGCCTTCCGGCAAATTCGCCTCAAGGCGCGGCAAGGCGTCACGCACGGCCTGCGCCGTCGTTAGAGGATTGGCCGATGGGGTTGGCAGAATGCCGATAAACACGCCTTGCTGACCGTTGAAGGACACTCTGACGTCGTCATTCTTACTGCCAAGTTCGATACGGGCCACGTCACGAAGCCGGACAACTTCATCGCCGTTGGTTCGCACCGGCAATGCGCCAAAGCCTTCAGGAGACTGAAGGGTCGTCCGGGTTTCAATCGCGTAAGCAACGTATTCGTTCCGGGTTTTTCCTGGCGCGGATAGAAAATTCGCGTTCTGGACGGCGGCTTGAATTTCAGTCGCCGTCACCCCGCGAGAGGCCATACGGATCGGGTCAAGCCAAATTCGCATAGCGAAGGTCTGCCCGCCCAAAACCTGCGCGTCGGCGACGCCTTCAACCGTTGACAACTGCGGTTGAATCACGCGGGTGATGAACTCGGTCATTTCTTGCGGCGACATGCGATCGGACAAAACCGATAGATACATAATAGCGAAAGTTTGCCCCGTGCCTTTCTGAATCACCGGGTCTTCCGCATCACTCGGCAATTGGCTGCGAACCTGCTGAACCTTGGCGATAACCTCGGTCATCGCCTTGTCCGGGTCCGTGTTCAACCGCATATGCACGGTGATGACTGAAGACCCCAGGGAACTGCTGGAGCTGACATAGTCCACTCCTTCCGCCGTGGCGACGGCCTTGGCTATCGGCGTCGTGATAAACCCTTGCATCAACTCCGCGCCAGCCCCAGGGTAGATTGTGGAGACGGTGATCACCGTCTCGTCAACCTTGGGATATTGACGAATTTGCATGTTGAGGACGCCCTGAGCGCCCAACAAGAGGATCAGCAAACTCACGACGGTGGAGAGCACCGGGCGACGAATAAAGATTTCCGAAAAATTCACGAGTCAGCTCCCGGCGCTTTGGGGGTTGTCCCTGGAGTAACCGAATTGTCCACTGCAACGGCCGCGCCGCTGGAGAGCTTGTTCTGACCGGCCGTAACGACCACGTCTCCAGCCTTCAAGCCGTCAATGATTTCAATTCCGCCCTCATAGCGGCGCCCAGGCGTCACAAACACCTGACGCGCCACAAGTTTGGGCTCATCCCCTTCAGCCGCCTCATCTTCCCGCACGGCGTAAACATAAGCGCCATAAAGCGAAGGAACGACGGCCGTTTGCGGCAAGGCGATCACATTTTTCTCACTCGGCAACTCGATGCGAACGATCGCGAATTGCCCCGGACGAAGCATGTGATCGGCGTTGGCCACTTCCGCCTGCATAGAGACCAAACGTGAACCCGGATCAATTTTCGGCTCTATCCCGCTGATTTTACCGGAATATTTCAACTCATCCGAGCTCAACCCCACGAGAACCTTTTGCCCAAGATCAACGTCGCGTATTTGCTGTTCGGGAACTGAAAAATCGACCTTCATCGTCGAGAGGTCTTGCAAGGTCGCAACGACGCTACCCACGTTCAGATATTCGCCAATATCAACCCGGCGCAAACCGATCGTGCCAGAAAAAGGCGCGGTGATGCGCTTCAAGCGAATTTGAGCCTCAACCCTCTCCAAAAGAGAGCGCGAGGCGTCAAGAGCGGCGCTGGCCGCCTCCAGCGTCGACGTTGAGCTAACCCCACGTTTGGACAATGTTTGCGCACGCTCCAACGCCTGCTGGTCACGCGTAACATTCGCTTTAGCGGCGATAAGATCCGCCTGCTCCAACTCATCGTCAAGTTGAACGAGCAACTGCCCCTGCTCGACCTTGTCATTAGGCTCGAAAAGGATTTCCTTCACAATGCCGCCGGCGCGGCTGCCAATTTCCACTCCGCGACTGGCGACGATAGTTCCAATGGCCTCAATTCCGGGCTTCCAGACCTGTGGTTGAACCTCAATCGTGGAAACCGTTACGGCGGGACGCGGCATATTGGCGAAAAATTCCGCAATTTTCTGATCACGGAAAAAGTTGAAGTAAACCAACCCTCCGCAAATGAGCCCGGACAGCACAATTGCAATTAAAAAGCGTTTAATCATCAGATTTCTCACCAACATGGTTAGGACCGCCAACGAATCCACGCAGGAAATTGATCAAATCAACTTCCATTTCGAAAAAACGCAAACGGGGAAACACACTTCCGCCTTGTCAAGCGCCCTTGTTTCGACGCATATGGCTTTTAAGTGTAACTTTACCGTCCAGCCGGTAAAGTCAAGAGCAGAGTCGGTTTCCACGACTATTTTCGTTACAGGGAGGTAAAATTGTGACTATTTCCACGGCGGAAACGCCCAAGCCAGCGAAAAGAGCTAATTCACGACAGAAGATCATCGACGCCGCTCTTGAGCTTATCCAAGCACATGGCGCAAGCAATGTCTCTCTTGATGCGGTGGCCGAACGGGCGGGCCTGTCCAAAGGCGGGCTGCTTTATAATTTTCCCTCAAAAACCGACCTGCTGCAAGCTCTCGTGGCGCATCATATCGATTTATTCGCCGCTGAAATGAGCGCCGCCGAGCAAAGCTTTGAGAACGACGGCAAACCAAACACCCTGATTCGCAGCTATGTCCACGCTTTTCGACGACATATGTGCGAAAAAAGCAAATCTCAATCCGGTTTCCTCGCCGCAGTCGCCGCCGAGCCCCGGCTGCTGGACCCGGTCCGCGCCTATCACACCCAGCTCATCGCAAGGCTTCAGGCCAGCGAGGACGACAGCGACATGGCGATTTTCACTTTTCTGGCAATGGAAGGCGTCCGCTCCATGTTCATGCTGGACACATCCCCCTTCAACATGGAGCAAACAGACGAAATCCTCATGCGCCTGACCGCGCGCCTTGAACTGACGAGTGAATTGTAACCGATCAAACGCCGCCCAACGGCCTCAAGAGCCATCCACCGGCGCATGATCAATAACCCCAGCGTCAAACAAAGGCGCCGCGTCCATATCTTCCGCGCCAAGCATGCCGGCGATGCGCTCAAGGCAGGAGATCATCATCATCTGCTCCCATTGCTCAAGGGCGCCAAATTGTTGATTGAACCGATCATGCACGCCATCAGGCGCCGCAGCCAGCACCGTCGACCCGGCTTCGCTTAGCGAAATCCAGACCTGACGACGGTCCGTCTGCCCTTTTTTGCGTTCAATGAGTCCACGATTTTCAAGCTTTTGCAGCACCGCAGTGGTGGTGGCCTGGGTGATTCCCATGCGCGCGGCCAATTGGCCGGCGGTCGCCTCGCCGCTCTCTCCCAATAACTGCAAAAGAACAAGCTGTGAGGTACTTAGGCCCGTCTGACGCAACAAGGTTTTACTTTTCAATTCGGTCACACGGAGAATTTTCCGCATGGCCGTTAGAGCTGTTTTTGTGTGGCTGTCCAAGGTCTTCACTCTTCCACGATCAGGGCTGAAGCAACCCTAGCCCCATAAGCGCTAAAACCCAAGCTCCGCAATGTGTCACCTCTCGTTTTTTGCAGAATAAAGTATTTTATTTATGTGAAATAATATGCATGCACATTAAGAATGCATCAGATATCTCGAAATATTATTCGAACATCAACATATTGAAAAATATATAGTTTTTTACAATAGACGGCAACAAAGCGTTAAAATCTTCATTGACATTTAGTTTGATATAACTAATTAAAAGGGCGTAATTCACTTGGGAGAAAAACTATGGGCCTCATTGCGGTCGCCAAAAACGACATTGCGCGTGAGAGAAATCCAATAGGTTTCCGCAAGCCGCGCGCTGAAGATGGAAACCAAGTCTGGCAGCTAATTAAAGAATCCGGCGCCCTCGACGAGAACTCCGTGTATTGCAACCTGCTGCAATGCACGCACTTCTCCGCAACTTGTTCGATCGCTGAATTCGACGGCGAGATTGTCGGGTGGGTTTCAGGATATATTCCACCGGACGAACCAAACACGCTGTTCATCTGGCAGGTCTGCGTGAGCGAGAAAGCACGTGGCCGCGGCCTCGCCAAACGCCTACTGCAAGACGTATTGAAACGAGACGCCTGCCGCGACGTGGATCAGATCAAGAGCACGATCACCAGCGACAATGACGCTTCATGGGCGCTCTTCGGCTCCATCGCCAAAGCGTATGACGCCGATATGCGCCGTGCGCCTCATTTCAAAAAAGAAGTGCATTTTGACGGCGCCCATGACACCGAACATCTGGTGACAATCGGGCCAATCAGCCGCCGCGCGAACAAGATCAAGTCCGCCGCCTGACGTCGACACAACTAAAACAATCCATTTGATGCTTCCGAACGGGACTCCCGTTCGGCCAAATTTTTGCGAGGAAGTATGCCTAAAACAACAGACGAAACGAGCACCGAAGAGAAACTTTCAACATTCGACCGGGTGGAAAGCCAAATCCGGTCTTATTCTCGTAGTTTCCCAACGCTTTTCAATCGCGCCAAGGGGGCGACGATTTACGGCGCCGATGGTCGCGAATACACGGACTTCCTCGCAGGTTGCTCATCCTTGAACTATGGTCACAACGACCCGGACATGAAACAGGCGCTGATCGACTATATCAGCAATGACGGCGTCGCTCATGGCCTCGACATGTTCACCGACGCCAAAGAGCAGTTTCTACGCACGTTCGAAACCCTGATCCTCAAGCCCCGGGGAATGGACTACAAGCTGCAATTCACAGGGCCAACCGGCGCCAACGCGGTCGAAGCCGCCATGAAACTGGCGCGCAAGGTTACAGGACGCACCAAGGTCATCGCCTTCACGAACGGGTTTCACGGCGTGACCATGGGCGCGCTCGCCGCCACCGGCAACAGCCATCATCGCGGAGGAGCCGGCGCGCAATTGAATGGCGTGGATCGCATGCCTTTTGAAGGCTATCTGGGCAAGGGCGTCGACAGCGCCGACGTTCTGGAGAAAATGCTGGGCGACCCTTCAAGCGGAATAGACGCGCCGGCCGCCATTATCGTCGAACCTATTCAAGGGGAAGGCGGATTGAACGCGGCTTCAGCCACTTTCCTGCGCAAAGTGGAAAAAATCGCCCGCGCTCATGGCGCCCTGTTCATCATCGACGACATTCAGGCTGGCTGCGGCCGCTCGGGCACGTTCTTCTCGTTTGAAGAGATGGGCCTGTCGCCGGACATCATCACCATGGCGAAGTCGCTTTCCGGCATGGGGTTGCCCTTCGCCCTCACGCTGATGAAGCCAGAGCATGACATTTGGGGTCCTGCGGAACACAATGGCACGTTCCGCGGCAACAACCACGCATTCGTCACCGCGCGTGTGGCGCTGGAGAAATTCTGGTCGGACAACTCTTTCCAGAAAGAAATCCAGATCAAAGGCGACCATCTGGAGAAGCGCCTCGCCGCCATCGCCAACGCTTACGACATGTCCCTGCGCGGCCGTGGCATGATGCGCGGCATTGACACCGGTGACGGCGAAACCGCCAGCCAGATCTGCGCGGAGTGCTTTAAGCATAACCTTATCATCGAGACATCCGGCGCTCATGATGAAGTTGTGAAAGTGCTTGCGCCACTGACGATTGAGATGGATCAATTCAACGCCGGCCTCGACATCATGGCCAAAGCGTTCGAAAAAGTGCTGGCCGGAAACACGACGCGCATCGCGGCCGAGTAAAGCCACGGTCTCGACGTCAAAGTCAATTTCAGACTCAATCAGGAAAATAAAATGATCGTTCGCGACTATAATGAAGCCAAGAACACCGACCGCAGCGTATCAGCCGAAGGCTGGACAAGCGTGCGCATGTTGCTCAAAGACGACAACATGGGGTTCAGCTTCCACATCACCACCATCTACGAAGGCGCCGAGCTGCACATGCATTACAAAAACCACCTTGAGTCGGTTTATTGCATCTCCGGCGAAGGCTCTATTGAAGATTGCGCCACCGGCGAAGTTCATCAGATCAGACCCGGCGTGATGTATGCGCTCGACAAGCACGACAAGCACATTTTGCGCGGTAAAACCGAAATGATCATGGCTTGCGGCTTCAACCCACCGGTCACCGGCACGGAAGTTCACGGCCCGGACGGGGCCTATGCGCTTGAAGGCGACAAAGCCTGATTTCTGGCCCACGCCGATTATCAGTCAGGGTCTTCGCGCAGCGAAGGCCCCTCGCCTTCAAAAGGCGGGATTCCGGGTTGGCGGCGCCTCGCCCCACCCTTTCAAACAAGCCAAGGGGGACAAGCGGCTCTGTAAGCGCCGCGGGTATCCATGAGCGGACATTCAGTAGAAAAAATTGGCGGCACATCGATGTCGCGCACATCGGAGCTGCTCGACAACGTCCTGATCGGAAATCGGTCAGGCGACGAGCTGTTCAACCGTATTTTTGTCGTCTCCGCCTACGGAGGAATGACGGACCTGCTGCTTGAGCAGAAGAAAAGCGGCGAGCCGGGCGTTTACGGCCTGTTTTCCAGCGCGGAGAACAATTGGTCCTGGGGCGACGCCCTCACCCGCGTCGGTGAGCGCATGCATGAAATCAACGCCGAAGTCTTTGACGATGCGACCAGCCTGAACACCGCCAACGCTTTCGTCACCGAACGCGTCGAAGGCGTTCGTAGTTGCCTGATCGACCTCAACAGACTGTGTTCCTACGGGCATTTCCAGCTCGAGCAACATCTTTTGACCGTACGTGAAATGCTGGCGGCGCTTGGCGAAGCCCAATCAGCCCATAACACGGCTCTCCTGCTCCGGCTAAAAGGCGTGAATGCGCGTTTTGTCGATCTGACGGGCTGGCGTGAGAACGACCATCCAAAGCTGGATGATCGGATTGAACGCGAATTCGCCGATATCGACGTCACGCAGGAACTTCCCATCGTCACGGGCTACGCCCAGTGCCGGGAAAATCTCATGGGCAGCTTTGATCGCGGTTATTCAGAAGTGACCCTGTCGCGGATCGCCGTGGTCACGAAAGCCAATGAAGCGATTATTCACAAAGAGTTCCACCTCTCCTCCGCCGACCCGAGGCTGGTGGGCGCTGACGCCGTTCGCACTATTGGCGAAACCAATTACGACGTGGCCGACCAGCTCTCCAACATGGGCATGGAAGCCATTCACCCACGCGCGGCGAAAAGCCTGCGCCAGGCGGATATTCCACTTCGGGTGAAAAACGCCTTTGAGCCGGAACACCCCGGCACATTGATCCGCGCCGATCTCGCCGCGGACAGCCCACGCGTGGAAATCGTAACTGGCTTGCAAAACGTCTTCGCCTTCGAATTTTTCGAGCAGGATATGGTCGGCGTGAAAGGCTATGACAGCGCCATTCTCGACGCGCTTAAGCGGCATAGCGTACAAATCGTCGCTAAAACGTCCAACGCCAATACGATCACTCACTTCTTGAAGGGATCGATGAAAGCGATCAAACGGGTCGAGAGCGATTTGACCAAAGCCTTCCCGTCCGCGTCTCTATCGTCGCGCAAAGTTGCGATCGTTTCCGCCATCGGCCGGGATATTCGCTCCGCAGGAATCGCCGTCAAAGCGCTTAGCGCCTTGCATGAGGCAAATATCGAGCCGTTGGGCTTCCATGACCTGATGCGCAAAGTCGATTTACAGGTCGTGGTCGACAATGATGATTTCAACGCGACGATCATCGCTCTTCACCGAGCGTTGATCGAGCAAAAGAGTGAGCGAAAAAACGTCTCTCATTTGCGCGTCGCTTGAATTAACATGCCCGGCGCCCAGCGCGCCGGGCATGAATCACATTCACAAGAAAAACAATCAAGTCATTGAATTTAAATAATAAAAATTATTAATTGATTCAATACTTTAAGACACATAGCGTCCTTTAGCTTTTCCCTTGTATTTCGCCTTCACCTGATCCGGCACGGAAACCTCTTCATAAACGCCGATTAAAATGCCTTTACCGTCCGAACCGCCGCGCGAGGCGATAATCTGTTCATCTGATATGGCGGTGCGCTGCGAACCGCGCCGGGCCCATTGGCCAAGGTGATCATACATCTGCGCGATTATGGGCGCATAGGCCGGATTCGCGCCAAGGTCATGAAACTCCTCCGGGTCGCTTTCAAGATCAAACAACATGGGGCGAAAAGGCCCGGCTTTATCTCGCCCTTCCGCATGAATCAGCTTCCAACGCTTCGTCGCCACCATGAACAACCGGGCGTCTTTCGGCTCAAGCCCCATATTGGCCGCCATTTGCGTCGCTGAAAAATCATATTCACTCACCGCGAAGGAGCGCCAGTCGTCTGCCAGGCTCCCTTCGAGAAAAGGCTTCAGCGACCGGCCTTCAACGATATGCGCTGGCGGGCGCGCGCCCAGCGCCTCAATGAATGTGGGAACCAGATCAATGCTCTCCACCAATTCGTCGCAAGTTGAACCGCGCGTTTTATCGGCCGCGCAGGAAGGGTCGTAAATAATGAGGGGAACCTTCACGGACTGTTCGTGAAAAAGGTCTTTCTCCCCCAACCAATGATCGCCGAGATAGTCGCCATGGTCGGAGGTGATGACGATCATTGTATCCTCCATACGGCCAAGACGCTCAAGATGCGCGAATAACCGTCCCATCTGATCGTCGCATTGCTTGATCAGCCCCATATAGGCGGGAATGACTTTCTCGCGCACTTCATCACGTTGAAAGGCCCGCCCTATGGGATTTCGCATGAATTGATCATAAACCGGATGAGGATCAATGCGCTCCGCGTTATCTCGGCAAGGGGCTTGGATGTCCTGCGCGCCATATATGGCGTGATAGGGCTCTGGCGCAATATACGGCCAATGAGGCTTGATATAGGACAGATGGCACAACCAGCCGTCCTTTTTTTCACGGCTCATCTGGTCAAGAAAATCGATCGCTTGACCTGTAAGCCACGGCGTTTCGGAATCCTCTTCGCGAATGTTGGCGGGTTTATCCGCATGCTCCATGAACCAGCCGGACGCCATGTGGCCCGCCTCGTCAATTCCAGCATTGGCGAAATCATGCCAAGGATTTTCTGACGGATAGCCCTTTTGTTTGAGATATTCATTATAGGGAGAGCGCTTGCTGTCGTAGAAACCATTCGGCCCCTCGCCCCAAAGACCGTCATCGCGCGCAAAAACGTCAAACCCGCATTCGCCAACCCGCGCGCCTATCACCGAGTCTAGGGAAAGACCAAGGCGCTCCATTCCCTCCAGATCAACCTTCATATGAGTCTTGCCGATCAACCAACTCTCCGCCCCGCAAACGCGCAAGTGATCTCCAAGGGTCAGCTCCCCCACTTTTAGCGGAAAATTATTCCACGCCGCTCCATGCGAGTGCACATAGCGCCCGGTGTAGAAACTCATGCGCGAAGCACCGCAAACGGGCGACTGCACGTAACATCTGGAGAAACGCACGCCCCGCGCCGCAAGAGCGTCCATATGCGGCGTATGCAATGTTTTATGTCCGGCGCAGCTCAGATAATCAAACCGAAGCTGATCAAACATGATGAAAAGAATATTCTTAGTGGCTCTCACCATATCGGCTCCCAACAGCGCACATGGTCTTCAGCTCAATTTTTCATCGCTTCATAAATGGCTTTCGCCGCGCTCTCTCACCCCGGGGCGTGATTGGCGTGCCAATGCCATGCGATATCGATACGCCGCGGAAGCCAGACTTTTTCATGTGACATGACATAATCCATGAACCGCGCCAGCGCGGCCGCCCGGCCGGGACGACCGGCGAGCCGGCAATGCAGCCCCACGGACATCATTTTGGGAGCGCCGGCTTCGCCTTCGGCATAAAGCGTATCGAAACTATCCTTGAGATAGGCGTAAAACTGGTCGCCGGAATTAAAGCCCTGCGCAGAAGCGAAACGCATGTCATTGGCGTCCAGCGTATAAGGAATGACGAGATGCGGACCACGCGCGCCTTCCACCCAATAAGGAAGATCATCGGCGTAGCTGTCCGAGTCATAAAGAAACCCACCTTCCTCCATCACTAGATCGCGAGTGAATTCAGACGTGCGCCCCGTATACCAGCCAAGCGGCCGCGTCCCCGTGACCTCTTCATGAACTCGTATCGCCTCCAACAAATGGCGTCGTTCGTCTTCTTTTGAGAAATCCCGATAATCAATCCACTTAAGACCATGAGAGGCGATCTCCCAATCGCTTTCCTTCATCGCTTCAACCACATCCGGGTTTCGCGCCAGAGCAGTCGCCACCCCATAAACCGTCACTGGCGTCTTACGCTGGTTGAACATGCGCCATAAGCGCCAAAACCCCGCCCGCGATCCATATTCATAAATGGACTCCATGCTCATATGCCGCTGGCGCGGCCAGGGTTGAGCGCCGATGATTTCCGAAAGAAACGCTTCCGACTGGCCGTCTCCATGAAGAATGGAATTCTCACCGCCCTCTTCGTAATTCAGCACGAATTGCACCGCGACATTCGCGCCTCCCGGCCAGCGCGGATCTGGCGGAGTGCGGCCGTAGCCAATCATATCGCGCGGGTAGGCTTCAGACATGTCAACGAATCCCATTCAGGTGAACCTGCACACAATGGAAACTCACTCAGCCCGGACATGCAATGTCTTTTCCTCAGCGAACATGACGTTCATGTATGATAAGCGCTGGATTTTCCCAGTAAAATTAACGCCAGCGCCGTTTCTCATACGCAAAATTACACATTGCCAGCCAAGGCGACCAGAATATTTAAGCCTTTAAGAAAATACCGAAACATCCGTTAATAACGCCAAACGTCATTGCATCGACGTTAAACCGCCGTATTTACACTTAAGAGCTGCACAACTAAAAGCAACCAACGTCAATGACGCCAGACGCCACGTCCAAGCTGAGACGATCAATTTATGCGAACGGGCTTCGCTATATCTGATTAAGATACCTCAGCGCCATGGAGAATATAGAATGGGTTTTCGGTTTTCGTATGTCTTGGCCGCCGGCTTCGCCGCCGGAATTACATGGTGGATGGCGACCGGCTCAATAGTCATTGGCGGGCAGACGAGCTCTGAAAACGGCACGCCGCCCCCCGCCCAAAGAAGCAAAGACGACGAGACAGCTCTTTTTTCCGTGCAAGTGGAAGAACTGGTGGCCACGCCTCACACAGGAACGCTGGAGATTCGCGGCAGGACCGAAGCGGACGCCCGGGTCGGCGTTCTCGCCGAAACAACAGGCCGCGTCGCCAAACGGCTGGTGCGCGAGGGACAAAGAGTTTCCGTAGGCGACGTGCTCTGCGAGTTGGACATTGGGGCCCGAAAGGCGCGGGTGTTAGAGGCTGAGGCCAAATTAGCCCAAACGAAGCTCGATTTTGAAGCCGCCTCATCTCTCAACACCAAAGGCTTTAGCGCCAAAAACAGCGTCGCCGCCAAAAAAGCCGCAATGAACGCGGCGAGCGCGGAGCTGGAAGTGGCGCAAATTGAATTGGAGCGCACGCGCATAGCGTCTCCGGTCGACGGAGTGGTAGAAAGCCCTATGGCGGAAGTGGGAACTATTCTGGCGGCGGGTCAGGCCTGCGCCACTGTCATTGACGCAGACCCCATGCTGATGATCGCTCAGGTCTCGGAACAAGACATTGCTAAGATAAAAATCGGCCAGACTGCTCATGTTAAAGCTGTTACGGGAGAGAGCGTGTCGGGCGTCATTCGCTATATCTCCACCGCCGCCGAGCCGAGCACCCGCACCTTTCGAATTGAAATTGAAATCCCCAATCCTGATCTAAGCTTGCGCGACGGCGTCACGGCGCGCGCCCTCGTCTCGCTTAAAGAAGAAATGGCCCACAAAATTTCTCCTGGAATTTTGTCTCTCAACGACGCTGGAACAGTTGGCGTGCGCACGGTGATGGCGGATGACACCGTTCGGTTCGCGCCGGTCGACATAATCGCCGGCGACACGCAAGGGATTTGGGTTAAAGGGCTCCCGGAAAAAGTCCGGATCATCACCGTCGGTCAGGACTACGTCGTCACGGGGCAGCTCGTAAAACCCGTCGTCAAAGCAGCTGAGGCTTCTTCCAAATGACCAACATGCTTGAAGCTGTTCTGCGCCGCCCCCGAACCGTCCTCACCTTGATGCTGTTGATGGTCGCCGCCGGGGTTATGTCCTATTTGACCGTTCCCAAAGAATCTAACCCTGACATCGACATTCCGGTCTTTTATGTCTCCATCACCCAGCAAGGCGTATCTCCGGAAGACGCTGAACGCCTGCTCGCCCGCCCCATGGAAACGGCCCTGCGCAGCCTTGACGGCTTGAAAGAGATCACCACGATCTCTGCGGAAGGTCATGTTGGCGTCGTATTGGAGTTCAACATCGACTTCAACAAGGACAAGGCTTTGGCCGATGTCCGGGACAAGGTTGACCAAGCCAAGTCCAAGCTCCCCGCCGACGCGGAGGAACCTACCGTCTCGGAAACAAACTTCTCTCTTATTCCAACAATTTACGTCACTTTATCCGGCAACGTTCCCGAGCGCACACTTTATCGAAACGCCCGGCGGTTGAAAGACGAAATTGAAGCCGTGCCAACGGTTCTAGAAGCCAGTCTGTCGGGACACCGGGAAGAACTGCTGGAAGTGATCATCGATTCCATGAAACTGGAATCTTACAACATCACCCAGCAGGAGCTTCTCAACTCTCTGACGCAAAACAACCAACTGGTTCCGGCAGGCTTCATTGACGGCGGAAAAGGCCGTTTCAACGTAAAAGTACCCGGGTTGGTGGAAAATCGAGATGATGTTTTCGCATTGCCGATCAAACAAAATGGAGAGGGCGTCGTCACCATTGGCGACGTCGCCGACATTCGCAAAACCTTCAAAGATCCGTCCACTTTCACGCGCATCAACGGGAAGCCCGCAATCTCTATCGGCGTGGTGAAACGCAAGGGCGCCAACATCATCGAAAACAACGAGGCGGTGCGCGCCGCCGTCGAAGCCGCGACCAAAGACTGGCCCCAAAGCATCCGGATCGATTTCCTCCTCGATGAATCCGATAATATTCGCGATATTTTGGGATCGTTGCAATCCTCGATCCTCACCGCGATTTTTCTGGTGATGATTGTCGTCGTAGCCACGCTTGGCCCGAGATCCGCGCTTTTGGTGGGTCTCTCCATCCCCACCTCTTTCATGATTGGCTTCCTGATCCTGTCGACCATCGGCATGACCGTCAATACGATGGTCATGTTCGGTCTCGTCCTGACCGTCGGCATGCTTGTAGACGGCGCCATCGTCATGGTGGAATACGCCGACCGCAAGATCGCCGAAGGCATGGTGGAGCAAGAGGCCTATATTCGCGCGTCCAAACTAATGTTCTGGCCGATCGTCTCCTCCACGGCGACGACTCTCGCCGCTTTTCTGCCTATGTTGCTATGGCCCGGCGTTCCGGGCGAGTTCATGAGCTACCTGCCGATCATGGTGATCATCGTCCTGTCGGCCTCGCTTCTCACCGCTCTTGTTTTCCTTCCGGTCACGGGAAGCGCTCTTTCGACGTTCTCCGGATGGGTTGGGCGCAATGGCGAATGGATATTCGCAGGGCTCGCCGGGCTGGCGGTAGCCTTTGGCGTTGGACGCGCCTTGAGCCAGCCACAGGCCGGAGATGGCGCCTCCTCATTTCAACTTCCCCTTTGGACGGCCTTTCCGCTGGCCATCGCCGTCGGCGTTCTCGCTTCTCTCATCGCATGGCGCATTCTAAAACCGGTTATGCGCTTCTCACGACAACGCGCACGCGCAATCGCCGAGCAGGAACAGCTAGCCGCCAAGGCGCTCTCCGCCGAAACAGAGTTCGACGTTAAGCAAGTCCGCGGCGTCACCGGCGCCTACGTCCGTATGCTGAAATATTGCGCGGGCACGCGTTTGGGCAACATCGCCGTGGTGATCGGCGTCGCGCTAATTAGCGTGGGCTGCGTCGGAGCTTTCATGAACAACGCCGCCGGCGTGGAATTCTTCGTGGATGAAGAGCCATCCGTCGCGGTTATTCTGGTTTCCGCTCGCGGCAATATGTCATCGCGGGAGTCATTGGCGCTGGTCGATAAGGTCGAGCGCGTCACGCTTAACATTCCCGGCGTCAAGAACGTCATCATGTCGACCAATACAAGCGGCGGCAAAAGCAGCGATGGACAAGACAAACCGGCGGATGTGATCGGAGAGCTTAATCTTGAGCTGGCCGATTATTGCTGCCGTCGCAACGCCGCGGAGATTTTTGAGGAAATTCGAACCAAGACCGCGCCCATTCCCGGAATAAAGGTCGAAATTCGCCAAATTGAAGGCGGTCCACCGACAGGCAAGGACGTTCGTCTTCAAATCACGTCGACAAGCTATGAGGCGGTCACCGCCGCTGTCGCGCGCGTGCGCGCGCATGTGGACCAGATGGAAGGCGTACGCGACCAGCAAGACGATCTGCCCCTGCCCGGCATCGAGTGGCGCCTGGACATCGACAGGGAGCAGGCTGGACGCTATCAGACAGGGATCAGCTCCGTCGGCGCTATGATCCAGCTCGTAACCAATGGTATTTTGATCGGAAACTACCGTCCGGACAACTCTGAAGACGAAGTAGACATTCGCGTCAGGCTTCCGGAGGACGAGCGTACGCTAGGCAGGTTCGACACGCTTAGACTGCAAACGCCTCTCGGCCTCGTTCCCATCTCCAATTTCGTCACGCGCACGCCCCAGCAAAAAGTGTCGTCAATAACCCGGCGCGACGGGCTCTTCGCGATGAACGTTCAGGCCAACGTGAAATCTGAAGACGGCGTTTTGCCCGATGATAAAGTCAAAGAGCTTGGCGAATGGCTCGATAGTCAGAGCTGGCCTGAAAACGTACACTTCAAATTCCGCGGAGCGGATGAAGAGCAAAAAGAATCCGGAGAGTTTCTTTTCAAGGCGATGATCGGCTCCCTGTTCCTGATGTTCATCATTCTGGTGACCCAGTTCAACAGCTTCTACCAAACGATCCTGACGCTCTCCACCGTGATCATGTCGGTGCTGGGCGTGTTGCTTGGCATGGCGATCACTGGTCAAAAGTTCTCGATTATCATGACCGGAACTGGCGTCGTCGCATTAGCCGGCATCGTCGTCAACAACGCAATCGTTCTCATCGACACCTATAACAGGTTCCTAGAAGATGGCCTCACGCCGCTTGACGCGGCGCTGAAAACCTCAGCGCAGCGCATACGCCCGATCATGCTCACAACCACGACGACCATCGCCGGCCTGATCCCCATGGCGACGCAAATCAATTTCGATTTCTTCAATCAAGTCACCAGCGTTGGAAGCATCACGGCCATCTGGTGGGTGCAATTGTCCACGGCGGTGATTTCCGGCCTCGCCTTCTCCACCCTGCTGACGCTGATCGTCATTCCAACCATGCTGGCCATGCCAAGCGTATGGGCAAGCCAATGGCGGAGCTGGAGAAAACAAGAAAACGGCGAAAAAATAGAGGATGACGGGGAACAAAAAACCGCCGCCGATCCAGAGCAGACAAAAAACCCAACGGCGTCAGTCATCACGCTTCCCTCCTCCATAAGCGCGGTAACGGATCAAAAACCCCTCGCCGCCGAGTAAACGTAAACGCCCAAAAGCCGGCGAATCCCTCTCTATTCACGACAAAACGCCAGCCGTTGTTTCATCAACGGCTGGCGTTCTCATTCCAACGTTCAATTTTCACCGTGGACTACAATACGTATCAGCCGGCGTCGTCCTTGTCCCGCTCCTGCAAATCGTCAAGAGGCGAAGCATCGTCTTCATCAACGTCGATATCGTCCTCGCACGCCTCAAAAGCTTCCGCCGCGCCGGTGCGATAAAAATTATACGAACGCCACGCCAGCGGAATGGAAATCAAATAACCGATGGTGGCCAAACTCAGCATTTCAAAGGGATAGCTGACCAAAAGCGCCACAACCAGCACCACCGCCACAAACAGCGGCAAAACCAGATCGCGACGAATGCGCATACCCACCTTTTTACCTGAATAGGTAGGCAACCGACTAACCATCAACAAGGCGACCGCAACCACATATAGCGCGACCGCCGGCGCGAAAACGCTCCAGTGAGGAAGTCCCAAAAACTCAAGATAAACGGGAAGCAGAACCGTCAAAGCGCCAGCGGGCGCAGGCACGCCGGTAAAGAAGTTCACTGACCATGCAGGCTTGTCAGGATCGTCCACCGACACATTGAACCGAGCCAGCCGCAAGGCCATGGAGATTGAGAAAATCAGCGCCGCAATCCACCCCAAGGACTTAACGTCATTGAGCAACCAGCAATAGAGGATGAGCGGAGGAGCGACGCCAAAATTAACGAAATCCGCAAGAGAATCCAGTTCGGCGCCAAATTTCGACGTTCCCTTGACCAGCCGCGCGACGCGCCCGTCAAGGCCGTCCAAAATAGCGGCCAGAACAATCGCGCCGATGGCGAAGTCCCAGCGTTCCTCCAGCGCCATGCGAATGGCGGTCAGACCGGAGCATAACGCCAGCAAGGTCACGAGATTGGGTAGGATCAAACGCAGCGGAACGCGTTTGAATTTAGGCGCGCGTTGCTGACGCCGCCGCGTCGGACCCGGATCATAAGGGGGAAAGGGAGCGCTCAAAAAGTCACCTTCATCTCTGGCGTGATCCGCATTGCTTCAATTTGCGCGCGTTACAAGGGGCGTCTGTGCGGGAGCGCGCAAATTGGCGATAACGCTTTCCCCCGCGACCATCGTTTGACCAATGGCCACTTGCGGCTCGACGCCCAACGGCAAATAAACGTCAAGACGCGAACCAAAACGGATTAAGCCAAAACGCTCGCCAGCGCCGATATTCTCGCCCTCATGCACGAAACAAACAATGCGGCGCGCCACGAGCCCAGCGATCTGGACCACACCAATGCGCGTATCCCCATTCTCAATGATCAAACCGTTGCGTTCATTATGTTCGCTTGCCTTGTCCAGCTCGGCGTTAAAGAACTTTCCCGCCTTATAAGCGACGCGCGCGACGCGCCCCGCCATGGGAGCGCGGTTCACATGGCAGTTGAACACATTCATGAAAATGCAAACCCGCATCAAGGGCTCGCTTCCCATATCAAGCTCCATAGGAGGCGTAGCCTCGCCAATCAGACAGACCGTGCCATCGGCCGGCGAAACCACAAGTCCCTCGGCCACAGGGGTCACGCGCGGCGGATCGCGGAAGAAATAACAAACCCAACCGGTAAGAATGAGCCCGATCCAAAAGATCGGCGACCAAAACCAGCCAAGAATAATCGTCACCGCTGCGGCAATGGCGATGAATGGCCACCCTTCGCGGTGGATCGGAACCATCGTTTTGGAAATTGTGTCAGCGAGCGACATGGCGGTTCATTTCATCCCTTATCTGAAATTTAGCAACGCATCCGTGAAACCGCATCAAGATAACCTGCGGTCAGCGGTAATGCGAGACCTCCATTTGCACCATAACAGGCCGTAAAATCAATGGCGCAAACGCAAGTGACGCGGCAAGTCCGTCATGGACCGCAACTCTTAAGCCTCCGGCTCCAGTCTGGGACCGCGAGTGACATAGCCGGCGTCACTTTCACGCGCCGCCCGCAAACGCTCCTCGGCTTCATTCGCCTCCTGCTGGCGCGCCCACATTGACGCATAAAGACCGTTTTTCTCCAGAAGCTGCGCATGAGTTCCTCGCTCCACAATCACTCCCGCCTCCAGAACAAGAATGGTCTGAGCGTTCACAACCGTGGACAAGCGGTGCGCGATCACAAGCGTGGTGCGATTTTTCGACACTAAATCAAGAGCGGACTGGATTTCGCGCTCCGTATGGGTGTCAAGCGCCGACGTCGCTTCATCCAGAATCAACACCGGCGGCGCCTTCAAGATTGTTCGGGCGATGGCCACGCGCTGTTTCTCGCCCCCCGACAACTTCAATCCGCGTTCGCCGACTTCAGTATCGAAACCTTGCGGCAATCGGGCGATAAAGTCCGATATCTGCGCCATGGCGGCCGCCTCCACCACCTCCTCGTCGGAAGCCGCCGGTCGCCCATAGCGGACATTATACGCAATGGTTTCATTGAAAAGAACCGTATCTTGCGGCACCATGCCAATGACCGAGCGCACACTGCTCTGCGTCACCTCGCGCAGATCTTGCCCGTCAATTGTAATGCGTCCGCCAGAGACGTCGTAAAAGCGGAAAAGAAGCCGCGATATGGTGGACTTTCCCGCGCCGGACGGCCCAACGATGGCCACAGTCTCCCCTGCTGGCACTTCGAAGCTGACGCCTTTCAGGATCGGACGCTCCGCGTCATAATGAAATGTCACATCCTCAAAACGGATCGTTCCGCTTTCAATATTCAACGCAGGCGCGTTCGGTTTATCAACAATCTCCGGCGCCACATGCAGCAATGAGAACATCGCCTCAATATCCGCCAGCCCCTGACGAATTTCCCTGTAGATAAAACCAATGAAGTTGAGCGGTATCGACAATTGCAGCAGCAAGGCGTTGATCATGACGAAGTCGCCAATAGTCTGCTCTCCCGCCATAACGGCGCGAGCCGAAAGCACCATGCAAATCGCCATACCTACGCCAAGTATCGCCGATTGCCCGAAATTCAACCAGGCAAGCGACGTCCAGGTTCGCGTCGCCGCCTTTTCATATCCGGCCATGGATTCGTCAAAACGGCGCGCCTCCATCTCTTCATTGCCAAAATATTTCACCGTTTCGAAATTCAAAAGACTATCGACGGCTTTGGAATTCGCCTCCGTGTCGCTCTCATTCATATCGCGGCGAATATTGATGCGCCAATTTGAAGTAGTGATCGTAAACCAAACATATGCGACGATCATCAAAGCCACGACGACAAGATAATCCAGACCGAACTGCCACCAGATTACAGCCGCCATTATGGCGAACTCAAAAATCGTCGGCATGCCGTTCAAAATGGTGAAACGGACAATATTCTCAATGCCTTTGACCCCGCGCTCAATCACCCGCGACAGGCCGCCCGTGCGCCGGGAAAGGTGAAAGCGAAGCGACAGGTCATGCATGTGCCGAAAGGTCATATCCGCAAGCTGGCGAACGGCGTGTTGACCAACGCGGGCGAAAAGCGCGTCACGAAGCTGGTTAAACGCGACGAACAACACCCGCGCCACGTTATACGCCACGACAAGCATCACCGGCGCCACCAGAAAACTCGGAACGCCTGCAAAGCTCTCCTCGCCCGTCAGCGCATCCGTCGCCCACTTAAAGAAATAGGGCGAGAAAACCGTGATGATTTTCGCAACCACCAAAGCCAGCATAGCCAAGGTCACCCGCGACTTAAGGTCAGGGCGATCCGACGGCCAGATATAAGGCCACAAATTGCGCAGCGCGTTCACCGTTGACCCATCATCGGCCGAAATTTTCTCTTTTGGGGTTTCTGGCTTGCCTTTAGCGCGAAATTTCATGATTTTTCCTTTAGCTCGCGAGACGGCGAACCGGGGCTTGAGGCCGGAGCTTTTACTATGCGTCGCCCAGCTGGGGATTGTTTTTAATGAGAATTCAAACCGGAGACGGATGCGGCTGTTTCAACGGCGCCGCCCGTAGACAATAACGCACCCGCCAAAATGGATTGAAACAGGTCTCGCGCCAAATCGCCGCCTTTCGCAATCACATCAGCGTTAATCCAATAGCAGCAGCGACGTCCTTCAACGTCACAGCCAATCAAGCCGCTCTCCTTCAGAACGCTCAAATGCTGCGAAACAGTCGACTGCGCCAGAGGCAATCTGGACACAAGCGCCCCGCAACAAAGTTTGCTGGAGCCCGCCAGCTCTTTAAGTATCTGCAAACGGATCGGATGCCCCAAAGCTTTGAACATAGCGGCCAGCAACTCGTCGGACGTTCCGCACGATCTCAACGACGCCTTATTATCATTTTGAAAAGACATGGATTTTCCGCATTTCCCGACAGTCTCAGCAACTGCGTTTCAAGACACGAGCCAACTTCACGCCATCAGCCGTCAATCAATTGCCCTGACAGGGCGCGTTTTCGAACCGAAGTCATTGGGGCATGTCAATAAATCGCAATTCAACGATAGATCGGTATTATACGATAAATTAAACGATCACAACACCTACGCAATAAATTCATTACGGCGCGGCTGATTGAAAGCGCTCCCAACCAGCCGCCGATTACTCAGTTTTCCGGATTCGTCCAACTCTTGTCGCCCACAGGCAAAACAAACACCTGCCCGGGATAAATCAGGTCCGGGTCACGTATCTGCTCCAGATTGGCTTGATAAATCGACGTGTAACGCACGCCGTCACCATAAAGTCTGCGGGAAATCGTCCAAAGATTATCGCCCTTGCGAATGATCATGCTCGGCGCGGCGGCGCTCACTTGCCCGCTCGGACCTGTCGTGCCCGAACCGCTTGAACGCAAAGACACCGGGCGCAAGATCACTTCGTCATCCGCACGCGAAAACGTCACCTGCGCCCTTGCATCCACCTTGCCTTGCTCGTCGGAAAGCTGATCGGCGCGAACGTCGATTTCTCCGGGCGCTATCTTTTTCTTGGTCTCAAGAAGCCATCTGCCGTCATCGCCGGCTTTCGTCTGGCCCACCAGCTTATCATCCACATAAACGCGAACGTCTTTTTCCGGTTCACCAGCGCCAGCAACGAATAATTGATCTTTTTCCGCCTCGACAGCCTCCACGCTCACTTTCGGAGCCGGCGTTTGCGATGCAGCCTCTTCAGAACCAGTGTTTGCTACGGCTCGGCCCTCCCGCCCGGCGGAGCTATCCTGCTCCATCGAAGTGGAAGCAGAAGAGGCTTCGCCTTTGCCCGCGCCGTCATCCACCATGGCGTCAGCCGCAGCCATAGCCACCGGCTTCTCGTCCACGCCCCCGTCTTCCTCCAAGGCGGTGATCGTTTGCGGTTTTTGCAAAACTCTGGACGCTTCCCCCGGCGTGTTCACAACCACCAAAGGCGCCTCGTCCTTTTCGGAGGAAATTGAAACCGAAGCGCTCTGCGTTGAACGGCGCGGCGCGGCGTTTTCATCAGCGCGCGACTCAAGCGAAACGTCGTAATCCCCAGGCTTTAACGCCTCTTCCAAAATAATCGCAAATTCGCCAGAGGCGTTGGCGACGTCCTTGCCGACAACGCGGCCATTGGCGAGCAGCGCGACAATGGCCCCCGGCTCGCTGCGGCCCGCGACAACCGTCTCACCCGTAGGCTCCACGCCAACGACGTCAAAACGAGGCGTTTGAGCGACGGCGTCGGAGGCGTCGGTTTGAGCCCCGTCTTCAGATTTGGGATCTGCAGCGCGATCATCAATTGCGGAGGTGGAGGCCGATTGTTTTTCAGACTCATCCACGCTCGCTTCTTCAGTGACGTCCTTCTGCAATTGCAACGGCTTCGACACGACCGGATCTTTCACCGAAACGTCCTCAGAGCCATCAACCACGCCGCCGTTCCCAGCCCGCGTCGCTGAAGACGTGCGTGAACCGTCAATCAGGAAAGAGCTGGACGTAATCTGGTCACGAAACAAGAACAAGATCACTGCGACGGCGACAATGGCGACGCCAATTAAAAGTCCCCAATGGCCTCGCCTGGAATGTTTCATTTGCCGACCTACTCCAATATTGTTCAGATATTTCTGAAACGATCACCGCCAACGTCTCACAGCGAATCTATTCGCGCGAACCTTCAATTTAACAAAACTACGCTTAATAATCATGAGCGCATGGTTTCACGCACTCACGCTGCGCGAATGAATGTCACATAGATGAGATAATGCATCTGTCTCTTGACCGCAAAGCCTTCCCGGTGCGAAACAGGATTTATGATAAATTTAAAGACCATTTGCGTTTATTGCGGCTCCGGCGTGGGGAAACACCCCTCATATAACGCCGCTGCCGTTCGGTTAGGACAATTGATCGCCGAAGCGGGGCTAAATCTCGTTTACGGCGGCGGCTCAATCGGGTTGATGGGAGCAGTGGCGAAATCGGCGCGCGACCACGGCGCCCATGTCACCGGCGTCATTCCAAGCTTCCTGGAAGAACGCGAAGTCATGATGCATGACATCGCCGAATTAATCGTCACGGAAGACATGCACGAGCGTAAACGGTTGATGTTTGAGCGCGCCGACGCCTTTATCGCCCTTCCCGGCGGCGTCGGCACTCTGGAGGAAGTCGTTGAGATGATGACGTGGGGGCAATTAGGCCAACACAGCAAACCGATCATTCTCGCCAATATCGAAAATTTCTGGGCGCCTTTGCACAGTTTGCTGGGTCATATGACCGGCGAAGACTTCATCCGCCGCGGGTTCGAAGTAGATTATCATATGTGCGACGACATTGACGAAGCTATCCCCACATTGCAACGTCTGTTATCGCGCGGCGCCGACAATCAGGACGCAAAAGGCGAAGCCGTCGCCCAGCTGCGACAGCTATAATTCTCTTCCGCTGTGGTGAGGTGGATCACCGGTCAAGCAATTGGCGGCTTGACCGGTTTTGAACGATTACGAAACGCGTCGACGCTGAAGATAATCAGAGACAACCAAATCAAAGCGAAAGTTCCCAAACGCATGGGATCAAGCGTCTCATGATAAACCCAAACGGCGAAAAAGAAATGAATGCTCGGCGCGAGATACTGCAAGAACCCGATCGTCGTTAATGGCAGAAGCCTCGCGCCGGCGGCGAAGAGCGCCAATGGAACCGCCGTCACCGCCCCCGTCCCTACAAGCAGCAGGAAAAGCGTGGGATTGCTCACGGGAAAAACATTTTCCACATTCTCAAAATAGCCGGCCCATATCAGATAGACGAGAGCGAAAGGAGCCAGAAGAACCGCCTCGATCATTAAACCCGGCGTAGCGCCAACAGACACAGTTTTACGAATGTAGCCATAGGCCGTGAAAGACAAGGCGAGCGTAACCGCAATCCAGGGAAAGCTATCCAAAACAAATCCCTGAAGCGCCACTGCAAGCGCCGCGATGCCGATAGCCCATCCTTGCGCCACCCGCACCTTCTCCTTGAGAACAATCATCCCAACAGCCACATAAACCAGCGGGTTGGTGAAATAGCCGAAGCTGACCTCCAATACCCGCCCCTCGTCGATAGCCCAGATGAACACCAACCAATTAACGGCGATCACGGAAGCGGAAAGCGCCAAGCGCGTAACGGCGCCGCGATCCTTCAAACCCGCCCAAACTTCGCCGAGTCGCCCCTTCCACATGAGAAAAAGACCAACGAAAACCACCGACCAAACGATGCGATGCGCCACGACCGCATCAGAAGGGGTGGCCACCGTAAACTTATAATAGGCGGGCATAAGCCCCCAGAGAAAGTAAGCCGATAGCGCGCAAATAAAGCCAAGACGCCGAGCGTCCGCCCGTTCGTCTTGAGGCGTGTAATGGGAAGTCATCTGGAGCTCATGGATAGCGCTGGCGCGCAAATCACGCGCCAGACTTGAGAAGAATGTAAGTGGCTGAATCAATCAGCGCCTGAAAGGAGGCGTCGATAATGTTACCTGAAACGCCTATCGTAAACCAGCGTTTGTTCGAACGCTTATTTCGACTTTCAATCAAAACCCGCGTCACCGCGTCCGTGCCGCCATTCAGAATTCGCACTTTATAATCAATCAACTCCAGCTCATCGATTACCGCCTGATATTTCCCTAAATCTTTGCGAAGCGCCAAATCAAGCGCGTTCACCGGTCCGTTGCCTTCCGCGACCGACATAAATGTTTCGCCTTCAACCTCCACCTTGACCACGGCTTCCGACATGGTGATCAATTCGCCAAGGGCGTTGAAACGCCGCTCCACCATCACGCGAAACGACTGGACGTCAAAATATTTGTCTACCCCGCCAAGACGACGACGCGCCAGAAGCTCAAAAGACGCGTCGGCCGCTTCATAGGAATAACCAATGGATTCGCGTTCCTTCACATCGCGAAGCAAAGCGTCCAGACGCGGATCCGCCTTATCCACTTCAATGCCAAGTCTCGCCAGCTCTCCCAGCAAATTGGACTTTCCCGCCTGATCAGAGACTAAAACCCGGCGCGCGTTTCCAACTACCTCCGGCGCCACATGCTCATAGGTTTGCGGATCTTTCAAAATGGCAGACGCGTGAATACCTGCTTTGGTGACAAAAGCGCTGGCGCCCACATATGGCGCCTGAATATCGGGCGCCCGGTTGAGCATTTCATCAAAAGCTCTGGAGATCGACGTGAGATCGGCGAGCGTCGCGTTATCGACGCCAAGCTCGAAGCGCGTGTTATAGGCCGGCTTCAACATGATCGTGGGAATGAGGGTGATCAGATTGGCGTTGCCGCAACGCTCTCCAATGCCGTTAAGCGTTCCCTGCACCTGACGCACGCCAGCGTCAATCGCCGCCAGCGAGTTCGCCGCCGCATGACCAATGTCGTCATGGGCATGAATTCCAAGATGATCGCCCGGCACATGAGCGCAAACCTGCCGGATGACGGCGCCAATTTCATCCGGAAGCGTGCCGCCATTGGTGTCGCAAAGCACCACCCAGCGCGCCCCCGCCTCATACGCCGCCTTCACACAAGACAGCGCGTAATCGGGATTAGCCTTGAAGCCGTCAAAAAAGTGCTCGCAATCGACCAGAGCCTCCTTGCCCGCCTCGCAAGCGGCGCGCACGCTATCTTTGATCGAGACAAGATTCTCTTCATTTGTCGTCTGCAACGCTACTTTGACGTGATAATCCCAAGACTTAGCGACAAAACAAATGGCGTCCGACTGCGCCGCCAGCAACGTCTGCAAACCGGGATCATTAGCGCTGGAGCGTCCTGCGCGCTTGGTCATCCCAAACGCGGTGAACTTGGCGCGCTTCGTCCTTTTTTCGTTAAAAAACGCCGTATCCGTCGGATTTGCGCCCGGATAGCCTCCCTCGACGTAGTCAACGCCGAGGCGATCCAACAATTCCGCCACAGCTATTTTTTCACCAACAGAAAAGTCAACGCCGTTGGTTTGCGCTCCGTCACGCAGGGTCGTATCGAAAAGATATATCCGTTGCTTACTCATGATCCCCGCCCCAGCTGAATGAATATGTGGTGAATGTCCGCGTCACGAGGAAACCTCCCAAGTGGTTTCAATTTCACCCGTTTGCGGATTTTTGCTGTCTTTCAGCACAATCCCCTGCCTCGCCAGTTCGTCGCGAATACGGTCAGAGGTGGCGAAGTCTTTATTGGCCCGGGCCGCCTTACGTTCCGCCACGAGCGCGTTAACGCGCTCTTCCAGCCCTGCATCCAAAGAAGATTCCGCGTCGGCTTCCGCGCGAGCGCTTGCAAGTTCGCGCTCATCAAATCCCAGAAAAGAGAAAGCCGACCCAAGCTGTTGCGCGCTTTCACGGTCCCCCTTCTCGGCGGCCTTCGCCAGAGCATGCATTTGCGCGATAGCGGCGGGCGTGTTCAAATCATTCAGCAGAGCGGCTTCCACCTCGGGCGCCCGCAGCTCGCCCCCCCCGTTCGCCTGAAGCGTCGCAGCGTCGGCGCCGTCGATCTCGCCGATCACTCGCGTCCAGCGCAACAGGGCTTTTTCAGCCGCCTCCAAACTGTCCTTGGTAAAATCAATTGGCTGGCGATAATGCGTCATCAGCAGCGCCAAACGAATAATTTGACCATTCCAACGACGCCCGCCAAAAACATCGCTCTCCAGCAATTCATGCACAGTGATGAAGTTGCCGAGAGATTTCGACATCTTCTCGCCTTCGACCTGTAAAAATCCGTTGTGCAGCCAGTAATTCGCCATAACTTTAGAGCCATGGGCGCAGCGAGACTGAGCAATTTCGTTTTCATGATGAGGAAAAGTCAGGTCTAGGCCGCCGCCATGAATGTCAAAAACCTCGCCCAAATGCTTACCCGCCATCGCAGAGCATTCAATGTGCCAGCCCGGACGGCCCTTCACTTCGACGCCTGCAGGACTATCCCAACCCGGTTCGCCTTCTTTTGAGGGCTTCCACAAGACAAAATCCATCGGATCCTTCTTGTAAGGCGCGACCTCGACCCGAGCGCCGGCTTGCATGTCCTCCAGCGAACGGCGGGACAATTGGCCATAGTCTTTCATGGAAGGAACATCGAACAGAACATGCCCTTCAGCCACATAGGCGTGGCCTTTGGCGACAAGAGCGTCGATGAGTTCTTTCATTTCATGGATGTGTTCTGTGGCGCGCGGCTCCACATCCGGCGACAGCGCTTTAAGGGCCGACATGTCCTGATGATATTGGCGCGCCGTTTTTTCCGTCAATTCACGAATGGAAATCCCTTCATCTGCGGCGCGGGCGTTTATTTTGTCGTCAACGTCGGTGATGTTGCGCACATATTTGACATGCTCGCATCCATAAATATGACGCAACACGCGATAAAGAACGTCAAAAACGACGACGGGCCGCGCATTTCCAATATGGGCGTAGTCATACACCGTCGGTCCGCAGACATACATCCGCACGGCTGAAGGGTCTATCGGATTGAAAACGTCTTTCGTTTTCGTCAAGGTGTTTGTGAGCTTCAAACCCTCGTGCGCATTCATGTCGCTCTTCTCCTGGCCGGCTGGCCTGGGCGATCTGTCTCAAGGGCAAAAGGACATGAGGAGAACGGCCACAGCCAGCGGTGTCGCTAGCTGCAAATAATGGTCGTCAGAGCTATGCTCGTCACTGATGATGGCGTCATCGTTTCCATGAGATTTGTTCTGACCTTTTTTAAAGGCCTGGTCAAGCGCCTAATCACACAGGAAACAGACCAATAAATAACCAACGTTAGATGGTAAAATATGAAATTACGCAACGCCGACACTATTTAAAGATGGCAACTTGACGTCGGCTTTTATGTCAAAATATGAAATTCTCTTCCCCTGCGGATATTAGTTTCATGGGTGACGTCTCGCATTAAATGCGAAATAATCGAAGTAATTTTTCGTTATAAAAAACGCGCGTGTTTTCGAGAATAAAATTCTCTCTACGCCGTTTCTCCTGCGTCCCCCCGCACCAAAATTGAACTATGGTAAACCATTGTTAATCTACATGAACATCAGATAAAACCTCAACTCATGCAGGGTTCAGCCCCATAGGGATAGTGTTTACTCATCAGCGACGGCAACCAGAGTGAGTATTCAAATGACCCGGCATTTTCTTGCAGTTTTCATCCTCTCCATCCTTATTACCGGACCCATGCTCGCTCTTGCTGGAAATGCCAAGCGTCATCAATCAACCGGTGCGCAATCCATGCAAAAAGGAATGTGTTTCGCCGCTGGAGTTGGCTGCGGAACGGGCCCGATCATTCTGCCAACTCTATCTCGGTTACGTTGACATGCGCTCTCAAGCCAAGCAAATATATTCATGCTTATCGGATTCGAAGCCGCAATTGAAAATCGCCTAGAATAGCGGCGCGCCTCATAAGCAAAAACTAAAAGGCCATACCGTTAACACGAAATATATCTTGTAATTATAATTTAAAACAGCCGAAAAGCGTGGCGTCGTGGAATGAATGACATATTAAACACCTTGGAAAAACAGGCTGAAGAAGCTGCCAATTTTCTGAAGCTTCTGGCGTCGGGGTCCAGACTCGTACTCTTATGCCATATGGCGGAGGAAGAAATCAGCGTCGGTCAATTGGCGGAAATGACTGGAATGCGCATGCCGACCGTGTCGCAGCAATTGGCTCTTTTGCGAGCCCAAGGTATTGTGGCCACCCGGCGTGACGGCACAACAATCTACTACCGCCTGAACAGTGAGGCGGCGCGCGAGACCATGACCTTACTGCAAAAGCATTTTTGCACGCCTAATGCAGTCGTCAGCGTTGCGCAAAACCAGCTGCAAACCCATTAAAAACTGCGGGTAAAGGACGAAAAAGCGAATGTCGCATGCGACATTCGCTTTTTAAACTCGCCCCGGCGAAAACGCGTTTAGTCCTCCAACCAAGCACCGCATTTCTCAGCTTCATAGTCACCCCAAGGCATAATAGGAACCGTCGACGTCGAATTCTTGGGGCTACCTTCCACGATTTTATCTGAATAAACGAGATAAACCAAAACGTTACGAGTAACATCGCAGCCCCGAACAATGCGCATTTTCTTGAACAGGAACGAGCGTCCCTGTCGATACATTTCCGCGCCTTGCTCGAATTTTTCCTTAAATTTCACAGGCCCGACCTGCCTGCACGCGAGCGATATATCCGACACTTCTTCAGCCACGCCCAGCCAACCGGACAAGCCCCCCTTCTCCGGCACCGTGAAATGACACGCAACGCCCTCCACCAAAGGATCGTCGATAGCATAGGTGGCCAACTTATGGTCCGGGGTCAGGAATTTCCACACTGTGGACTTGCGAAAAATCAGATCCGGCTCCTCCGCCGCCGTCGCCGCGCCTGCGGCGATAACAACAAAAAGAAAAGCAAAAACCAAACGTATCATATTTTACTAACCCTCTGATGAATGCGCGCAATTACATCGACCGCGTCTTCGTCGTAGTTTATGAACGCGTCTTCTCCAGACGAACCGCCTGTTCCTTTTCCCGCGTCCAAATTTCAGGCTGGTCGGCGCCCAGAAGCTCGGCGCGCGCACGCGCCACATTGATCGGAAGATAGTCTTCAAACTTATCAAAGCTCTCAAACTGCGGAGCCAACGCATCATAGACGGCGAAAACGGTATCTTCTTCGCTTGTTTCCGCATCCAGACAAGCAGACACGGAGTCAAGAAGCTGCGTCAGATAAACTTGCGTTTTTTCAACGGCGGCGGCAATGGCCTTTTCGCCATTCAACGTCGCCCCATGTCCTGGAACCATTTTTTGAGGCCGAAACGCAAGAACCCGCGACAAGGATTTAACCCAATCGAACAAATGACCGTCATGACACAGAGGGCTGACATTGCTGCTGACAAGATCGCCAGCGTAAATCACTCCTGCTTCAGGATGATGGCTAACAACGTCGCCCATGGTATGCCCGCGCCCGAGGTTCATGAGGCGAATTTCACTTTCTCCGTCAATGATTGAAAGCGCCGAAGAAAAGGTCAAGGTCGGCCTCACTGGAGAAATCAGGTCCGGTTCACGAACGAAAAGCTCCGGTTCACGCGCCAGTTCAAGCGCGCAATTTTCACGCCCCCGTCCCTCAAGCATCCGTGCGGTCAAATCAGAAGAGATAATTTCACTGGACGGCAAATTTAACGCGCCAAGCGTGGCGTGAGCATGAAAATGCGAAAAGACGGCTCTGTTCACGGATTTGTCGCCAGTTTTTTCAATCCGGCTCATCAACATACGGTGCATTTCGACCGACGGCTGAGGATCTATAAGGCAGATGTTATCGGAGCCGATAATCAATCCGGTGTTGCAACCGCCTTCAATCTTGAAAACATAACATCCACCTCCAAGATTTTCGAACTCGGAGCGGATGATTTTTTCGACTTCCTTTGAGTTTTCTTCGATCTCATCCGTCATCTTTACTCTCGCTGTTACAAACGCCACAAGTTCGCCAAATCAATTAAATCGTCAACAAGGCGAGATCACGGCTTAGTCCTTTTTCAATAACCAAGTGCAAGCCATACACTTTTACTAGGCAACCGATCATTAATCCATCGCCACATGTTCAGATAGTTATGAAAATTCTCCCAAACATAACTGCGGCGAATTATTTAAACGACGAGGACTTCAACGCCCTCGACTAACTCAAGTCGGAGTTAGGCCGTGATTCACCTTACTGACAAGCTTACCTTGCGCAACATGCTCGCGTTGGAGATAGTGCATTTGAGAAAATGAGCAAGGGATAGCCACGCCAAAGTGGCTCAAGGAACGTGCCGCAGCCATGCCGGACAAGAAAAAATCCACAAAAGTATTAAAAATTTCAGCGGCTTGCGTTATTTTCTTGATTCTTCACGCGCAAGAATCCTGGGCTGCGAGTTGCGCTGATCTCACACGCCAGATTGGCCAGTTGCGTTCGGCCTCCAGCTCGGCGGGAAACAAATGGGACGCGGCGGCCAAACGACAGGCGCAAGCCTTGGGCATGGCCCAGCGCGACGCCCGTTATTTTTCCTGCGGCGCAGCCAACGCGCAAACGGCCTGCGCCGCGCTCATCCCCAAAATTGCTCGTATGAAACAAAACCTTGAAAGTCTGCAACGTCAAAGCCGCAAAGCCGGCGGCGCTGGGAGAAACCAAAGGCGACTGGCCAAGCTTGAACGCGCTTACAACCGCAAAGCCTGCGCCTCCCAAAAGCAGACAAGGACCGCCGCCGCTCCCACGGTCCGTTACGCAAATTCACGTGGAGACGGACGCCCGCTTTTACCACAGAGCCAAGATAACATTATTGCCCCGCACGGCGCTTCTCCGCCGTCGCAAGCCTCGCAGCGGCAGCGCGAACTCGATCTTTTTCTTGCGCGTCCACGAAAGGAGAACGCCCCCCGCCGCGCGTCCTCTTCAACTTCACCGTCCTACTCGCAAGCTCATTACGATTACAACGACGGGCTGGTCTCATCCCGATTTGGCCGCGGAAACTATCGTACAGTTTGCGTGCGCACTTGCGACGGCTTCTTCTTTCCCGTCAGCTTTTCCGTCAAGAAAGAAGCTTTCAGCCGCGATGAAGCCGTGTGTCGCTCCATGTGCCCCGCCGCCGACGTGCGCCTGTTCGTACACCGAAATCCCGGAGAAACGGTGGAGAACCTCATGGCGCTGGACGGCGCACGCTATGATGAAGAGCCGAACGCCAATCTGTTTAGAACAAAGTATGTAGACGGCTGTAGTTGCTCGGGCGACCCGGGCGAACGCCAGACGATGACGAGCCTTATCCGCAGCGATGAGGACGCCGCGGCAGGCTATTTACGCTCGCGCTCGCTTGAGCCGCTCAATGGCGACGGCGCCGCCGCGCCTAATTTGCGTGAAAGCATCGACGTTGCAGCGTTCAAAGCCCCAGCGGGCGCCGACCCCGACAGCAAGATGAACGCTCTATTGGGCTACAATCCCAATCTTGAGCAAAGCAATGGCTCATTTGAGGTTCTCACTCGAAGAAAGCGGCTTCCGGCCACCTCTTCCACCCGCCCTGAAGCGCAAACGCATGAGGAAGAAGACATTAGCCACGGCGAAACAGCCGAAGAGGACAACTCTCCGGCCGTCAAAAAGAAAAAACCCGTCAGGGTAGTCGGGCCAGAGTATTATCTCGGCCAATAAGCGGCAACATCGCTTTCATATCCGGTCCATGCGCCAAACCCGTCAGCGCCTTTCGTAAGGGCATGAACAACCCCCGACCTTTGCGCCCAGTCGCAGCTTTCACCGCTGACGTCCATTCGCCCCATGTCGCCTCGCTCCACGCCCCCTCCGGCAACGCTTCTTTCGCCGCCGCCAAAAACTCGCGATCTTCATCGGACACGTCAGGCGTCACCGGTCCCGTGACGACGCTCCACCAGTCCTTCGCCTCCGCCACAGTGGCGCAATTTTCATGAACGGCCGCCCAGAAGACGGCGCCGCCTTCAACCCCAAGAGCTTGCAGACGCGGCGCAACCTCGTCATAGGACATTGAATGCACCAGCTTCGCGTTTAACGGCTTCAGGTCTTCCGGATCAAATTTCGCGGAAGATTTGGAAATTGTGGTCAAGTCCACCATCTCAGCCAGAGCGTCCATGTTGGCCACCGGCTCAATCGCATGACTGGTTCCGGTTAACGCAGCAAGAGAGGCCACCGCCATCGGCTCAACGCCCTCCGCGCGCAGAGAGCGCAACGATAATGCTCCGGAACGTTTGGAGAGGCCTTCGCCGTCAATTGTGGTCAGAAGGTTATGATGACCGAAGACAGGAACGTCAGCGCCCAGAGCGCGGAAAATCGAGATCTGAACGCCCGTGTTGGCCACGTGATCCTCGCCCCGGATCACATGAGTGACACCCATCTCGATGTCATCCAGAATCGAGGGGAAAGTATAAAGAAAGCTACCGTCCTGACGGATCAACACCGGATCGGAGAGCGAGGCCAAATCAACTGTTTGCGGGCCACGGCACAGATCGTCCCAGGTGACTTCCGTGCGCTGGGTGGAGAATGGATCGCCATCAGTGAAATTCGGCAACAAGAAACGCCAGTGCGGCTGGCGCCCTTCGGCTTCAAACGCGGCTTTTTCTTCCGCGCTCAATTTGAGGGCGGCGCGGTCATAAACAGGCGGACGGCCAAGCGCGCGCGCGCGCGAACGCCGTCGCTCCAGTTCATCCGACGTCTCATAACATGGGTACAAAAGCCCGGCTTGCTTCAGCTTTTCAGCCGCCGCCTCATAGCTTCCCACCCGGTCCGACTGACGTTCGGACCGATCAGGGTTGATCCCGAGCCACGCCAGGTCCTCGGCGATCGCCTGCGCATACTCAGCCTTTGAACGAACGGTGTCCGTGTCGTCATAGCGCAAGATGAAACTGCCCTTCTCGCGTTTGGCGAACAACCAATTGAGAAGCGCGGGGCGTGCGTTGCCGATGTGAAGATAGCCCGTCGGCGAAGGGGCGAAGCGTACGGTTGTCATAAGCGCTGAGGTACTCCAATCAAAGCGTAACGGCAAGATTCGATGTTCTATACATGTTTATGTGGACGGCGTCTGCGCCGCCCGGGCGACCAAAGCCCGTGAAACCAGAGTCATGACGACGACAATCGCGAAACAGTATAACGCCATGCCGACAATTTGCGTTTCATAAGCCACGCCCGCGTCAAGCAAGTAGCCAGTGACGCCCGGCCCAAGGGCGGAGAATAGCACCATCATCGCCACAACCACAGAGCGGACGGAGCCGAGATAGCGCGTCCCGTAGATTTCCGGCCAAAGCGCGCCCAACAGCGTGCTGCTGAAACCATTGCTGACGCCAAGAAGCATCATGAAGGCGAAAGCCGCCCAAGGCGCCGTCACATAGGCCAGCACAAGACAGGCGCATCCCATAGGAATCAAGAAACCGGGCAACAAACGAACAGCGGAAAACCGATCAATCGCCCACCCTGCAATCAAAGCAAAAATGATCGTCATGCTGGACATGGCCACAAAGGCCGAGGCGAAAAGCTCGATCGTCCAGCCGCGAAGCTCCACGAGATAAACCTGATGAAAGAAAATCGTCGTGGCGATGAAAGGCGGAGCCAAGGTTCCCGTGCAAATGGCCCAAAACGCCGGATCTCGCAGAACCTCACGGCGCGTCCAGTTCCGCCCGCCTTCCGCCACCGGTTCGGCTTTCTTGGCGTTGGGCGTGCGCTCAACCCGCAACAAAATGACCACGAGCGGCAAAGCCAATAACAACAAGACACCGACACCAAGGAACCAACTTCCACGCCACCCCACCCACGCGATGGTCAAGACAGTCAGGATCGGCAAGCTCGCCTCGCCAAACTGCATCCCCATAGACGCGATGGAGACCGCACGCCCGCGATTGGCCGCATACCAACGCCCCATGCCTGTCATGGCCGTATGGGTCATCATACCCTGACCAAACAGGCGTAGACCGAAAATCACGACGAACAACATTGGCGCCGAAGCGACAAAGCCCATCCCTGCGGAAAAAAGCGCCAAAGCCAGGATCACCCAGACCGCAACCGTACCAATGGCGTGAGTATCCACCAGTTTACCCACATATGTCAGGCAAGCGGCGGAGAGAAGCGTCGCCGCCATGTAAATTCCACCGAACTCACCATGCGAAAGGGAAAACTCGGCGCGCAACTGGCCAGCGAAAAGCGAGATGAAATAAGTCTGGCCAAAGCCGGAGAAAAACATCAGCACAAGGCCAGCCAAGAGCCAACGGGCGTTGGAACGCAAAAATAATAGATAGTCAGTCATGGGCTTTCCCGCGGCGGTCACGCCTCAATCAGGCTATTGCGCGAGCACGCGGGTCGTTGAATCTCAACTGCGGTCGCGAAAGCGGTTCGTAATGGGATATCGCCGGTCGCGACCGAAATTCTTGCGGGTGATTTTCACACCCGGCGCAGACTGCCGGCGCTTGTACTCCGCGATGTAGAGAAGATTCTCGATCCGATGGATCGTTTCCCGATCATGCCCGCGTCCGGCGATATCTTCAACCGACATTTCACCTTCGACCAAACATTTAAGAATATCGTCCAACACGTCATAGGGGGGAAGACTATCCTGATCGGTTTGGTTCTCGCGCAACTCAGCGGTGGGCGGTTTGG
Organism: Stappiaceae bacterium; assembly: GCA_048265185.1. Taxonomy (GTDB): domain Bacteria; phylum Pseudomonadota; class Alphaproteobacteria; order Rhizobiales; family Stappiaceae; genus JBLXBZ01. Next base: position 179,946 of record JBLXBZ010000001.1, on the reverse strand, counting down.
TGATGATATTTTGTGGGATCACCTCGCCTTTCGGCCCCAACGCGCCATCCGGCCGATGCGTATTGCGCCAAGCGCTAAGGTGAAACACTTCCGTCTTATATAAATCCTTGATGGGATTGAACCCGCCGTTCATATCGCCATATAGCGTCGCATATCCCACGGACATTTCAGATTTATTGCCGGTGGTGATGACCATGGAGCCGAATTTATTCGACACCGCCATGAGAATTGTCCCACGCGCGCGTGATTGCAGATTCTCCTCCGTCACGCCGCTATCGGTTCCTTCAAACAAGGGCCCAAGCGCGGACAAAAACCCTTCCACCGGCTCGGAGATAGGCACCGTCTCATAACTAATTCCAAGAGCGTTCGCGCAAGCCTCCGCGTCAACAAGACTTTCCGTCGAGGTGTAACGATAAGGAAGCATGATGGAGCGCACGCGATCCGCCCCCAGCGCATCCACGGCGATGGCCGCGCAAATGGCGCTGTCTATTCCACCGGAAAGGCCCAAAACCACGCTTGGAAAATTATTCTTGTTTACATAATCGCGAAGACCTAGGACGCAAGCCATCCAGTTGGCTTCGTCTTCATCAGGCAATCTCGCCATTGGCCCGGAAACGCAGCGCCATTTGTCGTCCTCGCCCCGGCGCCAGTCGGTCAGGGCGACGTCTTCCACCATCTGCGGCATTTGGAACGCCAGGCTCCGATCCGACTGCAAGCCGAAGGAGCCGCCGTCAAACACGAGCTCGTCTTGTCCGCAAACCTGATTACAATAGACCAAAGGCAGCCCCGTCTCCACGACGCGGGCGAGCATGGTTTGAAGGCGAATCTCCGTTTTCCCCCGATAATAAGGCGAGCCATTGGGGACAAGCAGAATCTCCGCGCCTGTCTCCTCAAGACATTCGCATACTTCATCGCTCCACGCGTCTTCGCACACGGGCACGCCAATGCGCACCCCACGAAAGCCCACCGGCCCCGGCAGCGGGCCAGCTTGAAACACCCGCTTTTCGTCAAACTCGCCATAGTTCGGCAGATCGACCTTGAAACGAACGCCCTCAATGCGGCCCGCGTCAAGAACGGCGACGGCGTTATGAAGCTTGTCGCCCTCGCGCCACGGAAGTCCGATAATAACGCCCGGACCGCCGTCGGCGGTCTCCTCCACCAACTCATCCAGCGCCGCACGGCAGGCTTTCACGAAAGCTGGCTTCAGAACCAGATCTTCCGGCGGATAACCGGAGAGAAACAGCTCTGGAAACAACAGCAGGTCAGCCCCCTGTTCGCCCGCAAGCGCTCGTGCGCGGCGAACGCGTTCCAAATTGCCGGAAACATCCCCCAAAACCGGGTTCAACTGGGCGATGGCGAGGCGGAGGTGACCGTCCGCAGGCGTTGAAGAAGAATCTATCATAGGGTTCGATTTACCGCGCAATTCCGTTCGGCGCAATCTCTCCTCACGCCTCTCATCCCGTTCCTTGAATTTAAGAGCCATTTTCGAAATCCAGCAACCGTCATTGGTTCAAGTTCGGCGGCGGCGGTCTTCATTTCAAACGCAAAACGGGCGGCCAAGGCCGCCCGTTTCAGAGTTTCTCACGTTGCGAGCAAAGCGGCGATGGATCAGCCCACAGCGACTTTCGCGTCGGCGGTGCGTTCATCCCGCTCTGTCTTGATATTTTCCGCCACGAGGAAAGCAAGCTCAATGGCCTGATCCGCGTTCAACCGAGGATCACAATGGGTGTGATAACGATCCGCCAGATCCTCGGCGGTCACTTCGCGTGCGCCACCTGTGCATTCCGTCACGTTTTTGCCGGTCATCTCCACATGAATGCCGCCCGCATGGGTGCCTTCAGCGCGGTGGATAGCGAAGAAACTCTCCACTTCCTTCAAGATCCGCTCAAAAGGCCGGGTCTTATAAGCGTTCGCGGTGATCGTATTGCCATGCATCGGATCGCAGGACCAAACAACCTTGCGCCCTTCTTTTTCAACCGCACGAATGAGCCCTGGCAAGTGGTCGCCGACCTTATCGGAGCCGAAACGACAAATCAGCGTCAAGCGGCCCGCTTCGTTGTCCGGGTTCAGCGTGTCAATCAATTTCAGCAATTCGTCCGGCTCCAAAGAGGGACCGCACTTCAAGCCAATAGGGTTTTTTACGCCGCGGAAGAACTCCACATGCGCATGATCGAGCTGACGGGTTCTGTCTCCAATCCACAACATGTGACCGGATGTGGCGTACCAATCGCCCGTGGTGCTATCGACCCGGGTGAACGCCTGCTCATACCCCAGCAAAAGCGCTTCATGACTGGTGAAAAAATCCGTTGAACGCAGCTGAGGAGCTGTATCAGGATCAATGCCGCAAGCGCGCATGAACGACAAGGTTTCGGAAATACGGTCAGCCAGAACCTGGTAGCGCGCGGCCTGCGGGCTGTCCTTGACGAAGCCAAGCATCCAGCCATGCACCTGATCAAGGTTGGCGAAGCCGCCTTGAGCGAAAGCGCGCAGAAGATTGATGCTGGCCGCCGCCTGACGATACGCCATGATCTGGCGTTGTGGATCTGGCGTCCGACCTTCCGCCGTAAAGGCGATGTCATTGACAATGTCGCCGCGATAGCTCGGCAACTCAATTCCGTCTTTCTTCTCAATGGAAGATGAACGCGGCTTGGCGAACTGTCCGGCGATGCGGCCAACTTTCACCACAGGCTGCGCGGCCGCATAGGTCAGAACCACGGCCATTTGAAGAAAAACGCGGAAAAAATCGCGAATATGATCCGCGTGATGCTCGGCGAAACTTTCGGCGCAATCGCCCCCTTGCAGCAAGAACCCGCGCCCGTCGCATACATCCGCCAATTGAGCTTTCAGCTTGCGCGCCTCGCCAGCAAAGACCAATGGCGGATAGCTTGCCAGACGGCGTTCAACTTCCGCCAACGCGTCCATGTCGGGATATTCCGGCACTTGCACGATCGGTTTTGATCGCCATGTTTCCGGTGTCCACTTTTCCGCCATTTCAAATACTCCCAAAGACATACGCCACGATCATCTACAGGTGCTCAGAGGACCGCGTTTGTTATTTTGTTGCATCAATTCCAAAGATATGAACCAAAGCATGCGCGGCCTTATACACGTCAATGTCAGACGTGACCAGAGCGAAGGCTGCGTCAAACCACGGGCGCCGCCAGCAAATCGCCGCCAATATTTTTCAAACACTCATCGAAATAGCGCGCAAGTTCAGGCGAGAGTTCAACAGCGCGCGGATACAGCGGACGACGACGATCTTGCAGAACCGGCACATGCCACCCATCCGTCGTTTCAAAGAAATGGCGCACGCCTTCCTCGCCCCAATGAGAGTGGAATCCCGCCAACACGCAATCAAGATAGGTTTGCAGAATTGGGCATTGCGCGTCTCCCCAGCGATAATGCGACGCCTTGGCCTTGAAAAGAAACGCCCGATCAAGACCTTGTGGAGCCTCATGAGCGGCGCTGGATCGAAACGCGCTCCCAATGCCGTCAAATTTATCGTAGCGGCGCTCACGCTTCTCAAGCTCCGCCAGCCGCCACGCAGGCTCGCGCAACATGGCGCCGCGGATGCTCACTCCTTCTCTCGGCGTCACCGTTAGCGCGCAAGTTCCCCGTTCTACGCCATCCTCCGGCGCGGCGCGCCATTCGCGAATCCATCCGTCCAGTTCACCTAAAGACGCTTTTGCGTTCACCGGAATCGTGTTCAAATTCACCAGAGATCCGTAACCGAAATAGGTAATTTCCTGCGCGTCCATATATTCCACGTTCATATCTCTATTGCGCCGCCCCACTGACAAGAAGCGCCTTAAAATCGACGCGCCTTTCGAAACCGACGAAAGACGAGCTCAAGCGCTAACAACGCATCATGCGCCAGCACGGTGGCTGCGCGTCGGCTCCCTCATGGTCACCAACTCCTCCGCAGCCGTTGGATGCACCGCCATGGTGCGATCAAAGTCTGCTTTTGTCGCGCCCATACGTACGGCGATTCCAAGAACTTGCGCCAATTCTCCAGCGTCGGCTCCAAGAATGTGAACCCCCAGCACCCGGTCGCTGTCCGCGTCAACAATCACCTTCATGAGCATTTTTTCATCACGGCCGCTGAGCGTATGCTTCATGGGTCGAAAAGAAGCCGAATAAACGTCGAGGTTAGGGAATTTCGCCAAAGCGTCGTGCTCGCCAAGACCAACCGTTCCGATTTCCGGCTGAGAAAACACCGCCGTTGGGATCAAGTCATGATCCGCGCTCCATGGCTTGCCTCCAAAAACCGTATCGGCGAAAGCATGGCCTTCACGAATGGCCACAGGCGTCAGATTTACGCGATCGGTGACGTCTCCAACCGCGAAAATGCTGTCCACATTGGTTCGGGATTGCTCGTCGACGATAATTTCACCGTTTTTACCCAAAGCGACGCCAGCGTTCTCCAACCCTAGGCCCGCCGTATTCGCGCGTCGCCCAATTGCGAACATGATCTTGTCCGCCTCAAGGCGTTTACCGCCTTTCGTATGTCCGACAAGACCGGTTTCACTCTCTTCGATCGACGAAAACACATCCTCGCAAATGACGCGGACGCCCTTCTTTTCCATCTCTTCATGCAAGCTTTTACGCAAATCATCGTCAAAGCCGCGCAGAATTTCTTCGCCCCGATAAAGCAAAGTTGTCTCCGCGCCGAGTCCGTTGAAAATGCCCGCAAACTCCACAGCGATATAGCCGCCGCCGGCGACCACGATCCGCTGCGGGCATTCCATTAAGTGAAATGCTTCATTTGAAGTGATCACATGCTCACCGCCAGGGAGCGCAGCGTCCACGTTAGGCGTGGCGCCGACGGCGATCAAAATCCGTTCCGCCGTCACCCGGCGTCCGTCCGCCGTCAGATGAACCGTGTGTCGATCCTCCAGAACGGCCCGGCTATCAAAAAGCTCCACATTAGCTTTTTCCAGATTTCGTCTGTAGATGCCTTCCAGACGAGCTATCTCCCGGTCTTTATTGGCGATTAACGTCGACCAGTCGAATGAACGATCTTCAACGGACCAACCAAAACCGGCGGCGTCTTCGAACTCTTCGGAAAACTGCGACGCATAGACGAACAGTTTCTTGGGAACGCAGCCGCGAATGACGCAGGTTCCACCATAACGATACTCTTCCGCAATTCCGACGCGCGCGCCGTGTCCAGCGGCGATACGCGCGGCGCGGACGCCGCCGGATCCCCCCCCGATAACGAAAAGGTCATAGTCAAAACGCGCCATACCGCTTCCTCTGCTGAGATAACGTGGTTCTGGATAATGATGTCACGAGTTCGCTATCAGGCGATTATTCGATAACGCCAGCCTCTTTAAGCTTCGCATCGACTAATGGCAGCATGTCGGTTGACAATTTGTCGCCCCATTGCTTGGCCGCGCCGACGGAAAACGCCGTAAGCTCCGGTCCCATGTCCGCCAGCTTCTTACCAACCGGGCTATCGTAGAAAGCAGCGATCTGCTTCAACTCGTCTTCCGTAAAGCGGCGCGCCCATACTTCATAAATAATTTTGTTCAGCTCTGGACGTTTTTCAGCCATTTCAAGCGCAACTTCGGTGGTCGCCAGATCAATTTGAACCGTGGCGGCGGGGTTGCTGCGAATGAACAAGGACTTCGTTTGCTCCGCGACCATTGGCAAAATATCGTCAAAGGAAGACAAAACCTGCGCTCCCATGACCGCTTCCTTGGCGGCGTTGAGATGAGATTCGGAAATTTCCTGCGCCTGAACCGGAGCGGACGACACCGCTGCGCAAACAACAAACGCGGCGGCTACGCCTGAAAAAAAACGCTTTTTCGCAAAGCGGATCATAGAAAGTCTCCTCAGAATTCTAACAACGAAAAATTGTAGCATCACTATTTCTGATCAATCGGATTAAAGTAAAGAACCAATCAATCACCAGCGTCATTTGATCTCAGACACAGCACTTCCGCATCTGAAGAAATATAGGCTTTGGACGCGATGCCGATAAACAACCCGTGATCGACAACGCCAGGAACTTGCAAAAGCGACGTCGCCAATTTCCTTGCGTGGGATATATGCTTCAGGTTCGCGTCAAGAATATAATGACCGCCGTCCGTCACAAACGCCTGATCGCCATTCTGGCGCAGACTTAAATCGGCGGCATAACCCAATTCGACCAGAAGTTCTTGCACCAAGCGCTTTGTTGCAGCCAAGCCAAAAGGCACTACCTCGATCGGCAATGGAAAGGCGCCCAATACGGACACACGTTTGCTCGCGTCCGCGATCACGATCATTTCTCTGGAGGCGGTCGCCACGATTTTCTCCCGAAGCAAGGCGCCGCCGCCGCCCTTGATCAGGGTCAAGGCTTCATCCAACTCGTCGGCGCCGTCGATAGTGACGTCAAGAACCGGAGTTTCCTCGAGCGTCGACACCGAGATTCCTTCCGCCTTCGCCAATTGAGCCGTGCGTTCAGATGTAGGAACGGCGATGACCTTCAAACCTCCGCGCACCCGCTCACCCAGCAGCTTGACAAAATGATCGGCGGTCGACCCAGTTCCCAAACCGACACGCATGCCATCTTTCACTTCCGCCAGCGCCGCCTGCGCGGCCTTGCGCTTCAATTCATCGCTCATCTAGCGCCTCGTTATCATCACGGCTCCCCCGTGAGGGAGACACGCTGTCAATCCTTGCGCGGATTTAACATAGACATGCCCAGTGGGCCAACTCTATCTTCCCTGCCTGCGAACAGAAAAAGCCGATCCAGCGATTTAGCCTTTATATAAGCGCCTTGAACCACGCCGCCAATGGCCTCGACGCCCAAAACCGATTCTCCCGCGTAAATTATCCCTCTCCCCTTTCATCTCGCATCAGGTTATCTAGCCCCCTCCTTTTACAGCTCAAAGCTTGCCGGCAAACGCCAAAAGAGATAGCACGACAAAAACGCGGTCCAGCATCGCCTTCCCGCATGAGAAAGTCTTCAATGCATACGCTCCACGCGTTGCAATCCGTTCGAAAACCTCACGCCACCCCAAAGGACACATCATGAAACCTCCCGTTCTAATTCTTGATCTCGATGGAACATTGGCGGAGACCGCAGGAGACCTCACCGCGAGCCTGAACGTGGTGCTTACGGAAAACGGTTTTCAAGCTATTTCAGACGAAGGCGTGCGCTCCATGGTCGGGCTTGGCGCAAAAGTCCTGCTTGAACGCGGGCTAGTCGCCAATGGCGCAGACCTGGCCCGCATCGACATCGAACCAATGTACGCGCGTTTTTTAAGCTACTACCGCCAGAATATAGCCGTTTACAGCCACGTTTTTCCCGGCGTCGTCGAAGCTCTGGACACGTTCCGCGCCAATGGTTGGAAACTGGCGATCTGCACCAACAAGGTGGAAAGCCTAACTTTTCCGTTGGTGGAGGCGCTTGATTTAGCTAAATATTTCGACGCAATCGTCTGCGGTGACACATTCGCCCATCCCAAACCTGATCCGGCCCCCCTGCTAGGCGCCATATCACGTTGCGGCGCGGACAAGAATCAAGCAGTCATGGTGGGCGACTCCAAAACCGATATTGACGCCGCCCGCGCCGCAAAGACGCCGGTCGTCGCGGTGGACTTCGGATATACGCCAGTTCCCGTAGCCAAGCTTGATCCGGATAAGGTAATCTCGCATTTTGACGCGCTCTGGGACGCCGTCGCCTCTTTACGTAAACAGCAGTAGGAACGCTGGCGGCAAACCGCGTCAGATTCAGGATTTCATTTTTCGTGAAATCTGCAACCCAATCCAGTATAGAAGCCATATTCGTTTTTCTGCGCATCCGTCCGATGTATGAATTTTGATCCTTGAAAGAATGAAAGCCACCAACATGAGCGCTTACAAATCCGAGTTTCTGACAGTTCTCCATGACCGAGGCTTCATCCATCAGATCTCGGACGCCAATAGCCTCGACAAGCTTTTGCAAGAGGAAACCGTCACCGCCTACATCGGCTTCGACTGCACCGCCTCTTCATTGCACGTCGGTTCGCTTGTTCAGATCATGATGCTTTATTGGCTGCAAAAAACCGGCCACCGCCCCATCGCCTTGATGGGGAGCGGCACCACGCGCATCGGCGACCCCTCCTTCCGCGACGACGCCCGCCCTCTCCTTGACGACGCCACGATCGAAGTCAACAAAGCTGGAATCCGTACTGTCTTCGATAAAGTCCTGACCTTCGGAGACGGCTCTACGGACGCGCTCATGCTGGATAACGCCGACTGGCTGATGAAGCTAGACTACGTGCAATTCCTGCGCGAGGTGGGACGACATTTTTCAGTGAATCAAATGATTGCGCGCGACGCCGTGCGCACGCGACTTGAGCGCGAGCAGCACCTGTCCTTTCTTGAATTCAACTACATGCTTTTACAGGGATATGATTTCGTCGAACTTTACAGACGAACGGGCTGCCGCCTGCAGATGGGTGGATCAGACCAATGGGGCAACATCGTTTCGGGCGTCGACCTTGGAAGACGAATGGAGTCCAAAGAATTTTTCGCTCTGACCTCGCCATTGCTGACAACCTCCTCCGGCGCGAAAATGGGGAAAACCGCCGCCGGCGCCGTTTGGCTGAATGAAGACAAGTTGTCCACTTATGACTATTGGCAATTCTGGCGCAACACGGAAGACGCCGACGTGGTTCGCTTCTTAAAATTGTTCACTGTGCTGCCGCTTGAGGAAATCAATCGTCTCGCGGCGCTCACCGGAGCCGACGTGAACGAAGCCAAGAAGATTTTGGCGACCGAAGCGACCGCGCTGGTCAGAGGGCGCGAAGCTGCGGAAACAGCGGCGGAGACGGCCCGCAAGGCCTTTGAAGAAGGCGCCATGGCGGAAGGCCTTCCTTCCGTGGAAATCCCCTCGGCCAGCCTCGCCGAGGGGATTGGCCTTCTCAGCGCTCTGGTGCAAGCAGGGCTTTGCGCCTCCAATGGCGACGCCCGGCGCAATTTGAAAGGCGGCGCGATCCGCATCAATGACGCCAGCGAGAATAACGACAAGCGCGTGCTGACGACAAATGACGTGAGCAATGAAGGCGTCGTGAAACTGTCGCTAGGAAAGAAAAAACACGTCCTTTTAAAGCCAGTCTAGAACGCAAGGCATAAACCGCGTTGGCAAGCTGACGACCAATGACGCAAAATCAGACGTGAAAAGGCGGCGGGCGAAAACCCGTCGCTTTTATTTCTATTGATATTCGAACATCTTCCTGAAAATTCCCGGCGCAATGGCCGAAACCGGATTGACCCGCAGTTGCGGATCGCTAATGGCGCCCACCAACTGATAAGTCACCCCGAACAACCCTTCGTCGGAACCTCCGCCAAGCGCAAACCCGAGAATAGGAATTTTCGCAAACAAATTGTTCAAGGCGTAGATGGGAACGAAAGTACCTTTCAAGTTCAGACGTTGCGTAGCTAAATCGATGGAACCGGTAAATGTGCCCCCAATCGACGCTCCTGTCATCGCCCCTTCATTCACGTTTAAAACATCACCCGTTCGTGTGAAATGAATTTCCATTTTGTGAAACGAGGCCTCCCCACGCGCGTTGCTTTGCAACGCAATAATTGGCCTGTCTCGACCACTCCTTAAAGTGCTCGAATGACTAAGGTTACGAATCGCTTCATTGTCCAGAATAGAGAGATTCTCAACAATAAATGAGCCTTTCCATTGATCCGTTTCAGACATTTCAATCGATAGGTTCCCTACGCCACCGCGAATCCGCTTGTAAATATCCGTAAAACGAAGGATATCGCCGGTAGCGGCGAAATCGCCTTGAGCAACGGCGCCTCGCCCTTTCTTCACGGAAGAAACGTTAAACCGTTTCCCACCGCTTGTTGCGCCGGTCACGCTGAAGTTCGAAAAGCTGGATCCATCGGCGTCCATCAGAAAGTCAACGTTATTCAGGACCACGTCGTTGAAACCAATCAACCGTTCAACACGAGCTTCTACGTTGATCAGTGAATTAGAAGACTTTTCATCCGCGCCTGAAGACGTATTACTTTTCAAAGCCGATATCACGCCACGACCATCAAGCCGCTCCGCCTTCAAGTTCACGTAAACCCGCTCTCCTTTCCGCCTCAGGCTGAGAGAAGCTCGATCATTGGGCCGAAGTTGAAAGCGATCAAAATCCGCACTGAGAAAAGCGCCAGATTCGCGTAACTTTATCTCCCCCTCGACGCGCACGCCTTGCGAAGTAAGAACGAGATTTTCAATGGTGCGATTTTCCCCGTGATCAACCACAGAAAACTTCGCACTCGCCTCAACGCCAGCCTCTTTCACCCAACCGATCTGCGCCAAGCTTATGCGCGCCAGCCTCAGGTCGACCACATAGTTCTTTTTCGACGGCGTTTCATCCACCGACAAGCGCAATGGACCAGAGACGAAACCACCAAGCTGAATACCGCGTTTGGCCAAATCAGCCACGCTGATGTTAATCACAACCTGCTGACGCCCATCGACGGCATCTGAATGCTCCTCGTCGAAGGGCAAAACAAGATCAAGATCCGCCGCTAAACCATCAATGCGCCCCTTGCCCTTCAAATTGATTTGCTGAGGACTGGCGGAAAAATCAAGGTTGGCTTGGGAGATCTTGCGTCCTTCAATTGGTTTGGAAATTGTAAAATCCGACACCCGCCCTTTCACCGACCAAACCACATCTTCAATTTGCAGCATCTTTTCTAAAGGAAACTCCATCTTGAAGTTCATTGAACCCGACCCGCTCACATCTGAGGGCGCCAGTCCTTTCTTGGCCATGACCAAAAGCGGCTCACTGTTCAAAACACTCGCCAGCGCCTGCGCGCCACCTTTCACTTCAAAATCAAGCTCCGCATCTTTAATTCCCTCCTGATTCAGCTCGGGAATAGAAAACAGAGCGTCAGACACATCGACCACATCGTCATTGTCGGCCAAGATGCGACCGTCTTTCGCAGAAATGAACAACCCTTCTTTTTCAACGCGCAGCTTTCCTGAAAGCCCCTGGATAATTGGAATGGCGCCAATCGTTTTAACGCTAAAATCCTGAAAATCCACGTCTATCGCTAGGTCATCGCCAGACCATCCCGCTTCAGGGTCTTCCATATCAAATGCGGGAGGACTAAGCGCCACTGTCGCCCGCCCTCTCTGAAGACGGCCTTCAAGTACGTGCTCAATCACCCACTCACGCGCTGGAGGCACCACCGTAACCGGCCATAAGCGCTTTGCGGCGGCGACAGGCATCGCTCCAAATTGAACAGCCATGGCGAGATAAGGACCGTCGTCACGCAATTGAAAAGAGCCTGCCGTTTCAATTGTGGCGGTAGGGCTAAACAGAGACAAACGATCAAACTGGAACAGCATTTTTTCTGGATCGGCGCGGCCATCAATCTCAATCACCCGCACTTCAAGCGGCGGTCCGGCCACGTCGCTCGGGCCAAAACGGGCCTCACGGCTGGTAAGCTTCACCGTCCAGTCCTTTTCACCCTCAGCAGGCGCGCCAATAACCCCCTCCAACGGGATCGACGTTTTACCTCTGACGTAACGCGAAGGCAGAACTTGAACGAGCGGGGACCCCGCCTTCCATTGCAAGTTCAGCAATATCTCATCGAAGCTAACCACGGTTTTTCCGGTGTTAATCCACCCCGGAGAAACCTCGCCGCGAAACGCCGCCGTTTCAAACTCCCCCCGATCACTCAAGGACGATGTCAGCGAAAGCGCGGCGGGAATGCCGAAGCCCTTACCCGAAATCAAAGTTGCGCCGAGAGGCATGAACTCGCCAAGGGTAAGATTGGCCGCGTAAAAACTAATCTCGTGGCCACCGTCTTCCTGATCGATCGTTCTGGAAAAGTCCAACGTCCAAGGACCAATCCTTCCGGCGATTTCCGCTTTTAAAACCAAGTCGCCTCGGATGGTGCGCTTCAGCTGAGCGTTAATTCCTGAAATCTGACGTTCATGCTGTCCGAGGAGAGTGATTTGAGCCGTATCCACACGGATTTCAAACAGATCACGATTCTCGAATTCGGCAAGAATAACAGAGGATATTTTATCCGCCGCCTCCATAAGGGTCGCCATGGTTGGAAAAACCGTTTGCGAATCCTCGTCCTTGATACGAACCGTGGCGCGATCAATCTCCATGTCCTTGAATCGAAGTTCACCTGCCGCGAGAGCCATTAGATCAATCGGAGCGCTCACATATGGAAGGCTGATGGCGATGTCTCCACCGTCCAACTCAAGCGCGGCGTTTTCAATGGCAAGCAAAACGCCACGGTCCGAGGTGAAATCTAAACTGATCACACCCGCAGAAAGATCCGCGCCAGCCAGAACCGCCCGCTCCTCAAGAACATTCGCGAGATAAGGAAGGACGATGGGGCCTTGCGACATGCGCCACCCGACCAACGCCGCCAAGAAAAGCACAAAACCACCCAAAACGCCAAACGTCCGACACCTCCTGCATCGCTTGGCTTTGCGCAATCTGCTCCGCTGTGGGACATGGCGTCGTATCAAATGTTTAATCAGAACAGTTTCCCTTGGTTGCACCGACTTCCAGAACCAACGCAATTCGACGCCAACTCGTTAAAAAGATCATATAGAAACAAAGCTTTGTTTATAGTAATTTATTTGCACAACCCTATCATCAAGAATGATTATAAAATGATGCGCCAAACGCTCCATCCGGCGGATAAACGCACTATCGAGTTTCTTTGTCACCTACATTAAACCGGATTTATAGCGAAACAAATTGTGCGTATAATGAAACTGCTGGCATGCTCAAGCGACATTTCTCAAACTGATCGACAGTAAGGAAGGCAATGACCCACTTAACTACCGGCGCACAAGCGCCTGACATCGATTTGCCTGCCAATGGCGATAATCGAATCACGCTTACACAGTTTCGAGGAAAACCCATCGTCTTATTTTTTTATCCTAGGGACAACACGCCGGGCTGCACGAAAGAGGCCATCTCCTTCACTGAGTTAAAACCGCAATTCGAAAAATATGGCGTTGAAATTATTGGAATTTCTCCAGACACGCCAGAAAAGCACGATAAATTCGTCGCCAAACATAATCTGAACCTCATGCTCGGAGCCGACACGGAACATGACGTCGCTTCAAGGTACGGCGTATGGGTTGAAAAATCCATGTATGGCAAAAAATACATGGGCGTTGAGCGCTCGACGTTCCTTATTGATTGTGAAGGAAAAATCGCGCACATCTGGTCCAAAGTAAAAGTTCCCGGCCATGCTGAGGACGTCTTGAAGGCCGTGAACGCGCTACAAGCCGGTTGATAGATCCATGTCGTTAAACCCACCGTCGCGAACTGAGGCGGACGAGTTGCAACCGCCATCACTCGCCGAAGGCGCGCGCCGTATTGTTTACGCCGCCACTACGCAAGAAAAAATCGACCTCGCCCACGCCACAGCCAGAGCTTGGTTTTCAGGTTCGCTTTCCCTTTATCAGCGGCGCGGCAAACTTGATATGCCTGACCGGCCAGGTCGCCCGAGCACGCCCCTGCTCCTTTCCCCTCGCGACATGCCCAAGCGCAAAATGAGCGGAGCCAACGCGCGTCTGGCCTTGATTCACTCCCTAGCCCACATCGAGCTCAACGCCGTCGATCTTACTTGGGATCTAATTGGCCGTTTCGCTCATGAGCCCATGCCTCGGTCTTATTTTGATGACTGGGTGCAAGTGGGACTTGAAGAAGCCAAGCATTTCGGATTGCTGGATCGACGTTTGAAAGACATGAACGCCGCCTATGGCGACTTGCCCGCCCATGATGGTCTATGGCAAGCCGCGCAAGAAACGGGTCACGACCTGAAGGCGAGGTTAGCCATAATTCCTCTTGTGCTTGAAGCGCGCGGTCTCGACATAACGCCGCCCATGATCGAAAAAGCGATAGACATGGGCGATCAAGCCACCGCCGACATTTTGCGCATCATTTACCGGGATGAGAAACGTCACGTGGCCTTTGGGGCAAAATGGTTCCGCTATCTTTGCGACCGAAGCGGAGACAACCCCGAGAGACTGTTTCAGACGCTTGTTCGTCGTCACTTCCGCGGCCCCCTAAAACCGCCCTTCAACGACCGCGCCCGCTCGGAAGCAGGGTTAACGCCGGGTTTCTATCGCCCGCTCATCCGCCTTGTGGGCTAATCTCCATTGAAATTTGCAACGACGCTTTCAGCTTTTCCCTCGCTTGGAGAGTCTTTGTTAACCTTACTGCTTTCTAATCAAACATAAGGTCAAAACATATGTTCTTAAGCATAAAGAAGAAGCGTCTGGGGCATTATGGACGACAGATACGACGACAGACAAACCATTCATAAAAAACGGCGAGAGCCGCATCGCGTCATCATTTCCCGCGGCGACACAGTTCGCTCCTTTACGATCTCCCCATGGATCGCGGGCATAGCCACCGGGTTGTCTCTCCTCTTCGGCGTTGGTTACTTGGGGGCTACCGCATATCTTGTTTTACGTGACAATATAATCGACGCCTCGGCGCAACGCACCGCGCAACTCCAGTTCGCTTACGAAGACAGGATCACCGACCTACGAACTCAGATCGATCGACTGACGAGCAGAAACGTGCTGGACTACAACAGCTACGAAGAAAAAATGGAGCATTTGGCCACGAAACAGCTTGAGCTGGGACGTCGCCATGAAAAAGTCGAGACGATTTTGCAAATGGCGGCCAACACGGGCCTGACAATTGCGCTCAACGCTCCCTTTCCCTCACGCAAGCCCCCAGCTCCAACCGATGTAAAAACAGCGGCTACAGCGGCTTCGGAAAACGAAGGCTCTGGAATCGGCGGCACGGCTGAACCCATCAAATTGTTCGAGTCCAACCTCCTTGGACTGCGTGGCTCCAAAAACTCTACGGAAAAGAGTCCTTTCGCCCTCGTTATGAAGCCAACCTCTACCGAGGTCGCATCAAGCGGCGCGCAAGAGGCCAAACTAGGGAAAGTTGACGCTAAAGAACAATTCTTACAATATGAACAAGAGCTTGATCGTATCGATATGGAAACGCAAACCGCATTGGATTCAATCGCGGTCACTGCGGAACAAAAAATCAACAAAGTTCTCGATGCGACCCGCGAACTCGGGCTGAAGCTCCCGCCAATCCAACAAGACGCGGGCAGTCCGGGCGAAAGAAAGCGAACAACTCCGTCAGGCGCCACCGGCGGTCCTTTCGTGGCGCTCAACGGCGGCGCATTCGATCTACGGCTGGCGCGGGCGGAAAAGGCGCTCAATATGCTCACCGCTCTGAAAGCCGCCGCCGAACGGTTGCCATTGGGAAGCCCGGTGTCGGGCGCACCGCTATCTTCTTCATTCGGCCCTCGCGTGGATCCGTTTCTTGGGCGCATGGCCATGCATACGGGAATTGATTATCGGGTGAAATATGGCTCCCCTGTGCACGCTGTCGCGCCGGGGCGTGTAACAGTCGCGGAGCGCACTGGCGGTTATGGGTTGATGGTGGAGATCGAGCATGAGAACGGCGTCACCACGCGCCATGCGCACCTAAGCCGGATTCTGGTGAATGAAGGCGATGTTATCGCCGATAATCAAATCATTGGCCGAGTGGGCAGCACAGGGCGCTCTACGGGACCGCATCTGCATTATGAAACCCGCATCAACGACGAGGCCGTCAACCCGATGCGATTCATTCGGGCGGCAGACAGGATTGACGCAGTTTTCGCCGATTAACTCGCTGCGCCCTGACTACGAAACCAGATCTCTTCAAAAAAAGATCAATAAAAAAGCCCGCTCAAAAGAAGCGGGCTTTTATTGAATGCCTCTGGCGATCACCAGTCCTCACTTAATCGATGTCTTCAACTTCAAGTGTTTCGGAACCGGAAATTTTCTGGGAAAGAGACGCCTCCATATAGGGATCCAAATCCCCGTTAAGAACGTCCTGCGGGCTGGTGCTCTCCTTCCCTGTGCGCAAATCCTTCACCAACTGATAGGGCTGCAACACATACGATCGGATCTGATGTCCCCAGCCAATTGACGTTTTTGACGACGCTTCAGCGTTGGCCTTTTCCTCACGTTTTTGTAACTCCAGCTCATAAAGACGCGCTTTCAGCATCTTCCATGCCGCAGCTTTGTTCTTATGCTGTGACCGCTCATTCTGGCACTGCACGACAATCCCTGTAGGCTGGTGGGTGATACGCACCGCCGAATCCGTCGTGTTCACATGCTGACCGCCAGCGCCCGACGCACGGTATGTGTCGATACGGCATTCACTTTCAGCAACGTCAATGTCAATCGAATCGTCAATAACCGGATACACCCAGACCGAAGCAAAACTCGTATGCCGGCGCGCCTGACTGTCATAGGGCGAGATACGCACCAAACGATGCACCCCAGACTCGGTCTTCAACCAGCCATAAGCGTTCTCACCTTTGATTTGCAACGTCGCGGACTTAATGCCGGCTTCTTCGCCGTCATGCACTTCCAGAACGTCAACCTTATGACCATGCTTCTCAGCCCAACGCGTATACATGCGAAGCAGCATGCTCGCCCAGTCCTGACTTTCCGTGCCGCCGGCGCCCGCATTGATTTCCAGATAGGAATCATTGCCGTCCGCCTCGCCAGATAGAAGCGCCGCAATCTGGCGCTTGCCGACGCTTTCCTTGAGCAGTTTCAACGCCGCTTCCGCATCAGCGACGACAGAGGCGTCACCCTCCATCTCTCCTAGCTCGATCAACTCCAGATTATCGGCCAGCTCTTGCTCTAATTTGCGCACGCCATTGATGTTGTCATCAAGATTTTGGCGCTCGCGCATGAGCTTTTGCGCTTGAGCTGGGTCGTTCCAAAGATCCGGATCTTCAGATAGTGCGTTCAGTTCGTCAAGACGAACAAGAGCTGGATCCCAGTCAAAGATGCCTCCTCAGCAGGCTTACGGCCTGCTTGATTTCATCGACGACGGCCTCAGTTTCGGCGCGCATCGCATCCCTCTTATTTTAGTAGTGAAAGTTTAGTGGCGAAGTTCCATACACGTCACTGGAACAAGTTAAATAGTTGAATTCGGCCGCAGATCATAACCAGAGACACCCGAGGTGTAAACCACTCGCGTATCTCCATGCATCACAATCAATAAAGACCACCGGTTCCGGACATTACCGCTCGTCCAGCCTCCGGAGAAACATTGCGCGGAACGCCGATGTCATCCTGAAAGCCGATAATGGAATATTCATCCGGCGGCGCAGTTCCCGGTTTAAACGCCTCAAGAATAGTTCCCGGCGTACCCGGCGCGGCGCGCAGCCCTGTGCGCCTGTTGATCGAAATCAACTGCAAGCCCTTTGGAACACGGAATTCAACGGGAGGCTGATCTTCAAGCGCCAGCCTCATGAACTCGGTAAATATGGGCGCCGCCACCTGTCCGCCCGTAGCGCCGCGCCCCATTGGCTTGGGGTTGTCATAGCCCACGAACACGCCAACAGTCAGATCAGGCGAATATCCAACGAACCACGCGTCTTTCTCGTCATTGGTGGTTCCGGTCTTGCCGGCCACCGGACGCCCAACAGCCTGAACTTTCGTCGCCGTTCCACGTTTGACCACGCCTTCCATCATCGAGGTGATCTGATAAGCGGTCATCGGGTCCAGCACCTGCTCGCGATTGTCGATAAGCTCCGGCTCATCCTGTCCTCGCCAGACATCGTCAGCGCAAGCGTCGCAAATCCGCTCTTCGTGCTTATAAATCGTTCTGCCGTAGCGATCCTGAATCCGGTCAATCACCGTTGGCGTGACCTTACGTCCACCGTTCGCGAGCATGGCGTAGGCGGTGACCAGACGCATCACCGTGGTTTCCCCGGCGCCCAACGACATGGAAAGCACAGGCAACATGTCATCATAAATGCCGAAACGCTTAGCGTATTCCGCCACAAGCGGCATGCCCATATCCTGCGCAAGGCGCACGGTCATCACGTTTCTTGAAAGCTCGATGCCGGTGCGTAGCGTCGACGGACCATAAAATTTACTACCGTAGTTCTTCGGCCGCCATACGGCTTGTCCGGGCTTGGCCACTTCAAGCGGCGCATCCATGACAACGCTCGACGGCGTATAGCCATTATCCAGCGCAGCGGCGTAAACAAACGGTTTGAAAGACGATCCCGGTTGGCGATAGGCTTGAGTGGCGCGGTTGAACTCGCTTTCGGAAAAGCTAAACCCGCCGACAAGCGCCAGAACGCGGCCCGTGTAAGGGTCCATGGCGACGATGGCGCCGGAGACCTTGGGAACTTGCCGCAAAATATATGCGCCGTCGACGAAGCCATCTTTCTTTTCAACATAAACCACGTCGCCAGGCTTTAAAATATCTGAAGGTTTGCTCGGAGCACGCCCTTTCACCCGAATTTTTTTCATATCCTCAAAAGCGATCGCCCCGCGCTCACGGTTGGTGGAAAGCGCACCGCCAACCTCGCGGTCCGGCTGCAAACCAATATCCGCGGAAGAACCAGAAACGGAGAGAACAACCGCCAACCGCCATTCAGGAACGTCACTCAACGGATCGATCTTACCTAACTCCAAGCCCCAATCATCAGCGCCAAGCTCAAGCGTTTTAATTGGCCCTCTCCAGCTGCCTCGGCGCTGGTCAAAATCGATCAAACCATCCATCAAGGATTTACGCGCAATCCTTTGAAGCCTTGGATCAAGCGTCGAGCGCACGGACAAACCGCCTTCATAGAGGCGTTTTTCACCGTAGAGCGCGGCCACACGACGGCGCACTTCTTCAGAAAAATACTCGGAGGCGAATAAGTGCGTGCCACGCGTACGCGGCGTCACATTAAGCGGTTGGGCCTTTGCTTCTTCACCTTCTTCCGGCGTGGCGTATCCATTTTCAACCATCCGGTCGACCACCCAGTTACGGCGCTCAATACCACGCGCTGGGAACCTGAAAGGGTGATAATTATTCGGCGCCTTCGGCAAAGCCGCCAAATAGGCGGCTTCAGCCAAAGTCAGCTCATGAACGGATTTGTCGAAATACAGCAGGGATGCCGCCGCGATACCATAAGCGCCCATGCCGAAATAAATTTCGTTCAGATACAACTCGAGAATTTCGTCCTTCGTATAGGCCTGCTCAATCCGCAACGACAGAATAGCTTCCTTGATTTTACGATCCAGCGACACTTCGTTGGTTAGCAGGAAGTTCTTAGCCACCTGCTGAGTGATCGTGGAAGCCCCTTGCGGGCGACGCCCTGAGCCATAGTTCTTCACGTAGAAAAACGCGGCGCGGGCGATCCCTTCCGGATCAACTCCAAAGTGATTGTAAAAGTTCTTGTCCTCCGCCGAAATGAAAGCTTCTTTCACCAAAGGCGGCACGGCCTGAATTGGCAAAAACAAACGCCTTTCACGCGCGTATTCCGCCATCATCTCGCCATTGGCGGCGTGAACGCGCGTCATGACAGGAGGCTCATAATTCTTCAACGCGGTGTAATCAGGCAGATCTTCGCCGAGTTTCTCAAGGTAAACCCACACTCCGACTGCGACCAGAAGAAACATCACCGTCCCGATACCAAACAGATATCCGAAGAATTTTATCAAGAATTTCATGCTTCGGGCTCGTTCTCTTATTCCGGTCTTAAACATAATTGTTTGAGCGTTTTGCGCTCCGGCGTCTTAATGTTCAAGTGTTGCAGGATCAAACTCTGGATATTTCCACCAGACATTCCAAGGCTGTGCCAGTGATGCAACACCAGTCGCAATGCTTCGCCTCCACCGACCCAGCCCCACAAACTCGACTTTATTCCTCACGCTTGACGTCAAACTTGGCGCCAAAGATGGAACGCCGCTTTTCAGGCCGCCCCATATGCTCATTCAAGAATACGGGTCGCCTCTACTACGCGCAGATTCTCGCGCGGAAACTCCCGCAACCAAAGACGACATTCTGACCTCGCTCGCTGACAGTCAAGATGCGCATCCTTTAAATTATTGACTAATATGGCAATGCTGAGGCGAACAACACCAACCGGCATTCATCATGATACCTTTAAAAGCTCCACTCTAGCTGTTTTCATTGGCGAACCATCGGTTTCTCATTTGAAATCTCTAGCCCCCCACCTCCTGTCACCAAACCACTTCCTTGCGATAATTTCGTGCGAAAAAAAATATCAACGGCCGCAGAAATAGCCGCCGAAGTGCGCTCCCGCCATTCGTCGCTTGTTAGAAGCTTTTCATCAAATCGATTCGACAAATATCCAAGCTCCACCAAAACAGAGGGCATATCATGCGCGCGCAATACGCGAAAACCCGCGGATCTGTGCGGATTTTTAATCACCTTGGCTGCGCTTTTCAGCTCATTAACCAAAGCCCTAGCGAAAAAGATAGAAAAATTACGCGTTTCACGGCGCGTCAGATCAACCAAAATATCAGAAACGGCGACAGGTTCCTCAGAAAGATCAATTCCAGCGATAATGTCCGATTTATTCTCGCGCTCGGCAAGAGCCGCAGCCGCCATGTCGGACGCCTTGTCAGACTGAGTGTAAACGGTCGCCCCGCGCACTTGATCACGGCTTGAAACAACAGAATCCGCATGAATGGATATAAAAAGATCCGCATTCAATTCACGGGCGATAGTCACCCGCTTACCTAGGGGAATGAACGTATCATTTTCGCGCGTGAGATGAATTTCGTAAAGACCGCTCTGTTCAAGGCTATGCTTGAGAGCTTTGGCGAAATCGAGAACAACCGCCTTCTCCAATGTTCCCTCTCCGCCCATAGCGCCCGTATCAATTCCCCCATGACCAGGATCAATAACAATAATGGGCAGCCCCGAATCCTTTTTCTCCTCCTGACGATCCCCTTTTGAAACCGTTATTGTTTTCGCAGGGGCCGGCTTTATCACTCCCACCTCAAATTCAGCTGGCTCGGCCTTGATCAGATCAATGACGAGGCGGGCCGGCTGCTTGTCGACAGAGGGCAATATGAAAAACTTGTCAACCGACGCCGGGGAGTTCAAGTCCAACACGAGACGCGAGCGTCCAGAAGCAAAAAGGCCATAGCGCCAATCACTTATAAGTCCTCTTCCGTTTTTTCCCGCGTCGCTCGACAATTCAAATTTAGTCTCGGGAAGATCGATGATCAAACGATAAGGATCAGCCAGCGTTGACAGACCAAATAAAGTCGGTTGCGTAAGATCGAGAATAAAGCGCGTGCGAGCTTCATCGCCAGCGATCCGCGCTCCCACCGCCGCAAGTCCCTCCCCAGCCACGCCAGAATCGCCGGACACCTCAGCCCCAAGTTCACTGGCTGTCGTGGAGCGCTCCGCCGCATCAGCCGCCTGCGCGCCTTGAACCAAGGCGCAAAACATCCCTAGCGCCGCCACACTGGCCATTCTCGCCGCAACACCTCGGAGTTTCGCTAACATTCCCGCCTCAATTTCGACCGCTAAATCCATTAATATGTATATATCTCCCGGCGAGTTAACCTTTCATTGACGTTATTCCCCGCTCTAATAATGAAGGGGCAATGCGGACATTACTTGCCAATTGCTCCGCCTGAACGTAAAAGAGCGTTGTGAGTTTCAGGCTGGACGGATAAGTCCAGCGCGACAGACACGAAGGATTTTTACGACGCGACACGCCCGTTTGGTTTTCGACTTTTCATTTTGTCACTTCTTACAGAAAACTCTATGAATTCCATTCGAAAACGAGGCTTACCGCCGATCAAACGGAGCGAACGCAGGGTCTTGGAGAGGCCTTCTCTGAATTCGCCTGACGCATTCAGCATGGGCGGCGCGGAGAATCAAGATTATATCGTGTGTCTGCGGCAAAACTTGGAACGCGCGTAAAATGGCAAGTTATACTTGCTACCGAATCAATATTCGCCTTCAACGGCGAATGACCGAAACATCTAATTGACAGGCGTTGCCATGAGCAACCGCGCGAGGCAGAAACTTTTGAACCGAAACACAGGAGCAACAGGAAACCTTCCGCCCTGTGTTAGCCTAACCGCGCGCAACGCCAGACCAATATTCCTTAACAAAAACGAAAAAACGACGGCGTTACCGCCCTCGTCGGCCGTACCTATAAGGCGCCGACCCGCGCAAACCGTCGTGGAGACTCCATTCAATGGCGAACAAAATGCTGATCGATGCCGCCCACCCGGAAGAAACCCGGGTTGTGGTCGTGCGGGGCAACCGTGTTGAAGAATTTGACTTTGAGGCGGCGAACAGAAAACAACTTCGAGGAAATATTTATCTCGCAAAAGTAACCAGGGTTGAGCCTTCACTGCAGGCGGCGTTCGTTGAATACGGCGGCAACCGGCATGGCTTCTTGGCGTTTAGTGAAATTCATCCGGATTATTATCAGATTCCGGTAGCCGACCGGCAGGCTTTAATCGAAGAAGAAGAAGAAGCGAAAAAAGCCGCAGAAAACGAAGACGGCGACGCCGATCCTTCGGCGAAATCAGCGGAAAACGCTTCAAGCAAGGCTAAGGCTTCTGAGGATGAAAACGACGACTCCAGCGACGAGGATGATGTAGAATCCGTCGGCGCGGAAGACGCTTTGGAAGAAGTCCCGGAACGGCGTCAACGCCCTCGCAAACATTATAAAATTCAAGAAGTAATCAAACGTCGGCAAATTCTGCTGGTGCAGGTGGTCAAAGAGGAGCGCGGCAACAAGGGCGCCGCCCTGACGACCTATTTATCTCTGGCCGGTCGCTATTCGGTTCAAATGCCGAACACCAACCGCGGTGGCGGTATTTCCCGTAAAATCACCAATCTCGCCGACAGAAAACGCTTGAAAGCCATCGCCGCCGATCTGGATGTGCCGGAAGGCATGGGCGTTATTTTGCGCACAGCCGGAGCCAGCAGAACAAAGGCGGAGATCAAACGCGACTTCGAATATCTCATGCGCCTTTGGGAGAACGTGCGCGACCTGACGTTGAAATCATCAGCCCCCTGCCTCGTCTATGAGGAAGGAAGCCTGATCAAACGTTCAATTCGCGACCTCTACAATAAGGACATTGACGAGGTTCTGGTCGCTGGAGAGGAATCATACCGCGAGGCCAAGGACTTCATGCGCATGCTCATGCCGAGCCACGCAAAGAACGTCCAGCCCTATCGCGACGCGACGCCGATCTTCACCCGTTTCGGCGTAGAGCCGCAACTTGACGCCATGTTCTCGCCTCAAGTGACCCTGAAGTCCGGCGGTTACATCGTCATAAACCAAACCGAAGCGCTCGTCTCCATCGACGTGAACTCCGGCAAGTCAACGCGCGAACACAATATCGAAGACACCGCGCTTCAAACGAACCTGGAGGCGGCTGAAGAAGTTACACGTCAACTTCGGTTACGCGACCTCGCCGGCCTGGTGGTCATCGACTTCATCGATATGGAGGAGAACAAGAACAACAAAGCCGTCGAACGCAAGCTGAAGGACTGCCTCAAGAACGACCGCGCCCGCATTCAAGTTGGACGTATTTCTCACTTTGGCCTGCTTGAGATGTCACGGCAGCGAATTCGCACAGGCGTTTTGGAAAGCTCAACGACGCTATGCCCTCACTGCCATGGAACGGGCATGATCCGCTCCGTCGAGTCGGTCGCTTTGCATGTGCTGCGCTCGCTTGAGGATCAACTTCTCAAAGGCGTGACGCATAATCTAATCGTGCACAGCACCGCGGAAGTGGCGCTTTACATCCTTAATCAGAAACGTCAACATTTGACGGATTTAGAAGCGCGTTTCCAATTGAACGTCGCGGTTGTCGCCGATCATATGCCAAGCGGCCAGCTTTATGCGCTTGAGCGGGCTGAAGCCATCGAAGTTGATCCTTTGATCGCAGCGCCGCCGGCCATTGTGCAACCTGACACGATTGATCCGGTTGTCACCGTCAGCGCTCCAGTCGTTGAAACGCATGAAGAAACGGCGCGCCCTGAAGACGAAGAAGAAAATGGGCGGCGTAAGCGTCGGCGCAGACGTCGCCGGCGTTCAGGAGACAACGGAGAGAACGAATCTGAAGTCGAAGCGAGCTCTCAGGACAGCGAAGCCTCATCTTCAGAGACAGAAACAAACCACCTCTCCCCTGAAGGAGATAGCGACAGCGAAGGAAAACGCAAACGCCGCCGCGGACGGCGCGGCGGACGGCGCGGAAGGCGCGGCGAACGTGACGGCGAAGGCTCACTGGAAGAAAACGGCGCGCCAAACGGCGACGCGGTGACGCAATTATCCAGCGACGCCACATCGCAAGACGCGCCGGTGGACAGCTCGCAAGCGCTTCTGGCCGACCAGCGGGAGGAGGCCGACAAAGGCGCGGATTCGAATGATGATCGTTCGTCTCCCGCCAATGCAAGCCAGCCCTCTTCTGAAACTGCGGCGCTAGACGTCAGAAATGACGAAACAGCCCCAGCCGATGAAGCGGCCACTCCTGCGCAAGCGTCGGAAGAGGTCAAAACAGAAGCCGTAGACGCAGCCGACGCGAACGGCGGCGACGAAGACGTCAAGCCGGCGGAAAAGCCAAAGCGGACGCGCAAGCCGGCTAAACCAACCACGCGCCGTCGCCGCAAAACAGATGAAATCGAGGCGAACGCTTCCGGCGAAGAGGAAACTTCAACCGAAGAGGAAACTTCAACGGAAACCGGCGCGACAAAGGCCAAGCCGACGAAAGCCAAAACGGCGAAAACACCACGCACTCGCACAGCGAAATCAACCAAAACGTCCAAGGCGAAGGAAACAGCTCCTTCAGACGACGCAGCGGCTGAAGCAAATGCGGCGACGGGCGCGGACGTGAAAACCGAACCAGAGGCGGCGAAGACGGCCACGCCTGAAGCCTCCCCCTCCCCGTCGGTCGACGCGCCAATAAGCGTCAAAAAAAGCGTTGAAGCGTCGAAAGAAACAGCCACGGCGGAAGCAACCAAAACGGCGTCTTCCGAATCCAAAGCAGACGCCAACGACGCACAAAAGGACAACGTCCCGCCAAGCGAGCCAGTGGTCGTTAGCGAGACGATGGTGAAAGGCGAGCCTGTCGCCAC
Source organism: Stappiaceae bacterium (assembly GCA_048265185.1). Lineage (GTDB taxonomy): Bacteria > Pseudomonadota > Alphaproteobacteria > Rhizobiales > Stappiaceae > JBLXBZ01. The sequence goes on along the minus strand of JBLXBZ010000001.1, from coordinate 155,014 downwards.
GGAGGAGCCGGGAAAGCCGAAGCGCTCGGGCTGGTGGCAACGGCGCGGGTTCTTCTAAAGCGCTGGTTCTCCTGAAGTCATACAAAAGGCGGCCCAATCCGGGCCGCCTTTTTACTTCCGCTTACGCTCCGTCAAAGCCGCCTTACGCCAGCCAATTATCTAACCGGTCCATAGCCTCTTGCATGTCGCCGGAGTTTCCCGCGAATGAGAAGCGCATATAGCGATGGCCGCGTACATGATCAAAATCAACGCCCGGCGTCGCCGCGACGCCGGCGGCGGAAAGCATTGTTTTTGCGAAGTCGAGTGAATCATTGGAGAATTTGCGCACGCTGGCGTAAACGTAGAACGCGCCATCTACCGGCAACAGCTCGTCAAACCCCATACGCGGCAATCGGTCCAGCAAGATTTCGCGGTTTTGAGCGTATCCGGCCTTGATAACCTCCAGCTCGTCGGTCGCTTCAAAGGCCACCGCCGCAGCGCGCTGCGACAACTCCGGTGGAGAAATGTAAAGACTTTGGGCGATTCTCTCCACGGGGCGCACCAGCGCCTCCGGCAAAACCATCCAGCCAATTCGCCACCCCGTCATGCAATAATATTTTGAAAAACTATTGATAACGATCGCGTTCTTGGAGAACTTCAACGCAGTTTCCTGCGCGCCAGCGAAAACAAGGCCATGATAGATTTCATCCGAGATAAACCACAGGCCAAGATCGTCACATGCGCCGCAAAGAGCTGAAATTGCTTCAGGCGTCATCATCGTTCCGGTTGGATTGGCGGGACTGGCCACCAAAACGCCGTTCAAAGGCTTTTGCCGATGCGCTTCTTCAATGAGCTCCGGCGTCAAGGCCCAACGCGTTTCCGGCCCCACTTCAATTTCCACCGGCTCAATGCCCAAGGCGCGCAAAATGTTGCGGTAAGCAGGGTATCCCGGCGCCGCGAGCGCGATTCTATCTCCCGCCTCAAAAGCGGCGAGAAACGCCAGATTGAAGCCAGCTGAAGATCCCGTGGTGGCGATAATCCGATCTGTCGGCGCCTCCACCGCATATGTCACGCGATAGTGATCGCTAATCGCCTGACGCAAGACCGGCAAACCTTTCGCCTCGGTATACCCAAGTCGGCCCACGTCAAGCGCTGCGCGGGCGGCGTTCAAAACGCGTTCAGGCGCCGGCGCCCCCGGCTGCCCCACTTCCATATGCATAATTCTCGCGCCAGACGCTTCAAGCGCATTGGCTCGGCCCATAACGTCCATGGCCAAAAATGGCTCGACATCACTGCGTTTTGACGGCTTGAACATAAAAACCACCTTCTTGATTTCACATAGGCGCCGCCGCCGCAAACGAGCCGCGAACCCATTGAACGTTATCATTGCCGTCCGCTTACGGCTCCCTTACGCTGATGACAACCCACTCTTTTGCGGAATTGTTCGAACCTCGCACAAAATGCTATGCTGACTTGCGATACGATCCGTTGCTTTTCGACAGGGAAGATTTGAAAATGGCCGAGTGCTCATCTTCGAAAGCTGGCGCGCCAGCGACAAAGTTTTACGCCCCTGAACGCGCCTCTTACACAATCCGTTTAAAACAGTTCGGTCGCTCAGCTCTGGCCGTCGTAGCCGCCGCCGCCATATTCATGTCGTCCTGCGCGACAGCAAACGCGCAAGGCCGCAACCTGCCGCTTGTGCGCGATGCGGAAACGGAAAATTTGCTCCGCGATTACGCCACGCCGATTTTCCGCGCCGCCGGCGTCAACAAGTCTCAGGTCGAAATCATCCTCGTAAATGACAAAGGTTTCAACGCGTTCGTCCCGGACGCCCGGCGCATGTTCCTTAATCTTGGAGTAATCATCGACGCGCAAACGCCCGGCGAGGTAATTGGCGTTATCGCCCATGAAACAGGGCATATCGCCGGCAACCATCTGGCGCGGCTGCGTATCGCGCTGGCCAACGCGCAAATTATGGCGGTCATCGGCGTTCTGCTTGGCGCAGGGACCATCGCCGCCGGAGCGGCGGCGGGGTCGGCCGCCACCGCACGCGGCGGCGCAGGCATTTTCACTGCGGGACCGGGTTTGGCCAAACGCTCGCTTTTATCCTATCAACGCAGCGAGGAAGCCACCGCAGACAGAGCCGCGGTGAAATATCTTGAGAAGACGAAACAATCAGCCAAAGGCATGCTTAAAACTTTTGAGCGTTTCGCTGACCAGCAGCTTTTCTCCTCCAAATACGCCGACCCTTACGCGCAAAGCCATCCAATGGCCAGACAACGGTTGAGCGCGCTTGAAGCTCTGGTGAAAAAAAGCCCGTATTACAACACCCCCGCTCCCAAGGCCCTGCAAGCGCGCCACGATCTCGTACGCGCGAAATTGCTCGCCTTCACCTCACACCCAAACGTCGTCGCCCGCGCCTATCCCAGTTCGGATAATAGCCTGCCAGCCCAATACGCGCGCGCGGTCGTCAAAACCCGCAACGACCGTCCGGCGAATGCGGTCAAAGCCATTGATGGACTGATCCGGCAACAGCCTAACAACCCATATTTCCACGAGTTGAAAGGGCAGGCTTTGCTGGAGTCCGGCAACCCCAAAGCCGCGATAGCCCCCTTTAAGAAAGCTGTGGCTCTGCGACCAAAAGAAGGGCAATTCTACATCTGGCTTGGCTTCGCCATGGTCGCCTCCAACGACCAACGCCTTCTTCAGGAAGCTGAACGCGTCTTGAAGCTCGGGATTCAATATGACCCCAATTCTCCCATCGCCTATAGCCAATTAGCCATGGCGCACGCGCGGCAAGGCGAAAACGCGGAGGCCGATCTGGCGACGGCGCAAGGCATGATGATGCGCGGAGACTTCAATGGAGCGAAGCGTTATGCGGCGCGCGCGAAAAAGAAACTAAAACGCGGAACGCCCGCCTGGGTGCGCGCTGACGATATTGTGACCTATAGCCCACCCCGGCTTCCACGGTCGTAAATCCGGATAGGCGCAAGTCGGGAAAAAGAAGCTAATTCCGTTATAATTATTTAAATACAAAATCTTACATTAATTTACGGAATCAAATACCGAAGATCTTCACGCATGAAATCAACTATTATCGGTCAATGTCATACTTTGACCGATAACAAGCTATTTATCTTGCCTCACCTTTCAGGTACCACAAGAGCCAATAAGCTTTGGAATCTGATTAAAAGACAATGGCGTATAGACGACGACCCGGCCTTAACCGGAAACGTGACACAAAACAGGCGCGGCATACGCCAAAAGGAGAAATCTGATGAATCGACTGTTCCATGCGTTGAGCTGCGCGGCTCTTGCCTTATGCTTGCAATTGGCCCCTACATTCAATGCGACCGCGCAAGAGATTTCCCCTGAAAAGCGTCAGGAAATCGAGAGCGTCATCCGCTCTTACTTGCTGGAAAACCCCGAAATTATCAGAGAAGCTATTTTCGAACTTGAGAAAAAAGAAGCGGCTCAAGCTGAAACCGCCAGATCGGAAACCCTCGACAGCGCCAAGGACACGCTCGTCAACTCCAAGCGTCAAGTCGTGCTTGGAAACCCTGACGGCGACGTGACTCTGGTTGAGTTTTTCGACTATAATTGCGGTTATTGTCGGCGGGCGATGGGCGATATGGCGCGACTGCTCGAGGAAGATAAGAATCTGCGCGTGGTTCTCAAAGAATTCCCCGTCCTCGGCGAAGCCTCCGTGGAGGCGGCTCAAGTGGCGATCGCCGTCAACGCCGTAGCGCCGGACAAATACTACGACTTTCATGAGAAGCTCCTCACAGAGCCTGGGCGCGCCAATAAGGCCAAAGCTCTGGGTATCGTTGCAGATCTTGGCGTTAACAATGACGCGATCGAAACGGCGATGAATGACGCTGAAGTCAACGCCACGATTGAAGAAGTCTATTCATTGGCCAATCGCCTTGGCCTGACGGGAACGCCATCCTATGTTGTTGGCAAAAACGTGCTAATCGGCGCGGTCGGCTACGATCAACTCAAGGCAAAGATCGAAGAAACCCGCCAATGCGGCGAAAATTGCTGATTTTACATCCTTTGACGCTTCAGGGGTTTTCCTGAGAAAGTGGAACGCATATAAGGTCATTAATTCGAAGTCGACGCGACGGCGGTCGGCCTCCCTCCGAGAGGATTGAATGCCCACTAGCATTTTTGTTTTGAACGGCCCCAACCTAAACAGGCTGGGTGTACGTGAACCAGAAACATACGGCTCGACCACTCTGGCCGATATTGAAAAACTGTGCCGAACTTGCGGTGAAAGCCTTGGGTTTGAGATTGTTTTTCGACAAACAAATACGGAAGGGACATTGGTCGATTGGATTCATGAAGCTGGAGACAATGCAAGCGGTCTCATCATCAATCCAGCGGCCTATACCCATACGTCTGTGGCGATTCACGACGCCATTCGCGCCGTAGCAATTCCAACTGTTGAAGTCCATCTATCGAATGTCTTCGCCCGAGAAGCGTTTCGACACCACTCCTATGTGTCACCCGTCGCGCTCGGCGTGATTTGCGGCTTTGGCGCCACTGGATATCATCTCGCGCTCGGCGCTCTGGCGTCGAATTTGCGCTCCCCACATCACATTGAAAACCGGACAAAAAACTAATGTCTGATAAAAAAAATCAGTTTGACCAAGATCTTATTCGTCAACTTGCAAAACTACTTGACGAAACAAACCTTTCGGAAATCGAGCTTGAGCGCGATGAGTTCCGCGTTCGCGTCGCCCGGCAGATCTCCATCGAGGCCCCTGTTCAGACCTCATACGCGCCGCAGCCCGCCCCCACGGCGAATGTGGCAGGAGCTCCTGCGGCTGCGGATCACGCGGCAAACCCCGGCGCGGTTCCCTCACCAATGGTCGGCACCGCTTATCTCGCGCCAGAGCCCGGCGCGAAAAACTTTGTCGAAATTGGTCAAAGCGTTGAAAAGGGTCAATCGCTCATCATTATCGAAGCGATGAAAACCATGAACCAGATCCCAGCGCCTCGCTCTGGAAAAATTACGGCGATTCTGGTGGAAGACGGACAGCCAGTGGAATTCGGCGAGCCTCTCGTCATCATCGAGTGACAGGGATCAAAATGTTCTCAAAAATCCTCATAGCAAACCGCGGCGAGATTGCATTGCGAATTCTTCGCGCAAGCAAAGAACTCGGCATTCAGACCGTAGCCGTTCATTCGACCGCCGACGCCGACGCCATGCACGTTCGTCTGGCGGACGAAAGCGTGTGCATAGGCCCGCCTGCGGCGCGCGACAGCTATCTAAATATTCCAGCGCTCCTCGCCGCTTGCGAGATCACTGGCGCGGACGCCGTTCACCCCGGCTATGGTTTCTTGTCGGAAAACGCTCGTTTCGCCGAAATTCTGGAAGCCCATGGCGTCGCGTTTATCGGCCCAACTTCTGAACATATCAGAATCATGGGCGACAAGATCGAAGCGAAAGCGACGGCGAAGCGCCTTGGCATTCCCGTTGTTCCCGGCTCGGCCGGCGCGGTCACCCCGCAAGACGACGCCCACGCCATCGCGCGCGAAATTGGATATCCAGTGCTTGTCAAAGCCGCTTCCGGCGGCGGCGGACGCGGCATGAAAGTGGCTCTCAACGCAGAAGAACTTGACAACGCCCTCTCCACGGCGCGCACCGAAGCGAAAGCCGCCTTTGGCGACGACGCGCTTTACATGGAGAAGTATCTCGGCAAGCCACGCCATATCGAGGTGCAGGTGCTTGGCGATGGTCGAGGCAACGCCATCCATCTGGGAGAGCGAGATTGCTCTTTGCAACGCCGCCACCAGAAGGTTCTGGAAGAAGCCCCTTCCCCCGCTCTCAATGACAGCCAGCGCGCTGAAATCGGTGAAATCGTCGCCAACGCCATGCGCAAACTGAACTATCGCGGCGTAGGAACAGTCGAATTCCTCTATGAAGACGGAAACTTCTATTTCATCGAGATGAACACCCGTTTGCAGGTCGAACACCCGGTCACGGAAATGGTGACGGGCATTGATCTCGTGAACGAGCAAATTCGCGTCGCCGCAGGCGCGCCGCTGACCCTGCGCCAAGAAGACATCCGCTTTGACGGCCATGCGATAGAATGCCGGATCAACGCTGAAGACCCTCGCAACTTCGTCCCCTCTCCGGGAAAAATCACCTATTATCATCCGCCGGGCGGACTGGGCGTTCGGGTGGATTCGGGCGTCTATCAGGGATATAAAATCCCGCCTTATTACGACAGCCTGATCGGCAAGCTCATTGTTCACGGGCGAAGCCGCGTCGAATGCCTGATGCGCCTGCGCCGGTGCCTCGACGAATATGTGGTCGATGGCATCAGCTCGACAATTCCCCTGTTTCGAGATCTAGTCGATAATCAGGATATTGCGAACGGCATGTATGACATCCATTGGCTTGAAAAGCATCTAAGCGACGAGGATGATCAAAAAAGCTAGGTTGGGGAATGGTGGAACAGCACAATAGCCCGCCTTTTGAAATTACGCCGCAAGTACTGTTGAAAGCCTATGCTTGCGGCATTTTTCCCATGGCGGAGTCCGTCGATAGCCCAAATCTGTTCTGGATAGAACCGGAGCGTCGCGGTATTTTGCCGCTTGATCAGCTTCACATCCCCAAACGCTTGCAGCGCACGGTGCGCTCTGACGTTTTTCAAATTCGTATCGACACGGATTTCGAAGGCGTTATATCAGGTTGCGCCGCACCGGGAAACAAGCGCGCCGAGACGTGGATCAATAAAGAAATCCGCAGCCTTTACAGCGCGCTTTTCCAGATGGGAAATTGCCATTCTGTCGAGGCTTGGCGTGACGGTGAGCTTGTGGGCGGCCTTTACGGCGTGCGCCTTGGCGGAGCCTTCTTCGGTGAAAGCATGTTCTCCAGAGTGTCCGACGCCTCAAAGGTCGCGCTGATCCATTTAGCGGCGCGACTGATCGCCGGCGGATTCACGCTTCTGGACACACAATTCGTAACTGATCATCTTGCGCAATTTGGAACTCTGGACATCCCCCGCGCAGCCTATAATCATCGACTTGAGAAAGCTCTTCTCGTCGAGGCTGACTTTTTCAAATTACCCGACGACGTGAACGGGGCGCAGGCGCTGGAGCAGTTTAAAACCTCGCCGCGGGCCTGAGCAGCATCACCGGATGCTCCCCCCCTGACGCGCCCTGATCCAACGCCACTGAAAACCGCTTTCTTTGAACGCCAAACGCGCGCGTTACGGCTTTCGCCGTGGAAGTACGCTGGCCGGATCCGTCGCTTCACCTTCACCGGCGAGAGCATCCCCCTGCGCGCCAGGTTCGATCACTTCAACCGGCGGGCCGTCGTAACCGGCCGGCGGCGCGACAGTAGACGACGTTTTGCAATTTGTCAGCCACACGTCATAAACCGCATGCTCCACCGCATGAAGTCCCGGGCTGGCCGCGAACATCCAGCCGGTAAAAATACGCCGAACTTCGTTATTTAGAGTAATTTCATCCACTTCCACAAAGGACGTCGTTTGCGGCGTTTCCGTCACCGGTCGCGTAAAACAAACCCGCGGGGTCACTTGCAACGCGCCAAACTGAACCGTTTCGCCTACATATACGTCAAAGGAAATAATCCGCCCCGTAATTTTATCTAGGCCGGAAAACACCGCAACAGGATTTGCTATTTTTTCAGCCGCCGCCTCTTGAGGCGAAACTAAGGCGAGCGCCACAAGAAGCCCGGACGCTGAAATCGAAGCGCGCGCAAACACTGCCTTTGCGGATGGGAAACACAATTTTCTCATGAACAGTCTGATTCCATTTTCGTCGCTTCAACCTCAGCGGTTTATCACCCGATCGCGGCCGGGAAAAGTCTTCGGTTGCATTTCTGAAGCTTAAATCACGTCCTCATAAAGCTTTGACCTCTGATCAGGGCGAGAAAAAGACAAAGATTCACCAATGCTCCGAAACGGAGCGGAGCATGCTCTTGCGCCCGCGTTCAAGGGGGGTATAACGGAGAATACTCCGCGTGGCGCGGAACAGCTGCATTCGAACCGGCATATTCTTATAACGTAGGCGAAATAGCTTGAACCTCTTTCGACAGATCGTGGCGGACAGGTGGTCGGGCGGCGTCATCAGCGCCGCGACCATAATCATGATGCTCGCGCTGTCGCTCTCCGGCGGCTACGTCAAAAGCGTCATGGCGGCAGATTCAAGCTTCGACACATTCAGTATCTGCGCGCCCTCGGGGGAATATTACCCCTCCTCAAACGCTGACGAGGGTCCTTATCCCCGCGAAAGACATCCCGCCCACAACTGCCCTTGCGCCCTGCTTTGCAAAAGCCAGCCCAACGCGCATTCGGCCGCTTTCTTGCCGGCGCAGATCCTTATAGCCTCGCCGCAAGCGCTCAGGCAATCTCCGCCCCCCCACTACAACTCCTCTCAAACCAGACTTTTCAGTCTTCATCATTACCTCGAGGCGCGCGCTCCTCCTTCTCCGCAAGTTTGAATTCAAACATTTCCCGGCAAATTGAAAGCCGAACTGATTTCATTCTTGGAGACAAAAATGCGTAACATTTTCAAAACCCTCGCCGCCCTCGCGCTCGCAGCGCCTCTGGCTTTGAACGCAGGCGCGGCCTTCGCCCATGGCTATAAAGTCGGCGACATCGAGATCGATCACCCATGGACCCGCGCAACGCCGCCTTCGGCGCCCGCGGCCGGCGGCTTCCTCGTGCTGAAAAACACAGGCGGCGACGCTGACACGCTCATCTCAGCCTCCACCCCGGCGGCCAAGAAAACCGAACTCCACAAGATGGTTGTAACAGACGGCGTCATGAAAATGTCTCCGGTTGAAGGCGGGATCAAAATTCCGGCCAACGGCGAAGCCTTGCTTGCCCCCGGCGGATTTCATATCATGATGATGGGCCTGAAAGAGCCTTTCAAGGAGGGCATGAAAGTGCCATTGACCTTGACCTTCGAGAAGGCCGGAACGGTTGAGGTAGAGCTGGCGGTGGACAAAATGGGCGCGAAAGCCCAGTCCCACAGTGGCCACGACGGCCACGACGGTCACGACGGTCACGACAAATAAGCTTCACGGACATATAAAACCGCGTCCGCGCAACCGGTCCGGGGACTTCCTCCCGGCCCGGTCTTTCTTCTAAATAATGCGCGGCGCATCTGGTTTCTTGCGGCTCCTTTTTAACAAATCCTGTGGTTTCGTATAAAATTGTCATATACATATGACTACACGCGTACATATAATTACGTACAAAAATATATATCCAAGCTAAGCGCATATGAATAAATTCCGGCGACGGCGACCGGAACACGGAGACCTCACCGAATAATGCCTGACAAAAATCAGCGCTTCACGCTGAAACTTACCTATGGGGTCGGCGCCGTCTCCCTGTTGCTGATAACGCTCATTTCGGCGTTTTTTATTTGGGCGACGTCGCGCGCCGATCAACTGGCGCTCGAACGCGACAAAGCGGTCCTGCGCATGGAGCTGGAAGAACAGCTTCAAAACACCTCGCGTGAGCAGAAGAACGTCACCATGTGGGACGAGGCGGTTCGGCGGATCAAGGCGAACGACCGAGTCTGGCTCAAAAGCTACACCAATAAATGGCTCTCGGAAGAAACCCGCCCCAGTGACGTCTTCATTTTGGATGGCGAGGACACGCCAGTCTACGCCCTGCATGACGGCGAGACGCTCTCTTCCGCCCAGACCCGCAGCGCTTATGACTTAGACAGAGCCACGCTGGCGCCATTGGCGCAAGATTTACGCGCTCAAATGGCCGCCGCCCCCAACGCCGCCGTCGCCGCCAACGCCTTCCTGCAGAAAATCACCACAGTCCATGGCCGCCCGTCGGTCATCACTATCCGGCCAGTGACGCCGGAACCGCCCCAGCTCCCCCTTCCCCTCGAAGACACCTATCTGCATGTGATCATCATGCATATAGATCAGGCCTTCATTGACCGGATCGCCGCTCCGCATATGGTGAAAGACGCGCGTTTCGCGCCTGCGGACGCGCCGCCCTCCTCCTCACGCTGGACCGCGTCCATCGAGCTGACCTCCGCCGACGGCGCGCCTTTGGGGTGGATTCAGTGGCGCCGCCACCGCCCGGGGCTGGCGTTGGCGCGCGAAGTCGGACCGGCGCTGATCATGGGTCTACTCCTGATCATGAGCATCCTCGCCTATCTGCTGTTCCGGCTGCGCCGCTCCTCGGAAAGACTGGAGCAAAGCAGGGCGAAGGCGCAGCATCTGGCTCTTCACGACCCCCTCACCAATTTACCCAACCGAACTCTCTTTGAGGACCGCCTGCGTCAGGCGCTGGCCATGACCCATCGCCGCCATGAGCGCATCGCCCTGCATTACATTGACATCGATCACTTCAAGGACGTCAACGACACGCTGGGCCACCCGGCCGGCGACGAGATCATCCGCCAGATCACCACCCGTTTCAACAACGTCATTCGCGCGGAAGACACCCTCGCCCGGCTTGGAGGAGACGAATTCGCCCTCATTCAAACCAAGATCACTTCGGAGCATGAGGCGCGGCGTCTGGCCGAGCGCCTGCAAAAAGCCATGGAGGCGCCTTTTGAGCTTTCAGGCGACACCACCACCACGGGCGTCAGTATTGGCGTAGCCTTGTCTCAGGACGCCGCCACGCCTTTGAGCGAGTTGACGCGCAAGGCCGACGTCGCCCTCTACGAGGCCAAGCGGCGCGGGCGCGGACAATATCAGCTTTTCGCCGGCGACATGGACGAAAAACTCCAACGTCGGCGAGTGATCGAACAGTCCCTTTACGCCGCGCTACGGGCGGAAACCGGCTTGCGACAACTTTATCAGCCTGTGTTTCTCATGCCTCAGCCTCAAGACGGCGACGAGCGGCCGTCTGCGCCCGAGTTAATCGGAGCCGAAGCGCTGCCTTGCTGGGAGCACCCCGCCCACGGGGCGCTGACCCCTGATCAAATTCTGCGCGTGGCGGCGGACCGGGGCATGAGCGGGCTTTTGGGCAAGTGGATGCTGCGCCGAGCGCTGCGGACATTGGCCGCGACGTCGCTTGGCTGGATATCTCTTCCCATCTCCCTCTTCCAGCTGCGCGACGCCGATTACGTCCGCAACGTTCTTGAGCAAGTCGCGGCGGCGAACATCGCCCCCTCGCGATTGCAATTCAACATGCGCCAGCGCATGCACGGCGACGGCCATAGCCACGTCATGGAGAACGTCAACCGTCTGCGCGCCGCCGGCGCGTCTTTCGCCCTCATCGACCTTGGCGGCGACGGCGACGAGGACAGCCCCTCCACCGGCTATTCAACCCTGAGCCACCTGCAAGACAGCGCCAATGAATCGTTCCGGTTCGACAAGCTGAAAATGGCCGACCGCCTCGTCAAAAAACTCGGCCAGAACGCCAGGGCCGACGCTATAGCGGACGCCGTCGCCTCTCTCGCTCGCGCCCATGACGCCAGCCTCGCCGCCACCGGCGTCTCCAACGAGACCCAGCGCAAGCGCCTCATGCAACTTGGCTGCCGCGAATATCAAGGCCCCCTCTTCTCGGAGCCTCTGGAAGAGCCTGCGCTAACGCGCCTTCTTCAAACAACCCGCATGACGTAGACTTCCCACCTAAAGCAGCTCCACCTCTCCAAAATCAGCTAAAAATTCCCGATTTACGCAAAAATACGCCATGATCGTCGCAAAAGAACGCCCGCAAAAGTGGTAAAAAAGCAACTGTTGGGACGGTTTTGCGCAAACCGAAAGCGCAACCCATGCGTTTTCACATGCGAAAACTGCAAGTAGATACAATTAAGCCTTTGAAAAAAAAGAAAAATAGCCCAGGTCAATACGTCATAAGAAAAGCTGTTGCGCCTATATGTAAATTGCTATACACCACATCGTGAGCAGCGGAATCGCAACATGGGTTGCATGTTTGATTTCCTGTCTATGAAGCTGGCGGAGGCTGGCCTCGTATTTATTCGGTTTTCAGAGGACTTGAAACATGGCTACTTCAGATACCATCACACAATATTTCGTGAATATTCTTCAGCGTGATCCTTCAGCTTCCGAGCTGTCTTCATGGGTCGCCACCGTTGATTCCGGCGCTGTGACGCTGGCTCAGGCTGAAGCCGCTATCGCAGGCTCCACCGAAGCCGTCACTTACGTTGACCAGATCATCCGCATCTATCAGGCCGCTTTCAACCGCGTTCCTGACGTCACCGGCATCAACGGCTGGGTTGACGAGCTGCGCGCTGACCCAACAGCTCTTTACACGGTCGCCGACGGCTTCACCAAATCGGCTGAATTCGCCAATCTTTATGGCTCCGACGCCGTAACGCCTTCGCTGCTCACAGCTTTCTACGAGAACATCCTCGGCCGCACGCCAACCGGCGCTGAAGTCGACGCATGGATCGCGACCGGCCAGACCGCTTCGCAGATCCTCATCGGCTTCTCAAACTCCGCTGAGTTCCAGGCGAACTCCGCCGCCGCCGTCATGCAGCTGAAGCTCGACGCAGGTAACGTCGCGACTGCCGATCTCGCCACCGTTTACAACGGCACGGACCCGCTTTCCGGCATCTTCCCAGGCGAAGACTACGCCCTGACGATCAATCAGGACACGCTCACAGGCACATCCGGCAACGACACATTCACAGCTGGCGCAGCTCAAGACGGCAGCGGCAACCTGACCGACACGCTGCAGAGCGTCGATTCCATTGACGGCGGCGCAGGCACAGACACCCTCAACTGGACCGAAGTAGATGGCAACACAGTCACGCCTTCGCTCACCAGCGTTGAAAACATCCAGGTTCGCTTCACGAACGGCGGCGCATTGGATCTGACGTCCAGCACCGGCGTTGAAAAACTCATGGTCGCCAACAGCTCTGATAACGGTGCTTTCATCGGCGTCGGCGCGGTCAACACATTCTCCATCTCCAATGACGTCGGCGGCAATAGCGTAGACTTTGAAGATGGCACGGCCACAGACCTTAACCTGACCGTTTCGAACTATGGTTCGATCGCTAATGGCAACAAGGCCGACGTTACTTTCGCCGATAACGACGCTGAGTCTTTGACGCTTACCGCTTCAAACAGCAACGTAGAGGTTGCGGTAAACGGCGGCGACGCAGCTGTTGAAAGCGTTGTTCTTTCCGTCACCGGCGACAACGAAATCGACCTTAGCGATGGTGATATCGTTGGCGCCGCCAAGACGCTGACGATTTCCGGCTCCGGCTCCGTTGATCTCCTAAACGCCGGCTGGTCGGCCGTGGAAACGGTCAATGCGGCAACCAACAGCGGCGGCGTTGAAGGCCTGACCATCGGCACAACGGCCACATCCGTCACCCTCGGCTCCGGCTCCGACGAGGTCACATTTGGCGCAGACGTCGCAGCGACAGCTGTGGTTGATCTGGGCGCAGGCGACGACGCCATTGACGTCAGCGGCGTTGACATTCTCGCCGGCGCGGCAATCAACGGCGGCGACGGCTTCGACGCTCTCGGCATCGAACATGCTGAATGGGCGACATTCGAAGCTTACACAGCCGCTCAGCGCGCTTTGATCACCAACATCGAAGGCCTGTCGATCACCGACGCTCTCGCTGACACGGACACCGTCGATCTCGACGCCATCGCCAGCCTGACGTCCTTCGAGACAGTTGGTGTTGCAGCCGGCGGCACAGCCACCGTTTCCGGCGTCGCCAGCGGTGAATTGGTCAGCATGGAAGGCGACCTGAACGCAAATGACGGCGCATTGGTCGTTGAAGTCACTGACGCGGCCACCGGAACTGAAGACTTGATCAACCTTGAAGTTGAATCAAGCGACCTCAACGGCGCAAACACCATCACCGTCGACCTGTCGGACATTGAAACCGTCAACGCCCAGTTCATCGACGGTGACGGAAGTAACGATGACGGCTACGTTTTCGCCATGACCAATGACGAAATCGTCACGTTGAACCTCTCCGGCGACCAGGCTGTCTCCTTCACATCGGCTGGCACGCAAGCTGATCTGGCGGCTGTCAACGCTTCCGCCAACACGGCCGGCGTTACACTCGACGTTCGGGCTACTTCCGGCGTCACCGTCACCGGCTCCGCTGAAGACGACACCATCACCACCGGCAACATGTCCATGATCACCGGCGGCGAAGGCACGGATGACTTCGTCATCGTCGCTCCGACTAACGGCAACAGCTACAGCACCATCACGGACCTCGCTGTAGACGAAACCGTTACGATGGGCGCCAATGGCACAGCCACCTTCACGGACGCGAAAATCGAGTTGGCCAACACGGCTGTGTTCCAGGATTACCTCGACGCGGCGACAGCTGGCGACGGCTCTATAAACTCAGCTCTGGCTTGGTTCCAGTGGGACGGCGACACCTACCTCGTAGCCGACAACACCGACATTGCTACATTCAGCAATGGCGCGGACGCCGTGGTCAAGCTGACCGGTCTTCTCGACCTGTCTGAAGGCAATGTCACCGGCGCTGGCGTCTACGACTACCAGATCGCATAAGACCTTCGGTTCAACCGACAGTCACAACAGACCCGGCGCGGAGATTTCCGCGCCGGGTTTTTTATTCGCACAAACACTTTCAATCAGTTCCGTCACCGCTAAAAGTGACGCTACGTAATTTTTTATATCACCGCCAAAATCCTATATTTCTTCGACTAACGTTTTTTTCTTTTTATTTACAAAACATTGCCCCCAAAATGCGCTAGCTGGCGTTATCCCCACGCCCCGCCACCTACAAACCATTGTTACAATTAAGCTTTTATACTCGCCTGCAACCGGAGTTTAAGATTTTCGACCCGCCGACCATGTCGAGCGGCGGCCGGTTTTTATCGTGGGGTTAACAGGGTATAAATATGACCATCATCGATGCAATCGACCAATATAGCGCGAATATCCTTCAACGAGCCCCGACCATTTCTGAGGCGGCTTCGTGGGAATCTTCCTATCGCGCGGACGTGCTGACGACAGAGGAGCTGAAAATCTCCATCGCCTCCTCATCCGAAGCGGTGGTTTATGTGGATCAGATCATCCGCATCTATCAGGCCGCCTTCAACCGCGTGCCCGACCTGAAAGGCATCGACGCTTGGGTGAACGAGCTGCGCGACGACCATACGTCTCTGTTCAAAATCGCCGCCAGCTTCACCGATTCAACCGAGTTTTATAACCTCTATGGCGGCGGCGAGGTCTCGGAAAGCTACCTTTCCGGCCTATACGCCAATGTTCTGGACCGCGACGCCTCGCAAGAAGAAATCAAAGCCTGGATGGACACCGGCGCCAGCGCTTCGCAGGTTCTTATCGGTTTCTCCAACTCCGCTGAATTCCAACTTAAATCCGCCGCCCCCGTCATGGAGCTGAAACTCGCCGCCGCCAGCGCCCCCACGGCTGAGCTGGGCGCGGTCTATAACGGCGTGAGCACGCTGAAGGATTACGCTCCCAAGCCCGAGCCGGAGCCAACCCCCGCGCCAAATCCAGATCCCGATCCTCAGCCTGATCCAAATCCTCAGCCTGATCCAAATCCTCAGCCTGATCCAGATCCGGCCCCCGACAACACCTTCACTTTGGAGCAGGTAAACGCGGTGCTGACTGACGTTTTTTCACAGCACGTCACCCCCGACGGCCTTATGGACGATCAGGACCAAACCATCGAAGCAGGCGGCCTGTTGAATGGAGCGGAAATCATTGACCCCTCCACCGACGACAACGACGCGCTCGACGCCGTGCTGTCCCTCGCGACATTTGCTCAAATCACTAATATTGAAACCATTAATCTTGAAATTACCGACGACCAATCTTCGTTGGATTTCATGAATATTATCGGCGCCAAAGAAGTCTATATTTCCGGCGCAAACAACAGTGAATTCATGGACCTCGACGCCACCGACGCTCCCCGCTTCATTTTCAATGATTACACTAATCAGTTGACCGTCGACGTTGATCTGGGAGGAAACGACCCCACTGAACTTTTCTTCGCCTTTGAAGACTACAGCATCCCGGACTTCAGCCAGAGCCTTGCAATTCAAGGCGACGGTCAATTGAATTTGCTGTCCATTGAAAACGAGAGCGGGTTTAGGGGCGAAGTGAACCTGTCGGCAAACATCGACACGGTCATAGAGAGAATCGAACTCTCCGGCTCCCAAGACACGCAACTTGTATACACCAGCACCATTCAAGACGGGACTGTAATGACCGTCGACGGCTCAGGCTCGAATAATAACCAGGCCTTCATCGGAGACGGCGTTTCCGCGCAAAGCGCCGGCGGCGCTGATCTGGAAGTTCTAACCGGCGGCGGCCACGATATGATCCATATCATCGGCCATGCAAATTACACCAATAACACATTCGATCTGGGGGCTGGCGACGACCTGCTTGTCTTAAACAACGGTATCGACCCAACTGGCGAGACCAGCGTCACCCTCGGCGTGGGCGAGGATGTAGTTCAATTCATCGCCGACAACAACGACATGGGACAATTTGACCCTGTGACCACCATTGAAGACTTCAATGTTGCGGAAGATGCGCTTTCTTTCCTCGCCCCCGCAGGCTCCAACCTCATGGCCAATGTCCACCGAGTTGACGCCAATATGCCCTTCTTTGACCAAAGCAGCATCAACGTTGTCCTTCAGGGCGTTGCGGATATTTCCAATCTTGGCGACGTCGACGCGAACGCCGCCGACCCTATTGTCGCTTTGATTTTCAATTCAAACAACAACCTCGCCGAGTTATGGGCGGATATGGACGGAGACTTCACCAACGGCTCTTACCAGATCGCCACTTTCGCCGGGTTTGTGGAAGCTGATCTGATCGGTTTCACCAGCGACAATTTCATCATCGGCAACTTCCTCATGGACTGACCCGCTCCAGCGGAAGACCTTGCTTGAAGCAAGGGCCCGGCGCATGCCGGGCCCTTTTTCCTACCTTATTTTCTTTATTCGTTAGTCTTTCTAGACGTTATTCTCTCTAGGCGTTATTCAGGTAAAATCGCCGTGGCCTCAATCTCCACCATGGCCTGCTCCTCCACCAGCGACGTCACCTGCACCACCGCCATGGCTGGAAAATGCTTACCCATGACCGAGCGATAAGCCGGGCCAAGCTCGTCAAGGCGCGAGCGATAAGCGTCCATATCGGTCACATACCAGGTCAGGCGAGCGATATGGCGCGCTTCGCCGCCCGCCGCCTCCACCACCGCCAGCACATTGGCCAATGTCTGGCGGATCTGCTCGATGAAGTCGGGGGAGAAAGCGCCGTCCACCGTCCAGCCGATCTGCCCGCCCGTGAGCACATAGCGCCCAGCGCCCGTCATGCCGTTGGCGTATCCTCGCGGGCGCGGCCACCCCTCAGGCAAAATGGGGGACAAGGGGTAAACGTCATTAGTACTCACGTGAACTCTCCAACTTGTTTATCTCAATCAATGCAATTTTCAGCGATTTGACGCAAAGCGAAGCGTTGTAATTTTCCGGTTTCCGTTCGCGGCAATTGCTCGACAAACTCAATGGAGCGCGGGTATTTATAAGGCGCAAGCTCCGCCTTCACATAGTCCTGCAGCGTCTTCGTCAACTCCGAGCCGGCCGAAAAGCCGGGCTTGAGCACCACATAGGCTTTGACAATCCGGCCGCGTTCTGGATCGGGCGCGCCGACAACGCCGCACTCGGCGACGGCTTCATGGGCCATCAAAGCCCCCTCCACCTCCGGCCCGGCGATGTTATAACCGGATGAGACGATCATGTCGTCGGAGCGCGCCTGATACCAGAAATAACCGTCCGCGTCGCGAATATAACTATCGCCAGTGACGTTCCAGCCGCTCTCCACATAAGCGCTTTGACGCGCGTCCGCCAGATAACGACAACCAGTTGGGCCGCGCACAGCCAAACGCCCCGCCGTTCCATCCGCCACTTCGCGCCCGTCCGGTCCAATCACCTTCGCTTCATATCCGGGAACAGGCTTTCCAGTCGCGCCGGGGCGAATGTCCTCTTCTGGCGCAGCTATGAAAATATGCAGCATTTCCGTGGCGCCGATTCCATCCATAATGCGAACGCCAGTCGCCTCAAACCACGCGTCCCAAGTGGCTTTGGGCAGCGCCTCTCCCGCGGAAACGCATTTGCGGAGACAAGAAAAATCCACCTGCATTCCCGCCTCCATTTTGGCCAGCATGGCGCGATAAGCCGTAGGCGCCGTAAATATAACGGTAGGGCGATAGTCCCTCAATGCCGCGAACAACTCATCAGGTCCGGCCCGCTCCAGCAACAACGACGTCGCGCCAACGCGAAAGGGAAACAGCACCAGACCGCCAAGACCAAAAGTGAACGCCAGCGGCGGCGATCCCGTAAAAATATCGCTCTCAACCGGTTTCAATATATTTTTCGAGTAACAGTCGCAAATCGCCAGCATATCCCGGTGGAAATGCATGGTCGCCTTCGGTTCGCCCGTAGTGCCGGAGGTAAAACCAAGAAGGCAAACGTCATCCGCAGCCGTATCGCAAGCTTCAAAGCGGATAGACTTTCGCTCCATCAGACTTTCGAGCGCGTCCGTTTTCCCCGAGCCAGAATATATCACCTGTTTGACCACATCGGTCTTCAGCAAGGTTTTTTCCATTTCCTCGGCAAGACGATGGTCGCAAACGGCCAGATCGATCCGCGCCTTATCCACCACAGCCGACAGCTCTTTAGCGCGCAAAAGCGGCATGGTGGCGACGACGACGCCGCCCGCCTTCAAAACAGCGAAATATATCGCCGCCATCATCGGC
The DNA here is from genome assembly GCA_048265185.1 of Stappiaceae bacterium. Taxonomy (GTDB): domain Bacteria; phylum Pseudomonadota; class Alphaproteobacteria; order Rhizobiales; family Stappiaceae; genus JBLXBZ01. The sequence continues at coordinate 136,318 of JBLXBZ010000001.1, read as the reverse complement.
GTGTTCGGAAAACGCAACAACACCCGACCGCCGGGAACAAGACCAAAATCTTCCGCCAAAACATTGGCGATTTGGTTCACCTTCTCCGCCAGCTCTGCGTAAGTCCATGAAACGTCGGCGCCTTGAGGTCCGCCCGGAGCCATCACGGCGACATGCTCTCCCCGCCCTTCGCATAAATGACGGTCTATCAGTTCTACGGCGCAGTTGAGCCGCTCCGGATATCCAAGCTGATCCAGATTTATAAAATCAGGCAAAAGCTCAACCGGCGGCAAATTATCCGCCGTAAAACTATCCTTATGCGCCGACGAGGCCATCGCGTTCTCCTTGTTTTACTTCCCCTCAACGCCACGCGTTCACGCAGCGTTTTTGCATGTTTTCATGCTTTGAATTCGGCCAGCAGCTGACGGGCGATGATCACCTTCTGCACTTCACTCGCCCCCTCATAGATCCTCAGCGCCCGGATATCCCGGTAGAGCTGCTCGACCTTGGAGCCAACGCGCACGCCGTCGCCGCCATGGAGCTGAACCGCGCGGTCAATGACTTTCTGGGCGTTTTCGGTCGCCAGAAGCTTCGCCTGCGCCGCCTCGCGGGTGATCCGAGGGGCGCCCGCGTCCTTGGTCCAGGCGGCTCGATAGACAAATAGCGCCGCCGCATCGATATCCACCGCCATGTCCGCCAGCGTCGCCTGCGTCATCTGCATATCCGCCAGCGGAGCGCCAAACAGCTGACGTGAAGTCACCCGCTCCAATGTCTCCTGCAAGGCGCTGCGCGCAAAACCCAAGGCGGCGGCTCCAACGGTGGAGCGGAAAATATCCAATGTCGCCATGGCCACTTTAAAGCCGGCGCCTCCTTCCCCCAATTGGCGCGAACGCGCGACTCTGACGTTGTCCAGAACCAAGGTCGCCAGAGGATGGGGAGCAATCGTGTCAATTCGCTCTTTCACTGCAAACCCGGGCGTATCGGCGTCTATGATGAAAGCTGACAGCCCCCGCGCGCCGGGCGCCTCTCCCGTGCGGGCGAAAACCACATAATGATCCGCAATTCCGCCATTGGAAATCCACGTCTTCTCGCCGGAAATAACCACATGGTCCGCGCCATCAGCCACCGCCGTCGTTGAAAGAGCGGAAACATCCGATCCCGCAACGGGTTCAGACAGGGCGAAAGCGGCGATCTTTTCACCCCGCGCCACCGGCGGCAAATATTTCGCCTTAACTTCTTCACCGCCAAACAGGGAAATAGATCCGGTGCCAAGCCCTTGCATCGCAAATGAAAAATCCGCAAGACCGTCATGCCTTGCCAGAATCTCACGCGCCAGACACAGCGTTCTCACATCCAGAACGGCGCTTGCGCCGCCATGCGCCGCTGGAATGACATGGCGCAAGAACCCCGCCTCGCCTAATGCACGCACCAGCGCGCGGCAACTGTCATCCACGTCATGATGGTTCGCCAAAGCGGGAACATGCCGCTGCGCCCATTCTTCGAGTTCACCTGCGAATTGGCGATGCCGGTCTTCGAAAAATGGCCATTTGAGAAAAGAAACCTCAGACATCACACGCGCTCCTCAAAGCTTAATCGCCACAAAAAACAGGCGTTTCTTTTGCGGCGAAAGCGTTGAACGCGCGGCGGTAGTCTTCAGTTTTCATACAAACCGCCTGCGCCATGGCTTCAGCTTCAATAGCCTGATCCACCGACATATCCCATTCCATATGCAACATGCGTTTCGTCATGGCGTTGGCGAAGGTTGGCCCCGCGCTCAAGGAGGACGCCAATTCGCGCGCCGCATCCATCACATGATCAGCTTCCTCCAATTGATTGAAAAAGCCCCAACGCTCGGCCTCCTCTCCCTTCATCACCCGGCCCGTGTAGAGCAGTTCCGAAGCCCGTCCCTGACCAATTATCCTAGGCAAAATCGCACAGGCGCCCATGTCACAGCCGGCAAGACCAACCCGATTAAACAAGAAAGCTACTTTTGATCTGGCCGTCCCCACCCTCAAGTCGGAAGCCATGGCGATGATCGCCCCTGCGCCAACGCAAACGCCGTCGATCGCCGCCACAATCGGCTGAGGGCACGCGCGCATCGCCTTCACCAATTCGCCCGTCATCTGAGTGAACTGCAACAAACCCGGCATGTCGCGCTCAAGCAGCGGCTGGATAATCTCGAATACGTCGCCGCCGGAACAGAAGTTATCGCCCGCTCCCGCAATCACCACAGTTTTAACCTCGTCGTCGAACTGCAAGGTTCGAAACAGGTCGCGCAATTCAGCATATGATTGAAAAGTCAGAGGATTTTTACGTTCTGGACGATTCAAGGTGACTGTGGCGACTTTGCCTTCAACATCGAGTTTGAAATGCTGCGGCGCATATGTGCGCACCGGCAGGGAAATCGAATATTGTTCGCGCAGCGACGCGCTCGCTCCATTGTCAGTCATTGATTGCCTTCCCCAACATTTTACGCACCTTTTTCAATAACCCCACGTACAGACGCTTTCGAACGCCCAAGCAATGTCATCAAATTTTCCATGTCAGCTGCGTCTAATCCATGAAACAGTTCACTAATCCAATCGCCATGGGCAGCCGCCATTTCTGCGAAGCTCTCATGCCCCTTGGGCGTCAAACACACTAGCGCCGAGCGTTTGTCCTGCGGCACGACGCGCTTTTCCAGCAGACCGTCCTGAACCAAACGGTCCACTAGTCCGGTGACGTTGCCGGCGGAAACCATCATTCGCCGCGACAGCTCCCCAAGGGTCAACCCCTGCGAAGTTTTCTCCAACTGCGCCATCAAGTCGAAACGCGGCAGCGTCACGTCAAAATTTTCACGCAATCGCTTGCGTATTTCCGCTTCAATCAAAGTTGAGCAAGTGAGCATCCGCAACCAAAGACGCAACTCGTCTCTATGGTCGCCGTGATCCAATGCGCGCGTCTCGGCGTCCAGATGACGCGACGCTCCCTCCTCATATTCCGCCATCACATCACCTCTCCCCCAGCTACGGCGATCGACTGGCCCGTCATTCCCCGCGCCTCAGTTCTCGCCAACCAACAAACGCCGTCAGCCACCTCGTCAGGATCGATCAAACGTCCCTGCGGATTATCCGCCACGAACTCAGCAAGAACGTCTTCCTGCGAGCGTCCTGTTTTAGCGACGATTTTCGCAATGGCGCCGCGCACCAAATCCGTATCGGTAAAGCCGGGGCACACCGCATTCACCGTCACTCCCGTAGAGGCCGTCTCCAGCGCCAAAGACCGCGTAAGACCGATCACCGCATGTTTCGCCGCCACATAGGAAGAGACATAACGGTAACCTTTAAGCCCCGCGGTCGAAGCCACATTGATTATCCGGCCATAATCAGTAGCTAGCATTCCCGGAAGAACCGCTTGCACGCCAATGACAATGCTCTCCACATTCACCGCCATCATCCGGCGAAAAGCGTCCTTTGACATCTTCATGAATGGAGCTGTTTCAGCCGCCCCAGCATTATTGACCAATATCTCAACTGCGCCATGGCGCGCCTCCGCCGCGCGAATCGCCCCGACAAACCCCTCCTCATGGGTTACGTCAGCCACTTCATGACCAGCGGCGCCGCTCTCACGGACGGCGAGCTGAAGCCGTCCCTCATCGCGCCCAAGCAGCGTCACCACAGCGCCTTGCTCCGCAAGTCGGCGACCTATGGCCAGACCGATCCCACGCGAGCCACCTGTAACCAATGCATGCCGTCCTTCAAATTGGCGAACAGTCACGACTGACCTCCCTTTACCCTCGCCCAAAGGCGATGCGCTCACACACGTCGCTCCGCATTCAAATTGCGAACGAAGGCCATTGCGCCTCAAGTTATTTTAAGCTTAAAATATATCAACGAAAGACGCAACTGACGCGCGGAGATTGTTTTCACTCCAATGAGAGAGCGCTCCAAATGCAACGCGCGCAACATGGCGACGAAAAATAAATTGTTCCGGGTCGAAAATTCCACGGGGAGATAAAATGAAAATAGCGATAATAGGCGGCGGTCCCGCTGGTATTTACTTCTCTATCTTGATGAAGAAATCCAACCCAGAACATGAAATAAAGGTTTATGAGCGCAATAAGTCCGATGACACCTTCGGCTTTGGCGTCGTTTTTTCTGATCAAACACTGGAAAAATTTGAAGCCTATGATCGCGAAAGCTATGAAGCGATCATCCAAAACTTCGCTTACTGGGATGACGTGGAGATCAATTTCAAAGGAACGGTCCACCGTGTTGGCGGCAACGGCTTTTGCGGTTGCTCACGGCGAACGCTGCTGCTCTTGCTGCAAGAGCGCGCCCAAGCGCTTGGGGTAGAGTTTTCTTTCGAAACACAGATCACCGACGTCAACCAGCTTGACGCCGATTTGATCATCGCAGCCGACGGCATCAACTCCGTCATTCGCGAAACCTACAAAGAACATTTCCAACCTCAAGTCGACCTTCGCCCTAATAAATTCACGTGGATGGGATCCACCAAACCGCTCGACGCCTTTACGTTTCATTTCAAAAGAACTGAATTCGGCATATTCATCGCCCACGCCTATCAATATGAACCCGGCCGCTCCACATGGGTTCTGGAGACGGACCCGGAAACATTTGAAAAAGCGGGACTTGCACAGATGAGCGAGGAGGAATCCGCCCGGTTCATGGAACGCGTTTTCGAAGCGGAGCTGGACGGGCACCCCCTGCTAACCAATCGCTCTATCTGGCGTAACTTCCCCATGATCCGCAACAAACGAACGGTCATGAACAATATCGCGCTGCTGGGGGACGCCAAATCCACCGCGCATTTCTCCATCGGCTCAGGCACGAAACTGGCCATGGAGGACGCTATCGCCCTTTACGAAAGCTTCCGCCAACATCAAAGCGTCGCGGAGGCGCTTGTCGATTTCGAAGCGACGAGACGCGAAGAGGTCGAAAAAACCCAGCACGCCGCAGACGTCTCCCTTGTCTGGTTCGAACACCTTGACCGCTATTGGAACATGGAGCCTGAGGCTTTCGCCTTCGGCCTGATGACCCGCTCCAAGGCCATCACCTATGATAATCTGGAGTTACGCGCGCCTGAGTTTGTCGCCGAGGCCACCCGCGCATTTGCGCGAGGCGTCGCCCATAGCGGCTTCGACGTCGACACGCAAACTCCGGTCGCCCCAGCGTTTCAGCCCCTTCGTTTGCGGGACATGAAGCTGGAAAACCGCTTCGTCGTTTCGCCCATGTGCATGTATTCGGCGCAAGAGGGCGTCGTAGGCGATTTTCATCTCGTTCATTATGGATCGCGCGCAATGGGCGGCGCGGGATTGATATTCACCGAGATGACATGCGTCTCCCCATCCGCGCGCATCACCAAAGGCTGCGCCGGTCTTTGGAGCGATGAACAACAAACGGCATGGGCGCGCATCACCGACTTTGTCCACGCCAACTCCAATTCAAAAATCTGCCTTCAACTTGGTCACGCCGGGCGTAAAGGAGCCACCAAGCTTATGTGGGAGGGCATGGACAAACCACTGGCGGCGGAAGACGAATGGCCGATTCTCAGCGCCTCGCCCATTCCCTACTTCCCTGAAAGCCAGACACCGCGCGAGATGGATCAAGCGGATATGGAGACCGTCAAATCAGATTTCGTCGCCAGCGCCAAACGCGCCATTGACGCCGGGTTTGACATGCTTGAGCTACACTGCGCCCATGGCTACCTTCTGGCGAGTTTTCTCTCGCCAATCACCAACAAACGGACAGACGCGTTTGGCGGATCTTTAGAAAATAGAATGCGGTTTCCGCTGGAGGTGCTCACCGCCATACGGGCGGCCTGGCCCGTAGACAAACCAATATCGGTGCGCCTGTCGGCCACAGACTGGATCAAAGGCGGGATTACGGATGCGGAAAGCGTCGCAATCGCTCAAGCTTTCGCAAACGCAGGCGCCGATCTAATCGACGTCTCCACAGGACAAACGGCGCCGGAAAGCGCTCCCGTCTATGGACGAATGTTCCAAACGTCCTTCTCCGACCAAATCCGCAACGAGGGTAATTTGGCGACCATGGCCGTCGGCGCCATCACGTCAGCGGATCAGGCTAATACTATTCTCGCAGCAGGACGGGCCGATTTGGTCGCGCTCGGACGCCCTCATCTGGCTGACCCGGCTTTCGCGCTTCGCGCCGCTGGCGACTACGGCTTCGCTGAAATCTTCGCCCCCAAGCAATACGCTCCTGGAAAAGATCAACTTTTGCGTAACGCCCAACGCGCCAGAGAAGAACTGAAGGAACTCAAAATCAAAGCGAAGCCACGAACGCATAACCCCCAAGCGCAGAACGGCCAGCCTGATTGAATATGGCGGTAAAGCGACAATTTAAAGACGGTCATTCTCATTTCTTGCATTCAGACCGCATTTGATATAGCATATAGAGTAACTACTGAAGGCGTAGCAACTCTACCGCATCTAAGAACGTCGCATGCTCTTGTGCGGGCGGCGTTTCTTTTGACGGACCTTAAAATCAGACGAGCGTTCTGATCGGCCAAAACAAATGATAAACTGGCCTTGGTGAACCTACGACCGGACGATGAAAACAAATACGCGCGGCTCACGCTGCCTGGGCGTTTGACAGGGACACCGGAAGGTTGATCATATGAGCAATGTAACGAGTATGCGCGGCCCCGCCGAGCAAGAACAAGATGCGGCGCAGCTGCGCAAAGCGGCAGGGGAATGGCTGAAATCTCTGCGTGAAGCGCGCGGGCTCTCTCAGACTGAAATGGCTGAACTGATCGGCGTCGACTATTACTCTTTCGTGTCGCAAATCGAAAATGGCAGGGGCCGTATCCCAGCCGCTCGCTATGCGCGATGGGCCGACGCGTTGGATCTGGGACGTAGAGAGTTCGTTTACGAAATAATGCGCTACTATGATCCAATTACCTTTGACCTATTGTTCGATGGTGGTAAACGAACTGCATAGAAGTAATAAATTCAAGGGTGAGTTTCACCAATGACGTTATTGTCGTTTACCCGGCGCGCGCCCAAAGCGCCCACGTCAACAAACTGGAGCCAGCAGGAGCTTGCGGAAATCTACCGCGTTTTGCATCTGTTGCAGCAAAACGGTCTTGGCGTGGACATGGATCGTGGCACAACCGACAAAGGTGAGCCGTGGTGCGTTTTTTATGACCCGCAGGGCGACGACGTATTTTTGCACCTGGCGCGAATTGACGCTGATTTCGTACTTGTCAGCGCGCCACTGAAGATTCACGTCAAGGCGCCACGTTTTCGCGAAGCCATTGATCAATTTGAGAAAGAAATCAGCAGCCAATTCGAACGCACGCGCCAACGCAGCGGCAAGGTCGTATCTCACCCTTCCGCCCAGTTACTGTTCTCTCTGGTGGCCGTCTTTCTCGTAGTTAAGTCCAAAGCCGCTTCCGCCCATGACGAAGACGGCGTCTCCTTGGACGCGGACGCGAATCCGGAACACAATCTCGCAAAAGCCCGGCCCATCATATCACGTATGCAGGACGTGATGGATAACCCCTATGTCATGGCCGCTATGGTTGGGGCCTTGATTGCGACCGTGGCGTTGCCGGAAGAAAACCCATTCTCTTTCCAGGAAGAGCGTGAGCTCCTTAAAATGGCGCAGCTCTCTTCAAGCTCTCAAGACGCAGCCGATAACGCTTTGGCCCATGCGGCGGAAGAATTCGCCAAGGAAATGGCGCAAAGACAAGACGCCTCCCCTTCCGGAGAAATCCCCAGCGCTATTATAGCCAACGCGCAGCAGGAGTTGACCAAAGGCGGCGAAGTTGGACTTACTCTGGCAGGCGCCGTCGCCGGCGACGCGAAAGTTCAGCTCAGCCATTTGTTAAGCGAGCTTGACGCAGCGCAACCGATTCAGAATTTTAATTCGGCGTTTGATTTGAACGACCTTCAGGAATTTTACGACGAACATGTTTTGGCCTCTAGCCAAAAACCGTCGCAAGAAGGCGACGTCGTGTCGAAATCCTCCGATAAAGACAATGATGATTCATCAAACAATTCGCTTGCATCGGCGTCAAGCTCATCTGCGCTGTCTACACGCCCAGCAACGACGACCACCGCCAGCTTGACGGAAGACGCAACGTCCAACCTCGTCGCCGTGACAGTGATAAACAACACGCCAGACGTCATGGCCCTGATCGAATCTTACGACCTTACAGGCACCCCTGAAACCCAAAGCGCAGGGCCGATCGATTTGAACGCGTCAACAACGCCGCTCGTCGATTATCTCACCGATCTTCAGCCTTTTGGTCTATCTGTCACCCAAGACAGCTTCGTAGGCCGTCTCACCGCTTTGTTTGGCGACTATGAGGCTTTTTCCGCTTATAATGACACCAACATGGTGTTTATCAAAGATACCGATATTGTCTCATCATTGAGCGGAAATGAAATAAGCCTTGTAGACGTGGAAATGAACAACGGCATGCTTGTGCGTTTTGTCGGCGTTCGCAGCGAAATTGGCGAATTCATGCAAAATGAAGACCCAAGCCAGATCGCCTGAATACAACCGCGCCGTTTCAACCTGATACGGCGCGCCCTCCATTCAATTAGCGTTCAAGCGACATTCAGGCGGCCGCGCCCTTATGTTTCATTTTTCAAACAAAACCGGCGACAGTTGAACTGTCGCCGGTTTTTTATCGTTTGAGCAATTGATCGCGCCCTATAGCCGAAGCGGGCAGCCTCTCACCAAATGAGCCAAAAAGGATCCGGCGTCTCAGTGACGGGCGTCTCGATAACAATAGGCGGCGTAGTCTCGCTGCCTTCTGGCTTCAGACGCACGACCACATCATTGAAATCAAAATCCGACCCATGTTCATAAGTCAGATCTTCAAAGCCGAAAGTGTTCTCGCCAAATGAACGGATATGCTGAACGCCGCTTTCGCTGCCGCCAGCAATCACGAAAGTATCTCCATTTTGCGAAAGCATGACCGGCGCATAATACCCCGTATCCCCTTCCACGGTCCAGCTCACGGTTTCTGTGAAGTCTCCTCCGCGATCAACAATAAACCCGCCATCCAGATTGTCGCGAACTGCTTGACGGAAAGCTTCTCCGTCATTTGACGACACGCCGCCAACGCTCACCCCTCCTAAGGCCGGATCGACATCAAGACGTACGAAACCTATAGTGTTCGTATTTGCCGAGCTGCCAACCACATCCAGATCAATCGTCTCTCCATGCTTCATATAGAAGATCGGTTCATTATTCGCGCGCTGTCCACCTGCGAATATGGTGTCAGTGGACAAGGTGTTGTCAGTTTCAGCGTTAATGACAATGTCATCCACTTGCACTTGCGCTGAGCCATCTTCCTGCACAGCTATACTCACATCCGGATTGAGGTTGACGGATTTTTCACCCGTCAGAACCGCAAATCGTAACTCCTGACCAACAGGGAGATAAACCGTCTGTCCACCTGCAAGGAACTGAAGGCCTTCATCACCTTGCACCGATCCCAAAGACGCCAAAACCGCATCGTCAAGCGTTACGTCGCCGCCGATATGTTCGCCATCGCGGCTAACCAGTTCGCCGCTTTCATTAACCGCATAAATCAAAAGCGTCGTTCCCGCCGCAGCCGATGAATTCAGCGTTTCAAATTTGACAAAATTACCCTCGACGTGCGCGCCGGCTTCAGAAGACAAATCAAGCGCTTTCCCGCCCGCGCTCGTTGCAAGGCCATATTCGCTAACATCGACCGTCATTGTCAGTGCGCTACTCTCAGTGCCCACGGCGTTGGAAAGCGAAGTGTCGGAGGATAGATATTCCGACATTGTCAGGGTGTATACACCATTGCCGAAGAATTGCTCCCCTGTGCGCCATTGCCCATCAATATCCGCCTGCGCGACGATTGGACCGCCTATCGTCGCGCCAGAGCTGGACGTAACGTTGATTTTGGCGAAGTTCAACGCGCCAACCTTATTCGTCACGCCAGAAATCCAGGACGAGGAGTCGACCGTGCTATTATTGAGCCCTGTCCAGCCAAATGCTACTTTTCCCGCACTCGCCGTAATATCATTGCTGACTTGCGCCGATTGCCCCGAAAGCGCATTAAACGAAGAACCGTTTACGCTGCCCGCGACCGGCGCGTTCGGCGCGGGAGGCGCTGAGACCGGGTCAAGGTTATACTCCAGAAGCGACGGGTCCACCGTGCTGGTCCCACTGTAGAGAAAGTTAATCGTAAAAGCTGAAATCGTCGCGTTCGTCGAAGCTTGCGGGGATATGGACGCGAGCCCGTCAATGGCGATGCTGCTTTCTTGCCCTTGATAATTGGGGTTCAGAAAAGCTGAAGAATTGCCGTCGCTACCTGCTGTTTCCGTATAGAAGTTGAAAGTTTTCTTCGCATCCCCTTCGCCAACGTTCACTCGGTACCAAGCCACGCCGCTTTCCGCGGTGGCGAAATTGCTAATGAGCAATTGCCCGCTATCTTGCGGCGTGCCGGGAAGCAATGTGGCGGTATAACCGTCAGCGCCATAACTTAGGTTCCATTGTTGCCAAAGAGACTGTCCGCTTGGCGCAACAAAATCCACCGTTTGCCATTGCGGCTCTCCAGGGTTTTGCAGCCCCGTGTAAATGTCGAGCGAAAGGGCTGTGTCTTCCGATAAAACCATCTCCGCATTGGCGAAGTTGAACTTCACGGTGTTGGCCGAGGTCGTTGACGTGGGCATTTGATAGCCCGCAGCGCCCGGCGCAGTGTAATTATAAATTTCCGGGGTCACATACCCACTTGGCGTCTCGCTATCGTCGAAAATAGTTACGTCAATCGCAGCGACATTTGTATTTGCGGCCGCGTTGGTAACCGAGATCAGCGGCCCGCCTTGCGAATATTCCTTCATCAGGTTGTCAGAGTAACCTGATCCGTAGGAATTGGAGTTGAAGAAAAAGACTTCTGAATAGGGATCTTGATAAACGGCCGGCGCGCTCGCCAGATTTTTGCCGAAAGCGAATGTAGGATCCCAGTTCCAATTCTTATTCAGGTCGACCGTCGTCGAAATATTGGAGTTTTCCGGCGCTCCGGAGACGCCGTAAAACCCTGCCGTGAACCCCGTCAGGAACTGAGTCAGAACCTCGCCCCACTGGTTGTTTTCACCAGTGTTCATGCTCCAATCACCATTGGAGTAAGCCGCGTGCTTGAATATCTGATAAGGTTCGGCGTCGCCTTGATTTGTATATATGCCGACATTTCCCAACGTCGAATAAATACTGTTCGCCAATGCAGACGGCGTAAGCTTTATATATCCTTGAATGCTGCTGTTTTCCGCCGGACTCAACCAAAACGCCTGAGCGGCGGCGTCCCACTCCGCTTCATAGGCGAAGAACCCCTCATCATGCCAAACGCCATTGGCGTCCGGCGCTCCATTAAAAAAGCCGCTAATATCAATGTCCAAATCGGACGTCTTCAAGCTATCAATATAAGCTGTCCAGTCCGACGCCTTGAAAGCGGGGTTCGGATCGGCCAGTCCAACAGCTTCCGAAGGAGAAATAGCGGCGCGATTATCGCCGGCGAGAGGGCCATTTTCGAATTGGTACACTTTGACGTCGCCGGGAATCGCGCCAATATTAGCGAACATGTCAGCGCCGGACACATTATACCCACGCGTGTCGGTCGTGCCGTCGCTATAGGAAACGCTCAACTCCATCGGCAAACCAAAGCCGTTCACCGAGGTTAGATTGCCAACGTCGTTTGGACCATTCTGAAGCGTGACTTCAAAGCTATCAAACCGGAAATCCCAGTTTTTGGCGTTATCCCAATTAATATCGCTCTCGCCAGTGATTAAAGTTTCCAGATCATTGGGCTGGCTAGCATCTTGACTTTGAATAAGAAAATAAATTTTCCCGCCAACATAGGGCTCCGGCAAGGCGAAAGACGTCGTTCCAGACGACGGCAAGGAACCATTTTCGACAACCGGCGTCCAAACAGGATCGCCACTCGCGTTAAAATAAACCGCATAAGCCCAAACGCCGCTCTGACCAAGCGTGCTTTGGAGTGCTGCACTCAGATTAACGTTTAAGGTGGTCATATCACAGGTCCTCTTCGCACAACGTAATCACCGTAACGAACACAACCAAACGTCAAAACGTAGCCGCGTCTCATTCAGCCAATTCGCACGTCACAATGGCCAGTAATTCCTAAAAGTGACTTAAAGGCAACCAATATAACACGGCAGTGATATACGTCACTTTTAGAACCTACTCTCCCATTCAACTAACTAGTCATGAAAAATTGCGAAGAAGTGACAAGTTAATATTTTTAAAATTATTTAGCCAAACAACAAGAATCACCCCTTCATTTTGGGGTAAACCTGTTGCTGAAAAACAGAAAAGACCATCTCGCCCTCGTGGGACGCAACGCCCAGCTCCTTCATGCCCATAAAGATCGGCAGTAGCCGGCTGTCGCGCGGAAGTTTCCCATCTATCGACATTTCAAGATGAACCTCCCCATCCGCCTCAAGCGGCACGCTGCAAGTCACCACGTAATCACGCTTCCGACCACCTGACGCATGCGTGAATTCGCCGAGTTTGCGCTTATTCGCAGTAAAGCAAACAACGTTCTCTTCGTTAGCGTTGTCTTCAAAAGTTAGGCGCATCATCACAAGCGCCGACGTCAAGGAAAGCTCTGACGCGCGCGCTACATGAAAGTCCAAAACGCCTCGCCGCCCCGCCAGCCACTTGACCTGATCGGAATCCTCCATCCACTGCTCGTCAAATGCAAAATCGACATCAGACAGCGCCATAACTCGTTTTGGCGCCGCGTCACGACGGGAATATTCAAACTGAAAAACAGAGCCGAGCGGCAGATGAGGGCTGTAACTGCGTTTTTCCTCCGTCTCGGAGGCGTCAACTTTGGAGAACGCGTCAATTCGCGCCACCAACTCTCCGGCCACAGATTCCCAGGACACTGGGCGGAACTCATCCGCAATGCGCTTTTCCAGCTCCTTAAGAACGGCGGGCGTGAAAATCAGCTTTTCAATAAGGTCAAAGCCCTCGGACACATTATAGGGGTCGATATATTGAACCAGATCTCCGCCGACTTCAGGCATGGAGGTCACGCCAGACGCAACGCATAATTTGCCAAACGCCAGACTTTCGCCAATAGGAAGCCCCCACCCCTCGACAAAACTTGGAAAGGACGTGAATTTCGCAGCCTTGTAAAGCAACGCCAAATCGGCGTCGCTAACATTTCTCAAGATGTGAAGCTTGCCATCGAGATGGTTGCGCGACTCCACGGCCTTCATGAAATCATCCACCCGCCAGCCTTTACGCCCCACAAACACGAGCTCCGGCACTTCGTGCGCGGGATATTTCTCCAGCAACCGCCGCCATACCTCCACAAGATACGCATGGTTTTTCCGCGCTTCAATTGTCGAGACGAACAAAACAAACGGTTTGCCGAGCAACTCCCGAACCTGGGGAGCCGCCTTTGAGGCCGCGCCTTCGCCGCTTTTCAACTGATGCGCGAGGCGAACCGTTTCTACAGGAAGGTCCAGCTGCCCCTGATCTTTAAAATATTTGCGGGCGGCCTCGGCTGAATAGTCAGAAATCGCCAGCATGAAGTCCGACATTTTTATAAAGTGAAACAACGAACGCGAGAACGTCGCCACAAGCTCTGGCGCGCAAAATTCTGGATGCGTCACCGGAATGATGTCATAGATATAAACGCCAATGCGCACGCCGCGCTTTTTCAAGGCGTTAAAAACAGTAATAATGTCTGGTATCATCCAGAAAGCGCCGGCGACGAAAATAACATCCCCGGTCATTGGAAGGTAAACTTCAGCAGAATTTTTCGCGCTCGCGATGATAGACTTCAACTCGCCATGGTCAACATGCTGACGAGAAAGCGCCGCCACGAGCTTTTCAATGGCTTCAGACTTAACCGTAAGGTATGATCTAATGCTCTCGTCAAAAAATGAGCATTTCAACTCTGGACGATCCAACTTCAATATGCACTCGACCATGCATAATTGAACCCGCTGAATCCCGGAAACGGTCATGTTATCTTCAAGGAACTTGAAAATATCCGAGAGGTCAAACAAAGTCCATCGTTCACGCTCGCCGGAGATAGGCGAGGAAGCGTCGCCTTCCGAAGGCGCCTGCCCACCCAAGGCTCGCAACTCCCGATAGGCGTTTCCCATGGAGTTATCGATTAAGAACGCTTGACGATAACTGTCCTCGCTCTTCTCGAAATCGCCCGCCACCTTATAAAAATGACCCAGCATAAGATGCGCGTCCGCATTGCGCGGCTCCAACTCAAGCGCCTTTTCATAGGCTGCGCGAGCCTGCGAAAGTCGCCCATGTTCTTTTTCCATATTTCCAAGCTGAATCCAGATATCAGCTCTATCTGGCTTCAATTCAAGGAACTGAGAAAATAAATCCGCCGCCTCGCTCCACTCCCCTTGATCACGCGCCTTATCGGCGCGCGCCAAAATTAGTTTCGCCCGTTGCTTTACGCCAGAGCGCGTAAAAAAATCGATTCCGACGCCGCGAAAAAGCGCGTCTCCAAATTTTTTGCGGATTGGCATTTAAAGTGTCCTGATTTGGTCAAACAACGGAATAACGCCATCGACGCCGTGCTGAGTGTCATTGATAAACATCAAAAACCATGCCTGAAAACTTCAAATCTCTATCTGCGCGCCAGAATCTGCACGCCAGAAAAATTTCGCAATATTGAGCTAAATATTCGAACGAAGACACGTCAATATCCAAACTAGGCCCATAGTTCAATACAACAAATCATCACACAGCGAACCATCACGGTGATACACGACTTCAAATCACCCACTAAAATTGTTACGCGCAAACCATCAACGTAATTGTTCACGACAGCCGCGGACGCCCCTCCACCGCTCATAATCACTGCACCAACATAATACGGATATTAATTTAACCGGAAAAAAAACAGTTCCAATATAAGCCACATCATAGAAATTATTATTAAAAAATGTGTTTTTCACTCTTCTATGGCGTTCTAAAGTTGGCGGCGATCTGAATATCGCCTTTAAAAATCCACTTTTTCTTCAGAAGAAGCAAGTAGTTTCAAACCGCTCCCAATTATGGAATAATGGAATCCTGAACCTAGCCGGTTTTCAAACCTTCCCCAATTCTGATAGACCAAAGCCGCCAATTCTGGTTGCGGTTCACCGGCTGCCTCGCTATGAGTTCACGGTTAAATCTGTCGACATCGACAGTATGTATTGGCGCACCATATAAATTAGCGTCTGGCGACGTCAGACGGCCTGCGACATAAGTCAATGGGTATTCCATTGGTGAAAGAGTGAGACTGGGAATTATAGATGGCGGTTATTCAAGGGGATCTGTCGGTCGTAGGTTTCGCGGTGAATTTACCGGGAGCACGTGACACTGATGAGTTTTGGAACCTTCTTGAGCGTCAGAAATGTGCAATCAGCACAGTTACGCCAGATCGTTTTCCGACCGCGCGACATCAGAACACAGACCCGTCTGTCCTTGGAAAGTCTTACACTTTCGCTGCTGGTCAAATTGAAAACGTTTGGGATTTTGATCCCGGCTTTTTCGGCATTTCGCCTCGGGAAGCTATTCAAATAGACCCTCAACAACGGCTTTTGCTCACGACTGTGTGGGAAGCGCTGGAACATGCGGGCATTCGTCCATCGCAACTCGCCGGCACTGGCACAGGGGTTTATGTGGGCGCATCGGCGCTGGACTACCATCACCGCTTCATTGTCGACCCATCAGCGGCGGACATGCAGCTGATGACCGGCAACACCTTATCCATCGTCGCGAATCGAATCTCATATATTTACGATTTGCGAGGCCCCAGCTTCACTGTGGACACGGCCTGCTCTTCATCTCTCGTCGCGCTTCATGAAGCAATGACCGCGCTTGAAAGCGGCCAAATCGACACCGCTATTGTCTGCGGCGTCAATCTGTTGCTGAGCCCGTTTTCTTTCATCGGCTTTTCGCGCGCCTCTATGTTGTCGACGCAAGGGCTATGCCGCGCGTTTGACGCAGATGGTGACGGCTACGTGCGCTCCGAAGGGGCCGTGGCCGTCGTCTTACGCCGCTCCGACATCGCAAAAGCCAATGGAAACAGAGTTCACGCCCGCTTACTCGCCTCCGGCATCAACGCAGACGGGCGCACCGTAGGCCTGTCGCTACCCTCCTCCCACGCCCAAGCCAGTCTTTTGGACGACATCTATCACGGCTTAGGCTTTAACCCCGATGATCTTGCATTCATTGAGGCCCATGGCACCGGAACCCGCGTCGGCGATCCGGCGGAAGCCAGCGCCCTTGGCGCGGTTATAGGTCAAAAGCGGTCAGCGCCGCTTCCTATTGGCTCGGTCAAAACCAATATTGGACACCTCGAGCCAGCTTCCGGCCTTGCAGGACTCGTCAAATCGGTGCTCGCTCTGCAAAATGATCTGGTTCCAAAGTCCTTGCATTTCGACACGCCGAACCCGGACATCAATTTCGCCGAGCTAAACGTCAAAGTCGTAAACGACCCCGTCAAATTGACCAAAAATGACGAACCGCGTCTGGCTGGCGTCAACTCGTTTGGATTCGGCGGCACCAACGCCCATATCGTTCTAGCCGACGGCGACGCGCTACAAGCGCCTGCATCCTCCATCGGCGAAGACGCCCCCCTCATTCTCACCTCCAAGGCGAAAGACGCTCTTCAGGATCTGGCGAGAAGCTACCGGCGCACGCTTGAAACGACGGAAAACGCCGCCCACGTGATCGACGCCGCCGCTTACACGCGTGAGACATTGCCTGAACGCCTGATCATTATGGGCGCAACCAAGGAAGACAAGCTCGACGCCATCGACGCCTTTATCGCCGGAGAGCCCCATCCAAACGTCACGCAAGGACAGTCTCTTCGTCCTCAACAAAAAATGGCGTTCGCTTTTTCCGGTAATGGCTCTCAATGGGCTGGCATGGGTTGCGAGGCCTATCAGCGCGATAAAGATTTTCGCACGGCGTTTGAAAAAATTGACAAGCAATTCATGGGGGTCGCTGGCTGGTCCCTGTTGACGATGCTTTTCTCCAAGGATCTTGAAACGGAAATTGAGCGGACAGAAGTCGCGCAGCCCTTGCTGTTCGGCCTTCAGGTCGCGCTCACCATCGCCTTGCGGGAAAAAGGCGTTCGCCCCGACGCGGTCATTGGCCATAGCGTCGGCGAAGTCGCCGCCGCATGGGCTGCAGGCGCCCTCACCCTCGAACAGGCCGTCAGAGTGATCCACGCCCGTTCGACTCAACAGGAGGTCACACGGCACCTTGGCTCCATGGCGGCTTTATTGCTGCCGGCGGAAGAAGCGGCGAAGGCCGTTAACCATCCAGATTATCCGGGCATCGAGCTTGCGGCCATCAACAGTCCGCGCAGCGTGACCATTTCTGGACCGAGCGAAAGCCTCGACGGTTTTGCGAAATATGCGCGCAAGCAACGTTGGGCCCTTCGCAAGCTCAATCTCGCCTATCCGTTTCACTGCGCTCTCGTCGATCCAATTGAAGCGCCCCTGCACGAATCCTTAAAGGACATCGCGCCGAGCGCGCCTGACCTGTTGTTCGCCTCAACAGTTGATCTGGGGGAAGATCCCGTCCATCTCGACGCAGCTTACTGGTGGAGAAACGTTCGCCAACCGGTGCTGTTTGAAGCCGGCGTCAAGCGCCTCATCGATGAAGATATTGATCTCTTCGTCGAGATTGGCCCTAAGCCGGTATTAACCACCTATGTCAATGATATTTTGCGAGAAAAAGGTCAAAAAGCCACGGTTCTCGCCTCCCTTGACCAAAGTAAAAACGCCGCCAGCGCGCGCAACGACGGCTTAGCCAACCCGGTTCAGGCCATAGCCGTATCGATTTTGGCGAATGGCGGCGACGTAGACCTCGAGACTCTCGTTGGCCCCAAAGGAGAAAATGCGCAAAAACTGCCGCATTATCCTTGGCAAATGCAGACGTTCAAAATCGCGCCCACGGAAGAAGCCTCCGACCTCATGTTCGGTGAAGGTTGGCCATTGTTGGGAACCCGCTTCCGCACCAATACAAATGAATGGTTCAATCACGCGGACCCTACCTCCATGCCTTGGCTCGCGGACCATAAAGTGGAAGAATCCATTGTTTTTCCCGCCGCCGGATTTACAGAAATGGCGTTGCGAGCGGCGCTTGAATGGAGCGGCGACTCAGCAATTGAACTGCGGAATCTTGACATTATCAGGCCATTGGTTTTCGATGGAAAAGACGTGTGCGAAACTATGGTTCGCATATCAGCCGACGACAATGTGGTTGAAATTCTAAGTCGTCCACGGATGCAAGGCGCCGATTGGTCCCTCAACGCGCGCGGAGATTTCGCGACGGTTCCGAAACTGAACCTCAGTCCTCGCCTGAACCTTCATGTTGACGAAAAAGCGTCTCTGCACAGCGTGATGAGCGCAGAACGGCTCTATCAAGTCACCCAGTCTTTCGGATTGAACTATGGCGCCGCTTTCCAACGCGCGGAAATGGTGACGCGAATTGACGAGACCAACGCCATCGTCAAGCTCTCGCCGCCGCTGGATTTCAAAACCGATAAGCCTTTCGCACTATCGCCAACCCTGGTTGACGCAGGCTTCCACGGACTTTTCGTATTGCTGGACGGCGTTGAGGGAATCGACGCACAAACCAGCTTCCTGCCTATCCGCATTGGCGCGCTTCGTTTGCTCAAACCGGGGGGAGAGCCCGTCGAGACGCGCATTCGCGTCACGCGCGCGTCTCCTCGTTCCGTTGAGGCGATATTCGAATATATTGATCGCCACGGAGAAGTCGTCGCGCGTCTGGCCCAAACGCGTTTCAAAGCGGTTTCTCTCGGCCGCACAACGCAAGCAAATGAGCTGGCCTATCGCGTCATTCCCGCATTGTCTCCAGCGCGGGGCGGAAAAGCGCCTGTCAGCGTGGTAACGCCAGATGGCTTCGCCACATTCGCGGAAAACGCAGGAGTCGCCACCACGCAGGAGCTGGAACCCAGCGACGCGCTGATCTTGCGCGAGGCTTTGGGGCGCGCCATCGCCCACGAAGCCCTCTGGGCGATAAGCGCAAGCGGGCGTCTTTCGCTCAAAGAAGCGCAAACGCAGGGCGAACTGCATGAAACGTCTTATCCATTAGCGCAAGCCCTCTTATTCTGGCTTTCCGATAGCGGTTTGGCCGAGGAAGATAACGACGGCGGCTGGCGTTTGTCGGATCCCACGGAGGGCTTGGTCAGCGCCGACCTTTTACGCACAATTGCATTTGAAGCGGCGGAACATGTAGCTGAAGCAGCGCTTCTTTCACGTTTGGTGGAGGACCTTCCGGTTCTTTTGCGCGAAGGATTGGCCGAATCCGCCAAGTCTTATTACGCGTCCGGTCTTTACGAAGCCTATATGAACGCCTCGCCTTCCGCGCGCGACATCACCGCAGGTCTGCTTACGCTAACCCTCGCCATGGTCGAGAAATGGCCTGAAAATCAGGCGTTGCGAATTCTCATTGTCGGCGCCGGCGCCAGCGAATTGCTACAAAAGCTTGACGAGGTAGCGGACCCTCGCCGGGTTCTCATTAGCGTCACCGACACGAATTCCGCATCCGTTTCTCGGAGCGAGCGGCAATGGACCGGCAGCGCAATCGTATCGTTCCACGAATTTGACGATGAGAAAATCGCCGAGCCAAATACATTTGACGTCGTGGTGTGCGCCGATAGTCTATCGACGCTTGAAGACGAACAGCTCGCAAGCCTCGCATCTCGTTTAACGCCCGATGGACCATTACTCGCCATAGAATTCGAGCCATCGCCCTTAATCGATCTGGTGCGCGGCGTCGGCTCTTCCTGGTGGCGGTCGGGCGTCAGCGCCGAGTTCCCGCTTTCTAGGCTGAAAACTGGAGCGGAATGGGAAAACGAGCTTGAAAAAGCCGGCTTTGTCACGGCAACGACGGCGGCGCTAAATAGCAATGCGGTGGAGGCGATCGTCATTGGCGCCAACGCGCCGGCCACCGCTCTTGAAACCCCGTCACTAACGGAAACGAGCGACGCCATAACGGCTGACAGGCAGACCCTTCTGGCGTTTTGCGACGAAGACGGACAAAGCAGAAAACTGGCGGACGCCTTGCGATCCGCCGCACAGCCCTATGGCGTTGACATACTTATCGCCATTCCAGGCGAAAAAACCGGAAAAGTAGAAGACGGGCTTTGGACTTTGAGCCTCGACGACGACGCAGAAACCGTCATCGCTTTGACCAAGGAATGTTCGGCTGGCATTTTGCACATGACTGGCGCATACGCCAAAGACGACGACGCTTTAAACGTTATCGATCAAAGAACGTGGTCTCTGTCGCGCTTTTTAACCTTGACCGCCACCATAACGACCAAACTGTGGGTTTTAGCCCCCGGCGGCGCGCAAAGCCTTGTGGGCGGTTCCGCGCAAGAACCCGCCCAGACCGCCGTCTGGTCGTTTGGCCGCGTGGCGATCAATGAATTCCCTGACGCCAACATTCGGCTGATCGACGTTAGCCCGTCGCTGGAGCCTGACGTCGCCGCAGTGCGGCTCATAGAAGAAATCAGTCAACCAGACCATGAACGCGAGATCATCCTAGATGGACGTAGCCGCTCCGGCTTGCGCTTATTGCAAGGCGGCCTGTTGCCGGAGAGCACCATCGGCGCCGACGCCGTCGGCGGCGTTCAGCTTGACATCACGCATCAAGGGTCGCTCGATCAACTTGTGTGGCGCGCCATGGAGCGCAAGACGCCTCAAGGAGACGAAGTTGAAATTGAAGTTGAAGCCAGCGGGCTAAACTTCCGCGACGTGATGTGGGCGCTCGGCTTATTGCCGGAAGAAGCTTTGGAGGACGGTTTCGCTGGACCAACGCTTGGCATGGAATGCTGCGGTAAAATCACGGCCGTCGGCCCCGACGTCACCCGTTTCGCACCCGGCGATAAAGTGATCACCTTCGCTCCCGCTTGCTTCGCCAGCCATGTGACCGTTTCTCAAACTGCTTGCGCGCCCAAACCGAACGCGGTTTCCAGCGACGAAGCGGCGACGATACCGGTGACCTTCCTCACCGCCTATTACGCGCTAGCGCAACTTGCAGCCTTGCAAGAGGGTGAAACCGTTCTCATCCACGGCGGCGCGGGCGGCGTTGGACTTGCGGCGCTGCAAATCGCGAAGTGGCGCGGCGCGACTGTGATCACCACCGCAGGCTCCAAAGAAAAACGCGGTTTTCTAAAGCTTTTAGGCGCTGATCACGTTTTGGATTCACGCAGTCTGGCGTTTGTTGACGATGTCATGGAGATTACCAATGACGCTGGCGTCGACGTCGTTCTCAACTCGCTCTTTGGCGAGGCGATGGAACGTAGCATTGACGTATTGAAGCCTTTTGGCCGGTTCCTGGAACTCGGCAAACGTGATTACTATTCAAACACGCGAATCGGTTTGCGCCCATTCAGGCAAAACCTGACGTATTTCGGCATCGACGCCGACCAGCTTCTGACACGCCAGCCCGCGTTGGCCGAGCGTCTATTCAAAGAACTGGTCGAACTGTTTGATCAGGGAGTTCTGGCTCCGCTGCCTTACAGAACGTTCGAAGCCACGGGCGTCGTGGACGCGTTCCGCCTGATGCAACAGGCCGGCCATATCGGCAAAATCGTCATGCACCCGCCACATGTGCCCGAAGTATTTGAACGCGAGGTCAAACTGGACCTTTACTCTGATGCGACTTATGTGGTGGCGGGCGGATTTGGCGGTTTCGGCGCCGAATTGCTCAAGCGCTTGGCGGACCATGGAGCGCGAAACATCGCCGTTCTGTCACGCTCCGGCGCGACCTCGGAAACGGCGAAAGCCATCATAGGCGAACTGAAAGAGCGCGGCGTCGAAGTGCAGGCCCTAGCCTGCGACATCACCGAAAGCGCCGCCGTTGAAACCGCGCTCCAGACCGTGCGGCGGACCATGCCGGAAATCCGCGGCGTGTTCCACACGGCGATGATCCTGAATGACGTTCTGATCGCCAATATGGATCATAGCGGCCTGACCAAAGTTCTCGCGCCCAAAGTGCGCGGCGCCGAATTACTCGACAAATTCACGGCGGACGACCCGCTCGATCATTTTGTCCTTTATTCCTCGGCGACGACGCTTGTAGGCAATCCCGGTCAGGCGAATTACGTCGCCGCCAACGGCTACCTTGAAGCCCTCGCGCGTAAACGCCGCGCGGAAGGCAAACCGGGGCTGGCCGTCGCATGGGGCGCGATTTCCGACGCCGGATATCTGGCGCGCAACACCGACGTGAACGATCTGCTCTCGCGTAAACTGGGCCATAATGCGCTTACCGCGCGCGAAGCCCTCGACGGCCTGATCAACCTTATGGCGCGTCAAGGAAGCGACCTGGAAACGGCCGCAGTAGGCTATGCCCGGATTGACTGGCAAACCGCGCGAAGAGATTTGGCTCTTCTTGACACCCCTCTGGCGAGCTTGCTTGGGCTTGGAGAAGCCAATGAAGCCATGGGCGGCGAAGGAGCGATAGATCTGAACGCTCTGCTCGCCGGCATGGGAAAAGCGGAAGCGGCGCAAACTGTTTCAAATCTTCTCGCCGGTGAGATTGGGCGGATTTTGAGAATATCTCCTGAAGAAATCGATCCGCATAAACCATTGTCCGACATCGGCATGGACAGCCTGATGGCTCTGGAGTTGCGCATGAACGCCGAGCGCCAGATGGGAATAGATATCCCGTTGATGTCCTTGGCCAATGGCGCTACGCTTATCGACTTGTCAACACGCATCTCAGAGCGAATTTTAGGTGGAGAGCGCGACGAAAGCCCGACGACGGCCGAGGGTAAAGCGTTGAAAGCGCTAGCCGAACATCATATTGACGCTAATGACGGCGATTTGAGCGCCGCAGCGCAAAAAATTGAATCCAGAAGCAAGCAGGTGAAATCGTCCTCATGAAACGCGACGCCAAAAGCCTTGGAGGCATAGCCTCCACGGATCGCTCAAAAATGATGACAGACTTGCGCGCAGGCCGCAAAGCCGCAAAGACCAGACGGGCGGCGTCAACCGCGAAAGCGGAAGCCAAGACTTCGCAAAAACGCGTGTTTGACTTCGGCGATTTAGCTGAGGTGCGGCAACTGGAAATGCAACGCGTCGCCGCTAACATGATGGGAATTGAAAACCCGTTTTTTCGCGCTCATGACGCGCTGGCGGCAGACACGACTCTGATCGGCAACCGGACCCACGATAATTTTGCGTCCTACAACTATCTGGGCTTAAACGGTCACCCTGAAGTCAACGCCGCAGCGGCGCTCGCCGTGGAAACCTATGGAACCAGCGTCTCCGCCTCGCGCGTCGTCGCTGGCGAGCGACCGTTCCACCGGGAGCTGGAGGAAAGGCTGGCGGCGGTTCACGGAGTGGAGGACGCCGTCGTCATGGTTAGCGGCCATGCAACTAACGTCACCACCATCGGACATATGATGCGTCAGGGCGACCTGATCCTCACCGACAGCTTCATTCACAACTCCATCAGCGAGGGCGCGCGTTTGTCCGGCGCCGCGCGGATGAATTTCCCTCATGGCGATCTCGACGCGCTTGAGAAGTTGCTCGAAACCAATCGGCATAAGTTCAATCACGTTCTGATCGTGGTCGAGGGTCTTTACTCCATGGATGGCGATTTTCCGGATTTGCCGAAAATAATCGCCCTGAAGCAGGCCTATGACGCATGGCTTCTGGTGGATGAGGCGCATTCTATCGGCGTTTTGGGAAAAACCGGACGCGGAATCGCGGAACATTTTGACGTTGATCCAAACCACGTGGAAATGTGGATGGGAACCCTGTCGAAGACATTCTCCTCATGCGGGGGATATATCGCAGGCTCCAAAACTCTCTGTAATTATCTTCGCGCGAGCGCGCCCGGTTTCGTCTTCTCCGTAGGCCTGTCCCCGGCCCTTTCCGCCGCCGCGATAACGTCCTGTAAAATCATGGCGCGCGAACCGGAGCGTGTCGACGCGCTTGCTCGTAATGGCGCTCGTTTCTTGCAAAAGGCCAAAGAAGCCGGCCTCGACACAGGTCCAAGCGCCGGTTACTCTATTGTCCCTGTGATCGTCGGCGACTCCGTGCGCGCAGTGGTGCTCGCCAACCGCTTGCTGGAGCGCGGCGTCAACGCCCTGCCCATCATATTCCCCGCCGTTGCGGAAAAGGCGGCGCGTCTGAGGTTTTTCATCACCAGCCTGCATACGGACGAGCAAATCGACAATGCAGTCGCAGCCACGGCGCAAGAACTGAAGATCATTCAGGAAGAAGGCGTGAGCGTCAGCAAGCTGATGGAATTGGGTGACGGCTAGATTCACAAAAGATACAGAACATTTGCATCCCTAGCCTCCCCTTACGTTTTCGTTCTATAGCGTGGATCCTCCTCCACCTCGGCCGCATAGCTCTTCATAAACCAATCGGATATTCGGGGAGGAAGAAAGCGTTGGGCGTAAACGCCAGCGGCCAAGATAAAAGGAAACGCATAAAAATTCCGGCGCGTCGCAATCGCCCGCCTGATTTTCACCGCAGCTTTTTCCGCTGAAATCTCAAACGGTTTATTGCCATGATGACGCGCGGACATGGGCGAAGTTACAAAACCGGGACAAATAATCGTCACCGAAACGCCAAAAGGCCTCAGCCAACCACGAAGCGAGTGGCCATAAGCGATCACCGCCGCTTTGGTCGCGCTGTAAGATGGCATGTCCGGCAAAGCGCGCATTCCCGCCAGTGACGCTATCAGCACAATGCGCCCGGATTTTCGCGCGCGCATATGCTCCACCAAACTGCTGACGGTATTTACTGTTCCCCTGTAGTTGATATCGCATAAACGATCGGCTTCTTCGTCCGTTTCCCGCGACTTTCCCGGCCCCAGACCGCATGTCACGCCCGCATTTACGATCAGGAGATCCACCGGATGACGCGCGTCAAACTCTTCCAGCCATCGCCGCAGCCCCTCCCGATCACGAATATCAACCGCGCCGCAGAGTACTTCGGCCCCAAGCGAGCGGCAAACCTGCGCCAACGGCTCCAGGCGAGCGAAATCGCGCCCAATCAACCCCAAGACAACCCCGGTACGGGCATATTGGCGCGCCAACTCGCAGCCTATTCCGCCACTTGCGCCAGTGATTACGATTGTTTTCGCCGAGCCCATATCAACACCACCAGTTCTTTGAAACCGCGCCGATCAGACGCCCAATTTTCTTGTAACCCAAGATAACTCGCGCAATAGCCATGCTTTCGCACGGTGAAAACCGCTTGATTTTTGCGCCTGCAATCGCTCAATTAAGAACTCTGGCGTACAGGGCTTCAGCGTCACCGGGTCAATGGAACGCGCATATTCCACCAGAGAGATATAGATCAATTCATTCAACGTACGAATACGCGTGCGCCGAGCGCAAGGCGTCACATCATTCGTAAGTCCCCATCCCGCGTAAAACGGCATGCCATAGACCGTCACCGGCTTACCGCGAAGCAGCGCCTCAAATCCTGAAAGAGAGGAAAATGTCTCGATCCGGTCGACCTGTTCAATAAGGTCAATGATACCGGCGTCATTGGCGACGAAATCCGCCAGACCGGAAAGCTCCTCCTCCGACAGTTTTCCTCGTCTCAAACCTGTCTGGACGTCGGGATGCGGCTTGAAGACGATGAAAGCGTTCGGGTTGCGCGCGCGCACGGCTTTTAACAGCTCCAAATTGACGTTCTCGCAAGAAGCGCAATCTATAACCGAAGACAGAGATTTACGAACTCCCGCGTCGTCCGCGACCTGCCCCGGCGCCAGCACCACCTCACGTCCAGAAGGCGCATTGATTTCCGCTCCCGCCCGGCCCACGTTATATTTAGTGATGCGCGCGCTCACAATCATCGCTCGCAGACCTTCCGCCCGCCGCCGTTGCGCCAAAGAGACATCCGCATTTTGCAACAATCGCTCCATTCGGCTTGGCCTTGTCGCGTCGAAGTAAATTCCCTCATCGTCAAAGGCAAGGGACGCCCCACGCGTCAATCCAGCTCCCAACCCAACAGAGCGGATGAATCCATCCTCAATCCGTAGCAAAGGAACGCTTTCAGCACGCGCGCGGCGTTCCATGTCTTCCGTGGTTTTTCCCGCCCACGACAAAACACGCCCTTTATGGTCTCGCGCTTTGGCGATAGCCTCTTCTGCAGTTTTACAAAACGCCACAGGCATCTCCGGCGCGCCAAAAATCGCCGAAATAGAAGCGTGATTCCAGAATTGCGCGCCAAAACAAAAAACCGGCGCTTGATTTTCCCGCGCGTGCGCGGCGAAGGCTTGAAACGCCGCCAGCGCTACTTCAAGTTCAAGCGCGCCCGCGCCATAAGGGTTTGGAAAAAAACACGCATGCATAAGAAATGCGGCGCGCTGACTCGCTGGCGCGGAAGCGCTCGCCTCGAACATATGCGACAAAGCGGTGGGCCGTTCCCGCTTATCTCCCGTGCGCTCACCTCCCACCGTGAAAGCGGAGAACGCGGGATCAAGCCCGCTGATCGTTTCCACGATTCTTTTCACAAAAGCATCGTCCACCGCTGGAAGTGAAGCGAGTGTTTGATGAAAAGCTTCCTCAAGAGTTTTACAGCGCTCCATGGTCTCAAAGGAAATCGGCAACCAATATATCGAAGCAGGGTCGGAGAACGTTTTTGACGCCAGAGGTTTAAGGGGGCCGGCGCCCGCTAGGACCACGGGGATGTTTCGCCGCAGACACAGCTCACGCGCCGCCGCGAATCTCTCCTGCGACCAGCCGATGACCACTCCCTTCGCCGCACCTATAAAAATCTGGCGCGACGTAATCCAATAGGGCAACGATTTGTCAAATGCCGACCGCAAGGCGAGAAGTTGCGAATCCATGATTACAAACGGCGAAGACAACATGGAGAACCCGGTTTTCTCAGTTTTCAAAACGGAACGCCAAGGCTCAAGGCGCGAGCCTTACGCGGAGGCGGATCCACAAACCCATCGGGCTGGTTCAAACGATCGTCCAAAATTCGCCTAGCAATATTATCGGCGGCGACAACCACCCCTTGCTTGTTATGAATTGAACCACGCTCCTGCAAAGTCGCCGCCAACGCGCGCACAAAGCACCGGACCAATTGAGCGTCAGGTTTTGACGGCGCGCGCCAAAAATCATCCAAAGCCCCCTGAAACGTTAGTCCTTCAATATCATAAAGGCTGGGAACCAATGTTTTCACCGCGCATCCAAGCTGCAAGGCTTCCAGCCCGGCCGTGCTGTTGACGGTCACCAGTCCTTGCGCACGAGGAACAAGTTTTGACAATGCGCCGCCGTCAAGAAAGATCAGCCTGTCGCCTAACTTCGACGTTTCGCACATATGGCGAATACGCGCCGGCCAATTGCTTCGGCCATTATCCAATGGATGCGCCTTCACCAAAAGACGCGCCTTCTGCGACGCAGCCTCGGCGAAAGAATGAACAATCACTTCGAGCGCTTTCTGCATTGTCTTGAATGGAGAATGCGCGGTTAACTGATAATCCCCCTCCACCTGAAGTGGAACGATAAAAAACGGCTCCTCCGACGCCAAAACGCGCCGTTGCCGTTCCATGGCGGCGACCTTCCGGCGGCGCTCGCCCAGCAAACGCCGCGCCCACCATGCGTAATCAATGACCGGATGCAGCGGCGTATGGCGCCTATAGCGCGGATAAAGCGCCCCCGCCAAAACATTCAAGCCATGATAAGATATATCTTGCCAAGCTTCTAATGCGAACGAGCCGGGAAACTGCGGGGTAAGATCTGGCTCCGCCACTTGATCGGCGATTCTGACGATCGTTTCAAGGTCCGCAGGAAAATGACTGAGCGTGGAAAAACCGCCTTGCTCCACAGTCATCCAGCCGGGGCGCAAATACCCAAGCTCCGTTGCGATAACCCTGACCCCATACGCGGCGGCGACGTCAACCGCAACCTTGTGGTAGAAGCGACGATCACCATGCATGATCACGTCGGTAACATTCTCACGGCGGATAAATTCAGCGATATAGTCTTTCCAGGCCTCTGGCGCGCCCTTGTAGCTAAAAACTCCCTCGCCCCGCCAATGCAGCCAGTCCCCAGCGCAAAAATTAATACGGCGCACAGTGTGGCCAGCCACGCGCAAACGCTTTCCCAGCAATCGATACAGAGGCGACAAGGGGCCTTGCAGAAACAGAAAACAGCGCATCGAGGGTGAGCGACTCACGAATTCATCCACGCCAAGCTTGCGTCCAGCGGTTATTTTTCCCGCCGGCGGCGCATTGCTGGGAAAAGGTGACGGGTAGCCCCATCGCCTGCGCTTTCGCCACACGCGGCGCGGGGTCTTCAAACGCCGCAGGCATGTTAACCTTCTGCTCTATTATGCGGGAGGCCATGGCGCTCGCGGCCACTTTCTGCCCTATCTTGGTGTAAAAATTTCCTTTGACCTGTATCGCAGCGCCCATCAATTTCTCAAGCGCCAGCAAAACTTCAGAATCCGGCCGCTCCGCATTGCGCCAAAACTCATCCAAAGGTTTTTGGCAAGTCAGGCCGGCAATATCATAAACA
Organism: Stappiaceae bacterium; assembly: GCA_048265185.1. Taxonomy (GTDB): domain Bacteria; phylum Pseudomonadota; class Alphaproteobacteria; order Rhizobiales; family Stappiaceae; genus JBLXBZ01. Next base: position 107,803 of record JBLXBZ010000001.1, on the reverse strand, counting down.
GCCACGCCGAGAACTTTTGTCGGGCAGCCAACCCGCAGCGCATGCAGGCCGGTGGTGCTGTTCACCATCAAAGCGCCTCGCGCATGACGCAGCAATATATCCAAATCACCGCCGTCAATCACATACACCCGTGACTTGACCCCATGCTTGCGCGCCAAAGTCTTCAAAATCTTGCGCCAAGGTTCTATGCCATTGTCCAGTGGATGCACCTTGAAAACGAGACGTGAAGCAGGAGGAGCCGCCCGCGCGAAGGAAGTCATGACCTGTTCCGCCGCTTCCGCCAAATGATCAAAAGGAGCGTTATATCGTAATTGATAATCGCTTTGCAGTTGAAGCGGAAAAACGAAATAAGGGCATCCTGTCTCGACAACATTATCGATCAACATGGTAGCTTGCTCGTTACGCCAACGCGACAAGAGCAAACGAGGCAGCATTCTCAGATATTCAGCGATCGGATGGTAATATTTATCCTGAGAAAATCTCGGATAAAGATAAAAAAAGAACACATTCAGCAAGTTGAACGTAACTTCATTAATCGCCTCAAGATGAAACGGATAAGGGTAAAGCCGCTGACGATCAATATCCGGCAACTCCGCCGCCGCTTGTTTTATCCGCTCCGCATCCTGGGGAAAATGGGACAGCGCCGACATGCCTTCAAGTTCAAGAGTGATCCAGTCAGGACGCAAATACCCGAATTCATACGTGATCGCCGTCAGCTCCAATTCACGCGCCACCATAACCGCCGCCGCATGTTGGGGAAACCGATCCTGATAATAAACGATGTCGGTGACGTCATGCTTGCGACAAAAGACACGAAGAAAGTCCGGCCAATCCGCCAAAGCTCCTCGGTAACTTACGGCGCGTTTGTCATGCCAATAAAACCAGTCGCCAGGGCCGAAGTTAATCTTGAGCGCCCGATGGCCAAGACGCTCGACCTCGTCGGCGACGACACGCGGAAAGCAGGACGGCGGGCCTTGCAAAAACAACACTGTCTTTTGCGTCACATGGGCCAAGAGCCACCTCGTTACAAAATTCCGCAGTTGAACGTTTTAAAACCGCTACTCTGAATACGACAGTTGCACAGGACGGCGGATTTGTCGTCAAAGACTAAAGCAACAAGGGCGGCGCATTTGCGCCGCCTCTCATTTAAACGTCCCAAAGCGATCATCGCTATTGACCGATCGTGCTCGCAACGCTCACGTTCGAAAGCAACGGCCCAATAATTTGCAGGAATTTGCCAATTTCAGCCGTTGGATGGTTAGCGACATACACAATATCTTTGTCTCTCATTTCAAATGAGCGAGCCACGAAGAAAGCGTTCGGCTGACGGAAGTTCAACTTGTAAACCACAGGAACCCGCCCCGATGGAATGCGCGCCTTGATGTGCGGCTTCAAATCCCGGACAAGCTTCTCGTCTTCATAACGGAAGAGAAAAACGCCGCCGGCGTCCGCAGTGAAGTCACGTAAACCGCCAACTTGAGCAAGCGCTTCAGCCAACGTGACCTTTTCGGTTTTGAACGGAACCAACTGGGTTCCCCCCACTGCGCCAAAGGCCGAATATGTGCGCGGCTTATGCGACAATAAAATATTATCGCCGGAAGCCAAGGTAATGTTGTTTTCTTGATTCTCAATCAGGTCTTCAAGACGCGCCGTTCCGCTGCGGTTGCCACGCTTAACAGTGACCACCGTTTCATAGGTCGCCTGCCGGGCGCCGCCGGCCATGGCCACGGTCTCCAGCAAACGCGAGCCGCGAATCGACAGCGGATATTGCCCGGGCTTGGCTACATCGCCAACGACAACCACGCTATTGCTGGCGTTGCCGTCAACCATCACCAGAACTTGTGGCTCAATGGCCTTGCCCTTCAAACGCTCCTGAATGGCGACGCGAAGAGATTCCACGGTCTGGCCATTCGCCTGAATACGGCCAGCATATGGAACGAAAATATAGCCGGATTCATCAATCACGGCAGGAACGCCAGCCTGCTTCCCGTCAGAGGTCGAAAACAACCCATCGGGCGCCGCTTCCCAGATCGTCACCATCAACCGATCGCCAACGCCAAGCCTCGAGCCACGGGAGGAAGCGCGGACCCCTTTGAAATTATTAGCGAAAGACGTAGGACGATACGCGCTTATCTTTGCCGCGGCCGGACTGTCCAAGCGCACCATTACATAATCGGAGAGAACAGAATCGCTCTCGATATCCTCTGCGGAAATACTTAGTCCCGAAGGGCCGTTTCCTGGCAAAGCACCACACCCAGCCAGCGCGAATCCCATCGCAAACATCGCCAAAAACCGCATAAACCCATCACCCTTAACTTCTTAAAAAAGCGCAGAACCTGTTAGCACCTTGCAAGGCGTTTGTCCAAGCAGGAACGACACTGAAGATCATAGCCAAATTGCAATAGTGGCGAAGATGTCACGCTCGAGGCTGACAAAGTATTAATATATACAAAGATAATTATTAATGACAAAATAAACGACACCAAAATAATAAATTCTAATTTATAAAAAATTAACCAAAGAAAATAAATATTAACAAAAAAAATCAACAAAAAAACTCGAAAATTTCCGCAAAAAATGAGAATTAATAATGGTTAATAAAGGGATATTATATCCAAAAATAAGAAAGACATATTTTTTATAAAATTTTCCTTATATTCTAATCTTTTTAACCATCAGCCAATAAAATCACCCCAACATATTCGCATGATGAACGAGACTTAAACGAGCTTTTCCCCTATCGCTTCGACCGTTCAAACATGTAATAACAACACCAGCACCCCTTCTGCTTTCGCAGGAGAGCCGCGGCGTATATTGCGAGCAGGATGTGACTGAAGACGCACAAAAGTTTGAAATACGGACAAAAAAGGACCGCCATGCGCTTCGCCGCATAGCGCAGGTTTTTAGTTACTCTTTCGGTTTAACCGCGCTAGCCATCGCATCAACGCCAACAGCTCACGCTTTCGAACTATTCGGCTACAGACTCTTTGGAAGTGACGAGCCCGCCCAAGAGCAAACCGCCGTTCCCAATCCGCTCCCTTATACCGTCACAATGACGCTCACAGGCGGCGATGACGATTTGAAGTCAACGCTCGAGGCGACTTCACTTCTGATGTCCGAGAAAAATTCACCGCCTTCTGGAGAAGCGGGGTTGATTTCTCGCGCGGTAAACGATTTTGAACGCCTGGTTGGCCGACTCTACATGTCGGCGCGCTATGGGGGCACTGTCGACATATCCATTTCGGGCGTTCCCTTGCAGGAAGCTCTACAAACCTCAGACTTGCCGGATAATCGACCTCCCTTAGTCGACATCAAAGTCGACGCCGGCCCGCTATTCGTCTTTGGGCAAGTGAAAATCACAGTGGATGGCGTGAGCGACGAAGGCAACATCGTCTCCACCTCTCCCGAAGATTACGGACTTATCCCCGGCGAGACGGCTCCGTCGGTGAAGGTGGTCGCCGCCGAAACGTCAATTCGCCGAAGCTTCGCGGATAAAGGGTTTCCGAAAGCGAAAATCACGAAACGTGAAATTGTCGCCGATCACGCCAATAACGAATTAGACGTGAATTTGACCGTGCACACAGGCAGGCGCGCAAGCTTCGGGCCTGTTGCGGTGAAAGGCGCAAAACGCACCGATCCCGCGTTCATCATTTCGCAGGCGGCGGTTCCAGTCGGCTCGACCTACAATCCCAAAGAAATAAAACAGGCTGAAGAGCGTCTGCTCGATCTTGGAATTTTTTCAAGCGTCCGGCTCGTACCTGCGGACGCCATCAATGAAGACGGCTCATTGCCGATCACCATTGACGTGTCGGAGCGCAAACGCAATACGCTTGGCGCCGGCGCAACCTTTTCCAGCACTGAAGGGTTCGGCTTTGAAGGTTATTGGGAACGGCGCAACCTGCTTGGCAAGGGAGAATCTCTGCGCTTTGACGCTTCTGTTGGACGTATAGGCTCCAGCTCCTTCGACGATATGGAATATTCGGCAAAAGTCACTTTCGCCAAACCCGGCGTATTCGGTCCAAAAACCAATTTCACCACCAGTCTTGGCGCAAAACAGGAAAACCCCGACCCTTATCGCTCCCGCAATGCGACTGCGGACGCCAATCTGGTGCATAAATTCAGCGAAGCCATGACAGGCAGCCTTGGAGCCGAGGTCTATTTCGCCGATGAAGAAGACGTATACGGCGCTAATAGCTATCTGCTGACCGGTATTCCGGCGCAACTCACCTATGACACGCGCGACAACATACTGAACCCGACAAAAGGCGTAAACGCCTTGTTGTTCGCCGAACCGGCCTATGACTTCAAACATGGAAACTCGATGTTTTTCGTCAAAGGCCGCGCGTCAACCTATTACGCTCTTGACGAAGCCGCGCGCTTCGTTCTCGCCGGGCGCGTGGCTGCGGGAAGTATTTTCGGCGCCAGCAACAAAGACATCCCCGCCGCTCGCCGCTATTTTGTCGGCGGCGGCGGCTCCATTCGCGGCTACGCCTACCGCAACGTCGGCCCGAAGGTGGACGGCGAGGTCGCCGGCGGGCGCAGTTTCTTTGAGACAAGCGTGGAGTTGCGGGCGAAAGTCACGGAAACTATCGGCGTGGTCGGGTTTATTGACGCTGGCAACGCTTTCGCCTCCGTTTACCCCGATTTCGCTCAAAAGTTAAAAATTGGCGTTGGCGCGGGAGTGCGCTACTACACCCCTGTCGGACCACTCAGACTTGACGTGGCCGTTCCGCTTGAACCTGACGAAGGCGATCCAAGCGTCGCCGTCTATGTTGGTCTGAGCCAGGCGTTTTAACAGGCCAAGCATTTTAACAGGAGTTTTCACGTGCGGATCATTCTCGGCCTTTTAAAGGTCGCCGCCGCTCTCGTCATTCTGGTGGCGGCGTTGATTGTCGGCGTTCTGGCGGCCCTTCAAACCAGCGCTGGCCGTTCAGTCGTCGCCAACGTAATTGAAACTCTGGCGTCCAGCAGTGAAATGCAGCTGGAAATCAAAGAGCCTTACGTTAGTTGGGGGCTGGATGTCTCCGTGGCGCGCCTTACACTCACGGATTCCTCTGGAGCATGGTTCGACACGCAGGAGTTTGACTTCAGATGGCGCCCGTCCTCTCTTTTCGCCGGCCGGGTCGCCGTTGATGAAATTTCGGCTAAAACCGTTAATCTCGCCCGCCTTCCCGCTTCGTCCGCAACCGAAGCGCCAACGCAAGAAGACCAATCAAGCGCAAGTTCCAACTTCAACCTCATTCCCGTTTCAATTGACAAAATAGCTGTGACGGAATTTGATCTCGGTGCGGCCGTCGCCGACGTTCCGTTAAAACTCAGCATCGAAGGTTCGGCATACGCCGCCACCTCTCCGTCATCCCTGAGCGCCAATTTGAACGTTGACAGGATTGATGAAACCGCCGGACGCTTCACGCTCGCGGCCGTTTACAAACCTACTGACGAAAAATTGTCTTTTGAATTGGAGCTGGCCGAACCGCGCGGCGGACTGGCGGCGCATCTGTTGGATATTCCAGACACCCCCGCTCTCGACATTCAGATCAAAGGCGACGGGCCTCTCACCGACTGGGGCGCGAATTTGGCCATCGCTCTCGATGGGCGCCAGACGGTCACCGGAGCGGCCCGCCTCACGCGGCGCGACGGGCAAAACCGCTTAACCGCCAAGCTCGACGGCGCGTTGTCACCGCTGATGCCCTCCATCGCCGACGCCTTTTTCTTGGGCAATACAGCGCTGGTGGTCGACGCCCACTTCAACGAAGACTTCACCCAAGCCACCGCTCAAACCTCCCTGACGACTGCAACCTTAGCACTGAAGACCTCCGCCAAACTGCAAAATAAGAACGTCACCGCGCGCTCCGATCTAACAGTCGGCGCTGGTGGAGGGGCTGTAATCGCCTTGCAAATGAGCGACCGACAAGTCAGCTTCGACGAAATTAACATGACGGCGACGCTCGACGGCGCGCTGGAGAGCGCAGATTGGGAAGTAGAACTCGGCGGCGCGGATATAAAAACCACGGAAGCCTCTCTTGGCGATTTCGCGCTCAAGGTCAGCGGAAAAAAAACGAACCTCAGCGAAGGCGCTCCCACCTCTAATTTCAACCTTGCGCTCGCCCTGCGCCAGCTTGATCCAAAGATTGAAGGTCTCTCACGCCTCGCCGGCGACGTGTCGGTCAAAAGCCAAGGCGTCTTTGACGCAAATGCGCAAACAGCGGATTTGAATTTCCTGACCCTCGCGCACCCAGCGCTCACGCTCGCCCTCCAGAAAACACATCTGGCGATGAATGACGTCGTGACGGAAGGCCAAATCACGCTACCTGATTTACACGTATTTTCCGAGCTGGCCCAAATGCCGCTCAAGGGAGCGGCCAATCTTCAGTTTACCGCAAAGGCCGATCCATCGGCGCCAACAGCGAGCGCGCAACTGACGCTTAACGGCGACAAAATTAAAACAGGCGTAGCTCAGGCGGACGCCATTCTCGCCAAATCAAGCCAGTTGAACGCGAACGCGACCTATCAAGCTGACGGCGCGATCAACCTAGAACAATTTTCCTTCACAGCCACGGAAACGGATATCGCTGGAAGCGCCTCTCTGGACGGCGAAACCATACGCGCCAGCCTCAGCGCCACCATGTCCAAACTGGCCTTGCTTGAGCCGCGCGCAGCAGGCGCCATGCATTTAACGGCAGAAGTTTCCGGCCCCTTATCAGCGCCTAAAGTCAAAGCGGCATTAAGCTCCAAACAGCTCAAACTTATGGACAAAGCCGTCAACGGATTGAAGCTTGACGCGGATCTTATCGCCTCGCCCACTGCCCCCACCGGCGTGATAACGCTTGCAGGAACCATTGAAGGCAAGGAAATTGACGGCGCGATCGACATCGCCAGCCCAAACGGCGGAGTGGTCATTGATAAATTTCTTCTGAACGTTGGCGAAAATCATGTCAACGGCCACATAACTTTCCCTGACCTTCAAGACCTGCCCAAACAGGCAAGCGGCCAAATCACCATAGACGCGACGGATCTTTCCGAAATATCGCCGCTCGTCCTGACCGAATTGGCGGGGTGGTTCAAGGGCGAAGTCATCCTCACTCACGCCAACGCCAGCGACGCCGTCAAGATTGACGCCAGCGGCGGTGACCTAGTGGTTCCCGGCGCAAGCATCGGCGCGGTAACAATCGCCGCCACCATCAAGGACCCCTTTGACGCCCTGAAAGCGCAAGGCCGCGTTACAGCGACCAATATTGACGCTGGCGGCTCCCCCATACACCATGCGCAAGTCGAGGCGACAAGCGATGGAACCAACACGAATTTCTCAGTCGACGCGCGCCTGAACTCTGGCCCCAACGCCGACGGCGTAGCGGCGACGGGTTTCATACAGCCTTCAGATAACGCCATGCTGATTGGGTTGAATAGCCTTGATGGACGCTATCAAGGCGTCAACACAGCCTTAGCCGAACCGGCGCGCATCCTGATCGGAAATGAAACTCAAATCAAAAGCTTCGCCCTGAAACTTGGGAGCGGCTCCTTGCGCGCCAGCGGCGGCGTTGGCGAGACTCTCGATATTTCAGCCACCGCGAACCGGATTCCCCTTTCCTTGGCGAACGCCTTCGCGCCAGAGTTAGCCTTGGGAGGCTCGCTCTCCGCCACCGCGAATGTGACCGGGCCAACCAACGCTCCACAAGCGCGCTGGAGCGCCACCATAAACGAGATAAGCGCAGCGCCTTTGCGCGAAAACGGCCTCCCTTCGCTTAACGTGCGCAGCGATGGAACCTTCGCGAATAATGCAATCACCCAGACGACGGTCGTCTCAGGACCTCCAGAGCTGCGCCTGACTGCCTCCGGCTCCGTAAATTTGTCTACGCAACCAATATTAGACATAAGACTGAACGGCGGCGTTCCACTTTCCCTCGCGCGGCAGAAGCTAATCCTATCCGGCTTCTCCGGGGCGGGCGCTCTCATCGTCAACGCGCATATTTCAGGACCGGCGAGCGCGCCGCGTTATTCGGGAACGGTTACGCCCCAAGGCATGAAAATCACCGAACTTTCAAGCGCATTGACCCTCAATAATTTCACAGGCGTCGTTGAACTCTCCAATGAAGCGGTGGTTCTCAATGGGCTTTCCGCCAAAATCGCCGCTGGAGGCGTGTTGCAAATTGGCGGAAAAATCGGCCTGGAATCCGAAATGCCAGCTGACATCAGCGTCATATTGAAGAAAGGGCGCTATATCGACGGCTCCGTGGTGACCGCCGATGTTGACGCCAATTTAGCCTTCAAGGGACCGCTTGCAGGCGTGGTCGCTCCACGTCTGAGCGGCGAGGTGACAATTCTGCGAGCGGATATCGCAATACCGTCCACACTGCCCTCAGGGGTAGACCCTGTATCCATCAATCATCGCAACGCCCCTCAAGCCGTAGAGCGGCAAGTGGCGGCGCTGCGCCAAGATGAAGGTGGCGCCAGTTCTTCCGGGCCGGGCGTCGCGCTAGACGTGAAAGTTTCCGCGCCGGGCCGGATTTTCGTCCGCGGCCGCGGTCTGGACGCCGAACTTGGCGGCGCCTTGAACGTCACTGGGAACACGTCCAACTTGATCGCTATCGGTCAATTCTCCATGCGCAAGGGCTTGTTCGACATTCTTGGAAAGCGCCTCACCTTCAGCAAGGGCGTGATATCTTTCAGCGGATCGATGATGCCGCGCCTTGACTTCGCCGCCACCACCAGCACTTCGGCGGGAACCATCACGATCTCAGTGACCGGACCGGCTGAGGATCCTGAAATCAAGCTTTCATCTTCGCCAGAGCTGCCGCAAGACGAAATTCTAGCGCAATTGCTGTTCAATAACAGCATGGCCAATCTCTCGCCAACTCAGATCGCCCAGCTGGCCACAGCGGTAGCGACCTTGACGGGCGGCGATGACAATGGGCCGTTGTCGCAATTGCGACGCTCTCTTGGGCTGGACTCGATTGATATCGTCAATGACGGCGATTCAGGCCCTTCCTTGTCTGCGGGAAAATATATCAACGACAACATTTATCTCGGCGTCCAACAAGGCGCCTCCGGCAACTCCAGCCGCGTCACGGTGGATATTGACGTGACGAAAAACCTGAAATTGCGCGGCGAAGTGGGAGCGGACGGCGAGTCGAAAGCTGGCGTCTTCTTTGAACGAGAGTATTAGCGCGCAATAAACTTAAAAGCTCGACGCACAAAAACCCGGAGGCCAATTCGCCTCCGGGTTTTTTATTCTTCAGCGCAAATTCTATCGTCGCCCGATCATACCGCCAGAGGGAAAATGGCCATGGCGAGCCCCAGAGCCAATAGAACCAAGAACACCGTTTCCAAAACCACGACGCCGATATGGCGGAATCCCAAACTCGTCATGGCGCGTAAGGACGTTTTCACGCCAAGAGCGGAAATAGACCCGATCAGCAACCACCGTGAGCTCACTTGCATCGCGTCTTTGACAGGCGCTGGAATCATACCCGCCGAATTGATCAACAAGATCACCGCAAATGCGACCGCGAACCACGGGAAAGAGCTGGCTCCCGTCCCAGACGATCCATTTTGCCTGCGATAGGCGAACGCGAGGATCAACACCACCACCGGCAACAGCGCCACTCGCAATAATTTAACATAGGTGGCGATCGCCCCGGCGTCATCGGAAATAGCGTAGCCCGCGCCCACGACTTGCGCCACATCGTGAATGGTCGCGCCGAGAAGCAAGCCAATTTCCCCATCGCTTAATCCAAACAACGAGAAGAACAACGGATAGATAATCATCGCCATGGTGGAGAGCGTCGTGACGGCAATCACCGTGAACAGCGTGTCGCGCTCCGCTTCGCGGCTTTGAGGCAAAGCGGAGGAAACCGCGAGCGCGGCGGAGGCACCGCAAATGGCCACGGCGCTTCCGGTCAGAAGACCAAACTCGGTGCTTCTTCCGCTTAATCTAGAAATCAACCAGCCGGCGAAAATAGTAGCCGCGACACAAAAGACGACAAGCGCCAGCGGACCAATTCCAAGCGATTGGATTTGCTGAAGGGTCACTTGCGCGCCCAAAAGAGAAACGCCGATTCTCAGAAGGCGTTTGGCGGTAAAATTAACGCCGTCAACACATGGGCCTTCCTGAGAAAGAAAGTGAAAGGCGATCCCCAAAAGCAGCGCAAACAACATGACCGGTCCGCCATAATGATCGGACAGGAATGAAGCGGCGGCGGCGATGGTCGCGCAGAGCAAAACACCTGGCGCCAGACGCCGCGCGTGCGAAGGTAAGTTATTCAAAGGCGAAATTGACATTCATTTTCTCATGTTCTTTTAAAACGGAGATAAAACAGCGCCGCAAAAATCACGGCTCATATGGGTCAGCTGCGCCCGGCGATAACTTGAATTTCTTCGTATAATGATTTCGCCACATACAGCCCCTCTTTCTTTGCGCGACTACGGGCGGCCAGCCGACTTTCTCCTGGCGTCCTCGCGCCTTCCTCGTCTTCAATGGCCGCCGATAAAGACGCCATTTTCGTCAAGAACGCACCGCCGGAGGTGACTTGCGGGTCGATTGCGATAATCGTTTGCCCCAAATCAGGCGATGGGCCCTCCGCGGTGAACAGGCTTGAAGCCTCAAACGCCAGACTCGCGCCCACCAACCCCGCCGCCAAAACTTCCACCATCATCGCCAGCGCCGCCCCTTTCGCCTCGCCAATGGGGATCATTGTGCCGGACATCGCCGCTTTCGCGTCCGTCGTCGGCTTTCCCTCCTGATCAAGGGCCCATCCTTCTGGAATCGCCTCCCCGGCTTTATTGGCCATCATCACTTTTCCACGCGCCACCCGCGACAGGGCGAGATCGATCACCAAAGGGTCCTTCCCCTCCCCCATAGGCGCTGCGAATGCTATCGGGTTGGTTCCAAACAGGGGAGACTTCCCCCCCCATGGGGCAATAGCTTTCGGCGCATTGCCAAACATAAGCGCCACAAGACCGTCATTTGCTAAACGTTCGCAATGAGCCCCTGCTTGCCCAAAATGATGAGAATGACGCACCGTCGCAATCGCGATGGATTGCTGACGCGCCATTACAGGCAGGCGTTCAAGGACGACGTCAATGGCGGGAAACGCAAACCCAAACCCGGCGTCGACGCGCAGCAAACCCGGCTTGGGGCGCTCAAGCGTCGGACGAGCATATCCGTCCACTTTTCCGGAAAACGATTGGTCCGTATAAGATTGCACTCTGGAGAGACCATGCCCCTTCTGGCCATCGGCTTCCGCGCCTACCAGCGCATTCGCCACGCTTTGAGCGTTTTCAGGAGAGGTTCGCGAAGCAGTGAGCGCGGAAACAACGATAGATCGCGCTTCCTCGAGTGAAAGATTAACGACATCAGACACGGATGGAAACCTTAGGGCTAGAGCGTTTTCACGAACAATGAGAGCCGATTATTCAAAAAACGCTTGAATGTAATGGGTAAGAACACAGCGGACGATCTTATAATCATGAGCCATGCCCTGAAGGCTGGACTTGTGACGAGCGGAGTTCAAAGCCGAAAGCCTCCCGTCAAGAACTCTAAAGCCGATAGCGCTAAAAGGAGAAAAATGGAACCCACTTAACGCAAAAATAACCTTAATCAATCAAGCCGGCGCGCCGGGCCACCTTAACCGTATCATTGATAATCCGCTCCATGAAGCTTGGAACGTCTTCAATGGGAACGTCCAGAACTTCAAAACCTGCCGATTGCATCTGGCGACGATAATCACCGTCCCCCCCAACATTCGTTAGCATTTGTGAGATCTTGCGTCTCACCGCCAAATCCGTATCTTTGGGAACCGCCACGCCTCTATAGCCTCCAGAAACCATTTCATATCCCAGCTCCCGAAAAGTCGGAACATTGGGAAACGCGCTCATTCTCTCCCGCGTCGCGAAAGCGAGAGGGCGTAAAAACTCAGCTTTCTGAACAGCAATAGATGAGGACGTCCATAGAACCGCATCATCTTGACTCTGAATTAAAGAATTAACCGCCAACGCCGTTCCGGAATGTCTGGTGAAAGACGTCTCAGTTCCGAGAATATCGTCGAACCGAACATGCGCCAGATAACTTGCAGACCCTACGCCGCTGCCTAGAAATTTCACGCTTTCCGGGGCTTCCCTGACCACCGCCACGAGGTCCGCAAGCGTTTCATAAGGACTGTCATTCCTGACAAGAATTGCGTCTGGCGTGAAATGAGAAAAATGCACTACTTCAATGTCTTTGGTTTCATATCCGGTGCTCATCAGCAGCGGCTGAATAATGATGTTGGGCAAATTGACGCCCATCCATATATAGCCATCGCGCGCTAAGAAATTCAATTGCGACCAAGCAACGGCCCCGCCGGCTCCGGCGACATATTTCACAATAAGCTGTTGATTAAATTTAACTTCAAAAAATCTCTGCATCAATCTGACGGCGATATCAGACTCTCCGTTCGGGCCAAACGGAACAATAAAATCAAGATATCTTGAGGGAAAGTCGTCAGCTCGCGCTCCCGCGCCGCCCACCATGATAGTAAGCAACATCACCATGACGCGGCAGGCCCGTATCATGCACTCTCCTTTCAAATTTTACCTAAACAGGACCTAAAAGTAACCGAAACCAACTCACGAAACGCCTCTTCCTGAACCAGCGCCACCAAGATTCACTTTGAATAATGAACTTTTCAGCTCGAACCTTCAGCGCAACTCCAACGCCGACAATCGCCCGCTTTGGCGGCGCCTGATTAATAGCGCCCAAATAGCGTCTCCATAACGCGCCTGACGAACAGGTAAACACAGATAACAACACAATGGCGTATCTAGCGCAACCCAGCTCTCAACTCCCACGCCTCGCCTTAACGTAAGCCAACGTCCATCATGTATTACAGCCCGGCGCGCCACTCACAGATCGTCAGCTCCGGCCGATGTGGAGCGCCGCGCTAAAAGGCGCTGGTATAAATAGCCAATTCCAATCAACGCAGCGCCAAGGCCGATGAAGGACAATGCACGCAAAGGACCATCCAATCCATTCATATCGAAAAGGAAAACCTTCACCACCGCCGCGAATACGAAAACGGCGGAGGCCAGCCTAAGAATTCTCGAATTACGCTTAAAACCCAACAATAAAACGATTACGCCAAAGGCCAGCCATGCCGCAGAGTAGCTATAAAGTTCCGTTTCCCCCGTGGCTCCCAAAGAAAGATGGCCGCCATGAAAAAACGCCCGAACCTCCAGCGTAATCCAGAAAAACAATAAGGCGCCTGACAGCCCCCCGGCGAAAACCCGATACCAGACAGGTCGTGGCGAAGCGCCCAGATAACGACCGCCTATACCCAAAGCAATCGCCGCGCATATAATTGCAGGAAGCAGGTAAGCTGTCAGAAGCAGGTTAAACACCAGCCCATCGCCTATATTTTCCCCCGTTAGAAAAGGGTTCAAAATAAATAGATGCAAGGTCGTAATCGCCGCAAACCCCGTCGCGCCGGCGATCAAACTTCCAACGCGCAAAACCGGGCTATGTGACAAGTGATCCAGACGTTGAAACACCAAGGCCCCTGACAACAGAACCAATGAGAAAAGGCTTCGCTCCGCAAGCGTATCGGCGGGCGCATAAAACGCACCGTCATTCATCGCGTGGTGAATAAGCACCATGATCGTGACCAAGCCTGCGAAAAGCGCCAGAGATTCAAATATTCGCTGCGCCAGAAGGGCATCGCCAAAACGCAAACGCCAAGCGCAAAATGCAAAAGAAATAGCAGGAACCCCATATCCATAAAGCAACGGATTGAAAAGCGGCGTCTTTGACAGCTGCGCGGTTCCGACAATTGTCGGCTCATACGCAATGACAGCGCAAGAAAGCAAGGCGACGATAAGCGCCGTCCAAGCCAAAGAAGGAACAGGCCATTTCTCCCGCACCCAGATTATTCCAACGGATAACAGCGCCAGACCAACAGGCAACCAGCCGTTTTCAAGCAGGATCGACATTGCGAAAATAATCGCCGCAACCGAGCCGATGGCGTAAACCGCCAACGCCGCCTCCCGGCCATGCGCTTTCTTCAGCAATTTTAACTCAAGACGTCTGAGCCCCGCGATCAATCCAACAGCAAGCCCCAGCGCAGCCAACCCGAAGAACGTATTTCCGTCGAAGGACGAAACGCGCAAATAAGCAATAATCAGCAAAGCGACCGGCGTCGCCGCTCCCGCCACCGAAAGCGCCATACGCCCAGAAGAAACCAAAGCGCCCCAGAAACCCACCGCAGCCGCCACAACCGCGAACAAAACGCCGACCTTCAGGAACTCGCCCACAGAAGGATCCGACCATGCCGCCATCATGCGCGGAGCCGAGGAAAACTGCTGCAAAGCGTCCGCAGGCGACACACTCACGTCCCAGGAAAAATATCCAAGAGACAAAAGGCTCGCCGCGCCAAAGGCGATATAAGAAACCGACGGCCATTGCGCTGCGATAATCAATAACGTCGCCGCGAACAGCGTGAACAACACCAGCGACAAGGGGCCAAAAGCGTCAACCTGCAACAAATAGAAAAACAGCGCACCGTGCAGGATCAATATTGTTGTCGCCGCACGATCCTGACTACTCGGTAAAAAGGAGGGGTTGCGCGCGTAGAGGCTGAAAACAAAAACAAAAGTCGCCAGTCCCAGCGCCGCAAGATTGTAAAAAGCCAACGCGACGACGTCATGCGCCCCATTGCCTCCAATGGCCAGCAAATGCCCCCAGAGGATTGCTCCAATAGCTGCGCCAATGGCGAGCCAGCGCCAGAGACGAAGCCGCGCGACCCCATATGCGGCCACAGACACAAACACCCCGTAGATAGCCAGTGGCCATAATGAGCGGTTGTCCGAATTCACCAGAAACGGCACAAAATAGCTTGCCAGTAAGCCATATGACGCGACAGCGGGACCATGCAGCGTCGCCGCAATAAGCGTAACAAGCGCCGTCAGAGCGAGAAGAACGAAAGAAACTGACGGGCCGATGAGGTTATAAAGCGCATGCGCCGCAAAAACGCTGGCGAAAGCCGTCGTGGTTCCCGCAAGGGTCAGAACCCCCGGAATATAGGCCTGCTTTTCTCGAGACTCAAAGGCGCTGCGACGGCGTGTCCATTCACCTCCGCCCACGAGAGCCGCCGCCGTCAACGCGCCGGCGATAACGCGCGCCAAAGGCGTCAAAAGTCCGGCGTCGATCGAGTAACGGACCATAAAAACGCCGCCAAGAACCATAGCCAACCCGCCCAGCCATACGGCCCAACGAGCTCCTATACGCTCCTCAAAAGAACGAAATCCTTTAATTGAAAAGCGCGGCTTTGCTTTTTCCGGCGCTGGCTCCGCTGACGGATTTTGCGCATATTCTTCAGGTATTGACGCGGTTGGACGCCCCGACCTCTCTCCCATTTCGCCTGGCGTATGCGTTTTACTAGGTTTGACTTCTCCAGCGTCTTGTCCAGACGAGGTCGCAGCATCAGCTTTATTTTGCTTTTGGAGACCGATTTCGTCAAAATGCGCCTGCAAGTGCGCGAAGCGTTTTTCTAAGCGCCTCACCTTCGAAAACGCGATGATCCCGCACACCGCGCCTATAAACAGAAAACCGCTAACCAGTAAAGCGACAAAAGCGATAGTTTCCAAAGTATAATCCGGAAGTTGCAACCTAAAAAAGCTGACAGGATCACAAAGCCGAACCATAAGAAGGCGGCATGAAGCGCACAAGAAAAAATATCTTAAATGCGATCCGACTCAAACCTTGCAACGAACGAGCTGGAAGCCCTTTTCAGAAACGAATCACCTAAGGGAAACCGCAAAAACCCTTTTTAAAAGCTCAATTGAAAGTTATTTTTCATTTATATACAAAAAGTTAACGAGGTTATTGCAAATTTGTAAAAGTTTATTTTACACTTACTAAAAATCATACACGCGAAACTGATTGGAAGTTTTTTTAAAAATATAATAAACATTAATTCGCTCAAAAGCATCATGGGAGATACCTATTAAAATGAAAAGTATTTTCCTTACGCCATTATTTCACGCCATAATTATTTTTTTGATTTCGACTGTATCATCAACAACGAGTTACTCAGACACAATTGTCAATTCAATCAAGGAAATACTAGCGCACCCTAAACACCTCCCCCTAACGTTGAAAAATAACTACAAATATATTCATAAATTCTATACATCCACCTCCCGGCAACCAATCTGGATTAACAGCGGGAGGATGGAAGACTTCATAAAACGTTTAAGAAACGCGCAATCTGACGGGCTGTCTTCGGACAATTATCCAATTACGTTTCTTGAAAAAATTCAGGCTGAAGCCGCTCATGCCCCTACGAGCCGTCAAGCGCTGATTGAACTCTGGTTCTCCGCGCATTTTCTTCGATACGCCGAAGACATCAAGAACGGGCGCCACCTTGCGCAAATGGTGTATGGCGAAAAAATTCCCGCCCGAAAACCTTTCACAGGCGCGCTCGCCCTTGAAGCGCTCGCGCAAACCTCAACCATGGAGCGCTTTTTTCAGGTTTGGGAGCCTTACAATCAAAACTATCGGACCCTTAAACAATATCTGGCGCACTACCAAAAAATAAAAAAAGCGCATGGGTTTCCCTATGTGCCAATGGGGCCAACAATCCAGCTGGGCGACGAAGACACGCGTCTTTCGACGCTGCGAAAACGCCTCATATTAGACGGCCTCCTGTCCCCCTCCTCTTCAGGGAGCGCCAATCCAGACGTTTTCGACGAGGAGGTGCAGGCCGCAGTGCTCGCAGCTCAATATCGCTACGGCATACCGCAAACCGGCAAGTTGAACAAAAAAACCGTCATCGCGCTAAATATTCCGGTCACGCGCCGCATTGAACAAATTGAATTAGCGATAGAGAGACAACGCTGGTTGCCCAGCCAATCTCAAGGCGTCGTTCTAAGCGTAAACGCCAATTCACAAGAACTTCAAGTTTGGGAAGAAGGCGCGCTCACCCGGTCATTTCCCATGATCGCCAACTGCGCCCCCTTCCCTGAGCTGGTCACCGTGTCGCCCTTGACGCAGATCACTTACACGCCGGCGCGTGGCGATAGAGAGGTCCAAACAGCTGGTCTTTCCGCGCCAATTGGGCAATTTTATCTGCATTCACAAAACATCGACGCTCCCGCTCTCTACGATATCCACCCCGTCAGCGCCGACACCTCGGCGCGAACTTGCGTCGATGATGGCCTACACGTGATGGACCTGGGTTTTTATGGCGGGATTGATTTCGCCACCTCGTTGATTAAACCATCACTACGTCCGCCTGGGTCCATCGACGATATTCTTCACGATACGAAACACGCCACCTTTGAACTGCGCACGGATACAACGCTCATTCGGGTTAATCCGTCCGCGACAGTTGATGTGAACGCCTATCTACGGTTTCACTATGACGGCTTCGGCGCGGATCGCCGTCTTCGTTTCGCTCTTCTGGGAAAACACCGAAGCTAGGCAGTTCAAGTGCACGGTGAAACCGTGTCTGCAATCCAAATAAAGAACAGAAAAACGGGCGCCGCCACAGCAACGCCCGTCGATTTAATTTCGCATTTTCGGATCGAACAAATCATTCTAGCCGAGGTTTAATTCCTTGAAGAAGTCATTTCCTTTGTCGTCGATAACAATAAAGGCGGGAAAATCTTCAACCTCGATCCTCCAGATCGCCTCCATGCCCAATTCTTCAAATTCGACGACTTCAACCTTCTTAATGCAATCTTGCGCGAGCCGCGCGGCCGGGCCGCCGATAGACCCTAAATAGAAGCCGCCATGGGCCTGACAAGCCCGGCGCACTTGCGCGGACCTATTCCCTTTCGCCAACATCACCATTGAGCCGCCTGCGGCCTGGAACTGATCCACATAAGCGTCCATTCGACCTGCTGTGGTGGGGCCAAATGATCCGGACGGCATACCTTCCGGCGTCTTGGCCGGGCCAGCATAATAGATCGGATGGTTCTTGAAGTAGTCCGGCAGAGGCTCGCCCGCATCAAGCAAGTCGCGCAATTTGGAATGCGCCAAGTCACGAGCCACGATTAATGGCCCTGTCAGCGACAAACGCGTTTTGATGGGATGGCGCGTCAATTCCCCAAGAATTTCGCTCATGGGCCGGGTGAGATCGACTTTCACGACCTTATCGCCCAATTGCTCTTCCGTCACCTCGGGCAGATATTTGTCCGGATGGCGCTCCAACGCCTCTAGGAAAACGCCGTCTTTCGTGATTTTACCAACGGCTTGACGATCAGCGGAACAAGACACACCCAGACCAATGGGCAGAGACGCGCCGTGACGCGGCAAACGAATAACCCGCACGTCATGACAGAAATACTTACCGCCAAACTGCGCGCCAACGCCAGTATCTTGAGTGAGTTTATGAATCTGTCGCTCCATTTCAATATCACGGAACGCATGACCGGATTCAGACCCTTTAGTCGGCAGACTATCAAGGTAACGAGCGGAGGCGAGCTTAACGGTTTTCAAGTTCAGTTCGGCGCTAGTGCCGCCAATGACAATGGCCAAATGATAGGGTGGACAAGCGGCGGTTCCAAGCGTCAGAATTTTTTCTCGCAAAAACTCTACCAAGCGCTCAGGCGTCAAAAGCGAAGGCGTTCCTTGAAACAGAAACGTCTTGTTGGCGGAACCGCCGCCCTTCGCCATGAACAAAAACTTATAAGCGTCATCGCCTTCTGAATAGATATCCACTTGAGCCGGCATATTGTTCGCGGTGTTTTTCTCCTCGAACATCGACAAGGGCGCCAGTTGCGAATAACGCAAATTCTTTTTGAAATATGCGTCGCGCGCCCCTTCTCCTAGAGACGCCTCGTCGTCGCCGTCCGTCCAGACCCGTCGCCCCTTCTTTCCCATGATAATCGCCGTGCCGGTGTCTTGGCACATGGGCAAAACGCCGTGAGAGGCGATATTGGCGTTTTTCAAAAGGTCATAAGCGACGAATTTATCATTCGCCGTCGCCTCCGGATCGTCCAGAATCTTGCGAAGTTGCTGCAAATGCCCAGGCCGAAGGAAATGGTTGATGTCGGTGAACGCTTCTTCAGCAAGCAAGCGCAAAGCTTCCGGCTCGACGACAAGGACTTCTTTACCATTCAACGAGGTGGTGGAAACATACTTATCCGTCAACTTGCGATAAGGCGTCTCATCCGCCCCCAGCGGAAACAGCGACGAATGGTGGTATTCTGGCGGCGTATGGTCGGCCATGGCGCGGCAATCTCCCTCAAGCGAATCTGTATGCGACTTTTACGCCATGAAGGCGAAGACTGCCAAGCATAGCTTGCAAATCTTCCGCCAACATAAGCCAAAAGTCTTCACCTGCGCGCCTTCAACTCAAAAGCCACCGTCACCATATCGCTCACCGTAGGCGCCGGAACGCCATCGCCGATAGACCAATCGGCCCGCGCCAAATCCACGCCGCCAACCGCAGTGGCCACATCTCCTTCGATATCAAGGTTGAAGCGCAACACCACCGGCTGAGCCACGCCACGTATCGTCAAGTCTCCAATCGCTTCATATTCATTATCCCCCAGCGACTTGACGCCGGAAGTCTCAAAGACCGCCTCAGGAAACGCCGAGACGTTAAACCAGCCTTCTCCGGGCAAAGAGCTGTCCACCTGCGCCGCGCCGGTTTTCGCCGAACCTGTGTCAATAACGACGCGAATCTTCGCGCTTTCAGGGACTGACGGATCAAAATCAATATCAGCGGACCATTCGCCAAACACGCCTTCAATCGGAGCGCTATTCTGTTCGACCAGAAAACTCAGCTTGCTCTCTTGGCGTTCAACCGTCCAAACGTCTGCGACGGCGGCTCCCGTTCCAATGCACGCCAACCCGGCGCCCAGAAGAGCCGTCCGCGCCCAGGATTTCACTGCGCTAAAATTCTCATTCGTCGCTCTGATCATTTCATCACTCCATCTGAACGCGCATCATAGCGTTCTGGGCAAAAGACCCATTCATTCCTAATTCACCCCAACGCTACAGTCAGGACATTCACGCGGCCACGAAGGTTTCCCCTCAAAGCCGCTTCGGCTTCAGCATTCGCACAAGCGTTGTATCTTTTGAAATGAAATGATGCTTCATGGCTGCGGCCACATGACCGATCAGCAGCAAGATCAACGCCCAGGCCATGATTTCATGAATCTCGCGAAAAACACCCTCAACGCTCGCCTTGTCCCCCATCACTGCGGGAACAGGTAAATGAGGCATTACGAAACTATCGAAAATGACAGTCGGCAATCCAAGCGGCGACGCGGAAACCATCAACCAACCAGAAACCGGAAGAGCGAACATCAAGCCATAAAGCCCCAAATGCCCAAGGTGAGCCAAGACTTTCTCCCAGACAGGCATGGCGGCGGGAAGCGTGGGCGCGGGATTGACGAGCCGCCAAAGCAAACGCAAGGCGGCCATCAAAAGCACCAAAAACCCGATCGACTTATGTAGCTGATACAATGGAAATTTGTCAGCGTCCGTCAGCGGCAAACCATGCATGTAGAGTCCAAGCCCCAACATGCCAATAATCATCGCCGCCATAGACCAATGGAACAAGATGGCGAGCCAGCCATATGCATTTTGCGTGTTGCGAACCATAAGACTTGTTCTACCCCCCTACAGGATACACCTAAATTTTGGTCACCAACGCTGGCCCCTCTTCCCGCCGCCTTAAAAGCGCCGGGAAGAAACCTGTCTGCGACCCATTTATTCAGCCGCCAGAGCTTCTCCGCTAAAGCTGATCGACACGTCGTCGCCAACATATGGAACGAATTTGTCCATACCAAAGTCGCTGCGCTTGATCACGGTGGAGGCGTTAAAGCCAACCGCAGGTTTTTTCGCCATGGGGTGTTCGCCGACCGTGTTCACCACGACCTCAAGAACCACTGGTTTTGTAATGCCCTTGATCGTCAAGTCGCCTGAAACCGACAACTCCTTTTCACCAGTCTGCTCGACAGACGTGGTTTTAAACGTCGCCTCAGGGTGCTCCGCCACATCAAAGAAATCCGGACCTTTCAAATGCGTGTCGCGCTCAGGCCAAAACGTATCAAGGCTATCGATATTAATTTGAACGTCCACCTTTGATTTCGTCGGATCATCAACGTCTATGACCAAATCCGCGTCCCAGTCGCCAAAACGACCGTCAGTAATTGAATACCCAAGATGGTTATAGGAAATGGCAAGATTTGAATGAGACTTATCCAAGGAATAAGCGACAGGCTCGGCGATGGCGGGCGATACGAAAGCGGCGACAAGCGCCAAAGCGACGACTGTTGATTTCATTACTTGTTCTCCTGGGCATAATCCCCCAACGGGATCATTTCACATTGATCACAACATGGGCGCCCATGCTCAATTTAGCAACTAGACGCAGCGTTCACCCAACGCGAACAATTCCCACGCGCCCTCATACATGCGCCCCATACATGCGCCCCATACATGCGCCCCATACATGCGCCCCATACATGCGAGTGCAGACGCCTCACACCGACAATTTTTAAATCATGCCAAGCGCTGACGGCGAGAACATATCTAAGTGGAGAGTCATAAATCAAAAAATCGTGATCACAACCTCGACGATATGAGAAAAGATTACGCGCTCTTACTTGCTCAATCAGCGATATATTAACATGATCGCAATAGAAGCAGATTAACCTATGACGGAATACGCAGGTAATTTCATTACGAACGAATGGCCAAATTAAACTAGGGGAACAACAATGCGGAAACTCATGCTTATAGCCGCCAGCGCTATTGGCGCGGTTTGTATTACAACTTCGGCTATGGCGGCGGCGGGATCGTTTTTTGACCCTTCGACAAAAAGTTGGGTCGAGTATGGGCCAACCGCTGGAATGTTGGGAAAGTCGCCGATAAAACGGGAAAAAGTATCCTACGAAGGTCCCTATAAAGCTGGCACCATCGTCGTGGATACAGGCGAGCGGCGTTTATATCATGTGCTGGCGAACGGCAAAGCAATGAAATATGGCATTGGCGTTGGCCGTGAGGGCTTTCAATGGGCGGGACGTCATCGCGTCACTCGCAAAGCGGAATGGCCAGGCTGGACGCCCCCTGCGCAAATGCGCGCGCGCGCAGCTAAGCAAGGCAAAAAACTGCCCGCGCATATGAAGGGCGGCCCAAACAATCCACTTGGCGCACGCGCGCTATATATCGGCTCGACGCTTTATCGCATTCACGGATCAAACGAGCCATGGACCATTGGCTCCGCCGTTTCCTCCGGCTGCATTCGCATGGCCAATGAAGATGTGATTCATTTGTATGAAACCGTGAACGTTGGCGCGCAAGTGGTCGTTCAGCGGTAGCCGCCGCAAAATTCCATCATCCGCACTTCAATCATAGCTACTGCAAATGCGCGAACATAGCCGGCGGGGAAACCCGCCGGTCTTTTTTTTTCAAGAACAAAAATTTAGCTCAGTATTCATTGATTGAGCCAGAGAATGACGGTTGCGGCATTTCAGATGGTGATACCCAACTCATTCCTGATCACAAAGAGGATCCGGCGGCGAAACCGGCGATCATCGACGCGCGACGCATCGTTCAACAACGTAATATGGCTCAATCCAGCGCATCTGCTCCCTCGGCAAGCAGATCAGGTTACTCATGGCAACGCCTCCTCGCGCCGTCATTGAAGCAATCTATCGATCTAACGCAACCCTTTCGTGGTATTGAACCTAACTTGGAAGCCCCTCTACTGTCGGTATGCTTTCCAAGCGCTCATCCCATTCCGCTCGGCTTGCAAAGCAAATATGCGCATTTGGTCGTATGTCGATCGCACTATCAAGACTCCCAGCAGGCGCAACCACCAAAGCACCCCCCATTTGAACACTTGGAAGAGCAGACCCGCATTTAATGCAAAAGCTTTTTTCGTGCCGGGTCTCCGGAACACGGTAGGTCTGGATATTATCACGACCAGAAACCCAGTTTATAGTCGCTGTCGTCGAAAACAAATTAGCCGCATGTGCAGACCCCGTATCCTTTTGACAGCGCCTGCAGTGACAAAGAAAGAAACTCTCAAACTCGCCGGAGATTTGAAATTTAACGGCGCCGCACAAACAGGAGCCAGCTATAATTGAGGGCATAACGATATACTCATATTCATTCATTAACGTTTGAGGCGGCATCGCAGTCGCGGTTACAGCCTGCAATTCATGGGCTTGTTTCTAACGCAACATCGAATTCTCAACCTGTTTGCTTGCGCAATCAAAAAACAGTGATCTACCAAGTTCTATTTATCCATGAGCTCAAGATAGGCTTTATGCATATCGGATAAACGCCCGGCCACGCGGGCGTTCGCCTTGAAAGACTGCTCCGCCTCCATCATGTCAATGAGCGCCCCGCCCAGATCGTCAGACAGAAGCGATGGCGACACAGGCGCCAAGGTGAGCTTCTCTCCCTGCTCTCCCGCTCTCACGCGGTCGGTAAAAGCGTTGGACGCAGCCGCGCCAGCCTTCACCACGCGCTCAGACGCCGCCTCAAACCGTTGCCCTGCGGCCGACAATCCCGATAATGCGTTTAAAACACCTGACATGAAGCGTGTCACTTAATAAAAGGGTTCAGTCTCACTTCTCAGATTAAACCACCAATAATCACTGCTTTCAAATTCCAAATAAATAAATTTTCAAGACAAAAACGGCGCCGGAAGCCCCCCCTTCCAGCGCCGTCAATTTTCAAAACCCGCCTTAAATCATATGGCCAAATAATCATGCCGAAGTTGCGCGTTATCGAGAACTTCCTGAGCGGAGCCGTCAAAGACCACCTCCCCCATGTCCAGAATAACCGCGCGGTCGGCCAAATTGAGCGCGGCCACGGCGTTTTGCTCGACAATTATCGTTGTGATCCCAAGCTCCTTGACCCCTTTGAGAATACGCTCAATCTCCTGCACGATCACAGGCGCCAATCCCTCATAAGGTTCATCCAACAACAAAAGCTTGATGTCCCGCGCCAAAATTCGCGCCAGCGCCAGCATTTGCTGTTCGCCGCCCGACATTGTCACCGCTTCTTGATCGCGCCGCTCCGCAAGACGTGGAAAGTGGTCATAAATACGCTCGATCGACCAACCTTTGGGCTCAGCGATTTGTGAGAGCTTGAGATTTTCCTCAACGGTCAGCCCAGCGATGATGCGTCTGTCCTCAGGCACAAGGCCAACACCGTTCCGAGCGGCTTGCCAAGACTCCATATCATGCAAAGGCTTGTGATCAAGCCAGATTTCTCCATGCTTTAACACCGGATCAGCAACCCGGGCGATCGCGCGTAAAGTGGAGGTTTTTCCAGCCCCGTTTCGCCCAAGAAGCGCCAGAATTTCTCCCTCTCGAATATCGAAACTGACGCCTTGAACAATATAGCTTTCACCATAATACGCATGTATGTCCCAAATAGAAAAGAAGGCAGGAGCCCCGCCTTTCGCTTTCACTGGCGCGACGCCCGGAGCGGTTCCGCCGCTAAAAACATCGTCGTTCACGAGACTCATAAATGCGCTCCTCCCAGATAAGCTTCCTGCACGCGGGCGTCCCCCTTGATGTCTTGCGGAAGACCTTCAGCAATAACCGTTCCTTGCGCCAGAACGCTGATCTTATTCGCAAGCGAAAAAACCACATGCATGTCATGCTCGATCACCACCATGGTGATCCCGCGCTGGGCGATGATCTTCAACAGTTCAATCGTGTTATTCGTGTCCGCCCGCGACATCCCCGCCGTTGGCTCGTCAAGCAACAACAACTTCGGTTCCTGCACAAGACACATGGCCAGCTCAAGCCGACGCTTATCGCCGCGCGAGAGAGAGTTTGCGATCATGTCTTTTTTCGACGTCAAACCAACGTCTTCAAGCATATGCAAAGCCTTCGCTCGCACCTGCGCTTCACCATCGACGCGGCGCCAGGCGTTCAACGCAAATTGGCCGTCACGTTTGGCGAGCGTGGGGATGATCACATTATCTAGCAGTGACAAATCGCCAAAAATTTCCGGGGTCTGAAACACACGGGAAACGCCGGTTTGATTAATCTCATATGGTTTAAGGCCAATCAACGACTGTCCGGAAAACATGACTGTTCCGGTGTCGGGGATCAAACGACCGACGAAACAGTTCAGCAGCGTTGACTTTCCAGCGCCATTGGGTCCGATGATGGCGTGCACCTGCCCTTGTTCGATGTTCAAATTCACGTCATGCAGAGCCTTGAGACCGCCGAAACTCTTGTTGACGCCGCTTACGGTCAAAATTTCCATATCGCGTCTCCTTTACTCAGCGGGCTTGGCCTGCGCGGAAGGTAATTTCTCATGACTGACTTTCTCGCCATTTTCCTTATCCGAGCCACGGGAGAATAGACGGCCAAGTCTTGAAAGGCCTTCCATCACGCCGCCGGGTAGGAAAATGATGATAATCATGAACAAAATGCCCAAAGTCAGGTGCCATCCTTCGCCAACGAAAAACCCGGAGACAAACACCACCGGCTCGCGTACGAACTCTGGCAAGAAGCTGAACACCTGCTCAAGCGCCGGCTCATTGAACGCTGAGAAAATATTTTCGAAATACTTAATGATTCCAGCGCCGAGAATTGGCCCCAGCAACGTCCCCGCACCGCCCAAAATAGTCATGAGAACCACTTCTCCTGACGCCGTCCACTGCATGCGCTCCGCGCCCGCCAGAGGATCGGTGATCGCCATCAGAGATCCGGCGAGGCCTGCGTACATTCCAGAAATCACAAATGCGGCCAGAGTGTAGGGACGGGAGTTAAGCCCGGTGTAGTTCATGCGGTTTTGGTTGGACTTCACCGCACGAAGCATCATTCCAAACGGTGAGCGAAAAATGCGTATCGATATGAAAAACCCGACAAGCAAAATAATTGCGCAGAAATAGAACCCGGGATAGCCGTTCATTTCAAAGCCCAAAAGCGTAGAAACCAAGGGGCCGCTATCGCCAGCAGAGCCGTCAAGCAAACGGGGATCGTCTCGCAAAACCCGCAAACCCGTCTCGCCATTGGTGATTGGCGTCAACACCGAGTAAGCGAGATTATAAAACATCTGCGCGAAGGCCAGCGTCAGGATCGAAAAATAAATGCCTGAACGGCGCAAGCAAATATACCCTATCGCCAGAGCGAAAATTCCTGCAACCACCATGGCGAAAACCAGGGCGGGAAGCGGGCTCATTCCCAAAAGCTTGAAACTCCAAACCGCAGTGTAAGAGCCAATGCCAAGAAACGCGGCATGACCAAAGGACAGGTACCCGGTCAAGCCAAACAGGATGTTGAACCCAACGGCAAGTAGTCCGAAAATAGCGAATTTTTGCAAAAGATCAGGATACCCAGCTCCAATTGGCTCTAACCAGAACGGCATTGTCAAAACGGCGACGCAGAAGAGCGCGAAAAAAGTCATATCCCGTGAAGGCGTATTTTTTGGCGCCATGATTTAAGTCTCCATCACACCTTTGCGCCCCATCAATCCACGCGGACGGACGAGCAAGATAATCACAGCAATCAGATAGATTATGATCTGATCAATTCCCGGCAAAATAGACTTCACCTCATTCATCGAAGCGAACGACTGCAAGACCCCCAGAAGAAACCCCGCAAGAACGGCGCCGGGAAGCGACCCCATGCCGCCAACGACGACAACGACAAACGACAGGACGAGAAAGTCCATGCCCATATGATAGTCTGGAGGAAGAATGGGGGTGTACATCACGCCGGCGAGACCTGCGACAACGGCGGCCAATGCGAAAATAATCGTAAAGCGCTTTTGGATATTGATCCCAAGCAAACCGACGGTTTCCCGGTCAGCCATGCCGGCGCGAACGACCATGCCAAATGTCGTAAACTGCAGGAAGGCGAAAACCGCGCCAATTATCGTCAATGAAAAGAACAAATACACGATCCTCCAGTAAGGATAGATGACCGTGCCCGGATCAAAGCCTATTATTGCGCCGATATCCGCCGCCCCGCGCACCAAATCCGGCGCCGCTTGCGGAATGGGATTCGCCCCGAAAGCCGCTTTGATAAGCTCCTGCAGAACAATAGCCAGCCCGAAGGTCACCAATATCTGGTCCGCGTGTGGACGTTTATAGAAATACCGGATCAAGCCCCGTTCCATTACGAAGCCAACCAGCAGCATCACGGGGATCGCCAAGACGATAGAGACCGGAACCGAATAGTTCAGCATCCAATTGCCCAAATCCCCCAGATAGGCCTCCACATATGGCGTGCGCACTTCCATTGGCGTGCCCCATGCCGTCAGTTTGTCCGGGTCCAGACTCACCTTTTCCAGCCCGAGCAAGGCGTTGAAGCTCACCGCGCAAAAAGCTCCGAGCATGAAAAGAGCGCCATGGGCGAAATTCACCACCCCAAGGGTGCCGAAAATAAGGGTCAAACCAAGAGCGATAAGCGCGTAAGCGCCGCCCTTGTCGAGACCGTTCAACAGTTGGAGAACAAAAACATCCATCAATCTAGCCGATGTTAGAGCAAAACCCGAATGCCGGGAGGGAGGCGGCGTCCCCAAAGGGACGCCGCTTGCGTTTTTTTGAAATCAGTCAGTCTTGACTGCTTGGAAGCTCATGCGCCGTTGTTGCATTTGCCTAGTTCTCCGCCAAAAATGCTGGCGTCATAGGTGACGCTCGCACGCGGGGTGATCTCCACCACTTCAAGCAAATCAAACTCCGATGTGGGGTTTTCTTTCCCCTTCACCACGAGAACGTCCTTGAAGCACTGGTGGTCGGCTCCGCGATAAAGCGTCGGGCCATTCCCCATGCCATCGAACTCAAAGTCCTCAAGCGCCGCGCCAACCGCGCATGGCTCAAAAGTTCCTGCGCGCTGGCAGGCATCGGCGTAAAGAAGCGTTTGCACATAACATGTGTGCGCCGCCTGACTTGGCGGGAAGCCATATTCCTGACCGAAGGATTTGACGAAGGCTTGCGAACCGGCGTCAGTCAATGACCAGTGCCAATTGGTGGTGCCAAAGATTCCGGCCACGTTCTTGCCTGCGCCCTGCGCCATCAAGCGGGAATAAAGCGGCACGACGATCGTAAAGTCCTTGCCGTTGACTTGCTTCTCGCGAAGGCCAAACTGAACGGCCTGCGTCAGAGAGTTGACCATATCCTTACCGTAGTGGTTCAGGATCAGCACATCGGCGCCGGAGTTAATAACCGGGGTGATATACTGGGAGAAATCTCCCGCTCCCAGCGGCGTGCGCACGGTCGCCACCGTTTCCCAGCCGAGACCTTCGGTGGCGTTCTTGATCGACTCTTCCTGAGTCCAACCCCATGTGTAGTCCGCCGTTAAATGATAGGCTTTACGGTCTTTGCCATAAGCGTTCGCCAGAACTGGGGCAAGCGCAAGACCTGACATATAGGCGTTAAAGAAATGGCGGAAGCCGTTCGCGCGCTTGTCTTTTCCCGTAGTGTCATTGGAGTGCGTCAGGCCGGCCATGAACACAATGCCCATTTCCTGACATAAAGACTGAACCGCAACGGCGACGCCAGAAGACGAGCCGCCCGTCACCATGATGGCGCCGTCTTTCTCCACCATCCGCTTGGCGCTGGCGCGCGCTGCGTCGGACTTCGTTTGCGTGTCGCCCGTAACGAAGGCGACCTTTTTACCGTTAATTCCGTTGCCCTGCAAAGCTTTCGACGAGAACGTATTGAGCATCCCTCCGTCGCCTTCGCCGTTCAAATGCTTGACGGCAAGCTGATAGGCGCGCAATTCATCCGCGCCCTCATCCGCATACGCGCCCGTCTGCGGCACATTAAATCCAAGCGTAACGGTTGAGCCAGTGGGCTCATTCAAATATCCATTCGCCCAAGCTGAACTTGTGAAAATCGTTGGCGTCGCCAAAACGACGCCACCCGCCGCACCTGCCTTCAGGATTGAGCGGCGATTCATATTCTTGCCAATAATGGTCATTCTATTCCTCCCAGGAAGACGTCCATTTCGTGACGCTCGCCTGCCCTCCTCCGACAGACGGTCGCCCCAAATTGAACGGAGCGACGCACGCGTTGGAGATCTTAAGAAGGAATAAAAAACTTGCGCAATACGACTATTGGAGAGCACATATTTGACTTATACTATTTAACTAATACTAAAGACTTAGATATACGATGTAATCGATTCACCTATATTGCATCGCAATATTAACGCCTATTATCAAACATAAATCAATGGCGCGATATATTTCATACAATTAGAGATTCTCCAGATTGCGCAAAGCTCCTTTCCTCTCTTTTTTAAGATATTGACGTTGCATTGCAAAACCATGCGCCGCCTCCCACATCTCTTTTCCATGAATAATAAAAAACACTTCAGCGACTGCTAAGTTGAGATCGCTGACTTCATTCGAATCACATTCAATTGCGAGCGCCTGATGCTTACGAACTCCAATCCACTGCTTTGCGAACCAACCGCCTCTTTTGGCGCCCCCTCATTCACTGACATTTTCCCCGAGCATTTCCCCGAAGCCTTCGACGAAGCGCTGCGCCAGTCTCGCGCGCAGATCTCCGCCATCGCATCGAACAAGGATGAGCCTAATTTTGAAAACACCATCAAGGCTCTAGAGACCTCCGGGCGAACGTTGACGAATGTTTGCCATGTCTTTTTCTGCCTGTCCGGCGCTCATACGAATCCGGAATTGCAAAAAATCGAGCGCGACATCGCGCCAAAGCTCGCCAAACACAGCAATGAGACCCTGCTAAACGCAGAGCTTTTCAAACGCATAGAAACCCTGGTCCAAAAGGCGGACGCGCTGGCGCTCGACAGCGAACAAGCGCAAGTTCTGGATAAATACCACACGGCATTCAAACGCGCCGGCGCAGGTCTCTCCGATGACGACAAGAAGAAAATGAGCGCAATCACCGAGCGTCTGGCCGTGCTTGGCACCCAGTTCGCGCAGAACATGCTGGCCGACGAAGCGAACTACATGCTTCTTCTAGAATCCGAGGCGGATCTCGCAGGCCTGCCCGACTTCCTCATTGCAAGCGCCGCCGCAACCGCAGAGGAGCGCGGCCACAAGGGCAAATACGCCATCACTCTCTCCCGCTCCTCGATCGAGCCGTTCCTACAGTTCTCAAAAAACAGAGAGCTGCGAGAACAAGCGTTTAAGGCATGGAGCGCTCGAGGGGAAAACGGGGGCGAGACGGATAATCGGGAAATCATCCGCGAAACCTTGATGCTACGCCAAGAGCGCGCCAAACTTTTAGGGTTTGAGAATTTCTCCGCTTTCAAGCTGGACAATTGCATGGCGAAAACGCCGCAAGCGGTGCGCCAGCTTCTCGAAACCGTTTGGAAGCCAGCGGCGATCGCCGCCCGCCTTGAAGCTGAAAAATTGGAAAAATGCGCCCGCGCGGAAGGCGAAAACCACAGCATCGCTCCGTGGGACTGGCGCTATTACGCCGAAAAGGTTCGCAAGGCGGAGTTCGATCTGGATGAAGCTGAATTAAAGCCCTACCTCCAATTG
Organism: Stappiaceae bacterium; assembly: GCA_048265185.1. Classification (GTDB taxonomy): domain Bacteria; phylum Pseudomonadota; class Alphaproteobacteria; order Rhizobiales; family Stappiaceae; genus JBLXBZ01. The sequence goes on along the minus strand of JBLXBZ010000001.1, from coordinate 77,367 downwards.
GAAAACATTATTCAAGCCGCATTTGAAACGGCGAGACGGCTTTTTGGTTTGAGTTTTGCTGAACGCAAGGACATTCCTCTCTATCACCCTGACGTCAGGACTTTCGAAGTCTTTGACGGCGAACGGAAGTCTATCGGCTTGTTCGTCGCCGATTATTTCGCGCGCCCGTCAAAACGCTCCGGCGCCTGGATGAGCGCGCTACGCAAGCAACAGAAACTGGAAGGCGACCACAGGCCGATTATCACCAATGTCATGAATTTCGCCAAAGGCGCCAATGGAGAAGCCAATCTCCTGACTTTTGACGACGCCCGCACGCTTTTCCACGAATTCGGCCATGCGCTCCATGGCCTGTTGTCAGACGTCACCTATCCAATAATCTCGGGGACATCGGTTGCGCGCGACTTCGTCGAATTACCCTCCCAGCTTTATGAACATTGGTTAAGCGCACCAGAGATCCTGTCCCGCTACGCCGTTCACTACAAAACCGGCGAGCCCATGCCCGCAAGGCTGCTTGAAAAGCTGCTCGCGGCGGAGAACTTCAATCAAGGCTTTCAAACCGTCGAATACCTTTCTTCCGCCCTCTATGATCTTGACGTGCATTGCCAGCCTATAACGGAAGACGCCAATGTGAACGAACTTGAGACCCAAACCCTGACTCGGCTCAACATGCCGGATCAAATCACCATGCGCCACCGCCCGCCTCATTTCGCCCATGTGTTTTCAGGAGACGGCTATTCAAGCGGATATTACAGTTACATGTGGTCCGAGGTGATGGACGCGGACGCTTTCACCGCTTTTGAAGAAACCGGCGACGTCTTTAATCCAAAACTGGCGGAGAAGCTCAAAACCTTCATTTATTCCGCCGGCGGCAGACAGGATCCATCTGAGGCTTACATCGCGTTTCGTGGAAAACCGGCGGATGTGAACCCACTGCTGCGCAAACGGGGCTTTCCCACGCTAGCTGACGACGCCTTGGCGAAAAACTAGGACGACAACGCCCCGCTTCAGAGCTTCAATCTCCGGCGGGGCGCAAGCGAAGGGTAACCGCAACGCCAACGGGCTTACGCTCAACGGACAGCGCAACGCCTTTGGCCCATTGTCACTCCCTCTCCGCCAGCTCCTTCTTTGAAGGCCAGAAAAAAGCGGCGCTCCCCAGCGCCGCAATGGCGAGCCAGCCGCCAATCAGCAGAAAACCGCCTGTTGGCGCCGTCATAGCGAACAAACGCTCTCCGGCGAATACGCGCATCGCCATATCGCCGCAAAAAAGCGCCAGCCCCAGAAACAACAGCGCCGCCGCGAAAGTCAAAATCGACCGAAACGTCGAATGCGCCAATGCGGCCATGCCTAGAAATACAGGCGCATGCGCCAAAGCCAAAGTCGCCGCGGGGCGCAGCATTTCTCCGGCCAAATGGGCGGAGGCGGCGAGAAGCGCAACACCCGAAGCTCCTGAAACTCCAGCGACAAACAAAAGACCGCCAAGTAATTTATTTCCGCCCCTCGCTCCCGCCCCAAACATCGCCCCACCCCCCAAGATTAATTTAATTTACAAATCAAAAACTTACCAAAATTTCCGGAATCAGATCATCAACTTGAATCAATTTCTTAACTGGAGCCATTAACCTCATGAGCGCGCGTGACGCATATGTGATCTGCGGAAAACGCTCCGGGCCAGACCTCCGCCCCGCCACCGCGCAACGCACGCACGACGCCAATCGGCGCGTCAGCGATCAAGAACGGCTCTTCTCCCGACCGACCATCAACCGGCGGCAGAGATCCGGCGACGCCATCAAAGCCGAGCTCCGGCTCGCATGGAACATAAAGAGCTGCGCCTGAGACATTGGTTTCATTGTTGGTCGTGCCGACAGCCGCGCCCACCGTCCCGCAAACGGCGACGCTCGCCATGAGTTCCACCGCCCGCGCTTTGGCGCAGGAGTAAACCCGATTATAGCCGGAAAGCTGCGAGGTCATGGAAGGCACCAGCACCAGATCCGGCTTATGCGGCGCCAAGAGGCACGAGAGCGCAGGCATTTCAATATCGAGACAAATCAGAACCGCCATAGTCAGCCCCTCATGCTCAAACACCATAAGCTCATGACCAGGAACCAGATTCCACGCGTCTTTGTCCTGCTCGTCAGGCGTCAAGCTGAGTTTATCATGATACAGAGCCCGGCCGTCATTGAGTAAAATCCACGCACGGTTGGCGTAGCCGCCCTCAACGGGCCAAGGCATAGATCCCGCGATAACCGACACGCCATGACGCTCCACCAGCGCGCTCAGCGCCTTTATGGCGGCGGGCGCCTGCTCCGCCATCCAGGCAATTTCATCGCGGGTTTCAAGCCCTTCAGGTTTCCACGCGAGAAATCCTTCACAGACATATTCAGGTAGCATCAGCAGCTGGACGCCTTGAGATTTGGCGTCGAGAACACGCGTCTCCACGGCTGAAATCCACGCCTCCAAATCCGCGCCCATATGACCAAGGTTAGAAGACAGCAGCGCTAAACGAAAAACATCTGACATAAAGACGATCCTGAAGGTAAGGCGACAACCCAATTTACCCATTCAGGAGAACCGACGCGGTGGATTACGTCAATATGGAAGGCGAGAATAACCCATGAGGTCAACGACAAAATAACTTGAACCGGCGAGTGTGAGCAAAAAGGCCAACAGCAAAAAGGTTTTCCTGCCAATCATCGGCTCATTGGCGATCATTTCATGACGCGCGCGCGCATAAGCCAGCGAGCGCTGCGCACGAGTGGCCGCCGTATCGACATCCGCCATCAGGCGGCGCAGCTGAGACCGCGCGTTCATATTCATCCCCTCGATTTGTCATCCGCGGGGAAGATAAACGCGAGGGTCTTTCTGCATAGTTAATTCGCACTCAATGGGGTATTAAATAAAAAATACAACTTTAAATTTTAATTTTTACTCCGCGCCGGATCCGCTGCGTCAATAATTCTAAGCTGCACCGTCTCAGCCCCTTGCCATGTGTTGATGGACAAACTTCCAGCGACATGAAGCTGCCGGCCACGTCCCTCCAGCAAGGCTTTTCCCAGCGGCGTGTCCGCCGCTTTGAAGGCGATAGCCTTGACGCTGTCGCCGCCCCCTGAGTTCAATGTCGCCTGTACGTGCCCGTTCCCAACTACTTTGGCGTAGGAAACCCGGTGACTTGGCAATGCGAACACCGGTTCGGAGTGCCCCGCCCCAAAAGGCCCCGCCCGCTCCAGCAACGCCATAAGATCGAGATTAGCTCCCCCCGCCGTCACAGCCGCGTCGATTTTCAATTCATACTCAGCGCTGGCGGCCGCCACATCTTCACGAAGCCTCTGGGTGAAAAATGCGGTCAAATCCGCTAACTTCTCTTTCTTCACCGTCATGCCGGCCGCCATGGCGTGACCACCGCCTTTCTCCAGCAATTCCTCCGTCACAGCCTCGCGCACCACCTTACCCAGATCCACGCCCGGCACCGACCGGCCAGACCCCGTTCCCTTTCCGTCCGCATCATAAGCGATGGCGAAAACCGGGCGTCGATAACGCTCTTTCAACCGCGAGGCCACCAGACCAACGACGCCGGGGTGCCATCCATCCGAGCCCGTGATCAGAACCGCAGGCTCTTCCGCGCCTTGCATGGCGGCGAAAGCCTGCCCCTCGCCTTCTTCGAGCATAATGGCCTCCAGCGCCTGACGTTCCTGGTTAAGCCGTTCGAGAGTTTCAGAGATTTCACGCGCAGCCAAGGGGTCATGACAGGTCAAGAGGCGCGCACCGAGCCCCGCGTCGCCAATGCGGCCGCCAGCGTTAATTCGCGGACCAATCAGAAAACCTAGATGATAAGGGCTTGGCTTGCCGTTCACCCGCGCGCTATCGCAAAGCGCCGCCAGACCAACATTGCCCCGGGCGTGCATGACGCTCAAGCCGCGCATGACGTAAGCCCGATTCAATCCCTGCAGCGGCACCACGTCACAAATGGTGCCCAGCGCCACAAGGTCCAAGAGCGACAGAAGGTCCGGCTCCTTACGCTGCTTAAACGCGCCGCGTCGGCGCAGCTCCCGGTTCAAAGCCACTAGAAACAGAAACGTCACGCCGACAGCCGCCAAATGCCCCTGCCCCGAGAGGTCGTCCTGACGGTTTGGGTTAACCAGCGCGGCCACCGGCGGCAAGGTCTCCCCCACTTGATGGTGATCAATCACCACCACGTCCAGCCCGACCTGCGCAGCCGCTTCGAAAGCCTCGAACGAGGTGCTGCCGCAGTCGACGCAAATCAGCAAATCTGTCCCCTCGCCCTTCAACTGACGGATTGCGGGCGCGTTGGGGCCATAGCCCTCAATAATTCGATCCGGAATATAAATGCGGGCCTCATGGCCCAAAAACCCGAGATAGCGATTCATAACGGCGGAAGACGTGGCGCCATCGACGTCATAATCGCCAAAAATCGTGATCGAACGACCTGCAGCGAGAGCGTCCGCCACCCGCGCCGCCGCCGCGTCCATCGCGGTCAGCGTCGAGGGGTCCGGCATAAGCGATTTCAGGCTTGGATCAAGAAACGCCTCCGCCTGCTCCGCGATTACGGCCCGCCCGGCCAGCACCCGCGCCACCACATCGGCCACGCCTGAACGCTGGGAAATAGCAGAGGCTTGCTGTAACTGACTTACATTGCAACGCTCACGCCAAGTTCTTCCGGAAAAAGACGCCTGAACGCCAAGAACAATTCGCCTATCTTCCGCGTCACTCATTTTCCGCCCTTACTCTTCAGCGCTCCAATAACTCACGCGCCGGGAAAGTCCGTTCACGCATCTACTGGAAACAGACAAGCCGGCCTGCCTCATGACAAACCGGCTTACGCTGTTTCACTTAAAATCAACTCGCTTGACGTTGCAGCTTAACGAAATTTCTCCAACTGCGCATGCTGAGCTTTAATATAGCGCACAGTTCCCGTCGAAGAGCGCATAACAACCGTGTTTGTCGTAATGTTATTGCGACCGAATTTCACTCCTTGCAAGAAATTGCCATCCGTAACGCCCGTTGCGGCGAACAACACGTCGCCCTTGGCCATTTCCTGCATGGTGAATTTACGCTTGATGTCGGTGATGCCCATTTTGTGAGCGCGCTCGACCTGCTCGTCCCGAGTAATCACCAAGCGTCCCTGCATCTGACCGCCAATGCAACGCAAAGCCGCCGCGGCCAAAACGCCTTCCGGCGCGCCGCCAATGCCAGCGTAAAGGTCGATGCCCGTTTCATCAGGATCGGTGGTGTGGATGATCCCCGCCACGTCGCCGTCGCCAATCAAACGAATCGACGCTCCCGTCGCGCGAATATCCTCGATCAAGCGCGCATGGCGAGGCCGGTCAAGAACGCACGCCGTGATCTCTCCAATGGGAACGTCTTTCGCCTTAGCCAGATTGGCCAGATTTTCAGCAATCGGCGCGTCGAGATCAATGGTGTTTTCAGGATAGCCTGGACCAATCGCGATCTTGTCCATGTAGCTATCCGGCGCATTCAACAAACCGCCTTCAGGCGCAAGCGCGATCACAGCCAAAGAGTTTGGCAGATTTTTCGCGCAAATGGTCGTGCCTTCCAGCGGATCAAGGGCGATATCCACTTTCGGCCCCTGTTTGGTTCCCACTTTTTCGCCGATATAAAGCATCGGCGCTTCATCGCGCTCGCCTTCGCCAATTACAACGGTTCCATCGATGGGAAGTTTGTTCAATTCGCGGCGCATGGCGTCGACCGCCACCTGATCAGCCGCCATCTCGTCGCCGCGTCCCCGCAAACGAGCGGCCGCCACGGCGGCGCGCTCCGTCACCCGAGCCAGCTCCAGCGTCAGGATACGATCCAGAACTTCATTTTCCACATTATCGCTCTTAGCCATTCAGAACCTCAAAAGCCACGTCCGCTTGGGACAAATCAGGATAGTTTTTCAATTCGGATCATCTGCGGCGCGTCAGAGATCACATTACGTTCCGCGATCGCCTTTAGCGCCTTTTTGACCGCCGTCTCATTCGTTTCATAAGTGATCATGATGACAGGTTGAGGCTCCGCCGGAGCGATTGCTCCCGGAGCGGCGTCACGCACAGCTCTACGTCGCTGAACGATAGATTCAAGAGAAATGTCCTCTTCAGCCATGATAGCCGCGATAGAGGCGAAGGCGCCGGGGCGATCATGCACTGATAAGCGAATATAATACCCCCCCTCATGCAAACGCATTTTCGCCTGTTGATAAGGGGTCAATTTACCGGCGGGCCGTCCAAGCGTGGCGATTTGATCTCCCCGGGCGATATCGACGATATCTCCCACGACAGAGGAGGCCGTCGCGTTCCCGCCAGCGCCAGGGCCAACGAGAACCACTTCGCCAACAATGTCGCCTTCCACCGCGACAGCGTTCAAAACGCCTTCGATCTGCGCAATCGCCGATGACTTGGGCACCATCGTCGGGTGAACCCGCTGTTCCACGCCGCTATCCGTGCGTTGCGCTACGCCAAGGAGCTTGATCCTGTATCCAAGCTCGTCCGCCGCCTCGATGTCCGCAGTGGTAATTGAGGTAATCCCCTCCACATACATGGCGTCTGCGTCTATTTCAGAGCCGAAAGCCAGACTGGTCAAAATCGCGAGTTTGTGAGCCGCGTCAAAGCCTTCAATATCGAACGTCGGATCCGCCTCAGCGTATCCTAGCCGTTGAGCGTCAGCCAGACATTCGGCGAATGACAAACCTTCACGCTCCATGCGCGTCAGAATGTAATTACACGTGCCGTTCAATATGCCGTAGACACGGTTAATGTCATTGCCCGCAAGGCTCTCACGCATGGTTTTCACGATAGGAATGCCGCCGGCGACAGCCGCTTCATAGTTCAGGCTGACGTTCTTTTCTTCCGCAAGACGCGCCAGCGCGACGCCGTGTTTCGCCAAAAGCGCCTTATTAGCCGTCACCACATGCTTGCCAGCCGCCAGAGCCGCGCGCACGCTCTCTTCCGCCGGCCCGTTAGCGCCGCCAATCAACTCAACGAACACGTCGACATTTGGAGATTTCGCCAATTCGACAGGATCGGTGAACCACGCCGAACCCGAAAGATCCAAACCCCGGTCTTTCGTTTGATCCCTGGCGCTCACTGCGGCGATGACGAGATCACGCCCCCCACGCGCCGCCAGCGCCTCCGCCTTGTCTTGCAACAAAGTGACCAAAGACGCCCCGACAGTGCCAAGACCCGCAATACCCAAACGCAACTGTTTATCCATCAGACAGTGAATTCCATTCTAGAGCATTCTTCATAAAACCAGCTTCGTTTGAGCCAGCTCCGCTTTTTGGCGCAAGCCCAAAGTCAACGCGACGCCTCCATCGGGATGACGTTGTGCAATGTTTCATCCGCAGTTTCAAGAAAACGCCGAATTCCACGCGCCGCCTGACGAAGTCGCTGTTCATTCTCCACCAGTCCAATACGGATATACTCGTCGCCATGTTCGCCAAACCCGACGCCGGGAGCTACGGCGACATCGGCCTTCTCAATCAGAAGCTTTGAAAACTCCAAAGACCCAAGATGCCTGAATTTTTCCGGAATAGGCGCCCAAGCAAACATACTCGCCTCCGGCGCGGGAATAGTCCAACCCGCCCGACCAAAAGTATCCACCATCACGTCCCGGCGCTTCTTGTAGATAGCCCTCGTATCCGCCACGCAATCGTCCGGCCCATTCAAGGCGGCGGCGGCGGCGACCTGTATAGGCGTAAACGCGCCATAATCGAGATAGGATTTCACCCGGGCCAATGCCGCGATCAGTCTTTCATTGCCAACGGCGAATCCCATCCGCCAACCTGGCATGGAAAAGGTTTTCGACAAGGAGGTGAATTCAACGCAAACATCCACAGCGCCCGGCACTTGCAAAACCGAGGGCGGCGGCGTCTCACCGAAATAAATTTCTGAATACGCCAGATCGGAAAGGATGAAAATATCATGCTTCTTGGCGAAAGCCACGACGTCGGCGTAAAATTCCAAATCAGCGCAACAGGCCGTAGGATTTGCCGGATAACACAAGATAATCGCGATGGGCTTCGGCACTGAATAAGCGACCGCACGTTCCAAAGCGTGAAACAACTCAACGCCAGGTTCTGCGGGAATATGCCGTAATGATCCGCCCGCCATCAAGAAACCGAAAGCATGGATCGGATAGCTTGGGTTGGGCACCAGAACCACGTCGCCGGGAGCGGTGATGGCCTGCGCCATATTAGCGAAGCCTTCCTTTGAGCCAAGGGTCGCGACAACCTGCGTGTCAGGGTCAAGCTTCACCCCAAAACGGCGCCCGTAATAACTCGCCTGCGCTTTGCGCAAGCCCGGAATACCTTTGGAAGCGGAATACCTGTGGGTGCGTGGATCCTGAACCGTCTCCACGAGCTTATCGACGATATGACGGGGCGTCGGCAAGTCCGGATTACCCATGCCAAGGTCGATAATATCGGCCCCGCCCGCTCGCGCTTTCGCTTTCAGACGATTGACCTGTTCAAACACATAGGGAGGCAGTCTCCGGGTCTTGTGAAAATCGTCCATTAGCGCGCGCCTTCATCCTTCGGCTTGTCAATTCGCCTGTTTCATCGCGGTCGTCCTAAAGGCGGACAACCGAAAACCCAATTCAGGCCATTATCCGATTAAAGAAATCAGATGGTGGTGTAGATGGCCGGGTTTTAGCAGCGCTTCGCCCGAACTGCACCGTTCTTTTTAAAATTTCGTTACGAAATTAAGTCTCGCCCTTGACGACGGCCATATTCATCCGGGCGCAACCCATCCAGCTACGCGCACGGCTCTTAACGAACGCTCGATAAAAACGCCCGCGCCGCGCCGCGCATGTTAACGCTCCGAATCAAACAATTTCACACGTTTGATATCAGATCCACCGCATTAGCTATGGATTACCGTGAGTTCGCCAAACTTTGCAACCTTCGCACTTCTTTTTCGCGCGCCTGAGGGGTGAGCAGCACGTCTTCGGGCGCCCCGTTCTGCGCGCGTGCCTGAGCTGTGGCGGAATTGTCCACAGCTTGCGCATTTTGCTCGCCGAGCGTTTCAAAAAGCGACTGACCAGGCTCAACCGCGCACCCCGCAAGAACAGTCATCGTCATGAAGCTGACCAAAAATCGCCGAACAAGCGCTATCTCACCATTAAATTTCAACCGCACCACGTATCTTCCTTGTTATCCGCCCGACTCCAACTTATGGACCAGACGATAGACTGACGCTTCGTTACGCCAACGAATTATCTCATTGCGCCGATCAAATCGCTTTCATGTATCAGCATCAAAAAAAGTAGCCAAGATGGCCTTGTCAGCAGCCCGTCGCAAAGCACTATTATGACCATTTAGTCAAATAGGGCATATAAACAGAACCAGAACCGGGTAAAATTCAATCTAGCTGTCGAAACGCCGGGAGAACTTTAGCAAATGACCGAAGGAAACGACAATCCGCTGCTGCAGTATATTGTTAAAAATCCAGAAGAGTTCGCCCAAAATCTCGCTCAAGTGATGGAAAACGCAGGAAAAGCGCTCGCGGCCTATATTGAACCACGTGAAAATGGCGAATTTAAAGACGAGGTGGCGGACGATCTCACGCGGGTGGTCAAGACCCTCGCTCAGGTCAGCGAGTATTGGATGTCAGATCCGCAACGCGCCGTCGACGCCCAGTCACGCCTGTGGAACAGCTACATCGACCTGTGGGGCTCCTCCATGAAGCGCATGATGGGCGAAGAAGCGAAACCCGCCGCCGCCCCCAACGCCGACGACAAGCGTTTCAAAGACCCGGACTGGGACGCCAATCAATTTTTCGACTTCGTCAAACAGCTCTATCTGATTACATCGCGCTGGGCGGAAAACATGGTGCAAGACGCGCAGGGACTCGATCCCCACACCCGCCATAAAGCCGACTTCTACGTGAAGCAAATTTCCTCCGCTCTTTCGCCTTCTAACTTCATTTTGACCAATCCCGAGCTGTTGCGCGAAACGCTGGAATGCAACGGCGAAAACCTAGTCAAGGGCATGAAGCTTCTGGCGGAAGACATCAAAGCGGGCGACGGCGAGCTAAGAATTCGCCAATCAGACGGGTCCAAGTTCGCCCTTGGAAAAAACCTGGGGTTAACGCCCGGGAAGGTCATTGCGCAAAATGACGTGCGCCAGCTCATCCAATACACCCCGACAACTGAAACGGTTCTCAAACGCCCTCTTTTGATCGTGCCGCCATGGATCAACAAATTTTATATTCTCGATCTTAATCCGGAAAAATCTTTCATCAAATGGGCGGTAGATCAAGGACATACAGTTTTCGTCGTTTCCTGGATCAACCCAAACGAACGCCAGGCTCAAAAAAGCTTCGAGCACTACATGAAAGAAGGAATTCTAGAGAGCCTTGAGGTTATCGAGCAGACGACGCAATCTTCGGAAGTGAACAGCATTGGCTATTGCGTCGGCGGCACGCTTTTGGCGGTTACGCTCGCCTATATGGCCACGCAAAAAGACGAACGGATTAAAAGCGCCACATTTTTCACCACGCAGGTCGACTTCGCCAACGCCGGCGACTTGCAAGTGTTCGTTGATGAAGAGCAAATCACCCAACTTGAAAAACGAATGGCGGAGAAAGGATTTCTCGACGGATCAAAGATGGCTTCCGCCTTCAATATGCTCAGGGCCAACGATTTGATTTGGCCCTATGTCGTCAATAACTATATGCGCGGCAAAGAGCCCTTCCCCTTTGACCTGCTCTATTGGAATTCGGACTCCACGCGCATGCCCGCCGCCAATCATTCCTTTTACCTACGCAATTGCTACCTTGAGAACAATTTAAGCAAAGGCGAGATGGTCATCGCCGGAGAGAAACTCGACCTTAAGAAAGTCACAATTCCCGTTTTCAATCTCGCAACACGTGAAGATCACATAGCGCCCCCACAATCCGTGTTCGTTGGATCGCGCTGTTTTGGCGGACCTGTAAAATTCGTATTGTCAGGGTCGGGACATATCGCAGGCGTGATCAACCCGCCAAAACGCAATAAATATCAATTCTGGACCAATGACGACTTTAACATGAACGGCGATCTGAAAGACTGGATTGCAGGGGCGACCGAAACGCCGGGTTCCTGGTGGCCTTGTTGGGATCAATGGATCCGTTCAAATGACTCTACCCAGGTCAAGGCGCGAAAACCCGGAGCCAGACGCATAAAACTGATCGAAGACGCACCAGGATCTTATGTTACAATGCGCGCTTAAGAAACTCGTCCGACCGTAAACATCAAAAACGCTAGGCAATATGACCGAAAGACAGCATGCCGACGCGGCGACACGCAAATTTGCCTCTGAAGGCCACCAAAATCCAGTTCCACGCTCCGCCGTCGCGCTGCCGATGGACGCGGGACGATTGCGCCTGCTGGGGATAAATGCGGATGCATGGCGCCATCACGCCAGTAGTTGGAGCGTATGGACGCGCTTCGCCACATTGCCCTTTTTAGTTCTGGCTATCTGGTCACATACATGGATCGGCGTCGCATGGGCGTGCGCCTTAACCCTAGCGGTCATCATTTGGCTTTGGTTTAACCCGCGTTTGTTTGCAGCTCCGAAAAACTTCAACACATGGGCCGCCCGCGCCACCTTTGGCGAACGCGTGTGGCTCAACAGAAGCGTGACGCCCATCCCCCAGCCCCTCACCTATATGGCTCTGGCGTTTTCAGCCATAACCGGGCTGGGTTTCATCTTCGCGATTTGGGGCGCCATAGAAACAATTCCTATCCTGATTTTCGCCGGGATAGCGTTCACCTTTGGCGGAAAATTGGCGTTCCTTGAACTCATGGCGCGGATATACGACCTGAAACGTCATTCGCACCCTCTTTACACAGCGTGGACGCAGATTCCCGATAACGACAATGCGCCACCCAAAAAACACCGCAAGGCGCTATAGCGCCTCGGCGGCCTGTTTTCGCTCAGCCAGCAAGCCAATATAGGTGAGCGCCACCGTCGCGCCGGCGATCGAGGTGATATCGGCGTGATCATAAGCCGGGGCCACCTCAACCACGTCTCCGCCGACAAAATGAACCCGCTTCAATCCGCGCAGAATCGACAGAGCTTCACGCGAAGACAGCCCCCCCGCCACTGGCGTGCCAGTGCCCGGCGCGAAGGCGGGATCAAGACAATCAATGTCAAACGTCATATAGGCGGGTGTATTTTCGACCCTGCGAATGATCTTGTCTATGCCCCCGTGGGCGCCAAGCGTCTCAATCTCATGGCCGTAAATAATCTCAATGCCAAAATCTTCCGGCGCATGGGTGCGAATTCCAATTTGAATGGAACGCTCCGGATCGATAATCCCTTCACGCACGGCGCGGGCGACGAATGTGCCATGGTCAATACGTTCACCGTCATCATTCCATGTATCCTGATGCGCGTCGAATTGAACCAGAGCGAGCGGTCCGTGCTTGGCGGCGTGCGCCTTCAATATGGGCCATGTCACGAAGTGATCGCCGCCAATGGAGAACAGATGCGTATCCCGGTCAATTATATGCCGCGCCTGTTCCTCAATGCGCTGCGGAATTTCATTATGACGGGCGTAGTCAAAAACGCAATCGCCATAGTCCACGGCCTTGAGCGTTTCAAACGGATCGAAACCAAAGGGATATTGTGGATCCAAATCAAAAATCGCCGAAGCTCGGCGTACGCCTTGCGGGCCAAAACGCGCGCCGGGTCGATTGGAAACCGCTGCGTCGAATGGCACGCCCCAAACCGCAAGATCCACGCCCGATAGCTCCTGCGAATAAGGCCGGCGCATGAATGACAGCACCCCGCCATAAGTCGGCGCGCTTATTCGACTCGCCTTCACGTTTTTCCCACCAACATCTTCCCTCTCGGCGGAGCCGGGCAGATTATCCATCTAATTCCTCGCAAAACAAAATGAACAGCTTCATCAGCATGTATGATTTATAAATTAAATATCACGATAACGGAGCGGCGAACCATGGCAATGGTAATTCTTAGAAGCGCAAGGCTTTGAAAGCATTTTCAGGTTTCGCAGCAGATTTTATTAATTCTATCATGTTGTGTATTAACTTTGCGGCAGATTACTCAATACATGGGGGAAAAAATGGCGCTCAACAGAGATATCGGGCTAGTAGGGCTTACATTCGTCGCCGTAGGAGGCATCATCGGCTCAGGATGGCTTTTCGCGCCTCTGTTGGCGGCCAAAGCGGCAGGTCCCGCTAGTTTAATCGCCTGGGCCATCGGCGCATTCGCCATGTTCCTGCTTGCGATTACATTCGCTGAAATCTCAGCGATGATTCCCGTAGCGGGGGGCATCGCCAGCGTGCCGCAATTCAGTCATGGCAATGTGGTTTCCATGGCCATGGGCTTCACTGCTTGGGTTGGTTATAACACAACCGCGCCAATCGAAGTCGAAGCCATGCTCAAATACATCGCCCCCTTCGCAAATTGGCTTTATCAAACTCCAGCCAACGAGACATTAAGCGCGGCTGGCGTCGGCACATCTATCGGTCTGCTGATCCTGTTCGTCATCATCAACGCCCAAGGCGTGCGATTTTTCGCCTATATCAATTCCACGATCACCTGGGCGAAAATCGCAATTCCCTCCCTCGTGGCGATCGTTTTGATCTCGACTTCGTTCAAAGTCGAAAACCTGACTGAATATGGCGGCTTCGCGCCCATGGGGATCGAAGGAATTCTCGCGGCAGTGTCATCCGGCGGCGTTATTTTTTCAATGATCGGCTTTCGCCACGCCATCGATCTGGCCGGCGAGGTTCACAATCCCAAATTCACCATTCCCACCGCGCTCATTCTCTCCATCGTGATTTGTTTCATTATCTATGGCGGCCTGCAAATCGCCTTCGTCGGCGCATTGTCAGAAGATAACTTATCCCAAGGATGGGCGAACATTCACTTCACTGCGGAGCTTGGCCCTCTTGGCGCCATCGCCGCCTCCGTCGGCCTGCTCTGGCTCGTTAGCTTGATGAACGTCAGCGCGGTGATCTCTCCATTCGGCGGCGCGCTGGTGGCGGTGGGCTCCAACGCCCGGCTCACCATGGCTCTTTCCGCCAACAAACTCATCCCCCGCATTTTCGAAAGCCTTTCAGAGAACGGCGTTCCATTAAAAGCGCTGTTGCTCAATCTGGTGATTTCCGGCGGATTCCTGTTTCTCCTCCCCTTCACCGAGATCGTCGCGCTGAACGGCGCGGCCATCGTGTTGTCATTCGTCGTTGGGCCCATCGCGGTGGTCGCGCTCCGCTCTCTGACGCCGGATCGGCCAAGGTCATTCAAAGTGCCGTTCATTTGGATCACCGCCCCAATGGCCTTCGTCATCTCGACAATGGTCGTCTATTGGAGCGGCTGGGACACCATCTGGCGCCTTGGCGTCATGCTGCTGTTCGGGCTGTGTCTGTTCTTCTTCCGTTACAGAACAATTGTTCGTGAAAACAGGCTCGACCTGAAAGAAGCCGCTTGGCTCCTACCCTATTTCTTCGGGCTGGGCGTCATTTCCTATTGCGGTTCATTTGGCGGCGGCTTGGGAATTCTGACTTTCGGGTGGGATATTCTCGCGTGCGCCCTGTTTGGCTTGTTTATTTTCATTTTCGCTGTGCGTAGCGCGCTCAGCCAGAAACGTTTCGACGCTCAGTTCGATGAAATCGCCGCAGAACTGGGGCTTGGAGACGACGTTTATCATCAGCTCCAAATCTAGAAACAGATCCTCCGCCACAACCACTCCCCGTCTTATTAGGCGGGGACCAGTCAATAATTCCATAGCTCTAATGAAAAATGGGCGGGAACCGAGGTTCCCGCCCATTTTTGAATATTGATCTCGAGCAATTCGATCGAAAGCCGGAAAGCCCGGCCCCAAATCAACGCTTGGAGAACTGGAAGGACCGGCGAGCTTTCGCCTTACCGTATTTCTTACGCTCAACAACGCGGCTATCGCGTGTGAGGAAGCCTTCTTTTTTCAAGATGCCGCGCAGCTCAGGCTCATAATGGGTCAGGGCCTTGGAAATGCCATGACGCAATGCGCCCGCCTGACCAGACAAACCGCCACCGGAAACCGTTGCGATAATGTCGTATTGGCCAACGCGATCCGTCAACGCAACAGGCTGACGAACGATCATCTGAAGAACCGGACGAGCGAAATACTCGACGTAGTCCTTCTTGTTGACCGTCACTTTACCCGTGCCTGGGCGAATCCACACGCGTGCGATAGCGTCTTTACGCTTGCCGGTCGCATAAGCGCGGCCGTGAGCGTCAAGCTTCTGCACATGTACAGGGGCTGCGTTCTCATCCGGCGCGACGGCGCCGCCGAGGTCTTCAAGCGACTGTAAATCAGCCATGATCAGGAAGCCCTCCTGGAGTTTTTCGCATTCATCGCCTTCAGATCAACCGTGACTGGCTGCTGGGCTTCTTGCTTGTGTTCGGAACCGGCGTAGATCCGGAGATTCGAAAGCTGCTTACGCGACAGCGGTCCACCAGGCATCATGCGCTGAACGGCCTTTTCGAGAACCCGCTCAGGAAAGCGGCCTTCGAGAATAGCGCGCGCCGTGCGCTCTTTGATGCCGCCGGGGTGCCCTGTATGCCAATAGTACTTTTTATTCTGGTACTTATTGCCTGTAAGAACAACATTAGCAGCGTTGATGACGATGACATTGTCACCGCAATCGATGTGAGGCGTGTAGGTCGGCTTATTCTTGCCGCGCAGAACATTAGCGATATAGGCGGCCAAACGGCCAACAACTACGCCTTCTGCGTCGATCAAGATCCACTTTTTATCGACCTCCGCCGTTTTGGCAGAATAGGTCTTCATGAGACTGATCCGTTTCTGGATTGTGAGAGAACGAAACCTTCCCTGAAGGTCAAGCCAAAGGGAAAATTCGATTTCGAGGTAGGTAATACGCGCAACTCATTTTGCCGTCAAGAAAAATAATTCAAATTTGCGCAAAAAATATAAGCAAAATCAATAACTTAAAAATTGGTATCATATTACCACATTTTTACTGGTGAAATATCTTTAGTTCGCCACCCTCATGTAGGCGGAATCGAATAGGTCGCGCTCGCATGGGCAACCAACTCTTCACTTCCCTCCGGCGCGATAGAACACTCGGTGACCACAAGGCGCTTGCCCAGTTTAAGAATGCGGCACGTGGCGATCAAATCGCCCGCCTCAGGCTTGCGCAGAAAATTGATGTTGAGGTTGGTGGTCACCGCAAGCCCTTTGGGACCGATCGTCCCCAAAATAACCACATAGGCCGCCAGATCCGCCAAAGCCATCAACGTCGGCCCGGAAACCGTGCCGCCCGGGCGCAGATGCGCGCCGCCCGCTCGCACGCGAACCAACGCTTCCCGCTCGCGAATTTCATCTATGAAATAAACGCGCCCGCCGGCGTGAATTTGTGGGAACTCCGCATCCAAAAAGGCCGACACTTCTTCCGCGTTCATCATTCGCGCCATGATCCCCTCCCCCCTCAATGTCTCTTTATCTCTATGATATAGAGACTCTATTATAGCGAACGCAGCCACGCATCTCCGGAAAAAAGCGCACCGCAGATTTTTTCCTTGGACGCTGACACCGCCGCCTATCTGCTTTACAAGGTTTCATAAAAAGAGACACGATGGGAGCAGAGATGTCTGATCGCGACGTCAAGGGGCATTCGCCCGCTATAGAAAAAACGGATGAAGCCGCGCCGCGCCCGGCGCTTGGTCGCCGTCTGGACAATGGCGTTCTGCGTCTGACGCTGCAGCGCCCGGAGCGAATGAACGCCTTGTCCGAAGAAATGATGACCGCCCTCGCTGGAGCCTTGGAAGAGGCCGCCGCCGACTCTAGCGTACGCGTCATTCTTCTTGGCGCGGAAGGCAAGGTCTTTTGCGCAGGTCACGACCTCAAAGAGCTGACCGCCGCGCGGGCTGACGCCGACCGTGGCCGCGCCTATTACGCTAAAATCATGGACCAATGCGCAGCTCTCATGCAGCAGATCGTCCGGCATCCAAAACCGGTGATCGCCGTGGTGACTGGAGTCGCCACCGCCGCCGGGTGCCAGCTTGTCGCCTCCTGCGATCTGGCGATTGCGTTAGACACAGCCACATTCTGCACGCCGGGCGTCAATATCGGCCTGTTCTGCTCCACGCCCATGGTGGCCTTATCGCGCAACGTGGGCCGCAAGCAAGCCATGGAAATGCTGCTCACGGGAGAAAGCGTCGACGCCTCCACCGCCAAGGACTTCGGCTTGATCAACCGCATCGTAACCGCCGACTACCTTGACATCGTGGTTCAGAAATACGCCGACGTAATCGCGTCAAAGTCGCCCTTGACGCTGAAAACCGGCAAGGAAGCCTTTTATGCGCAAGTGGAAATGCCGCTTGACGAGGCCTATCGCCACTGCGCAAACGTCATGGTGGAGAACATGCTGGCGCGCGACGCGGAGGAAGGGATCAACGCATTTCTTCAAAAGCGTAAACCAGAATGGAGCGGCGAATGAATCATGTCTCATATTCAGACAATTACATCCGCTTCATTCTTGATGAAGTGAAAACCATAGCCATGGTCGGCGCCAGCGCCAACACCTCACGCCCCTCCTATTTCGTGCTGAAATACATGCTGGCGAAAGGCTACAAGGTTTTTCCGATCAATCCCGGCATCGCCGGCAAGCCCCTTCTGGGTCAGATGGTCTATGGATCTCTAGGCGAAATCCCAGAAGCCATCGACATGGTTGATATTTTCAGAAATTCAGAAGCGGCGGGCGCCATCGTCGATGACGCCCTCACCCTGCATCCCGCGCCCAAGGTGATCTGGATGCAACTCACCGTGCGCAATGACGAGGCGGCTCGTCGCGCCGAGGCCGCCGGCGTCAAGGTCGTGATGGACCGTTGTCCCAAGATAGAATACGGCCGCCTTTCCGGCGAGATTGGCTGGACGGGCGTGAATTCACGCGTAATTTCGTCGAAGCGGCCGACATTGCGCAGCGGCTTCCAACACCGCGGACTGTCGCGATCGCCTGCGAAGCCATCCAGCAGCGACGCTGATTGACACTCATTTCGCCCCATTTTCACAAAGTCAGGAGGAATATGAACATGAGCCAAGGTCACCCCGGATTTTCAACGCTCGCGATCCACGCCGGCGCCCAGCCCGACCCCGCCACCGGCGCGCGGGCGACCCCCATTTATCAAACCTCGTCTTTCGTTTTTGACGACGTCGACCACGCCGCCTCGCTTTTTGGCCTGCAAGCTTTCGGCAATATTTACACCCGCATCACCAACCCCACCAACGCGGTTCTGGAAGAGCGCGTGGCGGCGCTTGAAGGAGGAACAGCCGCTCTGGCCGTGGCGTCCGGTCACTCAGCGCAGCTTCTGTGCTTCCACACGATGATGACTCCCGGCGATAATATAGTCGCTGGCAACAAGCTCTATGGCGGCTCGATCAACCAGCTCAACCACTCGATCAAAAGCTTCGGCTGGGACGTGAAATGGGCTGACGCCAATACCCCCCAAAGCTTCGCCGATCAGATCGACGAACGCACCCGCGTGGTGTTTATCGAAAGCTTGGCCAACCCGGGCGGCGTCGTCACGGACATTGAGGCGATTGCGAAAATCGCTCATGAAAAAGGCGTTCCCCTGATCGTCGACAACACCATGGCCAGCCCCTACCTGTGCCGTCCGATCGAGCATGGCGCAGACATCGTCGTGCATTCGCTCACAAAGTTCATGGGCGGCCATGGCAATTCCATGGGCGGCGTCATCGTCGACGGCGGCAGCTTCGACTGGTCCGCGTCGAAAAATTATCCGCTGCTGACCCAGCCACGGCCTGAGTATGACAATCTGGTCATTCATGAGACTTTCGGCAATTTCGCTTTCGCGATTGCTTGCCGGGTGCTTGGCTTGCGCGACCTGGGACCGGCGCTATCGCCTTTCAACGCGTTCATGCTGCTCACCGGCATCGAAACGCTCCCCTTGAGGATGCAGCGCCACTGCGACAATGCACTCAAGGTCGCCGAGTATCTATCAGCGCATGAAAAAGTAAGCTGGGTCAATTACGCCGGACTGCCAGACGCGCCGCACCATGCGCTTCAGCAGAAATATATGCCCAAGGGCGGCGGCGCGGTCTTCACCTTCGGCGTGAAGGGCGGCTATGACGCTGGCGTCGCGGTAGTGTCGAACGTCGAACTGTTCTCGCATCTGGCCAATATCGGCGACACGCGCTCGCTGATTATTCATCCCGCCTCCACAACCCACCGCCAATTGAGCGAAGAACAAAAGGCGGCGGCGGGAGCGGCCAGCGACGTGATCCGTCTTTCAATCGGACTGGAAGATCCTGAGGACATCATCGCCGACCTCGAACAGGCGCTGGCGGCGATCTGAGCTTCCCGCAAGAATAAGAACGGGCGCCAACAGCGCCCGTTTTCATTTATAAATCATAGTAAATTCAACGTTTTCGGCGCCCTGCGCGCGCCAGAGAAAAGTAAGACCGAAAAGGCCAAAACCACCACCGCCATGCCTTGATGGGCAAGCGCATAATCAAATGGAACGTGTTTAAGCAAAGTGGCGATTCCCAACAACGCCTGCACAGTCACTGAAGCCATTAACAAACGTGCGAGCGGGCGCAACTCACGCGCGCCCTCCACCATGTAAACGCGATAAGTCAACATGGCGCAGGCGACAAACAAAGCATAAGCGCCAAGTCGGTGCTGAAACTGAACCATCGCCACATTTTCAAAGAAATTCAGCCACTTCGGGCTCATGACCAGCAAGCCTTGAGGAATAATACGGCCATCCATCAACGGCCAGCTGTTGAAACTGAGCCCGGCGTCCAACCCGGCAACAAATCCCCCCATGAATATTTGCAGAAACACCAGCGCTAAAACAACGCCCGCTCCCCAAACCACAGAGCGCTCGGGAAGCGCCGAATAGGCTGGCTTCATTGGCGCAAGGTCACGGGCGATAGCCAAAAGATAGGCGAAAATGACGCAGGCCATGGTCAAATGAATAGCCAGACGATACTGACTGACGTCCACGCGCTCCGATAGGCCCGAGGCCACCATCCACCAGCCAAGCCCACCCTGAACCGCACCAAGGGCAAACCCTATGAGCAGCTTCGGCTTCAACGGACGCTCCACTCTTCCCCGCGCCCAAAACCAGATAAACGGGAAGAAATAAGCCACGCCAATCAACCGGCCAAGTTGGCGGTGTCCCCACTCCCACCAGAAAATCCCCTTAAACTCATCCAGACTCATTCCCTTGTTAATCAATTGATATTCGGGAATTTCACGATATTTGGCGAACTCTTCGTCCCACTCCGCCGCAGACAAAGGCGGAATGGCGCCATGAATGGGTTTCCATTCAGTTATCGACAAGCCAGAATCCGTAAGACGCGTGGCGCCGCCCACGATCACCATCAGAAAAATAAGGCCGCACACCATATAAAGCCACCAGCGTATCGCACGCCGATCACGCATAAGGTTCGTATCAAGTTGACCTGAATGGTTGAAAGAACTGGAAGAGGCTTGCTCTGGCATATTTGAACCCAATGGTGTTTATGTGCAGTCCATCATCGGTTATAGACCAATGGCTGGCAAAACAAGTATAGGAAACCCAAACAGCGTTTCGCCCTTCGCGGCATAGCGCCGCACATGCGAGCTGGCGAACGCAAATCCACTGGGCTACTTTCGCCAACACATACCGTTTTCTTAGCCCAGCGTAGATGGAGAACAGCTTGCCCCTTCGCCTCAAGAAATTCATCGGCATGATAATATTGGTCGTTTTCGTGGTGGTTTACGCCCTTTCCGCCATGGTGATCGGCGATTTGACTCTGCAACAATCTTCAACAGGCGTGAAGCTCACCTATTTCGCGGTGACGGGCTTGCTGTGGACCATCCCGGCGGGCGCCATCATCTGGTGGATGGAGCGCGCTCCCCGTAACGGACAGAAGTGAACATGTGCCGCGCCCAACGGGCGGCGTAATAAAAAGGAAAAGGCGTTCCATTCAGACATTGCTCGACAATGAGCTGATTTTGGAAGTGCCCATTCAGTGAGACGCGCGGCAGAGCCGCCCGGTTCATTTTCCCAATATTACGCATCACGCCCGGTCGCGTCGTCACCGCAGCGGAAAACCCACAATCAAGCACGCACTTCTGACATCGTGCATCCACCGCCGCCTCATATCCGTAAGGATAGGCAAAATAACGCGGCGTCAGCCCCAATTCCCGATCCAGACGCTTTTGCCCTTTACGCACGTCAGCGCGCATTTCATCCATAGACAAGCGCGCCAGCGCGAAATGGTCATGTGTATGAGCACCCACCTCAGCAAGGGGGTGCTCCGCCAAACGCGTAAGTTCGGACCAGGACAAAATCAGCTCATCCGCCAGCGCCTCCAGCTCAAGGCCAATTTGTTTGGACATGCGCCGAACTTCCATGCGCTGCGCCGACTCGCTCATATCGGCGCTTAACCAAGACAAGACACGGCAAAATGTTCGTTTCTTTTCTTCAAGTGTCCCACAAGCCATGCGAACCATTTTAGCGCCATAAGGAATTTCAATAAAATCGCTTTGGGCGACAATACGCTCTAACGCGACCCACCACAGTTCGCTGGTGCGGTCGATAAATCCGGTCGTGGGAAAAATCGTGAATGGCGCCTTATGACGCTCCAAAACAGGCAAAGCGTATTCAAGGTTATTGCGGAACCCATCGTCAAAGCTCAATGCGACAAAGCGCGGACCATTGTAGGTTGGGTCGCCTGCGCGCTCGAGAGCGTCGGAAAGAGAAAGAATTTCGTTCCCAGAGGCGCGGATATAACTCAACGTCTGGTCGAAAAACTCCGGACTAACTTCCAAATGAGCGTTAGGCGCAAATCTTTTTGTGATTTCTTTTGGTCGCACGCTATGTAGCGTGAGAATCACCCCCCGCCCTCGCGTAATAGGAGCCAATAGGCTTCCCATTCCGGAATACTTCAGGATATTACAACTTTTAGAAAAAATAGCATGCCGTAATTCCATGGTCCGGAGAAACCTCAATAATCCTTCAATCAACCTATAAAGCCAAGAAGTTAGAAACCCTGTCGCTAGATTAACTGACGATCGAGTCCTCCAAGGTTTACAACTATATCCCTAAGACGCGTTTATAGGCTTAAAAAGAGACACATCAACGCATTTCAAAATTCTGACAAACAGTCAGATCGCATTCAATCAAATCATCAAAGATCTCTCAATAGGGGAATCATGAAAAAATTCAACTTAGAAATGTTTGATGATTTTCAAATGGTTGAGCCTATTTGGCGAGAGTTGGAGGCGCGAGCCGCCGGCCCGCTTTATCAGACTTTTGAATGGCTTTCGCTTTGGCATGAACACCGTGGACGAAGCCTGAAGACCCAGCCATTCATCCTCGTCGGCTTTTCGAATCACCAACCTGTGTTTCTCCTGCCTATGATGATCATACAGAACCGTGCTTTGCGCATGGCGCGATGGATGGGCGATTGTGACGGCAATCAGAATTGCGGCTTATGGGACGAGAATTTTTTGCGCTCCCAATCATCGCAAGACGCTCTGCCGCCTGAGTTCTCCGACCTGCTAATTCGTCACTTCAAGAAACAGAGAATAGATTTTCTGAAACTCCGCAACACCCCGCAGCGACTCGGCCAAACCCCTCACCCACTACTCTCCCACCTCCCCGCGCAAATGAGCAGCGTCAGCCCCTCCCCCAGTTCGGTTTACACATTTTCACTCAAGGAGGATTTCGACGCCCTGAACAAACAGCGTCGCAGCGCTTCAAGCAGAAAAAAGCTGCGCGCTAAAACGAACCGCCTCAAAGCATTGGGATCGGGAACGCTGGAGTTTTCAAAAGCAAATGATAATGACGCCGCTGATAAGTATCTAAACGCGCTACTCGAACAACGCTCAATACGCGCTCAAACAACCGGCGTTCCCACCGCCTTTGAATCTTCGCAAATGCAAAATTTCTTAAAAGGGGGCCTTCACCGCGCGCTCAGCAGCTCCAGTGAAAATCTCATGATCCACGCGCTTTTACTCGATGGGGAACCCATAGCAACATACCTTGGAGGCGTCTTCCATGATCAATATTACGCCTACGCCAACAGCATCGTTAGCAATGAACTCTCCCTGTACAGTCCCGGAGATATCTTGCTTAGCGAGCTGATCAAGGCCCTCTGCCATAGCAACGTCAAAGGGTTTGACTTCGGCCTCGGAGAAGAACGTTATAAAACCGCATGGGCGTCTCCCGAGCCTTTGCAAGACATAAGAATCATCCTTACAACGCGCGGACGGATCTTGTCGTTTATTTCTCAACTCAAAGGCCGGCTAAAATATAGAATCAGGTCGAGTAAGCGCATTTGGCCGTTGGTTCGCCAGCTGCGAAAATTAAAAGCCCAGTTGAAACGTAAAATTTAAACTCACGCATTCCAGACGCAGCTTAAAGGCAATAGCCCACGCCTTGCGAATCAAGAGCGTCTCGCCGCCATCTCAAAACCGCCAAGGCCCGGATCGACATCGATTCCAAGATCAGCCGCAGACACAAGTTCAAGCCGCCATATCGCCGCGCTCATTGCCATTTGCATTCGAATCGCCCGTGCGCTCAACCACCACCTCAGCGCCAGTATGCTCTTCCAGCATACGCAGCGCCCGCTCTAACTCAGGCCCCGCCGGGCTTCCCCCAGTGGCGACCACCACCCTGTCAGCGATCGCTAGAAGCTGCGCGCTAACCAACGAATCATCAATGAGCCCCAAATCAAAGAAAACCTGATCATAGGTATGGTCAATTGCTTCGATCACCAATTCAAAACGGCCCTTTCCCATCAATTGATCATCAATAGCTTTCCGACCAGCTTCAATCACGTGAGCGCGAGAATTCGAATCCCTGTATATCACCCCGGAAAAGGAAGTCGATCCGTCGAGAAGGTCGGAAAAACCAGCCGCCGCGTCTTCATCGCTCATATCTGGACGCACCTCAAGAAACAGCGGCAGAATCCCTTCATTAGCGGCATGACGCACTAGACGAAACGTGACTTTCTGGGACGCTTCATCGCTGTCGACGCTCAAAACCGCAATCCGTTTCAACCCCTCGAAATTAGAAGTCGTAGACATCTCCTCCGTCACGATTTTTTCTGCTAAAACAGGCTCTTCTTGTTTGGCCTGCGACGTGCGGCGCGGGAGAGACACGCCAGCGGCGGCGGCCAGTGCCTGAGCTGCGCGCGCGACGTCATCAACACTCCCGCCACTTCGTCCAGCGCTGGCGACCTCATCATCAAGCGGCTCGTCAGTCTGTTGTGTTTGAGCAGCGTCAAACTCCGCCTCCTCAACCTCAATTTCTTCCGAACCGCGGCGCCCCACCTCTAGGTCGCTCTTTTCCACGAAGACTGCATTTTCCTCAAAAAGCGGCTTTTCTTGGATCGGGCTACGGGTCAAAGCGCGCCCACTGAGGAACTCCGATAGAAGTATCCAAGCCATGGAAAGCAGAAAAACAGCCAGAGCCACAATGATTGTTATGGCCCAAACTTTGGGGGAATAAGGCTCTAAAGGAATTGTGGCGCGCGAAATCAGCCGAGCGTCAGCAGTGAGGAATTGCGACGTACGACGGGTTTCAGCCTCGCGATAACGCGCCATCAACGCGTCGAGTTCACTGGCTTTCGCGGAAGCCTCACGCTCCAATTCGCGTAACTTAATTTGATTCTCGTTAGACTTCGCCGCATTCACTTTCAGTTCGTTCAATCCCTCTCGAAGGGACTGGACTCTATCCCGCGCAACCTTGGCGTCATTTTCAAGCCCAATCATGATTTTTCGAGCTTCGCCGCGAATTTGGCGCTCATAATCATCCATCTGCGATTGCAACGACTTCATTTGCGGATGCGATGGCAAGTGAGTGGTTGAAAGTTCCGCGATCCGGCTTTGCAGCTCCACTTGACGCTCGCGTAACCGTTGAATCAATTGCGAGTTCAAAACCTCGCTGGCGGTCTCTAACGACCCGCCGGACTTCAACAATTCCGCAATTAGCTTAGCGGTCGCCTCCGCATTGGATTGAGCAGCCACGGCCTGAGAAAGTTGGCTGCTCAAATCAGCCAGCTGCTGTTGATTCAAAGTCTGATTGCCGTCGGCGAGCAGGAGGTCGGCGCCAGCGCGAAACGTCTCCACTGCCTGCTGCTCCTGTTGCACAGAACGGCGCAACGTCTCAATTTGCGTTTCAAGCGCGGAGGCCGCGCTGGCGGTCGTCTCCCGCTTGGCCGCTTTCTGCAACGCAAGATATTCTTCTGCAATCGTGTTCGTTACCGCCGCCGCTAACTCAGGGTCTTTCGAAGAAAACTCAATCGCCAATACGCGCGATCCTTCGACCCGATAAACCGCCAGATTACGAAAATAGTTTTTCAAAACCCGTTCTTCTGGCGAAATCCGTGACGGATCAGGCGCAAGACCGAGCAAGACCAGCACGTCCGAGATCATAGAATCACCGCCGCCGTCGAATTCTGGCAGCGCAGCGAGATCCAGCCTTTTAGCGACCCGGCGAGCGAGATCGCGAGATTTCAGAAGCTGAACCTGGCTGGATACGCCTTCGGTGTCCAGCAAAGCGCGCTCACCCTCCGCTCCACGCGATTCTCCAGCATAAAACGCGTCTCCCACTTCGATCAGAAGTCGCGCTTCTCCGCGATATTTGGGAGAAACGAATTGCAACAAGGTAAAAACGCAAACTGCGACAACCAAGGTCAGCGGAATGAGCCACCGCATGGCGCGCTTCAACGCATGCAACAAACCGGAAAGGTCAATAGAAACCTCTTCCTCTTCGATAGGCGCGTGCGATTCATTCATTCCTGATACTCCAAACTAGCTATTTGAAATAATCAGCTGTTAAGGTAAGCGTTAAGTTAATAAGCTGAAAGTTCCTGATTTGCGTCCATGATTTGGAACGCTCCTTTCAAAAATTTTCGTTTCGTCGACAAATTTTCAAAGATTCACTCAAACTTAACCACGTTAGCCGAAATTCTGAACATGCTTCCATGGGAGTCCAGCATGTTCTCGCGTATATTCAGTGTCGTCAGTTTTTGTCTTATCATTGGGGCTTGCAGCGGATACAAACAACCGCCAACCGCATTTCACGAAATACTGACGCAGCCATACAGGCTGGATTCAAGCGATGTTTTGCGCGTAATCGTTTTTGACCAAGACGATCTATCCAACACCTACACCGTCGATCAAGCCGGCTACATATCCATGCCGCTAATCGGCGCCACGCCCGCGCGCGGATTGACGACCAAAGAGTTGGCGGCTCTCATCAAAAAGAAGCTCAAGAACGGTTACCTTCGCGACCCCGACATTTCCGTTGAAATCGCCACCTACCGGCCCGTGTTCGTGATGGGAGAAGTTTCCAGCGCAGGGCAATATCCTTATGTAGCTGGAATGACGGCCCAAAACGCAATCGCCACCGCTGGAGGTTTTACAGCTCGCGGCGAACAGGCGCATGTGGACATTACCCGACAAATCAACGGCGAAGTGATTAGCGGACGCGTTCCAATCACGGATCCCATCCGGCCGGGCGACACGATTTACGTACGAGAACGCTTGTTTTGATGCTCATCCGTAATAAATTTTGAATAAAATGTCGCCGCGTGCAAAGCAATTAACCTGTAACTCATCTACTTGCGTTAAACTCCTGAAAAAGCTGGCCTGCGCGCAAAGGCGCAATTCAAAAGGCACGAGAAATTCGGGAGTTTCATATGTCGTCGCCGCTACGCATCGTCCATATCGTTCGTTCCCCAATTGGCGGTATTTTTCGTCATATTTCAGATCTGGCGCGCGCCCAATCGGCGAAAGGGCATGAAGTTGGCGTAATTTGCGACGACAATACCGGAGGCGATTTTGAAGCCAAAGCGATTGAAGAACTGACGCCATACCTGAAATTGGGCGTAAAACGTTTTTCAATGCGGAGAAACCTCAGCTACAGCGACCTGAAAGCCACCGGAGCCATATTCAAACACATCTGGAACCTCAAACCAGACGTGCTGCACGGGCATGGCGCAAAAGGCGGCGCTTACGCACGAATGGTCGGCGCCGGCATGCGTCTCTTTCGCAAGAATGTTTCCCGCGTTTACTGTCCCCATGGCGGAAGTCTGCATTTTTCTCCCAAGGGATTAGAAGGAAAAATCTATTTTGGTCTCGAATGGGCTCAACAGTTCTTCACCGATAGTTTGATTTTCGTCTCAGACTACGAATATTCCGCCTATGAAGCGAAAGTGGGACGTCCCCGAATTCCAGCGCGCATCGTCTATAATGGCCTGAACGCGGATGAATTCGAAAAAATTACGCCCGCTGACGACCCCGTCGACTTTCTGTTCATTGGCATGCTTCGAGACCTTAAAGGTCCGGATCTTTTCATAAAAGCGCTGCAGGAACTGAGCACACACCATAAACTGGAGGCCACCGCGATTATCGCCGGGGATGGCGACGACCGTCCCCGCTATGAAGCTATGGTCCATGAATTTGGTTTGGCCGATCGCGTACGTTTTATCGGAAACCAACCCGCGCGCGCGACTTTTCGCAAGGCGCGTTGCGTGGTGGTTCCCTCTCGAGCCGAGGCCATGCCCTATATCGTTCTGGAAACGGTCGCGGCCAGCATTCCCCTGATAGCAACCCGCGTCGGCGGCATTCCAGAAATATTTGGACGTTATGCTGACAGATTGGTGGAACCTGCGAACGTAGAAATGCTGGCGAACGCAATGGCCCACGCAATGAACAACAAAGAAGAAGTATCGCTTTTTTCTCAAAATCTGCGACACTGCCTAGCGGAGACATTCAATGTGGAACTGATGAGTGACCGCATCACTTCGCTCTATCATCAGATCAGAGAAGCGCCTGATCCAACGAAGTTGGAATGGAACGTCGCTGGAAATCACTCAAACCGTTTTTCGCCAAGCTCGCTTGCACATACCAGAAACACAGCCCGGCTAACGGAAAAGTCAGAGTAAAGCCAGATATTCACCTGTCACCAAATACAAAAAGCAGCTGTCGCCATGACGCCAAGTTACACATCAAAGGTTTCTCATATCGCCAAACGGGGCCAATCTGGCGCCGCAGAGGAAAGCGTGAAACCGCGCAACGCCACACACCTTTCGGCGGAAGCGTTGGAAATCGCTCGTTCGTTACAAAAAGCTGTGATCTCACCGGTCATTCTGACGGGCACAGTGCGCATTGTCGACATTCTAGCGATCGTGGGAATTGGCGTCGCGACTCTTTTTGGGGTTCTGTCTTTTGAAAATTCAAATGGCGTCGCCACCTCTATCTGGCAGATATTATACCTGACGCCAATAGTCACGGCGCTTATTCTGACGCTTGTTTTCTTTCAGGTGCTGGACCTTTATCAGCTGCCTGTAATCAGAACGATCGTCTCCCAATGCGGACGGATTATCGCCGGATGGACAATGGTTTTCGCGGTTTTCTCCGTCATTCACAGCTTCACTGACATCGGCGACCAGTTCCCACAAAACTGGTTTGCGATTTGGTACGCAACCACATTGATCGGCCTTCTATCACTGCGCATCGGGACAGCGTTCTTTGCCCGGTACTGGACTAGAACCGGCCGGTTGGAGCGACGCGCCGTCATTGTCGGCGGAGGACAAGCCGCTGCGGACCTGATCCAGGAAATCGAAAGCCAGCCTGGAAACGATATCCGTATTTGCGGAATTTTCGACGATCGCGGCAATGACCGCTCCCCGGCGGTGGTTTCAGGCTATCCAAAACTCGGCACCGTCGCAAATTTGGTGGAGTTCGGACGCATCGCTCGCGTGGATATGTTGATCGTCACCATCCCGTTGCGCGCTGAAAAGCGCGTGCTCGAGCTTTTGCAAAAACTATGGGTTCTGCCCGTGGACATCCGTCTCTCCGCCCACACGGACAAGGCGCGTTTTCGCGAACGCGCATCCTCATTCATTGGAACAGTTCCCTTTTTCGACGTCGTCCAAAAGCCAATTGCAGACTGGGACACGATCAGCAAACGCTCTTTCGACATTTTTTTCGCCACTCTCGCCTTGCTGCTGTTGTTTCCAGTAATGATCGGCGCCGCTATCGCCGTGCGATTAGATAGCAAAGGACCAATTTTCTTCCGGCAAAAGCGCTATGGTTTCAATAATGAAGTCATTGACGTCTTGAAATTCAGGTCCATGTACCATGAAATGGCTGATCCGACGGCGTCAAAGGTCGTCACCCGGCAAGACCCGCGCGTAACGAAAGTCGGACGCTTTATCAGAAGAACGTCGATTGACGAATTACCTCAGCTTTTCAACGTTCTGCGCGGTGAACTTTCCCTTGTTGGCCCTCGCCCCCATGCGGTGAACGCCCACACGGATAATCATCTGTGGGAACAGGTCGTTGATGGATATTTCGCCCGCCACAAGGTTAAGCCGGGCGTGACCGGCTGGGCGCAGATCAATGGTTGGCGCGGCGAAGTCGATAAGCCAGAGAAAATTCAAAAGCGTGTTGAATACGATATATACTATATCGAAAACTGGTCGGTTCTTTTTGATCTATACATCCTCATTCGCACGCCATTTGCGCTTCTAAACACCAAGAACGCCTATTAACGCTCGTCCCCCTCGCGATGGAGCGGCTTCCCTCCCCGCAAGGTCCCCATCGCCAGAGGCCCGCGCATAAAAGGTCTAAAATTGAAAAGTCAGGCCATTCATACCTCTATTGGCAGCCGAAACGCCTCATTAAAGCTGAGTGCGAGGAAGCTGGCTAATGGAGCCTTATGGTTTGCTGTTTTCCTGGGCGGTTTCGTTATTCGCGAACCAGCGCCCTACGAGCTATTCATGGTCGGCTTAATTGCGACCTGGGCTTTGTTCGGATTAAAGCTGCAACGCTCTTTCGCGCCAATGATCGTTTTACTGCTCGTCTTCATGACGGGAGGGGTGCTTGCGATAACCCAGTCGCAAAATTACGCTCAAGCCGGCATGTCTATCGCCGTAACCGGTTTTCTGGCCATAACGTCAATTTTTTACGCCGCTATCGTCGCGCAGGACACGAGCCGTCTCCACGTCATTCGAAACGCCTATATCTCCAGCGCGCTAATTGTCGCTCTTCTTGGAATTTTGGGCTATTTTCACGCCTTTCCCGGCGCCGAGATATTTACGCTCTATGATCGCGCCAAAGGCACCTTTCAAGACCCAAACGTTTTTGGGCCTTTCCTCGTTTTGCCAGCGATATTCCTACTAAGAGACATGCTGACACGTCCTCTGAGCAAAATTTTTTGGCCTAGCGCCCTTGCGCTGTTTCTCGCTATCGCCCTTTTGCTCAGCTTCTCACGCGCAGCTTGGGGCCTATTGGTTTTCGCCAGCGTTTCAATCTACCTGCTGGTTTACATCAATGATCAACGCCCAAAATCACGCTTGAAGCTTCTGGCGCTTGCCGGCGCCGCCGTCGTCGCCGTGGCCGTCCTTCTCGCCATAGCTCTCTCAATCGACTCCGTCGGCTCCATGTTCGAACAACGGGCAAAGTTGGTCCAATCATACGACGGAGCTCGTCTCGGCCGCTTCGCCCGCTACTCGCTTGGCTTTGGAATGATCATGGATCGTCCTCTGGGGCTTGGGCCCCTGGAGTTTCGAAACTACTTCCCCGAAGACGAGCACAACAGCTACCTAAAAGCCTTCACCACATACGGATGGATCGGCGCCATTGGCTATTACGCGCTAGTCGTCTGGACCATCGCGAAGCTATTCCCGCTTATTTTCCAACCGAGACCTTGGCAACCTTACGCGCAATGCGTTTTCGTGGTTCTTGTCGGACATCAATTGGTCGCCATTATCATTGACACAGACCATTGGCGTCACCTTTTCATGCTGTACGGGCTGGCATGGGGCATGATTGCCTCGGAAGCTAGTTACAAACGGCGAGTCACTGCGACGAATAAGCGAAGACCTAAACTCTCTTAAAACGCCTCTCAATCACCCATCACATGCACACCACGTAATGCTATCCACACCCAATCGAGGAATATTGGCTTTTATTTCGAGCATACGCCTTTTTAAGCTTGCGCCGGAAACCTTGAAAATATAAGTCCAATGCATGGTTCGGGCAGTAGCGCAGCTTGGTAGCGCACTTGACTGGGGGTCAAGGGGTCGTCGGTTCAAATCCGGCCTGCCCGACCAAATTACCCCCCTACTTTTCTCACGATTAGCCAAACATATGCTTAGAGAAATCGTCGCGGACTTTACTTTCCTCTCTAGTTCTGGACAATCAGCCCCTCACAGCCGCTGACGAACTAGAGCACGACATTCCGAAAATTAATTAGCTCTTTTAAGATTGCGCCGACCTCGTCGAATTTTCGCACCATCACCCAAGAACGCCGTCATTCTGCTTGCAAGAAGCGTCGCAGTAAGCTGAGCCGCCGCCTCCCGCGCATGATCAACGGGATTGATCCAGAATACGTTTACATTCGAGCAATTCGAATAAGGTGGATTGCAGGCGGCGAATGTCGTCACGCGACAATTGCCCCCCCTCCTCTTTCGAATCATCCCGCTCACCAAGAAAACGATCCATAAACCTGAAACCACCCCGAGCTCCAGCGCTCGTCCGCTCCGGGGCGTCATCGGCAAGCAGCCCACGTGGAAGAGCTTCTTCTTCCACAAATTCGGACGGCTGGCCTGCATCTGGCGTTTCTGCGTCATTAAAACGAACAGATTGTTTGTAAGGAGCGGTCCGTTCACCGTTCGCCAGTTTTTCTTCACCAGAGACAGCGCCCGTGGATGACCTCCTCGCAGGCGAAAGCGCCCGCGCCATAGCTTCAGCCGAAAGCTCTTCAGATGGCGTAGTTTCTCGTGACGCGCTTCGAAGGCGCGGAGAAGCGCCCGCTCTAGAAGATGAAGGCTCCGCCGCCCCGCTCTGCCTTGGCGCCCCGCCGCCACTTGTGGCCTCCCGGTCGTCCCGGCCGGACTGCGTCGCCAGAGCGACAGGAAGATTACCCATGCCCTCGCTGAGAAGGGTCATGACAAAGCGCTGCCCCTGCTCTTTCAGGATGCGCTGCACGCCCTTGATCGTATAGCCTTCATCATAAAGGAGATGGCGAATGCCACGTAATAGCTCAACGTCATCGGGACGGTAGTAACGCCGTCCACCGCCGCGTTTAAGAGGGCGAATCTGCGTGAATCGCGTCTCCCAGAACCGCAACACATGTTGTGGCAGATCCAGTTCATCCGCAACTTCACTAATCGTCCGAAATGCGTCAGGACTTTTTTCGACCACGCCCATACACTTATTGCTAGCTCATCCTTGCTGTCATCTAAATGCGGCAAGCGCCGGATGAAAACCCATCATTGATGCTTATTCTCGCGCCACGTCACATTCCTAACACCGCCAGCAAGACGAATATCAGTATATTTTCAATCGGATGACCTTCAAACTAAATCGCGTAAATCTAATCTTTTTCTTCTGACAACGCGCTGTTCACCCGTTGCTTCAAAACATTCGAAGGCTTGAAGACCATAACCCGACGCGGAGAAATAGGAACTTCCTCTCCCGTTTTCGGATTTCGCCCAATTCTCTCGCTTTTTGATCGAACGAGAAAAGATCCAAATGAAGACAATTTCACAGCCTCGCCCGTCACAAGACAGTCTGCAATTTCCGACAGGACTTTTTCAACGAGTTCTGCAGATTCAGCGCGAGACAATCCGACCTTCTGGTAGACCGCTTCGCACAAATCGGCTCGGGTAACTGTTTTATTTCCCATGCGCCCCCCTTTTGCCGGCGTTTAAAGCTCGACGGAAAGGAAAATATTGCTTCGAGCAATCTAAGGTATTGATTTAATGTCATTCGGTCAACAGGCACCTGCCCACGTTTACTATAAAAATAAACGTAACACAGGTATTACATTCACAATACTACCAACGTATTAGAGCAGATCCCCAGGTGAAGCCTCCCCCCATCGCCTCAAGCAAGATCAATTGACCTTGTTTAATTCGCCCATCACGCACGGCGATATCAAGCGCGAGCGGAATGGATGCCGCGGAGGTGTTTCCATGCTCGGCGACGGTGACCACAACCTTTTCCGGCGCTATGCCCAGCTTTTTTGCGCTGGCGTCAATAATGCGCCGGTTAGCCTGATGCGGCACGAACCAGTCCAAATCTTCAGCGCTAATTTCAGCCGCATTGAAAGCGTCTTCAATAACGTCAGTGATCATTGAAACGGCATGTTTGAAAACCTCGCGCCCTTGCATGCGCAAATGTCCTACCGTTTGGGTGGATGACGGCCCACCGTCGACGTATAATTTATCCTTGTGCCGACCATCTGAACGCAAATGAGTCGTCAACACGCCACGGTCCGATAACGCTCCGGTTCCCGATTGCGCTTCCAGAATGATCGCGCCGGCCCCATCGCCAAAAAGAACGCACGTCGTGCGGTCTTCCCAGTCCAGAATACGAGAAAATGTTTCTGCGCCGATCACAAGCGCCCGCTTCGCCAGCCCCCCGCGAAGGTAAGCGTCAGCGGTGGTGAGCGCATACACAAAGCCTGAACACACGGCGTGAACGTCAAATGCAAACCCGTGATAAATCCCAAGCTTTTCCTGCACCGTCACCGCGCAAGCGGGAAACGTGTTGTCAGGCGTGGCCGTGGCGACAATGATCATGTCAATGGCGGAGGCTGGAATTCCAGCCGCTTCAAGCGCCTTCTGCGCCGCGCGCACGGCGAGGTCGGAGGTCAATTCGCCCTCAGAAGCGATATGGCGCGCATGGATTCCGGTGCGCTGCACAATCCATTCGTCAGAGGTGTCGACCTTTTCAGCAATTTCGCTATTCGTCAGCCGCTGCGCTGGCAAGCACCCACCCGTCCCCAAGACAACAGACTTCATTGCACTCACTGGCCACCTTCCGGTTTATGCGCGGCATTTTGGAAGCGACCGCGATGATAATGAACAAGATCTTGAGAGATCTTATGAAGCAATTCGTTGTGAACCATACTATAGGCGAGCTCAACGGCGCTGGCGAAACCTTCCGCGTCGGTGCCGCCATGGCTCTTGATCACGATACCGTTAAGACCAAGGAACACGCCGCCATTGGCCTTGCGGGGATCTAGTTTTTCCTTGAGCCGGTCAAAAGCGCTCCTAGCGAGAATATATCCGATTCGCGTCATCCAGCTGCGCGTCATTCCCGCGCGCAAATATTCGCCGATCTGACGCGCGGTGCCCTCCGCCGTTTTCAGAGCGATATTTCCAACAAAACCCTCGGTCACGACAACGTCAACAGTGCCTTTTCCCAGGTCGTCCCCTTCGACGAAGCCCGTGAAGTCCAGAGACTGCAGCTCCGCCTCCCGCAAAAGACGTCCGGCGGTGCGCACCTCTTCAAGGCCTTTCACTTCTTCAACGCCAATGTTTAAAAGACCAACGGTTGGGCGCCGCACGCCAAAGAGAACGCGCGCCATAGCGCCGCCAAGCAGCGCGAAGTCGATCAATTGCGCCGCGTCCGCTCCAATCGTCGCTCCAACGTCCAGAACAATCGATTCGCCGCGAGCGGTGGGCCAGATAGCGGCGATGGCCGGCCGCTCGATGTTAGCCATCGTGCGCAAACAAAATTTAGACATGGCCATCAAGGCGCCGGTGTTTCCAGCCGAAACAGTCACGTCGGCATCACCGGTCTTCACCGCGTCAATCGAGCGCCACATGCTCGAGCGCCACCGACCATTGCGCAATGCCTGACTAGGCTTTGCGTCCATGGCGACTGAGATGTCGCAATGAGTAAACGTCGAATTCGCCTTGAGTTCCGGGTGCTGATCCAGCAAAGGCGCCACTATCGCCTCATCGCCAAACAACAGGAAATGAATTTCTGGTCGCCGCTCCAATGCAAGCGCCGCTCCGGGCAAAACCATTTCCGCACCGTCGTCGCCACCCATGACGTCGAGAGCAATCCTGATCGTTTTCGCCATACTTAAGATCTGATCCCGGTCACCGCCAAGCCACAAACAAACACGGCGTGTAATTCACGCGCGCCGATAGTTCAGCATATACACAACGTCGAGCGTGCGGACCATAACGCCTCCAGCTGTCGAGACAACCGATTTCTACTCGGAAGTTTCGTCATTTCCGCCCTTTAATTTCGCCAATACAGCAAATGGCGAAGGTTTCGAATCCAAAACAGTTTCCTGCCCCTCTTCATCTTCCGCAGTGACGCCAGATGGAAGAAGCGCCCCTTTTGCCCGAGGATAAGGATCCAACGCAAGCGCCAAATGCTCGCAAAACAACGCGCCCAAATCAATCACGTCTTTTTCAAGCGGATCAGGCGGATCTTGCAACTCATACTCAATTTCTATTTCAACCTCATTCGCTTTTTGATCCGCCTCCGGCTTAAAATGTCTTTCAAAATTTTCATCAATCCGCAAATCAACAGGCCCTAACGTCACCACACAGCGCTGAACAACAAGCGCGGAAATTTGACCGCGAACAGCAACGCCATCCTTGCGCCAGGGGCGAAGTTCAAAAGTAGCCTTGACGTCTTCCAAACCCAAAAGATCATACGCCTCAATTACAGCCGCGCGCTCCTCCTCGCTTAATGTGAGATCGCAAGTCATTGACTTGTTTCCCAACCGCGAAACATCTTGAAAACGCGCCACCGGAAATTCTGCGGGGATATTATTCGACATTATATCTCACCACCTTGGTTACTCATGTGCGCCAGGCCTGACTTCACCGCCAGATTCAGTGAAATCGCTTGGCGAAGGCCAATCAATTTTACCGGCAAGAAAAATTTCGGCGTCTTGCGCGGCTAAATGAGCGGCGGATCCAATCATATATGCGGCGAGCATGCGCGCGGCGCTCATACAGCTTTCATCCGCAAAAATATTGCGATCGAGCGCCAACGCCAAAGCATCCGCGTCGTTATCGTCAAGAGCTGCGCAATAGACGTCCGCCCGCCCATAAAAAGCTTCGGCCATTTTCTTGATTTTTTTGGGCACGGAAACATCCCCCACGCCCATTTCCCGCAGATTGCGATCCATGTCTTTGAAAAAGAGATCGAATAAATCTTGCGCGAATCGACTCGCCGCCTCTCCTTCGCGGCGCAACCGATGAAAAACCAAGACAGAATGCAACACAATCAGGTCAAAACGACCGTCAATCGTGTCAGGAACGCGAAATTCCATGTAAAAACAGGGTTGCCGCGCTTGAGCCACGATCTCATTATAGAGATCATAAACTTTAGGATTCTCACGTTTACGAAACAAGCCAAAGACCATTTATCGTCTCTTAGGGATGGTGGTTGCCTTGTGGCGTAACGCAGGTTAGTCAGTTTGCCAAGCAAGTTTGCAAATTCAAGCTGCAAATCACAGTTTCATTTTGGAATTTGTGATCAGGCGCCACTAAAAATAGGAACAAGCCAGATGAATTCATGGCTACGCTGTAGCGTCATTGTCACGTGCCTTGGGTTGCCGCTCGCCGGCTGCTTCACGCAGACTCTCAACCACGGCCATGTCGTTTCGCCTGACGCTTATCAAGAAGTCCAGGTCGGGTCGAGTCGCGAACAGGTCGAGCTGTTGCTCGGATCGCCTTCAACCACGTCCCGTCTGGACGGAGACGCTTGGTACTATATTTCGCAAGTTTCAGAAACTACCGCCTTCATGGCGCCCGATATTGTCGAGCAGCGTGTTGTGGCCATCTATTACGATGAAGACGGTTTCGTGAAAGACACCGCCTATTACGGCATGCAAGACGGCAAAGTCATCGATATCGTCACGCGCAAAACACGCACGGGCGGATCTGATTACGGCTTCCTGACTCAGATTTTACGCGGCGCCGTGAATCCAGGCGTTGGCTTATAAGCCCACAGTCGTCGATTAAAACTCCGCGCCATTCCTTCATCACATGAAAGAATGGCGCTTTTGATCGCGCCGATATCCACTCTTTACGTAGGTTTTTCCAACCGCCGTTCGGCCAAAATCAAATACCCAAGCAGTAACAAGCCGATCAAAACGAATGGGAAAACAAGAATATTAACGGTCGCCCAGCCGAACAAATACAAAAGCTTGCCTGATGAGAACGATGCGGCGGCGACAAAACCAAACACCAAAAAGTCATTGGCGGCTTGAACCGTATTCCGCTCTTCAGGACGATAAGTGTCGGTCAGCATCGCCGTTGCGCCTACGAAGCTGAAATTCCATCCAACGCCCAAAAGAACCAGCGCCACCCAAAAATGAGCGACCTCGACTCCGCTCAAGGCGACGACGGCGCAACCGGCGAGCAACAACAAGCCCACAGCCACGATCACTTCTTTGCCAAAGCGGGCGATCAGGGACCCAGTAAAGAAACTGGGACCAAACATGGCCAGAACATGCCATTGGATCGCCAAAGCCGCATCCGTTTGACTGAGGCCGCAACCGATCATCGCCAATGGAGTGGCCGTCATCACAAGGTTCATAAGCGCGTAGGAGGTGATGCCGCAAGCAGCCGAGATAATGAAACGACGCTGGGTGAAAATTTCGCGAAGAGAACGCCCCCCGCTGGCGTTTTGACGTCGGGGCGGTTTGGGAATGGCGATGAAACTCAAAATAATCGCGGCGAGAAACGACAACGCCCCTTGCGCGATGAAAGTTCCTGCAAAGAGAATTGGAGAAAAGAGATCCTTACTCCAGATCACGGTTTGAGGACCGATCACGCCCGCCAAAATTCCTCCCGCCAAGACCCATGAAATCGCTTTGGGCTTGAACGCCTCACTGGCGGTGTCCGCGGCGGCGAAACGGAATTGCTGCACGAAAGCGCCAACGAACCCGCTGAAAAAACAACCAAAGAAAAATAAGGTGAAATTCGCCTGAAACACCGCATAAGCCGTAAAAATACCGGAAAAACCTCCGAATAACGACGCGCCTACGAAACCTGCCCGGCGGCCGAAACGACGCATGATAAGCCCGGCGGGCAACGTCCCAAAAGCGGTTCCAAGCACGAAAGCCGTCACCGGCAATGTGGCCAACGACTTATCCGCGCCCAACAACGCGGCGCCCACAAGGGACGCCGTCGTCATGACGATTGAAGCGCTGGCTCCACCCAAAGCTTGAGCCAAGGCAAGCAAAAGCGCGTTCTTCTTAGCCAGACTATCGTCAACAACAGGCTCATTGGATAAATCGACCGCAGACATTTTATGTCCTTAAAAAAACTTGCAGCGAAATCAAGAATGCGGTCCGCAGCAAGCGAATTGGAAAGAGAAAGAACCTGAAATCGACGAAAGAAGATAGAACTTTCGCAACGTTTCTCTGGCCTTCTGGCGAAACGCGTCGACTCAGGAAGAGGTAGCGGCGTTCAGATTAAATCAGGCGAAATATTTCTCCACCCTATAAACAGCGCTTTTGATCAATTTTTTTGATGTTTCGCATCAAAAATGCGAAAATCCGACGTCTTGACCGCAAGAAAACGCTTCGCCGCCATGCTGCGGCCAAACCTGCCCCACTCCTTCTTTCATGTTCCCGATTCGAGTCACCGGGACACCGAGCAGGCTCACCGCTTTGAGAAACGCGGCTGAGCGTCCGGGAGAAACCGCCGCGAGAATCTCATAGTCGTCGCCTCCCGAGAGGCATTTGCCAAGCATGTCGGGAGCTGATTGAAGCACGCAGCGAGCTGCCTCTGATAAAGGCGTGCGCTCCACCTCGAGAACAGCGTCACACCCGCTGGCGCGGCACATATGCCCAAGATCGGCAAGAAGACCGTCAGAAACATCCATGGCCGCATTGGCGTAATCGCGCAAAAGCCCCGCAAGCGTCACCCGCGGTTGCGGCAAAAGATAACGATCAAGAAGGTGACTTCGATGCGTTTGCGACAATCCGAGACGGGAGGCGAAAGCGGGCTCAAGACGTAGTAAAAGCCCTAGCGCAGCGTCCCCAATCGTGCCGGTGACATAAATTTCATCACCCGGGCGCGCGCCGCTACGACGCACCGCCGCGCCGCTTGGCGCAGAACCAATCGCAGTAATTGAAATCATCAAACGGTCCCCGGTGCGAATAGTGTCGCCGCCGTAAAGCGCCACGCGGAAAGCCGCCTGCTCGCTCGCCAAACCGTCCGTGAAGGCTTTTAACCACGCCTCGTCCCAATCCGGCGCTAGCGCCAAACCAAGCAGATAACCGCGCGCCCGCGCGCCCTTCGCCGCCAGATCCGACAAATTCACGCGAAGCGCCTTGGCCGCAATCGCCTCGGCGGGGTCATTAGCGAAAAAATGAACGTCAGCGGCGAGCATATCCTTCGTCAGAACGATATCCTCGCCCGGCCATCCGGGAATCGTCGCCGCATCGTCAGTCAAAGAGAGACTGCCCGGATCTGTCGCCAATGGCGCAAAATACCGGGAAATCAGCTCAAATTCGCCCGGACGCCCCGTCACGATCAACGACTCTCGCCGGAACCGTCAATCTCCGTCTTGCGAACGTCTTTGGCGATACGGTCGAGAACGCCATTGACCAGACGAGGTTCATCTTCTTGGTAAAACGCCTTCGCAACATCTATATATTCAGAAATGATAACGCGCACGGGCACATCCTTGCGCTTCATCAATTCAAACACGCCAGCGCGTAAAATAGCGCGTAAAGTCGTGTCGACGCGGCGCAAAGGCCAGTCCTGCGTCAAGGCGGTGTGAATCACCGGGTCAATTGTTCTTTGCAGTTCCAAAACGCCGGTCACCAGATCACGAAACCATAAAGCGTCCGCGTCGCGATATTGGTCCCCGTCGATTTCCTGACCGAGGCGATAAGTTTCAAACTCCCCCAGAACATCAGCGACTTGCGCGCCGCCCACTTCCATCTGATAAAGAGCCTGAACAGCGGCGAGACGCGCGACGCCGCGTTTATTAGCCGGCCGCTCTTCGCGCCCGGCTGATGTTTTTGGAGCATCCTGATTCATTATTACACCCCGAGCTGATCCCGAATTTGGATCATGGCCAGAGCCGCTTGCGCTGCGGCGCCGCCTTTGTTTTTCTTGGTTTTATCAGCACGCGCCCAAGCCTGCTCACTGTCCTCAACGGTCAAAATACCGTTACCCAGCGCCAATCCGGCGTCAATTGTCAGCTCCATGACCGCGCGCGCGGATTCATTGGCGACAATGTCATAGTGGCTTGTTTCGCCGCGGATCACGCATCCAAGCAGAACAAAACCGTCAAAATCGACGTCGCCATTTTCCATCGCTCCCAGAACCATGGAGAGCGCGGCGGGAATCTCCAACACGCCAGGAACTGTCAAACGAGAATAATCTGCTCCCGCTTTATCGAGAGCGTCGATCGCCCCTTCATAAAGAGCGTCAGAAATTTCTCTGTAAAAACAGGCGTCTATTATCAGAATATTAGGAGCGTCAGCCATGGTTGGATCTGCTTTCTGTATGAGGAATTCGCGTCAGGAAACATGTCTGAGCGCTTTTGTCCACCATTGCGTTGACATTGCGCCCCAGACGCAGCTCATTGATATTGCGCAAGACGAGCGACATAGCGCGCCATCATGTCGACTTCAAGATTAACATAGTCCCCCGCGCGGCGCTCTCCCCAAGTCGTTGCGCTTAAAGTGTGTGGAATCAGAAAAACGGAAAAACTGTCCCCTTCCACCGCATTGACCGTTAACGAGGTTCCATCAACTGCGACCGATCCTTTGCGAGCTATGAAACGGGAAAGCTCCTTTGGAACGCGAAAACGGAACAAAACGCTGTCCGGGTGATCCTCACGCGCAATAACTTCCGCCAGACCATCCACGTGCCCCTGCACGATATGCCCGCCAAGCTCGTCTCCAATTTTCAACGAACGCTCAAGGTTAAGCATTCGCCCCTCCCGCCAGTCACGCACGGTCGTAAGCGCAAGCGTTTCCGCGCCGGACTCAACTTCGAACCAGTTCTGCGCCTGATCAAGCCCTCTGGCGGTAACCGTGTGGCAAACGCCAGCGCATGCGATGGAGGCGCCAATGTCAATCTCTTGCGCGTCATAGCCGCAGGCGATGCGCGTTCGCTTGCCGGCGGGAATTTCATCAACAGATAAAATACGGCCAACGTCAGTGACTATTCCAGTGAACATTTCTCAAAGCTCCTTGCGCATATAAATCTCCAAACGGTCGCGGCCGACGGAGCGCGCGTCAACTTTGGCGAATGAAGGGTTCTTCAACAACGCCTCCAGCCCCGCCTCCGCGAACGGCAAAACGCCCTGCGCGCCAATGTCGTCACAACCATGAAAGATCATCACTTCGTCAATGACGCCAGACTCCAAGAAATCCGCAGCGACAAAGGCCCCACCTTCTACCAAAACCTGCGTGACGCCGCGCTGGCCAAGAGCGCGCAAGACCACAGCCGG
Organism: Stappiaceae bacterium; assembly: GCA_048265185.1. Lineage (GTDB taxonomy): Bacteria > Pseudomonadota > Alphaproteobacteria > Rhizobiales > Stappiaceae > JBLXBZ01. The sequence continues at coordinate 36,126 of JBLXBZ010000001.1, read as the reverse complement.
CGCCACATGTCCCCGCCCGTCAAGGGGAACGCGCACAACCTCCACACCAGCACGGCGCAACGCGTCCGTTCGCTCAACATCGGCGTCATCGCCAACAATAAGCCAGAGGGAATGCGCGCGAGCAGTAGAGACTAATTGAGCGTCCAGCGGAAGTTTCGCGGCGGGATCAAGAACCACCCTCACCGGAGAGAGTTCTTCAAGACCGGGCAGACGGCATGTGAGTAGCGGATCATCAGCAAGAACAGTGCCGACGCCAACTAATATCGCGTCGCTTTGCGCGCGCAAAAGCTGCACCTGTCGGCGCGCGTCGGCTCCGGTAATGGGTATCTGTCCCTTGCCGGTTACGCCAATATAACCATCGCGTGAAACCGCCAGTTTCAACACCACTCGCGGCCGAGCGTTCTGAACGCGCAATATATGCCTGGCGTGATGGGCCCGACATAAATCGGCGCCCACGCCAACATCAACCTGCACGCCGGCCGCCCGCAACATCGCCACGCCATCTCCCGCCACTCGCGGGTTCGGATCAATAACGCCAATCACCACACGCGCCACGCCCGCCTTCGTCAGGGCCGCGGAACATGGCCCCGTACGCCCTTGATGAGCGCATGGCTCCAAGGTCACAAAACAGGTGGCGCCACGCGCGCTTTCTCCCGCCTGACGTAATGCGGAAATTTCGGCGTGCGGCCCACCCGGAGGCTGCGTCACCCCACGACCGCGCACGACGGCGGTTTCCCCGCTTTCGTCAACAATCAACGCACCAACCGAAGGGTTCGGCCAAACATGGCCCAAGCCGCGACGGGCCAAAGCGACGGCCGCAGCCATATAACGGCGATCTCGCTCATGATCATAAGCCATAGGCGTCAAAATCGGCATCCAGTTTGAAAAGAAAAGTTACATATGATGGCGCCGCAAAAATCAAGGAACGTCCTTGTCTTCAGCTATTGCCTCGAGAGCGTCAATCGGCGCCCCCATTTCGCCGAGCAACGCCTCAAAGTCCCGCGCTTCCCGAAAGTTCTTATACACAGACGCAAACCGCACATAAGCCACATCGTCCAGTGTCTTCAAGCCTTCCATGACGAGGTTTCCTATGGTCTCGGCCATCACGTCATTTTCGCCCGCGCTTTCCAATTGGCGCACGATGCCGCTAACCATTCGCTCGATCCGCTCAGGCTCCACGGGACGTTTGCGCGTGGCGACCTGCACAGAGCGCATTAATTTTTCACGGTCAAAAAGAACTCTGCGCCCCGTGCGCTTCACAACGGTCAACTCACGCAGCTGCACGCGTTCAAAGGTGGTGAACCGCCCGCCACACGTGTTGCAGATGCGACGCCGCCGAATAGCGGTGTTGTCTTCCGTAGGACGAGAATCCTTGACCTGTGTTTCCTCACCGCCGCAATAGGGACAACGCATGGCTTTGAGCTTCCTTGTTCCAATTTCACGATGCAGAGGTTTTTACAAACGAGGAACGGACGATAACGAGAGGCGACCGACCATATTTTCGTCAGCCGCCTCAATCAGGATTTTAGTAGATCGGAAAACGCGATGTAAGAGCGATGACTTTTTCTTTCACCGCCTCTTCGACGCGCGCATTTCCCTCGACGCTGTTGGAAGCCTTCAAGCCGTCAAGAACCTCGATGATCAACGCGCCGATTTCCTTGAACTCAGCCGAACCAAAGCCACGCGTGGTTCCCGCAGGCGTGCCAAGCCTCACGCCTGAAGTAACGGTAGGCTTTTGCGGATCATTCGGCACGCCGTTCTTGTTACAGGTAATGTTCGCACGGCCCAGCGAACCTTCCGCCAATTTACCGGTCAGGTCTTTCGGGCGCAGGTCCACCAACATCAAATGGGTGTCGGTGCCCCCTGAAACGATGTCCAGACCACCAGCCCGCAACGTCTCCGCCAAAGCGCGGGCGTTATCCATGACATTGCGCGCATAGACCTTGAATTCAGGACGTAACGCCTCGCCAAAGGCGACGGCCTTACCAGCGATCACATGCATCAAGGGACCGCCCTGAAGACCCGGGAAAACCGCTGAATTGATCTTCTTGGCGATATCTTCCTTGTTGGTCAGAACAAGTCCGCCGCGCGGTCCACGCAAAGTTTTATGTGTCGTCGACGTCGCCACATCCGCGAAGGGGAACGGGCTTGGATGAACGCCGCCAGCCACAAGCCCAGCGAAATGCGCCATGTCGACCATGAAATACGCGCCAACTTCATCCGCAATTTCGCGGAAGCGCGCAAAGTCGATTTGGCGAGAATAGGCGGAACCGCCGGCGACGATCAGCTTCGGCTTTTCCGCGCGCGCAAGCTCGGCGACCTGATCGTAATCAATCAGCCCCGTTTCCGGCACGACGCCATACTGAACGGCGTTGAACCATTTGCCCGACAGGTTGGGACGAGCGCCATGCGTCAAGTGACCGCCGGAATCGAGGCTCATGCCAAGAATCGTGTCGCCCGGCGTCAAAAGAGCCAGCAAAACAGATTGATTCGCCTGCGAACCGGAATTCGGCTGGACGTTGGCGAAACCGCACCCAAAAAGTTGCTTCGCCCGGTCAATCGCCAGTTCTTCAGCAATATCGACAAATTCGCAGCCGCCATAATAACGCCGTCCGGGATAACCTTCGGCGTATTTGTTGGTCATCACTGACCCCTGCGCCTCAAGCACGGCGCGGGAGACGATGTTCTCCGAAGCGATCAACTCAATTTCGCTTTGTTGACGACCAAGCTCCTTATCGATGGCGCCCGCGATTTCGGGGTCAGCATCCACTAATGAGCGCGTAAAAAAGTCGGAATAGATTGGCATGCCAGTCGAGGCGTCATTTATCGACATCGTCTGGTCCCCTTTTCTTTTCGGGTCACGGAAGTCATTCAGCCGTCAGTTTTCCTGAACACAGTTGAAACTCCAACCCATCCAAGTCGACGAAGTCCGGCTGTTATGCAGAGTCGAAGGTTCAAACGCCCCAACACTGTTTATCAGCGCCATAGCACAGTCCCAAAGACGAACCAAGTAAGCATATGCGCATCTTTGCCACGAAACTATTTTTCCTGCTCAAGGCGGCGTTGAAGCTTTCTCATGGCGAGGCGTTCAAAATCCGCGCGGGAGGTCGTCGCCGGCCCAAACACCACGACCTCGACGCCCGTACGGGCGTCAATGGCAGAAACTCTCACCTGCCGCCCAATAGTTGTGAATTCGAGATAAGCTTCGGCCGGCGCTCCGCCAGCCTCCCTATCGTTATTTCGCGCCATATTATTTCCTAAAACAAAAAACCCGGCCATTGAGCAAAAGCCAAAAGACCGGGTCAATCATTCGAACAACCTGAATAGTTTAACGTAAACTCGTCTGAAGTCCGCTGACCGCCGTCGTCACCAATCCGTCGCGATCATAAATATCCTCACGGAAATGCACGACGCCATCCGAGTTGGTCCAGGCAGTCACATAGGTCATATAAAGTGGAATTTGCGACTTGAGCTTCACATCCTCACGCTCGCCAACCCGGATCGTCTCGTCAACGCGCGCCCGATTCCAATCAGGCGTCGTGGTCTCCAACAACCAGGTGATCAACTCGCGCACGTTCTGCACCCGAACGCACCCGGATGAATTGAAACGATAATCGGAGCCGAATAGGCTTTTCGACGGCGTATCGTGCAAATAAACCTGATGCGTATTGTGGAAGTTGATTCTCACAGTGCCAAGTGAATTGATCTCGCCCGGATCCTGCCGAAACTGATATTGCGTCGCCTCATCGGTGTTCCAATCAATGTCCTGCCATGACAGTTCATTGCCCTTCCAGTCGAATATGCGGATATTATTCTTCTGCAAATAGGCCGGATCCTCTTTCATCTTCGGGATCAGATCCTTGCGGATGATGCTAACCGGAACGGTCCAATACGGATTAAAATTCAACTCATAAATCTTGGAATTGAGAATCGGCGTTTGCCGGTCAATCTTCCCGACCACCGCCGTATGACGTGAACGCACGCGTCCATTCTCAACCGCTTCGATTTCCGCCGCCGGAATATTCACCATGACATAACGGTCGCCCAGAAAGCCAGACATAGAGCGAACGCGAACAAGGTTGGTCTCAAGCTGGGACAGACGCACATGCGCCGGCACATTCAACGCCTGCAGCGTCCCCTTCCCCACAGATCCGTCCGGCGTCAGCCCATGACGCACCTGAAAACGACGTACGGCGGCGTCGACGTAAGAGTCGAAAGTATCCGAAAGACCGGCGGTCTGCTCCAAATCGCCGGAAATCATCAACCGCCGGCGCAGGGTTACAACGTCTTCACCGCGAGCGCCCAACCTCATCGCTTTTCGGCCTGACGTCACCACCGGCCAGCCCCCTTGAGCGACGATCTGAGAATAACGCGCGATTGAGCGCTCAATATCCGCCGCAGTGTCGGGGGACAATGTGGGCGCGTCCGATTTAAGCGCCTGCAGGCTGCTCATGGTCGCGTCAAACGTATCTTCCCATTCCGCTCGCTGGGTGTGTTGTCGTAGAGCGTCAAGCGGCGACTGCGCCTCAGCCACCTGGCTCAAAGCCCCAGTCACGACGACCGCTCCCGCCAGCGCGCAAGTCAATCCGCGTCTAAAAACGCCCGCTCGTTTCTCGTCGCCTGAAACAGCTCTGTCTACAACCACCCAACCACTCCTGAATTCTCAACGGCACATAAACATCTTTCGCGATTGTAGCACGAATATGCTTAACAAAAACTCGCAGCGCGAATTAAACGTTCTTCATTTACTCTCGTAGAGCGCTACCGCTGCGATATCCGATTGAACAAACACGAAGTTTTAATTTAGACGCATCGTCTAAATTCGAGCAGAAGAAATATCTTCGCGTCATTTTCGCGCCGTCGTCCCACCATGTTCGCGCCGTCGTCCCACCATGACATCCCTCATACAGGTCACACTATGGCGTAATCATGTCAAAATGACATTTTAAAAACTCCATCCGCAAACCTCTAGCGCAGCTTCCATCAATCGTTCCCCTCACCAATCACAGACGATAAAGAATCTGATCCGTCCAGAACCGCTCAAGGCGACGCAACGCCGTGTTCAACGTCTGGAAGTCATCCGCTCCCACTTCGCCAACCTGTTCAACAGAAAGGATATGGCGGTCATAAAGATCGCCGATGATTTTCGCGACTTCCAAGCCCTTCTCCGTCAAGCTGACGCGCACCGAACGACGGTCCATTCGCGAACGTTGGTGATGAATGTAGCCAGTCTCCACAAGCTTCTTCAGATTGTAGGAAACGTTGGAGCCGAGATAGTAACCACGCGAACGAAGCTCCCCCGCCGTTAATTCCGCATCGCCAATGTTAAACAGCAGCAAAGCTTGGACGCTGTTCACGTCGGAACGTCCCATGCGTTCGAATTCATCTTTAATAACGTCAAGAAGACGACGATGAAGACGCTCAACCAACGTCAAAGCCTCAAGATAAAGAGGCTTTATGTTTGAGTCATTTTCAACTTCTTCGATGGTGTCGATTGCTTTTGCTGCTGTAATCATTCGCCTGAGCCTCTTGTTTGTTTCATACGGACATTTTTTTGTCCGACCTTGAGATAAACACTACGAGTCGAAATATAAAATCTGCTTAAAAGATACACTAAATCAGATATTAATTCGAAAAATAAACCCATTCTTGGCGGTGAAAGACTGCGTTTACCTTGACAAATAATGACCTCGGCTTTGTAGCTCCTCAAAAGATCCAGCTTTTATGCGATCCTAGCCAAGAACCAGTATTTTTGTCATCGTCCGCGCTAAGGGTTCATAAACCAAAGAGCGTGCCTTATCTCCAAAAGACGTGCCCTTATGCATAAAATCACGTTAACCTCATCCCCTATCGGGACAGGTGGCTACAGGCTGTTAACCCCACGCAAAAAACGAATTATTCCCGAGAAATCCGTGTCGCCGTCACCTGCGTTGCAAAACAGCGAATAAAGCGCCGCCGCTTCCGCGCCAAGCGGCGTCGACGCGCCGCTCGCGCTCGCCGCTTCCTGAGCCAACTTCAAATCTTTCAACATCATCGCCGCCGCAAATCCCGGCGCATAGTCGCGATTGGCCGGAGAGGCGGGAACCGGACCCGGAACCGGGCAATAAGACGTCATGGACCAACATTGCCCGGACGCGGTGGATGAAATGTCATAAAGCTTTTGCGGATCAAGCCCCAGTCGCTCGCCAAGCGCGAAAGCCTCGCAGGTGCCGATCATCGAAATGCCGAGCAGCATGTTGTTACAGATTTTCGCAGCCTGGCCATTACCCGCCCCGCCTGCGTGCACAATCGTCTTGCCCATAACTTCAAGATAAGGCTTAGCGGCCGCGAAAGCCGTCTCAGGCCCGCCAACCATGAAGGTCAGCGTGCCGGCGGCCGCGCCGCCAACGCCGCCCGACACCGGCGCGTCCACCATCGACACGCCCGCCTCCTCAGCCGCCTGAGCCGCCGCGCGGGCGCTTTCCACGTCAATAGTGGAGGAGTCGATCAGTATGACGCCCGGCTTCACGTGCTGAAGAACGCCGTCCTCCCCCAGATAGATCTGGCGCACATGTTTTCCCGCCGGCAACATGGTGATCACAACGTCCGCCGCCCGCACCGCCTCGGCGACGCTTGCCGCGCCAGCGCCGCCCTCCTGCTCAAGACGAGCTATCGCCGCCGGCGACAGATCAACGCCCAGCACCTCGTGTCCCGCCTTGACAAGATTGGCGGCCATTGGTCCGCCCATGTTGCCCAGACCGATAAAGCCGACTTTCCCCATAGTTTCCTCCCAGTTGTTTTCTTTACGCTCACGCTTTTTTCCCGGCGCCGCTCTTTCCGCTCCGTTGAACGCCAGCTCCTCCCAAGCGTTCAAGCATTGCAAAACAACTTTTCACGGCGACGAACCGGTCTTCTCAAGGCGGTCGCTAACGTCTGTTTTCCCGCTCCATCAAATAAACCAGCACCATATAAATGGCGATCGTCAAAAGATAAAAGGCGATCTCATAAGGGCGACGCCCGTAAATATCAGAAAACACCGTATGCATCGTCACTTGGGACAAGGCTCTGAAGAGCCACATCACCGTTCCCCAGGAAACCGTGATCCAAAGCCCGATAGCGGCGACCAAGTCCAAAACGCCGAAAAAGACCGTCGCCGCCTGCCACTCCACCGGCATGTCCCAGAACCATACGCCCCGCCATGGCGAGAAACCGATAATGCGCGCCCAATGAATGACTCCCGCGCCGATTAGCGAAATGGAGATGCAACGCAAATACCAAATAGTCACCACCGACCACGCCGGCCGCCTGTTCAAAAAATCCTGCAACGACATTATCATCAAGAGCGCTTTCGCCTTATTCAAAAATCAGAAACCAAACGGCATTTGCATATATAAAGGAGCGGCTACGCTCAAATCGTCAGATCAAGGTCGCCGCCGGCAGGCTCGTGAAAATGCGCCTCAAGCGCATCCGCCGACACCTCCTCCAGCGTCGCCGGCGACCACTTGGGAGCGTTGTCCTTATCGATCAATACAGCTCGAACGCCTTCGTAAAAATCTGAGCCTTGCAAAATCCGCGTCAGGATCCTGTACTCCATCACCATGCATTCGTCGAGTTCAAGAGCTTCTCCGCGACGTATTTCCTTCAACGATATGGCCAGACTCATGGGGGACTTCGAGGTCATCGCCTCAAGGGCGCTTGCGCAAAAGTCCTGCGCCGCCCCCGTCTCCGTGGACAAGGCTTTGATAATCTCGCTAACGGCGGCGTGAGAAAACACACGTTCGATCGTCTTGGCGTGGGCGCTCAGGGGCGCAGGGCCAGGATCAATCGTGAAGCGCGACAACACCGCGTCCACGTCATCGGCTTCACATAGAGCCGATCTGATCTGCGCCATGTCGCTTGAGCGAACGGGATGGGTGACGATTCCCGTCCAATAAGCGTCGGCCAACTTCAGCCGCGCGGAAGTTAGAGCGGCGTAAACGCCGGTTCTGGCGGGCATGCGAGAGAGAATATAACTCCCCCCCACATCGGGAAAAAAGCCGATGCTTGTCTCCGGCATGGCGAAAGTAAGCCGCTCACCGCCAACCCGATGGCTGCCGTGAACCGACAAACCGACGCCTCCCCCCATGACAATCCCGTCCAACAAGGACACAATTGGTTTGGGATAGCGCTTGAGATAAGCGTTAAGGCGATATTCTTCGGCGAAAAACAGATTTTGCTCCGGGTCGCCGGCGCGGCCCATGTCATGGACTTTGCGAATGTCGCCACCAGCGCAAAAAGCTTTCTCTCCCGCGGCTGTCATGATGACGAGGCGAATAGCGTCGTCCTCGCTCCACGCTTTGAGCCGTGCGGTGAGCGCGCGCACCATCTCATGGGTCAGGGCGTTCAACGCCTTTGGCCGGTTCAAGGTCACGATCCCCGCATGACCGTCACGGTGAAATAAAATATCGTCACACATGTCGCATGGCTCCACAAAATCCAGTCGCTTACCGTGAAAAAAGATCCCGCGCGATAATCACTCTCATGATTTCATTCGTACCTTCAAGTATCTGATGAACACGAACGTCGCGCAGGTAGCGCTCAATAGGGTAGTCCCTCAGATATCCATAGCCGCCATGAAGCTGCAGAGCCTCATTCACAACCTTGAAGCCGGTATCTGTGGCCAAACGCTTGGCCATGGCCGCCAGCCGCGTCGCCTCGGGCGCCTTCGCATCCACAAGCGTCGCCGCCTTGTGCAGCATCAACCGGGCCGCCTCTAATTCCGTAGCCATATCGGCGACCTTGAATTGCAACGCTTGAAACTCGGCGATGGATTTGCCGAATTGCTTGCGCTCTTTCATATAGTCAATCGTACGATCAAGGCAGGATTGCGCCGCGCCAATGGAGCAAGCGCCAATGTTGACGCGCCCGCCGTCCAGACCCGCCATGGCGAAGCGAAATCCCTGACCTTCCTCGCCCACTAGATTCTTCGCGGAAACGCGACAATCGGAAAAATTCACTTGCGCCGTTGGCTGACTTTTCCAGCCCAGCTTACGCTCCTGCGCGCCAAAAGACAGGCCGGGCGTATTTTTTTCAACGAGAATGCAGCTAACTCCCTTAGGCCCCGGCTCGCCAGTGCGAACCATCACCAGATAAACGTCAGCGACGCCGCCGCCGGAAATAAACGCTTTGGAGCCATTCAGAATATAATGATCGCCGTCTCTCACCGCGCGGGCGCGCAGACTAGCCGCATCAGAGCCAGATCCCGGCTCGGTCAAGCAGTAACTACCGAAATGCTCCATGGAGCAAAGCCTAGGCAAAAACCTTTCACGCAGTTCGGCGTCGCCGAAGCTGTAGATCATCCACGCCACCATATTATGGATGGAGATATAAGCAGCCGTGGAGGTGCAGCCTTTCGCCAACTCCTCAAAAATAACCGCAGCGTCAAGACGAGACAAGCCAGACCCGCCAGCGTCATCGCCCACATAAACGCCGCCAAGCCCCAATTCAGCCGCCTTGCGCAACGTTTCTACGGGAAAATACGCTTTTTCGTCCCACTCGGCCGCGAATGGCTCCATTTCCTCCCGCGCAAATTGCGCCGCAACGTCGCGGAAAGCCCGCAAGTCTTCACTCATAGTAAAATTCATTCTCAGCGCCCTCCCGAGCGTTTGCAACACATCTCTCACGTTGGACCTCCTCCCACGCAATGAGACGCCTTTTCACAAATAACCACATAATTCGCACCGCAGCGCAACACCAGATTGTGAAACCGGCTTCATCGCGCTTCGCGCCATTGCCGCTTTTTGAGCGAAGATTTCATGCAATCTGGACAAAGGCCGATAGAATGATAGGTTCTCGACATAATTCAATCCATTGGAGATTTTCCCCATGACCGCCGATCCGCGCGCCTCCTTTCTATCGCAAGGCCCAAATGTCGATGACGTCGTCGCCGGCCGCCGGATGCGCCGCAACAGGCAGTCTGACTGGTCTCGCCGACTGGTGCGTGAACATGAAATCAACGTCAACGACCTGATCTGGCCGATCTTCCTCATTGATGGAGAGAACCGAACCGAAAGCGTCAACTCCATGCCAGACGTGGAGCGCTATACGGTGGACAGAGCCGTGAAAGTCGCTGAGACCGCCGCAAATTTGGGCATCCCGGCAATGGCTCTGTTTCCAAATACGGACCCGTCCGCACGCGACGACGTCGGCTCCGAAGCGCTCAACCCGGAAAATCTCACGTGCCGCGCCTGCCGAGCGATCAAAGCCGCCGGCGTTCCCATTGGCCTCATCACCGACGTGGCCCTTGATCCCTACACTAGCCATGGCCACGATGGTCTGATTCGCGGCGAGGAAATTCTCAACGATGAGACGGTGGAGCAGCTGGTTCGCCAAGCGTTGATACAGGCAGAAGCCGGCGCTGACGTGATCGCGCCCTCGGACATGATGGATGGGCGAATCGGCGCCATTCGCGGAGCGTTGGACCTCTCAGGTCGCAGGGACGTGCAAATCATAGCTTATTCGGCCAAATACGCCTCGGCGTTTTACGGTCCATTTAGAGACGCCGTTGGCACAAACGCCACCCTCATTGGCGACAAACGCACCTATCAGATGGATCCCGCGAACACCGATGAAGCTTTGCGCGAAGCCGAATTAGACATAGCGGAAGGCGCCGATATGCTGATGGTTAAACCGGGAATGCCCTATCTGGACATTGTTCACCGGATCAAGGAAACCTTCGCTCTTCCAACCTTCGCCTATCAGGTGTCAGGTGAATACGCGATGATACAAGCCGCCTCCCAAAATGGATGGATCGACGGCGAACGGGCTATGTTGGAAAGCATCACCGCTTTCAAACGCGCGGGAGCGGACGGCGTCTTGACCTATTTCGCTCCAAAGATCGCACGGCTTTTGAAAGAACGCGGCTGAATTCCGCTCTAAACCGAATTTCTAAGCAGTTTTTTCTTGAAGATGCGTCGCTCGACTTCGGCCGCGCTCTATCCAAATGCGGAAACGGGCATTGGCGCAGATTGACGCGCCAATGTCGCCAAAACGTTGATCGCCCGCTGAAAGTCCTCTTCTTCTCGAACCGCTCCCAGACTGATGCGCACATGTGCGGAAGCGTCGCCGCCTGCGTCGGAAAGCACGCGCGATGACGCCTGTCGTCCCACGATGAAGAAATCATCCGGACATATTTTAACTCCCACCCCCTCCGCTTCCTGGCAAAAGCTGGCGCCGGACCAACCATGAGAAACTGGCAGCCATGCAAGCCCGTGGACAAGCTTCTCCATGTCCAATTGGGGAAATCGTTCATGAATATAGGCCGCACGCCGCTTGATCCCATTGCGGATCGCGGGAATGCGGCTCTCCAAACATCCGCTCATCAGGATATGCGCCGCAGCAGCGCCCAAAATTGGCGACACCATCAACAGCATGGCATTTTGCGCCGCGCCAAGCCGCCGGATCATTGACGCAGGCCCTGCGGCGAAGCCAATACGCATAGCGGGTGCGACGCATTTCGACAAACTGGAGATCAAAAGCGTTCGCTCCGGAATAAGCTTCGAAAAGCCCGGAAGATTTTTCTCCGCCATGAACCCATACACTTCGTCTTCAATCACGGTCAGATCATAACGCCGGGCCACCTCCGCCAGCTCGTTTCTCCGCTCAGCGCTCATGCATCCACCCGTAGGATTATGCACATTGGGCGCCGTCACCAACATTGAAACCGGATGGCGGCGACACAGATGGTCCAGAGCCTCCGCCGACATGCCCTGCTCGTCGCTCTCAATCCCATGCAATTTGGCTCCGGTGAAAGCGGCGGCGCTGATAACGCCGGGATAGGTCAAGGCGTCCACCGCCAGAGCGCCGCCGGCGGGGCGCAACGCAGCGAAAGACGCCGCCAAAAGCGCTTGGGCGCCTGCAGAAACCAAGACTTGATCAGGCGTCAAATCGCTCCGCCAACGCGTCAAAAAACCCGTCGCCGCCTCCCGTTCTGCGCCCCCCGAATCCGGTCCGCAATAAGATAGGCTCAAACGCCTCTCCCGAACAGAACGCGTGACGGCGGCGAAGGCTTCGCCAAGCGCCTCTTCGGCCGGCTCCATCAAAAAGCTGTTGACGGAAAGATCTATAATTCCCGCTTTTCCGCTAGACTTCAAAGGAATGGAGAGCGTGTCACGCCCCTCGCCGATGAAGGTTCCGCATCCCACTTGCGCATAAGCCAGCCCCGATGACACCAGCGCTTTATAAGCTCTGGCGACCGTACCCGGCGCGCAGCCCAGCCTCCACCCGGCTTCGCGAACAGGCGGTAATTGCTCGCCCGCCCGCAGACTTCCTTCTTGAATGCTACGGCGCAGAAAATCTTCAACCGCACGACTGGAGACCTTGGCCTCCCGTCCCTCGCGGACCCCCCCATCGGGTGCGCCATCGCGCCAGTTCGAGAATATTGTCATAGGTACAATATAATAATTGCGTCGAATAATTGTCCATGCATTTGATACAAAAAAGATACAATAATCGAGACTGACTATGACAATTGATCAATATTTCCTGTTATGCCTATTCGTCATCGCCCTTGTAGGAACGCCCGGACCGGCCAACCTCTCCTTGCTGGCTTTCGGAACACGTTTCGGCGCTGTGAAAACGCTGCCGTTCTTGATTGGCACGCTGGCCGGCTTCCAGATGATTTTCTTCGCCAACGCCATCGGCCTCCTTGGTCTCGTCATTCAGCATCCAACACTATGGACCGCGCTTCGCTTCGCATGTTTCTTGTACATTCTCTATCTCGCATGGATGATCGTGAAATCGCCCGCCGCTCCCCGCTCTCTGAACGCCACGCCAAATTTATGGAAAGATTTTTGGCGCGGTTTCTGGATTCATCCCCTGAATCCCAAGGCCTACGCCATGCAAGTCGCGGCCATTTCACAATTCATTCCCTCAAACAATCGTGTGGAAGGAGCGGTGATCGTCGGCCTAACTTTTCTCATTCTAGGCGGGGGATTAAATTTCATCTGGGCGGTGGGCGGAGAGTTTCTCGCTCATTTGACCCAAAACCCGGCGAAACTTCGCATCATCAGCATGATCCTCGCCGCATTAATGGTCGCCAGCACCTTCATCAGCCTGATGATGAGCTGACTTGCCAAGGCAAAACGCTCATGGCACACATCCCCATGCTCACTTGCGTGGATCAATGCCCCAATGCCCCTCAGCCTTGACGATATTCTGGACGCCGCCCGCCTGATTGACGGCGCAGTGATGAAAACGCCCTTCCTGCCTGCGCCAAAACTTTCAAAACTGACGGGCGCGAAAGTCAGCGTCAAATACGAAAACCTGCAAGTCACCAACGCGTTCAAAGAGCGTGGCGCATTGGTGAAACTGCTTGGCCTTTCGCCGGATGAGCGCGCGCGAGGCGTGGTCGCCATGTCAGCGGGAAACCACGCGCAAGCGGTGGCCTATCACGCGCAGCGCCTTGAAATTCCAGCGACAATCGTCATGCCAAAACCAACGCCCTATGTAAAAGTTTCGGCGACGCGAGGCTATGGCGCAAAGGTCGTTCTGGCGGGTGAGATGCTGGCGGAAGCGCAAGCGGAGGCCGAACGGCTGGCGAGCGAGAAAAATCTGGTCTGGGTGCATCCCTATGACGACCCGGACGTTATCCGGGGTCAGGGAACCATCGCGTTGGAAATGCTCGAAGCCGACCCGTCGATTGAAACCCTTATTGTTCCGCTTGGCGGCGGCGGGTTAATCTCTGGCATGGCCATCGCCGCCAAGGAGATGAAGCCGGAGATTGAAGTGATCGGCGCGGAGACTTCTCTGTACCCTTCCATGTGGGGGGCCGTGCGCGGCGAAGCGGTCACCTGCGGCGGGCCGACGCTGGCCGAAGGGATCGCGGTTAAAAACGTCGGCAAGCTCACGGAGACCATGGTTCGCAAATATGTGGACGACATCATCCTCGTGGACGAGCCAATGATCGAACGAGCCGTCAACGCTTATCTGATCCATCAAAAAACCATGGCGGAGGGCGCGGGCGCCGCAGGATTAGCGGCCCTGCTCAGCGCTCCGGCGCAATTTAAGGGCAAGCGGGTCGGCCTTGTAATGTGCGGCGGCAATATTGACCCGCGACTGCTGTCTTCAATCATGGTGCGCGAGCTGGCTCGCGATGGAAAGGTGATCGCAATCCGCATCACCGCGCCAGATCGCCCCGGCATTCTCGGCGACATATCCACCCTGATCGGCCAGCTTGACGGTAATATTCTAGAAGTGTCCCATCACCGGCACTTTCTCAACGTTCCCGTCAAGGGAACCTCGCTGGATGTGACGCTGGAGACCCATAACGCCGATCACGCGACTGAAATTATCGCGGCGCTGGAAGCGCGCATGTTCAAAATCAAACCTTTAGACGTTGCAGAAACAAAGGCTTGAAGAAAATCGAGCGCCTTGTGTTATCATCAATTGACGATGGCGGCTCGCATACCAAAATTTGATGAGACAAAACTTGATTAGGATATTAGCGAATGACAGAAAATTCCGTTGGAAACAGGCCGACCGATATTTACCCCTCTTCAACGCCAGGCCTGTTTGACGGAGTGCGATTACGCAGATGTATCGCGTTTCTGATTGACGCTTTAGTGGTCGCCATTTTGACGTTTGGCGCGAGCATTCTCGTATTTTTCATTGGCGTTTTCACGCTTGGCCTTGGATGGCTGATCTTCCCCATCTTGGCGCAAGTGGTGGCTCTGATCTATAGCGCGGTGACGCTCGGCGGAACGTCAAGCGCCACCCTCGGGATGCGCGCCATGGGGCTTGAGATGCGCCTTTGGTACGGCGAGCGCCCCTATCCGCTGCTCGCCGTCGCTCATACGCTAATTTTCTGGTTCTCCATCACTCTCCTCACTCCGCTCGTGCTTTTGGTGAGTCTTTTCAGCAATCGCAAGCGCCTGTTGCAGGATATTACCTTGGGAACCGTGGTCATGAACGCCGAAGCTCTCCGGCGTCCGTCGCAATAAAGCATAACGGAGCGAGCGGGTCGCGCGTAGCATCTCATCCACAACTGTTCTGCAAAAATATGCGTAAAAATCTCGACGGGACGCCGAGAACCGCTTAAATTCCGCTTTTGGGCCATTGGCCTGCGCGATAAAGCTAACTGGAGGCTTCAAGTCGACATAGATGGATAAAGCTGACCTGCCCATGGCGCTAACGATGCTGGTGATTGCCGCCACCATTGGACTATACGCTTTGGAGAGATTTGCGATCGAACTGGTCGCGCTTGGATCCTTGGTCGCTTTTCTTTGTATTTTCTCCATATTTCCTGTCGAACTTGGCGGCGCTCCCGTGGACGCCGCCGCATTGCTTAACGGGTTCGCCAACCCGGCTCTGGTTACGGTAATTTCACTTCTGGTGGTGGGGCAAGGCCTGTTTCAGACGGACGCGCTGGAAAAACCGGCGCAAATGATCGTCAATTGGAGCCGCGGCAAAGCTCCCTGGTTCGCCGCCGCCCCCATTTTACTGATTGTCGGCGTCATCAGCGCTTTTTTGAACAACACGCCAGTCGTCGTGATGTTTCTTCCAATTCTCTCCGCCATCGCCGCCGCGCAAGGAAGATCAACCTCCCGGTATTTGATGCCCCTATCCTTCCTGGCTATTCTCGGAGGCATGACTACCTTGATTGGTTCGTCGACCAATCTTCTTGTGGCCAATGTCGCCGCGCAGACTGGTGACGCGCGCCTGACTTTTTTCCAAATAACGCCCATGGGATTGATCTTGGCGGCGGTTGGCTGCGTTTTCGTTCTTATGGTCATGCCCTATTTACTCAAGTCGCGCCAATCCATGGCGGATGAAGTTCGCGGATCGTCAGGTAAACAATTCATAGCGCAGATCTCAATCGGCTACGCCCATCCGCTCGTGGGCGCCAAGGCGGTTTCCGGTTTTTTCCCGGAACTCAAGGACATGACAGTTCGTCTTGTTCAACGCGGAAACCGGCCAATATTACCGCCATTTGAAAGTATCGTCCTTTCACCTGGCGACGTGGTGATTGTCGCCGCCACCCGCAGCGCGCTCACAAATGCGTTATCGCGCCGTCACCCGTTGATGCGACCAGATAGCGACAGCGGCGACGAAACGACCCCGCTCCCGGCGCCGCCCGATTCCGCAACCCTCGCCGAAGCCGTCATCGCGCCGGGGTCGCGATTAATTGGCCGGACCCTTTCGCAGACAGGGTTTCACACGGAAACCGGCTGCGTCGCCATGGGAATTCAGCGCCGTTCCCGGATGCCTCGCATGGCGATGACCGACATAAGGCTGGAAGCGGGCGACGTATTGCTTCTATCTGGCGCGCGAGAAGACATCGAAAAGTTACGTGGCAATCGCGACGTTCTGCTAATGGACTGGTCCGCGTCCGAAGTCCCACGCAAACGCCATGCGCCGCGCGCTTTGGTGATTTTCACGGTAATGATCCTCGCGGCGGCGACTGGCTTGACTCCAATCGTTTACGCGGCGATCGCCGGAACTTTCGCAATGATTGCGACAGGGTGCCTGAATGTGCGCCAGGCTCTGCGCGCCGTGGACAGCAGAATTTTCATGTTGATCGGCGCCTCCATCGCTTCGGCCACCGCTCTTGAAGCCACGGGCGGCGCTTCAGCCATTGCGGATCTGCTCGTCACGCTCCTTGAAGGGCAGTCGCCGACGATCATGTTATCGTCAATTTTCTTTCTCATAATGACATTGACGAATATCCTTTCAAACAACGCCACAGCAGTTCTCTTTACACCAATCGTATTGAAAATGGCGCAGCAAACCGGTGTCCCGACAGAGGCTTTTCTCGCCTGCCTAATTTTCGCCGCCAATTGCTCCTTCGCCACGCCAATTGGCTATCAAACCAATTTAATCGTGATGGGGCCCGGTCATTATCGTTTTTCAGATTTTCTGCGCGCCGGCATTCCGCTCAGTTTGATCCTCTGGCTCACCTTTACCATTGCCGCGCCATGGTATTATTCTATCTGACACAGATAAAAGCGACAGGTTTGAAATTTACGCGTCCCCCTTGCGAAATGTCACCATTTCAAAAGAGGCGCATTTAACTCAGGAATTTCCGCGTGACGCGTCATTCGACCGACAATCCGCAGTTTTATCTTACGGCGCCCTCGCCTTGCCCTTACCTTGACGGCTTGCAAGAGCGTAAGGTGTTCACCCATCTGGTTGGCCCGCAAGCCTCGGCTCTTAACGACGTGCTTACGCAGGGCGGGTTTCGGCGCAGTCAAAACATCGCCTATCGTCCCGCCTGCGAGGGGTGCCGCGCCTGCGTCTCCATTCGCGTGCGCGTGCATGATTTCGACTGGTCGTCCCAATGGCGACGCCAATGGCGCAAAGGACGGAATTTAACCGCCGCCGCCTTGCCCCCATGTCCTTCATCAGAACAATATGATCTCTTTCAAACCTATCTTAACGCCCGCCACGGCGATGGGGGAATGGCCCATATGACCGTTCTGGACTACTCGATGATGGTTGAAGACACGCATGTCGAAACCAATATCGTCGAATATCGGCGGCGCGGACCTGATACGCATTTAACCGGCGTCGGAGAAGGCCCGCTTTTAGGCGTCGCCCTAACCGACAAAATGGCCGACGGGCTTTCGATGGTCTATTCTTTTTATGATCCGGACATAAGCAAGATCAGCATGGGCACCTTCATGATTCTGGAACATATCGAGCGAGCGCGGAAAATGGGGCTTCCCTACGTCTATCTCGGCTATTGGGTCGATGGCTCGCCTAAAATGGCGTATAAGGAAGGGTTCACGCCGCAAGAACGCCTGGGCGTTCAGGGATGGGTCCGGGCCGCCAATACAAAGCGACGTTGACGCATTAAATACGCCCCCTTGAAGAAATACGCACCCTTGAAACGCGACGTCTCCCGCCTCACCCGAACAGACGTCTCGCGTAGCGCAAACAATCGCCCCACGCCGCGCAAGGGCGGCAGGCCGTCCATCCCATCTCCCCTGACGAAATCAAGCGTTTGCGAACTCATCACCCAAATAATCGCGCACTTCTCTAAACACCGCTCGAAACATTTCCGGCGTCAGGCGGCGAGTGTTCGTATTATAACGTGAACAATGATAGCTGTCGAAAAGCATAAAACGTTCACCCAGTTGATGCCGCCCTCCATGGGAAAATGGAAATTGACTGCGCTTTTGATCTGCGGCCATCAGCACTGCGTCATGAGCAATTCGGCCCAAGGCCACTATTGCTTTGCATGAAGCATAACGCTCCATCGTCGCCTTCAGAAATGAAAGGCACGTTTTGATTTCCACCGTCGTTGGTTTGTTTTCCGGTGGAACGCAGCGCACTGCGTTAGTGATCGCCGCGCCCACCAATTGCAAACCGTCATCAGGGCGCGCCTCAAAACGTCCGCGTGCGAAACCAAATTCAATCAAGGTTTCATACAATAAATCCCCGGCGTAATCGCCAGTGAATGGCCGCCCGGTCCTATTCGCGCCTCGCACGCCCGGCGCCAGCCCCACGACCAAAAGACGCGGATTATCAGAGATGAAAGTAGGAACTGGCGCGTTAAACCAATCAGGCTCTTTTTCACGCCATTCACGCCGAAATGCGACAAGACGCGGACAAGCCGGACAATCCGGATCAGGTGTCGTTGGATCAGTCACGCTCACCGGACACGCTCACCTTCATCTGCACCGTCGTTAAATCGCAAACTTTCAATAATCCTCATCCTCATCCCCATCACGCTCAGTATAGCGAATTGGGCGCTCTGAAGGGTCACGGCCAATCTTGTTGGCCAGCGTCGCGAGATCAATAAAATGATCCGCCTGGCGACGCAGGTCGTCAGCAATCATCGGAGGCTGGGTTTGAAGCGTCGAGACCACGCTCACTTTGCGTCCGCGCCGCTGAAGCGCCTCCACCAGCGAACGGAAATCGCCATCGCCAGAGAACAACACAACATGGTCGACCTGATCGACCACCTGCATCGCATCTACTGCGAGCTCAATGTCCATATTGCCCTTGACTTTGCGACGACCAGCAGAATCGACGAATTCCTTCACCGGCTTTGTCACAACTTTATAACCGTTGTAATCGAGCCAATCGATCAATGGCCTGATTGAAGAATATTCCTGATCCTCAATCAACGCAGTATAATAATATGCGCGAAGCAAATAACCTTGTTGCTGAAACTGCGTGAGCAACCGTTTATAATCGATATCAAACCCAATAGCCTTTGCAGTCGAATAAAGATTTGCCCCATCAATGAATAAAGCAACCTTCTCTCTCGGATCGAACATCCTTCATCAAGCCTTTCTCTGATCCCGGGTTGGCTCAAGTGCTTTTATGTGGCCGTAGAAAATGCTTCTTCAGGCACTTCACATCCAGCGCTGCACCAAACTAACGGCCACTGCGACAACCCGCCCCGGTTTTCCCGGACTTGCTCTTCATCCTCGTGTCGAATTTGCAATTAAAACAATTCGACGTTCGTGATATTTACGTTCTGACAATCAAATTATGAATTGTGCACTATATGGCAGTACACCAGTTGCGTGGTGAACCGCAACCAACTCATGAGAGTTCGCCACTTCATATGAACAAATAAATGAAGAAACCGAACCTTTGATTACTAACTTTCCCGATATCTTCTGATTTAGACTAAGTTTAAACGTCACCCGTCAACAAATGATTGATATTTCCAAGGGAAAGACAACGATGCACATGCCGCGCATGAGATTCTTAACCACCTCATGAAGTCAAACCAACCTCGCGACTCCAAAACGCCTTTGAAGAAAGCTGCTCCATTAGGCGGCTTTTCAGTCGCCGGGCGTTAACATAAAAATAAGCGCGCACAAACGCCGTAACGCTGGACGCTCCTGTCAGCCGCCGCGCAATCCGCCACCATATAAACAGCGTAAAACTCTTGTAATTTATCTCCAATAGGCCTATTAGGGCGGTTTGATACTTCCCGTATATAAGACATGGAGACTTTGAATGGCGCGCGTGACCGTCGAAGATTGCATCGATAAGGTCGAAAACCGCTTTGAGCTGGTTTTGCTGGCCAGTCATCGCGCTCGGATGATTTCCAGCGGCTCGCCGCTGACCATAGATCGGGACAATGACAAAAATCCTGTGGTCGCGCTCCGCGAAGTCGCTGACGAGACTGTCAGTCCGGAAGATCTTAAAGAAGATCTGATCCATTCTTTGCAAAAATATGTGGAAGTGGATGAGCCGGAGCCGGATGCGGTGCCGCTGGTGCCCAGTTCGTCGCAACCATCGACACAGGTCAATCAGGTTGACGATTCCAACGTCGAGTTTGACCGTATTTCGGAAGAAGACCTTCTCCGCGGTTTGGAAGGCCTCGTGCCGCCGGAGCGCAGTGACGACGGCTGATCGTCAGCACGCTCCATCCGGGCGGATGGCTGCTTTTGGACTTCTCTCAAGCGTGTAATCAAAAATAAAAATGCGGGTTGCGCTCATGAATTTCATTGAGCGCAACTTTTGGGTAACTCTTGACCCACATGATATAAAAACGAATATTTGTTGCGCGCCTCACGGCGAATCCTAACGAATACACATCATTTGACATACGGCGTCGACCGCGCCTGCGGCCCAAAGCCGATGACTTTGGCGAGGACGGGAGCGACTGCCAGCTACGGACGGTTGCGGGTATGATGCGTCAGTATGAGCTCGTAGAACGGGTTCACCAATATAATCCCGACGCAGATGAAGCGTTGCTCAACAAGGCCTATGTTTACGCCATGCAAAAGCATGGAAGTCAAATGCGCGCCTCAGGCGACCCCTATTTTTCCCATCCGCTCGAAGTCGCCGCCATTTTGACGAATCTGCGACTGGATGACGCCACAATCGCCGTAGCCCTGCTTCACGACACGATTGAAGACACAGACGCCACGCGCGCGGAAATCGATAGAACATTCGGCGAGGAAATCGGCAAACTGGTCGATGGCCTGACCAAGATCAAACGTCTTGATCTTGTGTCAAAACAAGCGAAACAAGCCGAAAACTTCCGAAAACTACTCCTCGCGATCGCAGATGACGTTCGTGTGCTACTGGTCAAGCTGGCGGATCGTCTGCATAACATGCGTACGCTGACGCATATGCCGACGCATAAGCGCGGACGCATAGCCCAGGAAACGATGGATATTTACGCGCCCCTCGCGGGCCGCATGGGCATGCATGATATGCGCGAGGAGCTTGAGGACATCTCGTTCCGCACCCTCAATCCCGACGCATATGAAACAATCGCGACCCGCCTTGCCGCCCTGCACGAGAAAAACGCCTCCCTGATCAGTGACATTGAGACCGACCTCACGGCTCGGCTCGCGGAACGTGGCATCACGGCGACGGTTAAAGGTCGGGAAAAGCGACCGCATTCAATTTTCCGCAAAATGCAGCGCAAGACCATTGGCTTCGAACAGCTCTCAGATATTTACGGCTTTCGCGTCATCGTCGACAGCATATCTGATTGCTATCAAGTCCTTGGCATTATTCACACGGCCTGGCCAACCGTTCCCGGCCGTTTCAAGGACTATATTTCAACGCCCAAGCAAAATGACTATCGCTCCATCCATACGACGGTCGTCGGTCCAAGCCGGCAACGCGTAGAACTGCAAATCAGAACGACGGCGATGGACCGCCTCGCAGAATATGGCATCGCCGCCCATGCGCTCTACAAAGACGGTCATTTAGGCGGTCTGAACATCGCCAAGCTCGACGAAGAAAGCCGCGCCTACGAATGGCTGCGCCGAACGATCGAATTATTATCCGAAGGAGACACTCCTGAAGAATTTCTCGAAAACACCAAGCTTGAATTGTTCCATGATCAAGTATTTTGCTTCACGCCCAAGGGGCGCTTGATCGCCCTACCGCGCAACGCAACCCCCATAGATTTTGCTTACGCGGTTCACACAGACGTCGGCAACACCTGCGTCGGATGCAAAATAAATGGCCAAATTATGCCGTTGGTGACCAAGTTACGCAACGGCGACGAAGTGGAAATTATCCGTTCCAAAGCGCAAACTCCCCCCCCCGCCTGGGAGGCCATTGCCGTGACGGGAAAAGCGCGCGCGGCGATCCGCCGGGCCACGCGGGAGTCGGCCCGTGAGCAATACTCCGCCCTTGGCCGCCATATATTGGAACGCAGCTTTGAGAGGATCGGCCAAGCGTTCAACGACGAACTGCTTCGCTCTGCCCTTCCACGCTTTTCCATGAACAACATCGCGGAATTAACCGCGGCGATCGGACGTGGCGACATTTCCATCAGCAGCATTTTAACGGAGCTTGCGCCTCATCACCGGGACGAGCGCATTCCGTTCACCGAAATAAGCGCAGAGGACGGATGGTTCGACATTGAATCCGGATCAGGCATGAAGTTCCGGGTTCCCGATTCAATTTCCGTGGGAGAAACCGCTTCCGCCTTGCCAATTCGCGGGCTTGCTCGTGATCTGCCTGTGGAAATCGCTCCTGACGGAGGCGCAGTTCCAGGCGATCGCATCGTTGGCATCTTGACCCCCGGGATTGGCGTAACGATCTATCCTATACAATCGCCGTTCCTGCGGGACTTCGAAGATGAACCAGAACGCTGGCTGGACGTGCGATGGGACATTGAAAAAAACAGCCTGGAGCGCTTTCCTGCGCGGATTGTCGTTTCAGCCTTGAACGAGCCCGGCTCGCTCGCCGCCGTGGCGCAGGCCGTTGGAGAGCTTGAGGGAAATATAGATAACTTGAAAATGGTTCGCAAAGCGCCCGATTTTCACGAGATGATCATCGATCTGGAAGTATGGGATCTTAAACATCTTAACCGCATAATGAATAAGTTGCGGGCTAAAGCGAATGTCGCCAGTGTCAACCGAGTGAACGGATAGAATCAATTTCTACGCCAAGTGGGTAGTCACGCCAAGATCATCCCGCCCTCTAACGCCGAGAAAACAAAAAAGCATGTTGTTTCAACGTCGTGACAAACCAACCCGTCTGGAACGCCTACGCGTCGCCGTTTGGCCTCGCCACAGCTGGATACGTTCATTTCGATACTTCTCAAAACGCGTGCTACGCTTAACCGCGAGCCCCAATGCGGTGGCTTTAGGCTTCGCCGCCGGAGCCATGGCCTCCATTACGCCGTTGGTGGGGTGCCATTTTCTTCTAAGTTTCCTGATCGCCTTTATCATCGGCGGCAACATGCTCGCCGCGGCGCTGGGAACGGCGGTAGGAAACCCCCTGACTTTCCCTTTCATTTGGGCCAGCACATATAAAGTCGGCACGTTCATTCTCTCCGGACAACCTCACCACCTAACAGGCCCCTCTCTGGGCGACCACCTCTCCGTGAATATATTTGAACAGTCTTGGGAGGTTCTTTGGCCAATTTTCAAACCAATGTTTCTAGGGGCTGTCCCCTTGGGTTTGATTGTATTCGTTATCAGTTATTTCGCGGTTTTCTATAGCGTTCGCGGCTACCAAACTGCGCGACGCCATCGTCTGGAGGCGCGTCGCCGAGATATCGAAAGTAACACGCCTTCCAAAGGCAAGCGGGTGAAAAACTGCTCTGAACCACAATCTGGAAGCCTCCCATGATTGTCGGCATCGGGTCAGACTTGATTGACATTCGGCGCGTTGAAAAAACGCTGGCTCGTTTCGGCGAGCGCTTCACCAACCGCGTATTCACAGAGCGCGAGCGTCAGCGCTCGGAGCGCCGCGCGGAGCGCGCAGCCTCATACGCCAAACGTTTCGCCGCAAAAGAAGCCTGTTCAAAAGCTCTGGGAACCGGCATCCGCATGGGCGTGGCTTGGCGAGAAATGGGAGTCATCAACCTTCCTTCAGGCAAGCCAACGCTTGAGCTGATTGGCAGCGCGCAAGCCCGCCTTGACGCGCTTGTCCCTGAAGGGTTCCTTCCCCGTATTGATTTGACCATCACTGACGATTTTCCTCTGGCCCAAGCATTTGTCGTGATCAGCGCCTGGCCGGAAAACTGGCCGAACGCTCGCAGCGCGCCATTAGACAATGACAACAGCGACGAACCTCCAGCAACATGATACATCCGTGCTGGTTTGCCTGAGCGCAAACAAGGCGTGAACGTTTTAATTTTAAAAGTCCGCGACGTTGCGTCGCCGCGCACAAGTCGCTACAAGCAAATTTCAAAGCTGATAAAGTGATTTTAAACGGTAATTTTCATAGCTTGAGGTTTTAGGCCAAAGCTTTTCGGAATGCTGATCGTAATTACGAAATTAAAAAGTAAAGACCAAAGGACCAACGCGCGTGTCAGACACCACGAAGCAAAAAGCCAAAAATCCGAAAGAGGGCGGCGCTTTTGAAACCGTCAAAGTGATCGCTCAGGCGCTGATTTTGGCGTTAGTGGTTAGAACATTTCTCTTTCAGCCATTTAACATCCCCTCTGGCTCGATGATGGACACGCTTCTTGTCGGCGACTATCTTTTCGTGTCAAAATACAGTTATGGCTATTCACGCTATTCTTTCCCCTATGGACTAGCGCCCTTTCAGGGCCGGATTTGGGAAAGCGACCCTGAGCGCGGCGACGTGGCCGTATTCAAACTCCCGCGTGACAATTCCACTGATTACATCAAACGCGTGATCGGTCTCCCCGGCGATGAAATCCAGATGATCGACGGCGTCTTGCACATCAACGGCGTCGCCGTAAAACGTGAGCGCATCGACGATTTCATCGAAACCGACGCCTCCGGCAATGTCCGCCGCAGTCCCAGATATCGAGAAACGTTACCAAACGGCGTTTCCTATGATACGCTGGATCTGACGTTAAATGGCGCAATGGACAACACGAAAGTCTACAAGGTTCCTCCCCAGCACTTTTTCATGATGGGAGATAACCGCGATCACTCGTTGGATAGCCGCTATCTGAATGATGTGGGATATGTGCCGCTTGAGAATTTCGTTGGCCGGGCAGAAATTCTGTTCTTCTCTATAGAAGGTCACGCCTCCGCCTGGAAAGTCTGGGAGTGGCCGTGGACCGTGCGCTGGAACAGATTGTTCACAACGCTATAATCAGCCGGAAACTCCATGCGCGATCACAAAGTTGATCCGGAGAACTCCGGGACGCGAATTAAATTACTCGGGTGAGAAACGGTTTTCCGAAAGGTTCCGTCATATATCAAACGCAACAATCGCAAGGAACGAAATCATGAGACCGGAACGAGCAGGTTCCTTTGGACGGGCGTCTGAACAGGCGCTGGAATCGCGCCTCGGATACCAGTTCAAGGATCCGGGTCTTATGAAGCTTGCCTTAACGCACGCCAGCGCCCTACCCACTTCGCAAGCGGGCACAGGAAGCTACCAACGCCTGGAGTTCGTTGGCGACCGCGTGCTGGGCCTTGTGGTCGCGCGGATGCTGCATGACGCCTTCCCCAAGGCGGATGAAGGCGAACTGGCCAGACGTCTCAACCATTTGGTCAAAAAAGAGACATGCGCGCAAGTGGCGGTTGAGCTGAACATTGGTTCGGCGCTCACAATCAGCGATAGCGAAGAACAGACCGGCGGACGAAAAAAAACCGCGATCCTCGCTGATGTTTGCGAAGCGGTGATCGCCGCAATTTTTCTCGACGGCGGATATGAATGCGCGCGCGACGTGGTGGAAACCATCTGGCGGCCATTGATGTTAAACTGGAACGGCCCCTTGCGTGACGCCAAAACAACGTTGCAAGAATGGGCGCAGGGACGCGGCCTCGCCCCCCCCGTTTATGACGTTATCAAACGCGGAGGCCCTGACCACGCGCCCGTATTCACGGTCACGGTTACAGTTGAAGGAAAGCCGCTCGCCACAGGCCATGGCGGCTCGAAACGAATAGCAGAACAAAGCGCGGCGTCGACGGCTCTTGTCGAAAAAGGCGTTTGGACGGAGACGACATCAAGTGACTGAAACAACCGATAAAACCGCGAGCGCTGACAAAGCCGTAGCCAGTGACGACACCCAGACGCGCGCGGGGTTTATCGCTCTGATCGGCGCGCCGAACGCGGGAAAATCCACCTTGCTCAACGCGCTAGTGGGTTTGAAGGTCTCCATTGTCACCCATAAGGTCCAGACCACGCGCGCCATCATTCGCGGCATCGCGATGAAGGACCAGTCTCAGATGATCTTTGTCGACACCCCTGGAATCTTCAAGCCCAAACGGCGGCTGGACCGGGCCATGGTCAACACCGCATGGGGCGGAGCCAAAGACGCAGATCTGATCGCCATGCTGCTTGACGCGCGCAAAGGCATTGACGAGCAGGCCGAAGACATCTTGATGCGCCTCGCCGACATCAAGCTGCCGAAAATCGTCATTCTCAACAAAATCGACGAAATGCGCCGCGACACATTGCTGGCTTTGGCCCAGTCCGTGAACGATCGCATCCCCTTTGATCAAACCTTCATGGTCTCCGCGCTCAAAGGCGACGGCGTCGACGATCTCCTCACTTATTTCGCCGCGCAAGCGCCGGTCGGCCCATGGCTTTATCCGGAAGACCAAGCCTCCGACCTGCCCATGAGAATGCTGGCGTCCGAGATCACGCGTGAAAAACTCTTCCTGCGCCTGCATGAGGAAATTCCCTATATTTCCACGGTCGAGACGGAAAAATGGGAAGAAAGGCGTGATGGGTCCGTACGCATAGAGCAAACGATATTTGTCGAGCGGGACAGCCAAAAAGCCATAGTCCTAGGCCGAAACGGGAGCACTATCAAAACCATCTCCCAAGCCGCCCGTCAGGAAATCACCGAAGCGCTTGAGCGTCCGGTCCATCTGTTTCTCTTCGTCAAAGTTCGTGAAAACTGGAGCGACGATCCAGAGCGGTATCGTGAGATGGGCCTTGACTTTCACAAATAGCGCCCATTTTCAACGTCCTGTCTTAACAGCCTCATGAGGGACGATCTCAAAAATGGAATGGACCGGCGAAGGCGTGGTGATTGGAACACGTCGCCACGGTGAAAGCAGCGTCATACTCGAGGTCATGACCCCCGCCCACGGTCGATGCATGGGGCTGGTGCGCGGGGGACGCAGTCGGCGGCAACAGCCAACGCTTCAACCGGGCAACCTGCTCCAACTAAATTGGCGCGCCCGCCTCGACAATCATTTAGGAACTTTCACAGTTGAGCCCTTGCGCATGCGGGCCGCCGAACTCATGGCTTCCCCGCTTGGCGTTTATGGCGTTCAAACCCTCGCCGCGCTTTTGCGCCTCCTCCCGGAGCGCGACCCACACCCCTCACTTTATAACGCTTTCGAAGTCGTTCTTGAGCACATTGACGAACCTCTGATCGCTGGAGCTCTCATCGTGCGCCTAGAGCTGCAATTGTTGGGCGAGCTGGGTTTCGGGCTGGACCTTAGTCAATGCGCCGCCTCAGGCGTCACCGATGACCTAATCTGGGTTTCACCAAAGTCAGGGCGCGCAGTTTGCCGCGCCGCAGGCGCGCCATACGCCGCCAAGTTACTGCCCCTGCCCGCATTCTTGCGCGCGCGCCAATCCGACGTTCCCAGCCAAATCGATTTGCAAGCTTTGAATGACGCGTTTCGTCTCACAAGCTTTTTTCTATATCGCCATGTGTGGGAACCACGAGGTTTAACCGTTAGCGACGCTCGAGACGGCCTGATTAACCATTTGCGCAAGGCCTTGAATGAACCGGCGACCTAGCCATAGAAGCCAGCACGCGCTACACTAATGGCTATGAGCCAAATAAAAACAGTCGGGTTTTGAACAAATTCCCCCCAAATGCATGACAATTCAAGGCGGCGATCTCAAAACCGGCCCGGCTGTCATGAAAATAGAGGGATTTTGCGAATGCCTGATTGCGTGTAATCGAAAGACGCTGTAGCCAGAACGTATGGGAAACGAACTTATTCCGCCAAACGGCGTCGAGCCGGTCAATCTGCGTGAAGCGCTGGAAGAGCGCTACCTGTCCTATGCTTTGTCGACGATCATGCACCGGGCGTTGCCTGACGTTCGCGACGGCATGAAACCAGTGCATAGGCGCTTGCTCTACGCAATGCGGCTTTTAAAGCTGGATCCCGGCGCCAGCTTTAAAAAATGCGCCCGCATCGTCGGCGACGTAATGGGTAAATACCACCCACATGGCGATCAGGCGATCTATGACGCGCTCGTTCGTCTTGCTCAGGACTTTTCCGTCCGCTACCCTTTAATCGACGGACAGGGAAACTTCGGCAACATCGACGGCGATAACGCCGCAGCCATGCGTTACACTGAATCGCGCATGACCGATGTCGCCAAGCGAATTCTTGACGGCATCGACGAAAACGCCATTGATTTTCGCGAAACCTATGACGGCGAAGACAAGGAGCCCATCGTCCTTCCCGGTGGATTCCCCAATCTTCTGGCCAATGGGGCGGCGGGCATCGCCGTGGGCATGGCCACGTCCATCCCCCCCCACAATGTGGCCGAGATCTGCGCCGCGTCTCAGCATCTAATTAAAAATCCAACCGCAGATACAAGTGACCTGCTGCAATTCATCCAAGGCCCCGATTTTCCCACAGGCGGCCGCATGGTGGAGGATAAAGCCGGACTTCTGGAGGCTTATGAAACGGGTCGCGGTGGCTTTCGCGTGCGCTCTACATGGGAGGTGGAAGACCTTGGCCGAGGAACCTGGCAAATTGTCGTCACGCAAATTCCTTATCAGGTGCAAAAATCCCGGTTGATTGAAAAAATCGCGGAATTACTTCAAGCGCGCCGTTTACCGCTGTTGGAGGACGTGCGCGACGAATCCGCCGAAGACATTCGACTGGTGCTGGTTCCGCGCAACAAAAACGTCGATTCGACCTTGTTGATGGAGTCCCTCTTCAAGCTCACCGAGCTTGAAAACAGGTTCTCTCTCAACATGAACGTCCTCTCCCACGGCAAAGTTCCCATGGTCATGGGGCTGAAGCAGGCGTTGCAGGAATGGCTGGATCACCGCAAAAACGTTCTGGTGCGCCGATCTCAGTATCGTCTCGAACAGATTGAACACCGCCTTGAAGTCCTCGAAGGCTATCTGATCGCTTATCTGAATTTAGATGAAGTGATTCGCATCATTCGCGAAGAGGATGACGCCAAAGCGGAGTTGCGGCGCGCGTTCAAACTCACCGATGTCCAGGCCGAAGCGATTTTGAACATGCGACTGCGCTCATTGCGCAAGCTCGAAGAGCTGGAAATTCGCAAGGAGCATGACAAATTAAGCGCGGAGCGCGAAAGCCTCGTGACGTTACTTGGCTCCGATCAGCGTTTATGGACCCGCGTTAGCAAAGAAATTGGAGAACTGGGCAAGCAATATGGGCCTGAAACCGAGCTCGGCCGCAGGCGCACCAAGCTCACCAGCGCCCCAACTCACGATCTTGGCGACATCCAACAAGCGATGATTGAGCGCGAGCCCATCACCGTTATCCTTTCGGAAAAGGGATGGATTCGCGCCTTGAAAGGGCACCAACAGGACGTCACGAACCTGCCGTTCAAACAAGGCGACAAACTGAGCATTTCATTTCATGCGGAGACCACCGATAAATTGCTGGTCTTCACTACAGGGGGAAGAATCTACACCATTTCCGCCGACCGGCTTCCGGGCGGGCGCGGGCATGGCGAACCCGTGCGCCTAATGGTGGACATGGATGAAGGTCAGGACGTGGTTGATGTGTTCGTCCACAAACCCGGACGTAAACTTTTGGTTGCGAGCAAAGAAGCCCGAGGCTTTATCGTCAATGAAACGGACGTAATCGCCAACACCCGTAAAGGAAAACAGGTGCTGAACGTCGGCGCGGACAATAGCGCGAGTCTTTGCGTCGCCGCCGATGGCGACCATGTAGCGATTATCGGCACAAACCGTAAATTGCTAGTCTTCCCCGTGAGCCAAATCCCAGAAATGACGCGCGGCCGAGGCGTTCGTTTACAGCGATATCGTGACGGCGGAATTTCCGACGCCGTCGTCTTCAACGGAACCGAAGGACTTATCTGGCTTGACGGCTCCGGACGCACGTTCACGCGCACGGTCAGCGAGCTTACCGAATGGATGGGCGAGCGCGGACAAGCGGGTCGCTTGCCTCCGACAGGCTTTCCGCGCAACAACAGGTTTGGGAAACGTTCGCTATAGGAACTGAGTCGCCTGGCTCGCAGCTCGTCAGGCCCCTCCCCTTGCGTCCCTTTTCAGGAAAAATAAAAAAGCCGCTCCGGTTATATTGGAGCGGCTAAACATATGCGCTTGAAAGATCACCCAGCGTTTTTCATCAGCCGTGACTTTTCTCGTTGCCAATCCCGACGCTTTTCAGTCTCGCGCTTATCATGCAACTTCTTACCACGCGCTAGAGCAAGCTCAAGCTTGGCTCGCCCATCTTCATTGAAATAAAGGCGCAAGGGAACTATGGTTTTTCCGTCTTTTTGAACGGCCATAGCCATTTTGCCAATTTCTCTTTTGTGCATCAATATCTTACGCGGACGCCGAGGCTCGTGGTTGAACCGATTAGCTTGCAGGTATTCAGGGATATAGACATTATAGATCCACATCTCCCCGTCCTTTTCGGCGGCGTAAGATTCAGCGATGTTAGACCGCCCTTCGCGCAAAGACTTCACTTCCGTTCCGCGCAGCACGATACCGACCTCAAAGGTCTGTTCGATTTCAAAATTGAAACGCGCCTTCCGGTTATCAGCGACAATAGAGCGCCCAGAAGACTCCCGGCCCTTAGCGGCCATGATGATTTCCTTTTCCCACGTTAGAAAATTGGCGCAACCTTCAATATGTTGCGCCAATTAAAGAAATTCAAGATCACACCAATCAGCGGCCACTTATCGCCTTTACTCGGGCAATAGGCCCGCATGCTCCATCGCCGCGCGAATGGCGGTCTGCGTGGATTCGGTGATCGGCACTAAAGGCAAGCGCAATTCATTGCTCATACGACCCAAGAGCGACAATGCATATTTGACGCCTTGAGGATTCGGCTCAATGAACAACGCATCGTGCAGCGGAGAAAGCTTGTCCTGAATCTCAAGGGCTTTAGCGAAGTCTCCTGCAAGACACGCCTCCTGAAACTGCGAACAAAGCGCCGGCGCGACATTCGCTGACACGGAAATGCAGCCTGTTCCCCCATGCGCGTTAAACCCAAGAGCGGTGATGTCTTCGCCTGAGAGCTGCACGAAATCCGGACCACAGACTTCCCGCTGCCGGCTTGCGCGCGCCATATTCGCGGTGGCGTCCTTGACGCCCTTGATATTCTTACACGTTTGAAACAATTCCGCCATGGTCTCCGACGACATGTCGATCACGGAACGACCGGGAATGTTATAAATGAAGATCGGCAGACCAACTTCCTGATCAATCGCCTTGAAATGCGCCTTCAGTCCCGCTTGATTGGGTTTGTTATAATACGGCGTGACAATCAACAAACCATCGGCGCCCGCCTTTTCAGCGTGACGTGAAAAATCGATCGCTTCGGTTGTATTATTCGATCCCGCGCCGGCCATAATTGGAACCCTGCCAGCCGCCGCTTCAATGCAAAGCTCGATCACACGCTTGTGCTCGGTATGCGTCAAAGTCGGGCTTTCTCCAGTCGTACCCACCGGCACAAGACCATGGGAGCCCTGTTTTATCTGCCAGTCCACAAATTCCTGAAACGATTTCTCATCGATCGCACCATTCCGAAACGGGGTGACGAGAGCGGTGATCGATCCCTTAAACATTTCAAGCTTCCTTATGGATGACAAAAACAAAACGATGACGTAACCGCCATTCAGCGCCGGAGAATAGTGCGCGCTCTTCTGTTCTGCAACGACTACTTACCATGGAAAATATGTTATCTATCGTGAAAAACGCGTTATGGTGGATAGAAGCGGCGCCTTTACATCTATGCGAGACGAACATGACGAGCGTACTCAACCAAACTCCATATAGCGACGCGGCAAACGCTGGTGAGCAACTTGCGTTCATTCACAAAACGCAGCTTTTCCAAAGCAGCGATGGACTGCATTTAGGCGCCAGGTTTTGGGAGCCGAAAAAAGAACCACCTATAGCCTCCCCCATTCTTTGCCTTCCTGGATTGACCCGGAATTCTCTCGACTTCAACGCTATGGGCGAATTTTTCGCCGTGCGGGGCCACAGGGTTTGCGCGCTGGACTATCGCGGACGCGGCTTGTCAGACTTTGACGCCGATTGGAGAAATTATAACCTATCGGTCGAATCACGAGATATTTTTCACGTAATTGACCAACTTGGCTGGGATTCGTTTTCCATCGTCGGCTCTTCGCGCGGCGGGCTCCACGCCATGCTGCTCGCAAACATAGCGCCGCAGCGGGTGAACGCCGTCATACTCAACGACGTTGGCCCCAAACTAGAGAGCAAGGGAATCAGCCGGATCGCCGCCAGTGTCGGCGTCTCGATGGAGGCGGATAGCTGGGAAACCGCCAGCGCGCGCCTGAAAGAGCGTAATCGAGCGCAATTCCCCAACCTTGACGACGATGACTGGCTGCGGTTCACACGCCAATTATACCGCACGGATGGTGACAAGTTACGCCTCAATTACGATCCTGCCCTGCGCAACACGTTGCAGGACATTCAACCCAGCGTTCCCCTTCCAGAACTATGGGAGGTTTTCGACAATATCAACGCGATTCCATTGATGACGATTCGCGGGGAGAACTCAGACGTTCTCACCGTCGCAATTTTGAATCAAATGACCAGCCGTCGCCCAGGCATGACGGCGCTGACAGCTCAAGGTCAGGGGCACACGCCGATGCTGTGGGAGCGCGAGATCCTCGAAAAAATCCTGTCGTTTTGCGAGGGTTCAAGCGTCAAAATTTCTTAGTTTTTCCATTCCAAACCATAAAGATAAAAAAAGCCCGGCGAAACCGCCGGGCCAAATGGAATGCAACTCAACTATCTAACAACCTGATATTAGAATGAGCGTTGAACACGGAAAGTTGCGACCATTTCATCATAACTCGTGATCAGATCTTCCCTATTCACATTCGTCGAACGATACTCAAGCTCCGAGCCAAGCTGCAAACCTGTAACCGGCTCCCAAACCAAATTTCCTCCAACATTCCAACGTTGAAGACTATATTTAGTGAAACCAATTTTCTCGTCAACATTGACAAAAGAAGCGTCAAGGCTCGTAGAAACCGTGTTCGTCCACGGTAAATAAGCCCCTCCTGATAAGGACCAGGCCTGCCCCGTATAGGTTTTATCATTCGCCGGGTTATACACCGCGTCATATGCGATACTTGGAAGATTAACCGATGTGTATTTCAGCGCGCCATCTGAAAATACGCCTTGCAGCGTCAAATTAGCGCCTTCAAGTATAGATGACATATTCAGCGTTGCGCCTGCGCCAA
This sequence comes from Stappiaceae bacterium, assembly GCA_048265185.1. Taxonomy (GTDB): domain Bacteria; phylum Pseudomonadota; class Alphaproteobacteria; order Rhizobiales; family Stappiaceae; genus JBLXBZ01. The sequence goes on along the minus strand of JBLXBZ010000001.1, from coordinate 2,868 downwards.
CCGCCCAGCCAATCACGCCCCTTGCAGAAGCGTCCGCAAAACGAACTTCATGCAATGCACCCATCAATTGCGCTGAACCCCAGCCCTGATCTATACGCAGTTGTCCCACGAGATCAGGCCAGCGATTTCCAGCGTAATTCACCGACCGTGGAGCCGCATAGTTTGCCGCACCCGCAACTTCCAGCCCCTGACGACGGTAGCTGCCATCCTCAATTGACAGGGTCGCCGAAACGCCACTGCCGAAGCCTGCGGTATATGCCGCCACCCAGGAGTCGCCATTATCTGACCACTGCTGCCCAAGAGTGCCAAACGTATTGCCGGTGTAAAAATCAAAGAAAGATCCAGCCCGGCCAACCGTCAAACCGCCAAATTGAACGTACGCCTTACCGAGAGAAACAGATGTGTCGCCAGCGTCGTCACTTTCTGCCGTCACCTTAATTTCAGTGAAAGCTCGCACAAGGCCAAATTCCGTATTTGTCCTAGCGTCGAAATAGACATAACCGCGAGCCATGGAAGACGTCGCGTCCTCAGCGCGATGCGACCAATTATTACGCAACGCGCCATAAGCCTGCGGTATACTGGTAGGCGTGCCGAAATTATTCAAACGGTATTCCGCTCTCACCCTGCCGCGTAAACGCAAGCAAGTTTCAGTCCCAGGAATATAAAAGAAACCTGTGCCGAAGGCGTCGCACACCCGAACATAGTCAACCGATTCAGGCGCAACCGGAAGAGGCACGTCAGCAGATTGAGCGCTAACGCTGGATACAAAAACACATGTAGAAGCAATAAATATTTTTCTTAAAGTCATTTCCTGACCTCCAATCAGCCAATTAAGAAGCTGTAACAGCTTCAATCCCCGCAAGTAATTTAGCTCAAGACGTGATTGGGGTTGGAAGTCCAAAACGTCCGCAACGCAATGTTACGAGAGCAACTCGCAACGACTAAAATACGTACGAACGCCAGAAGCGCAATCGAATAAGGGAAAATGCAAGATCGAAGAGAGGGTTTCAAATCCACGTGTTGCACGGATGACACGAAAAAAGGACGCCAAATTGAAAATAAATCATATTACGCAATGCCTTAGCGCATAATGAAATTTAAAACAAAAAATCGCCCGAAGGCGAAATTTAAAATCAACAGTGAAACACCCCCTTTAAAAAGGGGAGGCCCGGCAATTTGGACTTGCCGGGCCTTTTGACTGATCGAAAGTCAGGAAAGACCTAGATCAGAAATATCGATCTCGTATCGATTAGAACGAGCGCTGAACACGGAAAGTGATCATAGCTTCGTCGTAATCGCTGATGAGGTTCGAAGAGAAGTTCGTGTCACGGTATTCAACTTCGCCACCGATCTGGAGACCAGAAACTGGCTCCCAAACGAGGTTGGCGCCAACGCCCCAACGCGAGAAGTCAGGAGCTGTGAGCTTCTGGTCAACGTCAGCGTAAGAAGCGTCAAGGCTTGTGGACCATGTTGCAGTCCAAGGCAGGTAGAAGCCACCAGAAACCGACCATGCAGTCGAAGTGTCGGTTTTAACGCCGTTGTATACGCCGTCGAACGCTGCGCTAGGCAGGTTAGCGGAAACGTACTTCAGAGCGCCGTCAGCATAGTTAGCCTGCAAAGTTACGTTTGCACCCTGAAGGAGCATTGGCAGGTTAACAGTTACGCCAGCGCCGATTGCCCAGCCAACTTGGCCAGAAGCAGCAGCTTCAGCGAAACGTACTTCGTGGATAGCACCCATCAACTGAGCAGAACCCCAACCCTGGTCTACACGCAGGTTGGCGACAATGTCAGGAATACGGTGACCGGCATAGCCGTCTACGCCTGTTGAAGAAACAAGGCCCTGCTGACGGAACGTACCATCTTCAACCGACAGAGTAGCGGAGATGCCGTTACCGAAGCCAGCTGTGTAAGCTGCAACCCATGCGTCGCCGTTATCCGACCACTGCTGACCCAGGTTACCGAAGGTGTTGCCTGTGTAGAAGTCGTAGAACGAACCGGCGCGACCAACTGTGAAGTTGCCGAACTGAACGTATGCTTTGCCAAGCTTGATGTTGCCAGAGCCGTTACCAGAATCAGCAGTTACGTAGATTTCCGTGTAAGCGCGAACCAGACCGTATTCGGTGTTGGTGCGTGCGTCCAGGTATACGTAGCCACGAGCACGTGTGGACGTGTCGTTAGCCATCCGGTTCGTCCAGTTGTTAGGACGCGAACCGAAATCGTTGAAACGGTATTCAGCACGAACACGGCCACGAACACGCAGGCATGTTTCTGTGCCAGGAATGTAGAAGAAGCCTGTGCCGAACGCGTCGCAAACGCGAACGTAATCTACAGGCTCCGGTGCAACCGGAAGATCGGCGGCTTGTGCGCCAGTTACAGCAGCAGCGGCGGCAGCAGCGCCGAGCAGAATGCTCTTGATGTTCATTTTCTGACCTCCAAAAGAGTCTCAAAGTTTTCGAAGTAGAATGGAGCCATTAATGACATCCGTTCAGAACCCCGTTCCCCGCGACCCCGTTACGTCAAATCTGTGTTCCCAAAATTGGGTGGCAGAAAAAACCAGTAATCGGGTGGCAACCCCGTGATTGCCCGCAACAGGAAACTCGCAGAGCCGCACCCCCATTTCAAGCAGAACAAGCACTTCCAACGAGCCAAGTCGTGCGATGTTGAATTCGGTGTGTTTTTCTTACAACACTCAAAAAATCCGCCCAACCCCACAATCACCCGCACACAAAACAAAAATAAATACAATTAATGCAATAAAAACAAAACTACTTAAGAAACCATGCTATACTCATATTCTTAATCATTTAATTTAAAGTATGTCACAAATATCAACGTACAATATTAAATATTATTATATTTTAATTTTCA